>NZ_CP056783.1:0-1392500 GCF_023278045.1 Flavobacterium sp. K5-23
ATGAACAAAACTGCTCAATCAGTATGGGAAAACTGTTTGTCTTTTATTAAAGACAACATTCAGGATCAAGCTTTCAAAACTTGGTTCGAACCGATCAAATCAGTTGAACTTACCGATAACGCATTATATATTCAGGTTCCTAGTAAATTTTTCTACGAATGGTTAGAAGAGCATTATGTGAAATTATTAAAAGTTGCTTTAACTAAAGAACTTGGTAAAAACGCAAAGTTACTCTATAAAATCAAAATGGAAAACACTTATGGTAATAAGCAACCCTTTACGGAGCAATTGCCTAGTTCAAATCGTGTTCCCATGAAACCACAAGAAGTTGATGCTCCTTTTAAAAACCTAAACCCAGAATTAAAAAATCCTTTTGTTATTCCTGGTATTAGAAATTTAAAAATTGAATCGCAACTTAATGCCAATTACAGTTTTGATAATTTCCTTGAAGGAGATTCTAATAGACTAGCTCGTTCTGCAGGTATGGCTGTTGCCAATAAACCAGGTGGGACTTCCTTTAATCCATTATTGATTTTTGGTGGTGTAGGTTTAGGAAAAACCCATTTAGCGCATGCTATTGGTGTAGAAATAAAAGACAAATACCCTGAAAAAACAGTTTTATATATTTCAGCTGAAATTTTCACACAACAATATATTGATTCGGTTAAGAAAAACAATAGAAATGATTTCATTCATTTTTATCAGCTTATCGATGTTTTAATAATTGATGACGTTCAATTCCTTTCTGGAAAATCAGGAACACAAGATGTGTTTTTCCATATCTTTAACTACTTGCATCAAAACGGAAAACAGGTAATCCTGACTTCTGATAAAGCGCCTGTAGACATGCAAGATATTGAACAACGTTTATTATCACGTTTCAAATGGGGATTGTCTGCTGAATTACACCAACCTGATTATGAAACTAGAATTTCAATCCTGAAAAATATTCTGTATCGTGATGGAGTTGAAATTCCTGAAGAGATAATTGAATATGTTGCTCGCAACATTAAATCAAATGTGCGTGAATTAGAAGGAGCAATTATTTCTCTTATTGCACAATCTTCTTTCAACAAGAAAGAAGTGACCATTGAATTGGCCAAAAGTGTAGTTGAAAAATTTGTGAAAAATGTAAAACGCGAAATTTCGATCGATTACATTCAGAAAATTGTTTCGGACTATTTTCAATTGGATTTAGAAACGCTGCAGTCAAAAACCAGAAAAAGACATGTCGTTCAGGCAAGACAACTGGCTATGTTTTTCGCCAAAAAATTCACTAAAGCCTCTTTAGCAAATATTGGTTCTCAAATTGGAGATCGTGATCACGCTACTGTTTTACACGCTTGTAAAACTGTTGACAATTTAGTTGCAACCGACAAACATTTCAAGAAATTTGTCGAAGACATTCATAAAAAATTAACGCTATAAACGCATCATGCCCGTAAAAATATTAATGGTTTGTTTAGGAAATATATGCAGGTCTCCACTTGCTGAAGGTATTTTAGCTTCAAAACTTCCTAAAAACAAATTTACTGTAGATTCCGCAGGAACTGGTCCATGGCACGTGGGTAAATCTCCCGATGCCCGTTCCATTGCTACAGCCAAAATAAACAAACTAGACATTTCAAAACAAAAAGGGAGGCAATTCAAAACTACTGATTTTGACACCTTTGATTATATCTATGTTATGGATAAATCCAATTATGATGATGTAATTGAACTGGCTAAAAATCCCGAACAAAAAAACAAAGTACAAATCATCCTGAACGAATTATTTCCAAAAGAAAATGTAGATGTTCCTGATCCTTATTTTGGATTAACAAACGGATTTGATATTGTTTACGACATGCTTGATGAAGCTTGCACCATAATTGCTGAAAAGTTAATTGCCAAGCATTCCTAAATTTTCACAAATAACATTCTAATTGAAGCCTTCTGGCTATCTTATCAAATAGAAACATAAAATCATACTTATGAAACCAACTACTTTATTAGGAAAACTTTATTTAATCCCAACTACAATGGGTGATTGTGATCCTATGGATGTGTTACCACAAACCATAAAAAGAAGTATTGATTTCATTGACCATTATATTGTTGAAAACGAAAAAACAGCTCGTAAATCAATTAAGCTTGTCAGTCCAGATAAAAAACAATCAGATTTAGTGCTTTTTGTATTAAATAAACGTACCGAAGTAAAAGAGCATCTAGAATTCATTAAACCACTATTGGAAGGTAAAAATGTAGGCTTAATGAGCGAAGCAGGTTGCCCCGGTGTTGCTGATCCTGGTGCCGTAATTGTTAAGTTAGCACACGAAAAAGGAATTCAGGTGGTACCTTTAGTTGGCCCATCCTCTATCCTACTTGCTATGATGGCTTCTGGAATGAATGGTCAAAGTTTTACTTTTCATGGATATCTGCCTATTGAAAAAGGGGAGAAAAAAACAGCCTTAAAGAATTTAGAAAAAACATCTCAAGACAAAAATCAATCTCAGATTTTTATTGAGACTCCGTATAGAAACAACAAAATGCTAGAAGATATTCTACAGGCTTTAAATCCTGAAACTTATCTATGCGTTGCCACAGATATTACTCTCCCTACTGAGTATATTAAAACAAAAAGAGCCTCTGCTTGGAAAAAAGAGACAGTCGATTTGCACAACCGACCAACAATATTTATCATTCATAAAATGTAACGTATTAGTTTACTTGATCCATTCATTGAATTTAAAGCACGAAAAAGGCAAATCTCGATAATTAGAAATCTCTTAAGTTTTCTTAATTATCGAGATTTTTTTTATTTATAAAAAAAATCTTCCAACAAATAAAACAACATAAAGACTGATTATCAGTATTTTATACCTAAATTTAACATCCCAAATCTTACACAAAATCATTAGTATAAATTTTAATCTAAATTTAATTATGAAAAACAAGATTTTAAAGGGAGGATTGGTACTGGTTATCATTTCTTTAATGCTAGCCTGTCAAATAAAAGAGGCTCCAGTAGTTATAATTGACAAAGAGGCAATTAAAACAGAAATTCAAGAATTGGAAAATGCTTTTGCTAAAGCCTATAATGAAAGAAATACTGATGGTATTATTTATTATGCTGAAGATGCAATTAGTTTTTCAAACGAAAAAAAACCTTTAGAAGGTAAAAAAGCAATTCATGAATCAATGATGGAAGATCTAAAAACTTTTCCAAAGGATGCAAAAATAAGTTTTGAAACCAAAGAAATACACGTATCAAATGATGGAAATCAGGTTGTTGAAATTGGAGGATACCAGGTTGATGACGCTAAAAATTCTAAAATGATGAGCGGAAACTTTATGAGTCTATTTGAAAAAAGGGACGGAAAATACATTTGCATTAGAGATATGGGCAATTCAGATATGCCAATGCCTAAAAAATAATATTCTACTAGTAAAGCACTTTATTTTATTTGGAGTGCTTTTTTTCTTTTCGAAGATATTCAGTTTTTATTATAGATAACTCATAAAGAAACAAAAAAAACCTAAAAAAACACTACTCTTACACAATCGTCTTGCACTTTTATCATATAATAATGTAATTTTTTAACTACAAATTAAATGTTTTTTCTATTTTAGCCAAACTAATCTTTGAACTAATTAAAATGAAAATAACTAAAAGAGACATTAACGTATTTGTATTAGGGATGCTTGCCTTCTTAGCTTTCGAAACTATCTACAATTGGGAAGAATCGAAATCTGAATTTATGAGAGGATGGAATGATGGCGGTAACACATCAGAGACCAAATCAAAGTAAAGAGATACTTATTTGAAAATCTATTATTATCATTAATTCTAATTATAAAATACTTAATTTTATAATTAGAATTAATGATTTTTTTTATGAGTAAACTTCCAAATATTGGCACAAGTATCTTTACGGTAATGTCTAAAATGGCAACCGAATATAATGCCATCAATCTTTCGCAGGGATTTCCAAATTTCCCTGTTGATGATCGATTAACAACTATTGTGGCCAATTTAGCCAAAGAGAATGTACATCAATACCTTCCTATGGCGGGCTACCCTCCTCTATTATCTAAAATCGCACTTCTTATTAAAAAATCATACGGAAGAACTGTTTGGCCGGAAACAGAAATTCTGGTAACAGCAGGAGCCACTCAAGCTATTTTTACCACGATTCAAGCATTAATCAAAACAAATGACGAAGTGATCATTTTAGATCCAAGTTATGATTGTTATGAAGCGCCTGTTTTATTATGTAATGCTAAACCGGTTCGTGTTGCTTTGAATGATGATTACACGCCCAACTGGGAAACCATAGAAAAAGCCTGTTCTTCAAGAACTAAAATGATTATTATCAATAATCCGCATAATCCTACCGGGAAAATCTTAACCGAATCGGATTTTGAGGCTTTAGAAAAATTATTACTGAAATTCCCTGAAATCATCGTACTCTCGGATGAAGTCTACGAATACATCACCTTTGAAGAGAAACACATTTCTTCACATACTCGCAGTCTACTTTTAAATCGTTGCGTTATGGTTTCCTCTTTCGGGAAGACTTTTCATATTACAGGTTGGAAAATAGGGTACCTAATTGCGCCGGAACATTTGATGATAGAAATCAAAAAGGTGCATCAATTTTTAGTATTTAGCGTAAACAGCCTGTCTCAGGTTGCCATAAGTGAATACCTAGATGTAGTTTCTGTTGAGGAAATTGGGAGTATGTATCAGGAAAAAAGAGACTATTTCCGCAATTTACTAAAAAACAGCCGCTTCAAACTTATGCCTTGTGAGGGGACTTATTTTCAGGTAGCCTCTTATGCTACTATATCAAATGAAAATGATGTTGATTTTTGTAAAAGGTTAATTACTGAACACGGAGTGGAAGCCATACCCATATCTACTTTTTATGCTGACGGGAAAGATTTGCATTTAATTCGGTTTTGTTTTGCAAAAGACAACGCTACTTTGGAAGAAGCTGCCAAAAGATTGTGTGCCATATAATCATCGGAATATTTATTTTATTATGCGTGCATACTATTTTATTTTTATTATATTTACAACTCTAAAAATTAATACGATATGAATTATACAGATAAAATGTTACGTGACGATGCCTTAAAAGGCAAAGTGATTGTAGTGACTGGTGGTGGTAGTGGTTTAGGAAAAGCAATGACACGATATTTCCTTGAATTAGGAGCTAATGTTGCCATTACATCCAGAGATTTAGAAAAACTAAAGAATACAGCAGCTGAATTAGAAGCCGAAACAGGCGGAACTTGTTTGCCTTTACAATGTGACGTTCGTCATTATGAAGAGGTAGAAAATATGTTGCAAGGTGTATTGAAAGCTTTTGGAAAAGTAGATGTATTGTTAAACAATGCTGCCGGAAATTTCATTTCACCAACAGAACGATTATCGGCTAATGCATTTGACACTGTTATTGATATTGTGTTAAAAGGAACCAAGAACTGCACACTAGCTTTTGGTAAACACTGGATCGACACTAAACAAACCTCTTCTACAATATTGAATATCGTGACTACTTATGCTTGGACAGGATCAGCTTATGTAGTGCCTAGTGCTACTGCAAAAGCAGGAGTTCTAGCAATGACAAGAAGTCTCGCTGTAGAATGGGCAAAATACGGAATCCGTACTAATGCTATTGCACCTGGACCATTTCCTACTAAAGGAGCTTGGGAAAGATTATTGCCGGGTGATCTAGCCGAAAAATTTGATATGGCTAAAAAAGTGCCATTAAAACGTGTGGGAGACCATCAAGAACTTGCCAATCTAGCAGCTTATTTAGTATCTGATTTTTCTGCTTATGTAAACGGGGAAGTTGTGGTTATTGATGGAGGTGAATGGCTGAAAGGCGCAGGACAATTTAATTTATTAGAGGCAATTCCAGAGGAACTTTGGGACCAACTTGAGATGATGATAAAAGCGAAAAAGAATAAATAAGTAAGATCTGAATTCTTTTTAAGAGAGAGAGTCGTTTAATCGGCTCTCTCTTTTTGTATTTAAAGGTTACAATCAAAGTCAATTAAAATTCTCCTTAGCCCAAATGGTAGTGTAAAGCTTTGCGGCTTGAAACGCTATTTTTTCTTGTCCTGAAAGAGCGACCAAAGGAAGCTCCTTTCAGGACTATAGAAAAAAAGTGTTTTATGCAAGAACTTCAAACAGACAGTTGGATTAGCTCCAAATGAAAACGCACTAAATCATTGAAAGATTTCCTGAAAAACAAAATCACTCCCGATTAAATTCCTATTTTTGTGGTATCAATAAAAAACACTCACATTTTATGCTTATTATAGGGATTGCAGGCGGAACAGGAAGCGGTAAAACAACCGTAGTTCATCAGATTATGAATGAATTACCGGAAAAAGAAGTGGGAATCATTTCCCAAGATTCTTATTATAAGGAAACCTCGAATTTGAGTTTTGATGAACGCGCATTAATCAATTTTGATCACCCTCGCGCGATTGATTTTGAATTATTAGTAAAACATCTAAAAGAGCTGAAAGAGAATAAAACAATTCATCAGCCCGTTTATTCTTTTGTGACTCACAATAGAACCGAAGATACTATCACAACCCACCCAAGAAAAGTGATGATTGTAGAGGGTATTTTAATTTTGTCTAATCCCGAATTAAGAGAATTATTTGATGTAAAAATATTTGTTCACGCTGACTCAGACGAACGCTTAATACGCCGTTTAAAAAGAGACATTGCGGAACGTGGTCGTGATATGGAGGAGGTTTTAAACCGTTACCAAAACACGCTAAAACCAATGCACCAACAATTTATTGAACCTACAAAAGCATTTGCAGATATCATTATACCAAACGATAAATACAATACAGTAGCCATAGATGTGGTCCGAGCGGTAATAAATCAAAAAATTCTATAATTTTATTGTATTTTTATAGCAATACCAGAAATTAATAAAAAAATCATTTCTAACGAAAATAAGAATTAGGAGCTATTTCCCGCTTTCGCCTTTATCCACGTAAAAACGTGGGATATCGGCTCTATCGGGGCTAAAAAAATAAAAAATGACGAATCCTTATAAAGGCAAGCCATGGTTTAAAATCATAGGAAACAAATACATTTGGGTCCTGTTGTTTTTTGTAGTTTGGATGATTTTCCTAGACAACTACTCTTTTTTTGACCATCGCTATTTAGACAATGAAATTGTTGAACTCGAAGACAACAAAACCTATTATCAAGATGAGATAAAGAAAGATGAAGAGCAAATAAAACAGCTCAAAAATCCAGAACAAATAGAAAAATATGCTCGGGAGAAATACTATATGAAAAAAGATAGTGAAGACATTTATATCATCGAGTTTGAAGGTGATACCTTAGAAAAAAAATAATAATTACCCAATTATAAAAACCAACAATAAAATGGCTACTAATCTATTTGAAGATTTCGAACCAGTAAGCTCGCAACAATGGAAACAAAAAATCCAGTTTGAACTAAAAGGTGCCGATTATAACGAAACTTTAATCTGGAACTCGCCCGAAGACATCAAGGTAAAACCTTTTTATCATAAAGACGAACTTTCTAAAGTACTAGCAGTAAACACTAAGGTATCGAACTTTAAAATATGCCAAAACATTTTTGTTTTTGACATTGAAAAATCAATCGAAAGAGCTTTAGACACCCTGAATCGTGGTGCCGAAAGCCTTCGTTTTACAATTGAAGATGAAAATTTAGACATTGTAAAACTTCTTGAAAAACTACCTCTAGAAAATGTAGCGGTTTATTTCAACTTAAGTTTTTTTTCAATCGATTTCGTGAAAAATATTGATGCTTTAGCCAAAGAAAAAAAGACTAAATTCTATTACAACCTTGACCCAATAGGTCAACTAGCCAAAGACGGAAACTGGTTTAACACTACAGAAAAAAACAATTTTGACAGTCTAAACTTGCTAACTTCAGCAGTAACAGACAATTCAGTAATTAGTATTGACGCAGGTTTGTATCAAAACGCCGGGGCTAATATGGTTCAGCAAATTGCTTATTGCCTAGGACAAGCCAATGAATACTTTAATAGAATTCCTATAATCAGTCAACCCATAGTTTTTCAGGTTTCGGTAGGGACTAATTATTTTTTCGAAATTGCAAAACTACGCGCTATTCGAATATTATTTAAACTTATAGCCAAAGAATACAACCACAATTTAGAATGTCATATCATTGCATCACCTACAAAACGCAATAAAACATTATATGATTATAATGTCAATATGCTACGTACTACTACTGAATGTATGTCTGCTATTATAGGCGGAGCAGATGCAGTAGCAAATTTACCTTATGACTCCTTGTATCATAAAGACAATGAATTTGGAGATCGAATTGCCCGAAATCAACTGTTGGTTCTTAAAAACGAAAGCTATTTTGACAAAGTAAACAACCCAGCTGACGGAAGTTATTACATTGAAAACATAACAAATCAATTAGCCGAAAAAGCATTGACTTTATTCAAGGACATTGAAGCTACTGGTGGATTTCTAAAACAATTAAACGAAGGAATCATTAAAAGAAAAATTCAGGAAAGCGCTGACAAGGAACAAGAATTATTTGATTCAGGAAAAGAAGTGCTTTTAGGAACTAATAAATATCCTAATAAACAAGACAGAATGAAACAGGATCTAGAGCTGTTCCCTTTTGTAAAAATTAAACCAAGAAAGACCTTGATTACTCCTATTATAGAAAAACGTCTGGCAGAGAAAACCGAACAGGAACGTCTCGCTTCAGAATAATTTCAATTCCGTAATCAATTACAATTTAAACGTGCAAATAAGAGTCAAATGATAAGAAATGACCTCAAACATATTCAATTAGAAAGTTCGAATCAAGATATAGACATTCAAGAATCTATCGCTGATGGCTTTTTAACAGCTGAAAACATAGAACTGAAAGCTACCTATACTGCAAAAGATATTGAAAAACTCAACCATCTTGATTTTGGTGCTGGCTTTACGCCAAATTTACGTGGTCCCTATACTACTATGTACGTTCGTCGTCCTTGGACAATACGTCAATACGCAGGATTTTCTACTGCAGAAGAAAGTAATGCCTTTTATAGACGAAATCTAGCAGCTGGGCAAAAAGGACTTTCTATTGCTTTTGATTTACCTACCCATCGTGGTTATGATTCTGATCATGAACGCGTAGTTGGTGATGTGGGAAAAGCAGGAGTCGCTATCGATTCTGTGGAAGATATGAAAGTACTATTCGATCAAATTCCACTAGATGAAATGTCAGTTTCGATGACTATGAACGGTGCCGTTTTACCTATTATGGCCTTTTATATTGTCGCTGCCGAAGAACAAGGTGTGAAACCTGAATTTCTTTCCGGTACGATACAAAATGACATCCTTAAAGAGTTTATGGTGCGTAACACTTATATCTACCCACCAACCCCTTCGATGAAAATCATAGCTGATATATTTGAATTCACGAGCAAGAAAATGCCTAAATTCAATTCGATATCAATCTCAGGTTATCACATGCAGGAAGCTGGTGCGACAGCCGATATTGAATTAGCATACACCCTAGCCGATGGTTTAGAATACATTAGAACGGGATTAGCGACAGGAATGAAAATCGATGAATTCGCCCCTCGCCTATCATTTTTCTGGGCAATAGGAATGAATCATTTTATGGAAATCGCAAAAATGCGTGCCGGTAGAATGATATGGTCCAAGTTAGTCAAACAATTCAACCCAAAAGACGAAAAATCACTGGCATTAAGAACACATTGTCAAACCAGTGGATGGAGTTTAACGGAACAAGATCCATTCAATAATGTAGCTCGTACTTGTATAGAAGCAACTGCAGCCGCTTTTGGAGGAACACAGTCCTTACATACAAACGCTTTAGACGAAGCAATTGCTTTACCAACGGACTTTTCAGCAAGAATTGCCAGAAACACGCAAATATATTTACAAGAAGAGACTAAAATTACTAAAACTGTTGACCCTTGGGCAGGTAGTTATTATGTTGAAAGTCTAACCAATGAAATTGCAGAGAATGCTTGGAAACTTATCGAAGAGGTAGAGGAACTGGGCGGAATGACAAAAGCTATTGAAGCTGGGATTCCGAAATTACGTATCGAGGAAGCTGCAGCTAGAAAACAAGCCCGTATAGATAGCGGACAAGATGTTATTGTAGGGGTTAACAAATACCGTCTTGAAAAAGAAGACCCATTGCAAATACTTGATGTAGACAACCAGATGGTGCGTAAGCAACAACTGGAGCAACTAGACCATATCAAAGCAACAAGAGATTCTGAAAAAGTACAGCAATCTCTAAAAAAACTAATCCATTGTGCTCAAACCGGAGAAGGTAATTTACTTGAAATAGCAGTAGATGCAGCTAGAAACCGAACTACATTGGGAGAAATTAGTGATGCTTTAGAAACGGTTTTTGGGAGATACAAAGCACAAATTAAATCCTTTAGCGGTGTGTATAGTAAAGAAATAAAAGACGACAAAAGCTTTGAAAAAGCAAAACAACTAGCCGATGCCTTTGCTAAACAAGAAGGTCGTCGCCCTAGAATTATGATTGCCAAAATGGGGCAAGACGGTCACGATCGAGGCGCTAAAGTGGTAGCTACCGGTTATGCCGATGTTGGTTTTGATGTGGATATAGGTCCGTTATTTCAAACCCCAGCAGAAGCTGCAAAACAAGCTGTAGAAAATGATGTTCACATTTTAGGTGTGTCTTCACTTGCTGCAGGACATAAAACATTAGTTCCTCAAGTAATAGAAGAGTTAAAAAAATACGGACGCGATGATATTATGGTTGTTGTAGGTGGGGTTATCCCAGCTCAGGACTATCAATATTTATTTGATGCAGGAGCAGTCGCTGTTTTTGGCCCTGGAACAAAAATTAGTGAGGCCGCAATTAAAATATTAGAAATTTTGATTCAAGAATAGCAGAACAATTTATATATTAAACAATTTTAAAACACTAGTCTTCAGGCTGGTGTTTTTTTTATATATAAATTTCCTTATAAATCTAAAAGCGTTTATTCCTGTTAAATATTAAATAAAAGGCAGTAAAACATTAACAAAAATTACATACTTAATTAACTATCAGCACCTTACAATTTCACTACCTTTACTTAAGCCAAGGCATTAATGTAAATGCAAAACTCCAAATCACAATTTTATAACATTCTGTCAACCATTGATATAAACTAATTCAAGTTAATAAAAAGGGGAAGAAAAAAAATATGCCTTAGAATTAATTATATTAAATTATATATTAATCATAAAAACAAAACATCATGAAATCATTTCTTATTTGGTTGTTAGTTCTAGGATTAACAACAACGTCATATTCGCAAATTAAAACTGATACAAATCCTCCTAAAGAGGGACCTATGAGCATCGAGAATTTACCTGGAGTAGTTATTAAAAGCGCAGGGAAGGATTTCTCCGTATATGTTCCGGACAGGAATACTGATCCAAGTGTAAGGAATCTTGAAGACACCTTCATTGCTTACGATCTTGGAAAAGATTACGAAGGATACGAAACTTATTTAGTGGTTATGGAAATCGAAAAAGGTTCATTGGCCGCAACGTATAACGAAAACGGAAAATTAATGAGTGTAGTTGAAAACTATAAAAATGTAAAATTGCCAAGTCAAGTTATATATTCAGTATATAAAAAATATCCCGGATGGGAAATTGTGAATGATAAATATCTCTATACACAAGAGGATGGAGATGTAATAAAAAAACAATACAACCTTAAAATAAAGAATGGCAAAGAAACACGTAAATTAGTGGTTCATGCTAATGGGGACATCTTGAAAGGATAAATAAATTTAATATTATATAATTATCTAGAAACTAAGAGGCTCTCAATACAATTTTGAGAAGCCTCTTTTTCTTAAAATAGAATCTGCTTGAAGTAAAATTACCTAATCAATAGAACCACCCCAAAAGAACAATACATAGTAGCTAGTAGCAATGTAAAATCTAAAAAGGAAACTACTGACTATTCATTTAATTATTTTTAACTTAATTAATTTAATACTAAATATCATGAAAACACTTATTGTAACTTTGTTAGTACTAGGACTGTCCTTATCTTCATTTGCACAGGTTAAGCCAATGAAGGATATGGATAAAATGAAAATTGAAGAATTACCTGCAGTTGTAATTAAAAGAATTGGGAATGATTTCTCGGTTTATTTACCAGACAATAACCCAGACAAAGATGTAAGAAATATCCAAGAAAAATTCATAGCTTATGATTTAGGTAAAGATTACGAAGGAGCGGAGACCTATTTATTGGTAATGGAAACTAAAAAAGGGTCTCTATCTGCCACATATAACGAAAAAGGAAAACTCGTTCGAGTAGTTGAAAATTATAAAAATGTAAAATTACCCATTGCAGTAATGATTTCCGTTTATAAAAAATATCCAGATTGGACCATTGTAAACGATAAGTTTTTATATACACAGGAAGAAGGAGATGTTCTTAAAAAACAGTATCAACTTAAAATTAAAAAAAATAAAGAAACACGTAAATTAACAGTTCGTCCAAATGGAGAAATTTTAAAGGAAAGGTAATTTATAAATCACCAAAAATAAAAAAGAGTCTTTTCAAAGTAATTTGAAAAGACTCTTTAAGATTATATATTCTAATTGTTATAAACTTACAATCGCATTATTATTTGCTATTATTAGTGAGGTATCATAACCCCCAAATGCTTTCATATAACTACTTATTGAAGTTCCGTAAGCATCTTTGATGAATTTCTTTCCTTTATACCTAAAGAAACGTTTTACAGAACCAGCTCCACCTAAATGTGCGGCAGCCAAAATTCCGGATTCGGTAACTGTAATACCGTTAATAATCACACCATCATATTTTTCGATTATATCCTGCAACTCCCATTTGTTTTTCTCCAAAAGGGCTACAAAAGCCTTTTCTTGCATTTTGGGACTGCGTAAAAAAGAAGCGACATCGTAAACGCCTACAGATTTAAGTGTTTCCACTCCAAACTGATACTTTCCTAAATAACCTAAAGAATTAATTTTTTTGTATTTTCCTTCTGACTCCTTGAAAGCTAACGCTTCTTTGAATCCTATGAATAAATTCCCAGTAAAAGGAATATGCATATTGATGTACTCTTCTTGATCCTGAGATGGAAATACGTAACCTACTTCATTTGCATTTTTAATTAGAAACCATTGGTTTGTTTCTAACTCGAAAGGTCTAAAACCTGAGCTTAAATAAGCTATAATAATAGCCAAACTTGTATAAAAATACCATTTTCTTACCATAAATTGTTTTTCTTTTAAACGCTGTCCCGTTCAAAAATTTCTGCCCGCAAAGATACATAAAAATAAACAAACCTGAATATCAGGTAGTTAAAGTTATCTAAAAACCAAAAATACATTCTTTAAACCTCTCGTTAGAAGTACTTTCCGCAAGTAGTTTAGGAATTTAAATGTTGCAAAAAAGAACTAAAAATGATATGAAAAAAATCATATTTTGATACAATTAAAGCCTGAAAATAAAATAATTTAAAATAAAACGAACAATTTTGACACTCTTATTGAATAAAATCATCCCCAAAATGAAAAGATCAATCTTACAAAATATTAATTCCTGTCAAACTTTTTTCTGCAATAGCTTTATTAAAGACAAATAATATCTAAAACTTCTTTTATTAATGAAGTTTTTAAAAGTTTATACCAAAATAATATAAAAGCAGGAAAAAATAACTAAAAATAGATTAAGTGCCACTTTAACTTGTTAAAGTGCTGAAATTCAACAGTTGGAGCTGGTATTTTAACAGTATTCAACACTGAAAAGAGGGTTTTCAAAAAGTGCGATTTCGTTTCTATTTTGGTCAGATCTACATCTAGGCTTAAATAAAGCTGTCTGTATCTTTCTGTATTTGTAGCCAAAAACAAGGTGCTTTCACCACGATTTCCGCTTATCATTCCTTCTCCTCCATAACCAATTGCAAGATTTATCCATTTTGGGATTTTTGAGTTTTTGGAAAAGGAATGTAAATTGGCCGAAAGCCAATAAGTTTGTCCGTTATAATCTTTAAGTATTTGTTCGCTTAATGAACTCCCTAATACGTTGGGTCTGTATTTTGGGTATTGAGTTGTATGAAATGAAAATTTCGGAGTTAAGCGTTGTTCTTTCCATATCAACTCTTGTGAAACATATAAAGCCGTTCCTGAAGCATTTGCCACTACATCCCCTAATGAAGCTCCCCATTCAGATGAAAAGCCGTCCATAACCTCAACAGCAGTCAAAAAAGCAAAGCCTATTCCTGCTCCATAAATTAACTGCTCCTTTTTACTAGCCCCGCTCCAATTCAGCATTTCTGAACCAAATCTTCCTAAATGATAAGCCGAAAAAGAATGTCCTACTTTATCCATCTGCAACCACTCCGAATTGTCATTTATAAAATGAAAATCTGATTTAGGGTAATCGGCATACCAAAGTTGGTTTAAGCCTATCAAAGTTGCTGATGCCACTACAGCTTCAGAAATGATAACGGCATTTCTTCTTTTGATGTTTAAAGAATCGGATGGTTTTAGAAAACTATCTGAATTACTTTGGGCTATAGAAACAAACTGCCCAAACATTAGCAGCAGTAAAAAGAATCCTGATTTTTTATAATTCAAAACTATCTTTTTACCCCTTGACTGTTGATCCAATCCGAATATTTTTTGGCATTTACATTATGCTCTTTTAAAGTTGCTGCAAATTCGTGGTATCCAAAACGATCCACACTGGCACAGAAATAAATAAAATCATTCTTCTCAGGATCTAGCACTGCTTCCAAAGCTGTAATATCAGGCATCGCTATTGGTCCTGGAGGAAGTCCAATATTCATATATGTATTATAAGGTGATGACATCGTTAAATCTTTATAAAAGACTCGTTTGATAACTTGTTCAAAATCATCAGCCTTCTTTTTGATTGCATAAATCACTGTAGGATCTGCTTGTAAAGGCATTCCTATTCTCAAGCGATTTAAATAAACGCCAGCAATTCTAGGTCTTTCATCTTTCTTTACTGATTCTTTATGAACTATTGATGCTAAGATTGTTACGTCTATTGGAGTCAGCCCTTGTTTCTCCGCTTTTGCCAGACGTTCTTTATTCCAGAAATTGCGGTATTCTTTTATCATTTTATCCCTAAACTTTAATGCCGATGTATTCCAATAGATTTCATATGTATTAGGTATAAACATTACCAAAACATTGTCTTCATTAAAATCGTTTTCTTTCAAAAACACAGAGTCTTTTATCACTTTAAGTAATGATAAACTATCAGCTTCAATTTGGGAACCAATACGACCAGCAAAATTCTCTAAACGTTCTTGATTGTTGAAGGCCAGATTTACCGGCACATTCATCCTTAAAGATTTTACTAATTCGTAGCTATTCATTCCTTTAGTAAATAAAAAACGTCCCGGTTTCACATTTTCGGGATAATTCCTTTTATTAGCCACCATTTCAAAGCGATTCATATGTTCAATGTATGGAGCAATTAAAACTTTCACCTCTTCATATGTAGCTCCAGTAGGAACATAAACATATAATTCTTTCTCTGAAAACTTTGTGTTATCTGTAAATATCTGTCTTAGTAAAACAAAACCGTAAACAATTAAGATAGATATTAATGCAATAGCACTGATCGATATAATTTTCTTTAAATTCATAAGTGGGTTTTTACTTTTTTATTGGAAAAAGAATCTACGCTTTTCCCATTTAACTGTGTTTTGATTCCTGTCGAAAGCAAAACTTCTCAGTTTGATTATTTTTTAATTAATTGGAAAACATCTTCATCCTTATAGATTCCGTTTACAAGTATCCAATCTTTTTTTGTTCCAATTTTTTGAAAGCCAAATTTAGTAAAAAGAGCTTTACTTGCTTCATTTTCGGAACTTATATTTGCATACAATTGATGTAAATTAAGATGTCTGAAAGAATACTTAATTAGTAACTCTAAAGCTTCTGAACCAATCTTTTTATTTCGATTGCCATTTGCCTGAATTACAATACCTATACCCGCTCTATTGTTCTTTGGATCAAATTCGAATAAATCAATTAAACCAATGGCCGGAAAATCCTCGTCTTGACAAATTGCTAATCGCAATTGTTTAGCCTCATAGATATCTTGATTAGCATTCTCTAGATATTGCTTTACTAAAAAACGACTATAAGGTGTCTGGGTGTTACTTACATCCCAGATATTTTCATCATTTTCCATAGCGTATACAAACTCCAAATCATTGGGTTCTAAAGCGCGTAAGTAAATCGTATCCCCTTTTAAAGTTATCATTTTTAGATTTGTAATTTTATTTATACTATAATGGTTCCTTCGAAAACAAATTTGGCAGGTCCTTTTAGATAAACATTAGTATACTGATTGTCCTTTTTATCAAAAGAAACCACTAGTTTCCCACCTTCTACATTCAAATCGATAGATGTTGACTGTGTAGCTCCCGTGGCATTCATCGCTATTGCCACAGCTGTTGCGCCAGTCCCACAAGCCAATGTTTCATCTTCTACACCTCTTTCATAAGTGCGAAGAGAAAAAGTATTATTATCTACTTTACTGACAAAATTAATATTACTTCCCTCTTTACCGTATAAATCACCGTATCGGAGAGCAGCTCCTTCTTCTTTTACATTATATTGTTTCAAATTATCCACTAATTGCACGTGATGCGGCGAACCTGTATCAAGGAATGAATAATCAGGATTGATATTAATAGAAGACACGTCTTTCATTTGTAAAGAAACAAATCCATCATCAGCAATTGTGGCTTTATGCAAACCATCTGTTGCTATGAAAATTGTACTATCTTGAATAATCTGAAGCTTTTTGGCGAAAGCCACTAAACATCTCCCTCCATTACCACACATAGAACTTTGGTTCCCGTCAGAATTATAATATACCATTCGGAAATCAGTTTCAGCATCATTTTCTAATAGAATAAGACCATCTCCGCCTATCCCGAAACGTCTGTCACATAAATGTGCAATAAGCTTTATGTTCTCTTTTGGAAAAAAACCCGTACGATTATCAATCATTACAAAATCGTTTCCTGTTCCTTGGTATTTATTAAATTCTATTTGCATCCTATTATTATTGTGTTCTACAAAAGTACAAACTATTAATGAAATGTTAATCATTGTTAAAGAGCGTTAAACTCTTTTTTACGGTATAATTTTAGCTTTATTTTTACTCCACAAATAACATAAAACCGACTCTACTATGAAAAGATTATCTAACTTATTTTTGGTTTCCTTATTGAGTGGCGCCACTACCTTAGGTGCTTACAAATTATTATTTGAGAGTAATGGTTATTTTTCGAATAACAAAAACTCCCTAACAACTCTAGCAACTGATTCTTACGGTAAAAAAGTAGGGCTGTCAGCAGGAATACTTGATTTTACTGAAGCAGCCGAAACTACTATTCACACTGTAGTTCACGTAAAAAATGTTTCTTATAAAAGCACAAACAATCCCATACTCGAATATTTTTACGGATACAAAGGAGGACAAACCCAAGAACAAATTGGGACGGGTTCCGGAGTTATTATTTCTGAAGATGGCTATATCGTGACAAACAACCACGTTGTAAAAGATGCCTCGGAAATCGAAATCACACTCAACAACAAAAAATCATACAAAGCAAAACTCATTGGAACCGATTCTAAAATGGACATTGCTCTTTTAAAAATCGATACAGGAGAGAAACTGGTTTATTCCACTTTTGGTGATTCAGATAATGTAAAAGTTGGAGAATGGGTACTGGCTGTTGGAAATCCGTACAACCTTACATCAACGGTTACAGCAGGAATAGTTTCGGCTAAAGCGCGAAATATTGGCACAAGCGGAATACAGCCTTTCATACAAACAGATGCCGCAGTAAATCCTGGAAATAGCGGAGGCGCCTTAGTGAACACAAGAGGAGAACTTATAGGCATTAATACTATGATCTCATCAATGACGGGATCTTATGTAGGATATTCATTTGCCGTTCCTTCTAATAATGCTCGAAAAATAATCGAAGACATTATGGAATTTGGTAATGTACAAAGAGGAATTCTAGGTGTTGAAGGTGGTGAATTGAACGCTACGGCTTCTAAGGAATTAGGAATTAATATCACCGAAGGCTTTTATATAAACAAGGTAAACAAAAATACTGGTGCCGAAAAATCAGGTCTTGAAAAGGGAGATATTATAATAAAACTGGATAATCAAAAAATTGCGACATATGCTGATCTTTCTGGTTATATAAATACAAAAAGACCCAATGACAAAGTTCAGCTGACATACATCAGAAACGGACAAAATAAAGTAGTAACTGTAACGCTGAGTAAAAACGAGTTTTTCAGTACGGAATTTAAAGGCATCGAGTTAGAAAATATAGATGCAGCTGACAAAAAGAAATTCCGACTCAATTATGGCGTGAAAATTAAATCCATCAACAATGAAAATTTAATGCAGTACAATGAGGAGCTAATAGGCAATATCATTTTAAGTATCGACAATGTAAAAACCACTGATATAGAAACAGTAAGTAAATTATTAGACAAAAAAGACGAAAAACAGAGTGTAAGAATCGAAATGGTCAATAAAAACGGGGAAATCATTCGAATTATCATCTAATCTTTTTAACCTTAAACGATAGAGAAAGCCAGCTTGTAAAAACAAGTTGGCTTTTTTATTGAAAATAAATCACAAAATAGTTTACGAAATCGATTGAAATGGGTATTTTTGCGGCAAATTTTAAAAAAATAACTACATAATTTTTACAAATTTTCACCTTATGAGCAACACAACTTTGTACCAACAAGAAGTTTCATTTCAAGTCGACAGACGACGTGCTGGAGTCGAATTAATCAAAATTATCAGTGATTTATGGTATGATAAATCCATTGAAATGGTTTTATTCAAAAACCAATTACTTGATAAAAATGTAAATGACATTATCAACTTGCATCAATATGCGGGTGAATTTGTTGGGAAACCTATCAATGTATTCTCTTCAGTTGAAATCGCAAGAGAGATTTTATCTATCGAATTACCACCATCAAAATTAGATATTGGTAAATTGACATATGAGTACCTTCTAGAAGAAGACAAATATCCAGACGCAAGACATTTTGTATTGGACAAATTGAAAGATGCTAAATCATCTGAGGAAATTCAACCTAAAGATGTAGTACTATACGGTTTTGGTCGTATCGGTCGTTTATTGGCACGTGAATTAATGTCTAAAACTGGAAAAGGAAATCAATTAAGATTGAGAGCCATTGTAACCAGAGATAAAAATGACGCTTCAAGCCTTGAAAAAAGAGCTTCATTATTGCGTTATGACTCTATCCACGGTGATTTTCAAGGTTCAGTTACTGCTGATCCAGAAAACAATGCACTTATCATAAACGGTACTACTGTTCATATCATTACAGCAAATTCTCCTGAAGAAATTGACTATACTGCTTACGAAATTAACAATGCTTTAATTATTGACAATACAGGTGCTTTCACTACAGAAGAGGCTTTAAGTCGTCATTTGACTTCAAAAGGTGCTGACAAAGTGTTATTGACTGCTCCAGGTAAAGGAGTTCCAAATATCGTTCACGGTGTAAACCATAATGAATACAATCCTGACGAAGTAAATATTTTCTCGGCAGCTTCTTGTACTACTAATGCTATCACACCTATATTAAAGGCTGTTGAAGACACATTAGGAGTTGTAAAAGGACACCTAGAAACGATTCACGCTTATACTAATGACCAGAACTTAGTGGATAATATGCACAAAAAATACCGTCGTGGTAGAGCTGCAGCACTTAATATGGTTATCACTGAAACAGGTGCAGGAAGTGCAGTTGCAAAAGCATTGCCATCTTTAGCTGGAAAATTAACATCGAATGCTATTCGTGTTCCTGTTCCAAACGGATCTTTGGTAGTTTTAAACTTAGAGGTAAGCAGAGAAACTTCTGTTTCTGAGCTTAATGCTATTATGAAAAAATACGCATTAGAAGGAGAATTAGTAGAGCAAATTAAATATTCAATGAATAACGAACTAGTATCTTCGGATATTGTTGGGACTTCTGCTCCATCAATCTATGACAGTAATGCTACTATCGTTTCAGCTGATGGAAAAAACATCGTTTTATACATTTGGTATGATAATGAATACGGTTACAGTCACCAAGTAATTCGTTTAGCTAAATATATTGCTAAAGTAAGACGTTTTACGTATTACTAGCCAATAGCTTACAGGTTGTCGCAAGCCATTTTTAGTTTTTAGTTTTAGTTTTAGATTGAAAATACCAGCAAGCCAACCTGGATTAAATAGAAAATCCGTCCCGTTATTATAACGAGACGGATTTTTTTATGTTTACCAAAAAGAAAATAGAAGCTAGAATAAAGAAAATAGATAGCATCAGATACAGCGCCTTCTCTACGCAATTCATTTTTGTTCTCTTTATTCTTTCCTCTTTATTCTTTTCTCTTTATTCTTTTCTCTTTCTCCAAAAACTACTCCTTCGCTTTTGTTAAATAATACACTGGAATCCCAAGTAGCATTATTAAAACACCCCAACCACTCGTACTTGTTTTAGTATACAACAAAGCAACACAAATAGCGCTAGCAACAACTATATAAAGTCCCGGTAGAAAAGGATAAGCAAAGGCTTTATAAGGTCTTTCGGCATCTGGCATTTTCTTGCGCAGAATGAAAATTCCAAGAATCGTAAGTACGTAAAATATTAAAACAATTATTACCACAAAGTCTAATAAGTCACCGTATTTCCCTGTCAAACACAAAGCTGAAGCCCATAAACACTGTACCCAAATAGACCAAGCAGGAACGCTGGCTTTATTCAATTCGGCCGCTTTTTTGAAAAACACACCGTCTTTGGCCATTGTATAATACACTCTGGCACCCGCCATAATCAATCCGTTATTACAAGCAAAAGTCGAAATCATAATCATAATAGCAATGATGTAAGTTCCTATAGAGCCAAAAATATTATTAGCTGCCACTACAGCCACACGATCTGATTCGGCCGTGGCAATATCCTGCAAAGGCACAACGGCCAGATACATTAAGTTTGCCAATACATAAATTATACTTACTGTTAAGGTCCCTAAGAATAAACTTAGACCCACGTTGCGTTTTGGGTTTTTAATTTCACCAGCTATAAAAGTCACACCTTCCCAAGCCACACTTGAGAACATCGATCCCACTAATGCAGCTGATATTGCAGATATCAATACTGTTCCGCTGATAGGCATCCAAGAACCACTCGTCACATCCATTGATTGTGAAACCCAAGCATTAGTCCAGTTAGCATCCCAAACCTCAGCTTTGGCAGCCATAAATCCAAAAATGATTAGCCCTGCTAACGACAGAATTTTGACAACAGTTAAAACGGTTTGTAAAATCTTAGAGTTCTTCACCCCGCGGCTGTTGATATAACTCAGTAAAACAATCGTTACAATCGAAACAATTTGGGCCGCGTTAAGCTTAAAATCTCCAATTTCATAGAGTATATTTTTATCACTAAACGATGGAAATAAGTAAGCCGCAAATTTAGAAAAAGCAACCCCTACAGCAGCAATCGTACCGGTTTGAATCACGGCAAAGAAACTCCAGCCATATAAAAAACCAATTAGCTTTCCGTAAGCTTCCTTTAGATATACATACTGACCACCAGCTTTGGGAAACATAGAACTCAGCTCGCCATAACTCACAGCAGCAATCACCGTAATTAATCCGGTAAGTACCCACATCGCGATAAGCCATCCTGCAGAACCCAGTTGGCGTACCATATCAGAACTCACAATAAATATTCCTGAACCTATCATCGAGCCTGCAACGAGCATGGTCCCGTCGAGAAGGCCTAACTCTCTCTTAAAATCTTCTTGGTTATTGTCTTCCATTTTTTTGGTTTGGTTATTAGTTGGCTAAAGATATACTTTTTTTCGAAAAAGAGTAAACCAGAAATAAAAGTTCCGATTAATCTTTTAAACTCTTGGCTGCCATAAAAATAATCTACTAAGAAGTTCCTAATTAATGGTATTAAATGCTCTCTAAGATTTTATTCGAAAATAGGATACACACATTAAACTATTTCATAATAATGATATCTAACTTGTGTAAATCCAAAACTGTACGTGCAAATGAAATACAAGATATCTCTATTAATAATTTTAGCAATTGCTACAATGCTATCTTTATATTCTTGTTCAAAAGATGAAAATAGTCATTCAACTATAAATACTTCAAGTTCGCCAAATATAATTTTTATAATAGCTGATGATATGGGTTGGGATGTATATGGAAAATATCCCGGTATATCAGGAATTAAAGCCACTACCCCAACCTTAGATTCCTTGGCAAGAACTGGAATAACATTTACTAATTTCTGGTCAAGTCCAGTATGCGCACCTACCAGAGCTTCTATTCTTACAGGTAAATACGGATTCCGTACAGGTGTAGGCGGTGTTCAAACTCCAAGTACTGCAGTTCTACAAAGTAACGAAACCATAATACAAAAATATATCAATGATAAAACTGTCAATAAATATGCTACAGCAATAATAGGCAAATGGCATGTAAGTGCGGCAAATCAGCTTGATGCTCCAGAGAGTTTTGGCGTGGGGTATTATTCCGGGATTTTTACTGGCGGTGTCCCTAGTTACACGAATTGGACTCAAACAAGTGGCGGTAAACAACAAAACAACACTACCTATACCACTACTCATCTTGTAAATCAATCCGTAAGCTGGATTCAACAACAAACAAAGCCCTTCTTTTTATGGCTCGCTTTTAATGCTCCTCATACCCCATTTCATAGACCACCACTAAACCTCATTACAGATCAAACTTTATCAGATAATCAAGCTAGTATAAATTCAAACCCATTTCCATATTATTTAGCATCAATTGAGGCAATGGATAAAGAAATCGCACGGCTTATTAAGTCCCTAACAGCAGCACAAAAAGAAAACACGGTTTTTGTATTTATAGGCGATAATGGAACTCCAACACAAGTTGCACAGACTCCTTACAAAACAATTGGATCAAAAGGCACTTTGTACCAAGGAGGAATCAACTCTCCATTACTAATCAGTGGAAAAAATATAACTCGAAAAAATACAGTGGAAAATGCTATGGTTCAAGGGCCTGATTTGTTCACTACTTTTGCTGATATAACAGGGGCAAGTAGTGCAAACTATCAAGACGGAATAAGTCTGAAACCTCTTTTCACCAATGCTAATGCATCAAAAAGAACCTTTGCCTATAGCGAACAATTTGGGCAATCTTCCCCAAATTCTGATGGCTATACCATAAGAAACATCAATTATAAATTAATCCATTTAGAAAACAATTCGGAAAAATTATATAATTTAAGCATTGACCCTTTTGAAGAAAAAAACTTATTACAAACCACATTAACAACAGAGGCTCAACAGAACTTGGATGAACTTCGAAAAATAAAAGCTAGTTTATAAATAAAAACCAATACAATATGAACACAATTCAATCGATTATCAAAGGATTCGCATTTAGCACAATTGCCGTACTAAGTTTTTCTAATTGCAGTAAAGACGATACTACGTCCCCAACACCCATAGGATCAACTACTATTCCTGCGGTTTACACAAAAATATATGGTGCAAACAGCATAACAACTGATGGTACCTATATAACTATAAAATCGAATGGTACTCCTGATCATAAAAGCCCTTATTATGCTACTTCAAACGCATTATATGAAGCCTATAGTGGAACAACTTTTACCGGTGTAACTTTTATGAAAAATCCTAATATCATAACCACCCAATCGTTCACGTTCAAGATTCCGCTTAATCCAAGTGTTACAGCATCACACACCCCTACAGGACTAGGCCCAATTGGAGTTGCTATAAACGGAGTTCCTTTTTACAATCAATACGCGGGGCCAAACAATCAAGAACTAACAGGAGAAATAGCCAGTTTTGACAAATACTATGGTCATCCACAACAATCAGGTCAATATCATTATCACGTAGAACCTATATATTTAACAACTATAAAATCAACTAAATCCGGATTGATGGGGTTCCTATTAGATGGCTTTCCCGTTTATGGACCACAAGATGAAAATGGAACTACAGTAACCAGCAATGCTTTAGACGCATATCATGGACATACCCACGCTACAATAGACTACCCTAATGGCACATATCACTATCATTTTACCAGCGATAGTCCTTATTTAAATGGAAATGGGTATTATGGTTCAGCCGGAACAGTATCTCAATAATGAAGTATATTCTATTAATTTTTGTATTATACTGTATCGTTTCTTGTAAACAACGCGATGAAGAGAATATACCAACCGAACAATCGAATATTGTTCCTAAAGTGTATGTTCTTATTTCATCCAGTAATATTGTTTATAAAAATGATATCGTATTTATAGATAGTCAAAAATATTCTGGATTTATCTATCAACTTTCAAACACTAATGACACTCTTGAAATTGATGGTTATGCAAATGGAAAATTACATGGGGTTTCTAAAAAATGGTTTCCCAGCAAACAATTAAAAGAAATTCGCTATTATAATAATGGTGCAAAAGAAGGAAAACAAGAAAGTTTTTGGGAAAACGGAAATAAAAAATTCTCCTTTGTTGCTAAACAAGATTATTATGAAGGTGAATTGAAAGAATGGGATGAAAACGGTAAATTGTACCATTTAGCACATTACGAAAAAGGACAAGAAGAAGGAGTCCAAAAACTATGGTATGACAACGGTAAAATAAGAGCCAATTATGTTATCCTAAAGGGAAAAAGATATGGATTATTAGGAACTAAAAATTGTAAAAATGTATCGGATAGTATTTTTAATAATCAGTAGCGCACTACTATTAAGTTGCAACAACAGCAACAAAGACTCAATTAATTTACCTTATTATAACGAACCCACTTTCACTCCAGTTTTTATTACTGATGAGGCTGAAATAGCAACGAAAATCACCCATAAAATTGAAGATTTTAAATTCTTAAATCAAGACAGTGTTTTTGTTTCGAATAAAAACATCGAGGGAAAAATTCATATCGCCAATTTTATTTTCACTACTTGTGGTAGTATTTGCCCTAATATGACTCGCAATCTAAAGGTGGTGAATGACAGTTTAGGAAATGATAGTCAAATAGTATTTCTATCTTATTCCGTTACGCCTTGGATAGACAAACCACACGTTTTAAAAAAATACAAAAATGAATATGGAATTGAGTCAAAAAACTGGCATTTTCTAACAGGAAATAAAAGCGAAATTTACAAGTTAGCTAGACAATCCTATTTTGCTGAAGAGGACATTGGCTTTTCCAAAGATGGCTCAGAATTTTTACATACTGAGCACTTTTTATTAATTGACAAAAACAAAAGAATAAGAGGTATTTATAACGGAACACTCCTTTTAGAAATGTATCAATTAATTGATGACATTCGCACATTAGAACAAGAAAATTTTGATTAATGAAAATGCAGCTTTTTTATATTCTTAGAAGAAAATAGTATTCTCTATTTCATTTTCATTGGTGGTAAATCGAATGCAGCTGATTCGTGTTCGAAACCGTTACGGTGTGAAACGTCACAAAAAGGTTTGTTAGCAGATAATCCACAACGACAAAGCCCCAAAGCCGTTCTTCCTTCTAATCCATATACATTCCCTTCGCAGTCTGTTATTTCAAAATCCCCTTCTATTTTTATAGATCCATTGCGATTGATTACTAGTTTTGTTTTGCTCATAATGCTGTTTTTTTTTTATGATTCAAAGTCCTAATTTACATTAATTACTTAGAAAAAAGAAAGTGTTTTTATTTTGAATCAACACAATTCAAGTTATCTGAATAATTCTTTTTTACCAATTCTAAGGTTTTAGTGTAGGGATAACTTCCTCCAAAACCAAGATTTTCAAGGTTTATGGAATAGAAACAATTAAATGATATCACACTGTGGACTTTTAAATCATTCGGATTATTATATTCATTGACTAAAGCATTACATCGCGTTTGGGTAAGATCACTGATCACTTCTTTTAGAATGTAATCAACATCAACATTGTACTCTTTAGCTAAAGATTTATCCAAAAAATCAAGGTATCTACCGCTAGGCTGCCCTTTTCTATAAATAGAATCAGGTCTTATCGTAAATTCGTCTAAGTAAAACGATTTAATACTGGCAATTTTAACGAAATTCGGATTATGCTCAAAATCTAATTTTCGATATAATTCTGTAAATGTTCTATTTACAGCGTCAAAATAAAGCGGTATTAAAGGCTGCCTTGTTTTATCAACCCATATTTCGTGTGTTAAATGCTCAAACCCCCATAAAACTCTCCCCTTCTCGCTGGCAAATTTAGAGCAAACCATAGTGACATCTGCAGACTTGGCCAATAAATAAACTCCAGCTTTTTTACTTCCCGGTAAAGGAATAAAATAAGGCTGTGCTAGTTTCCATTGCCCCTCAAAAGCACTTGCCGGGCAATATTCTTGGACTTCATCCTCATTTAAAAAACCCAAATCAATCGTTTTATTTTCTTCAGTATTATAAAAAGAACTTAAAGGATGTTTATCATTGGAGCCTAATGAATCAGTTCCCGTAAGGGTGTGATTCCTCATGAAAATATAAACTAAGAGAACTCCAATAACCAATACCAGAAAAATCAAAGTACCAATCATTTTTTTTGGAAATTTATAAGAACTGCTTTCTTTAGCAATTTCTCTATTGTTTAATTCCTTCTTTAACTGCTTGGTTTCTTTTAATAGGTTTTTGTGTATAATTAATTGTTCAATGTTTCTTATCGACCTCATGTACATCCCCTCAGTGGCTGAACCTGAAATCAATTTACTGAACTGGCTGGGACTGATACATAAATCAGAAGCAATTTCTCCAAAAGAAGACGTCCCGAACTTAGACGTAATAGGCTGGTAACCACCATATAGTTCTTTTAATTTCTCTTTAAAGCTGTCATTCAAATTCTCCTCCATTTATGGCGTTTTTTCTATTTTAAAATCTATTAATTGAAGTGTAAACGGGTGTAAAACCAAACAAATTAATGTAAAACAGTGTAAAAGCATAGCTTTGAAACCGAAACAAATTTTACATTAGCCGAGATAAAAAAATGAAATAAAATTTACTATCTATTTTTTTATTGTTAAAAACATACCAAATATTTAAACAATAATCCAAAACTAAACTATTTACTTATGAAACCAACAACCTTTGTTTTTATTTTACTCTTTATTTCTAATTTATGCTCCGCACAGAGTGACAAATTAAAAATTAATCTGGACGAATCAGGAAAAACCTATATAAAAGGATACATTAGGGGACAGTTTTGGGGTCGGTATAATGACATGAATCCCGGGACCACAATTAATGGCGAACCAGTAACGAATAAATTTGATTTTTCTATACGAAGGTTACGTATGGGAGTCACTGCACAACTGAGTCCCAAATTATATGTCAATTCATTATTTGGCGGAAATAACATTAATCTCTCGAACGAAAAGGCATTTGCTTTTGATGTTTTAGATTTAAATGTCGAATATGCCTTCAGCGATCAATTTGCTTTAGGAATGGGTGAAAGTTCATGGGATGGATTGAGCAGATGGACAACCAGAAGCAGCAAAACATTGATGAGTATGGACGCCCCATTGTTTTCATTACTAACCATTGATAAAAATGATGATTTAGGAAGAGGTTTAGGAGCTTGGGCAAAGGGCCAAATAGGAAAGTTTGACTATGTGTTGTCTTTAAAAAACCCTATTAGTTTTGGTGTTGAAGCCAAAGAAGGCGTAACTGATTTTGCTCTTAATAACCCAAGAGTGAGAACTTCCGCATATGCAAAATACGAATTTCTTGACAACGAAAGCAACAAAACTGCCTATAGCGGAGGAACAGGAACTTACATTGGAGAAAAAAAGATTTTCAATTTAGGAGCTGGTTTTTTATACCAAGCGAAAATGACCTCTAGCCTTAACAATGGAGTCACAAAATATTATGATTTTAAAAACTGGGCAACCGAACTATTTTATGATGTCCCTTTAAATAAAGAGAAAGGGACTGCAATTACTTCTTATTTAGGTTATTTCGACACCGATTTTGGGCCAAATTACATCCGAAACCTAGGAGCAAATGATTACACCAGCGGAGGAACTTCATTTAATGGTTCCGGTAATGATTTTCCAATGATGGGAACTGGAAATACCGTATTTTTTCAGTTTGGTTACTTACTTCCAAAAAACTTTTTGGGGAAGGAAAATTTAATTGGCAAAATACAACCCAACATTGCTATACAATATTCCAACTTTGAAGCCTTAGATCAGTCAATGCTAGTTTACGATATAGGGGTGAATCTCTTTTTTAAAGGACATTCAAACAAGCTGACTTTAAACTATCAAAACAGACCTATTTATTTAGCAAATACATTAGGAGAACTTAAAGTTGACGAAAGAAAAGGGCAAATCGTATTACAATATCAAATAGAAATTAACTAAACAAACAGCAATCATGACAGATACAGATTCAAAATCAAGCGTAAATTATAAAATTATTATTTTAGGGTTGGTCATTTTTACTTTAATGGTTAGCTTTTTAGATTTAGTTCCGGGTAACAAAGGAGTCACAATTACTGCCGCAATAGCCGTTTTGATGGCTATATGGTGGGTGTCTGAAGCCCTTCCAATAGGAATAACAAGTTTATTACCAATTATTCTATTTCCTGCCTTTGGGGTGTTAGATGGCAAGACCATTTCAAATGCTTATATCAATGATGTTATATTTTTGTTTTTAGGAGGCTTTTTTATGGCGTTAGCTCTCGAAAAATGGGGTTTACATAAACGTATCGCTCTAAAAATATTATCTAGTTTAGGCGGAAGCCCTTTTAAAATACTGTTAGGATTCATGTTAGCCTCTGCCTTTTTATCCATGTGGATGTCTAATACGGCTACTGCCATGATGATGTTACCTATCGTTTTTTCTGTAACCACAGCATTAGAAGACACTCATGGGGAACAAAAATTAGGGAAATTTACCACTGCCATATTACTCGGGGTCGCTTATGCTTGTTCTATTGGAGGGATTGCTACATTAGTTGGTACGCCTCCCAACCTATCCTTTATAAGAATATTTGAAATAATCTATCCTAGTGCTCCAGAAATTTCATTTGGACAATGGTTAATATATGCGCTACCGTTAAGCATACTGATGTTTGTTTTTGTTTTGGTGATTTTGTATTTTTTATTTCCTCCACAAAAAGATATTGAAGTATTAAACAAATCCTTTTTTAATGAAAAATACAAAGAGCTAGGAAAAGTTACCCTAGAACAAAAAAGAGTTTTTGTTTTGTTTGTATTACTGGCTTTGCTATGGGTATTTAGTAAGACATTGAGTATAGGTGAATTCAAAATTCCAGGATGGAGTGGTTTATTTCCGGAGCCTAAATTCCTAAACGACGGCACAATAGCAATATTCGTTACTATCCTCTTATTTATCACCCCTTCCTCTAAGAAAACAGAAGGATTATTGACTTGGGAGATTATAAACAAAATCCCTTGGGGAATCGTATTGCTTTTTGGAGGAGGATTTGCTTTAGCCAAAGGCTTTGTTGATTCCGGATTATCGTCATACATAGGTGAACAACTTGTGTCTGCGGGAAATTTAAGCAATATGAGTTTACTATTTACAGTTACTGGACTAATGACCTTTTTAACTGAATTTACCTCAAACACCGCAACAACAGAAATGATGCTTCCTATTGTGGCTGGACTTACCAATCAAATCCAAATCAATCCCTTATTTCTAATGATTCCTGTAACTATCGCAGCTTCTATGGCGTTTATGTTCCCTATAGCTACGCCTCCAAACGCAGTAGTTTTTGGTTCTGGAAAATTAAAAATGATGGATATGGTAAAAGCAGGTTTCATAATAAATATTGTAGGGGTTATTTTAGTCGTTTTAATATCCTATTACTGGGGCGCAATAGTATTTGACATTGACCCTAATGTTATGCCAGAATGGGCAAAAGACATTAGACTAGGAGCAACTCTTAAGTAATACTATTACTGCGATAAATTAGCAAACCTCTAGTTAGGTTTCAGGATATGCCAGCACAAATTAAAATCCGTGCTGGCATATCCATTATTTAATAAACTTCCGCTTAACCATCCACCTGATTCAACAAATTAATGCAAGTTTTAGAAAAAAAAGACGCTTTTTTAAAGAACACACTACAAATAATACATTACTATGAGCAAAGAAAAATTAAGAAGGGAAGCTTTGGTTTACCATGCCAAACCGCAACCGGGTAAGATAAAAATTGTACCAACTAAACCGTACGCAACCCAACGTGATCTGGGACTTGCTTATTCTCCAGGTGTTGCCGAGCCTTGTTTAGAAATACATAAAGATGTAGAAAACGTTTATAAATATACCGCTAAAGGAAATTTAGTAGCAGTAATTACTAACGGCACAGCTGTTTTAGGATTAGGAGACATAGGCCCTGAGGCTTCGAAGCCTGTTATGGAAGGGAAATGCTTGTTATTTAAAATTTTTGCAGATATTGACAGTATTGATATTGAATTGGACACTAAAGATATTGATAAGTTTATTGAAACGGTAAAAATTATGGCTCCTACTTTTGGAGGAATTAATCTCGAAGATATTAAAGCTCCGGAAGCTTTTGAAATTGAACGAAGATTAAAAGAAGAATTGGATATCCCTGTAATGCATGACGACCAACATGGAACAGCAATTATATCGGCTGCAGCCCTGTTGAATGCATTGGAAATAACTAAGAAAAAAATTGAAGATGTACGCATAGTAATAAGTGGCGCAGGTGCTGCTGCTATTTCTTGTACCCGATTATATAAGGCTTTTGGTGCTTCTGGAAAGAATATTGTTATGATTGACAGCAAAGGTGTAATCCGAAGTGACCGAGAAAATTTATCGGTAGAAAAACTTGAATTTGCCAGTGCCAGAAAAATTGATACCCTTGAAGAAGCAATGGTTGATGCTGATGTTTTCGTAGGACTTTCTGTAGCCGACGTGGTAAATCCTGCTATGTTAATTTCTATGGCAAAAGATCCTATTGTTTTTGCAATGGCAAATCCTGACCCAGAAATTGCTTATGATTTAGCAGTGAGCACAAGAAAAGATATTATTATGGCCACAGGAAGATCCGATCATCCTAATCAAGTCAATAATGTTTTAGGTTTCCCTTTTATTTTTAGAGGAGCATTAGACGTAAGAGCGACTAAAATAAATGAAGAAATGAAAATGGCGGCCGTAAAAGCTTTGGCTGATTTAACCCGAGAAGCTGTTCCCGAGCAAGTAAATATTGCTTACGGTGAAACCCGTCTCACTTTTGGAAGGGATTATATCATTCCAAAACCATTTGATCCTCGATTGATTTCTTCAATACCTCCGGCGGTTGCCAAAGCTGCCATGGAAAGTGGTGTAGCCAAAATGCCGATTTTGGATTGGGACAAGTACAAAGAAGAATTGTTACAGCGTTCGGGCAACGATAATAAAGTGGTTCGAATGTTACACGAAAGAGCCAAAGTACATCCTAAAACAATAGTTTTTGCAGAAGCAGATCATTTAGATGTATTGAAAGCAGCACAAATTTCTTTTGACGAAGGAATTGCAGTTCCTATTTTATTAGGACATAGAGAAACAATTTTAGAATTAAAAAAGGAAATTGAATTTGATGCCGATCTTATAATAATTGATACTCATGCTGAGGAATCAAATGCTGCAAGAAATGATTACGCCACCAAATTCTGGAAAATGCGGGAAAGAGATGGTATGACACTTTATGGCGCTACTTCAAAAATGAGAGACCGCAATTATTTTGGGGCTATGATGGTTCTTGAAGGAGATGCAGACGGAATGATTTCTGGGTATTCTAGAGCCTATTCTACTGTAGTTAGACCTATTTTTGAAGTCATAGGAAAGGCCCCAAATGTAAAAAAAGCGGCAACGGTAAATATCATAACAACAGAAAGAGGTCCAATGTTTTTAGCTGATACAGCTATAAATATCGACCCAACTGCTGAAGAGCTGGCCGATATTACCAAAATGACTGCTAGTGTGGCTAAAACATTCGGTTTCAATCCTGTCATAGCTATGCTTTCCTATTCAAATTTCGGGTCTTCAACGCATCCACATGCACTTAAAGTAAGACAGGCCGCTAAAATTCTACACACTAATACACCGGAATTAGTTGTAGACGGTGACATTCAATCTGATTTTGCTTTAAATTTGGAGTTGTTACAAAGTAGATTTCCGTTTTCAAAATTAGCGGGTAAAAAAGTAAATACCCTAATTTTTCCAAATTTAGAATCGGCAAATATCACCTATAAATTATTAAAAGAACTCAACAAGTCTGATTCAATTGGTCCCATAATGATGGGGCTTAGTAAATCAGTTCATATCCTACAATTGGGCGCCAGTGTAAATGAAATGGTTAATATGACTGCAGTTGCTGTAATTGATACGCAAGAGCGTGACAAAAGAAAAAAAGCTAAATTGAATAAGTAATATAAATGTTTGAAATGTGTTTCCACAAAACCTGAGGATAATAAAAATGAAATTTACACTCTCGCAAGACAATCCTCTTCTACTGAGAAAGAAATTGGTTTTTCTAAAGATGCCTCAGAGTTTTTACATACTGAACACTTTTTATTAATCGACAAAAACAAAAGAATAAGAGGTCTATATAACGGAACACTACTTTTAGAAATGTATAATTAATTGAAACCTTCCGTACATTGGAACAAGAAGATTTAGATTAATAAAAAAGCTGCATTATTGAAAAATGCAGCTTTTTTATAGTGTATGTAGAATATAGAATTCTCTATTTCACTTTCATTGGTGGTAAATCGAATGCTGCTGATTCGTGTTCGAAACCGTTACGGTGTGAACCATCACAAAATGGTTTGTTAACTGATAATCCACAACGACAAAGTCCCAAAGCCGTTCTTCCTTCTAATCCATATACATTTCCTTCGCTGTCAGTTATTTCAAAATCACCCTCTATTTTTATAGATCCATTGCGATTGATTACTAGTTTTGTTTTGCTCATAATGCTGTTTGTTTTTTTTAAGAGTTCAAAGATTGCAAAATATATGCTACTCCCTTAGTATAGACGTGCTTTTTTTAAGAATCCATATCTAATTTACATTAATTCTATTTTAAGGAAATAAATAAAAACTAGGTTTTATTTATTTCTTTGAGAGCACACCCTTATTGAGGAAATTTGTCTTTATAATTAAAATTCCATAAAAGAAGTATGCTGTTACGGTTTCCCGTAAAGAAACTAAAAAAAGTAGTTATAGTTTTACTTTTTCACAAACAATAAGAAAAACACAAAATTAAAAATCTTGTTATTAACTCAATATAAAACAATAAAATATGAGACAATTAATCTACAAAATAATTACTCAAATACGCACTTGCAAAATATGTGGAAAATCAGAAAAAGAATGTGAGTGCTGGTTTGGAGGAAGCTATGACAATTAAAACACTTCCTTTAAAAAAAAACGTCAGGGATAATTTAATTCTTACGCTCTAATGTTTTATGTTAATATTGAGAAACAGAGATGAATTTCCATAAAAAAACTCTCAAGTTTCCCTGAGAGTTTTTTTATTTGTTTTTATAGAACCCCTAGTAGAATATGGCTATAATTGTTCTAATACTCTATTCACCTGAGCAAAACTTTTGCTGTAATAATTTTCTTTTATTGAAGATATAATTACTCCTCCATGATTAGAAGAATGAATGAATTTTATCTCTCCATCTGTAACATCAACAACCATCCCTACATGATTAATGCGTCTTCTTCCATTCGTTTTAAAGAATATTAAATCCCCTTTTTGAGCTTCGCCTGTACTTATCACAGAACCGAAATTTGACATCTCTATAGACGATCTAGGCAACTTAATATCGAAACCTCCATAAGTGGAAACTATCAATCCAGAACAATCAAAACCTGATTTAGAGGTTCCTCCCGTTCGGTATCTTGAACCAATATTATCAGAAGCAGCTGATACCAGCTGATCTAAAAAGTTCATATCAGTAATTGATTTCCTTGAAGAATTTGGAGTTGCACTTATCTCTTCTTTAACAACTTCTGCCACAACAGCTGTTTCAGTTTTCACCTCAATACCGCGAATAGTTAAAACGGAACCTACTAAAAGTTTTTTGGCAATTTTAGGGTTTTGCTTTTCTAATTCTTTAACTGTAATACCGTATTGTTTTGCAATAGAATATTTAGTCTCCTTTGCTAATACTTTACGAGAGAATGAATCCTCAACTGTCACAGGAGTATTTACCACTAATTCTGTTTTTGATACTTGCTTATCAATTGCAACTTTATTATCAGCTGTCTTTACAACTTCTTTCCCTTTTACAGGAATTGTAATAACCTGTCCTACTTTCAAAGCCTCCGTTTCTAGAATAGGATTAGCCTTATCTATTTCAGCAACTGTAATTCCGTATTCTTTAGCAATTGCATATTTGGTTTCTCCTTTTAAAACCTCACGTGAAATTTCTTGAGTCGTCATTTCATTTTTAACTACTGCAACTTCAGTTACTGGAGCACTTGCTTTTGATATTACTTTTTCTTGGGATTTTGTTGTTTTTAATTCTTTTTGTGGCTCAGAAGTAATTGCCTTTATCTTACTGTTAGCTGCCGTTCCTGGAATTTGAATTTTTTGTCCAGTTTTTAAACCTGTTTTCTCTAACGAAGGATTGACTTCATACAATTCAGCCACACTTATTCCGTATTCTTTTGCAATACCATAAGGCGTTTCTTTAACTAGAACCTCATGCGTTGTTTCAGAAAAAGTTGTTGAATTATTTGTGGTAGTATTAGTGTTTTGAGAAACAACTGTAGGAATCAGCAAAACGGAATTGAGTTTCAAGAGTTTCTTGGCTTGTGGATTTAGGTCGTAAATTGCTTTTGGTTTTACATTGTATTGTTCAGCAATTTTGGTAATTGTTTCCCCTTTCATTATGGTATGCTTTATTTGTTTTTCTTGCGAAAAACCATAAAAACTACCTATAAAAAACATCGCTACAATCCAACTATAATTTCTCATAAACTTTATTTAAACACTAAATTTCAATCTATTAACCCTGAATTTCTTATTCAGAAAATAAATTTATATTACTTCTAAACTTCAAAATCATCAAAAAAGTATTTAGAAAAGCGAATTTAACCTATAAATACAAATGTCGCGCTTTTTTAACAACTCTTTATATCCATTTTAACATATTCGCTAATATTAAAAAATACTGCAATTATTCGGCGCTTGGGCACAGCAATTTAAAACTTACCAACCCACAAGCAAGTTTAAAATATTTTTCACTTTAAGTAAAATTCATATCAATTGCAAAATGAAACAGTTTTAATAAAATCCAATAGCTCGCATATTTAAATTCTACTTATATTTATATTACTTTTCTTAAAACACAACAAAATGAAAAAAACCTTATTAGCTTTAATACTCCTTACCAATATAGCTATTGGTTATTCTCAATTTGAAGAAACACCTAAATATTACAAAAAAATTGTCTTTACCTATCACCAAAAATCCACTATCCATATTGACAACAGAGGAATTTACGCCGACACCTTACTTTTAAACCATTATTTTCCAGATTTAAACTTCCAAAAGACAACACTTCCTCAAAATGACATAAGAACTGGAGGATTCATACAAATGAATCAATTATCAGAAGCTGATAAAAACAAACTTGTCGCCATTATTTCTAAAAGAACATATAAAATTGAAGGAAAGTACAATCTAAAAAAAAACAAGACCACTTTAAGATGTAGTAGAATAGAAATCAATGATACAAAAGCTCTAATAAAAAAACATTTAAACAAATCCTATAGAGACTTTTACTTTAAAGATATAATCGACTATAAAAAGAATAGAAGATCTGTAAACTATCAATATACAGGAATCACAGAAAACTTTGATATAGAAAAAAACAAAATTGAATGGACAACGACTGACCCCAGCATTGGAAAGTATAACACAACAAAGAACAACTTGACTTACACCAATATTGTTTTAATAAATCCAAAACTAGAAAAACACATCTCTCCAATTGTGTTATTTGGTAATTGTGAATCTGGAATCGAAAAAATTACAACTTTTGATTATACAGCAGAACTTATTTCGATTTCTTATCAATAAAAAAAAGCTCCTCTTTATCAGAGAAGCCTTTTAGAAATATATATTTTAATTATTATGCTTTACCTGCAGCAATTAAGTTTAATGCTGAACCGGCAACGAACCAACCAATTTGCCCTTCGTTGTAGGTATGGTTAGCCATAATTACATCCTTAGACCCATCAGCGTGAACGAATTCTAATGACAATTGTTTTCCTGGAGCAAAATCTACTAAATCAATGAAGTTGATAGTATCATCTTCTTGAATTTTATCGTAATCAGCTTCATTAGCAAATGTCAATCCTAACATTCCTTGTTTTTTAAGGTTTGTTTCATGGATACGAGCAAATGATTTGACTAATACTGCTTTCACACCTAGGAAACGAGGCTCCATAGCTGCATGTTCACGAGAAGACCCTTCTCCATAGTTATGATCCCCAACAACAACAGTAGGGATTCCAGCTGCTTTGTAAGCACGTGCTACAGCAGGAACTGCATCATAAACACCGGTTAATTGATTTTTAACTGAATTTGTTTTTTGGTTAAATGCGTTTATAGCACCAATCAACATATTATTTGAGATATTATCTAAATGTCCACGGAAACGCAACCAAGGTCCTGCCATAGAGATATGGTCAGTCGTACATTTTCCGAAAGCTTTGATTAACAATTTAGCTCCTGAAATATTTTTTCCGTTCCAAGCTTCAAAAGGTGCCAATAATTGCAAACGATCCGAAGTTTCACTTACAACGATTTTAACATTTGATCCATCTTCAGCAGGAGCTTGAAAACCATTATCCTTGACATCAAATCCTCTTTTGGGTAATTCATCACCAAACGGAGCTTTTAACATCACTTCTTCGCCTTTATCATTCAATAAAGCATCAGTCAACGGATTGAAATCCAATCTTCCTGAAATTGCTAATGCAGCAACCATTTCTGGCGAAGTTACAAAAGCATGTGTATTAGGGTTGCCGTCAGCTCTTTTAGAGAAGTTACGGTTGAATGAATGAACAATTGTGTTTTTCTCTTGTTTGTCAGCTCCTGCTCTATCCCATTGTCCGATACATGGTCCACAAGCATTTGTAAATACTTTAGTTCCCATTTTTTCGAAAGTGGCAATCATACCATCTCTTTCAATAGTGTACCGAATTTGTTCAGAACCAGGGTTAATTCCAAATTCAGCTTTTGGAGTGATTCCGTGTTCTACTGCTTGGTTTACAATAGAAGCAGCACGAGCCATATCTTCATAAGAAGAGTTGGTACAAGAACCGATTAATCCCCATTCTACTTTTAATGGCCACCCATTTACAGCAGCTTCCGTTTTCATTTTAGAAACTGGAGTCCCGCGGTCTGGCGTAAAAGGACCATTGATATGCGGCTCTAATTCTGACAAGTTAATTTCGATAACCTGGTCAAAATAGTGTCCCGGGTTTGCATATACTTCTGGATCTGCCGTTAAGTATGGCGCTACTTTATCAGCAGCATCCACAACATCTTGACGTCCAGTAGCCGATAAATACCTACGCATAGAATCATCGTAACCAAATGTAGATGTAGTGGCACCAATTTCGGCACCCATATTACAAATTGTTCCTTTTCCTGTACAAGACATATTTAAGGCCCCTTCACCGAAATATTCTACAACAGCTCCAGTCCCCCCTTTTACAGTAAGAATATCAGCTACTTTAAGGATGACATCTTTAGGAGCAGTCCAACCAGATAATTTTCCTGTCAACTTAACTCCAATTAGTTTGGGAAATTTTAATTCCCATCCCATTCCTGACATTACATCAACAGCATCTGCTCCACCAACACCAATAGCAAGCATTCCCAATCCACCAGCATTTACAGTATGTGAATCAGTACCTATCATCATTCCTCCAGGGAAAGCATAATTTTCTAATACTATTTGGTGAATAATTCCAGAACCAGGTTTCCAGAAACCTATTCCATATTTATCTGAAACCGATGAAAGGAAGTCAAAGACTTCACTCGATTGTTCTTTTGCAACTGCTAGATCTTTCTCAGCGCCTACTTTAGCTAAAATCAAGTGATCACAATGCACTGTCGTAGGAACAGCAACCGTTTTCTTACCTGCATGCATAAATTGCAATAAAGCCATTTGAGCCGTTGCATCTTGACAAGCTACTCTATCAGGAGCAAAATCAACATAATCAACACCCCTTTTAAAAGTTTGAGAAGGTGTTTTTTCCCAAAGGTGTGAATATAAAATTTTCTCCGTCAATGTAAGTGGTCGTCCAACTAATTCACGTGCTGCATCAACACGACTAGTCATGTTCGCATACACTTTTTTAATCATATCAATATCAAAAGCCATAATATATAGGTGTTTTTTGTTGTTCTAAATTAAACACCACAAGATACAAAAAAATTAAGTAGCTATAAAAAAAGCCTGAGTTTATAACTCAGGCTTTTTGATATATTTAATAAAAAATTGATAATTATCTTACTAATTGCTTATGTGGAGGTGCAAACTTAGTCAAGTTAATCCCTTTTACAGCAGCTTTATACTCTTCAATAGTAGGAGTTCTTCCTAAGATTGTAGATAAAACAACAACTGGAGTAGATGAAAGCAAAGACTCTCCTTTTTTACCTTCAGCATCCTCAACAACTCTTCCTTGGAAAAGACGCGTAGAAGTTGCCATTACAGTATCTCCTTTGGCTGCTTTTTCCTGGTTCCCCATACATAGGTTACATCCTGGACGCTCTAAATACAACATTTTCTCGTATGATGTACGTGCAACAGCTTTTGGTACGTTATCATCAAATTCAAAACCAGAATACTTTTGTAAAATTTCCCAGTCTCCTTCTTTCTTCAATTCATCTACGATATTGTACGTAGGAGGAGCCACAACTAGTGGTGCTTTGAACTCCACCTTACCTTGTTGCTCATCTATATTTTTAAGCATTTGAGCAAGAATTTTCATATCTCCTTTGTGAACCATACAAGATCCAATAAAACCAAGATCTACTTTTTTATCTCCACCATAAAAAGAAAGAGGTCTAATCGTATCGTGAGTATATCTTTTAGAAACATCGATGTTGTTTACGTCTGGATCTGCAATCATTGGCTCTGCAATCACATCAAGATCAACAACAACTTCAGCAAAATACTTAGCATCTGCATCTGGAGCCAATGCTGGTTTCTCGCCTGATTTGATCTCTGCTATTCGCTTATCAGCAATAGCGATCAATCCTTTCAGTACTTGTGTTGTATTATCCATTCCTTTATCAATCATGATCTGGATTCTACCCTTTGCAATCTCTAATGATTCGATCAAAGTAGCATCTTCAGAAATACAGATAGAAGCTTTCGCTTTCATCTCTGCAGTCCAGTCTGTAAATGTAAATGATTGGTCAGCTGTAAGAGTACCAATGTGTACCTCAATAACCCTACCTTGGAATACGTTATCTCCTTTAAACTGTTGAAGCATCTGGGATTGAGTCGCATGAACTACATCACGGAAATCCATATATTCCTTCATTTGCCCTTTGAACGTTACCTTCACTGATTGCGGGATAGGCATAGAAGCCTCACCTGTAGCCAACGCAAGTGCAACAGTTCCTGAGTCAGCACCAAAAGCAACACCTTTAGACATTCTAGTATGAGAGTCACCACCAATAGTAATTGCCCAATCATCAACCGTAAGGTCATTAAGTACTTTGTGTATAACATCCGTCATTGCAAGATATTCTCCTTTTGGATCACGTGCGGTAATCAAACCGAAGTCGTTCATAAACTTCATTAACCTAGGAATGTTAGCCTTAGACTTATTATCCCATACTGAAGCAGTATGACAACCTGATTGGTAAGCACCATCAACAATTGGAGAAATCACAGTTGCAGCCATTGACTCCAATTCCTGAGATGTCATAAGACCAGTCGTATCTTGTGAACCAACAATATTTACTTCCACACGCACATCTGAACCAGCGTGTAACACTTTACCCGGAGTAGTTCCAACAGCGTTTTTATTGAATATTTTTTCAACTGCAGTAAGACCTTGCCCTTCAATAGAAATTTCTTTTGATGCAGCATATACCTGAGGTATATCTATATTTAAAGTTTTAGCAGCAAATGTCTGTAGCTTTTTACCGAAAACGATAGCATAAGACCCACCTGCTTTTATAAACTCCACTTTTTGAGGAGTTAAAGACGAAGAAATATCAATCAATTCGACATCTCCGTTATAAAGCTTCTTAGTTCTCGTATTGATAGTAAGAACCGTTCCAGTAGCAACAGAATAAACCTCTTCAAGAATAGCTTCTCCAGCTTGATCAAGAACAACATTCCCCTGTGCATCTACCTTTTTTGCCCAATTTTTAAGATCAATTCCTATTCCACCTGTAACACCTACAGTTGTTAGGAAAATAGGTGAAATACCGTTTGTTCCAGCAATAATTGGAGCAATATTGATAAATGGAACATAAGGACTCGCTTTTTTACCTGTCCATAATGCCACGTTGTTTACACCTGACATTCTTGATGATCCTACACCCATAGTTCCTCTCTCAGCGATTAACATCACGCTCTTATCAGGATTCGCTTCGGCCATTGCCTTAATCTCATCTTGTGCTTCAGGAGAAATCAAACATTTACCATGTAATTCACGATCCGATCTTGAGTGCGCTTGGTTACCTGGAGAAAGTAAATCAGTTGAAATATCTCCTTCACCAGCGATATAGGTAATTACCTTAATTTCTTCTGTGATTTCTGGTAATTTAGTAAAGAATTCTGCTTGAGCATAGCTCTCTAAGATTTCCTTTGCTACAGCATTACCACTTTTATAAGCCGCTTCTAAACGATCTGTATCGGCCTCATAAAGAAAAACTTGTGTCTTTAAAACTTCAGCAGCAGCTTTAGCAATTGCAACATCAGCACCTAAAGCCAAATCAAGTAACACTTCAACAGAAGTTCCACCTTTCATATGCGATAACAACTCTAAAGCAAAAGCAGGCGTAATTTCAGCAACAACTGATTCACCTAAAATAATTTCCTTTAAAAACTTAGCTTTTACATTTGCAGCAGGAGTAGTTCCAGGAACTACATTATAAATAAAGAAGTTAAGAGAATCTACTCTATACTCGTTATTCAAATCTTTAATTTGCGAAATGATATCGCTTAATAATTCTGCACCATCAATTGGCTTTGGGTTTAGCCCTTGTGTTTTTCTTTCTTCAATCTCTTGGATGTAATCCTGATACATATTCATAATAGAAGTATTTTTTCAATTTTAATAGTAGACTCCATTGATAATTTCAACATCAAAAAGCCCATATATTTAGGTGGATTTTGTTTTTTCTAGTGCAAATTTAAGGATTTAAGCCGACAATCGAAAAAAATTTAATAGAAGTCGCCTTTTGAAAAATTATTATTGCAAAATAATAGTTTACATTGAATATAATTGAGAAAAAATCATATTACAGGCTTTATTTTGAAGAATCAACAATATTAACCTTTGTTTTTAAGAAAGTGAAAATGCCACATTCTAATGAAGAATTGACAAACTAAATAATAGATAGCATTCCCTTATAAATCACAACCCCTTTGTACAAAATCTGAACAATAGAACCTTAAAAAGGTTCCCTGTAATCAGAAACATTCAAGACAGATCCATTATGATATTTACCAAAAACATCGATATCATAAATCTCTTTCCCTACTGTTTCAACATCCCCTAAGGCATTAGTTTCCTTATAGTTTACAAATTTTTCCAGGTCAATGAAATCTTCAGAATCACTATTTCTTATTTCGTCCTGCATACTAGTGTCAACAACCCCTGGGTAAATCGCTATGATCTCAACTTCATTTCCTATCGACTCTTGCTCTACAGCTAGTACTTTTGTCATCATATCAATTGCTGCTTTTGTTGCACAATACAAAGACCAACCAAAATAAGCCTTAACAGCTGCTCCAGATGAAATATTGATTATTTTCTTTATACAATTCCAACTTTTAGTCTTTCTTAAAAAAACAGAATTAAGAACAAAAGGAGTCGTTAAATTTAATTGAATCGTACTTTGAATATCACTTACAGCACTTTTATCCAGTGTTCCAATTTTCCCTAAAGTACCAGCATTATTTATAAGGACAATTCGATTTACAGCAACAGGGTCAATTATATCCAGAATTTCAGAAAAAACAGATTCAATTCCTCCAGCTTCACTTAAATCCAATTGAACCTGAATAACATCACTATATGAAGGAGACTTGTTTACGGAACGAGCAATAGAATATATTTTATATCCATTAGCTTTATAGGCTGATACAATTCCGCTACCAATTCCTTTGTTTCCTCCAGTGATTATTAAAATATTTATCATTTCAGACAAAACAATTTATTAGAACAATTTATTAATTATCATTTCTTCCGTAATTCCTTCTGCATCGGCTTTGTAGTTCTTGATAATTCTATGACGTAGAATCCCTATTGCCACAGCTTTCACATCTTCAATATCAGGAGAGAATTTCCCATTAAAAGCCGCATGAGCTTTAGCGGCTAAAATTAAATTCTGAGAAGCCCTAGGTCCTGCTCCCCAATCTAAATAATTCTTAACAAATTCATTAGACAGTCCGTTATCCGGACGGGTTTTACTAACCAGAGTTACGGCATATTCAATTACATTATCAGCAACTGGAATTCGGCGTATCAATTGTTGAAAATCAATAATTTCCTGAGCACTAAACAATGGGTTAACTGTATTTTTTATATCGGATGTTGTACGTTTTACCACTTGAACCTCTTCTTCAAAAGAAGGGTATTCTAGTTTAATGGCAAACATAAAACGGTCTAACTGCGCTTCAGGCAAAGGATAAGTTCCTTCTTGTTCAATAGGATTTTGAGTTGCTAAAACAAAATAAGGTAAATCTAATTTGTAATTCTCTCCAGCTATAGTTACTGAGCGCTCCTGCATAGCTTCTAATAAAGCCGCTTGGGTTTTCGGAGGGGTTCTATTAATCTCGTCAGCCAGAATTATATTCGAAAAAACAGGCCCTTTTATGAATTTAAACTGTCGGTTTTCATCTAGTATTTCAGACCCTAAGATATCTGAAGGCATTAAATCCGGAGTAAATTGAATTCTTTTAAAATCTAGCCCTAAAGCTTGCGCAAGAGTATTTACCATTAATGTTTTGGCCAAACCAGGAACACCAACTAATAACGCATGTCCTCCTGAAAAAATACATAATAATATCTGATCCACCACGGCATCCTGTCCTACGATGATTTTTGCGATTTCGTTTTTTAACTCATTGCGCTTTTTAACTAAATTATGTATTGCTGCTACATCTGACATTTCGAATATATTTTAAATTAAAAAAGAGTTAGCTTTATGAAAACATAAAACTAACTCTTTTTATTTATTTTATAAAACTTATTTTTTCAACCAGTTATTTGTATATGTACAATCCCTGTATTCTCCAATTATTTTGATGTAAGTATCTTTGATCTTTTCATCAAACCATTTTCCGATTGCTGAAAACTGCTTTTCCTTTAAAGCCAACTCTTTGATTTTAATATAATCCTTAGCGTAATCAGCAGTATGTTCATTAATTCTATTAGTAACAGTAATTAATTTATAGCTTTTCTTACCTTCTTGCGGCTCATCCATAATAGGAGCCGAAATTGCGTTATCTTTTAAATTAGAAACCTGACTATAAAGTACTGGATCCATTTTAGTTAATTCAAAACGAGTATCATGAGTCTTAGGATTAATTAATGTTCCTCCATTAGCTCTAGTTTCTTTTTCGTCTGACAAAGTTCTTGCTGCTTCAGCAAAAGTAATTTCCTTGTCCTGAATTCTTTTTCGAATTAATTCTATTTTTTCCTTTGCTTCTTTTAACGACGCTTCAGTTACTGCAGGAGTAAGCAATATATGACGCAATTCTAATTCTTGTCCTTTAATTTTTTCAAGATATATAATATGAAAACCATAAATAGTTTCAAAAGGAGCTGATATTTCACCCTCCTGAAGACTAAAAGCCACATCCTTAAATTCTTTTATAAACGAAGTCTTTCTATTCATTTTATAGAATCCACCACTAGATCTTGATCCAGGATCTTGAGAATACAGTACCGCCTTTGTTGAAAAACTAGAACCTTCCAAAACTTCTTTCTTGAAACCATTCAATTTATCAATCACTTTTTGTTTTTCAGCATCCGACACTTTAGGAGTTACCACAATTTGAGCCACTTCCATTTCTGCTCCAAAAACTGGAAGATCTGAAGTTGGTATTGTTTTGAAAAAATTACGAACCTCTTCCGGAGTAATTTCTATTTCGTCAACAATCTTTTTTTGCATTTCAGATGTCAACTTATTTTCCTTTAACACATCAAAGAAATAAGTTTTAAACTCTTCTTCCGAACCTTTTTTGTAGTAATCAATAACCTTCTCCATAGAACCTACTTGTTCTACCATATAGCTTAGCCTTTCTTCCATCATCCCATTTACTTCAGCATCAGTAACTTTGATACTATCCTGAATAGCATGATGAGCATACAATTTGTCTTCCATTAGCTTCCCTAACATTTGACATCTTGTAATATCTTTTATAGACCCGCCTTGAGATGATATTTCTAAATATGATTTATCAATATCCGAATCTAAAACAATATAATCTCCAATAGTAGCAACTATACCATCTATTTTTTGTCTTTGGTTAGATTGTACTTTTTTAACAGCAACTGCTTCTTTTTCTATAATAATTTCCTGCGCTTGAATAAATGTGCTCGAAGTAAGTATTAGAAAAAAAATAAGCGCAATTTTATTATTTATAACCTTCATATGTATTGATTTTAAAAGCATTTTTAGAAATGTATTAGTAATAGTATCTAAGCTGTTATTATTTAATTCGAAACAAATTCAAAATACTCATCTCTGACATTGCCAAATATACGATTTAAGAATTGGGAAATAAAAATAAGCTTACAAACTGTTCATTTATGTTAAAGCGAACAAAAATAACAATTCAATTACATAATACAAGTTTCAACTGTACTATTAACAAAAAATTATATCCATTATTATTCCTTCTAATATTCCTTAGATGGCTAGTAGTGATTCTTGGACTAAAGACTTTAATCGTCAATACTTAACCTTGCAATAGAACCACTAATCGAATCAAAACGAAAAGCAGGCAAGATTTAATTAAAAAACCATTTATTAGACTCAAAACATAAAAAGAATCCTTTTAAAAAAACAAGTACAATTCTCATTATAAATAAATTAAACAAGAAGTTTTCAACACTACAACGTTTTCGTTGATAGCATGGAAATTTAAAAAAGTTTATCACATAAAAATTTATATAAATTAGCAGCTACACAAAACACATTATTGACAATAAATTGAATTTTTATTATATAAATAAAAGCAATTTTAACAAAATAAAAACAGATTTAATACCTATCCTAACCAAAACCAAATACCATGAAAAAACAAAAATTAAAATTTTATTTGTTCTCAATCCTAATAATAGGTTTTTACTCCTGTAATTCAAATGAAGATTTAGAGAAAGACACATCTGCCCGAAGTATTAGGAACAAAATCGTTGATGTGATACCAAACACATGTATTATATGGCCCAAATTTTATCTAAAAATACATAGCTATATCCACAGATACTCATTACCTCTTTTTTGCTTGTAGCTTTTACGACATTAGTAATGAAATCTTCTACATCTTCCAATGAATTATAAAATTTATTAGAAAATTCTCGTTTGTATTTTGCCCACATTTTTTCAGCGGGATTAAGTTCTGGACTATATGGTGGTAGAAAAACCAAAACAATATTTTCAGGAATGATTAATTTTTTTGCCTTATGAAACCTTCCATTATCCAGCACCATTATTTTGAGTTCTTTCGGATTTTCCTTTGAGAAATTATCTAAAAAAACTTGAAAATTATCAGCGTTGCAATGTGGGAGTATTAATTGAAAATGGTCTCCAGTTATGGGCGAAAAAGCTCCAGAAAGCCAAGTTGATTTAAAAACTTGTTGGAAAGCACAAATCGGCTTAACACTAATAGCAGTAACTGATTTTCCGTTTCGAGTGAACAAACCAAAACGCGATTCATCTTGAAAATACAAGTTTACAGAGTCAAAATCACCCACCGTATTTAGTGCTATTTCTTGACAGATTCGTCCGAAGTCTTTTAAAAGAGATTCCCTGATCTTCGTCTTTTTGTGACTTTTGCGGGCTACTTTTACACTTGATTTAAAATTCCTGATGCAATAATAAAGCAACGTATTGTAATTGAAAGTCTTCCTGATTCTTTTTCAATCCAATCTTTAAGCTCAACATAGCCTTGAAGTCCATTTTGAGGGTCGTTGAGTTTTGTTTCCAACATATTGTGTTCAATAGCATTAAAAGCCGACGGCTTAAAACCTGTTTTTTGATGCTTCATCAAACCCTCAATTCCAGAATTAAGGTATAATGTCCTCCAATTCTGAACGCTATTAGGGTCAACCACAGCTAATTTAGCAACCTCACGTTTAGAAATCCCTACTTTTTCGTTTTGCTTCAAAATCAGCAGAACTCTCAAACGTTGACCAATAAACGGAATAGATTGTTTGAGCAGATTTTTTATTTCTTTTTCGGTTTCCTTAATTACCAAAATTTTTGCATGCGCCATGATTACTTTTATAATATAGTCCAAATATAACATAAAAAAACCAATTATCAAAATTGGTATATATTATATTTTCGTTTGGTATGACTCATCACGACGGCCATCCCTTTAGCACAGGAAAAACAACAACTACCGCTACAGGAAAATATGTAGCAAACCCTGGCGGAGGTGTAATGATGCAGGCTTTCTATTGGGACGTCCCCTCTGGTGGAAACTGGTGGGACACGCTTAACACAAAAGTGACTGAATGGGCAAATGCAGGTATCGGTTCCATATGGCTGCCACCAGTATCAAAAGCACAAAACGGGGCTTTTTCTATGGGCTATGACCCTACCGATTACTTTGATTTTGGAAATTACAATCAAAACGGAAGTATTGAAACCCGATTCGGTTCCCGTTCCGAACTGGTAAGTTTGATTTCAAAAGTGCATGCCGAAAATATGCAAGTGTTTGCGGATATTGTAATTAATCACAACAGCGGAGGCCAATTGGAAAACAATCCATTTACTGGAACACAAACCTGGACTGATTTCACAAATGTAGCTTCAGGTAAATTCCCTAGAACTAGTGCCGATTTTCACAAAAACGCTTACGCCAATAACGATGAAGGTTTTTTTGGAGGTTTCCCCGACTTATCCCATGCCGCTCCAAATGTGCAGGATTGGCTTTGGAAAAGAGCTGACGGAGTTGGTAAATATTACAAAAACACCATGAAATTTGACGGATGGAGATTTGATTATGTAAAAGGCTTTGGTCCATGGGTGGTAAAAGATTGGAATGCTAATGTTGGTGGGTTTTCCGTGGGAGAACTTTGGGATTCAAATGTAAACACATTGGAATGGTGGGCAAATAGCGCTAACAGTTCCGTGTTTGATTTCGCGTGTTACTATAAAATGAATGACGCTTTTGACGGGAACAACCTTAATCTATTGAATGACGATATGATGTGGAAAAGGAATCCCTACAAAGCAGTTACTTTTGTCAGCAATCACGACACGGATGAAATATGGAATAAAAATTTGGCTTATGCCTATATCCTAACACACGAAGGCTACCCTACTATATTTTATAGAGATTATGAAGAATGGTTAGACAAAGCCAAATTGAACAATCTTATTTGGATCCATAATCAAAAAGCAACAGGCACAACCTCTATTCTTTATACCGATAATGATGAATACATCGCCAGAAGAAATGGTTACAATGGTAATCCTGGCTTAGTGGTTTACATTAACAATTCTTCTAATTGGGAAGAAAAATGGATTCCCACAAATTGGAGTAATGCAAAAATCAAGGATTTTACTGGAAATTCAAATTGGTACCCTACAACGCAAGGAGATAAATGGGTAAAAATACAATGCCCACCAAAAAGCTACTCAGTTTGGTCCATAAATATGTAATACAAAAGAGGCTGTCCGAATAGAGCAGCCTCTTTTCTATAAAATAATTTAATTCACAAAAGAAAAATTCATTTTAAAAAACAGAACACTAATAATAGTAACTTAATAAAAGTATACCTCATTTTGATTATACAATTTTTTTAAATGGCATTTATAAATAGTACTTTTGCAAACTATTTATATTACACATGAGCTTTATAAAAGAATTAGAACGAAGAAGAACATTCGGAATCATATCGCATCCCGATGCCGGTAAAACAACACTTACAGAGAAACTCCTCCTTTTTGGTGGTGCTATTCAAGAAGCAGGTGCTGTAAAAAACAATAAAATCAAAAAAGGAGCCACGAGTGATTTCATGGAAATTGAACGTCAGAGAGGAATTTCTGTTTCAACTTCTGTTTTGGCTTTTAATTATAAAGAAAAGAAAATAAACATTCTTGACACACCTGGACACAAGGATTTTGCCGAGGACACATTTAGAACTCTAACAGCTGTTGACAGTGTTATTGTTGTAATTGATGTTGCAAAAGGAGTCGAAGAGCAAACGGAAAAATTAGTTTCTGTATGTAGAATGCGAAAAATTCCTATTATCGTTTTCATTAATAAACTAGACCGAGAAGGAAAAGATGCGTTTGATCTAATGGATGAAGTGGAACAAAAGCTAGGTCTAAGAGTTACCCCTTTAAGTTTTCCTATAGGAATGGGGTATGATTTCCAGGGAATCTATAACTTATGGGAACAAAATATCAATTTGTTTAGCGGTGACAACCGTAAAAATATAGAAGACACAATCGCTTTTTCAGATGTGCAAAATCCTGAGTTAGAAAAAATAATAGGTCAAAAACCTGCTGATAGACTTCGAGAAGAATTAGAATTGATTGATGAAGTTTACCCTAAATTTGATCGTCAAGAATATCTAGAAGGAAAATTACAACCTGTTTTCTTTGGTTCTGCTTTGAATAATTTTGGTGTACGCGAATTATTAGATTGTTTTATCAATATTGCACCTTCACCAAGACCGAAAGAATCAGAAACACGATTAGTAGATCCTGAAGAAGAAAAAATGACTGGTTTCGTATTTAAAATACATGCCAACATGGATCCTAAACACAGAGACAGATTAGCATTTATAAAAATCGTTTCTGGTACATTTGAAAGAAACAAACCGTATTACCATGTAAGACTTAAGAAGAATCTAAAATTCTCCAGTCCGAATGCCTTTTTTGCCGAGAAGAAAGAAATCGTTGATATTTCTTATCCTGGTGATATCGTAGGACTTCATGATACTGGAAATTTTAAAATTGGAGATACCTTAACTGAAGGCGAAATAATGAGCTTTAAAGGAATCCCAAGTTTCTCTCCGGAACACTTTAGATACATTAATAATGCTGACCCAATGAAAGCGAAACAGCTAGACAAAGGGGTAGATCAGTTAATGGATGAAGGAGTTGCTCAGCTATTCACACTAGAAATGAACAATCGTAAGATTATCGGTACTGTTGGAGCACTTCAATATGAAGTTATCCAATATCGTTTAGAGCATGAATATGGAGCTAAATGTACTTATGAAAATTTCCCTGTTCATAAAGCATGTTGGGTAAAACCAGATGATGCTAAAAATGACGAATTCAAAGAGTTCAAACGTATTAAACAAAAATTTTTAGCAAAGGATAAATATGGTCAATTGGTTTTTCTTGCTGATTCTGATTTTACTATCCAGATGACTCAAAACAAATACCCAAGTGTTAAATTATTTTTCACGTCAGAGTTCGACTAGTCTATTTACAATAAATCATAAAAAAAACGCTAATCTTTCGATTAGCGTTTTTTTTTATGATTTATATTTTTTTGAAAGAACTAAACTAAAGTACTTTCTAAATTTACTGTTTTTTTCAAAAATGCTTTAAGTAACAATCTGTTTGGAGCTAAACCAGATTTAATGATGTCTTTTTTAGAATTAATTCCTTCAGGTGAAACTTCTCTATTTGGGTCTTGTTTAGAACCCATAAACCAAAGAATAAAGTTTGAGTTAGAACGAGAATATTCTGTAGTAACATTCTTCGTGTTTACTTCCTTAGTAACAACATCATTTTCAACAATTGTATTATCAATAGACTGACTAAAAGCAGAAGTACAAGATACCAAAACAAAAAGAATCGCCAAAATTAAATTGGTTCTTTTTTGAGTAATGATTTGTGTTGCTATTTGAGTCATATTGCTTTTTGTTAATTAGAGTAAGCGTTTATGCTTTATCTTACTGTAAAGAAAAGCCATATATGAATCTGAAAAAAATATACTCGGTGAATAACCCAAATACTCGGTTATCTTACAAAATTAGGATAAAAACAACGTTAACTATCTCTTTACAAAAACATAACAAACAATATCGGGAAATTAAATCCACAAATTAAAAAATTGAATCTATTGCACAATTTTCTACTAATTCAATTTAAAAAATATTAAGGAAAAATAATAAGCAAAAAAAAGGCTCCATAAATGGAGCCTTTTAATATAAACTATGCTTGACCTACAGGACCAAAATTAAGCGGTATTGGAGGTTGTTCACTTTCTTTAATTTCGCCATGAGCGGCTTCAAAACGGTGAATGTTTTCTCCTATTGCTTTTAATAATCTTTTGGCATGTTGTGGAGTCAAGACAATTCTTGATTTCACTTTGGCCTTAGGAATACCAGGCATGATACTTACAAAATCGAGAACAAACTCTGAAGAAGAATGATTGATTATTGCTAAGTTAGAATAAATTCCTTCCGCAATTTTCTCATCTAGTTCAATATTAATTTGCTCTTGTTGTTGATTAGAATTACTCATATCTTAGTAAATATATTCCTCTTTATTAGCCATCATATCATTATAATCTTCTTTAGATCCTACAATTGCATTATCATATTCTCTCATACCTGTACCGGCAGGGATTCTATGACCAACAATTACATTTTCTTTCAATCCTTCTAAGTAATCAATTTTACCTGCAACAGCAGCTTCGTTCAATACTTTAGTTGTCTCTTGGAAAGAAGCAGCAGATATAAACGATTTAGTTTGAAGTGACGCTCTTGTGATACCTTGTAAAACCGGAGTTGCAGTTGCCGTGATAACATCACGAGCTACAACAAGATTTTTATCAGTACGTTTCAAAAGAGAATTCTCATCACGCAATTCACGTGGTGAAATAATTTGTCCTTCTTTCAAATTCGTTGAATCACCAGCATCTTCAATTACTTTCATACCATATAATTTATCATTTTCAACGATAAAATCTTTAGTATGGATCAATTGATCTTCTAAGAATAATGTATCTCCTGGATCTTGAACTCTAACTTTACGCATCATTTGACGTATTACTACTTCAAAGTGCTTGTCGTTAATTTTCACCCCTTGTAAACGGTATACTTCTTGAATTTCATTAACCAAATACTGTTGAACAGCAGCAGGTCCTTTAATTCTCAAGATATCATCCGGAGTAATTGCTCCGTCAGACAATGGTACACCAGCTCTTACGAAGTCATTTTCCTGAACTAGGATTTGACTTGAAAGTTTTACTAGGTATTTCTTAATCTCACCAAATTTAGATTCAATAATAACTTCACGGTTACCTCTTTTGATTTTTCCAAAAGAAACAACACCGTCAATTTCTGAAACTACAGCTGGGTTTGAAGGATTACGCGCTTCTAATAGCTCAGTAATTCTAGGTAAACCTCCAGTAATATCTCCTGATTTAGAAGAACGACGTGGAATTTTCACTAATACTTTACCTGCTTTAATTTTCTCTCCGTTTTCAACCATTAAGTGAGCTCCAACAGGTAAGTTATAAGAACGAATCAACTCCCCATCTTTACCATAAACTAATAAAGTAGGAATTAATTTTTTAGCTCTTGACTCAGAAATTACTTTTTCTTGGAAACCAGTTTGCTCATCAATTTCAACCAAGAACGATTGTCCTTGCTCTAAATCTTCGTAAGCAATTTTACCAGTAAACTCAGAAACAATAACTCCATTATATGGATCCCATTTACAGATTACATCACCTTTAGCAACAGACTGTCCGTCTTTCACAAAAATGCTTGAACCGTAAGGAATATTATGTGTATTTAATAAAATACCAGTTTTTTCGTCAATTAATTTTAACTCAGTAGAACGAGATACAACGATATCAACAGCGTTTCCATCATTATCTTCTCCTTTAACAGTTTTTAAATCTTCAATTTCTAATTTACCATTAAATTTAGTAATGATACTAGACTCTTCAGATATACCACCCGCAACCCCTCCAACGTGGAAAGTACGTAATGTCAACTGTGTACCTGGTTCCCCAATAGATTGTGCAGCAATTACTCCAACTGCTTCACCTCTTTGAGTCATTTTACCAGTAGCTAAGTTTCTACCATAACATTTAGCACAAATTCCTTTCATAGCCTCACAAGTCAAAGGAGAACGAACCTCTACACTCTCGATAGGAGAAGCTTCGATTGTTTTCATAATTGCCTCAGTGATTTGTTGACCTGATTGAATTAATACTTCATTAGTTAAAGGATTAACAACATCTTGCAATGCAACACGTCCTAAAATTCTTTCTCCTAATGATTCAACTATTTCTTCATTCTTTTTCAATGCCGAAACTTCAACACCTCTTAAAGTACCACAATCTTCAATGTTAACAATAACATCTTGTGAAACATCATGAAGTCTTCTAGTTAAGTATCCAGCATCTGCCGTTTTCAAGGCAGTATCCGCAAGTCCTTTACGCGCACCGTGAGTAGAAATAAAGTACTCAAGAATCGAAAGTCCTTCCTTAAAGTTAGAAAGAATCGGGTTTTCAATAATTTCACCACCACCAGCAGTCGATTTTTTAGGCTTAGCCATCAATCCACGCATACCAGTTAACTGACGAATTTGTTCTTTGGAACCCCTTGCTCCAGAATCAAGCATCATATACACCGAGTTGAAACCTTGTTGGTCTTCTCTAATGTTTTTCATTGCTAATTCTGTAAGCTCAGCATTTGCTGAAGTCCATACATCAATAACTTGGTTGTAACGTTCGTTATTTGTAATAAGACCCATATTATAATTAGCAGAGATACCTTCAACTTGCTCTCTAGCATCTGCAATTAATTTTGGTTTTTGTTCTGGAATTCTAATATCACCTAATGAGAATGATAATCCACCTCTAAAGGCAAATTTGTACCCCATATCTTTCATATTATCCAAAAAGGCAGCCGTTTCAGGTACACTTGTTGAATTTAATACGTGACCGATAATATCTCTAAGATTTTTCTTAGTCAATACATCATTGATATATCCAGCTGCTTCTGGTACTACTTCATTAAATAATACACGTCCTGCAGTTGTTTGTATAATTTTAAACACTAATTCTCCAGCGTCATTAAAATCTTTAGCTCTAATTCTAACACGAGCATTCAATTCTAATCTTCCTTCGTTTAATGCAATATTTACTTCCTCAGCAGAATAGAAAGTCAAATCTTGACCTAATATTTTCTTTTCTGGTGTAGATAATCTTTCTTTGGTCATATAGTATAGACCCAAGACCATATCCTGAGAAGGTACCGTAATTGGCGCACCATTTGCAGGATTCAGAATGTTATGAGAAGCCAACATTAATAATTGTGCTTCAAGGATAGCTTCTGGTCCTAAAGGTAAATGTACCGCCATTTGATCCCCATCAAAATCCGCATTAAATGCCGTACAAACTAAAGGATGCAATTGGATTGCTTTTCCTTCAATTAATTTTGGTTGGAAAGCTTGAATACCAAGTCTGTGCAAAGTAGGAGCACGATTCAGTAATATAGGGTGTCCTTTAATTACATTTTCAAGGATATCCCAAACTACAGGCTCTTTTTTGTCTATTATTTTCTTAGCTGATTTTACAGTTTTTACAATTCCTCTTTCTATCAATTTACGGATAACGAAAGGTTTGTATAATTCGGCTGCCATATCTTTAGGGATACCACATTCGAACAATTTCAATTCAGGTCCAACAACAATTACCGAACGAGCAGAATAATCCACACGTTTTCCAAGTAAGTTTTGACGGAAACGTCCTTGCTTACCTTTAAGGGAATCAGATAATGATTTTAATGGTCTGTTTGATTCTGTTTTAACAGCAGATGCTTTTCTTGTATTATCAAATAATGAATCTACAGATTCTTGCAACATACGTTTTTCGTTTCTTAAGATAACTTCTGGAGCTTTAATCTCCATTAATCTTTTCAAACGGTTATTACGGATGATTACACGACGGTATAAATCATTTAAATCTGAAGTTGCAAAACGACCTCCATCAAGCGGCACAAGTGGGCGTAATTCCGGTGGTATAACAGGAACAACTTTCATAATCATCCATTCAGGACGGTTTTCACGGTTCAAGTTAGACTCACGGAAAGACTCAACTACTTGTAATCTTTTTAATGCTTCAGTTTTACGTTGTTTAGACGTTTCATTGTTAGCACTATGTCTTAATTGGTAAGACAATTGATCAAGATCAATTCTAGCCAATAAGTCCATAATACATTCAGCTCCCATTTTGGCAACAAACTTATTTGGATCGAAATCATCCAAATATTGATTGTCAGCAGGAAGAGTGTCTAATATATTCAAATATTCTTCTTCTGTAAGGAAGTCTAATCTTTGAACTGATTCACCTTCTCCATTTTTAGCAATACCTGCCTGGATTACTACGTATCTCTCGTAGTAAATAATCATATCTAATTTCTTAGATGGAAGACCAAGGATATAACCAATTTTGTTTGGAAGTGAACGGAAATACCAAATATGAGCAATTGGCACAACAAGGTTGATGTGACCTACTCTATCTCTACGTACTTTTTTCTCAGTAACTTCTACTCCACAACGGTCACAAATAATTCCTTTGTAACGGATTCTTTTGTATTTACCACAAGCACATTCAAAATCCTTAACTGGTCCAAAAATTCTTTCACAAAAAAGACCGTCACGCTCTGGTTTGTGCGTACGGTAGTTGATTGTTTCTGGCTTTAAAACTTCACCTCTTGATTCTTTCAAGATAGATTCAGGAGAAGCAAGACCGATTGAAATTTTATTAAACCTTTTTATAGGGTTTTTATCTTTATTGTTGTTATTTCTATTATTCATCATAGTTTTTACTATTGATTTATTTGCAATTAAAAATTGATTTTGTTTAGTCTAAAGTCAATTGTCGTAAAGTTTTAAAGTCTAGAATGACTTTGGGCTTTGGACTTTCAAACTTTCGACTTAAAACTACCTCGAATTACTTCTCTAAACTTCAAATAAAATTCTTTGAAGTGCTATTTATAAAACCTAATGTTTATATAAAAAATCGGAACGGGTTACGGGTATAAATCCTAAAAACTTATATAAATGAGTAATCAGTCCCAATAAAATCAGGACTGAAAACTACATATTATCATTTATTCTTCTAAACGAATGTCAAGTCCAAGACCTTTCAATTCATGCATCAATACATTGAATGATTCAGGTAATCCTGGTTCTGGCATAGATTCACCCTTAACGATTGCTTCGTAAGTTTTAGCTCTACCAATAACATCATCAGACTTCACAGTCAAGATTTCTCTAAGTGTACTTGATGCTCCATAAGCCTCAAGTGCCCAAACTTCCATCTCTCCAAAACGTTGACCTCCAAATTGAGCTTTACCTCCAAGTGGTTGTTGTGTAATCAACGAGTATGGTCCTATTGAACGTGCGTGCATCTTATCGTCAACCATATGTCCTAATTTCAACATATAGATAACACCAACTGTTGCTGCTTGATGGAAACGCTCTCCAGTTCCACCATCATAAAGATGTGTATGTCCAAAACGTGGTATTCCAGCTTCGTCAGTCAATTCATTAATTTGATCTAAAGTAGCACCATCAAAAATAGGAGTAGCAAATTTTCTACCCAAGTTTTGTCCAGCCCAACCAAGAACAGTTTCATAAATTTGACCAATGTTCATACGTGAAGGTACACCTAATGGGTTCAACACGATATCAACTGGTGTTCCGTCTTCAAGGAAAGGCATATCTTCATGACGAACGATACGTGCAACAATACCTTTGTTACCGTGACGTCCAGCCATTTTATCCCCAACTTTTAGTTTACGTTTTTTAGCAATATAAACTTTAGCTAATTTCAAAATTCCAGCTGGCAATTCATCACCAACAGTAATTGTGAATTTTTCTCTTCTCAAAGCACCTTGTAGGTCGTTCAGCTTAATTTTATAGTTATGAATTAAATCATTAACCATTTTATTAGTAGCATCATCAGCAACCCATTGTCCTTTGCTTAAGTGAGCAAAATCTTCAACAGCATAAAGCATTTTTTGAGTATATTTTTTACCTTTTGGTAAAACCTCTTCACCCAAATCATTCATTACACCCTGAGAAGTTTTTCCGTTTACGATAGTGAATAGTTTTTCAACTAATTTGTCTTTCAATTCAACAAATTTCACTTCAAACTCCATTTCAAGTGCTCCTAAAGCATCTTTATCTTGAGTACGTTTACGTTTATCTTTTACCGCTCTAGCGAATAATTTTTTGTCAAGAACTACACCATGTAAAGATGGAGACGCTTTTAATGAAGCATCTTTTACATCACCTGCTTTGTCCCCGAAGATTGCACGAAGCAATTTCTCTTCCGGAGTAGGATCTGATTCCCCTTTTGGAGTAATTTTTCCGATAAGAATGTCACCAGGTTTAACCTCGGCTCCAATTCTAATCATACCATTTTCATCTAAATCTTTAGTAGCTTCTTCAGAAACGTTTGGTATATCATTCGTTAATTCTTCGTTACCTAATTTAGTATCTCTCACTTCTAATGAATAATCATCAACGTGAATAGAAGTAAATATATCGTCACGAACTACTTTTTCAGAAATTACAATCGCATCCTCGAAGTTGTACCCTTTCCATGGCATAAACGCTACTTTTAGGTTACGACCTAAAGCAAGTTCACCATTTTGAGTTGCATATCCTTCAGATAATACTTGACCAAGAACAACTCTATCCCCTTTTCTTACGATAGGCTTAAGGTTGATACTTGTACCTTGATTGGTTTTTCTAAATTTAATTAGATTGTATGTTTTCTCATCTTCTTCAAAACTTACCATTCTTTCTTCCTCAGAACGATCGTATTTGATTGTGATGATGTTTGCATCTACATATTCGATAACTCCATCTCCTTCAGCATTAATTAATACTCTAGAATCAGAAGCAACTTGACGCTCTAAACCAGTTCCAACAATAGGAGCTTCAGGACGAATTAATGGTACGGCCTGACGCATCATGTTAGATCCCATCAGGGCTCTATTCGCATCATCATGTTCTAAGAAAGGAATCAAAGAAGCTGAGATAGAAGCAATTTGATTTGGTGCAACGTCTGTATAATCAACATTTGTTGGTAATATAACTGGGAAATCACCTTCCTGACGTGCAATTACGTTATCAGAAATAATTTTTCCAGTAGCATCCATTTCGATATTTGCCTGAGCAATCATCATTCCTTCTTCTTCTTCAGCACTTAAGTAAACTGGAGTGGATACTAAATCTACAACTCCATTAGTTACTTTACGGTAAGGTGTTTCAATGAAACCCATTCCGTTAACCTTAGCATAAACTCCAAGAGATGAAATCAAACCAATGTTTGGTCCCTCTGGTGTTTCAATTGGACATAAACGTCCGTAATGCGTATAGTGAACGTCACGAACCTCAAATCCAGCTCTTTCTCTCGAAAGTCCACCTGGTCCTAGTGCAGATAATCTTCTTTTGTGCGTTATTTCAGCTAATGGATTCGTTTGATCCATAAATTGAGACAACTGGTTAGTTCCAAAGAAAGAGTTGATAACTGATGATAATGTTTTAGCATTAATCAAATCAATTGGTGTAAACACCTCGTTATCTCTAACGTTCATACGCTCTCTAATTGTTCTAGCCATACGTGCTAAACCAACACCGAATTGTTGAGACAATTGTTCTCCAACTGTTCTAACACGACGGTTTGATAAGTGATCAATATCATCAATATCTGCTTTCGCATTAATTAATTCAATCAAATACTTAACGATAGTTATGATATCTTCTTTGGTCAAGACTTGCTTTTCCATTGGAATATCTAAACCAAGTTTTTTATTCATTCTGTAACGACCTACTTCACCTAAGTTGTAACGTTGGTCAGAGAAGAATAATTTATCTATAATACCACGAGCAGTTTCTTCATCAGGCGGTTCAGCGTTACGCAATTGCCTGTAGATATGCTCAACAGCTTCTTTTTCAGAGTTTGTTGGATCTTTTTGTAACGTATTATGAATGATAGCATAATCAGCTTGATTAGCATCTTCTTTATGTAACAAAATAGATTTAACGTTAGAATCAATGATTTCTTCCACATTATCTTTATCGATAATAGTATCTCTGTCAAGGATAATCTCGTTACGTTCGATAGAAACTACTTCACCAGTATCTTCATCTACGAAATCCTCATGCCATGTATTTAAAACACGGGCAGCTAATTTTCTACCGATATATTTTTTAAGTCCTGTTTTAGACACTTTAATTTCTTCAGCAAGGTCGAAAATTTCAAGGATATCCTTGTCTCTTTCGAAACCAATAGCACGGAATAAAGTAGTAACAGGTAATTTTTTCTTTCTGTCGATATAAGCGTACATAACGCTATTGATATCCGTAGAAAATTCTATCCAAGAACCTTTAAAAGGAATTACTCTGGCAGAATATAATTTTGTTCCATTAGCATGAAAAGACTGTCCAAAGAAAACCCCTGGAGATCTATGTAGCTGAGAAACTACGACACGTTCAGCACCATTTATTACAAAGGTACCACTTGGTGTCATATAAGGAATTGTTCCAAGATATACATCCTGAACAATAGTTTCAAAATCTTCGTGTTCTGGATCAGTACAATACAGCTTTAACCTTGCTTTTAAAGGTACGCTATGAGTTAGACCTCTTTCTATACATTCCTGAATAGTATAACGTGGTGGATCTACAAAGTAGTCAAGGAATTCCAATACAAAGTTATTTCTTGTATCTGTAATTGGAAAATTTTCCATGAAGGTGTTATAAAGTCCTTCATTGCCTCTTTCATCAGATTTAGTTTCTAATTGAAAAAAATCTTGAAAAGATTTTACCTGAACATCTAGAAAATCTGGATAGTTCGGGATATTTTTTGTAGAGGCAAAATTCAATCTTTCAGTCTGATTTGTTATCATCAATGGACAAAATTTTGATTAAAAAAGTAATTTTTTGTGTATAAATATTTTGTATTTATACTTTTCTTTTACTACCATTACATCTTTAAAAACCAATTTAAGATAACTACTTTCTTATTATCTGTTAATTTTTTTTCCTCGTAATGGGTAAAATGAATTTGATATGAAAGACTATTTTGAAGCTAAACAAGATAGACTTTTATTATACCAAAAAAGGGTTTAGGTCTTTGGATGTGAATCCAAGACCTAAACCTAGTTTTTAAAACTATGTAAAACTATTTAAGTTCAACTACAGCTCCAGCTTCTTCTAAAGATTTTTTAAGAGCTTCAGCTTCGTCTTTAGAAACACCTTCTTTAACATTAGAAGGAGCACTATCAACTACATCTTTAGCCTCTTTAAGACCTAAACCTGTTAATTCTTTTACCATTTTCACAACAGCTAATTTAGAAGCACCAGCTTCTTTTAATACAACTGTGAATTCAGTTTGAGCTTCTTCAGCAGCTTCTCCACCACCTGCAGAAACTACTACAGCTGCAGCAGCTGGTTCGATTCCGTACTCATCTTTTAATATTGTTGCTAATTCGTTAACTTCTTTTACAGTTAAATTAACTAATTGTTCTGCGAATTGTTTCAAATCTGCCATTTTTTCTATCGTTTTAAAATGATTTGTAAAATTATATTTTGTTTATTGTGCGCATTGTAAATAATAAAAATGGAGCAAAACTCCTTTTTTATTATGCTTCTTCAGCTTGCTCTTCTCCAGCGAATTTGTTTTGAAGTGCAGAAATAATTCTTTGTGCTGGTGATTGAAGTAATCCAATAAGTTCACCAAGAAGTTCTTCTTTAGATTTGATAGTTGCTAACGCATCTAATTGATCATCTCCAATATAAACTTCAGCATTAATATAAGCTCCTTTCAAAATTGGCATAGCCGATTTTTTACGGAAGTCTTTAATTATTTTCCCAGGTGCATTAGCAATATCTGAAATAAAGATAGCACTGTTACCAACAAGAACTGAAGGTATTTCACCATAGTTATTTTCAGAAGCTTCCATTGCTTTTACAAGCAAAGTGTTTTTTATAACTTCTAATTTTACACCTGCTTTAAAACAAGCTCTTCTCAAGTTTGAAGTTGTCTCTGCATTTAGTCCAGAAATATCTGCTACATAAACAATATTTGTACCAGCTAACTGTGCAGTTAAATCTTCAATCGCGATTGATTTTTCTTCTCTAGTCATACTAAAAATTTTTAACTACCAATTATATTGCTTTAGGGTCCAAAGCAATTGCTGGACTCATAGTGCTTGTAAGGTGAATACCTTTAATGTAGGTACCTTTAGCAGCAGTTGGCTTAAGTTTGATTAATGTTTGAATAATTTCGTTTGCATTGTCATAAATTTGCTCAGCTCCAAAAGAAACTTTACCAATTCCTGCATGAACGATACCAGTTTTATCAACTTTAAAGTCAATTTTACCAGCTTTAACCTCTGCAACAGCTTTTGCAACATCCATAGTTACAGTACCTGTCTTAGGGTTAGGCATTAAACCTCTAGGTCCTAATATACGACCTAATGGACCTAATTTACCCATAACAGCTGGCATAGTGATAATTACATCAACATCCGTCCAACCATCTTTTATTTTTTGTAAATAATCGTCAAGACCTACAAAGTCCGCACCAGCTGCTAAAGCTTCCGCTTCTTTATCTGGAGTAACTAATGCTAATACTTTAACGTCTTTACCAGTTCCATGAGGTAATGTTACCACACCTCTAACCATTTGATTCGCTTTTCTTGGATCTACACCCAATCTAACAGCGATATCAATAGACTCATCAAATTTTGCAGAAGCAATAACTTTAATTAATGCCGAAGCATCTTTTAAAGAATATAATTTGTTCTTTTCAATTTTTGAAGCAGCCTCTTTTTGCTTTTTTGTCAATTTTGCCATGTCTTTCTCTTAATTAAAAAGGAGCGTCTCCTGATACAGTTATACCCATAGATCTAGCTGTTCCAGCAACCATACTCATTGCAGCTTCCATAGTGAAAGCGTTTAAGTCCGGCATTTTGTCTTCAGCAATTGCTCTAATTTGTTCCCAAGTAACACTAGCTACTTTTTTACGATTAGGCTCACCAGAACCAGATTTTAGCTTCGCAGCTTCCAATAACTGAACAGCTGCTGGCGGAGTTTTTACAACAAAATCAAATGATTTGTCTTTATACACAGTAATTTGTACTGGGCATATTTTGCCGGCTTTATCTTGTGTTCTAGCATTAAATTGCTTACAGAACTCCATGATATTAACACCAGCAGCTCCTAAAGCAGGTCCAACCGGTGGCGACGGATTCGCAGCACCTCCCTTAACTTGTAGTTTAACTACTTTACTAATTTCTTTAGCCATTTTTTAAAAAATTTAACATCACAATCATTGGAAGCGATTGCAATGGATATTATATGTAATGTAACAAAAATTATACTTTTTCAACTTGCATAAAACTTAGTTCTAATGGAGTCTTTCTTCCGAAAATTTTCACCATTACCTCTAGCTTACGCTTTTCTTCATTAATTTTTTCAACAGTACCATTGAAACCGTTGAAAGGACCGTCAATAACCTTGATAGTCTCTCCTAAATTAAATGGTATAGAGTGTGTATCTGCATTTACAGCTAACTCATCTACTTTACCTAACATTCTGTTTACTTCTGAAAGTCTTAACGGAACTGGCTCACCACCTTTTGTTTCACCCAAGAAACCAATAACACTTGTTATAGACTTAATAATATGAGGGATTTCCCCAACAAGATTTGCCTCAATCATAACATACCCAGGAAAATAAACTTTATCCTTAGATATTTTCTTTCCATCTTTCACAGTAACCACTTTCTCAGTAGGAACCAAAACTTGAGAAACATAATCACCCATTCCTAATCTAGCGATTTCGGTTTCGATGTATGCCTTCACCTTGTTCTCTTGTCCACTTACTGCACGAACGACGTACCACTTTTTTATATTATTATCTGTCATCACAAAAATTACGCTTTTATCCAGTTAAAAAATCCAGCTAACGCTTTTGCAAATACCTCATCTACTCCCCAAGTTGCCAAGGCAAATAAAACAGAGAAAATCGCAACAATAATAGTTAGACGTTGCACCTCAGCCCATTCTGGCCAAGACACATTAGACTTCAACTCTTCAAATGATTCTGATATGTAATTTACAATTTTTGTCATTATGATATATTTTTTTTGCACGGGCGGAGGGATTCGAACCCCCATCAACGGTTTTGGAGACCGCTATTCTACCCTTGAACTACGCCCGTAGTAAAAGCCAGTGACAACATTGAAGTAAATCAACTGGCTTTATATTTATTATAGTATTAAGCTACTATCTCAGTTACCTGACCAGCACCTACTGTTCTACCACCTTCACGGATAGCGAAACGTAAACCTACATTCATTGCAATTGGACTTAACAAAGCTACATTGATAGTTAAGTTATCTCCTGGCATTACCATCTCTACTCCTTCTGGTAAAGTAATAACTCCTGTTACATCAGTTGTACGTACATAGAACTGTGGACGGTAGTTATTATGAAATGGAGTATGACGTCCACCTTCTTCTTTTTTCAAGATATAAACCTCAGCTTTAAAAGTAGCGTGTGGTTTTACTGAACCTGGCTTAATAATAACCATACCTCTTTTGATATCAGCTTTATCAATACCTCTTAACAATAAACCTACGTTATCTCCAGCTTCACCTCTATCAAGGATTTTACGGAACATCTCAACTCCTGTAATAGTAGAAGTTAATTTTTCAGCTCCCATACCAATGATTTCAACTGGATCTCCTGTATTAGCAATACCAGTTTCGATACGACCTGTAGCAACAGTTCCACGACCAGTAATTGTAAATGAATCCTCAACTGGCATCAAGAAAGGCTTTTCAGTATCACGAATTGGCTCTTCGATCCAAGAATCTACAGCTGCCATTAATTCAAGAATTTTTGGCACCCATGTTGGATCATTATTCAATCCTCCTAAAGCAGAACCTTGAATAACTGGACAGTTGTCACCATCATATTCATAGAAAGACAATAAGTCTCTAATTTCCATTTCAACTAATTCCAATAATTCCTCATCATCAACCATATCCACTTTATTCATGAATACAACCATTCTAGGAATACCTACCTGACGTCCTAAAAGGATATGCTCACGAGTTTGTGGCATTGGTCCATCTGTTGCAGCAACTACAAGGATAGCACCATCCATTTGAGCAGCACCTGTAACCATGTTCTTAACGTAATCCGCGTGACCTGGACAGTCAACGTGAGCGTAATGACGGTTAGCAGTTTCGTACTCTACGTGAGATGTATTAATTGTAATACCTCTTTCTTTTTCTTCAGGAGCATTATCAATTTGATCGAAAGATTTAGCTTGACAGTAACCAGCATCAGATAACACTTTAGTTATTGCAGCAGTTAATGTAGTTTTTCCGTGATCTACGTGTCCGATCGTACCAATATTTAAGTGTGGTTTCGAACGGTTAAAGGTTTCTTTTGCCATTTTACTTAGTTTTTAATCTTAATTATATATTTATTTCAATTTCTTACTTTTCCGAGCCAATGTCGGGAATTGAACCCGAGACCTCTTCCTTACCAAGGAAGCACTCTACCCCTGAGCTACATCGGCCTTTTTCATTATTTTAAAACAAGAAGCTCATAAAATTAAAGAAGCTAACTTCATTTAATATTCACAATTCTTAATTTAAAATTGCTTTGTGGGGAGAGCAGGATTCGAACCTGCGAAGTTTACACAGCAGATTTACAGTCTGCCCTCGTTGGCCGCTTGAGTATCTCCCCTTCAATTTTAATTTCAATTTTTCAAAAGAACAAATTTCAAATCCCAAATCAAAGGATTTTTTTCAATTTCTTTTTTTAGAGCCGGTGGAGGGACTCGAACCCACGACCTGCTGATTACAAATCAGCTGCTCTAGCCAACTGAGCTACACTGGCAATTTCAATAAAAAAAGTCCGCTATTTCTAACGGACTGCAAATGTAGAGATTTTATCTATTAATCAAAACTTTTTTTTGAAAAATTTTGCATTATGCGTGCGATCTTATCTTTTCTTTTCTTTTTACCAACATTCTTTCCAGTGTTTCCGCTGAAAGTTCAATCGCTTCCTCAAATGTCTTGCATTGCTTTTTTACCACAAAATCATCGCCAGGAACGTTTACTTTCACCTCTACGAATTTATTTTCTTTTTCACTTGTCTTTTCAACTTTCAAATACACATCTGAAGAAACTATTTTATCGTAATATTTCTCTAGTCTATCCATTCTCTCTTGAACATATTCTACTAGTTTTTTGTCAACAGCTAAGTTAACGGCGTGAACATTTACCATCATAATCATTCTTTTTTAAGAGTTAAACATTTTATGAATTATCACTTGTTTCTTGGATGAGCCTCCTTATGTACTTTTTTTAGTTCTGACAAACTATTATGTGTGTAGATTTGGGTTGACGCTAAACTCGAATGTCCTAATAATTCTTTTACTGAATTTAAATCAGCTCCGTTATTCAATAAATGAGTCGCAAACGTATGACGTAATATATGCGGACTTTTTTTTACTTTTTCGGAGACAGTACTAAAGTATGAATTTATTAACCGATACACAAATGAATTACTCAATTTTAAGCCTTTTTTTGTTAGAAAAAAAGAATCCACATCAACAATAACCTCAATCCCCTCTCTTTCTTTAATATAATCAGAAACCTGACCCTGTATAACTGACAACATAGGAAGCAACCTTTCTTTATTTCTTTTCCCAACAACCTTAATAGTACCATTAACCAAATCAACCCCACTCTTTTTCAAGAAGATAAGCTCCGCCCTCCGCATTCCAGTAGTATAAAACAAATCAATAATCAATCTATTTCTAATTTCATCTAATCCAGAAGGGTTTTGTGTGACCGACAGTACATTCCCAACCTCCTTTTCCGAAAACGGAATCTGCAGGCTTTTTGGAGTCTTTAAAGCTTTATGCTTTAACAATGGACTGATTTCTATTTGTTTGATTTTTAATAAAAACTTATAAAAAGCTTTCAAGGAAGAAATTTTTCGATTTACAGAGACATTAGACAATCCACCATCAACTAATGATACAATCCAACTTCTAATTTGACTATAATTAACCTTTATAATGTCATCTTGATCAAAATGCAACTCAATAAATTTTTGAAAGGAAAAAAGGTCGTTTAAATACGCATTAACAGTATGAGGAGAATACTTCTTCTCCAATTGTAGATAATCCCTGAATGCATTTGTATTTGTAACCATAAAAAAAACCGTTAGCATCAAAGTTATAAAACTTTGATGACTAACGGTAATTTATTTGAATAGATATTTATTAACTCTCTAAGTTATCTCTCATATTTTGGATATAAGCCGCTTTTTGAATTTTGATTCTATTAGTAACTGATGGTTTAATAAAAGCAGTTCGTGCTCTTAATTGACGTACAGTTCCTGTTTTATCAAATTTTCTTTTATAGCGCTTTAATGCTCTATCGATATTTTCTCCGTCTTTAATTGGTATAATTAACATAATTTTGACACCCCCTTTCGTTAAGTGTGCAAAAGTAAACATTATTTCGACTTAAAGACTATAAATTGGTAATTATTTTGGGTGTGCCGGCAAAACACAATATGATTCCAAAACAACTTCTCATTTGCCGTCAGGCTATTCGCTACAATCTTTTATTCGTTTGCACTTCATAAAAGGATTTCCACTACTATCCTTCACACAAAAAAAAGAGCCAATATATTAAAATTGACTCTTCCCTTTATTTTTAACCTTGAATGCTATTATTTCACAGCAGGCTTATAATTTTGATTGTCAATTATCATTTTTGATAAAATCTCCTTAAGGATTTCTGAAGTCCCTCCTCCTATTGGTCCTAAACGACTATCTCTAAACATACGTGCTAAAGGATATTCTTCCATATAACCATAACCTCCTAACATTTGTAAGCAACTATATATTGTCTCATCAGCTACTTTTGTAGATTTCAATTTAGCCATAGTAGCCTCCTTAACAACATATTCCCCTTTGTCTAATCTAGCTACAGCAGCATAATTAAACACTTTGCAATGCTCAACATCTGTCGCGTGCTCTACTATTGTATGCCTTAATGCCTGGAACTTATTTATTGTTTTTCCAAATGCTTCTCTCTGAGACATATATTCTATCGTATAATCAATTGCATACTCAGCTCTTGCGTGAGCATTAATAGCCATAATTAAACGCTCTAAAGCAAAGTGTTGCATAATATAAGGGAATCCTTTTCCTTCTTCTCCCATTAAATTTTCAGCAGGAATTTCTACATTATCAAATGCAATTTCTGCAGTATCCGAAGCTCTCCAGCCTAATTTATCAAGTTTTACAGCGGAAATTCCTTTTAGATTGCTATCCATCAAAAACATACTAATCCCTTTGTTTCCAAGCTCGGGACTTGTTTTTGCTGCAACTACATAATAATCCCCAAAAATACCGTTAGTTATGAAAGTTTTAGAACCATTAATAACATATTTATCCCCTTTTTTAACAGCTGTAGTACGCATACCCGCTACATCGCTTCCGCCAAATGGTTCTGTAATACATAAAGCTCCTATTTTATCTCCGGCAATACTTGGTGCTAAATAGTCACGTTTAATTCGCTCATCGCCTTCAGCGTTCAAATGCGTCATTGCTAAATAAGAATGTGCCCACATTGCAGCCGCAAAACCTGCTGATTTTATTTTTTGAAGTTCTTCTAAAAAAATAACGGTGTAAAATAAGTCTAAATTCAATCCACCGTAAACCTCAGGATAACGTATTCCGAAAAAGCCCATTTCCCCAAATTTTTTCCAAATAAAACGCTCGATTGAGCCTGTTTTCTCCCATTTTTCGATATGAGGTACAACTTCTTTTTGTAAAAAATCTTTTAAGCTCTCTCTAAATAATTGATGTTCTTCTGTGAAATAAATTGAATCCATATAATAATATTTTAATAAATTGTAATATTTGAAACTGTTTTAATTGAAGCGACAACAGGATTTTTTTTTCAAATTTATGAGATCTTGATCTACATAGCAGAACTGCGTTTTAAAGAAATAAAACATATAGCAAAAAGTCCATTTTGCAACCAATTAAAGAAAGTTTATATCACTTTCTTATACGCTTCTAATTAAAGTCCAAATATAAACCAATTATTTTGGCTTTTTCAACAGGAAACCCCTTAATTTTTATTAAATCCTCAATATTCTTTATATCACCATTCATACTCCTATAAGTTACTATTTCCTTCGCAAGAACATATTTAAAATAAGGAAATTGAGATATTTCCTTTAACGAGGCATTATTAATGTTTGTTTTTTTTAACTCAGGAAGGGTAACAACCCTAAAATGAGAATTTAAACTCGTGATTACATCAGGGGACAATCCCCAAACATCATTCATCTGCTCCATCGAAACAAAACCTCCAAGACTCTCTTTGTACTTCAATATCCTAAGAGAAATCGCCTCTCCAATTCCATAAATTTTAATCAAATCCTCTTGACTCGCCTTGTTAATATCAATTAATACAATTTTTTCTTTTTTGGCAAAAGCCGAATTCGTATAATTTACATATCCTTTGTATTCCTTTTTATTCTTAACCCAATCAGGAAATTTAAATAATGGAGCCATCACTTTTAGAAGAGAATCAGAGACCTGAGTAACGCTTTGAAACTCACTTGCTGAATTAACATATTTATTTTCCTTTCTAAACGAAAGAAGTCTATCAATTTCCTTAACCGACATTCCCAGTTTATACCCTTTATAATCAGTAATAAAATTAGGATTATACGGATAAATTTTAGGCAACTCCTTTATATTGTTTTCTTTCAAAGAATCAATTTGAGTTTGCAACGAAAGCCATTTTTGCTCATCAGGATCAGTTAATGAATTTGAAGTGAAATCCACAAAAAAACAAATCATTTGAAAAATGATAATTAATGACAATAATAAAAATATACCGTTACGCTGTTCTGATGAAAACTTAAAATAGGCGCTTATTTTTGAGAAAATCATTTGCTAAGAGAATTTATTTCAAGAGCACATTACAACCCTAACATTAGTTATTCATTTTGTTACAAACATTAAATCTATAAATTATTACACATATTAACTTAAATTTATTAAAAATAATCATAATTATCAGCCAATAAATACATACAAGACAATTTTGATAGCGAAAAATCATTTTTTTTCGAATTTAAAAATCAAATCAGTCTCAAAGCAGCACAATATTTTCCAACTTCAAATGAAATATTCTTTTTATTTTAAAAAAAACAATACATTTGAAAACTAATAACAATTAAAAACCAATAAATATATGTCAATTTGGAAAACAAAACCACTGTCGGTTTTACTAAATGAAGCGTCGGAAGACGAAAAAGGACTAAAAAGAACATTGTCTTCCCGTTCCTTGGTAGCTCTTGGAGTTGGAGCCATAATTGGAGCTGGATTATTTTCATTAACAGGTATTGCAGCGGCAGAACACGCAGGGCCAGCTGTGACATTATCTTTTATTTTAGCAGCAGTAGGATGTGCTTTTGCAGGTCTTTGTTATGCTGAATTTGCTTCTATGATTCCGGTGGCGGGTAGTGCTTACACCTACTCATATGCAACAATGGGAGAATTTATGGCGTGGATCATTGGATGGGATCTAGTTCTTGAATATGCATTAGGAGCCGCGACCGTTGGAGTAAGTTGGTCTCGATACCTTCTTGAATTATTAAACAAATATGGCATTCATCTGAATCCGAAATTTATATGTTCTCCCTGGGAAACCCTAACGTTAGGGGATGGATCAGTAATAGAAGGAGGATACATCAATCTTCCTGCTATCTTAATTGTATCAGCTCTTTCTTTATTATTAATAAGAGGTACAAAAGAATCAGCAAACATCAATAACTTCTTAGTTGTACTGAAAGTTATCGTTGTTATCTTATTTATAGTTTTAGGATGGCAATATATTGACCCTGCTAATTACGCACCTTACATTCCAGAAAACACCGGTGTTAAAGGACAGTTTGGATGGACAGGAATTGCAGCTGGTGCAGGAACTGTTTTCTTTGCCTTTATTGGTTTTGATGCGGTTTCAACTGCAGCACAAGAAGCAAAAAATCCACAAAAAGGGATGCCAATTGGTATTTTAGGGTCATTAGTAATTTGTACTATATTATATGTTTTATTTGCTCACGTAATGACAGGACTTGTTCCTTACTACAAATTTGTAGGTGATGCAAAACCTGCTGCAACTGCTTTTGCCGTTACAGGATACGGATTCCTTCAAACAGGATTAATTGTAGCTATTTTGGCAGGTTATACTTCTGTAATGCTTGTAATGTTAATGGGACAGAGTCGTGTATTTTACACAATGAGTAAAGATGGTTTGTTACCTCCATTCTTTGGAGACATTCACGCTAAATTCCGTACACCTTGGAAAACGAATCTATTCTTTATGGTATTTGTAAGTTTATTTGCTGGTTTTGTACCTGTAAGCGACTTAGGACATATGGTAAGTATTGGAACACTATTAGCATTCGTATTAGTTTGTATTGGAGTTTTGGTAATGCGTAAAAAAATGCCAGATGCACCAAGATCTTTCAAAACACCGTTTGTACCATTCGTTCCTATTGCTGGAGTTGTAGTGTGTGTGTATTTGATGTATTCACTTCCTTACGAAAGCTGGTTGCGATTAGTTATTTGGATGGCTATTGGAGTTGCACTTTACTTTGCTTATGGTAAGAAGAACAGTAAATTAAACAATCCAGATAAATAAATAATTTATCCTTAATATATCCTAAAAGGGATTCTGAAGTAATTAGTTTACTTTAGAATCCCTTTTTTATTTCAAATATAGATTTCTATAAATCGAATACAGAAGTGCGCTTAGCACGTATTAAATCTTTTAATTTAATCCAAAATGCTAGAGTTAGATACACACCAAAACCAAGTCCTGCAGTTACAAAAGATATATAAATAAAAAACAAACGAACACTTGTCACTCGCATCCCTAATTTATCAGCAAGACGAGAAGAAACATGAAAGCCATGTTTCTCAAAAAAATATTTAAGTTTTAATACCGCTCTCATTTAGTTGTCTTAATTAATGTTGCAAAAATAAACAATTTTAAAATAAGATTGATTAATCAATTATTTTTAAGCAATTCGATTCCTATACCACATTCCAAACACTTACTTTTTAAACAATATTCGGTTTTAAGCTGCAATAAAGATTGCGTATCAAAGGCATTCTTTGCTTTTACGTTAAAAGAATTAAACTTATCAATAATCGAATTTTTCTCGGGAGCAATTTCGTTTAGCAATAAAATTAAATTTTCAGAACAATCTTTTCCTTGGCTTTTTGCATAAGCAAATTGCAATGGAATTATAGTGTTTATAATAATCAAATCAACAAACGATTTAGTAAGTTTTTTAGACTTCTTAGGGCTCTCTTTGTCAAAATTATAATGATTTTGCCAATACAAAGATGCCGAAACTCGAAACAATTCGTAAATACTTTTAACTGAATTTAATGTATTGATTTTAGAAAATAAATTCAGCTGAATATGATATAAACCTGCAAGTTGAGAAAGTCGTATTGTAGGGAAATTATCAGGGCGATGTTTGAAAAACTGAAGAGGTTCAAAATGTTTTTTCTCCATTTTATGTTTATGTAACAAATAGAAATACCTGAATTTTAGATCTTTAAAATAATTATCTTCCTTGTCTAAATCCAGCAATCCAGAATTCCCAAACAACAAAGCTTCCAAATTTTCCTGTTCAAAACTTTCCTTTCTGATTATTGAAAACGGGATGGATTTGGCTATTTCATAAAACGATTCTCCATTGGTATTCAAACCGAAATTTTTAGCCAACAGACAAAACAAAACTGCTTCCCAATCATTATTTGTTTGTTCCAACAATTCGAAAATAGATTTTGATTTTCTCTCTAAACGCTCAAAAAATAGACGCTCTTGCCAGTTTTTCAAGGTAAAATCATTTACTGAACCTATGAGTTTCTCACAAAAAATCCAGGATTTAGGAGACATCAATGACTGATAATTAGTTAAAGTCTCTATATCAACATAACTTTTAAGTTCAAGAACAGCTATTTCAGAATTATTTTTTCTGAATATTTCGATGTCATGTTCCCATACTACGTGAAGAATAACATTTTCATAAGCCGGGTCTTTTTCATGATGATGCACATACCAATCAGAAGATTTTAGGTGTATCTCTACATTTCCTGCCCATTTTTGATCTCCAATTGTAATTTGTGCATTGAAAAAATCAGGACCTGCAAGCTCTAAATATTGCCCAACATTGACAATGGAAATCTCCTCCTTATTTGAAGTTTTTAAATTTAAAGTATCAAACTTCTTAAATTTCCAGAGATAATGGAGAAAATCTTCTTTCATCGAATAGCTATTTAGATACTAAAGTAATGAAAAAACAAACAACTTAACTTACAAAATTATAACTTTACGTATTATACATTACATTAAATATGATGATTTGATACTTTTAACGCATCAAATACAATTTAGCGCAAGCTCGCGCATCAGATAAAGCTTCGTGATGATTTAAAGCTATATTCATTGCACTGCAACAATCGCTTAGTTTTGTTGGCTTCAATCCTTTAGCCTTATAAATTTTCACTGTGCATTCCCAACGGATTCCTATGTTCAACTCATCATAATCTAAATTATATAACGCCATACATTTAGCCAACACATTTCGGTCAAAACTTTCATTATGAGCAACCACAACTCTATTTTGCAGGCGTTTTTTAATCTCAGGAAATACTTGTGCAAATGTTTTGGCATTAACTGTATCTCTAGGATAAATTCCATGTACTTTAATCGTAAAAGGACTATACTCGTTATTTGGTGGTTTTATAAGAGTCACAAACTCATCCACAATAACACCATTTTCAACGGTTACAATTCCTACGGAACATGGATGGTATGCTGTTGCAGTTTCAAAATCAATGGCTGTGAAGGTCATATTAATAAAATTGTTGATTGATAATATTTATAAAAATATAAAGTAAATTAAAAAAGCCACGAATTTCAAGAATTCACACAAAATGAATTTGTGTTTATTGATGTAATTCGTGGCAAAAAAAAAAAAAAATTAATAGGATTATTTAATTGACCCTATAATATCATATTTAGTAATAATATGGTGCTTTCCTTTTCCTAAATCAATTAAAACAGCTTCGTTTTCTTTGCTGAATAACTTAGAAACTTCTTCAATTGAAGTTCCCATTTTAACGATAGGATAAGGTTTGCCCATAATTTCACGAATAGGTCTTTCAGCAGAATTCTTGTCATTTACATAACTTTGAAATAAATCAGATTCATCCACAGACCCAACAAAACCTGTAATATCTATTACTGGTATTTGTGAAATTTTGTATTTACGCATTCTTTCAATTGCATGCGATACTAATTCTTCAGTACGTACAACAATTAATGGTTTTTCGATATGATCTTTGATTACATCTTCCGCTTTTTTAATTTCCTCATCCAGAAAACCTCTTTCACGCATCCAATCGTCATTGTACATTTTACCTACATAACGACTTCCTGAATCATGGAACATCACCACTACAACATCTTCAGGTTTAAAATGTTCTTTCAACTGCAATAAACCTTTAACAGCTGCACCGGCAGAATTTCCTGCAAAAATACCTTCTTCAAGTGCTATTTTACGAGTATACACTGCAGCATCCTTGTCTGTTACTTTTGTAAAGCCGTCGATTAAAGAAAAGTCAACGTTCTTTGGAAGTATATCTTCTCCAATTCCTTCTGTTATATAAGAGTAAATTTCGTTTTCATCAAAAATTCCAGTTTCGTGGTATTTTTTAAATACAGATCCATAAGTATCAATACCCCAAATTTTAATATTTGGATTTTTCTCTTTCAAATATTTTGCAATTCCTGAAATTGTTCCTCCAGTTCCAACACCAACAACAAAATGTGTTATTTTCCCTTCTGTTTGTTCCCAAATTTCAGGCCCAGTTTGTTCGTAATGTGCAATTGCGTTTGAAGGGTTGTCATATTGATTTACATACCAAGAATTTGGTGTTTCTTCAGATAATCTTTTGGAAACTGAATAATAAGAACGTGGATCAGTAGGTTCCACATCAGTAGGACAAACGACTACTTTTGCACCAACTGCACGCAAAATATCCATTTTCTCCTTGGATTGTTTGTCTGAAATCACACAAATTAATTTGTAACCTTTTATAATAGCAACTAGTGCTAGCCCCATTCCAGTATTCCCTGAAGTTCCTTCAATTATTGTTCCTCCTGGCTTCAATCTACCATCAGCTTCTGCATCAGCAATCATTTTAACAGCCATCCTGTCTTTGGCAGAATTTCCAGGATTAAAAGATTCAACTTTTGCAAGTACTAATGCTTCTACTTCTTTAGTGACTTTGTTTAATTTCACTAAAGGTGTATTTCCAATAGTTCCTAATATATTTTCTGCGTATTGCATTTTATTATAAGTTTAAGATTGTATGCTATTTTAAATATTGGTGCAAAGATAGTATTTTGTTATAAATATCAGCGTTCCCCATATTTTGAGTTTGAAAATACTTCGTTTACAAAATAATTTATGGTGGGAATTTCGAAATTAATTCATGAAATTCCATATTAATCCAAATCGAATGGTAAAATCACGGTATGGGTTATTAGGAGCAGAATAAAAGTTGTTTCCTGTAAAAGAAGAATTAAAATGCTCTGCCTTTAAATAAATTCTTGTACGTTGTATTTGAGCATTTATAAAAAAGTCGAGATTTGGATAATCCCCTATTTCTTTGGTGTTTTGAATAAAAAACTCTCCAATTACCGGATTATAATCATTTGCAAAATAACTTGAAAAATAATTTAAAGTTACTCCTGTCTGTAAAAACAATGCGTCTTTAAATAAGTAATCAGAATAGTATAATGTATTCCTTGTCACAATTTCTGGAACATTCAAGATAGCATCCTGCTGATCCGTTTTCTGGAATAAAATGGTGTTGTCCAATGCGAATTTACCAAACTGTATTTCTTTACTTAGTTTAAGCGAAAGATAATTTATAGTATTATTGTATTGACTTGGTGTCAGAATTTGTTTTTTAGAATCCGTTGATGTATTCGAAAAATATAAATGATCGTCCAATGTCAATAGTTTAAGTGATCCATCAAGCCAAGGAGTTGTGGCATTGATAGCAATAGAATTTATTTTTTCGTTTTTAAAATCATTAGACCAGTTGTAATGCACATAACTACTTTGATGTAAATTATAATTATCATTAGCCAACTTGTTTAAGTTTTGGTATTCGAATGAAAATTGAAAATCGTCATTCATATCATATTGCAATGTGGCATCTAGATTAGAAAGTGATTGGTTAGTTACAGCTCTAGAGTATAAAAATTTACCATTCCATTTGTTTTTTTGATACTCATATTGACCACCAATGCTGTTAATGTTTCTGGTTAATGAAGCAGGAACAGTTTTAGAATCAAAAAACAAAATCTGGTTGTAATATAAATTACTTCTAAAATCATCCGCAAAAAACTGAAATTTCCCAAGAGTAGTATTCTCATAGGTTAGCCCCACTTTGTTATACATCTTATTATAATGAGTTTGATCATTGATTCCTGAAGTAACAAAGGAATCTCCAAATCTATTATAGGTTTCTGAACCTACTGTTGAAGAAACAGTGGCTTGATTGTATTCGAAAAATTTGTTCTCGTAATTAAATTGATGATTAACATATAAATTGTTAGCTCCTTTAACTGAATTTACTCTTATGAAATGATCTAAAAAAATTCGTTTCCCTTTCAAAAAAGATTTTGCATCAGTAAGATATACTTCCAGTCTTTGACGGTTATCAAATCTAGGGTCTTCATTTTCAAAATCGGAAATTGTAGTAATACCTCCATTTTCCTCATTCATAATATCCTGATAGGTAAAATGAGCATTAGCAAAATAACGCTTATTTAAAGTGTTATAGCTAGTGGTAAATCTAAAGTTCCCTGTACTGGCTAACTGATTAATGTAATTTCCTGTGGAACGTAACCCTTTGTAAGCTAAAGAAAAGTTGAATCTAGGCGAAGTGTTTATGGTAAAAAAAGCATCTAGCGACTGCCCTTTTGCTACTACGGATTTAAAATACAATTCAGTAACCGGAGTAGCCACAGAACTATAAACAATTTGGTTAGCCTCCAAGAAGTTAAAATGTTTTGCTTTGAATCCTATTCCAGGATACGGTGAAAACTTGGTTAAGCCATATTGTAAAGTATTATAGGTTTGACCTTCATTTGAAAAAGCCAATAGCCCAAAATTATCTTTTCTTAAATAATTATGACTGTATTCTTTTTGAATGGTAAGTGAAGTATCCAGATAGGTTGTATCGCGTTCAATAGATATAAAACGATACATATCCATAGTCGCTTTTTTTAAACCATTAATTGATTGATTTGTTTTAGACTTAATAGGTTTAATTCTAACCTCTTTAGATTTATTATCATCAACAGTAGTATTCTTGTTTTGAGAATTGACAGAAATTGTCAGAATAAAAAGAAAGTAAAGGAATGTGTTTTTTGTCATTATATTAGTAACATTTGAGCAAAGATAATATAATTTAAACAAAAAAAACCATCCCAATTAGGGATGGTTTAGTAATATAAAAGATAAAGTTTATAACTTTAAATTTGGCCAATTTTTACCATCAGTTCTTGTTAATGTAGTATCTCCAAATTCACCATAATCATTTACCCAATGAAATGATAATTTTGTACCATTTACAACTAAGTTAGAAAAAGTGAAAATTTCATCATATTGATCTTTACCACTGTATGCGATTTTATTACAAATATCTGTTAGTTTAACATTTTTCGCAATATTACCAGGACCATACAGCCCTATCCAACCTCCAAAAGAAGCATCAGAAATAGCATATACTCCAGGAGTAGTTGCTGTAAAAGTCACATTACCAGTAACAGGACCAGCTACCCTACCACCACCAGGCTCACCCATTTTTGTCGTAGAATATGCATATGTACCACCTAAAGTAGATGTACAAGCTTTATAAATTAACAACTCAAAAGACTTCTTAGTAGGCTCTAAAGTAGCATTGTCTAAATTCCCTAAATTCAAAATCAACTTTACAGTTTCATTTGCGTTCAGATTATCAAAATCTCCAGTAACTACAATCTCACCTAAATAAGCACCTGCAGGAATAACTAAAGTAGCGGCATCAATTTTATATTGAGAAGCTAATGCAGTAGATTTAGCATCTACAGTTACAGGAATTACTCTACTTGCTGTTGAAACAGTTGAAATTGTAACACCAATTTTTACTGATGAAACACCAGTATCAACTACAGGCAAAGTAGCTGTAGTTTTAACAAATGCAGCAAGAGCTTGATCTCCCCCATACATTACCTTATCTTCTTCACAACTAGCAAAAGCTCCCATAAACAGAACTAATGCAGTTATTTTTAAAATATATTTTTTCATAATTATAAGTTATATTAGTTAGTTGCGTATCCTGGATTTTGCTGCGTTTTAATTGCTGCATTAGCACCAATTTCAGTTGCTGGAATAGGCATTGTAAATCTATAGTCCGTATTTGGAATACTACAAGCGTTGAAAACTGTACAATCTTCAGGAGCTCTATCGATTGCTACACCTGCTCTAACTCCAAGACGTTTTAAATCTAAGTATCTGTGACCTTCAAAACAAAGTTCAATTCTTCTTTGTTTTAAAATTTCAGCAAAAGCAGCTTTTTCAGTAGTCGCAACAGCGATTACTGGTGCAGTTCCTGCAACAAAACGAGCATTGTTAATCATTTGCAATTGAGCAGTTGAACCAACATAATCACCAGCATTAGCAAGAGCTTCCGCTTTTATGAAATACATCTCAGCTGAACGAAATATTTTAACATCGTTTAACTGTACAATTCCACCTGATCCAGGATATTTACCAATAACAATTTTATTGTTAGCTGGCTCAGAAGTAGTGCTCAAATAAGCTCTTCTTCTGATATCGTTAGGGTTATTTAACAAGTTGTATAAACTAGTACTCATTTCATAGAAAGGAGACCCACTTACTGTACTGTTTACAGAAGCCCATATACCATTGATTAATCTGTTACCTTGAACTCTTTCTAATTTGAAAATTACTTCATTATTAGTAGGAACAGCAACATCAGTCCAAATATTTAAAAACATAGAAGTGTTCTCAGTTGCAACAGTTGCAGATCTAGAAGTTAAAGGGTAAGCAGCAATTAACTCTGATGACAAAGTACTTGCAGTTACATAATCTCCTCTATAAGCAGCCATTCTAGCTCTAAAAGATTTTACAAAATCTCTAGAAACTAATGTACGATCAGCATTTAATGCGTTAGTACTTAAACCAGATACAAAATTAAGGTCAGCATTAATTAATGCAAAAACTTCACCATTTGTATTTCTAGGCAATTGTTGCGTCGTTTTTGGTACAAAATCAACTTTTATAACACCTAAAGCAGCGTCTTTTGTTAAATCTGTAGAAAAATGACTAAGTAAAACAAAATGTCCCCAAGCTCTTAATATGTGTGCTTGCGCAACAATATTATCATAAGTAGCTTTATCTGCTGCTTTTGGAGTAAATAATGCAGCACCTGCAATAACTCTGTTTGCTCTATTTATAAGAGAATAGTTAGTTCCCCAAATTTCAGCTGCGTCACCAGAACTTGTATTTAAGTTAAATACATATTCTCCACCATTTAAACCTTGACCTCCATTAGCAAATCCAATTGCAACTTCATCAGTAAAAACTGTACTAAAAGCAATAGGGCTTTCACCTGAAACAAATGCATAGACACCGTTTAGTCCAAGTTGTAAATCACCAACAGTCTGAAAAGTAACTTCAGGAGTTAATTCACCAGGCTGAACTATATCAATTGCATCCTCACAAGAAGAAAACAATGAAACGATCAATGCGAATAAAATAAAATTAATTTTTTTCATGTCTTTTTTATATTAAAATTCTAATTGTAAACCTACTGAAACCATCTTTGGCGTTGGGTATTGGTATTGATCCCCAGAACGTGTGCTTTCAGCATCCCAACCTCTCCATTTAGAGAAAGTAAATAAATTTTCTCCTTGGATAAATGTTCTTACACTTTTGAAAGGAGTTTTAGCTAAAGCTCTTTTAGATACATTATACCCAAAAGACACAAATCTCAATCTTACATATGAAGCATCAACTAAATATCTATCTGAGTTATTTTGTGACGCAATATTTGTAGCTTTCAAAGCAGGAATATTAGTATTTCTATTATCTGGAGTCCATGCATTTAACAAATCAGAAGTTAAATTAAATACACCAACATTATTTGTAGGATTTTGCAATCCTAATAAATCCCAATCCAATCTATATACTTTAGCAGTATAAGAGAAACTAGCATTTAAGAAAAATCCTTTATAGCTTGAATCAAATCCAAATCCACCTTGATAAACCGGTATTTTTGATTTTCCAGTATGAACTCTATCAGCAGCTGGGTCAGGGTTCTCAGTAATACTTCCGTTTTTATCCAAGAAAAGTAAATTACCATTTGCCGGGTTTACACCTGCATATCTAGTAAGGAAATATTCGTCAATAATTTTAGATTCTTCGATTACAGTACTACCATTATCAATTCTTCCAGTTGCACCAGCGATATCAATAATTTTATTTTTATTATATGATCCGTTAAAGTTAAATGAAAGATTAAACCCATCATTATTAGTAATAGCATCATACTTTAAAGTTGCTTCAACACCTTTATTCTCAAGAGAACCAAAGTTAGCATTAACGATAGTTGTAGCATTAATAGCTGATAAAGGAACAGGAATAAATAAATCTGTAGTTTTCTTTTCATAAACATCAAAAGATCCACTCAATTTACCGTTAAAAACTTCAAAATCTAAACCAATATTAGCTTGAGCCGTTTTTTCCCAACGCAAATCAGAAACTCCTAATTGATTAAGAACATATGCTTGCAAACCATTATATCCAGTTGCAGTAGTATATAATTCTTTTGTATTGTTTAAAGAAGAAAAAGATCCATTAGAAACGTCTTGATTTCCAGAAGTACCATAAGAACCTCTTAGTTTAAGTACATTAAATACAGAATTTTTCATGAAAGCTTCTTTGTCAATATTCCAACGACCACTTACTGAATAAAAAGTACCCCATCTGAATGAAGACGCAAATCTAGAAGAAGCATCTCTACGAATAGTAGCTCCAAAACCATATTTATCTGCATAATCATAATCAGCAGTAGCAAAGTATGAAAATAAACCAGCTGAAGCTTCGTAAGCACTTACAGTAGGAACGTTTCTATCGTTACTTGGTCCATCAAGAATGTAACCAGTACCTCCACCTGGAGAAGTTGTTTTTGGATCTAAACCTCTTTGACGGAAGTTCAATCCATTTAAATGTGACTTAATGTATTCTACAAAAGCAGAAGCACTCACACTGTGTTTTTCATTAAAAGTACGATCGTAAACTAATCTTGAGTTAGAAGTCAAAACAACTCTTCTGTCAAATGATTGAAATTCATGATCATTAGCAACTGCAGCAGCACCAAACAATAAAGAGTTAAATGAAACTGGACTTTGCCATTGATATTGAGTCTCTTGAGCATAGTCAATACCAAATGAAGAACCTACACTAAGATCTTTAGTTAATTTATAACTTCCGTCTAAATTCACTAAACCTTTTAATTCATCAACTACATTTTTATAAGTAGCTAATTTATCAACTAACATTAATGGAGTTAAAAGTAAAGTACCAGAAGCTCTATAATCAGCTAAAAGTTGAGCTGGAGTAGAATACTGACCAGCAGTAAGGTAAGGAGCACCAGTATTAGCACCTAATACATAGTTTCTATTTACCGCACCTGTACCAATACTATTTGGTTCGTTTCTTCTAGAGAAGTTAAGCGATGTTGTAGTAGAGTAATTGAACTTATCATCATTAGATTTTCCACTTACGTTACTTCTAAAACTGAATCTTTTTAAATCAGAATCAACAAGAATACCTTTTTGATCAAAATATCCAATAGAAGAGTAAGAAGTCATGTTTTTTCCACCACCTGATAAACTCAACACTTGGTTTTGAGAAACACCAGTTCTAAAGAAATAATCCAACCAGTCAAAATTAGGAGCAGCTGCAATTTCTGCATCAGTCATTGGAGCACCATTAACACCACCATTGAATCCTTTACCTCTACCATACGCTCTTTCAGTCGTAAGTAATTCTTGAGAATTCATTAAGTCATACTTAGTACTTTGTAAAGATGTAAAACCTGTAGTAGAAGTATATTTAATACTTAAAGGAGAATCGAAACTTCCTTTTCTTGTTTTTACGATGATTACACCGTTAGCACCTCTATTTCCGTAGATAGAAGTAGCACCCGCATCTTTTAATACAGAAACTGACTCAATATCATCTGGATTGATAGATCTAAAGTTATCAGAATCCAAAGGAATTCCATCAATAACGAATAAAGGTTCAACTTTACCGTTGATAGATCCTGTACCTCTAATAATAATTTGGCTATTAGCACCTGGTTGACCTGAACCTGAAGAAATATTCAAACCAGACACTTGAGCCTGTAATGTTTGAATAAAAGAAGCATTAGGTCTTCCTTCAATAGTCTTTGAACTTACAGTTACAGACGCAACATTAGATTTAGTTTTTGTTTTAGTTACATTGTAACCTTGAACAATCACATTCTCCAAAATTGTAGAATCATCTTCTAACTGAACATTGATTTTGCTTTGAGCACCAACAACGACAGTAACACTTTTTGAACCAATTAAAGAAAAAGTAATCTTTTCTCCAACTGATGCTTTAATAGCAAATTTACCGTCAAAATCAGTTTGTACTCCACGAGCTGTTCCTTTCACAACTACGTTAACTCCTGGCATAGACATCCGATCAGATTTGGATGTAACAACACCTGTTACAGTTTTCTCTTGTGCAAAAGAAAACTGAATAAAAAACGCTAAACATAGCGTAAGAATCCAAGTAAACTTTGATTTCATAAAATTATTTTTTTGAATTAGTTAAAGGACAAAACTATCATTTTAATATTAATTAACAAACTTTTAATACAGAAATATCCCTTAATCAGTAATTTAATTTTTAAATTATTTTTTTAACACCTTCCAGATTGATTCTTTTTTACCTTGAATTATTTTAAAAATATACAAGCCTGGCTTTAAAGATTTAACATCTAAAGATTGAATTGCATCATTTGTAGGTTGAGATATTTTTTTATTAATATGTCTAATCCCTAATATATCATAAACCTCAAGATACATAGCTTCTGACAACTCAGAATGAACTGCTATATTAACAACATCAGTCATCGGGTTTGGCCAAACACTAATAGAAGTGAATTCAAAATCATTATTAGCCAAACTACTATCATCTAAACCCGAAATTATTAATGAAAAATCTTGATTATCTCCTACTAATTTCCCTTTATGTGTTATTTTTATAGTGTAAACTTCTGCTAAAGGATTAGCTATTTCTATTTTTTCTACATTATCTACAAAATTATCCGCTTTTATTGCAGGCAATTCTTTTACATCATTCAACCTCCAAGGATAGAATACTTCCTCGCCTTTTTCAATTCTAATATCCAAATCATTTACTAATACTGGCGTGCTTAAATCTACAGTACCCATATTAGCATTTCCCGAACGATCAGTCCATGAAATAGTTGCCTTCAAAGGAATGCCCCCTTTTGCCTTAACCGTTTTAGTGAACACACTCCCTTGTGTCATAGAAACTGTTCTTGTATCAAACTCTTGAACAATTGCTTTTTTACTAGCAGTAGTTTTGTACGCATCAGTTATTACTTCAACTGATTTTTCTGCATTTATCAAACCCCATCCAAACCTTGGGTCTGGACCATCAGCGTCACCAGCCTCATCAGCTGTATGAATGATCAATCCTCTTAAAGTAGCCGATCTCATAAAATCAGTAGTGGTATTTCTAAAATGCTCTTGCAATAAAAGCAATGTTGCCGTTACAGCTGGCGCAGCCATCGATGTCCCTGACAAAGTAGTATAACCTTTATTACCAGCTGCACTACTAGTTGAATACACATTTACTCCTTTTGTTGAAATATCTGGTTTTACTCTATTATCATCCGTTGGCCCCCAGCTACTAAAGGCTGACATTACCACACTATTTGGGTCTACATATCCATTTGCACCTAACCCGTTAACGGCAGCTACAACAATTGCGTTTTTTGATGTTGAAAAATCAGACAATAAATCATAACCGTTTTTAGTTGGGTTTATTGTAGGGATATTGTTTCTGTCATTTCCAGCAGCAATTACAGGCTGATAATAAGGTGCGCTAAAAGCTACTGCATCTAAATCACGAGAATCATTTCTATAGGCACCAAAAATATAAACTGGAAAACTAGCATTACTTGACTGAAGACCATAAGAATGATTTGATACTAACAAACCATTATTCAATGCCAATTGTGCCATTTCTTCTAAATCCCTAGTCCAATTACTTACATAAGCATAAGCTTTATGAGCAATCCCTCTCCCTTTACCGTCGATTGAGTTTAATCCTGAACTAATCATAGTTCCCGTGACGTGAGTTGAATGATTTGAAATTGGGTTAGTATTGTTATCATAAACAAAAGCCCTACCTCCAAAATCTTCATGCTTAATATTTGCATTATCTTGATCCCAAACTCCTACATATAGTCCTTCACCGGTTAAATTCAATCCTAACCCACCGTTAAGTCCAAGTCTATTTGTTCTAGAAGTAAATGCTGAACCATCATTACTTGTAACACGGTATAGAAGAATTCCGTCATTTGTAACTTCTTTTACTTCTGAGTAACTTCCATCAGCATTTAACATACTTACAGGAAATCCATTTTGATTTGCAAAATCAACAGCTTTCTCATAAATCTTATTTTGACTTTCTCCATACTGCACTTTCAACTGATTAAGTTTAGCAACATTGGAGTATTTTAATATAACCTTTTTTTCTTTTTCTGTTTGAGATTGCATAGAGCTAGCAAACAAGAAAATAAAAAGTGACAACACTTTCAAAGTATTTTTTTTCATGATATGATTTTGAATTATTTATCCAGTTGGCTAAATTATAATTAATTTATAATTATCAATGAATAAAACATCTCTTTTATAAAGAAGTTGTTATTTCAAATAACTGTTATTATTAATTTTCAGAAAAAATCATAATATTTGCTACTTTAAAATAATCCTTTATGCTCGAAAATAATTTTTCAAAATTTATGTTAGAATCCGGAACAGATGAAGCTGGTCGAGGATGTCTTGCCGGTCCCGTGACCGCAGCGGCAATTATACTTCCGTCAGAATTTGAAAATGAAATATTAAACGACAGTAAAAAATTGTCTGAGAAAATAAGAGAAAGACTGAAACCAATTTTAGAGGAAATTGCAATCAGTTTTGCAGTGACCCATTTAGAACCGAATGTTATTGATGAAATCAATATCCTGAATGCATCCATAAAAGCGATGCAGGAATGTGTTTTAAAACTCAACCCACAACCGGAATATATTATCGTGGACGGAAACGCTCCTTTTATACATAAAAACGGGCTGAAAAATAAAGGGGGTAAATTTTACACTGCAGCCGAAATAAAAATTCTTACTTCCATTCCAAGTACAAGTATTATAAAAGGTGATGCTAAATACATGAGTATTGCGGCAGCCTCTGTATTAGCAAAAACCTACCGTGATGAATACATGAATCGTATTCACGAAGAATTCCCTATGTACAATTGGAAAAAAAACAAAGGCTATCCTACCAAAGAACATCGGGAAGCGATCAGGAAATATGGAGTAACCAAATACCACCGAATGAGTTTTCGATTATTGCCGGAACAATTAAAGTTGGAAATTTAAGCTAGATTGCAGAAGTTGAGAAATCAGCATCAAAAAGGGTAGAGAAATGTTTCAGAATTTTTTCTTTTACTTCTTCCTCGTTTACTTTTTCCACGCCCAGTTCCACTTGTAATGAAGTAACAGCCTTGCCTCTAATTCCACAAGGAATGATATTGTCAAAATAACCCAAATCGGCATTTACGTTTAAGGCAAATCCGTGCATGGTTACCCAGCGCGAAGCTCGAACCCCCAAAGCACATATTTTGCGGGCAAATGGTGTTCCCGAACCAAGCCATACTCCAGTTTCACCTTCACTCCTACCGCATTCCAAACCATATTCTTGTAAAGTAAGAATAATAGATTCCTCTAGCAATCGCAGGTATTTATGAATATCCGTAAAGAAGTTGTCTAAGTCCAAAATGGGATAACCTACAATTTGTCCCGGGCCGTGATACGTAATGTCACCACCGCGGTTTATTTTGTAAAAAGTAGCACCTTTAGCTTCCAATTGTTTTTCTGATAAAAGTAGATTACTTAAATCCCCGCTTTTCCCAAGTGTGTACACATGAGGATGCTCGACAAAGAGGAAATAATTTGGCGTCTCTAGATTAAGTTCTTCTCTCCTGTTTCTGATTTTTAAATCGACAATTCCCTTGAACAATTCTTCCTGGTATTCCCAAGTTTCTTTATAGTCTTTATTTCCTAAATCTTGAAGTTGGATTGATTTGTTCATTTTTTATGAGGCGCAAAGGATTTGAAGCGCAAAGGTACAAAGTTTATATTGAAGTCATATTGAATTCAAGTATCCAAAAATTGTTATTCTAAAACTACTTCCAGATTTGTAATTTCAGGATTTTGCAAACAGTCCGTTAATAAGAAAATCAATTTTAAAGACTTTTGGTCTGCGCCAATAATTGCATTTACATTAGAAACCGATTTAATTTTTCGAGGGAAATGGTAGTTAAGAGTATAAGTTAGTCCTTTATTAAAATCCAATAAAAAACTCTTTTCATTATACATTTCTCTATACTTAATAAACTCTATATTATTTAAAACTTTGAAGCTTCTATTAAAAACAATCCCGTCAAAGGAATATTTAATTTCTTTCTCCTCTTTATCTAAATTCATAGGACGATTATCTTTTAGACAATTTATATACTTATATCCATTTTTAAGATCTACTATTTCATTGACCGAATTGAAATTTTGAGAAAGCTTGTATATATATTCCTTATCAATCGAATTTTCCTTGTTGTATATTTCTATTTGCTCGTGTTTCTTTAAACAAGTTTGTTCCGCTTTTGAAAACCTAGAGAATGTATCCTTATAAAAATGTATTAACTCTTTAATGGTTATTATTTCTTCAATAAAACCCTCTTCCTTAGCATAATCTTCTTTCAAAAACTGCATATATCGATATTCGTCTCTTTGTGATATGATTTCAATTTTACCACTACTATTATCATTGATAAAAATGTTTTCAGTAACATTACACACAATACTACTATTTAAAAATAACAAAGAAACAGAGACGATTGATACTAAAGTTTTAAGAAGCATTTTTTAATTTTATTTTATAATCTAACAACAATTAATTCAACACTAAAGTACTTTACTTATTCTAAAACCACTTCCAGATTTGTAATTTCAGGATTTTGTAAAAAATCGAATATTAAAAACTGCAATTCTAATGCTTTTTTATCAGCACTGATTATAGCATTATTATTTGAAACTGATTTTATTTTTCGTGGAAAATGATACTTTAAGGTATAAGTTTGCACCAGTTTAAAACTAACAAGTTGCTTTTTATAGGATTCAATTTTTTCTTTTTCCTTCTGGAAGATATCCTCATCTGTAATAGTTACAATCCTATTAAAGTGATTACCATTTAAAGCAAAGCGCACATTATAATAATGTTCTTCAGCAGTTAATGCATAATTATGAACTAGGTCACTAACGTAGTTTTCAGTTTTAGAAAGGTCTGCTATATCTTCAACTTTTTGAAAATTTTGCGTAATTATAGTTCTAAATTCTTTATCGAAAGCACTTTTTTTGATGTGAACATTCACGTTTTTAAACTTACTGAACAAGTCTTGCTCTGGTTGGGTATATTTTATGAAATTATCATTATGCTTATTGATATAGTCTTGAAAAACATAAGTCGTGTCGCTAAAAACAGTCTCTTTGGAATAATTTTCTCCTGCAATTTGCATATAGCTGTTTTCGTCACGATGTTCATTAATTTCAATCGTTCCGCTTCCATCAGGATTGATGTGAATAGTCTCAGTTACTTGACAACTTGTGGCGATAGCAATTAAAAGCAGATAAAAACAGTATTTCATTTTATTAATTATTCAGGTTTAAGGCTCCAAATATACTATGAATTAAACTACAGTTCTTACATTTTAACAAAACATTCTTACAAAGATTATTCGTGCTTAATAGCCCCGATGGCAGCGTTATCCCGCACCTTTTTTTGGTGCGGGATAACGCTGCCATCGGGACAAATCGTGTTTATAAAAACTATTGTTTCTGCTCCTGAAATCAAACAATTTAATAATATGACATTCCAACTTATTAGCATTGCTATTTTAAGTCATAAAGGTTATATTTGCAGTCTTAAAATCTGAATATAATGGCATTATCTGAACAAGAAATTATCCGTAGAGAAAAACTACAAAGCTTACGCAACCTAGGGATTAACCCTTATCCTGCAAATCTTTTCCCTGTAAATCATACTTCGAAACAAATAAAGGAAAGCTTTGAAGAAGGTAAAAAGGTGATTGTTGCCGGGCGTTTGATGAGTGTAAGGGATCAAGGAAAAGCTTGTTTTGCCGAATTGCAAGATAGCGAAGGCCGCATACAATTGTATGTGAACCGCGATGTGTTGTGTGAGGGTGATGATAAAACATTATACAATCAGGTATTTAAAAAACTGACCGACTTAGGTGATTTTATTGGTATCGAAGGAGAATTGTTCACTACTAAAGTAGGTGCGCAATGTATTCGTGTGGATGGATTTACTTTTTTGAGTAAAACATTGCGTCCGTTACCATTACCAAAAGTAGATGAAGACGGAAAAGTGCACGACGCTTTTAATGACGCTGAATTGCGTTACAGAATGCGTTATGTGGATTTGACGGTGAATCAAAATGTGAAAGAGACGTTTATCAAGAGAACAAAATTGTTCAACTCGATGCGTACTTTCTTTAACGATGCAGGATATCTTGAGGTGGAAACCCCAATTTTACAATCGATTCCTGGTGGTGCTGCGGCGCGTCCGTTTATCACACACCATAACTCACTAGATATGCCATTGTATATGCGTATTGCTAATGAGTTGTACTTAAAAAGATTAATTGTAGGTGGATTTGACGGAGTGTATGAGTTTTCTAAAAACTTCCGTAACGAAGGAATGGACAGAACGCACAACCCGGAATTTACAGCTATGGAAATATATGTAGCCTACAAAGACTACAACTGGATGATGGAGTTTACGGAGAACTTACTGGAACATTGCGCTATAGGTGTAAATGGAACTAGTGAAGCGACTTTTGGCGAACATAAAATCAGCTTCAAAGCACCTTATGCTCGTGTTACAATGACTGATTCTATCAAACACTTCACTGGTTTTGATATTTCAGGAAAAAGCGAAACAGAACTTTTTGATGCTGCCAGAGGAATGGGAATTGAGGTTGATGAAACTATGGGTAAAGGAAAATTGATTGATGAAATTTTTGGCGCTAAATGCGAAGGAAATTATATTCAACCAACATTCATTACTGATTATCCTAAGGAAATGTCACCGCTTTGTAAAGAGCACCGTGACAATCCTGAATTGACAGAACGTTTTGAATTAATGGTTTGTGGTAAAGAGGTTGCAAATGCCTACTCGGAACTAAATGACCCAATTGATCAAAGAGAGCGTTTTGAAGAACAAATGCGTCTTGCTGAAAAAGGAGATGATGAAGCAACTGGAATTATTGATGAAGATTTCTTGAGAGCACTTGAATATGGAATGCCTCCTACATCTGGATTAGGGATAGGTATGGACCGTTTAATGATGTTCTTGACTAACAATGCCTCAATTCAAGAAGTATTGTTCTTCCCACAAATGAGACCTGAGAAAAAACAAGTTCAAATTGAACTGGAAGACGACGAAAAACTTATTGTTGCCTTATTGAAAACCAATGACAACCAAATGGATTTTGGCGCACTTAAAACCAAATCAGAATTGAGCGGTAAAAAATGGGATAAAGCGATGAAAAACCTTTCTTCTCTAGGAATGACTGAAGTGGTTGTTGTAGGAGATGTTAAAGCTTGCAGACTGAAAGAGTAAGTTTTACTCAATATATACTTATAAAAAAGGAACTTCAATTGAAGTTCCTTTTTTTATTACACTTAAGTTATTACTTTCTATAATTCCCTTTCGGTAAATAATAAAGCCAACTGAAACCTATCAAAAACAAGATCAAGGAAGCGATAAATGCTGGGATCAAAATTTCTCTATGATTGTCTAACGCATTATTTAACGAGGCGTACAACAACCAGATCTGAATCGTGACATTTAAGATTAAAATGAATATCAGCGTTGAAAGGATGTTGTTTAGCTTGTTGGGATTAGCTTTGTTTTGGCTTGTTCTAAAATTACTCATAACAATTGAATTTAATTATTCCTGTTTCTTAACTCATCACATTCTCTTGTGATGCTTTCACGTAAATATCTTTGTCTTTAAAGAACACTTCCAGTTTAGGCAAAGCTCTTGGCGGCGGTCCTGCAATCACATCACCTGTCATAGCATCAAACGATCCTTCGTGACAAGGACAATGAATAATCCCGGTTCCCGGCTTGTAAAAAACCGAACAAGAAAGATGGGTACATTTTTGCTCATAGGCTTTATATTCCCCATTTTCTAGATGAATCAAGATATAAGGAACAGTACTCCCTTCTATAACAAAACCTCGTGTTCCCCCTACTGGAACTTCGTCTTGCTTGCATACAAAATGCTCGCCAGCCACTTCTTCTTTAGGTAATAAATATGCTTTGGCAGCGACCAAACCACTACCAACCATTAGTCCTCCTGAAACCAGCGTCAGGAATTTTGCAAAATCACGACGACTGACTTGCGTGGCTTCTTGTTTTAAAATTGGAAAGTCTTTTTTCCAGTTTTCGTTTAAATTATCTTCTTTTGACATTTTTTAAAGTTTAAAGTTTAAAGTTTCCCGTTTAAAGTTGTTCTACTCACTTTTCACATTTCACTTTTCACGACTAATATATTATCAACTCAGTACTGCCTTTAGGCATCATGATATTCACTTTGGTATTTACAATCTCTTTTCCGAAAACAAAGGTGTTTACAGGCGAACTGTTTGGACGCATTTCTTCGATTTCCGCTTTTGTACCGTAGAACAAGGCGCCACTTGGACAAACGGTGGCACACATTGGTTTTTTTCCAACGCTCGTTCTGTCATAACACATCGTACACTTCATCATCAAATCGTACTCTTCAATTTTCTTTGGCACACCAAAAGGACACGCAATCACGCAATTCGAACAACCGATACATCTTTCGGTATTGGCAGTATGTACGATTCCGAATTCGTCTTTTGATATCGCATCAGCTGGGCATACACTAGCACAAACAGGGTCATCGCAATGCATACACACCTGAACTGTAGTTTGAACCGTTGAAGCACGATCTACATAATTGACATGAATCATAGAGTCTTGTCCGTTTGTTTCACATTCGGCGCAAGCTAATTCACAAGCTTTACAACCTATGCAACGTTGCATATCTACAAAAAACTCTTCGTTTGTATTGAAACTGGTATAGTTCATAATTTAGCTTTTTATAGATTAAACACTGGCATAAGCCTTAGATTCTTTGGATGGTGGAGCGATTTCTTTGAGCGGCTCTAAATGACAGGCACAAACCTTAAATTCCGGTATTTTGGAAATCGGGTCTAATGTTCCTGGTGTCAATTGATTTGCTGATTTTTTTCCAGACCAGTGGTACGGAATAAAAACAGTATCTTCTCTAATTGTTTCCACTATATTCGCAGGAAAAATCCCTTCTCCTCTTCGAGTGGAAACCTTAATTAATTCTCTTTGTTGTATCCCGTATTGTTTGGCCAAATTAGGATGAATTTCCAATAATGGCTCGGGAAACTGATCCACTAGTTTACCAATTCTACGCGTTTGTGTTCCGCTTAAATATTGCGAAACAACACGACCTGTAGTTAAAATTACAGGATAATCCGCATCGGTTACTTCACCCGGAAGTTTGTATGGTGCAGGGTTAAAATGTGCTTTCCCATCTGGTGTTTTAAATTTTTTATCTTCCCATAAACGTGGAGTCCCGGGATGGTCTTCCGTTGGACAAGGCCAAAAAATTCCCATATTTTCTTCGATTCTTTTATAGGTAATTCCGTTGTAATCGGCTGTCCCGCCTTTAGAAGCGACACGTAATTCGTTAAAAATCGCTTCGCTGGTATCATAAGTGAATTTATCTTCTTGTCCCAAACGTTTTGCTAATTCCAAAATGATAGAAGTATCTGTTCTTGCGTCTCCAGGAGGCGTTACCGCCTGACGAATTCTGATTACTCTTCCTTCTGCTGATGTTGTCGTTCCTTCTTCCTCTTCTTGCAAAGAACCCGCTAGAACAATATCAGCATGGCGAGCAGTTTCATTTAGGAAAAAATCAATACAAACATAAAATTCCAGTTTCTCCAATGCTTCTCTAACGTAGTTACTATTAGGCAATGACACCAACGGATTGAAACAAATAGACAATAAGCCTTTGATTTCACCACGGTGAATCGCTTCTATAATTTCATAAGCCGAAAGTCCTTTTCCAGGCATATCCTTTTCATCAATTCCCCAAACATCAGCAATATACTTGCGATGCTCCGGATTTTCGATATCTCTATTTCCAGGTAATTGATCGCATTTATGTCCGTGTTCTCTTCCACCCTGACCATTTCCTTGACCGGTAATGGTTCCGTATCCGCAATATGGTTTTCCAATTCGTCCTGTTGCCAGAACCAAATTGATACAACCCAAAACGTTATCCACTCCTTTTGAATGGTGTTCAATTCCGCGGGCATGCAGCAAGAAACTGGTTTTCGCTTTACCCCATAACTCAGCGGCTTCTTTTATTTTTTCTTTCTTGATTCCAGTGATTTCTTCGGCCCATTCTAAGGTATAATCCTTTACGGCATCCAAAGTAACATCAAATCCAGAAGTATAATTATCTATAAAATCGTGATCCAACATATCGTGATCCACTAGGTATTTCAACATTGCTCCGTAAAGCGCAGAATCGGTACCAGGTTTTACATCCAAATGCACATCGGCAGTTCTGGCAAGCGGAATCATTCTTGGATCGATTACAATCAGTTTGGCTCCGCGATCTCTCGCTTTCCATATCCAATGAGTCAATGTTGGGAACGTTTCACTGATATTGGCACCAGCCACAATAATCACTTCGGCATATTCCAGATCCGAATAAGTATTAGAAGCTCTGTCTAATCCAAAAGCCTTTTTATTCCCCGCACCGGCACTCACCATACACAAACGACCATTATAATCCAGGTTTTTTGTTTTTACAGCCACACGAGCAAATTTACCCATAAGGTAACTTTTTTCATTGGTTAAAGAAACACCCGATAGTATCGAAAATGCATCTTTCCCGTATTGCTCCTGAATGCGTTTAATTTCCGAAACCGTTTTATCCATCGCTTCATCCCAGGAAGTAGGTTCAAAACCTTTCCCTTCTACCCTTTTTATAGGGCCCAACAAACGGTCAGGATGGTTGTTTTGCAGGTAGCGTTGCACCCCTTTTGGACAAAGACGACCTTCGTTAAAAGGAAATTCCATCCATGGTTCAAAACCAACCACTTTATTGCTTTTAACCAACAATTGAATTCCGCATTGCATACCACAAAAGCAACAATGTGTTTTCACCACTTCATCCGGTTCGTCTCTTCCATCAAAGCCTTCTTTCGGGCTATAATTTAGATGCGGACCAAAATCTTCTATAATTTTTTCTGCTGAAACAGGTAATTTTGCCATGTTTTTTATATTTTCTGTTCTTGGTTTTTCTCTGTGTTATGTTGATGTCCCAATTGTAAACTGTGGCCACAAACTGCGACTGAACACTAAAAACTGAACATTGATTACTCTTTAATTATCCAAATAAATTTCCGCCAGCTTGCCTTGCTTTTAAATGGGCTTGTGCCAAACGCGATCTTTTTCCCTCAGGGCTCAAATCTAAATGAGAACCACCATCTTCCATACTGAAATCAAAACCAAGTTCTTTAGTTACTGTTTTAAGGTCATTGATGTGCAAATTTGTAGCATACTCTTCTCCTGTATGTTTGCAAACCGCCATTCCTTGTTTCATCCCTTGTTTCTTGTAAATATGGGCACCAATCTGGGCTGGACGTTGAATGATATGAAAGAATTTCCCAAAAGGAATCCAAATCAAAAACATAATAACAGTCACTGCATGAATTACTGCCAAGAAATCAAAAGCAAATCCTTTCATAAACTGATACGAATAAGTCAACCCTAATCCAGTAACTGATACTGCAATCAACAAAATAAGCGGCAATAAATCCCCTTCAAATGTTTGCGTAGCAATTAACCCAGGATTAGTCAAACGTCTTCTTAAATAATACAGCGAACCTAAAATCACCAAATAAGAAGACCAGTTTAACGCATGAAACGTTAGAAATGCTATAATAGAACCTAATTTAAATGACATCATATGAAAACCAAAAAAGTGAGCTTCATAAATATCAATTCCACCTGGAGCCAAAGTAAAATGAATCCATCCAAAAGTTAAAGGAATAGTAATCATAAAAGCAGAAGTACAACCAACGGCTATCATGAAATGGGCTACCCATCGGTATTTTCCCCTTGGATAAATAAATTTCTGAAAAGCGATGTTTTCGATGGTTTCTTTGGAAGCAAACCAAAAATGCGAAAATACTTTCCCCGTAACCAAGTACATTATTCCTCTTTTAAAATAAATCCAAGTGGGTGGCCTTTGTAACCAAACCGAATAGCGGTAAACAATACCAAAAAAAGCGAATACCGTCCCGAATAAATAAGTGATTAAAGCGGCATCAAAATTCTGTAAATTTCTGGAACCAAAAAACACCAGCACAATAGAGAATATTGACATTCCGGTGGCTATAAGTAAAGCCTTGGTATTAAAAGTTCTGTTTTTCATTTCCTAAAATTTTAATAAGTATATATCTAAGTCGTTTTGTCAAGAAACCTACAAGACCCTAAGACCTTGTAGGTATATAAAATAATTCTCCTTTTTAAAACGAATATGAAATCATAATCTAATTTGGCTTTTCACATCCTTTACGGTTATAAAACCACCAGTTGATTGTTGTAGCTAATATAGTGAAAAGAATCAAGCCCATAAAGAATTGATTTGCAACACCATTACCTGTAATATTATTACCAAAGAATATGAACCACACTTGATGGGCAAACCCTCTTTCGTACTAAATAATCTATAAATCCACTTACGGATTATCGACTTCCCTTTTAGGTCCTTGGTAATACCACCAGTTCAGAATTAAGCAAAGCAAATAATAAACTGCAAAACCGTATAATGCATACTCAGGTGTTCCTGCCGTTACCTGCTGTCCAAACACATTAGGAATAATAAACGCTCCATAAGCAGCAATTGCAGCTGTCCACCCTAATACTGGCCCTGCTTTTTCTTTACTAAAAATATAAGGAATACTTCTAAAAGTCGATCCATTCCCAATACCAGTTGTTAAAAACAAAACCATAAATGCTCCGAAAAATGGCCACCAATACGATTCTGGAGTTTCAGAACCTCTTGCTTGTACCACATAATAGGCAACAGTCAATGCAGCTATAATTTGAAAAATAGTACTCCACATTGTAATTTTAGCACCACTATTAACTTTATCAGCAAGAATTCCTCCTATTGGTCTAACTAAAGCCCCAAACATTGGCCCTAAGAATGCCCAAAGCATAATGTTAGGAGCATTAGGATTTACCCATTCTGGATCTAATGGATTTGAATACACAAATATATCTTGCGCTAATTTTGGGAATACCATCGAAAATCCAATGAAAGAACCGAAGGTCATTGTATAGATAATCGTCATTATCCAATTGTGTTTGTCACCAAGTATCGAAAATTGTTTATTAAGATTCTCTTTTATATCAGCTGGAGTTCCAAATTTCATTAATAAAACGGTAATAACTATTACAACAGGGAGAACAATCCACATCGCAGCATCTTTCATTCCAAAAGAATCCCAAGGAATACCAATTAACATGAAAGCACCAATACCTGCCGCTACCAAACCTAACATTATCATATACAATGTTTTTGAAACTCCTTTAGCCGTGTCTGGCATACTTGGAGTTCCTGTAGATACATTGTTCATCCCAAAAAATGCTGCTAAAGAAGCTAATACAATAAGTGGAACCCAAATCCATGCTGCATTTTGCATTCCTTCAAAAGGGGCTCCTTTTGCAGTTGCAATTGCACCAGCTGTTCCACCAAATAAAGAGAATGTTACTATAAAAGGAATCGTTTTCTGCATAACCGCAACACCTAAGTTACCAAGTCCTGCATTCATTCCCAATGCATATCCTTGCGCTTTTTTAGGGAAAAAGAAAGATATATTACTCATTGAAGAAGAGAAATTACCTCCACCAAGTCCAGACAATAACGCCATAATTGCAAAAAACATATAAGGTGAATTTACATCTGACAATGCTATTCCTGTTCCTATTGCTGGAATAAGTAACAATGCCGTTGTAACAAAAACTACATTTCTACCTCCTCCTAATGATATTAAAAAAGAGTTAGGCAGTCGTAAAGTTGCACCTGCAAGCCCTGCAATTGCCGGCAAAGTATAATAGAGGTTATTTACTTCTTTCAAAGCATTTACATAATCATCAGTTCCCGCAACCAACCCATCGGTCATTCCGAAATTAAAACCAAAATCTTTCATATACTTTATTAGTACTCCCCACATAATCCATATAGAGAATGCAAGTAATAATGCAGGAATAGAAGTCCATAGATTTCTATTAGCTATCTTTTTTCCTGTAGACTCCCAAAAACCTTCGTCGTCAACGTTCCAATCTTTAATATTTACTGACATAAAATTGTTGTTTTTAAATTTAAAACTAATTAGGTAGAATGTACTTTATGCCTTTAGACATTAAGACTTTTTGACTATTTTTAATGATTAATATGTTCGATATCCCTAGTAAATCCAGGTGTTTTCTTTCTAAGAATTTTGATGATGGTTTTGTGCATCCAAATCAAACAAGCAGTGGAAATCACAAATATAAAGAGCCAAGAACTCGTCCAGAGGCCGGTGAAATTCAAGAGGTAACTAAAGATAATTGGTCCAAAAAAACCACCTAATCCCCCAATTAATCCTACCATTCCACCCACAACTCCCACTTCGTTCGGGAAATATTCCGGGATGTGTTTGTACACCGCCGCTTTACCGATTCCCCATGAAATTCCGATTAATACCACGAGAATAACATACACCCACATATTGGCAGCAAATTTGATTTGTGTTACCCCTTTAGCCAATAATTCTTTCTTGCTAACGGACTGATTTTCTTTCACCACAATTTCTTGCCATGAGGTTTTAACCGGTAAAATAGAGGCATCCGTTAGTGCAACATCTACCTTTGGTTTTATCTTGTAGTCATTATTGTTTAATACTAATCCAGAAGGAGTTACTGTAGTTACCACACCGCTATTATTGGCCATTACACCAGGTCCTGAAGTAAAGATTTCCATTTTAGGGAACATCAACAGGAAACTGATGACCATAGTAGATCCCAATACCCAGTACATTACTTTTCTGGCACCAAATTTATCCGACAAATACCCCCCGAAAGCTCTAATAACACCACCTGGCAAACTGAACATAGTGGCAAACATTCCTCCCATAACCAGTGAAGTGTGGTACACATTCATAAAGTTTGGTAACAACCATTGGGAGTAAGCCACAAAACAACCAAAAACCAAGAAGTAGTAAGCACCAAATCTCCATACTCTGGCAGATTTCAATGGAGTCAATAACGTTTTTAGGTTTTTAGTGTCTCCTTGCGGTTTTTTATTCTTGGCGAATATTACAAAGAGGATTCCAATGGCCACTAATACCGCCCCGTAAGTTACCGGCAGCATTTTCCAACCGTCAGTAGGATCGTTTTTTGAAAAATTATTTAATAAAGTAGGCGCGATAAAAGTAGTGATGGCAGCTCCCGCATTTCCCATTCCGAAAATACCCAAAGCTCTACCCTGCCAGTTTTGTGGATACCAAACTGAAGTGTACCCAATACCTACCGCAAAGCTGGTTCCTATTAGTCCGAAGAGGAAACTCAAAACGGCAAAACTCCAAAACGTATCTGCAAAAGGCAGCAAAAACAAAGGAATGGAACAAAGAAACAACAAGATGGAAAATATAATTTTCCCCCCGTATTTATCCGTTAGAATCCCAATGGGAAGACGAAAAATAGCACCAGACAAAATGGGAATTCCCAAAAGCCAACCTACCTCTACAACGCTCCAATTGAATATGCCTCTATCTACAAGAAAGGTAACCAAAACACCATTTAAAGTCCAACAGGCAAAACAAATTGTAAATGCTAATGTGTTTAGAAATAAGATTTTGTGGGATTGCGATAAACTACTCATAAAAACAACTTTTTGTTAATGATGTAAAATTAATCTGTTGGCGCTTCCTAAAATATGATATATGTCAGTCAGTCAGTCAGTAAAAAGAGGCTCATATTAACCAAAAAACGGATTGCTTAACCCGAATTTACGCATAAATATCTAATAATAAAACAATTACGATAATATGATTGTAATCATAAAAATTTATTTTTCAAAAAAAAATACATATACAGGAAATACAGGTTTTTTTAAAACATATTGAATTTAACTCGAAAAGCAGAATAATAGTCAAGTTCCTATTATTAATTCCATTAGTGCTAATCCCGCTATTTTAAAACTTTTCGAAAAAAATCTTCTTTCGGCTGTAATAATTTAGAACTTTAGCCACTAAATAAGAAAAACAATAGTGAGCAGCGATTTTTACACCACATTCATTTTGCCTTATGCCGGAATCATCATTAAGATTTGCAGGGCCTATTCCAATACCCAAGAGGATTTTGAAGATTACTATCAAGAAGTCTGTTTACAGATTTGGAGAAGTCATAACAGTTTTCGAGAACAATCGGAATGGTCGACTTGGGTCTATAGAATCTCTTTGAATGTGTGTTTGACTTTACTCAAGAAAAACAAAAAAAAGGAAAATCAAATTTCTTCAGAATTTTTGCCTGACGAGGCAATAGAAGACAGCCGTTCCTTTACGGATGAATCCCTTAACCAACTCTATCAAGCTATCAGGCAATTATCTGATGTGGACAGAGCGGTTATTATGCTTTATCTGGAGGAAAAGTCATATCAGGAAATCGCCGAAATTATTGGAACAAACCCAAACAACATTGGGGTACGCATTAAACGAATTAAAGAACGCTTAAAAAAATTATTAGATGGAAAAGTCAATTGAAACAATATGGAAAGAAGGTTTTTTGAAAAATGATGCTTTATTAGCACCAAAACTGAATGACCTCTACAATCAGAAATCGATAGACATTGTCGATAAGTTCAAAAGAATGTATAAAATAAATCGGATTGCAATCATAGCATTTGCCTTCATAATACTTCCGATTTCTTTTATTGTCAGAATACCATATATGGGTATCGGAATGTTTCTCATATTCAGTGTAATCTCTGTTATTGCCAACAAATTCAGTAAAAGCTTAAACAAAATAGACAAAACCGTAAGCAGTTACCAATACCTGATTTCTTTTGACAATTGGGTTAAGGAAATGATTTCGGTAAACACAAAATTGTCTCGCTATTTGTATCCTTACGTTTTCATAATTATGGTTTCCGCATTTTGGTTTGGAGCTATTGGTGGAGATGTTCCGGGTGACAAACTTTTAAACTATATCCTTTTGGAGTACCCTGACACCTATTTGATCTTTGGTTTTCCTTTAATCTTGATAGTTGTTGCCTTACTAATAGTTGGCTTATTAGCATTCTTTGGGGGACAAATAGGAAAATGGGATTTGAATCTTGTTTATAGTGGAATATTAAAAAAACTAGACGAAACACTAGCCGATATGGAGGAATTGAGAGCCTAATTTCAGTTCATCGATAAAAGGAAAATTTGTTGGCATAGGTCAAGCCAATTACGGCTTGTTTTCAATTCAACATTGAATTTTGCTAGTATTTTCAAGGTCTCCTTTTCGAATACATTTCTAACCTTCTGCTTTGTCAGAAGGTTTTTTTTATCTAAAAAGGACAATCCACACTACAAAATATAACCTTTTTGAACAAATTATATTTGGCCAAAGCCAAGGGCTATTGAATTATCTGTGTTTCTAAAAAAAAATAAAACCTTTGCGTCCTTTGCGAATCCTTTGCGCCCTTTGCGGTAAAAAATTGTGCTTAAAAAATCAGCCCCCAATTTTTATCATACTTCTATTCTTCGAAAACAAATCCGGATTTTGAAACTTGGCATCGTCATCCATCCCGCCACGCATTGCCATTTTGGATTTTATGTTCGAAAAAATAAGCGGTTCGATCGATTCTCCAGCACGTAAGCTTTGCAGTAAGTCCGTTTCAGAATTCGAGAAAAGACAGTTTTTCAATTTACCGTCGGCAGTTAGGCGAATGCGGTTACACGTACTGCAAAAAGGGTTTGTCACGGAGCTAATTACAGAGAAACTCCCTTTGTAAGATGTTATTTTATGGTTTTTAGCGGTGTCATGCGGTTTATCCGTCAAGCGCTCTACATTTTCAGCAGAATAGTTATCATTGACCTGCGTGAGGATTTCGGCATAAGACACCAGTTTATCTTTCTTCCATTGATTACCATCAAAAGGCATAAACTCGATAAACCGAATCTGGATATTCCTGTCTTTGGTCAATTCAATAAAATCAATGATTTCGTTGTCATTAAAGCCTTTCATCACCACCACATTTAGTTTTAGATTAAACCCATTGGCGTCAAGCAATTCCATATTCTCCTGAAATTTATCGAAATAATTTCTTCGGGTAATTTGGTTGAACTTTTCTTTTTGAAGGCTATCAATACTCAGATTCAGCGTGTGTATTCCCGCTTCCTTGAAGGTTTCGATAAAATCATGAACTAGAATTCCGTTAGTCGTCAAAGTAAGCTCGACACCCAGTTTTCCTAATCGTTGAATTATGTCTGCGGCATCTTTTCGAACCAAAGGCTCTCCGCCCGTCAATCTAATTTTGTTTACACCCAAATTGACAAAAGTCTGGGCAATGGAAACAATTTCATCTGCAGTCATCAGATGCGCTTTTGGCGTAAGCGCAATCCCTTCGGCCGGCATACAATAAGTACATCTCAAATTACAATTCTCTGTAATCGAAATGCGCAAATAACTGTGCATGCGTCCGTGGGTGTCCTGCATTTGAATGTTATTTTCCATGGTTGAATCCGTTTAGTATTTTGAACAAATGTAATACCGAAGGAAAAACAGCGTCCATAGATTCTCCAGCACCTGCGGTAGAACCCGGCAAGGCCATAATTAGTGTGTTCCCTTTGAAACCCACAACACTACGGGACAACATCGCATAAGGTGTGCGGTCCTGACCGTAGGAACGAATCGCTTCTTCGATACCGGGAATACGTCGATCAAGCAACGGAATCACCGCTTCGGGCGTGACGTCTCTGTTTGACAATCCAGTTCCGCCAGTGATGATTAGCAAGTCGGTTTTTTGGGCGCACAGTTTATTGATGGTGTTTTGAATATCCAAAACCTCATCTGGAATGATAATATAATTCGAAACTTCTAATCCTAAGTTTTTGATTTTATCAGAAATCACTTTACCCGCTCTATCTTCTTTTTTTCCGCTGGAAACACTGTCTGAGCATACCATAACCGCAACGGCCAAATCCTGAACTTCCTTGTTTCCGTAATCGGATTTTCCTCCTTTTTTATGCAGTAATTTTATGGTCGAAATCTCCACGTTTTTGTCGATAGGTTTCAACATGTCGTACATCGTCAGGGCAACGATAGAAGCACCGTGCATGGCCTCGACCTCAACACCAGTTCTATAAATTGCTTTTACGGTCACTTTTATCACTACCGAATCCTCCAATAACTCATATTCAATTCCCGTGAATTCAATAGGCATCGGGTGGCAATCCGGAATAGAGTTCGATGTGTTTTTTACCGCAAAAAGTCCAGCTGTTCTGGAAACTTCCAAAACATCGCCTTTCGGAACGGTTTTATTCAAAATCGCTTGCATGGTTTCCGGCGAGCCTACTTTTATGATTGCCTGTGCCGTTGCCGTGCGTTGCGTGATTATTTTATGGGTGATATCTACCATTTTATGTTGTGTTCTTTTATTAAACTTGAACTTTTATTTAATTTTTACCATTAAGATATTTAGAAAATTAAGCCTGAAATCTTAACGAATCTTAATACCTTAATGGTTCAAAAAAACTTTTTACTTTATCCTTTTTTATACAGATTTTTTTTATCTGATTTTAAAAAATCTGAGGAATCCGTGTTTTATGTAATTGCTCGCAGATTATGCAGATTTACGCTGATTCTTGTATTTAAAATATAAAATCCGTACTAATCCGTTTAATCTGTGTCATCCGTGTTCTATTTATTTTACTGTGAAAAATCTAGGTATTCTTTTTCCAAGTATACGTTTCGTCTTCCATTATTTCTTTGCCAAAAACGGCTGTTTTTTCTTTTATTTCTTCCACCAAAAATTCCAAAGCTTCATAAACCACTTTTCGTCTTGGCGCCGACACAAAAACAAACAGACAGATCTCCCCCGTTTTTACGGTTCCCAGGCTGTGGTAAATGTGCAAACACGAAAGCTCATATTTTGCAAAAGCGGCTTCGCGAATTTCGTGGAACGTTTGCTCTGCCATTTCCTCATAAGCAGAATACTCAATTGCTACAACCGTTTTTCCGTCGATCACATCGGCACGCACTTGACCCAAAAAGATATTGTGTGCTCCAATAGTCGTTTTACTTTGGTGTTTCGCTATCGAATTCCCAATGAAATCTGACGATATAGGACCTTGAATGAAGGATGTTTTTTTAGGTTTTGCTGTTGACATTATTGTATCGTTTTATTTTTTATTTTCTAATTATATTTTGATGGATTCAATTCCGTTTTCGAGATGTGAAAGCTTAATAAATCCTTCTTTTTTCAAATAGGCTAAAGCCAATTGGCTGCGTTGTCCGCTTTGGCAAAACAAAACGATTTCTTTGTTTTTGTCCAGTTGGTTGCAGTAGCTTTCTAACGACGATATTGGTACGTTCACCACATTTGTAGCTTCCCATTTTGGTTCTTCATAATCTTCTCTGATATCGATAACCAAACAATTATCCAGTCGACATTTTTCAATGAATGTTGCTGCTGATATGTTTTCATTTACATTATTCGAATCCTGTTGCTGAATCGTTAATCCATTGGTGAGACCTTCCTCAATGGCTGCCGGATTTTTATTAAAATCAATTAGTTGTGTTTGATAATGCAAGCCATCATAGAGCAACAATTTACCCGATAATACTGTTCCTATTTCAAGAATGATTTTGAGCACTTCAGTCGCCTGAAACGAACCTAAAGTATTGGGCAATACCCCCAAAACACCCGAAGCAACACAATTGGGAACCGAACCTAAGCTTTCCGTTTGCGGAAACAAACAGCGGTAACTTGGACCGTTTTTATAATTAAAAACCGAAACCTGCCCTTCAAATTTATAAATCGAAGCATAGACCACTGGAATGTTTTTGACAATCGAAACATCATTAATCAGATAGCGAATCCCGATCGTATCCGTACAATCGACAATGATTTGGTAGTCGCCCACGATTTCGAAAGCATTTTCCTTTTTGAAAAATTCATTAAAAACACGAACCTCCACATCAGGATTGAGCTCCTGTATCGCTTCGGCAGCTGTTACAGCTTTGCTTTTTCCACAATCTTTCAAAGTGTACAACAACTGGCGATGCAAATTAGTTTCTTCTACCATATCTCCATCCACAATCCCGATAAAACCGACTCCAGCCGCAGCAAGATTTTGTAAAACCGGACATCCCAAACCACCAGCACCAATTACCAAAACTCTTGCTTTTTGTAATTTTTGCTGTCCTAAAACCCCAATTTCTGGAAGAATAATTTGTCTGGAATAACGTGTTGTGTTTATCACTTCTTTATATTTTTATCTTTCGCCTTTTCACTTCTCACCTTTCACTTCTCACAGTTTACCCTCCCGCAAAAGGAGGCAGAAAAGCAATTACATCTTGATCGTTTATAGCTGTATCCATCCCGACCATCGCTTGATTTACGGCAATGGAATAATTATTTTTTTGCAATTCCTGATAAGCTGATTCCATTTTTAATTTCAAAGAATTCACAGTCACATTGGATTCATCCAAAACCAACTGCTCTTCTTTCTTCTTGGTTATCTCTGCCAATACTCCAAAATATTTAATGTTTAGAATCATAATTGTATTTTTTGATACTCTTCGGGAGTATTTATATTTTGCACTTGAGTCCTCCATTTTTCAGGAATATGAAGCGTTTGATGCTTTACTTCTTCAATTACTTGTCGCAATCGCAATTGCTCCTTTTTTAAATTTTCTTCGAAAACGCTTACCAATGATTGTTCATAAATAGCAATAAGCGGATAGACCTTGTCATCGAGTTGCACTTGGGTCATCTCATAAGAATCGTCCTTGTTTTCCAAAATCCAAAGCAATAATTCCGTTGTTACCAATGGCGCATCTACGCTAAGGATAAAATTATTTTTTGTTTTAGACTGTTTCAAAGCGGTATAAATACCACCCACAGGACCTTTGTCCGCAACGATGTCTTCAATTCGAGTATAACCTAAAAAATCATAGTCCACATTCGAAGAAACAATAACAATATTCTCGCCCACAATTGGCTTTACCGCATCGCAAATATGACTAACAAATGGTTTGCCGCCCAAAAGCAACAGACCTTTGTCTGTTCCCATACGTTGGCTTTTTCCTCCGGCTAATATGAATGCAGTATAACTGTTTATCCTCCCCCCGGCCCCCTCCGAAGGAGGGGGAGACGTGGTAGAAGTATATTGTGTTACTTTATTTGGCTCTATCATTATTCTTGATTCCTTTCTTCTATATTCTTATTTCTATTCTCTTTATTCCTTCTTCTATATTCTTTCTTCTTTATTCTATATTCTTCTCACTCTTCACTCTTCACTGCTCAAATCAAGCCGTTACATATAATTTATAAATCGCTATCCCAAGAACTAGTGCGAGTACATTTTTTAAAACAACAGAATTAAATTTCTTGCTTCCGTAATAAGCGCCAAAAAAACCACCCACAAACACTATCCCTATCAACGGCATCGATGATTCAGGCAAAACACCTCCTTTTAACAGAAATCCTGAAATTCCAGAAACGGAGTTAACCAATATAAACAAAGCCGAAACGGCTGCCGTTTGTTTCATAGTTCCCCAGCCCATAAGGATGATTACAGGACTCAAAATTATTCCGCCCCCAATTCCTATCAATCCCGACAATAAGCCGATTACAGCACCCACAATCAAGGCTCCATACAAATTCAAAGGCGTTATCTCCTTTTTTTCTTTTCCCAAAAAACCCATTAATCTCAAAACGGCAAAAACCAATACCGTCGCCAATATCACTTTATAATAAAAAGTGGGTACGGAAAGGTAGCCTCCCAAAAAAGAGAAAGGAACAGAGGTTATCGCAAAAGGATAAAACAAGTTCCATTTGAATTTTTTCTCGCGGTAATAGAAATAAAAGGAAATTCCGGAAACTAAAATATTAAGCACTAAAGCCGTTGGTTTCATAACTGTTATCGGAAATGCGAAAGCACTCATTAATGCTAAATATCCACTTGCTCCGCCGTGTCCCACACTAGCATACAAAAAAGCTACAACAGGCAACAAAAGCAACAATAAAGGCATATCAAATAAATCTATTGGCGTCATACAGTATGCTTTTTCAATTGTTCATCCAAGAAATCCCAACAAGCCATATTGATGGATTCAAAAGTTTCAATCAAGGATTTGCCATACGGAGTCAGTATCGTACCACCTCCTTTGCTTCCTCCTACCTGTGTTTCTATCAGTGGACTTTTTGCCGCTTTATTGGATGCATCCACCAATTTCCAAGCTTTTTGGTAGGATAAGTTCATAGCTTTGGCTGCCTTATTCAACGAACCCGTTTCTTCAATTAGTTTTAATAACTGAACACGACCTTCACTGATAAGAATCCCCTCATCATTTTCAATCCAAATTTTACTCTTGATTTTCATATGCGAATTTTTATAGTTTTTAATTGGTCATATGGAATTCACATAGCACATTATTCCTTTTTTCATAAGCACTTTGTAATGCTCATTTCAAAACGGAATATATTTCGTTATACTTTTACAAATATAACGAAAAGAGCTAAGTCTTAAATATGATAAATATCAACTTTTGAATCTTTCTCAATTTCATAAGTTCCATCAGGGAGATAAACCAATGCATTGGCAATAGAAAAAGTATTGAGCATCGAAGAATTTTGATGCGATAGTATGGTTACATTGTCACCAATAACTGCAGCCTTTAAAAACTGGCAACGGCTATTATTAACACTAAAACTGTGGGTTAATCTATTTTGTGAAGTTTGGTTGAAGTTGGCCGCATTCCCAGAAAGAATGGTTAATGTTGGCAATACATACACATAAAAACAAGTTAGGCAAGCAGCAGGATTTCCTGGCAAGGCAAATACTATTTTATCCTTTAGCTTTCCAGCAAATAAAGGTTTTCCCGGTTTTTGGTTTACCTTATAAAAAAGCGTTTCCACTTCGAGCTCCTTTAAAGCCTGAGCCACAAAATCGTAATCGCCTACGGATATTCCGCCAGAAACTAATACTACTTCATTTTCGGATAATGCTTGTTGAAGTTTATTTTTGGTGTTTTCGAAATCATCATTTACCTCATACATAGTAACCTCATCAAAATAAGCGTCTTTTAAAGCTGTATGAAGCATAATACCATTGCTTTCATACACTTTTCCGTACTCCAAATCGTTACCAGGTTTCACCAATTCATTTCCGGTGATTAGAATCCCTACAGAAGGTTTTTTATACACTTTTACCGAAGTAAAACCAAGTCCCGCAAGAAACCCAATGGAAGCGGCATTAAGTACCGAACTTTTTTCAAGAGCCAAATCACCTTTACTATTTTGCTCTCCAATAGGTCTGATATTCAATCCTGATTTTGGATGTTCTTCAAGTTGTAAAACATTTCCTTTAACACTGACTTTCTCAATTTGGATAACTGCTTGAGCCGAATTGGGAACGGCAGCACCCGTAAAAATTTTGATGGCCTGACCAGGAATAAGCTCCACTTGATGCGTGTCACCCGCTTTTATTTCGCCAATAATCTCATATTCTAAACCATCGTGTAAACACAATGCAAAACCATCCATAGCCGATTGCCTGAAAGGCGGCATATTTATGGGAGAATAAAGGTTTTGGGAAAGCACATGTTTTCGGGCTTGCAATAACGAATAGTCCACTTCCTTAGATTCTGGTAAATTATTTTTTAATATCGAAAAAGCGTCCTGAACTGAAACCATGTGTTGTGTTTTATTTAAATTCAAAAATACGACTCAAAATGATTTATCCCTCCCATATTATCTATAATATGTAAATTTATCTCATTTTTTTAAAACAGGAAAAGGCTGTGCTAACCAACACAGCCTTTTACAAACTAATAATCTAAACCCTGATTTAACTGTGGAACCAACACAGTTTTTGATTAACTAATAACAACCTCAATTTATTTTATAGTAAAAAGTTTTGGACTAAAAGAAACCATAACCCAAACCCAATTATTTGTATTCCCTGCATTCCCTCCTTTAAGTCTCTCTAATGTGCTTGAGCCAAACATTTGAGAATACCCTGCTGAAGCTACAATGTCTTTTTGTATTGCATAACTTGTCGTGAAATCAATTTCAGTTCCTAAATAACTATCCATTTCCATATTGGAAGCATCCAAAACTGTATTAGGAGCTGAGAATAAATGCGGAGTTAAGCTAAACTGCCATTTGTTTTGTGTGTAATTTAACTTTAAATATGCATCACTCAAACCAACATTATTTATATGATTCCCCACGTAGAAATAGTCCATTAAACCATTAAATCCATGATTAGTCCCAAATAACGGAGTGAATGATTTGAAATCAGAACTGGTATCGTTTTGATCTTTACCGGAAAGGAATTCATATCCTAATCCTACTTTGAATTTTCCAGTTACAGCATATCCAAGATTTAAACCAGCATAATACGCTTGTACATCATTGTCAAAACTTTTTCCGGATTGTCCGTATAGACCTAGATTAGCATCCCATTTATTTTCTTTGTAAGAAAGGTAAGTACCGTAAGTTTGCTTGTAATCAACTTCTAAATCAGTAAGCGTTTTTGCAAACTCATAACCAGTATTCATCAATAACAAACTCATATTTACTTTACTAAACTTAGTGTGGTACCAGGCATATTGCATTGATTTATAATTCGTGGTATATGGAGTTGTAGGTGCCAATGTGTTTTCTGCATTTGCATTTAATGCAAATCCTAAATCCAACTGATGATTCGTCGGATGGAAAGAGATAACAGCAGCATCATGACTTTGTCCTTGTTGTGCCCAGTCAATTTCCCCAAAAATTCTTTGATTGTCATAAGATAAAACCTGACGTCCTAAACGCGCACTCCATTTGGCATCAATATCATATTGTGCCCATGCTTCAAATACCGCTACTCCGTTTTTATCAGCTGTCGTTGTAGTGGCTGCGTCTCCCCAAGTACGAATATTTTGCAGACTCAATTTGGCACTCAATTTTTCTTGTTTATAGTTTAAATTTAAACGGGAACGCTGAGAAATAAACGAAGTTGCGTCTTCAGAATCCTTAATTAAACTTTTAAACCCATTTCGGTATTCGTAACGAGGTCTGATTTGTAGGCTGGCATCAAATTCTTGGGCAAAAGTCGTTAGACTCATCATTCCTAAAATTGACAAACTGATTTTTTTAAGTGTTTTCATTTTATATTTAATTTAGCTTTTCAGCTTCTTCTGTTATTCTTTTAATTGTTTCATCTGAGTTTACCCCTAATCCTTCTTGTTGAAAGGCTAATTCTCCCTTAGCATTAAAAACACTGATTATATTCGAATGAGAGAAATCCATAGGTGATATTTTCTTGTAATTTACGGCTAATACAGCAGCAAATTCTCTTGTGTTTTCTTCTGTCGAACGAAGGAAAACCCACTGATCCCCTTCCATTTTATTTTCTATCGAAAAAGCTTTTAATCGTTCCGGTGTATCAACGGATGGATCAATACTCACCAAAACGAGTTTAACATTTTTCTTTATTTTACTTGACAAACGAGATTCAATGTTTCTCATATCAGCAACCAGTCTAGGACAAGCCGATTTACAAGAGGTATAAATCATTACCATTACGAGAACTTCCCCTTTCAAATCTTTCATCTCTACGGTAGAACCATTTTGATTCGTCCATTGAGACGGTAGATTATAGATCGACAAATCCGATATTGTTTCATCCTTTTGGGAAACTTCTTTTTCTGCCTTTGAATTGCAACTTTGGAATACAAATAGCACAAGTACAATCCCTAAAATTAACTTTTTCATTTATATTATTTTAAATTATTTTTAGAGCCACTTATATCTTTTGCGCAACGAAAACCTAAGTTATTAGTCGTGTATCTTGCCTTAAGGCTTCCTCTAAAAGCATAACGCATAAAAGCAGCATAATTCATAAGATCAGTAGCGTTTATAGAACCGCTTCCGCAAAATAGATTTCTATCAGAATCCTTATCTTTTCTAGATTCACCCGATAGAAAAATACTATTGAAATCAGCCGTCCATTCCCAAACTAATCCGTGCATATCATATACTCCCCAATAGTTCTTAAATGTTTTTCCTATTGGATTTCCATAGGTTTTTGGTTTTTCATACCAAGATAATATGTATTTATTAAAGCTTTCTTTTGTACGGGCATCTACTCGCTTTTCATCAGCCATTGCAACATATTCCCACTCATCCATTGTTGGCAAACGCTTCCCTTGGCATTCACAATATTTTTTGGCTGCAAACCAAGAAACATTTGTTACAGGAGAATTACTTAAATTGTTAACTCCGTAATCCAAATCACTTTTCCACTGTGACAAATAACTTTTTTCAGCATACAACCCTATAATATTAGAACGGTTGTATTGCGGATATTTTTTTAGAAATGTCACATATTGAGCGTTGGTAACCGGATAAACATCAATTTTAAATGCATTGACATTAGCCGGTTTTTTATCCACAGTTCCATAAAGGGGAACATAAGTCCCCCTTTTTATAGAAACCATTGGACTTTCTTGAGCCCATAAAGATGTAGCAATTAAAATTGAAAATACGGACACTATTTTTTTCAGTTGTAACATAAGCTAACACCTTTATTTATTGAAATTATCTTTGCGCTTTTACCATTGCAGCGGTAACCACAGTTTTGTTGTTCCCCCAACTGCTGTAAACGTATGTCATTACATCAGCGATTTGCTGGTCATTTAAAGCTTGAGCTGGCATTGCTCCATTGTATTTTTTACCATTTACAGTAATCGGTCCCTTAAGTCCTTTTACTACTCCTTTAATCGATCTGTTAGTATCTTTATTCAAATAATCCGATTTTGCCAATGGAGGAAAAGCTCCTGGAATCCCTAATCCGGTAGCCTGATGACAAGCTACACAGGTTTGATTATAAATGCTTTTTCCTTTATCAGCAGCAACAATTTTATCTGCTTTTTTATAAATAACTTCAGGTTCAATTGAATCTTTAGAGATTGTACTAAACCCTTGTAAAGCTAGTGCCAGCACTGCAATACTTAAAATATACTTTTTCATATTCATTTTGAATTTAATACAGCCATAATGAAATACCATTATTTTGATTATTTAATTATGGCTATATTTTATTAGTGTATTAGTGTCCGCTTTGATTTCTCTGAGCTTTAACCATTTCAGCTGTTACTCTTGTTTTATTATTACCCCAACTATCATAGATGTAAGTCATTGTATTTGCAATTTCCTCATCCGTTAAGTTTTGGCTAGTCATTACACTGTTGTATTTTTTTCCGTTTACAGTAATCTCACCGCTTAATCCATTAAGAACAGCTTTAATAGCTCTGTTTGTATCTTTATTCAAATAATCTGATTTTGCCAATGGAGGGAAAACCGATGGAATTCCTTGACCTTCTGATTGATGACAAGCAAAACAAGTTCCGCTAAATAGTTCTTTACCCGCTTTAATTTGTTCTGGCAATGTTTTAGCAGCAGCTACTTCTTTCTTAACTTTAGGCATGCTTTGTATTGTACCCCCTTCTGCAAGATAAATTCCTTCTTGAGTAGTCCCTGAATACACTTTTTTGTTTTCAGCTCCTTCTACTTTAAGCATTCCAATGGCTCCTTTGTTGAATGCTCTAAAAATAGAGTGATCCACTATAATGAAAGTTCCAGGAACATCAACTTTAAATTCAACTATTGCTGAACCACCTGCCGGAATTAATGTGGTTTGAACATTTTTATTAATCATATCTCCACCTTCAATATGCACTTTGTCAAAGATTTCTCCAATAACGTGGAATGAAGAAACAAGATTTGGTCCACCATTACCCATATAGATACGTACTGTTTCACCTACTTTGGCAGTTAGAGAATTATCTCCAGCAATACCACCTACTTTTCCGTTAAACACTACGTAGTCTGCATCTTCTTTTACCGCTTTGTCCATATCGAAAGGTTGTTTTCCTTGCTCTCCATATTTCCCTTTAGTGTAAAAATCTCCTTGCATAACGTAGTACTCTTTGTCTACAGGAGGCAATCCACCTTCTGGTTCTACTAATATCAAACCATACATACCGTTTGCAATGTGCATTCCTACAGGTGCAGTAGCACAGTGGTACACATACAAACCAGGATTTAACACTTTGAAATTAAATACTTTTTCGTGTCCTGGCGCCACTAGTGATGAAGATGCTCCTCCTCCAGGTCCAGTCACGGCATGTAAATCAATGTTGTGTGGTAATTTATTGTCTGGATGGTTTTTTAAGTGAAATTCCACTTCGTCACCAACACGCGTTCTTATGAAGCTTCCAGGAACCGAACCTCCAAATGTCCAATAAGTGTATTTTACACCATCAACCATTTCTCCTTCTTGTTCTTTTATCTCCATATTAACAACCAGCTTCATGGCAGCACGGTCACCTACTGGCTTAGGAACAAAAGGTGGAGCGGTAAGTTCCGCTTCTTTCTGCCCTTCTACTTTTACATTCTCATAATTTTTAGCGTCTTGATCTTCTTTTTTGGCACAAGAAAATAGACTAACAGCTACAATCGCCGCTAGGACGATATTTGTAATTTTTTGTTTGTTTTTAAACATAACTGTATTGTTTACGGTTTATATACTTTGATTCTTTAAACAAATATAAAGGAGTAATTTGTCTTTTATTATGATAAAAGTCATATTTCCAACTCTTTTTTTTAAAAAATTATCGGAAGGAAATCACCAATAAAATCATCAATCCCAAAACGAGACTGAGCGTGATTTTCCAAAAGGAATTCGCTTTTTTCAGTTCCATAAATTGGAAAGCCACCAGTAAAAATTTAATCGCTGACAATCCCATAATCAAAGTGACAGCAAGGGTTGAAACCTCAATTGAAGTTGAAACTATAGCTGTGGTAATTGTTAAAAACAGCAGTACGGCATAGGTATATATAAAGGACTTTTTCATTTCTTAGAAGATTAAATAGAGAATAGGAAATAACAACAACCAAATCAAATCACACATGTGCCAGAAAGAAGCGCAAGCCTCAACATCTTCTATTAGTGTATCTGAATTTTTCTTTGTCATTCCGTAATTTGTCCAAATTAAAATCACCATTCCCATAATGACATGAATGAGGTGAAAAGCGGTCAACATCCAATAAAAACTAAAAAACATATTAGTTTCCAATGAAATTCCAGATTCAATTTTATGATAATATTCAACACTTTTCAGGATTAAAAATAAAAGCCCTCCAAGCATCGTCAGTTTAAAATAAAAGGATGATTTTGCAATGTTATTTTCCTTGAATTGGTGAACGGCAGCGGCCATAAAAAGACCACTCGTTAATAGAAAAATAGTGTTAATAGCTCCGAATGTAATGTTGAGTTGCAAACGCGATTGATGGAACACTTCTGGTTCTTGGTGTCCGTAATAAACAAATGCTACCAAGGCCATTCCGAAAGTGATCAATTCCAGGTAAATTATAATCCACATCAAAATCCCTCCTGGCGGAAAATAGATGTTCTTGTAATCAATTTTTAATACATTCATTTTATTTCGCTATTATATTATTTAAAAGAAATCCGAACAACTTTTCAGATTCCGTCTTTTTTTGAACCATTAAGACATTAAGAAAATTAAGCCTCCATTGTATTCCTCAAAAATATTTTTAATCTTAATGAAACTTAATTCCTTAATGGTGTATTAATTTAAAAAAGTTTCCTACTCCCAATCCAATAATCGTTTTTCGCCTTCAACTTTCTTGATATCAGTGATGTCCTGAGACATTTCGATAACGCCTTTGTAGTTCATATCAGCGTCTCTAACTGCGAAATAACGTATGTAAATCAGACGCTCTTTATAGTTAATCCAAAACGAGGATTCGCTTTTGGTTCCTTTTCTGAATTCTTCCAAAATTTTTAAAACGGTACCGACGCTTTTGGGTGGATGACAAAATTTCACTTCACGTCCTATTATCCCAGCACTTCTTGGAAAAACACGCTCTTCTCCCCTATTATAAAAAATAACTTTGTCGTTTTCATCCACATAAGTAAGGTCCAAAGGCAGGGTTCTAAAAAGCAAATTCACCTGTTCCACCGTCATATGTCCTTCGTCATAATGCGAAGTGTTTTCTAATGAAAAAGGCATTTCTCTAATGGTGAAATCTTCACTTGGATGCACATAAGCAACACTCGGAAAAGGCGCTGGTGGTTGTGACAACATCCAACCTATTTCTTCTTCGCCTTTGCGCATTTCAATCCAATCGCTTTCTGTCAAAAGCTCTAAAGCATTGGGGAATAAAACCGTTTCTTCGACATCCATTAATCGGTTAATTCCGTTGACTAAATAGGGCGTATTGGTTTTAATGATATTAAAATCTCTATCCTCCATATTGGTACGCAACATGCGGAATTGCTCCCGAAGATTATCGTGAAAAGACCACATTCCTTGAGAAGGTCCTACCCAACCTTTTTTCTCCAAAAAAGGAAAAAGCTGGTTTTCTTTTCGGGCAAAACGCTTCTCTATAGTATGAAGTTGATTGAAAATATTGGTGTATTTCTGGAATTCTTCATAAGAATTGACGGCAGTCAACTCTTCTAAAAGCGCATGTATAATTTCATTTTCCTGAAAATAAACCTGTACTGGGTGTCCTTCGGGAAGTGTTGTGGTATTTGATGTATTGTTCATCGTGCTACTTATTTTTGATGTTTAATTTTCTCGTACAACTTCACTAAAGACTGCAACAATTCAACTGGAGTTGTCAGAATCTGATAATGATTTTGTCCGAACATTTGAGGCAAATAATATTTTGCCTGCGCTTCAATGGCGAGCGCATACGAATTAATATTCCTGTTATTGAGTTCTCGAAGGGCTTGTTTTACGTCATTGATACCGTACTTCCCTTCGTATTTATCGTAGTCATTGGGTTTTCCGTCAGAAATCAAGATCACCCATTTGTTTTTAGTGTTTCTTTTATCGAGGCGGGCACCGGCGTGTCGCAAGGCAGCACCGATTCGGGTGTAACCATTAGGTTCTATGGCACCAATTTTATGTTTGGCCACATTCCATTTTTCGTCAAAATCCTTGACCGTTAAATAGGTCGAATAATTTCTGGTTTTCGAATAAAAACTGTCGATGGAGAAATCAATATTGAATTCATTCAACATTTCCCCAAAGAGTATCGATACTTCCTTTTCCACATCAATCACCCTGTTTCCCGCGGCATAACCGTCACTGGAAAGACTGATGTCCAAAAGAATCAGAATCGATAAATCTTTCTCTTTTTTTCGATTCGAAATGTATATTTTTTCGGAAGGAGTTCGTTTAGAATGCACGTCTACGTACAAATCAGTTATGGCGTCGATATCAAATTCTTCGCCTTGGGTTTGTCGTTTTTGCTGCTGCATTTTGTTATTGACACTCGTCAACATTTTGCGCAAACCCATTAATGTAGAAGCATTTTTTTTAATGGTTCTTTGGTAATACCCGCTATCCGATTTTAGTTGTGATTTTGGATATACTTTGCAGAAATTGTCTTTGTACTGTCGTTTGTCAAAATCCCATTCGTCATACATCAAGTGAAAGCCTTTGGCATCTACTTCGGCACTTTCTGATATGGTGGTGTTTTCTATAAAATCCGCCTGATAAACGGAATGTGCGGTATCATCCACCCGAACCGTAAATTTCATACTGAGTTCTTCCAGCGCGTCCTGATGTTCTTCCAGTTCGTCAGAACCATCAAAATCACGCCAGACCCCGTTGAACTCTTCGGCAGTTTCCACTTTTTCAAAATTATGCAACATCACATAATCTTCCTGTTGTTTTTTGTCTAATTCAACCGTAATTACTTCCTCTACGGCTGTGGCTTTTAGTGTGGTTGTCGGTTGCTGCTCGTTTCCTTTTTTGGTTTTATCCGAAAAATTCTCCAGCCTTTTATCGCTGTTTAGTTCGATTTCGTTTTGCATCCATTTTCCGTACAGCCAGGAATAATCCGCAGGGATTTTATCGGTTGCTTTTTGGGCAAAATGATTTTTCACTTTCGAATGAAAATCGGGCTCGATAGAGAATTCTTCGAATAAAACAGACAGAATTTCTTCGGATGTTTCCAACGCTTTTTGTTGTGAAAGTTCCAAAGGTTGCTCTCTTTCATCAGGTTTCCAGTTGAATTCCAACCGTTTTTGAATACTGAGATACAAAATTCGGAATAGATAAAAAGTCAGATTCTCATTGGTCGTAGCCAATTCGGAAAAAGAAATCGGAAGGAAAAAATTGTTGTTTTTATAACCGCCTTCTCTTTCTGCAGGAAAAATATCAATTGGATTCCCCGTTAATGCCCGCGCCAAAATCGTCAAACGTGGTTTGATATCATTTAGGGTAACGGTTCTCGCTACAATTTCAGGGTCAATTTTTCTGCTTTTTTTCAATTGCTTGAAAAACTTCCCAACTAAATATTCGTCTAATTCAAATCCCATTTTTTCTTAGTTTTTGTCATTGCGAGGAACGAAGCAATCACATATAGTTTGTCAAATATTGAATCTCATATCTTTACTTATAATTTAGATTCATTTATAAAGTAGTAATCGTCAATCATTGCTAGTGAGATTGCTTCGTTCCTCGCAATGACCCCGCAATTATATCATCAAATCGCACAAATCTTTCAATGCAACCAGTGTTTGTAAATCATCCGTTAACGGTTCTACAACGGCAACGTGTACCGATAATCTTTTTGGCAGTCCGCTTTTAATAATTTTGGCGGCATCGACTAACAAACGGGTAGAAACCGTTTCGGTCAAACCTAATTCGGTTAAGTTTCTGATTTTATTTCCTATGGCAACCAGTTTTTTAGCAATATCGTGTTCAATTTGAGTTTCGTTAACCAAAATTTCGATTTCGATTTTCGACTCTGGATATTCAAATGAAACTGCAATAAAACGTTGCCTTGTGGAAGGTTTTAATTCTTTAAACCCTCTTTGATAACCCGGATTGAAAGAAGCGACAAGCATAAAATCTTCATGTGCTTTTACGGTTTCGCCTAATTTGTCAATGAAAAGTTCGCGTCTGTGATCTGTCAAAGAGTGAATTGCCACAATTACATCGGGACGTGCTTCGGCTACCTCATCAAGATAAATAATCGAACCTTCTTTCACTGCCGTTGTTAAGGGGCCATCAAGCCACGCCGTTTCGGCTCCTTTGATAATGAAACGACCAATTAAATCAGTAGAAGAAGTTTCTTCATGACAGCTAATTGTAATGATTTTTTTATCTAATTCGTGAGCCATATATTCTATGAAACGAGATTTCCCGGTTCCTGTGGGCCCTTTCAATAAAAAAGGGATTTTGTTTTTATAGGCATGTTCAAAGACTTCTTTTTCTTTGCCTACAGCGTGGTAATATGGAATTTTTACTGACATAATTCTGTTTTTAAAAACGAAACCCATTCTACTTTCTACAGGCAATGGCAAGTGCTGTATTCAATAGTAATGGGTTTCGTTAGCTTATTATAAAGTTTTAAAGTGATCTATTTTATTTTTCAGACAAAACACCTTTTTTATTGGATATATGATTGTCTCCTATTTTTATTTTCGGAAAAGAATCACTTTCATTATTCGGTCCTTCATAGGCTTCATCTGTAGGTCTGCCATATTTAATGAAATCATAAATAAATAGCGCAATTCCAGTGGTAAACATAGTGGCACAAATAAGCAAGACTACAAAGTGAATCGCAATTTCGTCTTGGACTTCCATGAATTCCATTTTCAGTTTACGTTCCATATACACTTGAACAACACCAGCAACCCCAAAGGCAACTGTCATTCCTAACATCCCGATATTCGATAACCAGAACGCAAGATTTCCTTGTGTACTATTGTAACGTTTACGACCTGTCAAGTTAGGAAGTGCATAACTAATAATTGCCAAAACAATCATTGCATAAGCTCCCCAGAAAGCGTAGTGACCATGCATTGCCGTAACTAATGTTCCGTGAGTATAAAGGTTTGTTTGTGGTAATGTGTGCGCAAAACCTAACAATCCAGCACCAACAAACGAAACGATAGACGCACCAATTGTCCAGAATAAAGCAATTTTATTAGGATGGCTTTTTTCTCCTTTTCGGTACATATTCACTGCAAATAAAGCCATAGCCAAGAAAGCTAAAGGTTCTAAAGCTGAGAAAATTCCACCTACAACTAACCAAATTTTATTTACTCCAATGTAGTAGTAGTGGTGACCTGTTCCTAGAACTCCTGAAAGGAAAGTAAGACCAACAATTACGTACAACCATTTTTCGATAACTTCTCTGTCAACACCTGTTAATTTGATTAACAAGAAAGATAAAATACCTCCCATAATTAATTCCCAAACACCTTCAACCCATAGGTGAACAACCCACCAACGGAAGAATGAATCCATTACTTGGCTATCAAACCAAATCATTCCGGGGATATACAGTAAAGCGGCAAAGAATAAACCCATTACGAGTACTATTGCTGTAGTTGTTTTTTGTTTTCCTTTGTAAAGGGTTCCAATAATTAGAAACAAGAAAAGCAACACATTTACAACTACTAAATAGTCTAATTCTCTTGGAATTTCAAGAAATTTTCTTCCTTCCCAGTGGTTAAAGTGAAAACCAACAATGGCCAAAACCCCTACAACTGCCAAAGAGATCAATTGAACATAAGCCCATTTTACGCTTATTAATTCATGTTGTGCTTCTTCTGGAATAATATAATAAGCAGCACCCATAAAACCGGTTAACAACCACAACACTAATAAATTAGTATGCACCGCTCTCGCCACGTTAAAAGGAATAATCTCGTGTAATCCTTGTATTCCTATTCGGTCAAAGCCCATGATAAAGCCGTATATAATCTGTAACGAAAACAGAAGCATACATAAGCCAAAAAACCAATAGGCTACTTTTTGTGATTTATATTTCATATGTAGATATTTATTGTTTTTTTAAAGGTCATATGTAATTCACATAGATTCATCCGTGTTTCCATCGAGATTCAGTTATGCTCATTTCATATGTGAATTTTTATTAATTATTATCTTTTGAAAGTGGTGAAACTACTCTGTCGAATCCATTTAAATCAAGATTCCCAATCCATTTAAAATAAGCGACCATTGCATCAGCATCAGCATCATTCATTTTATAAGCGACCATTTTTCGTCCTCTTGGTGCCCAAGGCACTGGTGACATTAAAACGGCCTTGACATAACCTTCGCCACGACGGTCCAGGACTTTTGTCAACTCAGGAGCATAATAGCCTCCTTCTCCCATAATGGTATGACAACCCATACAATTGTTGGATTCCCATATTTCTTTTCCCCTCACTACCTCTTTGGTAATCTCGCTGTAATTGGTTTGATCGTTTCTAGGCATAAACGAATAAATAGTCAGCCCAATGAAAATTAAAAAGGTGACTAACGTTCCTCCTAAAAAAAATGCTCTTGCCTGTGATTTTGAAAGCATAAGTATCTGTTTTTATTAGTTAATAAAAGTTTTTGGTTTTCAATAAAAGACAAAAATATCTTTTATTAGTATCATGCAAATTACGACCTAAATAAAATGTCAAAATATGATAAAAATCATATTCTTATATTTCTTTAAAAAAAGGATATTTCGAGAATGAAAAAACTATAAAATATAAAAAAAACAATACGCTACAACACTGACAGCAATGATTTTATGAAAAACAAACGGTTAATAATTTTATTTCGGATAAATTTATCCTTTATTAAAAAATAAACGTACATTTGTACTGTTAATACAAATTAAAAAAACACATTATGGAAACTTTAGATACAAAAACAATAGGCGAATATGTCGCACAAGATTTTAGAACAGCAGCCCTTTTTTCAAAATACGGAATTGATTTTTGCTGTAAAGGAAATAGATCAATTGAAGAAGTGTGTGAGAAAAAAGACGTTAGTCCTGAAGATTTATTCAATCAAATAACTGAAATATTGGCAACCAAAAACGAAAACAACATCGATTTTAAATCTTGGCCATTAGATCTATTAGCTGATTATATTGAAAAAACACACCACCGTTATGTGGAAGAAAAAATTCCGGTTTTGCTTCAGTTTTTAAACAAATTGTGTAAAGTACACGGAGCGACACATCCAGAATTGTTTGAAATCAATGAACTCTTTATAGGTTGTGCTGGAGAATTGACACAACACATGAAAAAAGAGGAACTGATTTTATTTCCTTTCATTAAGAAAATGGTAAAAGCTAACCTTAGTCATGAAACCATTCAAGCGCCTGGTTTTGGAACTGTCAACAATCCAATCGCAATGATGATGGAAGAACATGAAGCCGAAGGAGATCGTTTTGTAAAAATTGCAGACTTGACTAACAATTATACGCCACCTGCTGATGCGTGCAACACTTACAAAGTGACTTTCTCCATGCTGAATGAATTCGAACAGGATTTACACAAACACATCCACTTGGAAAACAACATTTTGTTCACAAAAGCAGTTGCTTTAGAAAAAACCTTCACAGAACAAGTATAAAACGAGTTAAACAATGTAAAACACAAATCATCAAATGCTATGGAGAGATACGTTATAAAAAGAAAAGGCGAATACAAGCCTCTTGAAAATTACAAAATTAAGGATGCCATTGTAAAAAGCTTTTCAAGTGTCGGCATAGCATTTGACGAAAGTGTATTTGAAAACGTAATACAAGAATTGCAGTCAAAAAAATTCTGGGCTGTTGAAGAAATACAGGATTTAATAGAGAAAAGTCTTTTTGACAAAGGCTATTTTGAAGTCATGCGTTCGTTTATGTTATTTAGACATACCCGAAAATTACAACGAGAACATGTTCACGGATTAAATGACGATACCACTTATGTAGATAGCACGCAAACTATCGAAGAATATATAGAACAAACAGATTGGCGTATCAATGCCAATGCAAACACCTCTTATTCTAATGCGGGTTTGGTTAATAACGTAGCGGGAAAAATCATTGCTAATTATTGGCTGGACAAAGTATACACTAAGGAAGAAGGCTATGCGCATCGCAATGGTGACATTCACATTCACGATTTGGATTGTCTTACCGGTTATTGTGCCGGCTGGAGTTTGCGCGTATTATTGAACGAAGGATTCAATGGCGTACGTGGTCGTGTGGAAAGCAAAGCACCATCCCATTTCAGGGAAGCGCTGGGACAAATGGCAAATTTCTTGGGGATATTGCAAAGCGAATGGGCCGGAGCGCAAGCTTTCAGTTCGTTTGACACCTATTTGGCTCCTTATGTATTTGCAGATGATTTGGATTTTGATGATGTATTGAAAGCCGTGCGTAGTTTTGTGTATAATTTGAATGTTCCCGCACGTTGGGGACAATCACCTTTCACTAACATCACTTTAGACTGGATTGTTCCGGATGATTTGAAAGAGCAAATCCCGACGAAGAATGACTTGCATTTTTTCGAAAACGAATTTAGTTATGATCTCTTTCTTAGAACCAAAGAACGCGGTGTTGCTAAACCAACCGATTTACGATACGAGCATTTCCAAAAAGAAATGAACCTCATCAATAAAGCCTATTATACCGTAATGACCGAAGGCGATGCTAACGGACAGCCTTTCACCTTCCCTATTCCGACAGTGAATATCACGGAAGAATTTGATTGGAACGGAGAAAACACCGACTTGCTTTTTGAAAATACCGCCAAAATAGGTTCTTCCTATTTCCAGAATTTTATTGGAAGCCAATATAAATTGGACGAAAACGGTAATAAAGTCGACAACCCAGAAGCTTATAAACCCAATGCGGTTCGGAGTATGTGCTGCCGTTTGCAACTCGATTTACGCGAATTATTGAAACGGGGTAATGGTCTTTTTGGTAGTGCCGAAATGACGGGAAGCATAGGAGTAGTGACCATAAATATGGCGCGTTTGGGTTATTTATTCAAAGGAGACAAAGAAGAATTGTACCTGCAATTAGATAAATTATTGTTGGTTTCCAAATCCACTTTAGAAAAGAAAAGAGTCTTTATTCAGGAAATGTATGATCGCGGTTTGTATCCGTATACTAAAAGATACCTGCAACATTTCAGGAATCATTTCTCGACTATTGGTGTCAATGGAATGAACGAGATGATCGCAAATTTCACGGAGAATCAAGATGATATAAGTTCTTCTACAGGAATTGCTTTTGCTTCGGAAATTCTTGATCATATTCGGGATCGAATGAAGGAATTCCAGGAAGAAACAGGAAATCTATACAATCTGGAAGCCACACCGGCCGAAGGAACCACTTACCGCTTTGCCAAAGAAGATAAAAAACGTTTTCCTAATATCATTCAAGCGGGACAGGACAACAACATCTATTATACTAACAGCTCACAAATTCCGGTGGACTTTACCGAAGATCCTTTTGAAGCCTTGTATTTACAAGACGGATTGCAATGTAAATATACTGGCGGAACCGTTTTACACCTGTACATGAGCGAAAAAATCAGTTCGCCTGAAGCCTGTAAACAGTTTGTCAAAAAAGTGTTGTCGAATTTCAAATTGCCTTACATCACCGTTACTCCAGTGTTTAGCGTATGTCCCGTACACGGCTATTTGAACGGGGAACATAAATATTGCCCAAAATGTGATGATGCACTTATTGAAGAAAATAAACATTTAACGGTAACAATTTAAAAACCATTAAGGCATTAAGGTTCATTTAGATTTTTACTTAATTTTCTTAATCTCTTAATGGTTAAATTATTGATTGAAGAGAGAAAGCAATAGCAATTTAAAACCATTAAGGCATTAAGGTTCATTTAGATTTTTACTTAATTTTCTTAATCTCTTAATGGTTAAATTATAGTTTCAAGTTAAGCATCTACGTCAAACTTGAAACCTGAAACTTTAAACTCTTAATCCTTTAAACTAATAAACATGAAAACATCCACAAATTCAATTCTGGAACAAAACAATCATTTGAGAACCAAATGTCTGGTGTACACTCGAGTAATGGGTTACCACAGACCTGTAGAGAGTTTTAATATTGGTAAAAAAGGGGAACACAAACAGAGAACCCATTTCGATGAAAGAAAATGCAGTTAAGCCCATTTTTAGCATAACCCCTTTCACCTTATTGGATTATCCGCATAAATCAGCCTGTATCATTTGGTTTGCAGGCTGCAATATGCGGTGTTTGTATTGTTATAATCCCGAAATTGTCCTTGGCAAGGGAACCGTTTCTTATGAAAAGGCAATCACTTTTCTACAATCACGCCAGAATTTATTGGATGCCGTGGTTTTTAGCGGAGGCGAATGCTTGTTGCACAAAGACATTGTTTCGTTGATAGATAAAGTCAAAAAAATGGGGTTTCTGGTTAAAGTGGACACTAATGGCTCTAAACCGGAAATGATCCAAAAACTAATCGAAAAAAAGCTAATCGATTATGTGGCACTCGATTTTAAAGCAATGCCTTCAACCTTTGAAAAGATAACCCAATCCAATTTTTTCGTACCTTTTGAAAAATCATTGCATTTATTGCTCGACAGTGGTATTTCATTTGAAGTGAGAACCACCGTCCATTCAGATTTGATAAATGAAAAGGAAGTTGAGATGATGATTGATTATTTGGAAAAAGCGAATTATAAGGGCGATTATTACATTCAACATTTTATCAATGATGTTGTTACATTAGAAAAACTGGGCTATTCTTCTAAACAACTAAATGCCGATTCCCTTTCCACCAAGAATATAAAAGTACACCTAAGAGGGTAATGAAATTAATTAAACATATAAGTCATATAAGCTTTAAATGGTTTAAAAACATACGGGTTTTAATAGTTTATTACGCTTTACAAAACATAAAAAAACTTAAACATATAAGTAATATAAGTTCATATAAGAATTAGCACTTATTAAGTATAGCTTAAATGACCTTAAATGCCTTATATGGTTTAAAAAACTGCGGGATTAATAGTTTGTTACCGCTTAATAAAAAAATTAAACATATAAGTAATATAAGTTCATATAAGAATTCGCACTTATTAAGTATAGCTTAAATGACCTTAAATGCCTTATATGGTTTAAAAACATACGGGTTTTAATAGTTTATTACGCTTTACAAAACATAAAAAAACTTAAACATATAAGTAATATAAGTTCATATAAGAATTCGCACTTATTAAGTATAGCTTAAATGACCTTAAATGCCTTATATGGTTAAAAACTGTGAAATTAGTAGTTTGTTACGCTTTATAAAACTTAAACCTATAAGTAATATAAGTTCAAATAAGAATTGGCGGTTATTAACTTAAATGACCTTAAATGCCTTATATGGTTAAAAAACTGCGGGATTAGTAGTTTGTTACGCTTTACAAAACATAAAAAAATTCAATTAAACATATAACTTAAATGACTTATATGTTTAAAAAAAAACCATTCACATTATAAATAAATTTCACAAAATGATTTCAACTAAACCTTTAAAAAGAGCACCCGAATTACAGCCGTTAAGCCATGATCATCATCACGGATTACAACTGTGTTGGAAAATACGAACAGGATTCTCTAAGAATATTGAACCAGCTCGCATTAAATGCTATGCCGACTGGTTTTTTGAAAACCATCTCAAGCCCCATTTTGAATTAGAAGAGAAATACATTTTTACTATTTTGGACAAAGACGATGAATTAATAAAACGAGGATTAACGGAACACCGTCGCCTGAAACGTCTCTTTAAAGAAACGTCAAATTTAGAAAAAACTTTGGGCCTAATTGAGGAAGAACTGGAAGCACACATTCGTTTTGAAGAACGCATCTTGTTTGCCGAAATTCAAAAAATGGCGACAGTGGAGCAGCTAGCCAAAATTAATGAAATACATACCCCAGAAGTTTTTGTAGAAAAGGAAGACGATCCTTTTTGGAAATCAGAATAAAATTGAACAACATAGCAACATTGAAAAAAGATTAGGATAAATCTATTCTTGGTTTTGCATCGCCTGTTCGACCTTATGTCTCGAGGAACAAACCTATGATTTACTATAATTAAGTGAAACGACTTGATAAAAACTATGTTTCTATGTGGCTAAAAAAAATCAAATTGAATTACAACCAACGGCATATTTTAATATAAATTTGTAAAAAAACTGAATATGTTTTCTAAAACCTGTGAATACGGAATTCGGGCAGCGATTATCATTGCTTCCGAATCCTATCAAGACAATAGAATTGGCCTAAAAGAGATTGCCAAAAAGATCGATTCTCCGGAAGCCTTTACCGCCAAAATTTTACAAATACTTTCCAAAAATAATATTATTAAGTCCATTAAAGGTGTTGGTGGCGGATTTGATATCCCCAAAGAAACGATGAGCCAAATCAAACTAATACAAATCGTATCAGCAATTGATGGCGACCGTGTATTTACAGGTTGCGGACTGGGATTGAGCCATTGCTCTGAAACTCACCCCTGCCCTGTTCACGATAAATTCAAAGAAATCAGAAACGGATTAACCGAAATGCTTGAAAACACCAATCTAGAAGAACTGGCAATGGGAATTAAATCCGGAGATACTTTCTTGAGGTATTAGTTATTCATAAGCGCCTGCAATAGTTAGCAAACAAAAAAGTCATACGTAATTGTATGGCTTTTGTTGTTTTATAAAGAAACTGGAATACACATTCAAAGCGTCAGTTCGAGGCATAGTTTTTATTCTTAAAAATGCAATATGCTATGACGTTTAGTTTATGGAGTCGTCAGTTCGAGTGTTTTTCGGCTTGAAAATCGTGAATTAGAATATGTAACTTGAGTAAGCCAAAAATGTATCGAGAACCTTAGCGAGTGGTTCTCGATACATTTTTTAAAGCTTGAAAGTCCTTTTAAACTAAAAGGTTTTTGGAAGCTTTAAAAAACACTCGAACTGACGGCGCAAACAAAAAATGTCAATGGTAGTGTTTTTTGTGTAGTAAAACGAAACAAAAAATGTATCGAGAACCGTTTTTGATGCTATTTACTTCTTACAAAACTCTTTTCAGGAGCTGTTCCTGTTATTCGTTTCAAACGAAGTTCACTGAACTCCTATAAAAATAAAAGTATAGTGAAGTAATCTTCTCGGTTTCAAACCCTTTTTCTAGGACGTGGCAGGAGCTTCCTCCGGTCGCTCTGCCACCGCAAGAAAAAAGCGGTTTTCCCCTCTCAAAGGCTTTTCACTGCTACCAGGGCTAAGAAATTGTGCTAAAAAACAGCGTTTACGGTTTCCCGTAAAATCCTTACATAATAATGGGTTACATTTGAAAAATAGTACTAAAAACTAAATTCAATTTATCAGATTTTTCTACTATTAATTTATACATTTGAGGGAATGGAAAATGCGGAGCAAAGTTTCGTATATACACCTTAATTTAGGTAGATTGGCGAAACAAACTTTTGTGTATTTACTAGTTTTGTGATATTTTAAAAGAAAGACAATCCTCAATTTAAACAATATCAATTATGAGTAACAACGACGACGGGACAAACATTTTAATGATAATCGGATATATTTATCTGACAATAAGCCAAATTATGACATTGTATTTTTGGTGGCTTTGGGCACAAGACCACGGATTTTGGAGTTCTATTTTACTTGGACCACTTCTAGGAGAATTTAAAGGGCTACTTTGGATATTTTTTGTTTGGTAAATTTAACGATATGAAAATAAATATTCTACTCCCTTTAGTGTTAATAATAATAGCATCTTGTAGTAACCCAATACAGGACAGAAAAAATGCTAACCGTTTTTTTAAAGACAAAAATTATGAAAATGCTTTATTCGAAATTAATAAAGTAATTTATGCCGAGCCTGATAGTGTTAGTCACTACGCATTTCGTGTAATGATTTATGATGCAATGGGTAAATACAAAGAAGAGATGTTTGATCTCAATACAATAATTGACCTCGATAAGAAAAAGAATATTAAATCTCTTACTGCTTATCATCAAAGGTCCATTGTTCAAACTCAATTAGGTCTATATAGGAACGCTCTGTCGGACATCAATTACTTTATAGCAAATAGAGATACCGTTGGTTCTTTAGCAGAGGCTTATACTAATAAAGCTTCAATATTATATAAGTTAGGCGATTATAAAAACTCTCAAAAATATTATGAATTATCCGTAAAAAACATTACAAAAAAAGAAATCGTAATCGAATCACAAGCACTTGTAGGCTTAGCAAATTTATCGAAATCCGCGAAAGGAGCATTAATCCTATTAGATAAAGCAATTTCTATTGATGCAAAAAATCCAATCGCTTATGGCGCTAGAGCTGCAATAAATATTGACTTAGGAAAAATTAAAGAGGGATATGCGGATTCTAAAAAGGCAATTTCATTAAATCCAAATGACCCAATGATTAATTTTAATATGGGCCAACTTTTCATAAACATTATCAATAATGCTGATTCAGCAGTTTTCTATTTTGAAAAAGCTATTAAATTATCGCCACAATCTCCTAAAAATGACGTAATATACATGAATCTAGCGGTTTTAAAACATCGCTCAGGAAAATTGGAAAGTGCGTTAAGTGATTTTCAGAAAGCAGAAATAATCAATCCCAAAAATGATTTGCTTTTATATAATTTAGCAATGCTTTTATCGGATATGGGAAAACAAGAAGCAGCTCTTGATAAAATTTCTAAAGCCATAAAACTTAATTCAAAGGATGCTGAATATTTCAATTTGAAAGGGTCAATCCTCATAGAATTATCTTTGTATGAGGATGCTACGAAAGAATTTTTAACTGCAATTAAATTAAATCCAAATTATGGCGGGGCTTTCTACAACTTGGGATATCTTTATGGAGAACAAGATAATCATAATCAGTCTATTAAATATTACAGTAAGGCAGTAATGTTGAAGTTCGATTTAAAAGCAACTTTAGTTAATTTGGCATTACAAAAGATTAAAATCAATAAAAGTCCTTGTGATGACTTAAAAACCGCATACAATCTTGGCAGAGAAGATATTAAGCCTTTAATTAATAAATATTGCAACTAAATTACATTAACTTCGTTCCGCAAAGTGTTCTTTAAAAAATATAATTTGCTGTGTATGCTCCGCAAAAGTCTCCTGACTTTGCGTAATTTACATTAAATAAATAAATAAATCGCTCTGCCAACGCAAGAAAAAAGCGGTTTTCCCCTCTCAAAGGCTTTTCACTGCTACCAGGGCTAAGGATTTGTGCTAAAAAAAAAGCGTTTACGGTTTCTCATAAAATCCTTACAACATAAGGGGTTACTTTTGAAAAATAGTGCTAAAAACAAAACTAAATTTATCAGATTTTACGGTATAATTCTATATATTTGAAGGAATAATAAAACAGAGCAAATTATTACTTATCACTCCTAATTTGGGTGTATATACGAAGGTTTGTTTCGTAAATACAAAAGTAGGCGTCTTTATAAAAAACCGTAGAATGAAATTCGAAATTATACTAAATGAAATATTTGATGACGTCAAACTAGATGACACATTAAATCCGACTGATAATAAATCAGTTCTCGGAATAATTAATGACTTTGAAAATGGTGAATGGAGATATGAAAAATTTCAAAATTTTGTCTGGAATAACATAAAGGAAACTGCTTTAAGTCATAGTGAACGTAAAGCCCTTCTAGAAGATGGTGAAGGTTCAATTCTATCAGAGTCAGCTAAAAAATTGAGATTAATTGAATCTGTAGATGCTATAGGTAGAGGAAGTGAAATTGCTGAAATTGTATTATACGGAATAATGAAAAATCATTATTCCGCATTACCAATTGTACCTAAGATATTTTACAAACAAAATCTTAGAGATGAGGCGAAAGGCTCTGATAGCGTTCACATTGTTATTGAATCAGAAGACCCGATAGCGCGGATTTGCAATCCGTGCCCACAAAGAATTTTGCAAAGCAGATAACTAAAAACTTAGCACAAATCGATTATCTAAGATGTTCAGGAGGTTAGCTAACTAAATTAAACTATTCTAGTAAATTTAAAAACGATGTCTACTAAATACAAAGCCACAACTACCGAAGAAGCATTTTTTATTACAATAACTACTGTAGGCTGGGTTGATCTATTTACGAGACTAAATCAAAAAATCATTATAACCGAAGCTTTAAAACATTGTCAAGAATATAAAGGTTTAGAAATTTATGCATATTGTTTAATGAGTAGTCATTTACATTTATTTTGTAAAGCAACAAATGGATTTGTTTTATCGGATGTAATTAGAGATTTTAAAAAATTTACTTCTAAAAAAATAATACAAACAATTAAAGACGAGCCTGAAAGCAGAAGAGAATGGATGTTAGATTATTTTAAAAAATCATGCGAACATTTGAAAAGAGATCAGCAATATAAAGTATGGCAAGATGGTTACCATGCGGAACATATTTATAGTAATTCATTTATTAAAGAGAAAGTAGAATACATTCATAATAACCCCGTTAAAGACAAAATAGTTTCTCTTCCAGAAGATTATTATTTTAGTTCAGCCAGAAATTATGCTAGTTTAGAGAGCGAATTAGAGGTGGTTTTATTAGATTTATTTTGATATCCTTTACGGGCACGGATTGCAAATCCGCGCTATCGGTATTAATATGTTGTTCTTCAATTAAAAATTAATGTTTGTATGGGAATTTTAAAATGGCTTTTTAGTAAGAAAAACAGAGATTCTATAGAAACTCAAAGTAAAGTAAGTAATGATTTTTTAGATACAAATGTTGAAAGTGAAGCAGTATGTCCTTATTGTAAAAAGAAATTAAATAAGTTTCCTCTGAGGAAAACAAAATGTCCCCACTGTGAACAATTTAACTTGGTACGCAATTTATCGAATTTAAAAATTAAAACACTTCTAACGGAGGAGCAAGTTAAAGAAATTGAAATCGAACAAACAAACAATTATTTAAAGTTTAAAGGATTTAATAAGTTACAATCTTTTGGGGTTACGGAGGATGAATTTCTTAAGCGTAAAGAAAAATTATATCTAAAAACTGGGATTGAAAATAATAACAGTGATGTTATTTGGTCAATATTTAATGAGTTATTGCTTAAAAATGCTGGAAACCCTGATAAATTGGCAATGATTTATTATTCGATGGCTATTTTTCTAAAAGAAGAAGGAAAGAATAATTTTAAATTATTACAAGAATGTGCAAAATCAAGATTAGATAGCTTTCAGTTATTGGGCTTTGATGTTACAGTTGAAATCTTAGGCTGTTCTGATTCATGTGAAGCTTGCAAAAAAAGTCATGGAAAAATTATTTCAATGAAAGAAGCTTATTTACTCCCTATTCCTTGTGAGAATTGTAACCATACGATTGGTTTCTGTAGGTGTTATTTCGCAGCTACTTCTCTCAGAGATGATGAAGGGATGCTAATACTTAAATAATATAACCAGCTAGCGCGGATTTGCAATCCGTGCCCACAATACCGGCAAATAAAGTAAAAAGCCAAACTGGATGTGATTGCTTTCGCCCCGGCGAACAGGTCGTTCCTCGCAATGACAAATTGGGGCGAACAAAAATCATACTTAATTCCCCCAATCGTCATTTGTAGCCCCGATAGAAACGGCATCCTTTTTATCTTGAACTTGTTTCAGGATCCTGAAACAAGTTCAGGATAAAAAGATATAGTGGATAGCGGGATTTAGCTCCATAAAAAAACCCGCTCAAAAAATCGAGCGGGTGCTACTTGTTGGTTTTCTTAGGGAATCATTAGGCCAAAACTGGAATTTTGATTTCCTGTATTTCCTCTTTATAAAAATGAAGTAAGTATTGCGCCTTGGAATTATCAGCCATTGAAGCGGTTGTGGATACAAACAAATTTTGATAATACCCGATTCCTTCTTCCAAATTGTGTTTAAATAAATTCCATTTTTTAATTTGGCCAGCGGTAATCTCTTCGGAAACTGTGGCGATTTCATTCTTCAAATAATCCACATACATATTCAATTCCTTGACAAACATATTGGGACGGTTTGTAGCAGTCAATACCGAAGCATTTCCGTAAATGTGTTGCACCATATTAGAAAGGGAAACTTCCTGATCGAAATAGGCCATATTAGGTCCGGGACAAATGACTACGCCCTGAGCTTGTCCTTTGATTTTCATATCATTCTCTAAATAGGAGGCGTTTGCCAAACCTACACAAAGACAAGATTTCTCCGTGATTTTGTTTTTAGCGTTTTCGAACATTGCAGTCGTCAACGTATCTTTCTTAGCGTCCAATTCTTCCAATTTCAAGTCTTGGAATTTTTTGGAAGCAGAGCATATTCCTTTAGCGCCAAATTCTTTGCTTAACGCCAAAAACTTTTTAGGACACGAACTTCCCGCATTGTTTTCCTGGATACGTTTTTGTTTGAGCGCCTCATTTGTTGTGCCTCTCAACGTATTAAAAGGAATTCCCAATGGAGATATATGACTCAAATACAAATCGGATTCTTTGGCATTTGCCAATAATTTACGTGTTGCAACATCGACTGATGTGGCTTCAGGAACCAACAGGAAAGGCGAACCCCAACCCACAGAATCCACTTCGTAATGGTCTAATAAGAAGTCGTGCTCTTCGGCAGTTCCCACTCCGCCCTGAACGGTGATTTTTAATTCCAATGGATTTTCGGGAATGTGTTTTCCTTTAATGGTCAAGGATTTCACCATTAAATCGTGAGCCGAAGTGATCAATTGCTCTTTTTTGGCTTTGAATTCTTCCAAAATAGGTCCAAGCAAATAACCATCAGTTGCAAAGGCGTGACCTCCGCAATTCAAACCCGATTCGATTCTATATTCGGAAACCCAAAGTCCTTTTTTGGCCAGGAAATTCCCTTGTATCATAGCCGATCTGAAATCGCTTACTTTAAGGATAATTTTCTTGTTCAACTGATTTTTTTCATCCGGGAAAAAGACATCGAAGTTTTCAAAATAGCTATACAATCTCGGGTTCATACCCGCAGAAAGCACCACCGATGAAGTCAAAGTACTGTTAGCAAAACCACGAAGCGAGGCGTGCGCATCATTAAATTCCGTAGGCAATTGCTCGTCTTTAATGAAGTTGTCCTTATCGACTTTGGTCATGATGTTAACATCAATTTCCCCTGGAGCAAGATTCGTGTCAAGATAATTCATAACCGCTTCCTTGCCTTCTTCCATCAGGTTTTGCAACCCTTGCTTGATTTCGGACTTGTTAGGCAGCATAGCGATATAATTCTCTAATGCTTGTTTGCTTTCGGCCAATTCGTTTTTGAAATTTTCGAATTTATCTTTTACAATTTTGTCAACCAAATTCAGATAAGAAGTAACACGCTCAGCGCGATAGTCGTGTATTTTTTGGGTGATTTCTTGATAAGGAATATCAAATTTCTCACTGTAAAAGGCATTCATCTTCTCTATTAAATCATCATCTATAATTGATATCACTGAGGATATTCCATACTTAGCCACTCGAATAGGACTGTCTATTGTATAGGCAAGTCCCATTACAGGAATATGGAAAGTGTGTAACGGTTTAGTAAGTGTCATACAATTTATTTTATTTAAACAATCCGCAAATATTGTAATTATCAGGGATTTAAAAGCTGATAAATATCATACCTTTTTGTCCTTTATTGAAATACTTTTACATTCTTAAAAGAAAAACCCTTCTAAAATCAGTAAATACCACTTTGTTCATTATGGATATAGCGCTTAAAATGAGGTTCTTTTAAAAACAGAAATAATACAATATCAAAAACGATTAGAGGAATGAAAAATCTCAAAGAACAAATACTAGGCTTAAAAAAAGAGAAAAACGCAGTTATATTAGCGCATTATTATCAAGAAGATGCAATCCAAGATATCGCAGACTATGTAGGGGACAGTTTAGGATTGTCACAGGAAGCAATGAAGGTGGATGCGGATATTATCCTTTTTGCAGGCGTGCATTTTATGGCGGAAACGGCCAAGATTTTGAATCCGTCCAAAAAAGTGATTCTGCCGGATTTGAAAGCCGGTTGTTCCTTAGCCGAATCCTGCCCTCCGGATTTGTTCAAGAAATTCATTGACCAGCACCCAGATCATATTGTCATTACCTACGTGAATTGTTCGGCTGAAATCAAGGCTTTGAGTGATATCGTTTGCACCTCATCCAATGCGGTGAAAATTGTGGAATCAGTACCGAAAGACGTCCCGATTATTTTTGCTCCGGATAAAAACTTAGGAAAATACATTATCAGTAAAACAGGTCGTGATATGGTGTTGTGGGACGGTTCCTGCGTCGTTCACGAAGCTTTTTCATTAGACAAACTGATTGAAGTCCACAAACTGCATCCAGATGCCGCTATCATTGCGCATCCCGAGTCAGAAACTCACATCCTTGAAACGGCAAGCTATATAGGTTCTACCGCTGGAATGATTGATTATGTCGTTACAAATCCCAACACTAAATTTATTGTCGCTACTGAAGTGGGAATCCTTCATAAAATGCAACAATTGGTACCTAATAAAATATTAATTCCGGCTCCTGCCAAAGAAGACAATACTTGTGCCTGCAGCGAATGTGGTTATATGAAAATGAACACTTTGCAGAAAGTGTATGATTGCCTGCTCAACGAATCTCCGGAAATTATCGTTCCAGAGGATATTAGAAAAAAAGCGTTACTTCCTATCGAACGAATGCTTGAATTGTCCAAATAATGATCACAACAAACTACTTAATCATAGGTTCAGGAGTGGCAGGATTGACTTTTGCCATCAAAATTGCAGATCGTTTCCCGGACAAAAAAGTTACTATAATTACCAAGTCGGCTGAAGACGAATCGAACACCAAATATGCTCAAGGCGGTATCGCCATTGTTCTTGACGAAGACGAAGACTCCTATCAAAAACACATTCAGGACACCCTGATATGCGGTGACGGACTCTGTGATGAAGCCGTGGTAAAAATGGTCGTTACTGAAGGTCCTAAACGATTGAAAGAACTCATAGAATGGGGAGCCAAGTTTGATAAAAACACCAAAGGAAAGTATGATTTGGGCAAGGAAGGCGGTCATTCCCAAAACAGGGTAGTCCATCACAAAGACCAAACAGGGTTCGAAATTGAGCGCGCTATCTTACTTGAAGTACATAAAAAAAAGAACATAACGGTTTTAGACCATCATTTTGCCCTTGATTTAATTACAGAAAATAATTGCTGTTACGGCGCTTATGCCTTAAATCAAAAAACAAATGAAATCCTCACTTTCCAGTCGGATTTCACATTGCTTGCCACTGGTGGAATTGGGCATCTTTACGGACACACGACAAATCCAATTATTGCAACTGGAGACGGAATCGCGATGGCAAACCGCGCAAATGCAGTTACCAAGGATATGGAATTCATTCAATTTCATCCAACGGCTTTGTACGAAACCACAAGCGGTTCCAAATTTTTGATTTCGGAGGCGGTTAGAGGTTTTGGCGCTTATTTGCGAACCAAAGAAGGCATCCGTTTTATGCTGAATTATGACGAAAGAGGAGAACTGGCTTCCAGGGATATCGTTTCGCAAAGCATCGATTTGGAGCTTAAAAAAACGGGAGAAGAGTGCGTGTTTTTAGATTGTACCCACTTGGATCTAATCGAATTCAAAAAACACTTCCCTACCATTTATGAACGTTGTAGGAGCATTGGGATTGACATAGCCAAAGATTGGATTCCTGTAATTCCTGCACAGCATTATTTATGCGGGGGAATAAAAGTGGATCAAAACGGAAAAACAAGTGTTGCCAATTTATTTGCCTGCGGCGAATGTTCCCAGACCGGCCTGCATGGCGCCAATAGATTAGCCTCTAATTCCTTATTGGAAGCCTTGGTGTATTCGGATAAAATTTATACTTATTTGGCGAATAAAACCCTAGAAAGTGCGAAACCAAAACAGCCCGTAACGGAGTACAAGGAAATCTCAAAACCAGTGATGAAAACGGCTTACATTTCTAAAATGAAAGAAGATTTACAACATTTGATGCACAAGAATGTTAGTATTGTTCGTTATGAAACTGATTTACTGGAAGCCTTGGAAGAATTGAAACAATGGCAATATGAAATTGAATTAATCAACAGGAATTTCCAAATAAGCACTGCCATTTGCGAACTGAATAATATGATTACCATTGGTACACTTATCATTCAGCAGTCCATTAGCCAAAAAGAAAACCGTGGCGGTTTTATGAAATTCAACTCTTTTGAAATTGAAGAATATGCCAATTAAAAAGAGTCGTCTAAAATAGTAAGCAACGAAGAATTCAATTGTTTAATAAAATATCACAAGGTTGTTCTTTAGATTTCTATATATGATTAAAGTCATCTTTTTAATCAATTAACAACTTTAGCTTTGTAGGTACATATTGTACTTTAATAGTCAATAAAATAATATGCAATTAGATATAGATTTACTTTATTCCTGGGGAGCTGTTGTTAAAATTTATAATAAAAACGAAGTGATTTTTGATGAAGACGAAATGGCTTATTTTTATTATCAAATTATTGATGGAAGTGTACGTATGTATAATTCAAATACGGAAGGAAAAGAATTTACACAAGGCTTGTTTTATAAAGGAAATGGATTTGGCGAACCTCCATTGTTTATCGACGAAACATATCCTTCAAAAGCAATTGCATTAGAAGAAAGTAGTATTATTAAGTTATCAAAAGACAAGTTTTTAAAGATATTAGATGAATACCCGTCACTTCAAAAACATTTCTTGACCGTGCTGGCTAAAAAAATTCACGCCAAAACAAATACCTCTAAAGAAATTATAAATCAAAAACCAGAACATCGAGTTCATGCTTTTTTAAACTCATTCAAAAAGAAATCTGGAACTCCAACAGAAAGAATTATAATTCCTTATACCCGTCAAGAAATTGCCAATCTAACTGGTTTAAGAGTAGAAACCGTAATTAGGGTATTTAGCAAAATGGGTAAAAACAACAAGGTAGATATCATCAATCATAAAATATATTATTAAATGGCATTCAATATAAAACCATGGCTTAAACTTTCCTTGCTGAATCTTTGCATTGTCGCCTTTCTTGGCGTTTTGATGCGTTATAAAATAGGCTTTGAGTTTCCGTATCTGGATCAAAAACACCTGCAACATTCCCATTCCCATTTTGCCTTTTCAGGATGGATTACCCATACTTTGATGACGCTTATGATCTATTTTCTTCAAGCCAAAATAGTGGGTTTTTCCGGTAATAAATACAACAAAACTATTATTGCTAACTTGATTTGTTCTTACGGAATGCTTATTTCCTTTATCATTCAAGGGTACGGAATGTATTCCATATTTTTCACCACGTCAACCATTGCAGTTTCCTGTTTTTTTGGTTATCAATACTTTAAAGATTTGAAACGTATTGACAATGATTCTCTTTCAAAAAACTGGTTTAAAGCCGCTTTAGTCTTTAATGTTTTTTCGTCCATTGGCACCTTTTATTTGGCCTATATGATGGTAACAAAAAACGTCATTCAAGATTTATATTTGTCTTCTATCTATTTTTATTTGCATTTTCAATACAACGGTTGGTTTTTCTTTGCCTGTATAGGTTTGTTTATTGGACTTTTAGGGCTTAAGAAAACGGATCATCCCTTTTATGAAACCACTTTTAAACTGTTTGCTTTATCCTGCGTACCAGCCTATTTTTTATCGGTATTATGGCTAGAACTACCTTTATGGTTGTATCTAATCACGGTTGCTGCCGCAATTATCCAAGTGTATGCCTGGTTTAGATTTATTACAATCGTTATTAAAACGAAAACTAAAGTTTTTGAAAACTATCCCGGTTTCCTTCGATACATTTTAATTTTTGCAGGCGTTGCATTAGGTCTAAAACTACTACTGCAGCTGGGCTCGACGATACCTTCATTGAGTGAGATGGCTTTTGGGTTCCGACCCATAGTTATTGCTTATTTACACTTGATATTATTAGCGGTGTACTCCTTATTCCTTTTGTTTTACATCTATGTTAAACAAGTATTTATCATTTCAAATAAAATAAAAACGGGGGTATTGTTATTTGCTATTGGCGTTTTTTTAAATGAAATTGTATTAGCGATTCAAGGCATAGCTGCCTTTAGTTATACATCAATACCATATGTAAACGGAATGCTTTTTTCTATTGCATTGCTTTTATTTTTCAGTATTGGATTTACGCTTGTCTTTACCTTGAAAAAAAATAAAAATAGCGCTATTGTATGATTCGAATCATATTATAAATAGTCTAAAATCAAGTACTTTGACTAGGTGAAATTAGGTTCGCTATAATAATAAATAACTACTGATAATTAGTTTTGTAATTGTCATTAAATGAACGAAAACAAAGAATAAAGACTCTTGTTAACGATTCTGAGATTGTGACTAAAACAGGAAGTTCTAATGGTTTAACACCCGTTGTAAATGATGTGTTTCTTCCATAATAAAATTATTAATTCATTTTACTAAAGGTGAAAAAAGCGTAAGATAAAATTCATCTTACGCTTTTTTTTATGTGGTTTGGGTCTCTTTACTGGAGATGTATAACAAACATAAGGATATCTATGTTTTACGTCTTATTTAACACCGTCAACTTTACGCATGTATTCGAGAATATCTCTTGCTTCACCGTCATTCAACCCTTGATTAGGCATACGTAATAAACATAATTCTAACTGTGCCTGTAACTCGGGATCTTTATCAATCATAGGGTCAGGATTAGTAATGAAGTTCATAATCCATTCAGGAGTTCTACGCTCAGTAACGCCTTTCCATCCCGGTCCAACTAATTTTTCGTCAGTCAATTTATGGCAAGAAGTACATTTTGCATTCGAAACACCTTCCCCTTTAGAAGCCATTGCTTGATCTAAAGAAGCTCCAATTTCAACTGAAGTGTATTTCCCTTCTCCCCTTTTTGGATCATAAGAAGACGCATCAGTAGTTTCTGCAGGCATTCCTTCTTCGGTAGCAGCTGCTGGTGTGAAATCATCGTTGGATTCATTTTTCTTCCCACATGACGTTAGCACTACAAATGCAACTATAAATAAAGATAATTTACGCATAATAAATATTTTAAAAGTTTCTATAGCAAATTTCCTAAAACATTACCTCAATAAATATGATTCTAATCATACTTGACCTTTTTATTTAGTAACTATTTGATCATTCCAAATAATAAACTTTTGTTAATGGTTAAACTTTTAAACTCCATTTAGGTCTTATCCATATAACTTAAAAACAATAAAAATGAAAAAATTAATTATCGTAGCAATATTGGCTGTTAGCCTGACAAGCTACGCTCAAGACAAAAAAGAAATGCCTCATAGAGATAAAACAGAAAAAAAATCTCCTGAAGAAAGAAATGAGATTAAACTAAAAAAAATGACTTCCGAGTTAAATCTGGACGCTAAACAGCAAAAGGAAATGGCGGATTTTATGGCCGAAAGAAGTAAAAAAAGAGAAAGCTTCCGTGCAGAAAAACGTGCAGCCCATAAAAAACAAATGGATAAAGACAAAGAAGTAATGAATACTAAAATGAAAGGCATGCTGTCTCCAGAACAATATAAAAAATGGGAAGCCTCAAAGGAAAAACAGCACCAAAAAGGAACGCACCATAAAAGACATAAAGAAGGAAGTCCTAAAGAAGAAATGAAAAAGTAAACAAAAAAAAACTTCCGGTCAAGGCCGGAAGTTTTTCGTATATATTATAAAGTTTTTGATACTTTATCAATCGCTTTAATGGTAAAGTCTAAATCGTCATAAGTTAATGCATCACTGATAAACCAGGTTTCATAAGCTGATGGTGCAATATAGATCCCTTCTTGCAATAAACCGTGAAAGAATTTATTGAAAGTTTCATTGTCTCCGTTTTTCGCAGTTTGAAAATCAAAAACAGGATTGGCATCAAAATGAACAGAAATCATAGAACCAACTCTATTAATTGTAAATTCAATATTATTTGCTTTTAAAACCTTCTCAATACCTTCGTGCAAGTAAGCTGTTTTATCAGCCAAACGCTGAAATATTGCTGCATCATCATTTAAGGTTTGAATCATCGTTAATCCAGCAGCCATTGCTAATGGATTTCCTGACAAAGTTCCCGCTTGATAAACAGGTCCAAGTGGCGCCAGATAATTCATGATTTCTTCACGAGCTGCAAAAGCACCTACCGGTAATCCACCACCGATTACTTTTCCAAAACAAACAATATCAGCTGTTACGTTGTATAGTTCTTGCGCTCCACCTTTTGCTAATCTAAATCCTGTCATTACCTCATCAAAAATAAGTAATGCATCATTAGCTTCACAAAGTTGTTTTAATTCCTTTAAGAAACCATCTTTAGGTGGAATACATCCCATATTACCCGCGACAGGCTCAATAATAATAGCTGCAATCTCGTTTTTATTTGCTTCGAATAAGCTTCTTACATTCTCAATATCATTGTAATTTGCAAGCAAGGTGTCCTTAGCTGTTCCCGCAGTAACACCTGGGCTATTAGGCACTCCAAAAGTACTCAAACCACTTCCCGCTTGTATTAAAAACGAGTCAGAATGACCGTGGTAGCATCCTGCAAATTTTATTATTTTATCTCTTTTTGTAAATCCGCGTGCTAATCTTACCGCACTCATACAGGCTTCGGTACCTGAATTTACAAATCTAATTTTATCAATATTAGGAACCATTGAAACAGCCAAAGCTGCAATTTGAGTTTCTAATTCTGTTGGCATTCCAAAAGATGTTCCCAGTTTAGCTTTTTCAATAACCGCCTGAACAACTGGTTCAAAAGCGTGCCCTAAAATCATTGGCCCCCATGAATTGATGTAATCAATTAAACGGTTTCCGTCCTCATCATACAAATAAGCTCCTTTGGCGCTTTTTGCAAAAATAGGCGTTCCACCTACTCCTTTGAATGCTCTTACTGGTGAATTTACTCCTCCTGGTATTACTTTTTCTGCTTCAGCAAAAAGCTGACTACTTCTTTTATATAACATTATTTATTTATGCTTTTGAATTGTTTATATCATTAGGTTAAGATCCCGCACAAATACTTCTTGTGCATAATCTAAAGTTTAGAGTTTCTTAATTCACTATCAGTCTCTGCCCAATAGAAAGAATATTTTCCGTTAGCTTGTTTTTTAGCTTTAAGTCATCCACCATAACATTGAATTTTTTAGAAATGGAGTATAAAGTGTCTCCTTTTTGGACTTCATATAAAGAACCATTATAACTATCTACACTGGTAACTTTAATAGCTTTGTTTTCTAATGGAAGATAATTTGTCCCTAAAACCTGAGCGTCATATTGTCCCAAATCGTATCGTTCTATATAGGAGATTAATTTTTCAGGGTATCGTGGATCAGTGGCATACCCAGCTTTTCTTAGCCCTTTTGCCCAAGCCTGATAATCATCTTTGGCCAAATCAAACAAACTGGAATACCTGCCTCTACCTGTTAAAAACAAAGCATGATCTTTAAATGAGTCAGCTGACTCACTGTATTTCCTAAAACATTCCTGTCTGGCATCATCATCATGTCTAACACTTTCACCCGTCCAGTCCGCGTGGCATTTAATTCCAAAATGGTTGTTGGCATTTTTGGCTAAATCCCCTCTTCCTGCACCCGACTCTAATATTCCTTGGGCCAGAATGATACTTGCTGGAATACCATAACTTTTCATATTACTCATGGCAATATCCTTGTACTGATATACATAATTACTTACTATATCATTTCCAACTATCGTTCGAGAAGTGGACTCAATGACTTCATCTTCTCTTTTATTCGATTTTTGTGTTGGTTTTTGGCTTACAATTACTTTTGTGCTAGTTTTCTTTTTGGAAGTTCGTACCGCAATTTTTTTAACTTTTGTAGGCGCTGCTTTAGTGGTCACAATAACTGGTTTTGTGACATTGCAACTTATTAAAGTCAGCAGTATTAAAAGTAGTAGTGTTTTTTTAAACATATATATTTATTGTTGGTAATTTTTTGTTTTTCAATTTCAAATTCATTCCCTGAATTCCTTGAATTCCACCTGTGTGAATAAGCAAAATTTTAGAATGGGGCGGAAAATAGTTTTTGTTTATTAAATCTATAACGCCAAAAACCATCTTTCCAGTATAAATGGGATCCAATGGGATTTGATTTTCAGCATAAAACTGGTTTATAAACGCAATTAAATCCTGATTTATTTTTCCGTATCCTCCAAAATGATAATCAGTTAGTAACTCCCAATTCTCATTTTGAGCAAAAATACGAATTTCATCTTTTAGAAAATCCCCTTTTAAGGCAGGAAATCCTAAAACTTTCTGATGCGGCAGTGCGCTATTAATAATTCCCGAAATGGTACCTCCAGTTCCTACTGCGCAACAAATATAGTCGAATTGAGAATCTTTCTCAGTTAGAATCTCCTGACAGCCTTTCACTGCTAACTCATTTGTACCTCCCTCAGGGATAAGATAAAAATCACCGTATTTTTCTTTTATGTTTTCCAAAAAAGGAATTTCATTTTTTAAACGGTATTCTTCCCTGCTTACAAATTCCAGTTGCATTCCACAACTTTGGGCAAACTCTAATGTGGGGTTTCCCACGATTTTATCTCGCAATTCGTCCCCGCGGATAATCCCAATGGTTTTGAAACCATTTTCTTTTCCTGCAAAAGCAACGGCAGCAATATGATTCGAATAAGCACCTCCAAAAGTGAGCAGCGTCACCGCCTTTTCTTCTTTGGCCTGAAGCAAATTGTATTTTAGTTTTCTGAACTTGTTTCCCGAAACAAATGGATGAATTAAATCCTCCCGCTTAATGTGTACGGATATTGAATTCGGAAACGGAATTACTAATTGCTGATTCAAATCGAATTTGTTTTTGGCAAAGGTAAAATTTATAAACAAAAAAACACAATCCCTATTGATTGTGTTTCTTATTTAACATCTATTAACCAACTAATTTCTAACAATTATTTTCTGTCCTGTTTCAATTTTTTCATTTGTAATTAACTTGACGATATAGATTCCATCACTTAGATTTGAAGTTGAAAAACTATAGTTAACATCTGATCCCAAATTTTTCTTTGTAAAAATCATTTTTCCGGCAACATCATATAAAGAACAACTTTCAAGATCTTTTTGCAAAGGGTTGTTAATAGTCAAATTTTTTGTTGAATTATTTTGAAACACCATAAATTCTTTATTAACCACATCATCAAGTCCTAAAGTAGTGTTGTTTTTAAAAGTAATTTCAAACTGGGTATTATTTACTCCTGGTTCTAATATTAATTCGTGAAAACTATTTTTTATATCATAATATACATCCGCTGTTTTATCGTGAAGAAAGACGTTTTCTGCTTCTGAGAAATTCTCAATATTCTTAACTGTAATTTTAAAACTGGCTTGATTTGTATTTTTAAACCCTATTGCAATTTTTTTATTTATGTCAAATTTCAAAGCGTTTATTACAAATTCTGTATTATCAATAACAAAATAAACATCAGCAGGAGCATCATCGCTTGTAGATGAAGCATCCATTGCACGATCAACACCATCAGTAGCTCCTGGCACAAATGCCAATACCATTTGTCGAACCCCATTATCATTTAACAAGGTATTGAATCTTATTTGAGGCACAGGATCAGTACTCACAGTCGTATAATCAAATCCTGAAATACCCGCAATTGCATCCATATACCCTGACTTACTAGCCGTTTTTGAACTATTGGCATTCTTTGCAAATTGAGTATATATATCAGCGCCTTCTTTAACAAATACGCGATAACTATTTTTCATTTCTACGGTTCCATTAGCAGTCCCTTCAATCATAAATCCCTGTCCTACAGGCGAAAAACGTCTTTCATAAATAGCACCTGTACCCGTTGCTACTACTTCATTACCGGAACCATCGTAGGAATAAAAAGTAGCTGGGGTATACACCCCATTACCCCCGCCTGCTGGTGAAAAAGCTCCATATCCTCCTCGATAATCTGCAATGTAATGAGAATCAGTTGTTTTGTCTTGTTCCCAGAAATATGCGATACCTGTAGAATTTACAGCATTTGTTAAAAAAGCTGATAAATCAATCGCTGATGGATAAGGGTTACCTGTTAGTATTAACTCTTCAAAAGCAACAGGAATAGAAATAGTGCCATCATTAGGTTTTCCTCTAAAATCATATCTTTGTTTACTGCCTGAATTATTTTGAACACTATTAACCGTAGTTGCATTTGTCCCTGAAGTCCCTTTCATTGTAAATCCTTCCCCAGCATTTATTGTAGATGCTGATCCTACAGACACCCATTGCGTATTAGAAGTTGAAGGCAGTTTCCAGATCCAATAAGGAGCTATCGCTAATGGAGAAGAAGTTCCATTATAATTGTTCGAAGGCAAAATAACAGGATTATTACTGTTTGTAACATCAACAATATCCTTTAATTGACTTATTCCAAAAGGAGAATTCCCAGCTGATGCTACATTCCCACCTACTGGGGAACACCAATAATTGTATTCGAAATTATCAGCACTTCCTTCTTGAAATACAGACAAATCACCAATTCCTTTATTAGCACTTGCCCCTGTAGTACCTTGCAGTAATTGAGATTCATTTCTCAAATAAAATTTACTGCTAGCGGCATTTAACTCTAATTCCTGTCCAATATAAACAGCGGCATTGTTTGCATACACATAACTATTTGCACTTACATACATTTGGGCGTTTATTTGGTTTTGAAAGTAAAAACAAACTGCAAATAAAAATAATCGTTTAAGTAGTTTTGTGTTCATAGGATTGTAATTTAAATTAATTTGAAAACAAATTTTTCTACTAATTCCAGAGTATGGATTTACTAAAAAATCTACCATTTTCATTTAATCAAAATTACAAAAAAAGAAAGTTCCATACTTTCATTTATATCCATTAAATACACATTTTATCGGCAAACTACATCTTTTTGAATTTTACTTGCATTTTTTCCTACAATATAAAAAGCTTTTCAATACCCTAAAACAGACCTTTAGAACAACCATTTATTAAAACATAAATGAATCCTTACATCACAATAAATAATTAAGCTTTAAAAAACCAATTGATTGACAACTAATGTTGTAATAAATCAGACGCTAATAAAAATAATTATGACTATCCGTGTCTCGCACCAAGTTTTCTTTTCATTGAATTAGACTTGTTTAATTGAAATCTGTAAAAATCTGCCGAATCTGCGTGCTATTCATTCAACAAATTTTCCTAAGTTTTTTGGTAAACGATGCAGACAGTCATAAAAAATATTTCAAACCATTAAAAACTAATTATACTCTCAATTACAAATATTTTACAAATCTAAAAATAGATCTGTTTTTTAAATAATCCAGATTAGTTTCATTTGCATAAGCCTCCCTTTCAAAACTGATGTTTCTGTAGGCTAAATTTCTATTTCGATATTGTACCAAACGAAACAAATACTCAAACACATACCAAATAAAAAAAGGAATAATTAACAATTCCATTTGCTGACGAAGATGAATTTTTTCGTGATTTAAAAAAACAAGGTTTTTTGTATCCACTTTGTACCTAATTAGCACAAAAGGAAAGAGAGTCAATCCACGAAATCCCCTTGGAATCAAATATTTAACAACTATTAATAACATTATAAATAAAAATTTAAAAAAGTTTGTTCAAAATCTAACAAAAATTGAAATTTAAAAACTAAAAACAAACACAAACCACCTAATTACAGACACATACAAAATAGTATTTTTTTTCAATAAAACAATTTATTAAAAAATAAACAAAAACAGACTCCGTAAACCGCTCATTATTAGAACATAACCAACGAAATCACATAAAACATTCATTTTCAACAAACATACTGATAAAAAAATACAATATAATTATAACATTTATAAGGAAAAAAGTGAATAAATATTAAAAAAAATATATTTTTGCTGCAAAATTTACACTAAGAATTTATGGCTCAAAATTACTTCTCCAAGAATACTGATTCTCATAATTTTAAAACACAAACCGCTTTTTTGGCTCATTCAGAGACTTCAAAAAAGAAATACTATAACTTCCAGTCCATAATTGCTTTTTTTAGCTTGTTTATGATGTTGTTTATTACAGGAAACACAACCGTTGCCCAGACGTTATTAATTGATCCTGCAGGAGATGGAGGTTTTGAAACAGGAACCACATTTGTAGCAAATGGATGGACAGCAGACACCGGATCAAACAGGAACTGGTATGTAGGTACGGGACAAACAGGATATACTGGAAATAGATGTGCTTTTATTGGAAACAGCGCAACCACTGTTGGCTCAGATGGTAGTACAAGAACGGTCCATTTATACCGTTCGATAACCATCCCTGCAGGAGCGACAAATATCCAGCTTAGCTTTAAGTACAAACAAGCAGTATCCGATTTTATAAACCCTATTTATTATGACTACATAACGGTTTACACAGATAACACCACTCCATCTAGCGGGAGTTTCCCTGGAGGAACTTTGCAATTTGGCCCATATCCAAATGTTAGTGTCTCATCTTTTACTACTCAAAATATTACCTTCCCAAACACTTTATCCGGAACGACAACAAATTTAATTTTCACATTTAAATCAGACGCTGTTACTCCTATAGGTTATGGAGCTATTGATGATGTCTCATTAACTTATACCCCGGCAGCAGCACCCCCAACAATTACCAGCTTAGGCTCTACCAGCGGTTGTATAGGCACAAATATCACTATTAACGGAACCAATTTATCAGGGGCAACAGTAGCTAATGTAAAAATTGGCGGCACAGCCGTTTCCTCAATAATATCAAATTCAGGTACCGTATTAGTTGCAACAATAGGAACTGGAACCACCGGTACGGTTTCTGTTACAACACCTGGGGGTCCAGTCACAAGTACGTCCACTTTTACAGTAAATCCATTACCTATCATTACCACTCAACCTGCTGCAAGATCTATTTGTACGAATGGATCAGGGACATTTACTGTTGCTACAACAGGAGCCACGACATACCAATGGAGAAGAAATACCGTAAATTTAACGAATGGTGCTCTTTACAGCAATGCAAACACAGCCACCCTTACCATAACGAATCCAGCAGCAGTCGATGCCGGCAACTTTGATGTTATTGTAGGTAATGCAGCATCATGTACCATTACCTCTAATCCAGTAGCCTTAACAATTACAACAACGCCTGCCATAACAACAAACCCAAACAATGCCGCTGTTCCGGCTGGGACAAACACTTCATTCACAGTTGCTGCTTCAAACAGCCCTACAAGTTACACATGGGAAGTAAGTACCAATGGAGGCACAATATGGTCAACTGTATCTAACGGAGGAGTATATACAAATGCTACTGCAGCTACTTTAAACATTACAAATGCTTCTATTGGCATGAACAATTATAAATACAGAGCCAGCGGAACTAATAGTTGTGGTACTTCGGTAGTTTCAAGTACAGCCACATTAACAGTTTCATTATCTTATTGCAAACCTACTACTACCAATGGAGGTAGCAGTCTTTACATTTCACAAGTTAACATTATAGGAACGTTAAGTGATCCTGGAGTAAATAACTCAACATACAATACTCTTGCATCTATTGGATACCAAGATTTCGCTGCTCTCCCTAGCAAAGCGAAACAAGCAGCCGGAGAAGGAATCAACATTGTGTCTACTTGTGACGGAACAGTAATGGGACGTGGAACATGGAAAGCCTGGGTAGACTGGAATAACGATGGTGATTTTGTGGATGCAGGAGAAGAAGTCTACAACATACAGGGCTGGGTAGGTCAAACTCAAACTTTTGGTTTTGTTATTCCTGCTGGGCAAACACCCGGAGATTATAGAATTAGAATTAGAGTAAACAATGGGGAAACTTATTATGGCCCTCCTACAAAAGCTTGGGTTGAAAATTATGGTTTCGACTTTAACCCATGTGAAAATTTTGGTTCACCAGGAAGCGCTAAGTATTATGGAGAAGCAGAAGATTATTTATTCACCGTAATTTCCAGTTGTGCATCGAAAATTACAAGTATAACTCCAAACTTTACCTGTGGTACGGATACAGTTAATTTAGCAGCATCCGGAATAGGAGCTATTGGATACAACTGGTATGACAGTGAATTTGAGGGGAATCTTCTTGCAACAACGGCTACTGGTAACTGGAAAACGTCGCCTATTGCAACAACAACAACGTATTGGGTAACTTCATTTAATGGCGCCTGCGAATCTGTAGCGAGAACACAAATAACTGCAACAGTAAAACCTATAACAACACTAACCGTTTCAAACGCAACGCCAACAGTATGTGGTGAAGGTAGTATTATCGATTTATCCGCAGCTGGAGGGGACGAACGATACCATTTAATAAATGAAGATTTTGAAGGGGGTGCTTTAGGAGTATTCAGTAATATCAATAACGATGCAAGTTCAGATGCTGGAAAAGGGTCAAGATCATGGACTAACAAAACAAGTACCTATGTTCCAAACTCAACAGACGGAAATACTTGGTTTCCTGCACTTTCTTCTGGATTTGGTGTTAATAAATTCGTAATGACAAAATCCGATTCTAATCCATATCCTAATGCTTCTATTCAAAATTCGTTAACCTCAAACGCCGTTCCAGGAACAGGTGTGACGAATTTAAAATTGAAATTGAAATTATATTATTCAAGATACTGGGCTGATGGAACCCATATTAGCCCAGCGGCAACTACTGACCCAAATCCTGAATATGTTACTATTGAAGCAACTTATAACAATTGGGTAAACGTAACTACATTGGCAACAATTACATCTGATACTGGAATTGGATCACGTTTTGCGACATTACCAATTTACAGTCTACCAGCTGCATTTAACAATCAAGCAGCCATAAAAATAAGAATAAAACACCACTCTTGGGCTTCAGGTACTGGTTATTTAGCTGATGGTGTTGCTGTAGATGATGTTGAACTGTATGGAGACAAACCGTTAAGCAATCCTAACTTTGTTTTATCTGGATCTCCAACACCTGTGGCATTTACGACTGCTCTATGCACACCAGGAACTGAATACCTAGGTGGACCTGTGCTTAAAATATGGGTTAAACCAACGTTACCTCAATTAGAATTAACTACTTACTCATTTACTGCTACGGCAACCTTGTCAAATAACTGTCCGATTAGCACAACTATTAACGTAACCAACACTACAAAAGTTTGGAAAGGAGATACAGATAATGACTGGAACAAAGCAAGCAATTGGCTTCCTACAGGAATTCCTACACCTAGTACTTGTGTAATTATACCGTCAGGAACTACTTCAAAAATCATGAATTCTCCTGATGCTGAAGCCAAAACAGTAGCTGTAAAAGCAACAGGAAATCTAGAATTACAATCTGACAAAAACCTTACAGTTACTGATAATATAATTGTTGAAGATAAAGCAACTTTCAACGTGAGAAACAATGCCAGTTTAGTTCAAAAGAACAATACCGTCAATACCGGAATTGTCAATGTCGAAAGAATTACCCAACCTATGAATCGGTACGACTTTACCTATTGGAGTTCTCCACTAACGGCAGCGTCCAACTTTACATTGTGGCATTTATCCCCATTGACTTTGTCCGACAAATACTTCAGTTGGACCCCTTCCATTGGCGGAGCCAGTGGCAACTGGAAATACGAAAGCACTGCCACTAAAATGGAACCTGGAATAGGCTACATTGTTAGAGCGCCACAGAACTTTAATATAAGTGGTACAAAATCTCTTCAAACCGCTAATTTCATTGGTACGCCAAACAACGGAGATGTTACTGTCCCGATAACTTATGGAGCTATGGGAGCACTCGAAACGGATGATAAATGGAATTTGTTGGGAAATCCTTATCCTTCGGCAATAAGCGCAGCCACCTTCTTGGATAATGCAACTAATGCCGCATTGCTTGATGGAACCATCTATTTCTGGACTCACATTACGATTCCGCTTAATACCACACCCGATCCTTTTTATGGAGATTTTGTCTATAACTACACAGATGAAGATTACGCCGCTTGGAACAAAACAGGAGGAACGGCAACAGCAGCTGCTCAAAGCGGAGGTGTAACCCCCAATGGTTTTATTGCTTCGGGACAATCTTTTTTGACACTAAGTTTAGCTACAGCTCCAAGTGGAAACAATGCCATTTTCAAAAACAATATGCGTCGCAACATTTCTACTGGAGCTACTTATGACAACAGTCAATTTTTCAAACAAGCAAACAACAATAAGACTAATAAAAACACGGAAATAAACACCGAAGCCAGCGAAGAGAAACATAGAATTTGGTTGAACCTAACCAATAATTCCGGAGCCTTTAGCCAAATATTAGTGGGTTATGTTCCGGGTGCCACGCAAGATCGTGATCGAAGTTATGATGGGGAATTGTTAGGCGGAAATGATGTTAGTTTCTACTCTATTATACCGGATGTGAATCTAACTATTCAAGGACGAGCGTTACCGTTTGATGAAAATGATCAGGTTCAATTAGGTTATAATTCCGAAATTTCAGGGGAACTTTCGATTAGAGTTGATCATATTGACGGGCTTTTTGACACTCAAAACATCTATTTAGAAGATAAAGAACTGTCTGTAATTCATAATTTAAAAGAAAAACCGTATGTTTTCAACACAGAAAAAGGTGATTTTAACGAACGATTTACACTTCGTTACACTGACAAAACATTAGGAACCGATCCCTTTAATTTATCTAAAGCCAATGAAGTAAATGTGATTATTAATCAAAACGTGACGGTTCAATCATATAACCAGCCGATAAAAAATATTGTTGTATATGATTTATTAGGCAGAAAAATTGACAGTTATAAAAAGGTGAATACTTTGCAATTTACCTTGAATCGTTTAAACAAAACGACTGCAGGTTTGATACTAAAAATCACACTTGAAAATGAAGCGGTGGTTACCAAAAAAATAATTTTCTAAGTGTACAAATACATTTTATAAAAAAGCATCCGCAATTGCGGATGCTTTTTTTTTTAGTTTAAAGCAACCCTAATTCACACAATACCCATTCGTGATTAAATAGTTAAAAACAAATAGACGCATTCGTTTTAAAATTTATAAATTTGTAAGGATAAAATCATTCCATTTGAAGAAAAAACTTCCTGAAAATGATTTTAGAACTGAATAAAACTGATTTATGGCTGAGCCAAATGATAACAAAAAATTAATCGAGGGTGAAGATTTTTATTACACTCCCGAAGGATATAAATGTTTTACGGAAAAACACCACCTAAAAAGAGGCTATTGTTGCAAAAGTGGCTGCCGTCATTGTCCATATGGTTATGATAAAAAAACAGGTGATTTCAAAAAACAATAAGCATTCAATGTTTAGACTGCAATATTCAGCAAATTAGTATTCAGTCACAAAAAAACTAACCAATAAAAATGGACAATCAATCATTAAAGTATAGGGTTAAAATATACAAATCCTACCATCGATCGGATATACGTTATCCATAGTGGCATTGTCCTATCTATTTGTCTGAGGAAGCAATTGTTTTCCTTGACTCATTTAATATTCAATCCCTTATACCAATTAACGAAACTACATTCGAAATGACTTTTCAAGAACAAATCCAACAAGGAATACCAACTATATTACCTCAACCAAAACCGTATGAGGTAGACATCAATCACGCTCCAAAACGTAAAGAAATATTATCAGCCGACGAAAAAAAACTGGCCTTAAAAAATGCGTTGCGTTATTTTGAGCCACAACATCACGCTGAATTAATCACAGAATTTAAAGAAGAACTGGAAACTTACGGTCGGATTTACATGTACCGTTTGCGTCCGGAATATGAAATGCGCGCCCGCCCTATTCAGGAATATCCTGGAAAATGCGAACAAGCAAAAGCCATTATGTTAATGATCCAGAACAATCTGGATTATGCAGTGGCGCAACATCCTCATGAGCTAATTACTTATGGTGGTAATGGAGCAGTTTTTCAAAACTGGGCTCAATACCTATTGACGATGAAATACTTATCGGAAATGACTGATGAGCAAACATTGACTATGTATTCCGGTCACCCAATGGGATTATTCCCTTCTCATAAAGAGGCGCCAAGAGTAGTAGTGACAAACGGAATGGTAATCCCAAATTATTCTAAACCGGATGACTGGGAGAAAATGAATGCTTTGGGAGTGTCTCAATACGGACAGATGACTGCAGGTAGTTATATGTATATTGGACCACAAGGTATTGTCCATGGAACAACTATTACCGTTCTAAATGGTTTCCGTAAAATAAAACGTAGTACTGAGTCAGGCTTATTTGTCACTTCAGGACTGGGTGGTATGAGTGGTGCACAACCAAAAGCAGGTAATATTGCAGGTTGCATCACGGTTTGCGCCGAAGTAAACCCAAAAATCACACACATTCGCCACAGTCAAGGTTGGGTTAATGAAGTGATTGAAGATTTGGATTTATTAGTAAAAAGAGTCGCTTTGGCGAAAGCCAATAAAGAAGTGATATCGATCGCTTACCTGGGTAACATTGTTGATGTATGGGAGAAATTCGACACTGAAAACATCCATATCGATCTAGGTTCTGACCAGACCTCATTACACAATCCTTGGGCTGGAGGATACTATCCAGTCGACATTCCTTTTGAAGAGGCTAATGTAATGATGGCCAATAACCCCGAATTATTCAAGGAAAAAGTACAGGAAACATTACGCAGACATACCGAAGCCATCAATAAACACACGGCGAAAGGAACTTATTTCTTTGATTACGGAAATGCTTTCTTACTGGAAGCATCACGTGCTGGTGCAGATATTATGGCTCCTAACGGAATAGATTTCAGGTACCCAAGTTATGTTCAGGATATTATGGGACCTATGTGTTTTGATTATGGTTTTGGTCCATTCAGATGGGTTTGTGCTTCCGGTAACCCGGAAGACCTTCAAAAAACAGATAACATAGCTTGTCAAGTTTTGGAAGAAATGGCAAAAACAGCACCTATTGAAATTCAGCAACAAATGCAGGATAACATCCAATGGATCAAAGGAGCTCAAGAAAACAAACTCGTTGTAGGTTCACAAGCTCGAATTCTTTATGCTGATGCTGAAGGTCGTGTAAAAATTGCAGAAGCTTTTAATCAGGCTATAGCCAAAGGTGATATAGGAACAGTAGTTCTAGGTCGTGATCATCATGATGTATCAGGTACAGATTCTCCTTATAGAGAAACGTCTAACATTTATGACGGATCCCGTTTTACAGCCGACATGGCGATTCAAAACGTGATTGGGGATAGTTTCCGTGGGGCAACCTGGGTGTCTATCCACAATGGAGGCGGTGTAGGATGGGGAGAAGTAATTAATGGTGGTTTCGGTATGGTTCTTGATGGATCTAAAGAAGCATCAAGACGCTTAGAATCAATGCTTTTCTGGGATGTCAATAACGGAATATCAAGAAGAAGTTGGGCTAGAAATGAAGGCGCTATTTTTGCAATTAAAAGAGCAATGGAGTCACAACCTTTATTGAAAGTCACACTTCCTAATTTAGTTTCAGACAGTTTATTGGATTTTTAAGAAATTGAGCGTATCTTTAATATGTATTTAGTAATTAAACAACTACACTATGAAAGCAATTAAATTACTCCCGGTACTTATAATCTTTCTACTTAGTTCTTGCAGCTCAGTAAGAGTATATTCTGACTATGATAAAAACGTAGATTTTAGTCAATACAAAACCTATGCTTTTCATAAACAAGGAATTGATAAAGTTCAAATATCCGAACTAGACAAAAAACGAATTCTTCGAGCCATAGATGCCGAACTTAGTAAAAAAGGAATGAGCAAAAGCGAAAATCCAGATTTATTGGTAAACATAATGACCAAAGAAAGAGAAAGACTCGACGTTAACCAATTCAACGCAGGATGGGGTTATGGTTGGGGTTGGGGTTGGAACCCATACCTTTGGGGCGGTCAATCTTATGTTACCTCTTCAACTGAAGGCACCTTATTCATTGATTTAATTGACGCCAAGAAAAAAGAATTAGTTTGGGAAGGGGAAGGAATTGGTTATCTATCTGAAAACCGTGATAATAAAGAAAAACAAATTAACGAATATGTTGCTAAAATATTAGAATTGTACCCTCCAAAATCTAAATAGTAAAACATTATTTCTATATAATAGCCTACCTTTGTGTAGGCTTTTTTTATACCTATATTATGACAGTACGTACAGACATTACAACCCTAGAAGACATAAAATTACTGGTAGATGGCTTTTATTCGAAAGTTCAAATAGATGAATTCATTGGTCCTATTTTTAATGAGAAAATAGCGAATCGCTGGCCAGAACACTTGGAAAAAATGTACCGCTTTTGGCAAACCATCTTACTGGAAGTACACTCCTATTCAGGAAGTCCTTTTCCTCCACACAAACAATTACCGGTTGCCAAAGAACATTTTGACCGCTGGATGGAAATTTTTACCGAAACAGTAGATGGATTGTTCACGGGCCCTATTGCAGACGAAGCAAAATTACGAGCCAAGAATATGGCGGAAATGTTCAATTACAAAATTGACTATTTTAGAAATGCAGAACAAAAAGGGGATCTTTTAAATCCAAAATAACTTACTCCATGCGCAAATTATTATTACTGGCTTTTTTACCGCTTGCCTTACTATCGTGTTCAGGTTTAAAAACTACCGAAACAGCAAAAACAATTCCCTCTTTTAAATTGGTAAACACGGTTGAAATTCCATTCAATCAGGTATTTAAAAACACGGTAATTGGCGGATTATCAGGTATTGATTATGATGTTAAAAACGACCTGTATTATTTAATTAGCGACGACAGATCCATATACAATGATGCCCGTTTTTATACCGCCAAAATTCATTTGGCTTCCAATAAAATAGATAGTATCGCTTTTAAGAACGTCTTGTTTTTTAAAAATGAAGCTGGAGAAAAATATAGCAATTGGGAGAAAAAACCAGCATCTTCAATCGATCCTGAAGATATGCGTTACAATCCTAAAACAAATAGTTTGGTTTGGGCCAGTGAAGGAGCTCGTGTAGTTGCCAAAGATTTTTCGGTAATTCAAAACCCTGCCATTCAAACATCTGATTTGAACGGTAACTTTGTAAATGAATTTGATTTACCAGCAAACCTAAGCATGCAAAAAGAGGAAAAAGGACCTCGCAGCAATGGTGTTTTGGAAGGAATTACATTTGATAAAAACTACACTACTTTATATGCTAACGTAGAAGAGCCTTTATACGAAGACGGCAAAGCAGCAACAACGGAAAAAGGGGGCTTGATACGGATCTATCAATTTGATGTGAAATCAAGAAAAAACACGGCGCAATACGGCTATCTTTTGGATCCTATTGCCTACGAACCCAACCCGAAAACTGCTTTTGCTGTCAACGGAATATCAGCAATACAATATTATGACGAAAACCGACTTTTAGTAGTTGAACGCTCCTACTCGGTAGGTAGGCAAGCCTGTACTGTAAAAGTGTATTTATGCGATTTTACCAAGGCAACCAATGTAAAAAACAACACTTCCTTACAAGACCAAAACATTACGCTGGCTTCTAAAAAATTGATCCTGAATATGGATGATTTGGGTATTTTTATCGATAATATCGAAGGATTGACTTTTGGTCCTAAACTCGCTAATGGCAAGCAATCGCTGCTTTTTGTATCGGATAATAATTTTTCAGACAAACAAAAAACGCAAGTGCTACTTTTTGAAGTGGAGTAAAAAGAGTTGTTTTACTTTAAAATTATTAAAATCCGTAACAGTGGTGTTGCGGATTTTTTTTTAATATTTATTTAAAAGACTTGGATTTTGCTTTCCATTGAAGATATCAAGAATCAAGACCGAATCTTGTTTTCGCTCATAAATAATCTTGTAAGACCAGATGCTAATATGACGAAACCTTTCTTTATTAATAATTGGGTCCATTGCAAATTCATAACGGGAATCATTTAGAGACTCCGCTAATGTTATTATTTTATCTAAAACCATTTCAGCATTTTGAGGACTATCATCCAGAATATACAAATATATTTTAGAAAGGGAATCTTTTGCTTCCTTTGACCAAACTACAGTCATTTCTTTTTCGATAAAATAGAAGCTCGAACTTCCTCAGATGTATATGTTGCGGCACCATCAGCAACCGATTCACTTATAGACTCTATATGCGCAATGTATTGTGACTTTGTCAAAGACACACCGTCAATACTTTGAGCAACATTGAAATCACTATTTAAAATAGCGTCAATTTTATCCAAGAGTTTTTCGTCTTGAACATCTATTAGTTTTTTTATCAACTGGTTTTTATGAGCCTCAATATTCATCTCCATTTATTTTATATTGTAAAGATACAATTTTCAGTAAATTAATTTATAGATACTTAAATAGTATTTCACTTTGTAAAAGTAAACCCTGAGATAATTGTAATCACAAAACGGTGTTTACGGTTTCCCGTAACATTACTAAACGAATAGTTACTGCTTTTGAAACAGGCTTAAAACAAAATTTAATTTATGAGATTTTTCGGTAAATAAATTTTACTTTTAAAAAATAAAAAAAGAGAAATAGAACTTCGTATAAGCATCCAAATTTGGGTAGATTTGCGAAGTTTACTTTCGCCAATATACAAGTTAGTAGCAAAGCTAAAACAACGACCTTTAAAAACGATAAATCGATGTCAAAAGAATTAACATACGAACGTCGAATAATTGCTTTCATTGATATCTTAGGCTTCAAAGAAATAGTTAAACAATCTGAAAATGATACTGCAAAAATTACTTTGCTATATTCTGTACTTGAATATTTAAAAGATTGGGAAATATCAGATAATTGGGGCTTAAAATTTGTAGAAATAGAAGAAGACGCGCAAAAAAAAGGCGTTGATTACTTTGACATCCGTGGCAAGACAAATACAACGGCATTTTCAGATAGTATTGTCATATCAGTAAAAGTTAACGACAATGTAAATGAAATGGCTTCGACATTAATAGTCAACTTAGCGTATATTGGTTCCGTTTTAATGGAAAAAGGAATACTATTTCGAGGTGGACTAACGATTGGAAATATTATTCATAACAACAATGGAACTGTGTTCGGGCAAGGTCTAATTGATGCGTATTTACTTGAAACTAATACCAAACACATGTATTATATGGCCCAAATTTTATCTAAAAATACATAGCTATATCCACAGATACTCATTACCTCTTTTTTGCTTGTAGCTTTTACGACATTAGTAATGAAATCTTCTACATCTTCCAATGAATTATAAAATTTATTAGAAAATTCTCGTTTGTATTTTGCCCACATTTTTTCAGCGGGATTAAGTTCTGGACTATATGGTGGTAGAAAAACCAAAACAATATTTTCAGGAATGATTAATTTTTTTGCCTTATGAAACCTTCCATTATCCAGCACCATTATTTTGAGTTCTTTCGGATTTTCCTTTGAGAAATTATCTAAAAAAACTTGAAAATTATCAGCGTTGCAATGTGGGAGTATTAATTGAAAATGGTCTCCAGTTATGGGCGAAAAAGCTCCAGAAAGCCAAGTTGATTTAAAAACTTGTTGGAAAGCACAAATCGGCTTAACACTAATAGCAGTAACTGATTTTCCGTTTCGAGTGAACAAACCAAAACGCGATTCATCTTGAAAATACAAGTTTACAGAGTCAAAATCACCCACCGTATTTAGTGCTATTTCTTGACAGATTCGTCCGAAGTCTTTTTAAAAGAGATTCCCTGATCTTCGTCTTTTTGTGACTTTTGCGGGCTACTTTTACACTTGATTTAAAATTCCTGATGCAATAATAAAGCAACGTATTGTAATTGAAAGTCTTCCCTGATTCTTTTTCAATCCAATCTTTAAGCTCAACATAGCCTTGAAGTCCATTTTGAGGGTCGTTGAGTTTTGTTTCCAACATATTGTGTTCAATAGCATTAAAAGCCGACGGCTTAAAACCTGTTTTTTGATGCTTCATCAAACCCTCAATTCCAGAATTAAGGTATAATGTCCTCCAATTCTGAACGCTATTAGGGTCAACCACAGCTAATTTAGCAACCTCACGTTTAGAAATCCCTACTTTTTCGTTTTGCTTCAAAATCAGCAGAACTCTCAAACGTTGACCAATAAACGGAATAGATTGTTTGAGCAGATTTTTTATTTCTTTTTCGGTTTCCTTAATTACCAAAATTTTTGCATGCGCCATGATTACTTTTATAATATAGTCCAAATATAACATAAAAAAACCAATTATCAAAATTGGTATATATTATATTTTCGTTTGGTATAAAAATGCAAAGTACCCAAGAATAGTTTTGTCGGATAAATTGATAAAAGAATTAAATTATCCACTTCAAGAAAAAAGACATAGATATCCATATCATCAATATGTAAATAGATTTCAAGATGGTTGCATAGGTTTTCACCAAATGATTTATTACCAAGTAATAGACAGTTGGGAAGAAATGACTAATGAAAATATGATTTCAAGTTTGAAAAATATTCGTAATGTGATAGTAAACGGGTTAGATTCGAGCTTCGAGAATTCAGATGTTTTTGAGAAATATAAATGGCTAAGAGAGCAATATAATGATTTGATTATTCTAAGTGATTTTGACTTTGATACTAAAACACATGAAAACATAAAAAAACAAATAAGAGATATTAGACAAGATCACGCTATTCATTATTCTGAAGTTGATAAATATAGCTTACGGAAAAACACAAAAAAATAAAACCCATCCCCCCACTGGCTCTCGTTTGTAACGAGTGCCTGTCTTAATTTATAGCACAATCGTAGCGTTTGCAACACGGTTTGCATTAATCTATTTTCATCTTTTCTTAGTTCATGCAAACATAGGACATAGGATGACAGGCTAAATCAAAATCATCTTGAATTACCAAATCTCAAATTAAACCCCACCACCCCTAGCCCCGAGTGAAATGAAAAGCTTTTTACAGAAACCCTTTTGGTTTTTGTTGTTGCCGCAGAGTGACTCCTCTCCCCAACCCTCTCCAAAGGAAAGGGAGAAATTAGGAATACCCCTTTTTATTAGCTCCTGCGGGAACTTTAGAAAAACAAAGGGGTTCAAAAAAACTTGCAATGAAAAACGGGAAATAGCTCCCAGAATTCGTACTTTTACAACTTAACTACAACGTTTTCGACATGAATGCAACTATTGAAACTAATCCATTATTAGACCGTTTGCCTAAACACTTGAAGCAATTTATTAAGCCTCAGGATTATAGCGACTACACTCCTATTAACCAAGCGGTTTGGCGTTATGTGATGCGTAAAAACGTGGATTATCTATCGAAAGTGGCGCATAGTTCTTACCTAGAAGGATTGAAGAAAACGGGGATTGAAATTGACAATATTCCAAGTATGTACGGTATGAACCGTATTCTTACGGAAATTGGTTGGGCTGCCGTGGCTGTGGATGGATTTATTCCGCCTAACGCTTTTATGGAGTTTCAAGCATACAATGTACTCGTTATTGCGTCTGACATTCGTCAGCTAGAACATATAGAATACACGCCCGCACCGGATATTATTCACGAAGGTGCTGGACACGCGCCTATTATTGCTAATCCGGAATATGCGGAATATTTACGCCGTTTTGGAGAAATAGGTTGTAAAGCGATTTCTTCGGACAAGGATTATCAAATGTATGAAGCGATCCGTTTGCTTTCGATCGTGAAAGAAGCCGAAGGCACTCCGCAAGCGACTATCGACGAAGCTGAAAAAGCGGTGGAAGATTTACAAAACAATATGGGTGAACTGTCAGAAATGGCACAAATAAGAAACCTGCACTGGTGGACCGTGGAATACGGACTGATAGGAAGGGTGGAAGACCCAAAAATTTATGGCGCTGGTTTGTTATCCTCCATTGGCGAAAGCGCTTGGTGTATGACAGAAAACGTAAAGAAAATACCTTATGATATTTCGGCAGCCTATCAGAGTTTCGATATTACAAAACTGCAACCGCAGTTGTATGTCACTCCTACTTTTGCCTATTTGAATTTGGTTCTAGAAGAGTTTGCCAATAAAATGGCCTTACGCACAGGAGGTTTATCAGGAATAGAAAAATTGATCAACTCTACTGCATTGGGAACTATTGAATTGAGTACTGGTTTGCAAATTTCAGGTGTTTTCACCAATGTAATCGCTTATGAAGGCAAACCAATTTACATACAAACTACTGGAAAAACGGCTTTGGCTTCTCGTGAAAAAGAGCTAGTAGGTCACGGAACGACTTCTCATTTAGAAGGTTTTGGAAGCCCAATAGGAAGACTAAAAGGAATCAATCTTGCCATTGAGGAAATGAGTCCGAAAGACTTAAATGCTTATGACATCCTGGAATCTAAAAAGGTAAAACTTGAATTTGAAGGCGGCATAACGGTAGAAGGGGAAATCATTACTGGTTCCAGAAATTTACAAGGAGAAATTATCCTTATTCGTTTCAAAAATTGTACAGTGACTCACGGAGAAACTATTTTGTTTCAACCGGAATGGGGAGTATACGACATGGCAGTTGGAAAAAAAGTGGTTTCGGCTTTTTCTGGCCCTGCTGACATGAATAGTTTTGATTTGATCTCGCATATGCCATCTAGCAAAACCATTAAAGCAACTCACACTAAAGAACGTGATGAATTAGAGAAACTATACTTGGAAGTTCGTGCCATAAGAGAGTCAAAAGATATGGACACATCATTAGCTTCTATTTTCAATAAACTACAATCAGAGCATCCTAATGACTGGTTACTGTCCGTTGAAATCACTGAGCTCTTGAAAGACAGAAACGAACCTCAACTTTTAGAAAAAGCATTATCACATCTTGAAAGTCTAAAAATAAAAAGACCTGAAGTAGCTCATTTAATTAGCGGTGGACTGGAGTTGATTTTAGACACACAAAAAGCATAAACAATTCTATATAAAAAATGAAAGGCTGTCTTTGTAATAAAGACAGCCTTTTTATTTAAAGTTACAATTTCACTTTCTGATTGAAATCCTTTTCGGATTCAATGACATTCCCTTTATATTTTAAAGTCCAGCCTAAACTATTAGTTGTAATTAACAATTTAGACAACTCACTTATCAATCTATTTTGAGCATTCGATTTTAAAGTGGATTTCTGGATTTTCTTAGTCAAACTTGCTTTAACTGATTTGTTTATTTTATTATAATCATCTCCCGTGAAAGGATTCAGTTTGCTTTGTTCCACATCATAAAATTTAATATCAGGATTAATTTTAATTTCTTCTTCAGGAATATAGATTATTGTAATAACTTTATTTTTCTCATCAATATCGTATTTCATTAAATGTAAATCATACGCAACAGTCACATCAGCATTAACGACAATTAATGCTTTTTTATCGAAAGACACCATTCCCATCAAGTATTTTTCTTGATTTTTATATGTAATCACTTCAGAGAAATGCCCTTCGGTTACGACTAGTTTGCCTACATTAAGTATTTGTTGCTGTATCAAGCCTGTGCCATCAATACTTGTTGAATCATCCTCTTTTTTAAACTCACAATATTTGAATGATAACGCAACTGCAGCTATCAACGCGAAAAAAACAATAAATCTTTTGAACATAATTAAAACTTCATAAATGAATATTGAGAAAGCAATTTAGTGATTTTAGACTTGAGTTTTTCTTCGAATTTCAAGTGACTTTCTGATTTAGGGTTAAATGGTCTATGAGACAAACTTTTTTGAATATTTTGAACTTCCTCCATAGTAGAAAAAGCGGTTTCGGAAATAGTAGTATCCTTGAAACGTTGCCAAATATAATCTATTGCGGCTTGGCTTGGATGCAACATATCCTCAGCATAAAAACGATAATCACGGAGTTCGTCCATCATAATTTCATAACTAGGGAAATATTCAGTTTGCAGTGTTCCGTGTTCAGTGTTTAATACACTGTGAATCGCAGCTATTAAATGTGATTTGCTTAACTGGTTTTCGACAAAACCGTCTTTGATGTGTCTAACAGGGGAAACGGTAAAAATGAAATTTGCTTTTGGATTAACCGAAGCAATTAATTGTATTGTATTTTCAATACTTTTCTTAATCACGGCAATAGACAACAACTCTTTGGTAAATTGTTTTTGAGGTACTTTATGACAGTTGGCTACAACTTCAAGGCTCTCCACATTCTTATAAACCCACGAAGTTCCGTATGTAATAATGACATGAGAAGCGGTCTCTATTTGCGTTTTGGTTGATTTTAGAATCGAATTCAATGACTCCAATAATTCAACTTTACTTTCATTACTCAGATCAGAATGCACATCAAAACAATGCCAGCTTTCGTTATGATAAAAAACATCATTTTCAGTGAATAATGTTTCAGATACTACTTTTTTAATAATTTTCTCAATCGAAACAGGATTGAAAATTATCCCAAAAGGATTAGTTGTATTTCGAAATTGAAAATACTGGAATTTATCCGCCATATTTTCTACAAAACAAGAACCTAGAGAGACCACTCTAGAATTATAATCTATTGTATTACTACTTTTAGATATGGGTATTTCGGTTCTGAAATGCATACATTTTTTATTTCTACAAACTTAAGTATTTATTAGTAGAAAAATTGTGATTTTATATAAACGGGTGTTGTATTATTTAAATTTCCAGTCTCTGAAATTTTCTCAATAGGATATCCTTCAGCATCATATTTATAAGTGCTTTTGTAATACTTGGCTGCCGTAATAACTTGGTCATTTTGTTCGACGCTATTAATTTCGGTACTTATCAAACTGTTATTAATCGACACCGCATCTTTAAGATCGTATAACTTATTGAATCCTATAACATTTAACATTGGACTTTTCTTATCATCATAATCAAATCCAATACTGTATTTTGCGATAACTCCCACTCCTATATTATCTAATATCCTTTCGTCTTTCGTGAAATTCTTATTGTCAAAAAACAAAACTCCGTGATACTCTCTAACAAATAGATTTTCAGGGTTTTTTACCAGTTTCTCATAAGAAATAGTACCATCTGTATTGTACAGATAATTCATTACATATTTATTTATAAAGTCGGCCTTTACTAATCTCCCTTCTCTATAACTATATTCAACTGTACCCTTTTCTTGATTTACCTTATTTAAGGTTACAATTTTTGTAATCAAATCAAATGTATAGGTAAACTCAATTTTTTTATGAACGCCATCAATACTAACAATATTATTATCGTCATAAGTATACAAAGTAGTTTCTGAAGAACCATTATCAGACACTTCCACCACCTTTTTCAATAGCTTTAGGTTATTATCCACACCATCAGAGCACGAGTAAAGCACTGACAAAGAGATTAATAAGAGTGAGTATATTTTCTTCATTTTTTTTGGCAAAGGTAATTAAAATTTATTTGTATTATATTGTTTACAAACGAAAAACCAAATAATCATCTTGAGAAATGATAATTTGGTTTTTTAAACTAAATATTTAAAGAAACAACTCTTTTAGAATTTAAACTCTGAAAAGGTTCCTTCGTATTATTTCACAAACTCAATCGCCTTTTCTAAAGCTTGTTGAATTCCCGCTTCGTTTTTTCCTCCCGCAGTTGCAAAGAAAGGCTGTCCACCTCCACCACCTTGGATGTACTTACCTAATTCACGAACAACTTGTCCTGCGTTTAAGCTTTTTTCGGCAACTAATTCCTTAGATATATAACAACTCAACATTGGTTTCCCTTCTTCGGCTGTAGCCAAAACTAAAAACATATTAGTCCCTAAATTTCCTAATTCATAAGCCAAGTCTTTTGCTCCTTCAGGATTTAAATCTACTTGCTTAGCTAAAAATTGAATTCCGTTTATTTCTTGTATCTCTTTCGCCAAATCACCTTTCATGTTCTTCGCTTTTTCTTTCAATAGAGCTTCCAACTGTTTCTTCAATTTTACATTCTCTTCTTGAAGAGAAACAACTGCTTTTAGAGAATCCTGTGGATTTTTTAAAGCGCCTTTGATTTCGTTAAGCATATTTTCATGAGAAGCAAAATATCCTTTAACAGCATCACCTGTAATCGCTTCAATACGACGAATTCCTGCAGCAACTGCTCCTTCACTCGTGATTTTAAAATGCCAGATTTCAGCTGTATTCTTAACGTGAATTCCTCCACACAATTCCATACTGTCACCAAATTTAATGGCACGTACATAATCCCCATATTTCTCTCCAAACAAAGCCATAGCACCTTCCTCAACCGCTTGTACGAAAGGAATGTCCCTGCGTTCTATTAGAGATAATTGCTCTTGAATTCTTGCATTTACAAAACTTTCCACTTGTTGTAATTCTTCATCAGTAACTTTAGAAAAATGAGAAAAGTCAAAACGCAAATAATTTGGGTTTACCAATGAACCTTTTTGTTCTACATGAGTTCCTAAAATACTACGCAATGCCTGGTGCATTAAGTGTGTCGCCGAGTGATTCTTAGAAGAGTCAGCTCTTAACTTAGTATTTACCTGAGCAACAAATACTGCATTTACGTTTTCAGGTAATTTTTTAGAAAAGTGAAGAATTAAATTATTTTCCTTTTTTGTATCTAATATATCTATTGAATCGTTTGCAGAAACTAAACTTCCTTTATCACCTACTTGGCCACCGCCTTCAGGATAGAAAGGAGTTGAACTAAGGACGATTTGGTATAAAACCCCGTCTTTCTTGCTGTCAATTTTTCTATAACGAGTAATTCTAGCTTCAGATTCTACTTGATCATATCCTACGAAAGTTTCCGTATTTCCTTCCACAAGTATGGTCCAGTCATCTGTTGTCATTTCTGAAGCAGCACGTGATCTTGTTTTTTGAGCAAGCATAGCTTCATCAAATCCAGCTTCGTCTAACTCCAAACCTCTTTCTCTTAAAATCAAGGCAGTTAAATCTTTTGGAAAACCAAACGTGTCATACAATTCAAATGCTTTAGCACCTGAAACTTCGTTTCCTTTTGTCTCTGCAATTACATTTTCCAACAATTGCAAACCTTGATCTAATGTTCTCAAGAAAGAAGCTTCTTCTTCCCGAATTACATTAGTCACTAAATTTTGTTGTGATTTTATTTCCGGGAAAAACTCTCCCATTTGGTTTGCTAAAACTTCCACTAATTGATAGATAAAAGCTTCTTTGATATTCAAAAATGTAAATCCATAACGAATTGCACGACGCAATATTCTACGAATTACATATCCCGCTCCGGTATTTGATGGCAATTGCCCATCAGCAATAGCAAAAGCTACAGCACGAACGTGATCAACAATTACACGAATAGCGATATTCGTTTTATTTTGTTCCTCGCTTATGTCTTTTACTTCGTTTGAAGTATATTTTAGTCCTGTGATTTGTTCCACTTTTTCAATAAGTGGCGTAAACACATCCGTATCATAGTTTGAAGTCACGTTTTGCATAGCCATACACAAACGCTCAAATCCCATTCCTGTATCTACGTGTTTAGAAGGTAATTTTTCTAATGAACCATCGGCCTTACGGTTGAATTCCATAAATACGTTGTTCCATATTTCCACTACTTGAGGATGATCAGCATTTACTAAACTTCTACCAGTAACAGCAGCTCTTTCTTCATCAGTACGTAAATCGATATGAATTTCAGAACAAGGTCCGCAAGGTCCTTGATCTCCCATTTCCCAGAAATTATCTTTTTTGTTTCCAAGGATAATTCGGTCTTCAGGAACAAATTGTTTCCAAATATCAAATGCTTCTTGGTCAAAAGGCACGTTTTCTACTTCGTTTCCTTCAAAAACGGAAACATACAAACGGTCTTTATCTAATTTTAAAACTTCGGTTAGGAATTCCCAAGCCCAAGGTAAAGCCTCTTCTTTGAAATAATCACCAAAAGACCAGTTCCCTAACATCTCAAACATGGTATGGTGGTACGTATCGAAACCTACATCCTCTAAGTCATTGTGTTTTCCTGAAACACGAAGACATTTTTGGGTATCCGTAATTCTATTGCTTTTTGGTATGGCGTTTCCTAAGAAAAATTCTTTGAACTGAGCCATTCCTGAGTTATTGAACATCAGTGTTGGGTCGTCCTTTAAAACTATAGGAGCCGAAGGAACAACTAAATGTCCTTTAGATTGAAAAAAGTCTAGAAATTGTTTACGTACGTCTTGTGATTTCATTTTTTTTATTTAAACATTTAAAGATTCAAAAATTTAAAGATTTTTTTAATCTTTAAATCATTCAATCTTTTAATTTATTTGCCCCAGATAGTAGTGTAAAGCTTCGCTGTTTTGAAATTTATTTTTTCTTGTGGTGGCAGAGCGACCAGAGGAAGCTCCTGCCAGCGCAGCAGAAAAAAAGATTTCAAGACGAGAACTTGAAACGAATAGCTGGAATAGGCACATTATTATATTTATTCTTCAAAAAAGGGCTGAACAACTGAAACATTTATTAAATTTGTTGGACTAACACTTTATAAAGGTGCAAAAATAGTGTATTTTAAAATATGGCGAAAGTAAAATATTATTACGATTCTGAAAATCTAGCGTATCGAAAAATAAAAGTCCGAAAAAGAAAGAAATTTGGCTTTGCAGCCTTGTTTTTAGTGGCTTCGGGGTTGTTTGGATTCCTTAGTTTTGTAATTTTACTTAACACTCCTTATTTTGACACTCCAAAAGACCGACTATTAATTCGGGAAATGGACAATTTAAAGTTAAATTATTCCGTTTTGAATACTCGAATAAATCAGCTCAACAACGTAGTTGCTGCGATAGAAGATAGAGACAATAATTTATACCGCACCTATTTCAACACTTCCCCCATTACTATTGAGGAAAGAAAATCAGGTTTCAAAGACAAAAACAGATATGAAGCTTTAGAAGGATATGACAATACTCAACTTGTATTGAATACTACAAAAAGAGTGGACATTCTTGCTAAAGAATTAGCCATTCAATCTAAATCACTAGATCATATTTTAAAATTAGCTAAAGAAAAAGATAAATTATTGTCGGCTATCCCTGCCATTCAGCCAGTAAGAAATGAGAATTTAAAAAGAATGGCTTCTGGTTTTGGATACCGAACAGATCCATTTACTAAAGTTAGGAAAATGCACGAAGGGATGGATTTCACTGCAAAAACGGGCTCTCCTATTTATGCCACTGGAGACGGAGTTGTTGCAAGAGCGGATAACACCGCATCTGGTTTTGGAAATCATGTAGTAATTAGGCATGGTTATGGATACGAAACTTATTACGCTCATTTAAGCAAATACAATTGCAGACCTGGACAAAGTGTCAAACGAGGTGACATTATAGGATATGTAGGTAGCACAGGAAGATCTGAAGGGCCACACTTGCATTACGAGGTACATAAAAACAACAAAGTGGTGAACCCACTTAATTTTTATTACGGTAATATATCGGCAGTGGAATATGTTGCTATCTCACAACTGGCAAACCAAGAGAATCAATCATTAGACTAATAGAAAGTGTTCAGATAGCAGTATTCAATTAAATAATAAAAAAGTCAAATAAAAAAACAATATGCATATTGAACTTTCCAAAGACAAAAGATATTTCAGCATTGGTGAAGTTGCCAAAGCATTTGATGTGAATGCTTCTCTTATTCGTTTTTGGGATAGCGAATTTGACATTCTCAAACCAAAGAAAAATGCTAAGGGTAATCGAATGTTTACTCCTGAAGATGTAACTAATTTACAACTCATTTATCACCTAGTTAAAGAAAGAGGATTTACGCTGGAAGGTGCCAAAACACACTTGAAAGAAGGACAGAAAAAAACATTGGATAAGTTTGAAATTATCCGAAAACTAGAAACAATAAGAACACAATTAACAAATATTAAAAATCAAATTTAAAATTAAACAACTATGAAAAGATTTTTGCCTTGGATTATCGGAGCCGTTATTATTTTTGGAATTTACAGCTGGTCTACTGGAATATATAATAATGCAGTGACACTTGAACAAGATGTAAAAGAAAGTTGGGGGAATGTTAATACGGCATACCAAAGAAGAAATGATCTAATACCAAATATAGTAAGTACTGTAAAAGGGTATGCAGAACATGAAAAAAGCACCTTAACAGCAGTAATCGAAGCAAGAGCTAAAGCAACTGCAGTAACTATTGACCCAAGTAAAGTAACCCCAGAACAATTAGCTGCGTTTAATTCGGCTCAATCTGGTGTTTCTTCTTCTCTATCTAAATTATTAGTAAGTGTTGAGCAATATCCAAATCTGAAAGCTGATGCAAGTTTCATGAAATTACAAGATGAACTAGCAAGTACTGAAAACCAAATTTTGACTGCCAGAACCCGTTTTAACGAGTCGGTTAAGCCATACAACAACAACATTAATACTTTCCCAAGAAACATTTTGGCTGGAATGTATGGACTTAAAGAAAAACCTTATTTCGAAGCTGTAGCTGGCGCTGAAAAACCTGTAGAAGTTAAATTCTAAAAAAACCTAACCACCAAATGGGAATATAGGATAAACCATTAAGAAATTCAGAACATTAAGCCTTAATGAATCTTAATTTCTTAATGGTTTTTAAATTAATAATTCGTCCATTCCCTTTGATCTATATTAATTGTTTTAAACAAAAATAAGCTTATGTCAAAAGTAGAAGATTTTTTAACCCCGGAAGAAGAACATGAAATTGTAGAAGCGATTCGCGTGGCTGAAAAAAACACCTCTGGAGAAATTAGAGTTCATCTAGAAAAAACAACTGCCCTAGACCCTTTTGATCGTGCACTGGAAGTTTTTCATGATCTTAAAATGGACGAAACCCAACTTAAAAATGGGGTTTTAATTTATCTAGCTGTAAAAGACAAAACATTTGTCATTTGTGGTGACCAAGGCATTAATGACATTGTTAAAAATAATTTTTGGGACAGTACAAAAGATACAATGGTTGCTCATTTTAAAAACGGAAATTTCAAACAAGGTTTGGTAGATGGTATTTTAAAAGCTGGCGAAGAATTAAAGAAACATTTCCCATGGTCTGAAGATGACACGAATGAATTATCAAACGAAATCTCAAAAGGATAATGATATTACAAAAAAAGAATACAACAATTTTCCTGAAATTACTTATTTGTCTATTTGCTACACAAATAGGTTTTGCACAGTTTACTATACCCGAAAAGCCAAGTTTAGCGACATCAGTTTACGATTATGCTAACGTATTAAGCGCATCAGAAAAAACGCAATTAGAAGATAAATTAATCCGTTATTCTGACTCAACCACGACTCAAATTGTAATTGTTACCGTTGAAAGCCTGAAAGGGGAAGATGTCAGTCAACTAGCGACTAGATGGGCACACACTTGGGGTTTTGGTCAAGCAAAAGAAGACAATGGAGTTATTATTTTAATTGCCAAACAAGAAAGGAAAATTGCAATTAATCCCGGTTATGGATTAGAAGATCGATTGACAGCTGGAATTGGAGGAGAAATAATCCGAAATATTATCACACCTGAATTCAAAGCCGGAAGTTACTTCAAAGGCTTAGATAAAGGAACTGATGCCCTTATTGATGTATTTAAAGGCAAATACAAAGGTGAAAGAAAAAAGCAAAACAAAGGAAAAGATTTTCCAATAGCACCTTTCATTATCATTATCATCATAATCCTTGTTCTTATTTCTAAAAACAAAGGCGGTGGTGGTGGAAATTCTGGAAACCGTGGTGGCGGTGTCGGGCCTAGTTTACTGGATGTCATTATTCTAAGCAGTCTTGGACGTGGCGGCGGAGGCGGTGGTTTCGGTGGCGGTTCATCTGGTGGTGGATTTGGCGGAGGCGGCGGATTCGGTGGTGGATTCGGTGGCGGCGGATTCTCCGGTGGAGGCTCTAGTGGAGGTTGGTAAAAAAAAATCAATTTTTCAATTTATAAAAACAAAAAAAGCTGCAATTTGCAGCTTTTTTTGTTTTTATAAATTAGTCAACCCTATCTTATCATAAATATTAATAATTGATTACCAATGTATTAACTATTTATTTAGTCTATTAAACGTAACTTTAATAGAAAATAAGGCTATGAAAAATTATGCAATTAAACTCGTGTGGTTTACCACAGTATTTGTTTTTGTTTTTGCTGGTTTGTGCCAAACAACTGTCATTCTACCAGTAATAATGGGTTTACATATAATAGGATTGTTCTTGATCCCTTATATGGTTTATACCGTATTGAAAGATGATTACACCACCACCAAAACATTCAAGGATTGGTATGAAGACAATCCCGTGAAAACGTTGGATGAAGATGAAAATTAGCACCATTCTTTCGAATATAAATCGCAATTAAAATTCCAAAATAAAAAACCAATCCTGAAGAGTTTCGGGATTGGTATTTTTTCTTTAAAAGAACATAAAGTGACCTCCTTTTGACGATTTTTCTTTACCTGCAAATTTTTCTAATTTATAAGTCAGCGAGAACATAAGGTATCGTTTTAAAACAATATTCTCTTCGTCTTGGATAGCTGTTGGTGTTATTGTTCTTGTGGCGTTCTGATTTTGGTTTAGCAAATCATATACTTTTACTTTGGCAGTTATTTTTTTATTATAGAAACTATAGGCTAAACTAGTATTCCACAAATAGAAATCCTTTTTGAAACCATCCGCAATATTAGAGTTGAAGGTATATCCAAAATCATTTCCAAACACCCAATTTTTAGGCCAATAATTAGTGGTTTGAATATTGAATTTATGAGTTACATTGGATGTCGAGCTCAACAAGTAATTGGTGTACTTGGTATCATTAAAGCTCACATTATAAGTTGGATTGATAGTCAACAACTCCCCATATTCATAGGTGAAATTTGCTCTAGGGGTCAATCTCAATGTGTTTGCCTCAAACAAAACCCCATTTGTAAAACCTTTTGACAAACCAAAATTCGCACTCAAACCAAATCCAAATTTGAAATTATGGGCATCCTTTTTTATGGATTTATTCCAATTAAAACCAAACCAAGAGGAATAGGTTCCTGATACGTTTTCATAAGTAGTTCTCCTTTTTCTATTTGCATCGAAAACCGTTGAGGAAACCACCTGACTGTCAAAATAATCACCACCAAAATAGACACTGTATCCTGAACGACTGGCATAATCATAATCTCTAAAGCTAAAATATCCTCTATGACTTTTATTAGGGTCTAAATCTACATTTCCTATATAGGTGTTTAACGGATTAGCAAGGTTCTCAACCGGCAAAATCTGGCTTGCTGTTGGAAAGTTAATATCATATCCATAACTCATCCATAATGATTTTGACTTAGTGAATTTGTAACTTATTTGTCCTTCCGCATAAGGCAAAACATAATTTCTGCTGAGTACTGTTTTTGTATTAAGGTATAGAGATTCGTTATCGAATTGAGTAATCGAAATACCGGTATTCAGACTAATATTGTACTTTTTTTTATTCAGGCTAATTCCCGTTTTTGGTTTAACGGTTATAATATTTGACTCAAAATAATTAGTTAAACTTGCATTCAAGTCTGAGTAAGATTGAGAACTTGAATTAAAATCGTGAGTATCCCTATCTTCAGTCGTTTTTTGCCAAGAATAATCGGCACCTATTTTAATTTTCAAGGAATCAGTTATAGGCTCCGCATATTCAATTTCAGAAGTATATTTATCATTGAAATTTTTGTTAACTCTAATTTGATCACGGATAACATCGGGATCGGAACCCTGGTAAAAAAAGGTATTCGTTTTATTCAACGAGTTCAGGTTCTCCTTAGCGTTTACATTCTCAAACGACAGACTCATATGCCTCCCTTTTTTATTAAAAGACTTATTGTATTCTATCAAATTGTTAAAATTAGCCTTGTCACTTTCGTCAAAAACCAGGGACGTATTTTCGTTTAATAATTGGTTGCTCTCATCTTTGGAAAACTCGAAAGAATTGTTTCTGTATGTAGAATTAGATTTAATAAATTTCGGGGAAATTACAATTGATGCGGTAGAGTCGATCTTATATTCAAATTGAAAATTAAAATTATGTCCATTATTCTCTTCATCCGATTCAGCACTTGATTCAGTTGTGAAATTTCCCGTTGGCAAGAAGACAGTCTGTTTTGATCTGTTTTTATTTTCAGAATTGGAATTGGTAAAAAAGTAACTACCACTTGGTTCAAATCCTTTAAACCATTCATCCGAGTAATTCACACCTACCATATTCGAGCGAGTAATTCCTTTCCCTCCACCAAATCGCATACTCCCTATTCCAAAAGAACCGTTATCAGAATAATAAAAAGAAGTATTTCGCCCTCCTTTCATATTATCAAATATTTCATCCATGGAGAAACCCGTCGAATTAATATTGTTAGAGGACGCTAAGACGCTTATTTTTCTTTTGTTTTTAAAATAATTGACCAACGCACTGCTTTCATAGCGGTCAGCCGTTCCAAAACCACCCATGAATTTCCCAAAAAAACCTTTGTTTTTATCTTCATCTATGGTCAGGTTAATACTGGCGTTATTAGAGCTTGCAGCTTGATTTGTCAACTCCTCTTTTTTGGTTTTCGTGTCGGTAATCTGAACTTTATTGATAATGTCTGAAGGCAGATTTTGAAGAGCAATTTTTCCGTCTTTGTCAAAAAACGGTTTGCCGTTTACCAGAATTTGATTTACCTCTTTACCATTTACAGTGATTTTCCCGTCGGTGCCAATTTCCACCCCAGGCAATTGCTTTAACAAGGTTTCGACATTAGCATCAGGACGAACCTTAAATGAGGAAGCGTTAAATTCCAAGGTGTCTTTCTTTATTCGAATAGGCGGCACCTCGCTTTTAATTACTACTTCAACTAGGTTATTTGGATTTTCAGACAAGTGCAAAATACCAAAATCTTTGCTTTCCAATAGGGACACAACTTCCTTCTTAAAGGTTTGATACCCCATATAAGATATTTTTAGAAAAAAAGGAGTAGTGATTTTTTTAGTGTCAAATTTAAAAAAACCGTTTTTATCGGAAATCGTATAATCAATTACCGTGGAGTCTTTTACGGAAGAGAGATAAACGGTGGCTGACTCCAGTGGAATCTGAGTGTTCTCTTCCAGAATTTTACCTTTTATAGTAATATTGTTTTGAGCAAATGAAGAAAAACATAATGAGAAAAAGAAAAGAAAGAAAAAGACTTTTGACATAAATAAAAAATTCGCTGTTAGTGATTGAAACCAACAGCGAATTAAGGCATTTATTATGTAAATACGTAATTTCTTACGAATTTTTTAACATTTTTATTTCTCTCTGATATAAATATTACTATCTAATTTACAATTGATTACAACTTTAAGGTACAAATGAGGTACAAATATTTACAAGATTTTTCTTTTTAGAATGAATACCTCTTACCTGTGGTTGGCTATTTTAACAAAAAAAAGAGCAACTTCAACAGTTACTCTTTGTGTTATAAAACTAGTTTAATTATATTTTACCAATCACTTTTTTTACTTGGTATAGTATCACTTTTCAAAAAATCCTTTAATGATGTATTTAATGAATTAAATTCCGTTTCTATTGATGTTGGATATAATTTAAAAAGGCTTCTTAAATCGCCATTTTCTTTATAATAGACACTTGTATTTGCTAATCCTACTTCACTCCAACCGCTTATAACGGTGTATTTTGACGGTGGTGTATATTGTTCAAGTTTTGTTAAATCAAATTTATATTTTCCCTCTTTTAATGATATTTCAATTTGGTATCTAACATCATTACAAGTTAGCATACCTAAAGCTTTCATACATATCATATTAGACTTAGAACCTTCAATTCTTATGTAATCATTTTCAATTTGTGCTTTGATTACTTCTTTTGGGTTCTTGTAAGTTATCGAAACCCAATCCAAAGTTTTTTTGTATAATTCTTGTGCTGTTTTACCTTCAACAATTCCGACAACATAATCCGTAAATCCTTCTTTGGCAAACTTGAATTCTGTTTCCTGTGCATTCATAATACCTGAAGCAAAGAATAGTAATAGTAATATTTTTTTCATATTTTTTATAATTTGGATTATTAATGCTATCAATAACTTGAATTAAATCATTTTCACAATACCCGCTTTTAGTGATATTTCATAATAAAACCGCTCATCTCTGAAAGGTTATAAAAAAAATAGTCTTGATATTTGAAAATGAAGTTTACCAGTTAGATACGTAATTATCTTCTTTATCAGTAAAGTTCCCCATAATGAGTCTAACTAAATCAACTACAACACCTATTCCTAATCCTCCCAATGTGAACATGTATAATAGCCCTGTTTTCCATTTACCAACATAAAATCTATGCAAACCAAGCCATCCGAAAAAAATAGCAATTAATAAAGTTATTGTTAACCCTTTTTCAGAACCTCCCTTGACAACAATTTCTTTTCCTTGTAGAAATTTAGAAACGTTACTTAATAATAGTTCAACATTCTGTTCATTCTTTTTTGTTAATGCACCGCCTGCCAAAACTCCTGTTTTTGATTTGGACACTATAGAAATTTCAGTTTTATTTTCATCTTTTTCATTTAACTGAATTGGAATAGATTCCCCCCAAGAAGTTGCAGAAGCTGAAGTAGTGAGATTAATTCTTCCCAACATTCCATCTGAATCTTTTATCTTAAAACCCTTCATTTTTTCTGCTACGGATAAAATAGCTTTGAAAATTTCTGCCTTTGAGAATGGCAATGTTGCAGTAGTTGAGTCTGAACTTCCTAACATAATTTATTGATTTAAATTAATTGCCTACTCTATTAAGTTTTCGGCTTACCTCATTTTTAAAAAGTAATAATGCTCAAATGTAATCTGTTAAAAATCATTTACTTTACGGTTTCCCGTAAACGAGTAAATTTATTTTACATCATTAGCAATCTTTCAAACGTTCCTGACGGGAAACTCTCGGCTAATTTTATTTTATCCAAAATCTTTTTATATCGTTTCGTTTCTTTTCCGTTGTAGTGGGTTTTAAAATGCTTCTTATAAATCTGTGCATAAACCTCATCTTTTATAAATACCTTATCGAATATTGAAACTAAGAAACGGCTCTTTTTGGACTCTAATTGCTTTTCATAATACAAGTATCGGTACGCTTCTCGATGCAAAAAGTATTTAGAATTATGATACAATTTTCTGCAATGCTTTCCAGTATTCGGACAAACAAAATATAAAATTTCTCCTTTGCCTAAATTCGACGGTATAGAAACAATACGAACATTATAGTTAATACTTTCCCCGCTTTGTTTGTAGTCAAGTGTTATAAATTTTTCGTGTTCCAAAATAGTTGATTTTATACCTATCCTTGAAAGTACTTCTCCCGAACTACTCCAACTTATTATACCCGATTTTATACCGTAATTCAAATAACCCCATTCTTTGAGTTTGGTAATGCTTACCGTGTTACAACTTTCTATACTCATTTTGCTTTGATTTATAACCTAAATTATTAGGGAACGTTTATACTCTATCTGTAACGTGTTACGCTTGTGTTACACTTATTGTTACAGATAACTATTTGATTTTCAAACAAGTTACGGTTGTTACGGTTAAATTCAACTCATAATACAATATGAAATAAGTAACATTCTTTTTTATACTTACTTTTTAAAATCTGTCAGTACATTACTTTTAACCGTAACAACCGTAATATTCTAATAATGGCGTGGGTTTGAACCGTAACGGCAACCGTAACGCATTTGTAACAACCGTAACTAATTAGTGTTTTTTAATCCAATACTTTGTCCTTTTGCAATACTCAAAACCAAATTCCCTTTTTTCGGAATTAAATTTACCTATCCACGCATCAATAAAACGTTTTGCGTTCGTATGTGTAAACATTTTTTTAAATCTAAAAGGATTCTCTTTGTCATCGTAGATTCTTAAAAAGTCCGTTACATTGAAACTGTCAATCGGAATTAAATATTTAATAATCCGTTCAAATTCAGTAAAAATCACATCGTTATTAAAATACGCTTTGAAATTATCGCCCGCCTTATTGTACTCGGTTTTTATGATTCCCTTTTGTAAATACAACTCAACACATCGAAAAACAAAAGAGTAAAAACGATTCCATTCGTCGGCGTTCCAATCTTGAAAAAAGGCGCACTTAAATTCATCTTTCGGGGTGTTACTTGTATTATAGTAGTTCGTAAACTTGTATTCAATAAACCGCCCATTTGTCGAGGCGTTCCTCTCATCATAAGGAACAACCCAATTTGAAGTAATAGCGAATTTTGGCGCATCTCTAAACTTTATAGATTCAGCTTTTGACCCTTTTCTTTGACAAGATATATCGCCTAAAATATTTGTGTATAAATCATCATATTTAAAACCTGCTGGCACGTCGTCAATAATATAAACATTATGCTTTTTTTCAAGGTCTGCAAAAACAAAAGTATAACCGCTATCAAATTCTTTGCCCCCCTTAATAATTGACTCCTGTACTTCCTGTACTGCTTTTGAAATTAAAGTTTTCCCCCGCCGTCCGTTTCGGGTTTCGTCGTCTGCATCCATATCCGTAAGGACAATACAAGGGTTTTTTGTACTATCCTTATAGTTGTGGCACAAATAACCAAACATAGTCTTAAAACTCTCGACAATGTTCTTAGTGTCTTGGGTATTGGCTTCTTTTCGTCCTATCGAGGCTCTAATTAAAAACTGCTCAAACATCCCAACCTCATCGGTATAATCAAACTCTCGGCTTTGTATTTCGTGAGGTGCAAAAAATCCGTTTACATCGGCGTACTCTTTTCGTTTAAATATTCCTTTGTCATCCATATCGTAATAGTAGAAACCATTTTTAAAAGGCAGTCCGAAAGTATTTTTATCGTCTGAATAGTATTTTAACTCTACTGAGGGAATTAATAAAAAACTGTTTTTTATTGTACTAAAATTTTCCCGTGCTATTGTGTCGGCTACTGCATCAAATGAACTTCCCAACTCATTTATATTACTTTTCAAAAAAGAAACCGTGTCAGTATTATGATTGAAAAAATCAACAACGTTATTAGTATCTCTTAATAAAAATATTTTGTCGTCAGGTGTCGAAATTCTTATGAATTTTTCTTGAATAAAAAAATCGGCGTACATCGTTGGCGAAGTATAAACTTTGTCATTTTCGTCAATTGTATAAAAGTTTGCTATTTCATTTTCAATCGCTGGCTTTATACATTCCTTAATAGAGAACTCGACCCAATCAAAAACAAAAAAATTACAATCAGTTTCGGCAAGAACAAAAACGCTGTCGTGTAGTCGCACGTAATCAACTAAATCATTTTCGCTTACAAATCTGTGGATGTATTCCTTTTCGTACCTTGAGAAGTCTAAAAACGCACCTCCTTTGGTGTTGAACCTCTCAAGGGTACAAACTTTGTCCGCATCTTTGCCGTAAACCTTTGATAACTCTTTTAAAATTTCGTTTCGATCTGTTCCATTATTAGTAACATTTGAATTAAGCAAATAAGCAAAAGTTTTTTTGTCGAGAATATCATAAACGATTTGTCTATATTCTGCTTTTAATTCAATATCAATAAACGTGGGGAACGCTCTTTTAATGTCGTACTCTTTTACTTTAAAAGGCAATTCCCCACGCAATACAGACGGTATATTTGTTAAGGGGTTGTATTCTCTATGCACAACGGTTTGAACTCCAAATCCCTCGTCTAAATCGCTTGTGTATTCCCCGCTAAACTTCAATGCCATAAACAAAACATATCTTTTGTATACTTTTAAACTAAACGGGCTGAATGTTTCGCCTTTTGCTTTTGCTTCATCTACTTTTTTATAATACTCGCTTAACTTGTTGAGGTTGTTTTTAAAGTATTTAGCATCGAGTTTTATACCCGTATTAATGTAACACGAAACAAATTTTACATAGTCGTTATTCCTTAACGGCTCACTTCTTAAAAAAGAAACAACCGACAAAAAAACTTCATCCCTTTTGGTGTGATAATGCTCTCTTTTACACGCATCATAAAAAGTGAATGATTCTTTACGGCATTTGCTTTCCGTTTGGATTCTCTTTGTAAATTCCTCTATCCAGTCGCTCATTACGTCGACGTTTTGTTTGTCTTGTAATAATTTATAACTCATCGAATAAAGATAATTGGTTTGATTTCGGGAATAACTCGGGGTTTGTGGTGTATGCTCCTGCAAGGCTTCCCGTTGCTCGGCATTTTCTGTCGTGTAAAAAAGAGATTCTATTCTCTTTTAAGAATGTAGCGACGTAACGGCAAATATACGCCCTGTCAATATTCGTATCGAGTTCGACTTCTTTCATAGTTTTAGGCTCATCAAAAAACGCTTTAAAAACTATTGGCACTTGGTTTTTTACGCTTTGATATTCACTATATTTGTTGTGATTTACGGAGCGGTGGTTAGTGTTGGTACTTTCCATCGCTTATTTTTTTTTAAGATATTGTTCCGCTTTCAAAGAAGATTCTGCAACTGTCATTTTTTTACCTTGCATCAACCAATTATCAATTTCTGATTTTAGAAACCGTAATTTTTTCCCTCCTTTATGTACGGGAATAATACCAAGGTTAACCCATCCATAAACGGTATGCTTACTCGGTTTGTCTGGGTGGTAAATACAAAGTTCATTTAAATCAAACCAACAATCAGTTTTAGTTGGTTGTTCGTTACTCTTTTCAAGTAATAGCCTTTTTATTTCGCTTACTTCATTGGTAAGAATTGCAAAGGCTTTCGGTAATGTTTCAAGGGTTAAACCTTGTGTTAAATTTTCCATTTTTACAACAGTTTTAAATTATTTTCTGATGTAAAATTATGGTGTTTTATTAGCTTAACTCATTGATATTCAGTTGTATTAACTTGTATAAAAGTAAATACAAGTTTGTACAAGTGGTTTAATTTGTTTTGATTAATGTTTCAAGGTATTGTTTCATACTCGTAAACTCAACACTATCAGTAACCTCATTGAATTTATGCCCATTCATTGCGGTATAAGATGCAATTTCCCAGTCAAATTCCTTTTCGCAACATTTATGAAATTTATTCGCAATCCTTTCTTTTGGTAATAGGTTTAAATCCTGAAAAGCCAACAATAATAATTTTAGCCGTTTGCCTTTAATGTTTTTATATTGAACTTTTACCCTTTCCACTATCTCAACGCTATTTGCGTGTGTAATTACATCGCTTAATGTTATAGGTGTTTCCTGTTCCGTTATCGGTGTTTCCTGTTCTGATATTGGTGTTTCTTGTTCCGTTATCGTTTCTATATCTCGAATAGGCAAGACTTGTTCAGCTTCAATGAATTTTAAAATTTCGGATAAAAGAGTTTTAAAATAAATTTCAAGCTGGATTTCATTTTTGTCTGAAATAAGTAGTGTGTATGATTTTGTGTCTAAGTGCAATTTGAACCAATGGAAATAATCACCTTTTCTTTCAGTCCAGATTTTTGTCTTACCTTTTTTTATATTATCAAGGTATTCATTTAATTCGAAAACTAAAAAATCAAGGTTATTCCTTTTGAAAATATCTAAATCAAAGATTTTATTTTCTTTGATAAATTCTAATTTATAATAATCTAATTGGTTTTTTACCCATTCGGTATCGTAACTATTTACTACTATAATAGGCCAGAAATTTTCCTTAATAAAAAAGCTTTCACTTTCTGAAAAAGAATATTCTTCTGAAATTTTTAACCAATTTTTTCCAATTTCAAATAATTTTTCCCTCATATCTATTTTAATTTTTGCAGAATGTTGTGCCATAGATTTTAATACATACATATCAAAATCAATATTATTTATTAGTTGAATTATTTTTGATGCGTATAGAGAAAAAAATAAATTCCCATTTCTTAAATAATCCAAATTATTTCCTTTTTAAAAATCAAGTTTAATTCTATTTGATGCCGTCCTCTTTGTTTCGTCAATAATCTTAGCGTAAATCTGTGTAGTATTTAAGTCTTTATGTCCTAACATTTTCGAAACGGTATAAATATCCGTTCCCATTGATAACTGCAAAGTGGCGAACGTGTGGCGGAAGCAGTGAAACGTTATTTTCTTGCTAATTCCAGCATCCAAAACCCACTGAGTTAAATATCTGTTATCCCTTTGGTTTGTTTTTTCTATTAGGCTAAAAACCTTTTCAAAGGATTGTTTCCTTTCTCCCAACAAACCAAAAGCCTGTTCAGTTATTGGCAACGTTTCTGAACCTCCTGTTTTCTTCTGTTTAAATCTAATTAAATAACCACTATTCTCTACGTGTTGCACTTCTTCCCATATCAGTTTTTGAATATCAGAACGCCTTAAGCCTGTGAGGGCTGAAAACAAAGCCTGTATTTTAATCTCAGGGCTTTTACAGTTCGTTTTAACCAGTTTATTAAGTTCTTCAAGTGTTAAGTAGTTTCTATGAGTTTCAGCTTGTTTAACAGCATTGGTTTTATCTGCTATATTTTCAGATAGGTAACCATCTTTGTATGCTTGTTTTAATGCTGAACGAAATTTGTCATAGTACGTCTTAATCGAATTTTCAGACAATTGCATCTTATCACTCTTTTTGCTTTTGGTAGTTTCTAAAAAAAATTTAAATCCATCGCATAACTCAGGGTCAATATCTGAAAACTTCAAAGTGTTTCCTTTGTGTAATTTTAGAAAATCACAACTTCCTAACCAAATAAAACGATTAGATGAATTTTTCTTTTCAGCTAGTTTTTTGAAATATGTGATAAAATCCCCATCCTGTTTTTTATTCTTTCTAATCTGTTCCTGTTCCAGCGTACTGTATATTTCAGGCTTATTAAACTCACTTTCTTTCTTTTGCCTTATCTGTTCCGCTATATTTAAAGTATTAGTATTATGCACCTTGTCAAGCGGATTCCTTGTATTGTCAAAGACATACAAACCTAAAAATTCCCTACGTGTTTTCTCTCCACTTTCAGAATTTATAACTGCTGGATAAAAGTCGAGGTACAAGCTATGTCTTTTGCCTGAAATTGGTTTTTTGCGAAGCGTTACTTTTACTGCCATTGCCAAATATTTTTTGAGGTACAAATGAGGTACAGATGAGGTACAAATATAAACAAAACAAACAAATAACAACCATTAACAAACAAAACATAAAACAACAAAAAACCCTTGAAAAGCAATAACTTACAAGGGTTTATTATGTGTTTAACAACAGTTTATTTTGCTGTATTATTTTTCTCTGATATAAATATCGATAGGCACTCCTGAAAAGTCCCAATTTTCTCTAATTTTATTTTCAAGGTAACGCTTGTAAGGTTCCTTAACATATTGTGGCATATTAGCAAAAAACACAAATTGTGGCGTTTGCGTTGGTAATTGCATACAATATTTAATTTTCACGTACTTCCCTTTAGTTGCTGGCGGTGGGTATGCTTCAATCACTTTCAACATAAATTCGTTGAATTTTGAAGTAGCGATACGTTGTTGTCTATTTTCATAAACTTTAACCGTAGCTTCCAGTGCTTTCAATAAACGTTGTTTTGTCAAAGCAGAAACAAACAAGATAGGCACATCAGTAAATGGCATTAATTCTTCACGAATTTTATCTTCGTAATCTCTGGTAGACATCGTTTCTTTCTCAACTAAATCCCATTTGTTTACTAAAATAACAACTCCTTTTCTGTTCTTTTCGGCTAACCAAAAAATACTTTGATCCTGACCTTCAAATCCACGAGTGGCATCAATAATCAAGATACAAATATCAGAATGCTCGATTGCACGAACTGAACGCATAACAGAGTAAAACTCTAAATCTTCCTTCACTTTAGCTTTACGACGAATTCCGGCAGTATCCACCAAATTGAATTCGAATCCAAAACGGTCAAATTTAGTATCAATAGAATCTCTGGTTGTACCAGCAATATCAGTAACGATATAACGATCTTTACCAATCAATGCGTTTATAAAACTTGATTTACCTGCATTAGGACGTCCTACAACAGCAAAACGAGGTAATACTACTTCTTCTTGTGTTGGTTCAGGCTTTATAGGGAATGATTCAATTAAAGCATCCAATAAATCTCCTGTTCCACTTCCTGAAATACTAGCAAAAGTATAATACTCACCTAAACCAAGGTTGTAAAATTCTATAGCATCTTTTTCACGCATAGCGTTGTCAACCTTATTTACTGCAAGTAAAACGGGTTTCGTCACCTTACGTAATAGTCTTGCAACAGCATCGTCCATAGGAGTAATACCCTCTTCAACATCTACTACAAATATAATTACATCAGCCTCATCAATAGCTAACTCTACTTGTTTACGAATTTCGCCTTCAAAAACGTCATCCGATCCACGTACGTATCCTCCCGTATCAATTACTGAAAATTCTTTTCCATTCCACTCGCTCTTACCATAGTTTCTATCACGGGTAACTCCCGAAACTGAATCTACAATGGCTTCTCTTCTTTGTATCAGCCTATTAAAAAGGGTTGATTTCCCCACATTAGGTCTTCCTACTATCGCAACAATATTGTTCATAATATAAATTCAAATATTTTGCAAAGGTAGTGTAAAAAGAGCGAATATCAATTATTTTACTATATTAGCTCAAACCTTAGTTATAAAATTCCAAATTTTATTATATGAACCCCGAAAATGAGATAACACTTCGACTGCGTTTTTACAAAGATATTTCGGAAAACATAGAACATACCAGACAAAAATTTGATTGCTATTCCAATGAAAAAAAGGGTGATTTCATCATAAAAAAAGCGGATAATCACATCTGGATAAACATCGCCACTCCCAAGAAAAGATATTGGACACCTCATTTGCATCTAGAATTAGTGCCAAAAGGGGATTCTGAAACTCATATTAGAGGACTGTATGGACCTGACCCAACTCTTTGGACTTTTTTTATGTTTCTCCATTTCATCATTGCAGGAATGTTTTTAATTTTTAGTGGTATCGCTTATTCTCATTATGTATTAAAAAATTCTACAACATTAGATTTAACAATAATGACACTGATGGTTGCCTTTTGGTTTTCGTTATATTATCTGGCTAAATTCATTAGAAAAAAAGGACACCAGCAGATGAATGAACTGGAAGCCTGTTTTAATACAATTCTAAAAGAATATATTAACTGAAAGCAAAAAAAAGTCCCAATGCAATCTTCTATAGAATGTATTGGGACTTTTAAATTTACATTGTAACTTCAAAATGAAAATTACAATATTGAAAAACTATTGATTGTATCCAAATCGTTTTAGCATATTTGCGTTGCTTCTCCAGTTTTTATTGACCTTAACGTACAACTCAATATGGATTTGTTTTCCAAAGAATTTTTCTAAATCAGCACGAGATTCCATACCTACCTTTTTCAAGGCAGCACCTTTATGGCCAATAATAATTCCTTTTTGGGTATCACGTTCCACCATAATCAACGAACGAATTCTAATGATATCGTCAGTTTCAACAAATTCTTCAGTTACGATTTCTACCGCATAAGGAATTTCTTTACTGTAATTCAATAAAATTTTCTCACGAATCGTTTCGTTAACGAAGAAACGTTCGGGCTTATCTGTTAATTGATCTTTTGGATAATAGGCTGGTGATTCTGGCAATAATTGAATTATTCTACCAAAAACTTCAGGTACATTAAAATTCTTTAGTGCTGAAATTGGAAAAATTTCGGCATTTGGAACTTTCTCAGTCCAGAAAGCCACTTGCTCTTCTAGTTGCTCTTGATTTGAATTATCAATCTTATTCAACAATAAAAGAACTGGAATTTTAGCGTGAATAATTTTATTAAAAAAGGCTTCATCTTTTAAATCCTGCTCCCCTATCTCCACCATGTAAATCAAAATATCAGCATCTTCAAAAGCTGACTTTACAAAGTTCATCATCGAAGCCTGCATTTCGTATGCTGGTTTGATGATTCCTGGGGTATCAGAAAGGATAAGCTGAAAATCTTCTCCATTTACAATACCTAATATTCTATGACGAGTTGTTTGCGCTTTAGACGTAATGATAGACAACCTTTCCCCTACAAATGCGTTCATTAACGTTGATTTCCCAACGTTTGGATTCCCTATAATGTTTACAAAACCTGCTTTATGTGACATTTAATATATTATTTATTTTGCAAAGGTAGTTATATCAAGTCAATAGACGAAATAAAACATTTTTTTTATAAATTATGTTGGATATAACAAATATCGTTGTACCTTTGCCTCCGAAACAACGCGGGATAGAGCAGTAGGCAGCTCGTCGGGCTCATAACCCGAAGGTCACAGGTTCGAGTCCTGTTCCCGCTACTAAGTAGCCTTATTGAGATTACAAAACGCACATCGCGGGATAGAGCAGTAGGCAGCTCGTCGGGCTCATAACCCGAAGGTCACAGGTTCGAGTCCTGTTCCCGCTACTAGAAAAGCTTCATAGAAATATGAGGCTTTTTTTTATGCAGTATACTTAAAATATTTCAAACCTCTTCCCTTTCATAACAATTCAATACACTCTTTATCAGCATATCATCTTAACTGATAATAAGTCAAATAGTAAAGCAAGTTTAGGGATCTACCTATTTCTTTGCCTTTAATTGCATAGACTTTAAAATTCGACACCCATACACCCTTTAAAAAAAACGAAAAAACCTGTGAAGAATAAACTCCACAGGTTTTTTGGACTAACTAAATCATTAAAAACAACTATCTTAAAAACAGTAAATAAACTGCTGTAATTACATTATAAACATCCATTTAATCTTCAGACACAAAAGGACGGGAGTTATCAAGTGATACATTCAATAAGACCATTGCTCCTTTTTCATTTACCATTGTCATATTTAAGGTGTCCAAAATCGCCAGTTTTTTTGAAGTCAAACCACTAAACTTATTATAAGAAATATTCATTTCTTTAAGATTAACTAGATTTTCTAAATCAAAAGGAATTTGACCATCCATATTGTTTTCAAACAAACTAAAATTCTCTAACATTTTTAAATTTGAAACTTCATTACTCAACTTCCCGCTTAACTTATTACTATTTAACAGTAACACTTTTAATGTTTTAACTTTATAAAGAGAACTTGGTATTTGACCTTCTATCTCATTATTAAAAACTGCCAATGTTACTAATTGCTGTAAATTCCCAATTTGCTCAGGAAGTGCACCAGTAATGCTGTTCATATAAAGAGCAAGATTCTGCAAATTTTTCATTTCACAAATTGACGCAGGTATTACACCAGTAATTTTATTAAATGAAAGATCCAAAACTTTTAAATCTTTTAAGTTTTCTAATGACATTGGAATAGTACCCGTAATACTATTTTTATGAAAATTAATTTCTTGCAGATCTACAAGATTAGAAATTTCAGAAGGTATTTCTCCCACTAAATTATTATCGGATAAATCCAAAGAAATAACTTTATCTCCATTTAATTTCACTCCATACCAAGTTGAAATTGGCGTAGATAAATCCCACTTCTTAGTCCAGTTTTCACCATTAGTAGACTTATACAATTTTAAAAGAGTTGCCTTGTCTGAAATTGAAACATCAGCCATCATAGAAAATGAAGCAAAAACAGTTAACAGTAGGGTAAGTAGATTTTTCATAACTTATGGGGTATTACTTATTTTGAATATTTAAAAGTAGCTACTAAATAGCCTATGAGCAAAAATAATCGACGAACTACACTTTTTGTTACTTTAAAAAGGTATTATTCTTACAAAATATTAACTAGCATATTTAAAAAAAAGAATTATATTTGAATTTCAAACCTAAATCATAACCTTATGGAAATTAACTTCTTAGCACTTTTAGTAGCTGCAGTATCAACATTATTAGTAGGATTTGTATGGTATCACCCAAAAGTTTTTGGAACGCTCTGGATGAAAGAATCTGGAATGACTGAAGACAAAATGAAAGGCGGCAATATGTTCTTAATTTTTGGAATGGCGGTAATTTACGCCTTCCTTATGGGAATAATTCTTCAATCTCTAGCCATACATCAATGGGGAGCCTTTAGTATGGTTGGTGGAGATGCAGCATCTGCAAAACCATCTTATGAAGCTTTTATGGCCGATTATGGAACTGCATTCCGAACATTCAAACACGGAGCGCTTCATGGCTTCCTAACAGGTTTATTTCTTGCACTACCAATTATAGGTACAAATGCCCTTTTTGAAAAAAGAAGCTGGAAATACACATTAGTAAGCGGAGGTTTTTGGATTGTTTGCTTTACTATAATGGGCGGTATTATTTGTGCTTGGACTTAAAAAATCATACCCATATAAAATCTCGTCTTCTAATATTTAAGGAGACGAGTTTTTTTTACAACAATTTTTCTATTGCAGTAGCCAATTCAATATCTTTATCCGTGAGTCCATTTGCATCGTGAGTCGACAAACGAATATCTACTTTATTATAAACATTAAAAAGTTCTGGATGATGGTTTTGTTTTTCGGCTAAGAGTCCCACTTGAACTATAAACCCAAGTGCTTGACTGAAATTCTTGAAAGTAAACTTCTTTTCAATTCCGCTATTATTATAGCTCCAGTCCTTTAAACTTAGCAAAACCGGCTTTGCCGTTATTTCGTTATATACATTCATAATGGTTACTTTTTAATAAAATTAGTTAAAATTACCTCAATTACTTTCTCTTTTAACTTTATATATTAATTTCGTAAAATATAATAAAACGATACCTTGGATTCTAATTTTTCATTTCAAATATATTCTTCCGTACACAACCTCCCTTCTAATTGGGACACTTTAGCTATAAACAATATATTTCTATCTAAGGATTATTTAAACTTATTAGAGATTTCTGCTCCAAAAAATATGACTTGCCATTTCATTGGGTTATTCATTGATTCAGAACTAGTAGGTATCGCATTATCTCAATTTATAAATTTAAGTGATGTAAGTTCATTTGGAGAAAGGGACAATTGCATAAAAACAAAAATCAGGAATATTGCTTTTAAAAATTTAAGTTCTAATGTATTAGTGATTGGAAACAATATGCTGACTGGTCAAAACGGGTATAGTTTTAGCAAAAAACTTCCTTATCAAGAAGGTCTCCTATTATTAAACAAGGTAGCTATTGAATTAGGAAACGAATTCAATAAAAAAAAATCAAAGGTTCATCTAACTATTTTTAAAGACATTTCAGAAACGGAAATTCAACATTATAACATTCCCGAATTCAAATCTTACTTTCAGTTCACCACACAGCCTAATATGATTTTCCATATTAGAGATTCCTGGAACACCTTTGACAATTACATTGAAAGTATTAGTAAAAAATATAGAGATCAATATAAAAGAGCCAGAAAAAAGGCGGACGGGATTTCAAAAAGGAAATTGTCACTCGAAGAAATCAAACTCTACAATACAAGAATACACGAATTATATATGGATGTTGCTAAAAATGCTCCGTTCAACACTTTCTATTTACCAGAAAATCATTTTACTTTTTTTAAAAAATCGTTGAAAGACAAATTCCTTTTTTACGGGTATTTTATAGATGACCATTTAATAGGCTTTAATACATTGATAAAAAACGGCGATGACATTGATACCTATTTTCTAGGCTATGATGAAAAGTGCCAAAGGGAGAAAATGCTCTACTTGAATATGTTGTATGATATGATAGGTTATTCTATAAATAAAGGGTTCAGCCAAATTATTTTCGCAAGAACCGCCTTGGAAATCAAAAGCTCTGTAGGGGCCAAGGCTGTTACTATGTACGGACTAATGAAACACAGCAATCCTTTTATCAATTTCTTCATATCGAAAGCTTTTAACTATTTCGAACCTAAATTAGAATGGCAGGAGCGAAATCCGTTTAAATAATTTGAAAAATCAAGGAATCGCTATTTTAGTTTTTTTTGATAATATTTCAATATTCAGTTCGGTTTCAGCACCGCAAAATTCTCCGTCTATTTGAAAACTAACGGGAATATTAGTTTTAATCGTGGCTTTATCAGTTGAAATAATAAGAACCTCTTTTGGATCTAAAGGCATATTACCCGAAACGATTTTTCCAAAAACCATTAAGTCCAAATTTTTTAAAATAATCAATTCAAACTTACCGTCATCCAGCACACCGTGAGGATTGATGACAACTCCTGTGCCATATTTTTGGGCATTTGCAATAACAATCATATGAGCCTCGCATTCAATAACCGCATTATTAGCAGAAATTATAGCTTCAAATAATTCTTCTTTACCAATTAAAGTATTAAAAACCTGTAAAGCGTAGCCCCATCTTCCATGTATAGCACTATTTTCATAGTTTTTAATAAGTTCCGCGTTTAATCCTATATCACTAAGATGCAAACTTCTTTTACCGTTAATGACTACCATATCCACTTCCATAAAATTATTATGAAAAGCAATAATGAGGTTTTCATCTAAAGTTTTAATTAAATTCAATTCGACTGCCAGGCCGTTTGCAGAACCCGCCGGTAGGATTCCAAGAATTACATCCTCCTCTTCCATTGCTTCACTTGCCATTTTAATAGTTCCATCTCCACCTGCAACAATAATTCGTTCCGGTTTAAAGGCAGCGTACAATTCCTGTATTTTTAAAATATCATTGGTTCCCGAAGTTTCATAAAGAATAAAATTTAGATTTTCTTTGGCAGCAAAAAGTGCTGTGGCCTCGATAAATTCCGATTTATCAATACCGCCAGACACAGGATTAGAAATCATTATAACATTCTTTTTCAACACAATACTTCTTTAATTCCTTAAATTTAATTAAATTTAAACACACTTCAAAAGTATTCGATCAAATGAAGCCAATTTTAAAGTTATATCGCGGATATGCTAATGAGCAGGAATTGATTGTGATGGGGCATGTCTTTAAACCAACTAATAGGAAAGATTATGATTTCCTCTCGAAGAATTTCAAGAATGCGAGCTCTATCATTAGTATGTTTCGAATAAAAACGCAGTTAAATGCCGATGTCTATTTGACTCACAACAACATTAAAATACACACCAAGACATTAATAGACGGTTATTTTAAATTTTGCATTCCGTTAAATCAGGACCAATATGGCTGGGTTGATTATGAGGTGAGCATTATACACGATAACAAAGAAATCGTAAGCAAGGAGAGTTATGTGCGTCCTCAAAAAGGGGAATTAGGAATCATTTCAGATATTGATGATACTTTTCTAGTTTCGTACACGGTAAATCCCTTAAAAAAATTATACAATCTTTTATTTTTGAATGTTAATTCCAGAAAAATATATAAAGATGTTGTTCCTCATTATCAAGCTTTAAGTACAGCTGGAAGAAGCAACAAAGGGGAGCAAAATGCCTTTTTTTATGTTTCCAGTAGCGAATGGAATTTATACCGATTTATCGTGAGATTCACTGAAATCCACGAACTCCCAAAAGCCGTTTTATTGTTAAAAGACATTAAAACAAGTTTGACTAATTTTATTTGGACAGGACGAGGGGGACACAATCATAAATTTGAAAAAATAAAACACATATTAGAATTCTACCCAAATCTAAAATATGTTTTGATAGGTGATGATTCTCAAAAAGATCCTTTTTTATATGAATCGATAAGTAAAATTTTTCCTTTAACAGTAAAAGCAATTTACATCCGGCAGGCAGGAAAGCATAAAAAAGAAAAAGTCACCCTAGCACTGGAAAATCTAGAGAGTTTGAATATTGCCGTTTGTTATTTTAAAAATAGTTCAGAGGCCCTCGCTCATTCTAAGGAAATAGGATTGATTCTTTAAAAACACAATATTGAATCCTTAAACTCATAGCCCAGATAGAAATGAAAACCCTTTACATAAAAAAAATCCTTTTTTACCACTAGGGCAGAGCGACCAAAGGAAGCTCCTGCAATAGTGTGGCAAAAAAAGATTTTTTGTGGAAAGGTTGAAATGTATAGCTGGAATGGCTACAAATTATCAATTTCTTCTTGAACATTTTCCCAGTCGGACAAAAATTTATCTAACTCGGCTTTCTTTTTATTGTAAGCGGTGAAAAATTTAGCGTCCTCGATATGTTTATCATAATTAGAAGTTAACATTTTATCATCGTTTTGAATGTCTTTTTCTAATTGCTTTATTTGGCTTTCTATTTTGCTTAGACGGTTTTGCAATGATTTCCCCTTCTTTTGATCTTCATAAGAGGCTTTGTTACTGTCTTTTGGAGCCGCAGCTTTCAATGCATCTTTCTTCTCGACTTCACGCATATTCTCTAAATTACGCTGCTCTAAGAAGTAGTTTACATCTCCCAAGTATTCTTTTATTTTTTGATCACGGAATTCATAAACGATATTTGACATTCCCTGAAGGAAATCCCTATCGTGAGAAACTAAAAGCAAGGTTCCCTCATATTTTTGCAAAGCGGCTTTCAGTACATTTTTGGATTTTATATCCAAGTGATTCGTAGGCTCATCCATTACCAAAACATTGATAGGCTGTAAAAGTAATTTACATAGCGCCAGACGGTTTCTTTCACCCCCTGAAAGGACTTTTACCTTTTTCTCGACATCATCACCACGAAACAGGAATGAACCCAGCATATCACGTACTTTTGCACGATTAGTGTCTGTTGCTGCGTCTTCCATAGTTTGAAGCAAGGTTATCTCTCCATCTAAGTATTCAGCTTGGTTTTGAGCAAAATAACCCACTTGTACATTATGTCCTAATTTTATTTCTCCTTCATATTCAAACTCATTTACTATGGCTTTGATAAAAGTTGATTTCCCTTGTCCATTTTGACCCACAAAAGCAATCTTGCTTCCGCGTTCCACTAATAATGAAATGTCTTTCAATATGGTTTTATCGCCATAACTTTTAGTTACTTTTTCAGCTTCTATTACCACTCTACCCGGAACTTTAGAAAGTGGGAAAGAGATATTCATTACTGAATTATCATCCTCGTCTACTTCTATACGTTCTATTTTGTCCAGTTTTTTAATCATCGACTGCGCCATAGAAGCTTTGGAAGCTTTGGCACGAAATTTCTCGATTAGCTTTTCAGTTTCTTCGATTTTCTTGGCTTGATTTTTTTGTGTAGCCAATTGCTTTTCACGAATTTCATGACGCAATTCTAAATATTGAGAATACGGTTTATTAAAATCGTAAGCTTTACCCAAGGAAATTTCGATAGTTCTATTCGTCACATTGTCCAAGAACATTTTATCGTGCGAAACAATTACCACTACACCAGGGTAATTACGCAAGAAACTCTCTAACCATATGATACTCTCAATATCCAAGTGATTCGTAGGCTCATCCAGTAGCAAAACATCATTAGCCTGTAATAACAATTTAGCTAATTCAATACGCATTCTCCAACCTCCAGAGAAAGTTTCTGTTTGGTTATTGAACACATCTCTTTTAAAACCTAGACCCAAAAGAATCTTTTCAGTATCACCTACATAATTATAACCTCCCAATAAATCAAATCGATGGGTATAATCAGATAAGTCTTCAATTATTTTTGAATACTCTTCACTTTCATAATCAGTACGAGTGACCAATTGATGATTGATTTCTTCTAATTTTTTTTCTACAATCTTAATTTCAGTAAATGCTTCGTAAGCCTCTTCAAGAACAGTTCGTCCTTGCTCAAAATCAATGTCTTGACGCAAAAAACCCATTCTAACGTCTTTTTCCTGAGAAATCACACCTGTATCAGGAAGGAAATCTCCAGCTAACATTTTGAGCATCGTAGATTTTCCTGCACCGTTTTTTCCAACAAGACCTACACGGTCTCCAGCACCTAGACGAAATGTTACTTCTTCAAATAAATAAGTACCACCAAACGAAACAGATAAATTGTGTATATTAAGCATGTATTGTTATTTTATTCCTTTTTGAATTTGTAAATTCGCATTTATAAATAAGGAAAAATTAAATTTTTTGCAAATGTTAAAAAAAGGATCCAAATTATATAGCATTTTAACAGGAACTTGTCCTAAATGTCAGAATGAGAGTATGTATTTGGATAAAAATCCGCTGCATTTGAGTAAAGTTTTGAAAATGCACGAAAATTGCAGTCATTGTGGTTTAAAATATCAAATTGAACCATCCTTCTTTTATGGGGCAATGTATGTTAGTTATGGATTAAATGTCGCAATAGGAATTGCAGTATTTATAATATCATATGTGCTCCTTAATTATGATATAAAAGTTTCCTTTATTTCGATAGTCGCTTCGCTTATTGTATTATTCCCATTTGTATTAAGATGGTCAAGAAACATATACATCAATATGTTTATTTCATACGATCCAACATCAAAGAAATAAAAACTTAGCGCTCATTTTTAGGGAGAAACCTTCTAATATCAATTTCCTTGTCTAAAGGCACTCCGCTTTCTACAAAATCATACAATGCTTTTGCCATTGATGGCCCCAGCATTACTCCTCTTGTTCCAAGTCCGTTTAAAATATGAACCGATTTACGGATAATATGTGTCCCAACCAAAGGTCTTCTGTCTTTTACGGTAGGACGAACACCGGCAAAATGTTCTACTATTTCAAAGTCACAGCTTATAATCTCTTTTATCCTATCAACTAGTTCCGTTTTTCCTTCTTCTGTGGGTAAATCGGTTTTGTCTTTCCAATTGTAAGTAGCACCAACTTTAAACAAATCATTTCCTAGAGGAAGGATAAAAACACTCGTATTAACAATTATATCCAAATTTAATTCGGGAGCTTTAATGATAAACAACTCGCCTTTGGTCCCATCTAATGGTAAATGATTAAAAAACGGATTAGAGTGTAATCCAAAACCCTCGGCAAAAATAATATGCCTTGCCTCAATGTCTTTGTAACGAATACCATTTGACGAAAATTGCAAAGCATCATAATCAAATGACTCTTCTCTATAAAGTGTATTTTGAGTAAGATATTCTTTGTACTTAGATAGCAATATTGCAGTATCCACATATCCGGTTTTAAGCACTTCACCGTATCCATAAGGAGATTCTATACCAGGATATTTATTATATAATAATTTAGTAGAGAGAAAAGGAGCTAAATTAATTTTATCTGAAGCTGTGAACCAGTTGTTTTGTTCTTCAACAGAAAAAAATTTCCTCAGAATGGGTTTCTTAAAATCAAATTTGGTTTCTAGTTTTTTTTCTAAAACTGCATAAAAATCATTCATTAAAAGCAACTGCTCTTGGGCCTTCCATACTTCGCTAAATCTTTTTAAAATAACAGGATTATATAAACCTCCCGCAATTTTAGACGAATTTTGAGAATTATTATCCAAAACCAAAATAGACTTATTATCATTCAAAGCCATTTCAGAAAATGAAATACCTGCAAGACCAGAACCTATAATTAAATAATCAATCATTCGTATAAAATAACTTTAAAATAATGTACAAAGTAAGTAAATTAAAACCAAACTGAAAACAAAAAACTCTTACTATGACAGTAAGAGTTTTTGTTATTTATGTAATAATGAAATTAATAGTTCCACATATCTGATTCGAAATTTCGAATTTTTTCTTTCACCCTTTCAGATTCAAGCAATTGATTTTGTGAATTATCTTTCATGTAATCTTTAATCTCTCTGTCTCCGTAAACATTTTCTTCTTTATATATAATACTGTTGAAACGTCTTGAATTCAATATATGATCAAAAGAAACAGGCATTGCAGAATTTTTATCATTGAAAGCCTTAGCTTCATGTAAAGCTTCTCTTGCATCAGGGAAAAACACCCAGAACAATTCTATATAATCTTTTTCATCACTATTCATAGTGTAAACATCAGGAGTTACCGGACAAATACCCAATAAACGATATTTCAATTCACTTTGACGTTTGTCAAAATACCAATACCCTTTAATTTTATACTGTGTAACGTCCTGTGCGGTAAGTTCAGACCTCATGATATATTGTTCAGAAACTTTCATACCAGCATTAACCTGCTCTCTTCCAGCATCTGTTGTATCCACACGTGACAATGAAGATTCAATATCCTTTAAAGATTTCTTTGTATTAAAATAACTATCAGTATATACTTCAGTAATTTTACCATTTTTCATGGCTGTAGTCAATACATTATATAAAGATTTCCTGTTAGAACCTAGATTCTCATCAATAGGAAAATATAAAGGAAAATTAATTTTTTCGCTTAAGTCAATTTTTTCCCAAGTCGTTTTACCCATCAATACATCCCTATCATGAACATAACCATAAGCTAATGGCTTATCATTATCTGAAATGAGTTGAGCAGCAGTCTTAAGTCCAATTTGGCTAGGCGTTTTCGCATTTAGCAAATTAGATTGCGCATAAGAAGCGGTTCCAAAAATAGAAACGGTTACTATTAAAAATTTTCTTAGATTCATCATGGTATCAATATAGATATTTAAGTAGTTATAAATAACCTACTTCTTATTGTATTTCAAAAATTACTGGTGCAGTTCTAGGTAATAAATAACTACCAGCACCTACAAGTTTCGTTTTAATATCAGAAATGGTAACTTGATCACCTCTTCCTGCTTTAGCAATAATTGCTTTACATCTTGCATCTAATCTGTCCCCTTGAACAACCACTGTAGGTTGACCAGTTACTTTCAAATTAAACCCAACTACATCCAAACCAACTTCAAAATCAAAATCTTCTAATTTAGCACCAATAGTAGCAACTTCAAGATTTGATTTAGGTCCTTTTACAACACCTGTTTCTCCTCTAATTGTACCTGTAGGTCCAGGAATCCCTTTAATTCTGAAAGTTTTCTTATCCGTAACTTTATCACCATTTGGTAAAGTTCCAGTAACTACAATTGTAGCTTCTGTTCCCGCACCAGGAGACATATTAAATCTTCCTTTTCCTCCAGCTGGGCTCAAACCAGGACCAGATGCTGAAACTTTATCAGCAGCAATACCTGCAAAAGAGATTGAAATTGGATTCACAACCCCTCTATAAACCACATTCATTTTATCAGCTGAAATTGTAGCGGAATTAGGTTTAGGAACTACTACGTATTTTCCTTGAAATTTTAAAGGAACGTTTTTTCCATCTTCCATAAATGAAAACTGTCCATTAATACTTTGATCTCCAATACCTCCTGCGATCATAGAAATCATCGCTTGACCATTTACAATTTTTCCAGGACCAGCAAATGAAGTAGGCTTAGTATTTGCATCATACCTACCTAATACCACTTTACCTGTTACCGTTTCACCTTGAAAATAAGCATTCTTATCGAGAACAACAATTGCTTGATAGTTACTGTAAGATGCTGCAGCCACAGCGGCTTTACCTAAAGCTGAACCGTATACGTCAGACTCCGATTTTTTAATATCATTTTGCCAAGCTGAAAGTTTAGCAACTGATGCAACAGCGGGAAAACTTTTAAAATGATATGCCAAATACTTATCAGCTAATCCTTCTTTATTTTTAACATCTGTTATATCAAATTTTTTATCAATCTCAGATAAAATAGAAGCGTACTTTTTATCAGATCCAAGAGCTGATTTCATATCACCTTTATACTTTTCTATTTTTGCAATAATTTCATTACCTCTTGGAGAATAACCTTCTCCAACAAACCAACTATCGATATTATCACCTTTATCCATTTCTTCATAAGGTAATTTCCCTGTTTCAGAATCTACTTCAAAACCATTTAAAACTTCTGTTTTTAAAGTTGAAATAAACTCATAAAAATCCTTTGTAGACGACTCTACTTTATGAGCAGTTACAGCCGCTAAAGCAAATTCACCTTTAGCTTCACTAGCTTTTGCATCTAAAGCCATCAACAAACCAGCATTACTTAATTGAGAAGATGTATTTGAACTTTCAAACTTTTCATTCATTAATCCGAAAGCAGATAAAACTTCTTTCGACATATTCATTGCTAACATTGCGATAAAAACCAAGTACATCAGGTTTATCATCTTCTGCCTAGGGGTTAGTTTTCCTCCTGCCATATTTTCTACTAATTAGTTTATTAATATTTATTTAAATTAAAGTATAAACTAATTATCCTTTATTATGCATTGCAGAAAGCATTCCGCCATAAACGTTGTTTAATGAAGACAAATTCGTAGTCAAAGACTGCATTTGATCTTTTAATTTGATATTGTTCTCTACAACTTCTTCATTAATTTGAGCGTTTCTTGAAGCACTTTGCAACTGTATTTTATACAAACTATTTAAAGATTCCATTTGAGCAGCAGCCAATGTTAATTCTTCGCTGTACTTTTTAGTAGAAGCCATCGAGTCTACAGTAGGTGCAATTCCTTTAGCAGCTGATTCAAAGTTTTTAATGCTATTTCCTAAACTCGACATTAATTCACCGTCAATTTTAGCATCTTTCAACATAGCATCTAATTTTTGAGACAACAATCCTTGAGCATCAGCTGGAGATTCCACTTTTGCTTTTTTATTTCCAACCGCTGAACCATTAGCCAATTCTGGATAAACTAATGTCCAGTCTAGATCATTATCAACCGGCTCAAAAGCAGAAAGAGCAAAAATTAAAGCTTCAGTCAGTAAACCTATAGATAACATCAGAGTACCCGTCAAAGGTCCTATTTCAAAGTGTGTAATTTTGAATAAAGCTCCTATAATTACTACTGCAGCACCCATTCCATATGCGAAATTCATTGCTTTTTTACTTAATATTGCCATATTTTATTTTTTTTTAAGGTTTAATAGATTTGGATTGTTTTTTATTTTATTTTCTTCTTTTCCCAGTAATTTTACCGGTTGTCTGTATTCCCATATAATCCTGAACGGTTCTAAAACCGATGAAACTTCTAGCAGAATCTGCGTATTCAAAATCTCTCGTACCTACTTGTAGGAAATAGGCAACGTCTTTCCAAGAACCTCCACGAACCACCTTACGTTTATTAGAATTATCCATTACATTTGGATTCATAGACGATACATATTCATATGCATTTGGGTCATATGATGAATCAGTCCATTCAGCAACATTCCCTGCCATATTATACAGGTTATAGCCATTAGGATCGTATGATTTTGCTTCTACTGTATACAATGCCTGATCAGCAGCATAGTCACCTCTACTTGGCTTGAAATTAGCAAGGAAACAGCCTCTGTCATTTTTAGTATAAGGTCCACCCCAAGGATATGTAGCCGACTCCAGACCACCTCTAGCTGAATATTCCCATTCTGCTTCTGTAGGTAATCTAAATGAATTCACATCATCAGTATGATTCTTTTTAGATCTTATATAACTGTTTTTATACAAAGTTCTCCACGCACAAAAAGCTTTTGCTTGAGTCCAAGTAACTCCTACAACCGGATAATCCCCGTATGCCTGATGCCAGAAATAATCATTATGCATAGGTTCGTTATAAGAATAAGCAAAATCTTTAATCCAAGTTGTTGTGTCAGGATATACTTTTACTTGTTCAATCTTAATGAAATCTTTTCTTTTACTTGTTTTAGATTTTGCAGCAGCCTGAATATCCATCCATGAGTAACGAAACTTCAATTGATTCACATCTATAGTTCTCAAACCATTATATGACTCGGCTATAGGGATGTACATAGAGTCCATTACCTCAACATAATATTCATCTGGATACAACTTAGGATCTTTTATTAATTTCACTTTTTTATTCAGCTTTCTCCCTGCATATGGATCATCATCAGTACCAAAACTGTAATAATTATTATACATATACTTATCATACGCAGTCATTTTTTCAGGATCAGAATCATTAAAAGCGAAATCACCAATACTTCCAGCGTTTTTACCTTTGCCGCTTGTTGATCCTGCCTTAATTCCTGACATATCCGCATAAATAGCTAATTTCACTCTCATAGTAGAGTCTTTTACCCATTCTACAAATTTACGATATTCACTATTTGTAATTTCGGTCTCGTCCATATAAAATGAACGTACAGTAACCGTTTTAGTTGGCGCATCTTGAACTTCAGCTAAATCAGCGTCTGATTTACCCATAATAAAAGAACCACCTGGCACTAAAGTCATACCATAAGGCTTTTCAGGATGCCATTTCGCTCCCTTTACACCTACTAATTCGCCTTTGTCTCCTGATTTACCACAGCTAGTTAGTAGTGCTAAAATTGCCATAAATGCAATGAACTTCTTCATATAAATTCGGGTTATAAATTCATTAATTTTTAAGGATGTAAACCTATTTATTATTTTTTAAAAAAACAATTATTTTACACTAAACAAAATTCTTTTTTATAAGAAAAAATTGAATAGGTAATTTCACTTTAAACGATGTTTTTTCGTTGTGCTTTCCACCATCTCTCTGGCAACTCTTGATTACATGCTGCCAAATACTCTTCGTAGGAACAAGGTAATAACGTATTTCTTTTTAATTTATTATTACCATTCGAAATAAAAGGTATCTCAATCCACCATCTATCGGTTTTGTCACTTTTATAAAAAACAAGCACTTCTTCCTCAAGAGGTACTATATATTTTAAATAATTTTCCCTGCTCCCAAATGGATATTCGAAAGAACGATAATGATAACCTTCAATAAAATACCATATTATCTGTGCAATTAAAACGGATTCTTGCAAAGAATTATTGTGATTAAACACCCCAAAAGAGGAAACCTTATCACTAATTCCTGCATATCTTGACAAAGAACAAATCTCTTTCCCGTTAAAACCGTTTGGCGCAAAACTGGCAATATTCCCCGAATCAGCTGATTTCACTGAGTTCAGATCAACACTTACCAAATCTGCATCTCTAAATACCGGTTCTGCCAAAGAAATATTATTCGAAATTTCTCCTAATCTATATCCATCGAAAAATAATTTTTCCACTAAATCTATCTCCTCTTGCGAATTATAATAGGTTTGATACCCAATATTGCAATAATTAAAAAGATTATTTGGCTCATCAATAATTATTTTAGTCAAATAAGATGTAGCCGGAACCCCTTCATTTTCTTTTCCGAAATCAAATTTACTATCAATCGAAACCAAATTCACCATTTGCTCTAAATCATCGTAAGCCCTATACATTGCATAAGTCAAATCTTGAGAACCTCCTATCACTATAGGAATGATTTTTTTCTTTATTAGACCTGAAGCCACTTTTCGCAAAGCAAAATATGTATCATTAATCGAATCCCCAGCGAGAATATCTCCTAAATCAGCAATAGATGCATCCCAATTACCAGGAAACATACTGTATAATTCTTTACGAATTGCTGTCAAATCTACCTCAGCTTCTCTTTTATTATTCCCTCGATTATCTAAAACACCTATAACAGCTATTTTAATTTGATTCAAATCCGGGAATTGTTCTTTGGTATGAAAAACAATTTTACTTCCCAATTCCTGTGAAGAAAAAGCATTTATCAATTCAAGGATTTCATTATCTATAGGTTTTAGAAAATCAAATTCCATTATTCTATTTTTATTTCCTTTCTCTATTCTTTCCAAAGGAGAGAACAGGATCTGGAATATGATTATTTACTCTTTCTTTTTTGCAGGTGCTTTCTTCACGGCAGCTTTTTTAACCGCGGGCTTCTTTAGCGCTGCTTTTTTAGCTGGAGTTTTTTTAGCTGGTGTCTTTTTAGCAATCATTTCCTGAACTTCTTCTAGAGTCAACTTTGTAGCATCAACTTCTTTCCCTAATTCAATCTTGATTTTCCCTTTTGTAATAACCGAACGTCCCCAACGAGCCTTCTCCACCAGAATCCCTTCTTCTTCCCAGTTGTGAAGTACTTTATCAATGTTTTTCTGCAATTTATCCTCAATCAACGCTTCTATATCTTCTTGAGATAGATTATCGAAATTGTATTTCTTGCTCACATTGATAAAAAGTCCATTCCATTTAATAAAAGGACCAAATCGACCAACACCTTTTTGAACACCTTCTTCTTTATAAACAGCTATTGGCGCATCGGCTATGGCTTTTTCATCAATCAGTTCTTTTGCTCTTTCCGCATCAACTTCAAGAGGATTTTCGCCTTTTGGCAAAGAAATAAAAACACTTCCGTGACGTACATAAGGACCAAAACGACCATTACTTACCTCAACTTCTTCTCCTTTATATTCTCCTAAATTTTTAGGCAACAAAAACAAATCCAATGCTTCTTCCAAAGTAATGTTTCCAATGTTTTGCTCCTTCATCAAGCTAGCGAACTTCTTCTCTTCATCATCTGCTTCACCAATTTGAGCCATTGGGCCAAACTTCCCTAAACGAACACTCACTTGCTTTCCAGTTTTTGGGTCTTTACCCAAAATTCTTTCTCCGCTTTCTCTTTCTGCATTCGCCTCTACTTCTTTCACATTTGGGTGAAATTTATCGTAGAACTCCTGCATCATTTGAGTCCAGTTAACATTTCCCTCGGCTATTTCGTCAAAGTCATGTTCCACTTTTGCAGTGAAATTATAATCCAGTATTGCTTCAAAATTCTTAACTAAAAAGTCAGTTACAATTGTCCCAATATCTGTTGGCACTAACTTTCCTTTATCAGAACCTGTGTTTTCTTTTAATAACTTCTCCCCTACTTTACCGGATTGTAGTGTTAATTGAGTGTAATTTCTTTCTTGACCGTCAAGATTTCCTTTTTCAACATAATTTCTGTTGATAATAGTAGAAATTGTAGGTGCGTAAGTAGATGGACGACCTATTCCTAATTCTTCCAGCTTCTTTACTAAAGAGGCCTCAGTATATCTTGCAGCTGCTCGCGAATATCTTTCGGTTGCATTAATATAGTTGTTTTGTAACTTTTCGTTAACCTTCATACTCGGCAACATACCTTCTTGCTCTTCTTCATCGTCATCATGACCCTCAAGATACACCTTCAAGAATCCTTCAAAAAGCAATACTTCACCTGACGCAGTAAATATTTCGCCGTGATTATTAGCTTCAACTTTTACATTAGTACGTTCTAATTGCGCATCACTCATTTGAGAAGCCAATGTTCTTTTCCAAATCAAATCATACAAACGAGCCTGATCTCTATCAATATTTACTGTATGTCTTGACATATCAGTTGGACGGATAGCTTCGTGAGCTTCTTGTGCCCCTTTGCTCTTATTAGTAAATGTTCTTGGCTTAGAAAACTCCTTTCCATACGATTTGATGATTTCAGCTTCAGCGGCATTCATCGCGTCATTAGATAGATTCACACTATCAGTTCTCATATACGTTATCAATCCAGCCTCATACAAACGTTGAGCTAATTGCATAGTAATTCCAACCGGTAAATACAATTTACGAGCTGCTTCCTGTTGTAAGGTCGAAGTGGTAAAGGGTGCAGTTGGTGATTTTTTAGTCGGTTTAGTTTCTAAATCCGCTACCTTATATATAGAACCTATATTTTTATTTAAAAAATCTTCGGCTTCTTTTTTTGTATTGAAATTTTTAGGAAGTTTTGCTTTGAATGATTTTCCTGCTTCATTAGTAAACTCAGCAACAACAGAATAAGTTGCAATTGCATTAAAGTTTTGAATTTCACGCTCACGCTCCACAATCAAACGAACTGAAACTGATTGCACACGACCCGCAGACAAACCTCCTTTAATCTTTCTCCATAAAACAGGAGATAATTCGTAACCAACTAATCGGTCTAATACACGACGTGCTTGTTGTGCATTAACTAAATTATAATCAATTTCACGTGGATTCTCAATAGCTTTTAGAATTGCTGTTTTCGTAATCTCGTGAAATACAATACGTTTTGTTTTTGACTTGTCTAAATTCAATTCTTCGGCTAAATGCCAAGAAATAGCTTCTCCCTCTCGATCCTCATCACTTGCCAACCAAACCATTTCAGCTTTCTTTGCCAAGCCTTTCAACTTAGCTACTAACGCTTTTTTATCAGCAGAAACTTCGTATTTTGGTTTAAAACCATTTTCAACATCAACTCCTATTTCCTTAGAAGGCAAGTCGGCAATATGCCCATAACTCGACTCTACTTGAAAATCAGTTCCTAGAAATTTCTCGATTGTTTTTGCCTTTGCAGGTGACTCAACTATTACTAAATTCTTTGCCATTGCTCTATTTTTCTAGGACAAAAGTATATTTTTTTTTTAGATATTGAGATTTTGAACTGATTTAAAAAAATTAATTCAACAATAAAGCAGGCTCACTCCTATATAAAAGATACAGTTTTCAAATCCACACAGCCTATAAAATAAAAAACAAAAAGCTAAAAATAATCCAAAAACATTGTTAATTCTTCGTCTGACATCTTGTCACATTCATTCAAATAATTGTACCTTTGCGACCTTATTAAATTACACTTTTGAAAGTGACTTATGGAAAAGATTATTGAAGAAAGCAAACAAGGCGAAAGTCTTGTTCTAGAGAATAAACCCGAAAACACAAAAAAGCTATTCATAGAAAGCTATGGATGTGCAATGAATTTTTCAGACAGTGAAATAGTAGCTTCTATTTTGTCTGATAATGGATTCAATACCACCCAGATTCTAGAGGAAGCCGACTTGGTTTTAGTAAATACTTGTTCCATAAGGGATAAAGCAGAACAAACCATTCGAAAAAGATTAGAAAAATACAATGCGGTAAAACGCATTAACCCAAAAATGAAGGTGGGCGTTTTAGGCTGTATGGCTGAGCGTTTGAAAAGCCAATTTTTAGAGGAAGAAAAAATTGTAGACCTAGTAGTAGGCCCTGATGCCTATAAAGATTTACCTAGTTTACTTCAAGAAGTTGAAGAAGGACGTGATGCAATAAATGTGATTTTGTCGAAAGATGAAACTTATGGCGACATCTCCCCTGTTCGATTAATGAGTAACGGAATAACTGCTCTTGTTTCAATCACTCGTGGCTGTGATAATATGTGTACTTTTTGCGTAGTTCCCTTTACAAGAGGACGCGAACGCAGTAGAGAACCACAAAGTATCATGAAAGAGATACAAGATTTGTGGGACAAAGGTTTTAAAGAAATCACTCTTTTAGGCCAGAATGTAGATAGCTATTTATGGTATGGAGGTGGCTTGAAAAAAGATTTTGTATCAGCTTCAGAAATGCAAAAAGCAACTGCAGTGGATTTTGACCAGTTATTAGAAATGGTAGCTGTAGGTTTTCCAAAAATGCGAATTCGTTTTTCAACTTCGAATCCGCAAGACATGCACGAAAGTGTATTACACGTGATTGCTAAATATCCAAACATTTGCAAGCACATTCACTTGCCTGTTCAATCTGGAAGCAATAGAATTCTAAAAGAAATGAATCGTTTGCATACCCGTGAGGAATACATGACGTTGATAGATAAAATCAAAACTATTATTCCAAATGGTTCTATTTCACAAGATATGATTACAGGATTCCCTACTGAAACCGAAGAAGACCACAAGGACACTTTGAGTTTAATGGAATATGTGAAATATAATTTTGGTTATATGTACTCTTATTCTGAACGCCCAGGAACATTAGCTGGCCGTAAAATGGAAGATGATGTTACCGAAGAAACAAAAGCCCGAAGATTACAGGAAATTGTTGATTTACAACAAAAACACGCTTGGTTACGTTCAGAAGAATATATTGGACAAACCGTAGAAGTATTAGTTGAGAAACTTTCGAAAAAATCAAAAGAAGAGTTTTCAGGTAGAAATTCACAAAGCATAACCGTAGTTTTCCCAAAGGAGCATTATAAAATTGGTGACTTTGTTAATGTAAAAATAACAAATTGCACCAGCGGAACTTTAAAAGGAGAAGCTGTTGGTTTAAGCGAAATGAATTAACATACTATATAATGACAAAGAAAAATATAATAGTTGCTTTGATTACTTTTATTGTAGGTTTTGGCTCAACGTTTTACATTATTAGAACATTCTTCCCTAAAAAAGAAGTAGTGAAAACGGTTACCATAAACGATACGATTTCTACAACCAAGGAAGAGAATGTTGACAAATAAAAAAGTCTAAAGTTTAGGTTTTTAGATTTTCGAAAGAAAGCTAAACTTAAACAAAGAAAACTTTAAACAATACATAAATGGAGTCCGTACAAGCCATAAAACAGCGATTTGAGATTATCGGAAATGATCCGAAATTGAATCGCGCCATAGAAAAAGCAATTCAGGTTGCCCCTACTGACATTTCAGTGTTAGTTGTAGGGGAAAGCGGTGTAGGGAAAGAAAGTGTCCCAAAAATCATACATTCGCTTTCACATAGAAAACACGGTAAATACATTGCCGTAAACTGTGGCGCAATTCCAGAAGGGACAATTGACAGTGAATTATTCGGACACGAAAAAGGGGCGTTTACAGGTGCGACAAGCACTCGTGAAGGTTATTTTGAAGTGGCTGATGGCGGGACAATATTTCTTGATGAAGTAGGCGAATTACCTCTTACCACCCAAGTTAGATTACTTCGTGTGCTAGAAAACGGTGAATTCATCAAAGTAGGTTCCTCACAGGTTCAAAAAACTGATGTCCGAATTGTAGCCGCTACAAACGTCAATTTATTCGACGCTATCGAAAAAGGAAAGTTTCGAGAAGATCTATACTACAGATTGAGTACAGTGGACATTCTACTTCCTCCTTTACGCGACCGAAAGGATGATATTCATTTATTGTTCAGGAAATTCTCGTCTGATTTTGCACATAAATATAAAATGCCTCCACTTAAACTGGATGACAATGCCGTTCAGGTTTTACAAAAATTTCGTTGGAGCGGAAATATTCGCCAGTTGCGAAATGTAGCCGAACAAATTTCGGTTTTGGAAACCAATCGAGACATAACTGGAATGACGCTGCAATCTTACCTTCCGCATGAAGGAAGTAACCTGCCATCGGTAATCAAGAATAAAAAAGCGGAAAGTGATTTTAGTACGGAAAGAGATATTTTATACAAAGTCCTTTTTGACATGAAAAGTGATTTGAACGATTTGAAGAAACTGACATTGGAATTGATGAAAAACGGCGCATCTAAAGCCAAGGACATCAATCCTAATTTAATTCAGAAAATATATGGCTCAAATGAAACTGACAGTGAAATCGATTTTGAAGAAGAGCCTCGAACTGCGGTAATGACTACTCAAAACAATTCGGAAAGTTACGACGAGCAGGAAGACAATTATCTTTTTGCCGAAACAATCGAAGAGGAAGAGATATTAAAACTAGAGCAGAAAGAGATTGAAATGATTAAAAAATCATTAGAAAAAAACAAAGGAAAAAGAAAAGCTGCCGCAGATGAATTAGGAATATCTGAAAGAACTTTATATCGAAAAATAAAGCAGTTTGATTTGTAAATCAAATAAAAAACAAAACCCAAATTCCAAAATTCATATATTTGAAAAATGGAATTTCAATAATTAGAATTTCTAATCCCAATTATGAAAAAAGCGTATTCCCTTTTATTATTGATTAGTTTATCAATCTTTGCAAGTTGTTCCGTATATAATTTTACGGGAACTGGAAAAATTGACGCCAAAACATTTCAGGTTAATTTTTTCAACAACAATGCAGAACTGATAGAACCCGGAATTGACAGAACCTTTACACTAACATTACAAGATTTAATACAGAATCAAACTAATTTAAATCTAGTAAAAAGCGGCGGGGATCTTACCTATGAAGGTGAAATCACATCCTATAGAATAAGCCCTATGACTGCTACTGCAGATCAACGAGCAGCACAAAACCGATTGAGCATTAGAGTTAATGTTCGTTTTAGTAACAGAAAGAAAGAGACTGATAATTTTGAAAAAACATTCGATTTCTTTTATGACTATCCTGCTGAACAACAATTAACAGGAGCTACACTAAATAACGCGGTTAAAGTGATTTTTGAAAGAATAACACAAGACATATTTAACGAGTCCCTTGCAAAATGGTAACAAAGTAGTACTCAGTTGGAAATTATACAAACTGAAAATACTGATTACTGAACTCTGATTACTGAACACTGAACACTATATAATAAATGAACGTAACCGATTATACTCACTTAATAAACAAACCAAACACTATCAGTGAAAATCAAACTGTAGCATTGGAGAAAGTACTGGATGAGTTTCCTTTTTTTCAAAGTGCCAGAGCTCTTCGATTAAAAGGGCTTTATAATCAAAATAGTTTCAGGTATAATTTTGCTTTAAAAGTTACAGCTGCACACACAACAGACAGAACAGTTTTATTTAACTTCATCACTTCGGATTCATTTATTGCTATCCAAAAAGATTTATACGATAGAAAATCGCTTGAACTTCTAGACATTGATGTAATCGACAGTGAAATAGTTGTTACCGAAGTAAAGCCGCAAATAAAGCCAAACACAATAGAGCAATCTATACTAACTTCAATTAAAGAAGCATCAACTCCTGAAAGTCTTGAAAACACAAAAGTAGTTGAGAAAAAATTAGCCATAGGAACTCCATTAGACTTCTCAGTAAATGAAAAACATTCATTTCAGGAATGGTTACAACTTTCTCGTTTACAACCTATAGAAAGGGAAGTTGAAACTAAAAAAATCCCTGAACCACTGATAATCGATGAAGACAAAAAGAAAAAAGCGGAGCTAATCGATAGATTCATCGAGACAAGTCCGAAAATTTCTCCTGTAAAAGGAGTCTCGCCAGTTGTACATATTGACATCAATAAAGACGACAATACTAATTTAATGACCGAAACCCTGGCTAGAGTTTACTTAGAACAAAAAAAATATCAAAAAGCGATTCAAGCTTATGAAATATTAATTTTGAAATATCCAGAAAAAAGTAGTTTCTTTGTGGACCGTATATCGGATATTAAGATTTTACAACAAAATAATAATTAATCAATGAGCACATTTTCAATTTTTTTAGTTTTAATTACAGTAGTTTGCTTTCTATTAATCGTAGTTATAATGGTTCAAAACCCTAAAGGTGGTGGATTATCTTCTACATTAGGAGGACCTCAAATGTTAGGTGGTGTACAAAAAACAACGGACTTTTTAGATAAAAGTACTTGGACATTAGCCACTATATTAATCGGACTTATATTACTTTCAAGCTTAAGCTTTACTGGAGCATTAAGTGATACTGATTCAAAAATAATTGACAATACTGAAGCAGCGGCTCCAAGTACGGTAGCTCCAGTTGCTCCTGCACAAGATGCACCAGCAGCTACTAATCCAGCAAAATAATTTTTTTTCAAAATATTCTAAATGCCAGCCTGTCAAAGCTGGCATTTTTTATAGGAAATAATGTCAGTTTTATAAGGATGGCACAATTTCTGAATTCGAATATACATTCTAAATAAAAAACAATAAAAATATATAATCATGGCTTTAAACATTAAACCGCTTTCAGACCGCGTTCTAATTGAACCAATCGCTGCAGAAACTAAAACAGCTTCAGGAATTTTCATTCCAGACACAGCTAAAGAAAAGCCGCAAAAAGGAACTGTCGTTGCAGTAGGAAATGGTACAAAGGAACACGAAATGACTGTGAAAATTGGTGATAGCGTACTTTACGGAAAATATGCTGGAACTGAGTTAAAACTAGAAGGAAAAGATTATTTGATTATGCGTGAGGAAGATATCCTTGCCATTATCTAAAATCCCCTCCCGACCTCCCCGAAGGGAAGGAGACTAAACGAAAAAGAACTATACACAAACAATATCCATCCCGGCTCCCTCCCCTTTGGGGAGGGCGGGGTGGGGAAAATAAATAAGATAAAATGGCAAAAGATATAAAATTTGATATTGAAGCACGTGACGGATTAAAACGTGGTGTTGATGCATTAGCAAATGCAGTAAAAGTAACCCTAGGACCAAAAGGTCGTAACGTAATCATTGGGAAATCATTTGGTGGACCAACGGTAACAAAAGATGGTGTTTCTGTTGCAAAAGAAATTGAATTAAAAGACCCGTTAGAAAACATGGGAGCTCAAATGGTTAAAGAAGTTGCTTCTAAAACGAATGACTTAGCCGGAGACGGAACAACTACTGCAACAGTACTTGCTCAAGCCATCGTAAAAGAAGGATTGAAAAACGTTGCTGCAGGAGCAAATCCAATGGATTTAAAAAGAGGAATCGACAAGGCTGTTGAAGCTATTGTTGCTGACTTAGCAAAACAAGCAAAAGTTGTAGGGAGTGATTCAGACAAAATCAAACAAATTGCTTCAATTTCAGCTAACAACGACGAAGTTATTGGTGAATTAATCGCTAATGCTTTCGCAAAAGTTGGAAAAGAAGGAGTAATCACTGTAGAAGAAGCTAAAGGGACAGATACTTATGTAGATGTTGTGGAAGGAATGCAATTTGACAGAGGATATTTATCTCCTTATTTTGTTACTAATCCAGAGAAAATGGAAGTAGAACTTGAAAGTCCTTACATCCTTTTATACGACAAAAAAGTTTCATCATTAAAAGAATTATTACCAGTTCTTGAGCCAGTTGCTCAATCTGGAAAACCTTTATTGATTATTGCTGAAGATGTAGATGGTGAAGCATTATCAACATTAGTTGTAAACAAACTTCGTGGAGCTTTAAAAATCGCTGCTGTAAAAGCACCTGGTTTTGGAGACAGAAGAAAGGCTATGCTAGAAGATATTGCTATCTTAACTGGTGGAACCGTAATTTCTGAAGAAAGAGGATATACTCTAGAAAATACGACTATTGAAATGTTAGGTACTGCTAAAAGAGTAACTATCGATAAAGACAATACAACTGTAGTAAGCGGTGCTGGTGAGGCTGATATGATTAAAAATCGTGTAAACCAAATCAAAGGTCAAATGGAAGCTTCAACTTCTGATTATGACAAAGAAAAATTACAAGAGCGTTTAGCTAAATTAGCTGGTGGTGTTGCTGTACTTTATGTAGGAGCTGCATCTGAAGTTGAAATGAAAGAGAAAAAAGACAGAGTTGACGATGCTTTACACGCAACTCGTGCTGCTGTTGAAGAAGGAATTGTTGCTGGTGGTGGTGTTGCTTTATTAAGAGCAAAAAATGCATTAAGCACTATCAAAGCGGATAACGCTGACGAAGCTACTGGAATTCAAATTGTTTCCCGTGCAGTTGAATCTCCATTAAGAACAATTGTTGAAAACGCAGGTCTTGAAGGATCTGTAGTAGTTGCTAAAGTAGCCGAAGGTTCTGGTGATTATGGATACAACGCAAAAACAGATGAATATGTCGATATGTTAAAAGCGGGAATCATTGACCCTAAAAAAGTAACACGTGTAGCACTAGAAAATGCAGCTTCAGTAGCTGGTATGATCTTAACTACTGAATGTGCTTTAATTGACATCAAAGAAGAAAATGCAGGTGGAAACCCAATGGGTGGCGGTATGCCAGGTATGATGTAATATCAATCCATCATATACATAAAAAAATCCGTTCACCAAAAGTGAACGGATTTTTTTATGTATTATTATAACAAAGATTAGATAAACACCTTTTTAACACTAATCTTATTTGCAGTTTAAATTACTTGGGTTCAAATAATAAATGCGAATTCCTATACTATTATTCCTCCGAAGCAGGAAGTTTTTTGGCGAATTTAAGAAGCACCGGAGAAAGCGTTATGACTACAAGTCCGATAACAATTAACTCAATATGTTCCTTTAGGTTTATTTGATAATTATCAAGCAAGAAGCCATATAAATAATGACCTGCAAATATTAAAGAGAATGACCATAGAAAAGAACTTACCACATTATAGAACATAAATTTCTTTTTTTCCATAGTAACAATTCCAGCAACAATAGGAGCAAAAGTTCTAAATATTGGAAGGAATCTCGCGAAAATAATCGCTCTACCACCGTGTCTTTCAAAGAAATCTTTAGATTGAATCAGGTATTTTTTCTTGAACCAAAATGAATCTTCTTTATTATATAAATAATAACCACTTTTAGAACCAAACCAATAACCTACCATATTTCCTAATATACCAGCCAAAGCAACTCCTGTAGATAATAAAACTACATTAATAAAATCGCTCTCAATAAAAAGCACATTTTCTATTAATTCTCGGTTATAAATACCCGCAAGAAACAACAAACTATCACCTGGTAAAAAGAACCCGGCAAACAATCCTGTTTCAGCAAATACAATAAACAACACTATATAAATCCCTAATTTTATACCATTAATATCAAAATGAATATAAAAAAGGGGGTCTATTAAATTTTTCCAATCAAAACTGCTCATTCAAAGGGGGATTTATGCTAAATTAATTCGGGCGTGAAAGTAATGATAAATAACTTTAACCCACAATTTATTGCAAAGTTTTAAAGTTTTATTAACTGTTAAAACTTTTTTTTAAAGCATTCCCCACATTTAACATTAGTATAAAATCCCTCGATAGAACTATTCTTTAAAAACATCATACTAACCACGACCTCATATCTTAAAGAACCAAATCCCTCCGAATGTTTTAGAATTCAAACTCTTGCCCCATTAAAGCAACAGTACAATCAAAGCCATACTGTTCATTTATCTTTATTCTAAGTTCATCTGCCGGTATGTTTTCACCATGGACTAAAAACACTTTTTCGGGTTTGTTTTCAAGAGCGGAAAGCCAATTAAGTAAATCTTTTTGGTCTCCGTGTGCTGAGAGTCCTTGAATTTCAAGAATCTGTGCCAATACAGGATAATACTTACCGTGAATTTTAACTTCTTTAGCTCCTTCTAATAATTTTCTTCCTCGAGTACCTTCTGCCTGAAAACCAACGATAATAACTGTAGTTTCGGCTAGTTCAATATAACGCTCTAAATAACTCAGTACTCTCCCGCCAGTAACCATTCCACTAGCTGCGATTACCACTTTTGGTTGCTTATTATAAATTGCTTCGATTGTATCTTTATAATCAGTAATCATGGTAAACATTTTACTCATTGCGATACATTCATCTAGTGATAACTTATGCCATTTTATATTATTAAAAAATATTTCAAACGCATGAACACCCATAGGAGAATCGATAATATATGGGATATCGGGTATTTTACCTTCTTCTTTCAATTGCCATAATAAATACATAATACTTTGAGCTCGCTCTACGGCAAAACTTGGAATTATAACTGTTCCTCCCTTTTCGACTGTATTATTTATATATAGTTCCAGTTCTGACTTAGCATCAGTGTCAGGATGAAGACGGTCTCCATAGGTACTTTCGAGAAATATAATATCTCCTTTTTTTGGTTTGACAGGCGGAAACATCAAAACATCATTATCACGGCCAATATCTCCCGAAAAAACTAAGGTTTTATTTTCGAGCATCAATTCTATACTACATGCACCAATAATATGTCCAGCACCAATAAAATTAGCCGAAATTTCGGCATCTAAAGGAACAGGTTCATTACTATTTATTACTCTAAATAAAGGAAAAACTTTCTCAGCTTGTTCAACTGTATAAAGGGGCTCAGCAACTTTATGCTTAGAATAATGCTCTTTATTTGCTCTTTCAGCTTCTTCTTCCTGAATCTTAGCACTGTCCAATAAAATAAGTTTTGCAATATCTTTTGTAGGGCTATTGCAATAAATTTTTCCTTTAAATCCTTGATTGACAAATCTGGGTAACCAACCACAATGGTCTAAATGCCCATGAGTCAATAAAACAAAATCAATAGTAGAAGACAATACAGGCAAAGGTTCCCAATTAAGCTCCCTCAACGGCTTTATACCCTGAAAAAGTCCGCAATCAATCAAAATTCTAATACCATTACTTTCGATTAATGTTTTTGAACCTGTAACGGTTCCAGCTCCACCAATAAATGTAATTTTCATGTTATTATTTATTAAATTAATAAATCGACTTCACCTTATTTAAACTATCCAAAACACTTACACAATTCTGAAACTTCTTTCATCACATTTTTTATTCTTTTAGAACTCAGTCCAATTTTCTCCAAACTTTCAGAGTTATTTATCAGTTCTTTCGCCAAAATAATGTCTAAAATTAATAATTTCCCTTTTTCGGCAATAGTCATAGTCGTCAAACAAGTAACTGGGTAAAGACATTCAATATCACTCTTGGTTTTCAAATTATTACCCTTAGGATAATCCCAGCTTAACAGGTTTATTCCAGAACATTTCGCAAAATCTATAGCATCCGAAGTGAATCTATTATTAGTAACTATCCAACAATCAGAAACTGTGTCCTCATTAGAAAAAATTTGGTGTTTATTCTCTTTTACATCATTAAATCTTGATAGAACATACATTGGAATTTTTACATTTGAAGAAGCGTCTCTTTTAGAATGAAACTTACATTCGATCATACAAATAACATTGGATTTTTTCACGAACACATCTATTTCATGAGTCACACATTTCCCTTGTAAAATTAAATTGAGTTTAGTTTGATAATCTTCTGCTGCAAAAAGTTTTGCAATATATTTTTCGAAAAAAAATCCCTCAGGACCTAACTGCTGAAGTCCAGTTCTAAGATTGTACCTGGCCGCATGAGAATTGGCCTCTTTTTTTAAAAGACTAAAAGCCTTCTTATAAATATGTTTTGTTGAAATACCATCATAGACTTCCTTACCTATTTGGCGCAAAATATCATTTACCACAGCGATAGTAGCCCCAGATTTAATTAGAGATTTCTTTAGCTTTTCGGGCTCAAAATCAACAATGTCACCCGAATATTTAACTACTTTCATATCCTTATCTTTCTGATTATCAACTAATCCATTAAAGATAAAGAAAAAAAAACTATTTCTTTTTCATTTGGTAATAAAAAGCAGGAATAAACAACAATACAAAAATAGGCTGTATTAGAAAACGCCTGATATAAAAAAGCATCATATTATTCTCATTTCCGTAAAAATATATGATCAAAAAGAAAGAAATTATCAAAAAAACAAAAAACAAAGTGTACAAAATTGACACAAATTTAATCATGTTGATTTCATTAAAAACCGAATAAATAATCCCCAAAGAAAGCAAACTATTAAGTCCGTAACGAAAAGCCAAACCTATTACCAAATAAAATGAATTGTATTGCGGCAGAGGCAAATTATTAAAATCCTTTTTAAAATACTCCAAGAAAGGATCATAGAACAAGCTGTTTTCGTAAGTCCTTACTAAAACTAGCATCAAAATAAAAAACAGTATCGAAACAACTCTCAACTTATGTGCGAACAGTATTTTTAGCATACAAAGAAAATTTATTTACCCATATAACCCACAATATAAAAACAACACCATATATAAAAAGCGGAAAAAGAACACCATGTAGTATAGCCTCATGTTGCGGAAAAAAATATAAGGATACACATAGGGCTGCTATTCGTATTACATTTAAAACATAAATAATCAGAATTCCTCCAAAAATAAAAAGAAGGGTCTGTTTCAACTTTCCGGAAAAAGAAACCACAAAGGAGATAAACAATATAATTATACTTATAGCATTACAGCCCTCTATCATACGGGCAACATATTTTTTATGATAAATCAACTTAATATAAGCGTCAGAAACATTTTCTTCAATAGCGACATCCTGACCAAACAATTCCAAAACTTGCTTAGTATTATTAGCAACTAATATAGTTACTGAATCGACTTTTCCCTCATCTACACTATTTAAATACCCTTGGTAAATTAATGTAAGAACAATGTAAGTCAAAAAAAACTTCGCCAGGAAAAATAAAAAGGGTTTATATCGAATAAAATATTGTTTCAAAATCTATTTTTTACCAAATTTATACTTTTTTTTAACAGCCATTAAATACTTTTGTAAAATAAAAAAAACAATTATGACATTCCAGGAAATAAAACCAAAAGTTACAGATATCACATTAGATACAAACCTTTCAAGAGACGAAAAACTATTAGCAGTGTGCAAGCTATTGAATGAATCGATTGACTATTATAACTGGGTAGGATTTTATTTTGCAAATCACGAAACCAGAACCTTACACCTTGGTCCTTACATAGGAGCCGAAACAGATCATACCATAATTCCTTTTGGAAAAGGGATTTGTGGTCAAGTTGCAGTATCTAATGACAACTTTGTTGTTCCAGACGTAGCAGCCCAAGACAATTACATTGCTTGCAGCTTTACAGTAAAATCAGAAATCGTAGTGCCTTTATTTGTAAACGGAGAAAACATTGGGCAAATAGACATTGATAGTCATGTTATTAATCCATTCACGGATGCTGATGAGCGCTTTTTAGAATTTGTAAATGAAGAGATTGCAAAGCTGTACTAATAGTATTACATTTGTTTTATTATTAAAACTCTATGAAATTTAATCTACACTTAGCTTTATTCTTTTTAATTCCTTTTTTATCAATCTCCCAAACACCTGTTAGTAAAATTACTTATATGGATTCTTTATGGAAAGAAACCACCGAAGAAAACTATAAATATTACAGGATAGTAAAAGAATATTATTCTGACAAGAAAATATATAACGTGATTGATCATTACAAATCAGGAGCTATATATATGGTAGGGAAATCCAATAATAAAGACTATCTTAATAAAGATGGCCAGTTTATATATTATTACGAAAATGGAAATAAAAAAACAATTTCTAATTTCGATAAAGGGAAACAAACAGGGAAACAATATAATTGGTATGAAAACGGAAAGCCAAAATCTGAGATTGAATACATAGAAATTAAAAACGAAACGACACCAGAGTTAAACATCAATCAATATTGGGATGCAAATAACAATCAGAAAGTCATTGATGGAAATGGAGATTATGAAGATTTAAGCGAGACATTATTTGAAAGCGGAAAAACAAAAAATGGATTACATGAAGGAGTCTGGAAAGGATATGGCATCAAACCTAAATACACTTATACAGAAAACTATGAAAACGGCAAATTAATATCAGGGACAAGTATTGATTCTTCTAACATTGAACATAGCTATAAAAAAGTGAACCAGTACCCTGTACCCAAAAGAGGTATGAATAATTTTTATAGTTACATAGGTAAATCAATGAGTATACCAATAGCAGCTCGAAATACTGTTTCTGGAAAAATATATCTGACATTTGTAATTGAGACAGATGGTAGTGTAGTAGATATTAAAATAATAAAAGGGATTGGTTACGGAATAGATGAAGAAGCGATTAGAGTAATAAAGGATTACAAATATTGGAATCCAGGAATATTAAGAGGCATACCTATAAGAGTACTATACTCCATTCCAATCACGATAGTATTGTAACTAAATAATTATACAAAAATTATTTAAGTTATTCCAAAATAAATAATATCTTTGCACCCGTCTAACAATAGATGCTAGACATACATAAAAATCATTAAACAAATATTGGAATGTATTTAACTAAAGAGATTAAAGAAGAAATCTTCGCACAACACGGAGAAAAAACAAACACTGGGAAATCTGAAGCGCAAATCGCTTTATTCACTTTCAGAATTAGCCACTTAACTGAGCACTTGAAAAAAAATCGCCATGATTATAACACAGAGCGTTCATTAGTACTACTAGTAGGTAAAAGAAGATCTTTGTTGGATTACTTGAAAAAGAAAGAAATCAACAGATATCGTGAGATTATCAAAGTATTGAGTATCAGAAAATAATCAATATAAAAAAGAGGTGCGTAAGTGCCTCTTTTTGTTTTTAAATAGATTGCATAAAAAAGTTTGGTTTTTCATTGGGTTTTAGGCATTAACTACGCAAACAACAACTACAACACAACTAAAACCCATGTTTAACTAATATAATTAAATTTATGATTCCACAATTATTTGTAGAAAGTATCGATTTAGGTGATGGCAGAAACATCACAATCGAGACAGGTCGTTTAGCGAAACAAGCTGATGGATCTGTAGTAATTAGAATAGGAAAAACTGTTATTTTAGGAACAGTAGTATCTTCAAGAAAAGCAAGTCCAGGTATCGACTTTTTACCACTAACGGTAGATTATCGTGAAAAATTTGCTGCAGCAGGACGTTTTCCTGGTGGTTTCTTCAAAAGAGAAGCAAGACCAAGTGACAACGAAGTGTTAACAATGCGTTTAGTAGACCGTGTTTTACGTCCACTTTTCCCAGATGATTACCATGCTGAAGTTCAAGTTATGATTCAATTAATGTCTCATGACGATGACGTAATGCCAGACGCATTAGCAGGTTTAGCAGCATCAGCAGCTTTAGCTTTGTCTGACATTCCTTTCGAAACTTTAATCTCTGAGGCTAGAGTAGGAAGAATCGATGGTAAATTCATCATCAACCCAAGTCGTGCACAATTAGAATTATCAGATATTGATATGATGATTGGAGCTTCTATGGATTCTATCGCAATGGTAGAAGGTGAAATGAAAGAGATCTCGGAAGCTGAAATGCTTGAAGCAATTAAATTTGCTCACGAACATATCAAAAATCAAATCTCTGCTCAATTGCGTTTACAAGCTGCTTTTGGTAAAAAAGAAGTTCGTACATACGAAGGAGAAAGAGAAGACGAAGCTATTTACGCTAAAGTAAAAGCAGCATCTTACGATAAAATTTACGCTATTGCTAGCAAAGGTTCTTCTAAACAAGAACGTACAGCTGCATTTGACGAAGTTAAAGAAGAAGTTAAAGCGTTATTCACTGAAGAAGAATTGGCAGAAAATGGAGATTTAGTTTCTAAATATTTCAAAAAAACCAACAAAGAAGCTGTTCGTAACGTAACCCTAGATTTAGGAACACGTCTTGACGGAAGAAAAACAACTGAAATTAGAGATATCTGGTGTGAAGTAGATTACTTACCATCTGTACACGGTTCAGCATTGTTTACACGTGGAGAAACTCAAGCATTGGCAACAGCAACTTTAGGGACATCTAGAGAAGCTAACCAAATTGATTCACCATCTCAACAAGGTGAAGAAAAATTCTACTTACACTATAATTTCCCTCCTTTCTCAACTGGTGAAGCTCGTCCTCTAAGAGGAACTTCAAGAAGAGAAGTAGGTCACGGAAACTTGGCTCAAAGAGCATTAAAAAATATGATTCCTGCTGATTGTCCTTATACAATTCGTGTTGTATCTGAAGTATTAGAATCTAACGGTTCATCTTCTATGGCAACAGTTTGTGCTGGAACATTATCTTTAATGGATGCAGGTATCCAGTTGATTCGTCCAGTTTCAGGAATTGCAATGGGATTAATTACTGATGGAGATCGTTTTGCAGTATTGTCTGATATTCTTGGTGACGAAGATCACTTAGGAGATATGGACTTTAAAGTAACTGGAACTTCTGAAGGAATTACAGCTTGCCAAATGGACATCAAAATTGATGGATTGAAATACGAAATTATGGAAGCTGCACTAGCACAAGCTCGTGACGGTCGTTTACATATTCTTGGAAAATTAATCGAAACTTTAGCATCTCCAAAAGAAGACGTTAAAGCTTACGCTCCAAAAATTATTACAAGAAGAATCCCTAATGCTTTCATTGGAGCATTGATCGGACCTGGAGGAAAAGTGATTCAAGAATTACAAAAAACTACAGGAACAACAATTGTTATCAATGAAGATCCAGCTACTGAAGAAGGGGTTATTGAAATTTTAGGAACTGATCCTGCTGGAATTGAAGCAGTATTGGCTAAAATTAAATCAATCACTTTCAAGCCTCAAATGAATGAGTCTTACGAAGTAAAAGTAATCAAAATGCTAGATTTTGGTGCAGTTGTAGAATACACATCAGCTCCAGGAAACGAAGTTTTATTACACGTATCTGAGTTGGCTTGGGAACGCACAGAAAATGTTTCTGATGTAGTCAACATGGGTGATGTTTTTGAAGTGAAATACTTAGGTATGGATCCAAAAACCAGAAAAGAAAAAGTGTCAAGAAAAGCACTTATGGCAAGACCTCCACGTGAGGAAAGAAAAGAGTAATCAGATCTTAGTTTACTAAAGGTTTATTTATAGATAACCCCAATTCATTTATTTGAATTGGGGTTTTTCGATTCTAGATACTTTTATAAAGCAAGGATAGTAAACTCTCCACTCTTCATTAATTTCAATATATAAATTTTTCAATTACTGTTTATCTCAAAAATCAAAACGATAACCTAATGCAAACTGATTGTATTTAAAAAAATTCCTGGCTGTAAAGTCTGCAAATAGTCTTCCTTTGCCAAATTTCAAGTTAGTCCCAATAATTATGTTATGCGCTGCTTTTACATCATCATTAATTTTGATAAGACCAGCTCCAATACCTGCATAAGGCGTCATAAATTCAGAAAATTTAAGAGCATTAAATGGGTAAATAAAATTCCCTGAAAGACCAAAAGAACTTGGGTTCGCAATGCCATAATAAAACTCCGGCATCAACTCTATTTTAGTATTTCGTAGTCCGTAATTAATTCTTGCACCTATATTAAATGTTGTTTGCCCTCCTACATTGGCTCCTAAATACCCACTTGCCCCTCGATAAGTCATTCCGTTAGAAGATGTTCTTTCCTTTTTTAGAAATCTTCCTGGCACAAGCACATTCTCTCTCACCTCCACATAATCATCCTCCCTAGTTACGACATTTGTTTTTTGGTCGCCACTTACAATTGGATTCACAACAACAACTCTATCTCTTTCTACAGGAGTTGAGCTTAACATATCAATCTTTTTTGAATTTAACTCTGATTGCATTTTTAAAGCGTCAAGCTTCGCAATCAACTCTTTATTTGGATCTAAATCTTCATTAATACCTTTAGCTTTTTTATCCAATGAAGAAGACCCATTATTCTGTAAAATTAATTTTTCAAGAAAATCGATTCTTTTATTGAGTTGCTCGACTTCTATAGCCTGACTCTCTCCTTTTTTTGACGGATAGGTTTCTTCCAGAATTTTATCAATCAGCAGTTCCAGCTCAGCAGGAGTCATTTTTACTAATTCCTTGCTCTGAACAAAGCCTTCTTTTTTCTCTATAACCACTACTTCTTTAGTTACAACTTTTTCCTGACTAGATACAGCAGTGGTTCCGTCAGATTTTTTCCTTACTGTCTCAACCTCATTTAAAGCTTTTTTAGTTTCACTTTTTTGTTCCAATACTTGAACTGCTTTCTCTACATCATTTTCACGATTTGCCTTCTCTAATTCGACCTGTAAAGAATCAAGTTGTAATTGATATTTTTCTTTCAAACTTGTTAATTTCTGATTGTTATTCGCTTTTTGCATATCTAATTTCTTCTGATATTCTTCTTGTGAGATTTTATCTTGGGTAACTAAAGCATCATCTAATTGAGATTGATATACTGCAGAAGGGCTTTTAGATTTTGCCCCAAAAGTCAACTTCATTCCAGCATTATACATCATATGAGTTTGCAATTGATCAGTCCCTGCTAAATCTTCAACATCCTGGCTCGATGTAACCATTCCTCTCGCGCCACCCGTTATCAAAAAGTTTTTACTCAATGGAATGTTTAACCCTAAACCAGCCGAAGCAAATTCCTCTCCATCAACTGAAACATCATTCACACCTAAATAATTGCTTGACGGATTTAAGTAACCTCCACCCAACACTAGATAAGGGGACACTCCGTTACCATCATTTAAACGAGCTCTAAATTCAACGCCGTACATCGCCATTTTGTCAAAATTTGTTGACAGTTGATCGTTTTCAGTCGCTTGAAGATAGAACAATCTTATCCCAGTGTAAGCATCAAAATCAAAACCCACATATCCTCCCAGCAACCAGGTATTCCTAAAAGAAGAATCATTATCAAATTCAATGTAATTCATACTTGGTTCCACTACCCAGCGCAATCCTTTAAAACCACCTTTAAACTTTTGTAGATAAGCCCTATCAAGTTCCGATAACGTTCCTGGACGTCTTCCTCCTAAATAAAACTGTAATGACCCCTGTACTGACCAATTAGAAAGTAAACTACTCTGAAAGTCAGCATTAGTAACACCAAAAGTCGTTTTATCGCCATCAGTTAATAAATTCTTACCTGCATCAAAATTATACTGGGTGTTTTTCCCTTCAATTGAAAACACAATCCTATCAGTTAGTTTGGTTTTTATCCCTAAACCAAAACTGGCATATATTTGATCGAAATCTTTACCACCATCAATTTCAATATTTTGAACTCCTGTTCCTAAAGTGACATAAGGATTGAGATTCCCCACACCTATATTTGCTTTAAATTCACCTCCCCATCGAGTTAAAGTTATATCTTGTGGATTAAACATACTGCTGGAAAATCCATTAATACCAAAGTTATCAAAATTCGTTTTCAAATCTATCGACTGTAGATAGATAGCACGTAATTCCACATATTCACCAAAACTAAAACCCAACTTACCTCCCAATAAAATACCGTCCTCTAAACCAGATTGATTGTCCCACCAAGTATATTCAGCAAATGGGGAAAGTGTAAAACTAATGTCCTTTACTTGCGCAAAACCAAAATTGACAGAAAGCAAAAACAGGGTTATGTATCTAATGTTTTTCATGATATTTTATTTTAAAGTTCCTAATATTGATAAAACTATAGCATTACTTATATTATTAATTTTCAAACTAACTAATCCGGCAATATTTCTACAACAGCTTCATACAGTCACTTACTATTTCTCAAAATGCCTGTTATTCACAATTACATTTTAAAACCAATAGAAAATAGCTCATACTACTTTTAGACACAACTAATCGCATAAAGTCACAAAACCACCAATTGTGACTTTTATTAATTGTCTGTGTCTTACTTAAAAAGGATTGCATTATGAAAACCAAAATATTCTTTATAGTAATTTATTTTTTATTTTCTTCCGCTGCTCAGTCTCAAGAGACTGCCGAGAGTGTTATAATAATTTCAGAAGAAAATCTTATTTCATTGATTAAAAAAATTAAAGAAAAAAGAGATACCGTTATATTTGAGAATGAGAAAAACATCAATCGGTTTTCTAATTCTGATTTAAAAGGAACCAACTTCGAGTTTCCTGAATCCAGTTCTAAACAACAATCTCAGTTAAATGCTATTTATGCCAAACTACAAACATTAGAATATGATATTAAATTACTGAACGCTTCATTGAATAGCAACCAAAAAAAAACATCGGGAAAAGGGTCTTTAACTGTGGTGACAACTCCCAGAAATGCCACAACAACATATTCGACAATAGCTGAAGGAAAAAACAAAACAAACACCTTACATTCTGAAGAAGTAGCTGAGCTAGAGAAGAAAATAATTACTTTAAAAAAAGAAGCTTATGAACAGTTACTTACAAGAGAAAAGCAAGAGAATCTTAATCGTTCAAAAAACGACTACGATGAAATAATACGGCTTTTGAATTCAAAAAACACATCCAAAGACACTTTGATAATCGAAAAAAGAGAAATATCAGACTACCCAGAACTAATGAAAAAATTCGACAGCTTTCATAGTGAGGTGCATTTTGATAATAACTCAAAAGCAATAAAAGAAAGTCAAACAAAACAATTAGATGAAATTGTCAGTATTCTAAAATCTACCGATAAAATTGATGTGTATTTAAAAGGATTCGCCAGTAACAAAGGCAACCCAATTTACAATCAAAATTTATCGACACAAAGAACTGAAAATGTAAAAAAATATTTGGTTAAAAACGGGATTCATCCCAGTAGAATCCTAACGCAATACCATGGCATTGATTATGCTGCAAACAAAGAAGAATATGCACGTAGAGTTGAATTGTCCTTTATTATCCGAAAATAACTTCGCCTAACTAAACAAATCTCAATTTAAAATTTAAAAATAGACTTTCATAAATTGGAATTTATTGAAATTCATATGTATTATACACTGCTATAATTTTTGACTTCGCTCTTAGAATCCTCATTTTTACGGCACTTTCAGACAATCCCAGTAGCTCTTGCAATGTTTTTAAAGACAAATCATCTTGGTATTTCAATTTAAGAATCATACTTTCCTCTGGTTTAATTTTTGTCAATGCCAATTCTAATCGATCGATCTGCAATTGACTTAAGTTACAATCATTTAACTCAGCGGCTAAGTTATATTCTTCTTTTAATGGTTTAGAGTTCGAGGTTATTTTCCGCTCCTTATTTCTATTAAGATAATTAATTCCATAATTTGAAGTTACCGAATACAACCAGGTGGAAAATTGCGATTCCCCATTAAAACTGTGGAGTTTTACAAAAACATGTAAAAAAACATCGTGTGTTAAATCCTTTGCTTCATCCCTGGAACGTACAAAACTAAAGCATTTACTGAATACCAAAGGTTCGTACTTGTCATATAAAACTCCAAATAAAACTATATCATTAGATTTACATATCTGCGACACCAATTCTTCGTCTGTTACTTTGTAGTTTTTTTCCATAATATATTTAATATTTAAACTATTAAACACCATAACTTGCTAGTAATCCCATTAAATATACAAAAAATAATCACCGATAAACCACAATTTACTGTATTTCAAGCGTTTGTGAATATTTTTTTTATTTTTGTTATCTCTTTTGTAACTTTTTCGACACTCCATACGTATAACTATTTGTACACTTATAAAATTAGGGAGACAAAAACATGAGACAACTTAAAATTACCAAGCAGGTTACCAATCGTGAAACTGCTTCATTAGACAAATACTTACAAGAAATAGGTAAAGTTGACCTTATTACCGCTGACGAAGAAGTAGAATTAGCTCAAAAGATTAAAGCTGGGGATCAAAAAGCCCTAGAAAAATTAACGAAAGCTAATTTACGTTTTGTTGTTTCGGTAGCAAAACAATACCAAAATCAAGGACTTACACTTCCTGATTTAATTAACGAAGGAAACTTAGGTCTTATTAAAGCGGCTCAACGTTTTGATGAAACACGTGGTTTCAAATTCATTTCATACGCTGTATGGTGGATTCGTCAATCGATACTACAAGCATTGGCTGAACAATCTCGTATCGTTCGTTTGCCATTAAATAAAATTGGTTCTATCAATAAAATCAACAAAATGTACGCCTTATTAGAGCAATCTAACGAGCGTCCACCATCTGCTGAGGAAATTGCAAAAGAACTAGACATGACAGTAAATGACGTAAAAGAGTCTATGAAAAACTCTGGTCGTCACTTATCTATGGATGCCCCTCTTGTTGAAGGAGAAGATTCTAACCTTTACGATGTATTGCGTTCTGGTGAATCTCCAAATCCTGACAGAGAATTAATCCACGAATCATTGCGTACTGAAATCGAGCGTTCACTAGAAACATTGACTCCTAGAGAGGCTGATGTGGTTCGTTTGTACTTTGGTCTTGGTGATCAACACCCAATGACTCTTGAGGAAATAGGAGAAACTTTCGACCTGACTCGTGAGCGTGTACGTCAAATCAAGGAAAAAGCAATCCGAAGATTGAAACACACTTCAAGAAGTAAAATACTAAAAACCTACTTAGGTTAATTTACAATATCCCCCAATTAAAATTTTTAAATCAATTTAATTATTTAAATATTAAAACTTTTAATTCAAAATGAACAACAGTTTGATTGACTGTTCGTTTTTTGATTGATGATTGAAACTCCGGCTGATTACCGGAGTTTTATTTTTTTCAATAAAACTCTCGGTCTGTTCGAGCAAAGCTCTCGGGTTTCCGGAGTTTTATTTTTATAATCTGAATTCATTTTAGATACTTCTCACTTTTCACTTTTCACTTTTCACTTTTCACTTTTCACTTTTCACTTTTCACTTTTCACTTTTCACTTTTCACTCTTCACTCTTCACTTTTCACTTTTCACTTTTCACTTTTCACTTCTCATTTTAAACTTTAAACTTTAAACTTTCTCATTATAATGGCGTAACCCTTCGTAAAAACTCCGGGTCGGGCTTTCCATTTCAATCTTTTACTTTTAAAAGAAAAAGTAAAAGGATTTCCATTGCAATCCCTTACGCTAAAAAAACAATTGAGAAACACTAGTTGATTTCCTCTAAAATAAACAACTACAAAAACAAACCTGCAAAAACTTTGAGGACTTTACGAAAAACTTTGTGAACTTTACGGTTAAAAAACTAATTTTGCAGACACAACAACTTAAGAACCTGAAATAAATTCAGGTTAAACAACTACACAATGAAGAATACACTTATTGCACCATCAGTATTAGCAGCAGATTTTGGAAATCTACAACGAGACATCGAAATGATTAACGCAAGTGAAGCCGACTGGTTTCACATTGACATTATGGATGGTGTTTTTGTACCCAATATCTCTTACGGAATGCCTGTTTTAGAAGCGATCAACAAACACGCTAAAAAAACAATCGACGTTCACTTGATGATTGTAGATCCAGATCGTTATATTAAAACCTTTGCTGAATTAGGAGCAAATATACTTAGTGTGCATTACGAAGCTTGTACACACCTTCACAGAACCCTTCAGGCCATCAAAGCCGAAGGAATGAAAGCTGGAGTCGCCATAAATCCTCATACTAATATTGACTTACTGGAAGACGTTATCAATGATATTGATTTAGTTTGTATCATGAGCGTAAATCCTGGATTTGGTGGTCAGTCATTTATTGAGAATACTTATGCTAAAGTCAAAAAATTAAAAGAATTAATTATTAGAAAAGGAGCTGCAACTTTGATCGAAGTTGACGGTGGAGTTACTAATAAAAATGCAAAACAACTTGCGGAAGCAGGAGCTGATGTTCTTGTAGCGGGGAGTTATGTCTTTAAAGCCGAAAACCCAATCACTACAATTGCAGATTTAAAAAAGCTGACAACAATATAAAGATAAAACGTCCCATTCTCTTCAGAATGGGACGCTTTTTTTTAGCACTAATTGTATTGCTCCAGTAAGTATTTTAATAAATCGGTGGTTGTTACAATCCCCACTAATGTTTCCCCATCACAAACAGGCAGGGCGTGAAATTCATTTTTTGATAATATCTCAGCCGTTTCCCTTATAGTTGTTTCCGGACTTATTGTAATGAGATTTTTAGCCATTACCTGATCAATTGTAAACATATCATAAACAGTGGTATCCACATCTTCAGCATCATCATCAACTGCGTCCACAAACGATATTCTCAATAGATCTGTATAACTCAACATTCCCTTTATAGTTTTTCCGCTTACAACTGGAATGTGTCGGATTTTATGTTTTTTAAAAAGCACTTCTGCTTTTGTAAGATCATCAGTACTGTTTAATTTAACTATTTTTTTTGTCATTATTGCTGACACTGGTACTCTATTTTTCATGATAATCAGGTTTTAAATTATACTTAAATGTACAACCCTAAAACCATAATAAATATGATATATATCAGCACAAAAAGAATATAAGCGAATTGAAACAACTCACTAATTATATGCATTCATCGTATTGATTTAAAAAATATTTAATTAAATCAGTAGTGGTAATAATACCTACCAACACATCCTCCACACATATAGGCAAAGAATGAAATTCGCTTTTAGTTAATATTTCAGCGGCTTCTTTTATGGTAGTTTCAGGGGTAATAGTGATTACGTTTTTAACCATAACTTGTTCTATCGAGAATGCATTAAACACAGTAGCCTCGACCTTTTCTTCTTCATCTTCGACTGCTTCAACAAAAGAAACCCTCAACAAATCAGTATAACTTAGAATACCAATTATTTTAAATTCGTTCACAACAGGTATATGTCCAATTTTATGTTTCTTGAACAAGGCTTCCGCCTTTACTAAATTATCAGAAAGATTCAATTTGATTATATTCTCAGTCATAATAGACGATACTGGCACACTTTGTTTCATGACGCTTATAGTTATAAATCCTATCTAAATTTACAACTAAAAAAGCATTTTCAAACAATTATTACGTATTCTCTCGTTCGTAATAATTTATCATGATCTTAACATTGTTATATAGCTCCGGAAATTCTTTTTTAAAATTTTGAGGAGTTTCAAAGAAATGCTCCAAAACAACGGCCAAAAATTCTGCCTGATTGGTGTAGGCATAAATCCTAAAATATTTGGATGTTACGAGTTGATTCAGAACATTCGGCTGCACTAAATATTCTTGCATATTGACATAGGCATCCGAAAAAACTATACTGCTTTGATCCCTGCTCTTCAGCCCATGAAAGTGTAAAGCATGTCCAAATTCATGCAAGCCTAGATTTAGATTGTCATTTTCAAAATAAAATCCTTCCTGAAAATCTTTCCAGGAAAAAACCAAAGCTTTCACTCTAGGATTAAACTCTCCTTTATGAAATTCTTGATTCACGGTAGAAAAATAGAGTTCAGGATAAATAATAATTTTATCAAAAACATTAATCAGATAGTGTCTCATTCCAAAAGTAAGCATTACAAACGTCGCAGAAACCAATACTTTGGCTTGATCCGTAACGACAAAACCTCCTTTACCGATGAATTGATATTTAACAATAAATGCAGCCGCACGATGCTCAAAATATTCTTTTCTTTTATCGGACAACTTTTGATAAAAGGGGAATTCCCGTTCGAGAATGTTTTTTTGCGCAGGGGTTAATTTTCGTGTAAAAGGATACCAATGAATGTAAAGTGGTTTATTAAAAACAAGAACATACAGAGGCTCCACAAATACACCAAAAAAATACAACAATACAAGAATCCCCAAAAAAGCAATTATTAAAATTTGAAATACATCCATTTATTATTTGATCATAACGTGATTGATTACACCTAAACAACAAAACTCTAGTCTGAAAACAAAAAAACCACAAAACGCAAATTTCAATTAGCTGTTTTGTGATTGTTAATAACTATTTGTGACCGCGGCAGGGTTCGAACCTGCAACCCTCAGAGCCGAAATCTGATATTCTATCCAGTTGAACTACGCAGTCAATTTGATATTCGATAACGAATGTAATAAAATTCATTAATCGAATATCAATATTATTTTAAACTAATAATTTTTTTACAATTGTAGAAATGGTTTTCCCTTCAGCAGTTCCTCCTAATTGTGCTGATGCCAACCCCATAACCTTACCCATTGAGGCAATTCCTGACGCTCCTGTTTCAGCAATGATTTTAGCAATCACAGCTTCTACTTCAGCTTCACTCAATTGCGCAGGTAAAAACTGTTCAATTACAGCGATTTGTGCTAATTCTGGCTCAGCCAAATCCAAACGATTTTGTTCAGTAAAGATTTTTGCACTATCCTTACGCATTTTCACTAATTTTTGAAGTAATTTAATTTCCTCATCAGCAGTGATTTCTTCTTTTGATCCTGTAGCCGTTTGTGCTAAAAGCATTTCTGATTTGATAGCTCTTAATGCTTCTAATGCAACAGTGTCTTTGGCTCTCATGGCAATCTTAATTTGATCCATGATTTGTATTGATAAACTCATACTTTCTATATTAATTTGTTTTCCGATTAATGATTTCAATCGAATATTATATTCTAATTTTAACGAAGATTCTAATTGCCCCAGATGATAGTGAAAAGCATTTTGAGAGAAAATAACTTTTTTCTTGAACTTAAAAAGCGACCAAAGGAAGCTCTTTTAAGGACTTAGAAAAAAATATTTTACGACAAAATCTTGTAACGACAGCTGGAATAAGGCACAAAAGAAAAATCATCCCAAAATTAGTTCTGCGAAGATAAAAAAAATAACCCGAAAATTAAATTGAATTTTCGGGCTAGTTCTTTTTAGATTTTTGTTAATTAATCTACATTGTCATGCAAATAGGAATTATTAGAACGCAACTGTAAGTCGTTGTTGCTATCTATTCCAACAGAAATTCTAGAATTTGTATTATTAGATTGTGCGTTAGAAATATCTATACCTAATCTTTTATAAGCTGGTTCTTTTTCATACTCGTCAATTTTAGAAACATTATTATGAAACTTATAATTGAACTCTTTCAGTTTTTTTCTTCTTTCGTCAGCTCTTAAACGTATTGTTTCTTCAATAGTCATCTCCATTGGAGAAATTGAATTGAAATTTACAGGAGCTTCCTCAGTTCTTTCGACCTGTTTCATTGTGATATTTAATTCCGCTGGAATCACATCTTCAACAACTTTAGCAACTGGTTTTTGAATTCCAAAATCACTTTCGTCTTCCATATACTCCTCAAGAGAATGTTTAATAATACCTCTATCAGTTAATTCAGTTACAGGAACAAATTGAACTGGTTGATGCACTTTTATCTCACGAGTTTCATTAGTTAATTCAAACAAAACTTCGTTTTCATTAACAACTGCAACAGGTTCTGGTTTATGAACAGGCAAATCAAAAGAAAAAGCAGTTTGTTCTTGCTTTTCAACCATCCTTGGCTGTGCTACTTGTTCTTGTCTCACTTGATTAACTTGTGGAGTCGAAAAAGTAAAATCGATATCTTTAATAGGAGATACGATTTCAAAAGTAACATCTAAATTTTTAATAAATTCAGACATAACCACTAGATCATCATTACTGTTTATTGGCGCAACTGGAGCAACAGGAGCAACAACGGCAATAGGTTGTGGTTTAACTTCATCCTCAATTAATTCAAAAACGATTCTGTCATCAGATTTAGCTGTAGGTGTTTCACTATTTAAATCGAATGCTGTAACCGTATTATTTGAAAGATTATGAACACTTCTTTGTTCGTCTTCAAGTGTATGTATTATTTTTTTAGGTTCTGTATTTACGATCCCATTTTGTTGTTCAATATCAAATCCAGTAGCTATAATCGTTACTGCGATTGCATCACCTAGAGTTTCGTCTTCACCAACACCCATAATAATATTGGCATTGTGACCAGCTTCCATTTGAATATGATCATTGATTTCTCCTATTTCATCTAAAGTGATTTCATTAGAACCAGAAACGATGAGCAACAATACGTTTTTAGCACCAGTGATTTTATTATCATTTAATAAAGGAGAGTCTAAAGCAGAAACGATTGCGTCCTTTGCTCTATTCTCACCAGAAGAAACAGATGATCCCATTATTGCTGTACCGCTATTTGCCAATACAGTTTTAGCATCTCTTAAATCGATGTTTTGTGTATAGTGATGCGTAATCACTTCAGCAATTCCTCGAGAGGCAGTAGCTAAAACTTCATCCGCTTTAGAAAATCCGGCTTTGAATCCAAGATTTCCGTATACTTCTCTTAATTTATTATTATTGATAACAATTAAAGAGTCTACTTGTTTTCTTAATTTTTCAATCCCAAGTAATGCTTGCTCTTGACGCACTTTTCCTTCGAATAAAAAAGGAAGAGTAACGATACCTACAGTAAGGATTTCTCTTTCTTTGGCTAATTGAGCAATTACCGGAGCAGCACCCGTTCCAGTACCTCCACCCATTCCTGCGGTGATAAATACCATCTTAGTATTGCGATCCAACATTTTTTCAATCTCAGCAATGCTTTCAATAGCTGATTGCTGTCCTACATCAGGATTAGCTCCAGCACCAAGTCCTTCAGTTAGGTGTACACCTAATTGAATTTTGTTTGGCACAGAACTGCTTTCTAATGCTTGTGAATCTGTGTTACACACGATAAAATCCACTCCTTTAATTCCTTGTTTAAACATGTGGTTTATAGCGTTACTACCACCTCCACCTACACCAATAACTTTGATTACATTTGATTGGTTTTTTGGTAAATCAAATGAAATACTTCCAAATTCTGAGTTGCTCGTCATAATATTTGGTTTTTGATATTTATTATTAATTATTGTCTTTTTATGGGACTAGCCCTATTCTGCGTTATCTAAGAAATCTTTTATTTTATCGACATATCGATCAAAAAAAGATCTCTTTATTTTATCTCCTGTGGATTCTTCTTTTCTTGTATCCTCAAGAGTTTCAACCTCTTCACGTTCTCTTTCATAACTTTCCACAACTGGAGTACGGTAAACAGGCACTTTTGGCGCGACTATCTCTTCCATTCTCACAGCACTTTGAGTCTTATTCTCAATACTATTCATTACTAGACCAACAGCTGTAGCATATAATGGACTTGAAAATTCTTCATCAGAATCACCAGCTAAATGCTCATTTGGATACCCAATTCTCGTATCCATCCCAGTGATATATTCCACTAATTGTTTGATGTGTTTTAACTGAGCGCCTCCACCTGTTAATACAATTCCAGCAATTAATTTTTTACGAGGATCTTCATGCCCGTATGCTTTTATTTCTGTAAAAACCTGTTCTACTATTTCTACAACACGTGCGTGAATAATTTTAGAAAGATTTTTCAAAGAAATTTCTTTAGGTTCTCTTCCTCTTAATCCAGGGATAGAAACAATTTCATTATCTCTATTTTCACCTGGCCATGCTGATCCAAATTTTACTTTTAATAATTCAGCTTGTTTTTCAATTATAGAACAACCTTCTTTAATATCATCGGAAATTACGTTTCCTCCGAAAGGGATTACCGCAGTATGACGAATTATCCCATCTTTAAAAATGGCCAAATCTGTCGTTCCTCCTCCTATATCAATCAGGGCTACACCCGCTTCTTTTTCTTCCTGACTTAATACGGCATCAGAAGAAGCTAAAGGCTCAAGTGTCAATCCTGACAATTCAATACCTGAACTTTGAATACATCTACCTACGTTACGTATAGACGAGGCTTGACCTACCACAACATGAAAGCTAGACTCTAATCTACCACCATACATTCCTATAGGCTCTTTAATTTCAGACTGACCATCAATTTTAAATTCTTGAGGTAAGACATGAATAATTTCTTCACCAGGCAACATAGCCAGTTTATTAACTTGGTCAATCAAAAGCTGAATATCACTCCCTCCGATAACTTCCTCAGGATTATTTCTACTTATGTAATCAGTATGCTGAATACTACGTATGTGTTGTCCAGCAATACCCACAACGACATCTTTTATTTTATAACCTGAATTATTTTCAGCTTCCAGAATTGCTTGCTGAATAGACTGAATTGTTTGTGTAATATTATTTACAACTCCTCTAGCCACACCTAAGCTTTTAGATTTCCCTACGCCCAGAATTTCTAATTTTCCGTACTCATTTTTCTTGCCTATCATAGCTACGATTTTGGTAGTACCAATATCTAAACCGACTGCAATGTTCTCTTTTTCCATTATCTATTATTTAGTGCAAACTACTTGTTGTGTAAACCTGAGGTCAATTTTACTATAATTGTACAACGAACTATCTAAAACGGCCTTCTGAAAAAAAGCTTTGTAATTTTTAAATTTTCGTTCTACATTTATGATTCCACCAAAATCAATTTGGTAATTAAAATTCCTATTGAACATTTTTAAGCTACCATTAGGCATAATTTGAATCCCAATGATGTTTTTTTTCAAAAACGGATCGTTATGAATTACTCGAAATAACTCAGCTAAATCGTCGTGATTTTTTTCATCAATCACTCCGGAAACAAGCGGAACTCTAGCTGTAAAGTTGTCTGACAACGGCATTTTATCCCCCTCACTATCAACATAAAAAGAACCCCGTGTATCAAAAACCCTGGCCACTGGAGTTTTTTGTTTTACTACAGCTTTTAGTATACCATCAACACTGACAAACACATCTGATTTTTCAATCATATCATTTGAATCTAGTATACTTTCTAGCTTATTCAAATCTAATTTATCTTTTTGAATACTAGAAGCATTTACTTTATTTTCTATTAACAATTTATTAACCGTTTCGCGCTTCAAAAATAAGGTATTATTTCCTACAAACAAAACTGTGGATTTAATTAATTTTCTGTTTCCGTTTCTATGTGAACTAAACGAAAAAAGAAAAATAACCAACCCAAACATGAGTAACAATCTAATATTTGTCCAATTAAATACTTTCATTTAATGCATGTTTAATAGGATTTACTAATTCACCAATATCTCCAGCTCCAATTGTGACAATTACTGAGGCATTAGATTCTAATATTGAAGAAACTATTTCCGTTTTCGGAACTAACTTTTTATTATCATTATTTATTTTACCCAATAACCATTCTGATGTGATTCCTTCCATAGGCAATTCCCGAGCTGGATAAATATCCATAAGTATCACTTCATCAAATGCAGCTAAACTTGTAGCAAAATCATCAGCAAAATCTTTAGTTCTGCTAAACAAATGAGGTTGAAAAACAGCTAATACTTTTTGATTAGGATATAATTCCCGTACAGCCTGGTTTACCGCATTTATTTCGGTAGGATGATGCGCATAATCGTCTATATAAACTAAATTATCCGTTTTTATTTGATATGAAAATCTTCTTTTAATTCCTTTGAATGAAGCTAAGGCCGCTGCGATGTTTTCGGTTGGGGTGCCGTAGGTTTTTGCCATTGCAACAGCCATTAAAGCATTCATTAAATTGTGTTTTCCGGGTAACCCGAAATGTAAATCTTTTATAACCTCTGTTGGTGTCTGAACATCAAACACATAACTTGCGTCTTCAATTCTGACATTAAATGCATTATAAACCGCTTCTTCATTTACAGCAACTGTAATTCCTTTAAGCGGTAGGTCTTTAGTAATAAATAATTTATTTGTGTCTTCAACTTTGGCAGCAAATTCAATAAAAGATTCCTCTATTGCATCACTTGTACCATAAATATCCAGATGATCTGCATCCATTGATGTTATACAAGCAATATCCGGATGTAAATGCAAAAACGAACGATCAAATTCATCAGCCTCTACTACTGTCACCGTTTTACCAGTCCCTATTAAGTTCGAATTATAATTTTCAACTATACCACCTATAAAAGCGGTTACATCAGCGCCTGATTCATACAATATATGACCTAAAATACTGGAAGTAGTTGTCTTTCCATGTGTACCTGCAACTGCAAAACAAAAAGTGTCTTTAGTAATTATACCCAGAACTTCAGCTCTCTTTTTAACATGATACTCTCTTTCTATAAAATAATTCCATTCCGAATGTGTTTTAGGAACAGCTGGTGTTATTATAACCAATGTGTTTTCTATGTAATACTCTTTTGGTATTAAATCAATACTATCCTCAAAATGAATAGAAATTCCGCTCTCGATTAATTCACTAGTTAAAGCAGTCGGTGTTTTATCGTAACCAGAAACTTGTTTCCCAATAGTTTTGAAATAACGAGCCAAAGCACTCATACCAATACCACCAATACCGATGAAATAGACGTTATGTATTTGATTTAAATTCATATTCTTCTTTTATAGTTCAAGGCTGGAAACCTAATTTGTAATGTATTATTTTATTAATTCAATAATTGTATCAACAATTATTTTGGTTGCTTTAGGTCTTGCTAATTTTTTTATGTTATCACTCAACTGACTCTGTTTTCCTTGATCTTTTATTAAAGCCTCAAAAACAAGACTAAATTGGGAATCTAAATCAGCTTCTTTTAATAATAAAGCTCCTTTTTTAGCTACAATTGCATTAGCGTTTTTTGTCTGATGATCTTCGGCAACATTAGGAGAAGGAATAAATATTACCGGTTTTCCCACAATACACAACTCCGAAACAGATGATGCGCCCGCTCTTGAAATAACAACATCTGCAGCTGCATAAACTAAATCCATTCTTTCAATAAAAGCGACAACCTGTACATTTTCATTAGAATATTTTTTATAATCTTCCAAATACAATTTTCCACATTGCCATATTATCTGAACATTTTGAGAAATTATATTATTAAGTTCCTTTTCGATCAACTGATTAATTCTTCTAGCCCCAAGGCTGCCTCCAAGAACTAATAGTGTTTTTTTATTCGGGTTTAATTTAAAAAACTGTATTGCTTCTTCTCTTTTACCTTCAACATCAATTAAATCTTGACGTACCGGATTACCCGTTAAGATCATTTTTTCTTTAGGAAAAAATCGTTCCAAATTTTCATAAGCAACACAAATTGCATTTGCTTTTTTACTTAATAATTTATTAGTTATTCCAGGATAAGAATTTTGCTCTTGAATAACTGTTGGTATATTCATTATACTGGCCATTTTTAAAAGCGGACCACTTGCAAAACCTCCAGTACCAATAACTACATCAGGATTGAAATCTTTAATTATCCTTCTTGATTCCCATAAACTATTCATTAATTTGAAAGGGAACATAGCATTTTGCAAACTTAGTTTTCGCTGTAACCCTGCAATCCAAAGGCCCTTGATTTCATAACCCGCCTGAGGTACTTTTTGCATTTCCATTTTATCCTTGGCACCTACAAATAAGAATTCGGCATCTGGGAAACGAAACTTAAGTTCATTTGCAATAGCAATAGCAGGATAGATATGTCCTCCAGTTCCACCACCACTTAATATGAATTTATATTTTGCCATTTATGTTAAGTTAAAATAGTAATCAGTTTCGATAGTAACAGTACTAATGTTTTTTTGAATTCCTTTTATGTTTATTATATGTTAACTAAACCAAGTTACTTTCTTAAGCAAACTTTAATTTATTTATTCATAACAGCATTCATTGGATTGGTCACTTTATCTTCTATAGAATAACTTTCTTCTTCTTCATTTTCAGAAGCAATCTGGGCGTCTATTAATTTTTGAAGTGCTTCTTCTCTTATAGCAGATTCTTTAAGCTCCTCAGCAATTTCTTCCTCTTTCTTGGTTACACTTATAATAATCCCTAGTGAAAAACAAGTCATCCAGATAGAACTTCCTCCACTACTTATTAAGGGAAGGGTTTGGCCGGTCACAGGTAATAACTCAACGGCAACACACATATTAATCATCGCCTGAAAAATCATTGGAAACCCGAGCCCTATGACTACTAGTTTGCCAAATAGCGTATTGGCTTTATGGGAAGCAATTACGAAACGGAATAGTAACAACAAATAAAGAATCGGAACTCCTATCCCTCCAATAAGACCGTATTCTTCTACAATAATTGCATAAATAAAATCTGAGGAGGACTGAGGTAAGAAATTCTTCTGAACACTTTTCCCTGGTCCCAGCCCATATATTTTTCCAGATGCAATAGCAATTTTTGCTTTTTCTATTTGGTAATCATCCTCATCTGGCTTATCAGTTGTGAAATTTTCAATTCTGTTTCCCCAAGTACCTACCCTGCTAAAGAATTTAGAATCAGGAAAAGCTTTAGATAAAAGAATAAAAAAAGCAAGTAGAAGTAATCCGGAACCAACAATTATAGCGATGTATTTCATTGGGTATTTACCCACAAATACCAACATCAATATCATTGAAAAAATAAGTGCCGTGGTAGAAAAATTAGCTGGTAATATTAAACCCAATGTTAAAAACACAGGCAACCAAAGTTCTATAAATGAAGCCTTAAAAGTAACAGGCTCCTCTCTTGTCTTAGACAAATAACGGGCAACAAAAATATACAATACTATTGCTGCCAAAGTAGATGTTTGAAAAGATATCCCAATAAAAGGAAGCTGTATCCACCTACTGGCATTAGCCCCAGCTATTACTGTTCCTTTAATCAAAGTGTACCCCAGTAAAATCCATACTATAGGTAAACCAACTTTGGAAATCGCCCTGAAATAATGGTAAGGAACTCTGTGAACTAGATAAATAATTAAAAAACCAATACATATATGAGCAAAATGCTTTACAAGATACCCTAAAGTGTTTCCTGTTCCATGACCTAAATAAGCCAAATTACTACTAGCACTAAAAACAGGCATAAACGAAAACAAGGCTAATAAAGCCACGAATGACCATATCCCTTTATCTCCTTTTAAATTACCTATTAGTTTTTTCATTTTAGTTTTTGTTTAAAGTTTCATTTTGTTCAAAGTTTAAAATTGATCAACATTAAACTTTTCTATAAACTTTTCTATAAATTCTTTACTGCATGCTTAAATTGGTTTCCTCTGTCTTCATAACTTTCAAACAAATCAAAACTTGCACAAGCTGGTGATAATAAAACCATATCTCCTTTTTCAGACAAACGCTGAGCCATTTTCACGGCGTCATTCATATTGTTAACTTCCACCATTATATCAACCACATTCCCGAAAACGTCAATTATTTTTCTGTTATCCACACCTAAGCAGATAATAGCTTTTACTTTTTCACGAACCAAAGACATTAATTCATTGTAATCATTCCCTTTATCAACACCACCAACAATCCAAACTGTAGGTGCATTCATGCTATCTAAAGCAAAAAAAGTTGCATTTACATTAGTCGCTTTAGAATCATTGATATATTGTACGTTTTGAATTTTCAATACGTTTTCTAATCGATGTTCAACACCTTGAAAATTTGATAAACTCTCACGAATTGTTGCGTTTCTTATTTGCATCAATTTTGCCACAGAGGTTGCTGCCATTGCGTTTTTTAAATTATGTTTCCCTTCTAAAGCAATGTGTTCCGTTTCCATTACAAACTCTTCGTGGTTAATCTTTACTTCCATACTGTTATTTTTTAAAAATGCTCCTTCGTTGAATGTTTTTGTCAATGAAAAAGGGATTAGTTTCGCTTTCGTTGTGTTTTTTGTCAACCATTCAGAAATGGCCTCATCATCAGCATCATAAATAAGGAAATCGTCCTCGGTTTGGTTCATTGTAATTCTAAACTTGGCATCAATATAATTTTGATAATTATAATCATAACGATCTAAATGATCAGGGCTTATATTAGTGATTATAGCTATATGTGGCTTGTAATCTACAATACCGTCCAGCTGAAAACTACTTAATTCAAGCACATAAGAATCAAACTTGTCATCAGCGACCTGTAAGGCAAAACTTTTTCCGATGTTTCCACCAAGTCCAATATTCAAACCCGCAGATTTCAGCAAGTGATAAGCTAACATTGTGGTAGTGGTTTTACCATTACTTCCTGTTATTCCTATCGTAATGGCTTTTGTAAAAGGAGAAGCAAATTCAATTTCTGAAATCACTTTTATCCCTTTCTCAACCAGTTTTTTTACCATTGGTGCCTTCTCTGGAATTCCGGGACTTTTCATCACCACATCAGCATTTAAAACTAGATGTTCCGTATGCCCTTCTTCTTCCCAAGCTATTCCGTTACTAGTAAGAACTTCTTTATAATTGTCTTTTATTTTTCCGAAATCTGATACAAATACATCATATCCTTTTCTTAAACCCAGAATCGCAGTACCTACACCGCTTTCTCCTCCACCTAAAACTACTAGTCTCATCTTATCTAAGTTTTAATGTAACAATTGACAATATGGCTAGCATGATAGCAACAATCCAAAATCGGGTTACAATTTTACTTTCATGGTATCCCTTTTTCTGATAATGGTGATGCAATGGCGACATCAAGAATATTCTTCGGCCTTCGCCAAAGCGTTTTTTGGTATATTTAAAATAACTGACCTGTAAGACAACTGATAAGTTTTCGACAAGAAAAATTCCGCATAATAAAGGAATCAACATCTCTTTTCTAACTGCAATGGCAAGCACAGCAATAATTCCTCCAATAGTTAAACTTCCTGTATCTCCCATAAATACGGATGCCGGATAGGAGTTATACCAAAGAAATCCAATTAAAGCCCCTACAAATGCCGCAATGAAAACGGTCATTTCCCCTGAATTAGGGATATACATTATATTGAGGTAATTAGAGAATATAATGTTTCCTGAAACAAAAGTGAATATACCCAATGCCAAAACCGATATTGCAGAAGTTCCTGCGGCCAGACCATCAATTCCATCTGTAAGGTTAGCACCATTAGAAACCGCCGTAATAATAAATATCACAACCGGAATAAAAATTAACCAGGCCCATTTCTCATATCCTTCACCTGTCCAAGCCAATAATTCAGCGTAGTCAAACTCGTTATTCTTAAAAAAAGGTATTGTAGTCGCTGTAGATTTTTCTTCAATTGGCGCTTGAACTAATACCGTTGAATTAGCAACTTTAAAAACATCTCCTTTTCCAGTGTCAGTACGAACCGTTACTCCAGCGTGAAAATAAAGCACTACACCAACAATCAGACCTAAACCAACCTGTCCAAAAACTTTAAATATTCCTTTTAAGCCTTCTTTATCCTTCTTGAAAATTTTAATATAATCATCAACAAAACCAATAGTACCCATCCATAGTGTAGTTACAATCAGTAATACTATATATATGTTATGCAATTTCGCAAACAATAAAACAGGAACCAATGTGGCAAAAATGATAATCAAACCTCCCATAGTTGGCGTGCCAGCTTTTTCATTTTGTCCAGCTAAACCTAACTCACGAACTGTTTCCCCAACCTGTTGTCTTCGAAGAAAATTAATGATCATTTTACCATAAATCGTAGATAGCAGTAATGATAGCATTAAAGCCAAAGCAGATCTAAAAGTAATATATTGAAAGACTCCCGTTCCAGGAACATCTAATGTTTTGTCTAAATATTCAAATAAATAATACAGCATATGTTTGTCGTTTATTTGGTGATTTGGTTATCTTTTGTTATTGTAATTCTTCGAAATGCATCCGAACTATTTCCCAAGTTGTTCTAACATTTCTTTAATAATTTTCATGTCGTCAAAATCATGACGAACTCCATTTACTTCCTGATAAGTCTCGTGTCCTTTTCCAGCTATCAAAATAATATCATTTGGCTGAGCCAATTGACAAGCCGTTTTTATAGCCTGCTTCCTATCTGTTATAGACAATGCTTTTTTAAGATTTTGAGAAGCAATCCCTTGTTCCATTTCACCGATTATTACATCCGGGTCTTCATTTCTTGGATTATCCGAAGTAAGGATAACTTTATCACTCAGTTCAGTGGCAATTGCAGCCATAATTGGGCGTTTGGTTTTATCTCTATTTCCTCCGCAACCTACAACTGTGATTAGTTGTTCGTTATTAGTTCGAATATCAGCAATGGTTTTTAATACATTTTCTAATGCATCCGGAGTATGTGCATAATCCACGATGGCAGTAACACCTGTATTAGAAACAATATATTGGAAACGTCCCGAAACACTTTCCAACTCAGATAATAATCGTAAGGCTTCCAAGCTGTCAATACCAAGTTCTACAGCAGTTCCGTAAATTGCTAATAGGTTGTAAGCATTAAAAGTCCCCATTAACTTTACCCAAACTTCATTCCCGTTTATTTTCAATAATAAACCAGATAATTGATTTTCTAAAATTTGTGCTTTATAATCAGCATATGATTTTAAAGCATATGTTAGTTTTCTAGCAACAGTATTTTGCAACATGATCTGACCGTTTTTATCGTCAGAATTTGTTATGGCAAATGCCGTTTTAGGTAAATTATCAAAAAACGCTTTTTTCACATCTCTGTATTCTGCAAAAGTGGGATGGTAGTCTAAATGATCATGAGATAAATTAGTGAAAATCCCTGCAGTAAAATGTAAAGCTTCTGTTCTTTTCTGATGAATTCCATGAGAACTTACTTCCATAAAACAGAATTCAACACCTGCCTCAATCATCTCGTTTAAATAATGATTAATTGAAATTGAATCTGGAGTGGTATGCGTCGCTTTATATTCAATATCGTCAACTAAATTTTTCACTGTAGATAACAATCCTACTTTAAATCCTGCTTTTTTAAACAGTTGATACAATAAAGAAGCAATGGTTGTTTTACCATTTGTTCCCGTAATACCTATTAATTTAAGTTTAGCTGATGGATTCCCAAAATAATTTGCAGCCATAAAGGCAAGTGCTTTATTAGTGTCATCCACTTTTATGTATGTAATCCCTTCTGACAATGTTTCAGGTAAAACATCACAAACAATTGTATTTGCACCTAATTGGATCGCCTTTTCAATAAAACTGTGTCCATCAGATATTGAACCACGAATGGCTACAAAAACATCATTTGATTCTACTTTTCTAGAATCAAATTCAATTTTATTAACTGAAATTTCCGTCGATCCTTTTACAGCATCGATGGCTACTTTATATAATATGTCTTTTAGTATAATCACAATAATTCTAATGTTATAGTTGTGTTTTTTATTATATTCTGACCTGCCTGAAGCGATTGTTCTTTAACCTTCCCAACCCCAACAGATTTTACTTTTAATCCTAAATTTTCCAGCAAAGCAATTGCATCCATTCCTGGCATCCCTTTAACATTTGGGACTGAATGCTGTTGTTTTTGTAACTTTGCAAAATAGTTATTATAATTATTTTCCTGCTTAGGAATTTTTCTTTCTAAATTTTTAATCTCGTTTGTCGAGGGCACATCTGTAAAAATCTTTTGAGCTATTCTTTTAAAAACAGGCCCCGCAACATCAGCACCATAATAATTATTATTTACTGTACTAGGCTTATGCACCACTACGATACAAGAATACTTAGGATTGTCAGCAGGGAAATAACCCACAAATGAAGAAGCATAATATTTACCCGCACCTCCATCTTTAGCATAATTAACTTGCGCTGTCCCCGTTTTTCCAGCCATTGAAAAATCTTTCGAAAATAATTTTGAACCTGTTCCTTTTTTTACAACGTTTAATAAAACTGCTTTCAATTTTAATATTGTTTCCTGAGAACAAATTCTAGGATTCAAAACTTCTTTATCGTATTTCTTAATCGTCCTGTTCCATTCTTTTATTTCAGAAACAAACTGTGGTTTAAGCAACTCTCCGTTATTCGCAACAGCGTTATAAAAAGCTAATGTTTGCATTGGGGTAATCGAAACTCCGTACCCAAAAGCCATCCATGGAAGTGAAATATTCGACCAGTTTTTATCACTTGGTTGTGGAATAAAAGGTCGGCCTTCCCCTTTAATCGAAAGCCCTAATGGTTTATTTAATCCAAAATTATTAAGATGGTTTACAAATTTTGACGGATTGTCTTTATAAGCATTGTAAACTGCCTGAACCAAAACCGTATTAGAAGAAAGCTCAAAACCTCTTGCTAATGTAATTTTCCCATAACCTCCTTCATGAGAATCACGAACTTTTCTTCCTGAATAAACAATTACTCCACCTTTGCTATCATAAACTGTGCTAGTATCCGCTTTTTTATCTTCCAGAAGCGCCATTAAATCAGCTAATTTAAATGTAGAACCCGGTTCATGAGATTCAGCTACAGCATAATTAGTAGTTTCGTAATAGCTACCGTCCTTTGCTCTTCCTAAATTTGAAATTGCTTTTACTTGACCTGTATGCGTCTCCATAACAACTACACATCCATGATCGGCCTGATAATCTTCTAATTGTTTTAATAAAGCATGATGTGCTATATCCTGAATGAAAACATCAATAGTCGAAATAACATCATAGCCATCTTGTGGATCCACTTCATTTACATCACGAATAGGCTTCCACTGTCCTTTAGCTATTTTTTGTTTGAGAATTTTACCGTCTTTTCCATTCAAATATTCTTTAAAAGCCCATTCTATACCTTTCCCATTATGTGAACCACCAGCTCCTTTTCGTTCGTATCCAATTGTTCTTTCAGCAATTTTACCTATCGGATGTTCCCTTACTGTTCTTTGCTCAACAATTATTCCGCCTTTAAAAGCGCCTAATTTAAATAAAGGAAACCCTTTAATTTTCACATATTCAGTATAGCTTAAATCACGCGCAACTAAATAGTAACGATTATTGTTAGCCCTTGCTTTTCTTAGTTCATTTTGATAAAAACTACTTGACTTATCTAATACTGTAGCCAATGAATCCGATAATGCTTCTACATTTTTTTCGAAAACTTCAGTTTTAGGAGCAAGTGCGTCAAAACGTATTACATAATTAGGAATAGATGTCGCCAATAAACTTCCATCAGCCGAATAAATATTTCCTTTATTTGCAGGTATAACAAAGTTCCGTACTGTTCTTTCTTTGGCTAATTGTCTGTAATAATCACCCTCAACCCATTGAATGTTTGTTAATTTCACAGCTACTGCAATTGCTATCAAAAAAATAGCAAATGCAACGAGATAGATCCTGTACGATATGTATTTATCTTCTACTGCCATATTTTTTTAAAGAAACTTTTTTCTTCTTCTTTTATTACTTTTATTTTAACTGGAGGAACCGTTGAAGGGAATATTTGTTTTTCAAGCATTTTATCAGAAACAGTCGATTCCATTTTCAATTTCATCAATTGTGAACGACGATCTACAAATTCCGACCTCAACTCTTTTACTTGATTAGATAATTCTGCGATTTTAAATACCTTTTGTTCATATCGTTGTGTATTTGCAATCATAATTATTGCAAGAGCAATTACAAAAACGATAAAACGCCAATTCTTAACAGCATCATCATTTATTAGAAACCTCGCTTTCAACAAGCTATAAACTCCGTTTTTCATCTCTCTCTACATTACAGATTTAAGCTTTCAATTATAGGACGAAGAAAAGATTTCCTGATCCTTATAACTATCGTTTTTCGGCAATCCTTAGTTTTGCACTTCTTGCTCTATTGTTGATCTTAATCTCTTCATTATTGGGAACTATTAACTTTCCAACTGTTTTAAAAGGAACAGAGAAATTACCAAAAAAGTCACGCTCTGGTTCTCCCTCAAACATTCCGTTTTTCATAAAGCGCTTCACTAACCTATCTTCAAGCGAATGGTACGATATAACACTTAGTCTTCCTCCTGGATTCAAGATCTCTAATGACTGCTCAAGAAATTCTTTCAAAACATCCATTTCTTGATTCACTTCAATTCTAATAGCTTGATAGATTTGAGCTAATATTTTATTCCTAACTCTTTCTGGCAAATGTTTCGCCAAAACTTCTTTTAATTCATCCGTAGTTTTAATTGGCTGTACCTCACGCGCATCCACGATTGTTCGTGCTAAAACAGTAGCGTTTTTCAATTCTCCATAATCCAAAAACACTCTTTTTAAATCTGCTTCATCATACTCATTTACAACCTTGTTTGCATTCAGATCATTTTTCTGGCTCATTCTCATATCCAAGTCTGCATCAAAACGAGTAGAAAAACCACGTTCAGCTACATCGAACTGGTGAGAAGAAACACCAAGATCCCCTAGAATACCATCAACACTTTTTACACCGTAAAAACGTAAAAAACGTTTGATAAACCTGAAGTTTTCATTTATAAGAACAAATCTTTCATCAGGTAATGCATTTGCTAAAGCATCTTCATCCTGATCAAAAGCAAACAGCTTTCCATTAGGCCCTAATCTGCTTAATATTTCTTTTGAATGTCCTCCACCACCAAAGGTGACATCAACATAAATGCCATCAGGCTTAATATTTAAACCATCCACAGATTCGTGAAGCAAAACCGGATTATGATATTCCATTGTCGTCGTCATTTATATTACCCATTACTTCTTCAGCCAATTCTGCAAAATCTACATCTTGACCATTTATCGATTCCTCGTATAAATCTTTATCCCAAATCTCCACAATATTAACTGCAGAAGAAAAAACCACATCTTTAGTAATACTTGCAAAACCAACCAAATCCTTAGGCACTAACAAGCGTCCTAAAGAATCTATTTCTACTATCTTCACCCCGGCAGTAAACCTTCTGATGAAATCATTGTTCTTTTTAGAAAATCGATTTAGCTTGTTAATTCTTACCATCATTAAATCCCACTCCACCATTGGATACAATTCTAAACAAGGCTGAAACACGGAGCGCTTCAAAACGAAACCGTCCTGAAGAGATAACGTCAATTGCTTTTTTAAAGGCGCAGGCAATAACACCCTCCCTTTAGCATCGACTTTACACTCGTATGTCCCTACAATTGTATTCAAGTAAATTAGTTTAAAATGATTCAGAGCAAAAATATAAAATTTTTACCACTATTTACCACTATTTACCACTTTGTTAATAAGTTTAACCACTTTCAACCAAAAACCCTTAGTTTATAGACAATCAACACATTAAGGTATTTAAATTTTACTTGTAAGAATATTCTATTTGTAAAAAAGTGTAGGATCAATAGATGAAATTCCTTTTGAAAAACAATCGAAAATTAGTGCAATTAATAAAACTGAAATGTTGAAAAATAAATTGCAACCAAAACAAAAACTATAAAAAAAAAGAATTATAATACAAAAAACTATATCAAAAATTCTTTTTAATTTATTAAACCCTATATTTGTTGCAAATTGAAATTGGCATAAAAAGAAATGGAAAAATACTATAAAAAAGAAGGCATATACAGTTATTACGAAGCAGGTGAAGGAATTCCAATAGTTATATTACATGGTTTAATGGGAGGCCTTAGCAATTTTGATGCTGTTGCTAATTATTTTTCTAATAAAGGATATAAAATCATTATACCCGATTTACCTATTTACACTCAAAACATTTTGAAAACAAATGTTAAGAGCTTTGCTATTTACGTAAAAAACTTTATCACTTTCAAAAATTTAGATCGAGTAATTCTTCTAGGAAACTCTTTAGGAGGTCATATCGCTTTATACCATACTAAAATGTATCCAGAAAAAGTGTCTGGCCTTGTAATCACTGGAAGTTCTGGACTTTACGAAAGTGCAATGGGAGACAGTTACCCTAAAAGAGGTGACTACGAATACATTAAGAAAAAGGCAGAAGACGTTTTTTACGATCCTAAAACGGCTACACCTGAATTAATAGACGAAGTATACGCAACGGTTAACGACCGTATTAAATTGATCAAAACATTGACAATTGCCAAAAGTGCCATTCGTCACAATATGGCAAAAGATTTACCAAAAATGCATGTCCAAACTTGTATTATTTGGGGTAGAAACGACAAAGTAACGCCTCCTGATGTAGCCGAAGAATTTAATAAATTATTACCTAATTCTTCTCTTTACTGGATTGATAAATGTGGACACGCAGCTATGATGGAGCAGCCTGAAGAATTCAATCGAATACTAGAAGAATGGTTAAACAAAACTAATTTACAAGTACCTACATATAAAGAATAGGTTTTACACTATAGAAAGTATGAAAATTAATACTGCTGAATTTATCATTAGCAACTCTGAAGTAGAAAAATGTCCAAAAGACTTTTTACCAGAATACGCATTTATTGGAAGATCCAATGTTGGAAAGTCTTCTTTAATAAATATGCTTACCAATCATAAAAATCTAGCAAAAACTTCAGGAAGACCTGGAAAAACACAATTGATTAATCACTTTTTGATAAACAACAATTGGTTTCTTGTCGATTTACCTGGTTATGGATATGCTAAAGTTTCCAAAAAGACTAAATCTGTTTTTCAACAGTTTATTACTGATTATTTTGAAACAAGAGAACAATTAGTTTGCGCTTTTGTTTTAATTGATATACGTCATGAAGCACAGGCAATTGACATTGAATTTATGTCTTATATGGGAGAAAGTGAAATTCCTTTTTGCATCGTATTTACAAAGGCTGATAAAATCAGTAAAGTGAAAATCGATTCTCATATTGCAGCTTATAAAAAGAAAATGTTCGCTAATAACTGGGCCGAAATGCCTCAATATTTCGTTACTTCAGCAACCGAGTTCACTGGAAAAGAAGATGTTTTAAATTACATTGACGAAGTGAATCAGGAAGTTAACAAAAATGATACTGGTTTTTAATTCCAATATCATTCTAAACAAAAAAAATCCCAAAACATAAAATTTATGTTTTGGGATTTTTTTTCAGAAAAGGATTACTTCTTCAACTCGAGCTTTTCAGCAAAATATTCGCAGAAGTCCTTCATCGTATCAGCCATTTTCTCATCACCAGTAGCACGGTGAAAAGTATCAGACATGGCTACCAATGTTTGGTGGAAGAAAATCTTCATTTCGTCTACCGGCATGTCTTTTGTCCATAAATCGATACGCATACTTTCTTTAGCTTTACCGTCCCATATAGACAACATAATAGCTTTTGCTTCATCTAATTCAACACCGCCATCTTTAGCGGACCACATTAATTTTTCCGGAACACGGTTTTCATCTAATTCAACTAGGAACTTTATTTCTGATCTGTTTTTATCTGACATTATTTCTTAGGTTTATATTTTGATTTTTCGAAAATTTCTTTAGGACTTGTATCCAATAATTGCTGCAAAGATACTTCATTGTTATTCATATATGACCGAACAATTTGCCAACCAATCCATCCCCCAACTTGACCCGGGGAATCATTATCTATTTCCAAATAAAATTTAGAGAATGGAGCCGGATTAATAAAACGAGAGGCTAGTTTTTGATCATAACTATACAACAATTCTTTTTCAATAAAATAGCGCCAAATATACCCCTCATTTTCCTCACACCAAGCAATTTGTTCTGGACTATACCCTATTTTATTATTATCAGCGTAATCAGGCAGTAATTTATCCTTCATATACAATTTCTTCCCTGAATAAATCATTTGGGATAACAAACTCTTTTCGCTCGATGGTTTTATTTTCTGAACCGAAAAACTCGACACTACATCCGGAAGGATTTGATTAGGTTCAAAATTTTGTTTTATATAATTTGGAAACTGGTAAAATTTATGATCTTTCCCTAAATACATCTCAAGAGAAACAATCACCAGACTATCTGTATAAATAACCTTATTATTATAATCCATTTCTGAAATTACAGTAATCACTTTTGGCGTGGGAGTTTTAGGAAAATAATGTTTAATATTTACAAAAAGATCCTCTAGTTCCGACTCCTTATTTTCAAAATCAGGAAACTTCTTTTGAACTTCACCATACAATTCTCTCCAAAGAGGATTTTGCATTTTTTCTAACCAAACTTCGTCATTATTTCCTGGCGAAAAAAAAAAGGGAAATTCTTCTTTTACTTTATTTAAATCCTGAGGAGGAGTTTCGAAAAATATTTTATCAAAACGAACCACATTTATTGACATAGCTAATTCACTGTCAGCTTTTTCTGTCTTATTGTTCTTGCCACAGCATAAAAACAGCAAACATAATGCAAGAGAGCCTAGATATATTTTCATATCATGTTTTTTTAATTAAATTTGTAAAAAAAAAGAGATAATACCCTCTAAATTTATTTTACAAATATACATTGCTCCTTTTTAATACATGAATAAAATATGACTAAAATAAGTTCTTCTCAGCTTGAAAAAGTAAATACACATATTGTAAACTGGTTAAAGACTTATGCTGAAAATGCAAATGTCAACGGATTTGTAATAGGTATATCAGGAGGAATTGATTCAGCTGTAACTTCAACTTTATGTGCTCAAACCGGATTAAAGGTATTATGTGTAGAAATGCCAATTCACCAGCCTCAAAGCCATGTTAATAGAGGACGTGAGCATATAGAACAATTAAAAAAAAGATTCCCTAATGTAACCAACATTGAAACTGATTTAACATTATTATTCGAATCATTTAAAAAAGAAGTTCCTTTAGAATTTAAAAAAGACATCTTACATCTTACTCTTGCCAATACTCGAGCGAGATTACGCATGACCACATTGTATTATTATGCAGGGGTTCATAAATTGCTTGTTGCCGGTACAGGGAATAAAGTAGAGGATTTTGGCGTTGGTTTTTATACCAAATATGGCGATGGAGGAGTAGATTTAAGTCCGATAGCTGATTTGATGAAATCGGAAGTATTTGCTCTAGGAGCTTTACTACAAGTTCCGGAAACTATATTAAATGCGGTTCCTTCGGATGGATTATTTGGAGACGAAAGATCAGACGAGGAGCAACTTGGAGCAAGTTACGACGAACTAGAATGGGCTATGAAAGAAAATGAGTCAGGAAAAAGCGCTGATGATTTTACAGGAAGAAAGAAAACAGTTTTTGAAATATATAAATGCTTGAATAAAGCCAACCAACACAAAATGAACGCAATACCAGTTTGTGAAATAAATAAGATGTAAGATATTTTTTCCAAAAAAAATTGCATTCTAACTTATTTTTCACTAATTTTATTAAATCATTTTGACAAACAACCCTCAAAATTAAATACCATGATTAAAGTTTGTTTAGCAGATAACTACCCAGTAGTACACTTTGGCGTAAAATCTTTTTTTAAAGATCACGCTGAAATTTCAATTGTTGCCAATGTAGGTAGCTTTTTGATGATCCGGGATATACTCCTTACTAAAGATATAGATGTTTTAATCTTAGACTTAGAATTAGAAGGTCTTTCCAGTATTTTTGAAGTTAAAGCAATAATTAAAAATTTTCCGAAAACAAAAATCATTATCTACAGTGGTCTTTCGGAGCAAATATATGCGCCTAATGCTATCAAAGCTGGGGTTTCAGGATTTGTTCATAAAAAAGAGAAACTAGAAACATTAGGAATATCGATTATTAAGGTAAATCAAGGAAAGATAATTATCAATGAAACCGTTAAGAAAAACTTAGCTTTAATTGCAAAACAAAGCAAAAGCGAACGTTTGTACCGAAAACTTTCAAATCGTGAAGTAGAAGTTTTACGTTATTTAAGTGGTGGTAAGAAGAATCACGAAATTGCTGATATTCTTGGTTTAAACGAAAAAACGATAAGTACTTATAAATTAAGATTACTTACAAAACTTAACGTTACAAACTTAGTTGATTTAGTCAACAAGGCAAAAAAACTAGAAATAGTTTAATAACTTTTGGGGTTATCTAATTAAAAAATAGTCAAGCTATTGCATTCTTGATTTATAATAATACACTCCGCATTATCTTATCCAGATGATGTGGAGTTTTTTAGATACAATTAATCAATGGTAACGAACCACAACTCTACCTAATTTTTTCGAGAATTTCCCTCTTAATTCAATGTAGCTCATCACCATTGATAACGACTCAACATTATCTGAACCTGGCTCATTTGAGATAGCATTTTTTAAATTATCGATGATTTCACTTATCAAAAACCACCTTAGGGTAAACAAAGTATCTGACACACCTTGATTTAATGTTTCTTCTATTGTTTTTGGAATTATATTTTGTCCTATCCAGTCATGCAGAACATATTTTTCATCTTCCATCATAATAGTAGTTATTTCTTGCGGCACACCAGCTTGTAAATGGTTAATGTACTTTTCTACTCCAGAATTTTCATTTTGAAGATAATAATTTATCAAATCTTCGTAAATAACTTTAAAAACTGGACTAGCAAACTCTATTTCGTCTTCTTGTAAACTTAAAAATATTTTTTGGAAAACTTTTGACTCTTTGAATTCTGAAACCTCAATAATTTCACCTTCATCATTTGATTTCATAAAAATTTCTTCAAAATTTTCATTTCTATTACCATACAGTAAAAGGAATCTGATTATTTCGCGTTCTACGTTACCTAAAACATCTACTTTCCCAACTGTCTCTGGGTTTTCATTTTTTATTACTTCAAATGATTTTTGTTCTGATTTTTGCTTTTTTGCAACATCTGCAACATCTTTTTGAGTTAACTGCGCTAAAGTACTTACCAATACCTGTTCCGAAATATCCATTATTCGAGAACATTCCTGTATGTAAATTTCGCGTTGAATTCTATCCGGTATTTTAGAAATACTTACAACCATGTCCCGAATCAAATCGGCTTTCTTAATTGGGTCGTTCTTGGCTTCGTCCATTAAAAGGGATGCTTTGAACTGTATAAAATCTTTTGCGTTATTATCTAAATAAGCAATTAAATCATCATGCGAGGTTTTTTTAGCAAAACTATCAGGATCATCTCCATCAGGAAAAGTACACACTTTCACATTCATTCCTTCTTCAAGAATCAAATCGATTCCTCGAATGGAAGCACGAAGTCCAGCTGCATCACCATCAAAAAGAACAGTTATGTTTTTTGTCAACCTATTAACCAATCGTATTTGATCAGGAGTTAAAGCAGTTCCTGAAGAAGAAACAACATTTTCTATTCCTGCTTGATTGAATTGTATTACATCCGTGTATCCTTCAACTAAATAACAATTATTTAATTTGGCTATGGATTGTTTAGCCTGAAAAATACCATACAACACTTTGCTCTTATGGTAAATATCACTTTCAGGTGAATTGAGATACTTAGCTGCTTTTTTATCATTCGAAAGAATCCTTCCCCCAAAACCAAGAATCCTTCCCGACATACTTTGTATAGGAAACATTACACGTCCTTTGAAACGGTCAAAAGGCCTGTCGTCTTTTGGGATAGTCAAACCTGTACTTTCAAGAAATTCTAATTTATATCCTTTCCCTAAAGCTTCTTTTGTAAAAGAGTCCCAGGTTTCAGGTGAATACCCTAAACTAAATTTCTTAATGGTGTCATTAGTGAATCCTCTTTCTTTAAAATAAGAATATCCTATTGCCTTACCTTCTTCGGTGTTTAAAAGTGTATTGTGAAAATAATTCTTTGCAAATTCAGAAACCAGATACATACTTTCCCTTGTATCGGTATTTGCTTTCTCAGCATCAGACTGTTCCGTTTCTTCGATTTCAATATTGTACTTTTTAGCCAAATAGCGAATTGCTTCCGGATAAGTAAAATGTTCATGCTCCATCAAAAACGCAACAGAATTACCTCCTTTTCCCGTACTAAAATCTTTCCATATTTGCTTTACAGGTGAGACCATAAACGATGGAGAACGCTCATCAGAAAACGGACTCAAACCTTTAAAGTTACTTCCTGCCCGTTTAAGCTGAACAAAATCACCAATAACCTCCTCAACACGAGCGGTTTCGAAAACAGTATCTATTGTAGCTTTTGAAATCAAATTAATATAGTATCAAAGTTATAAAGGGCCAAAGTTACAAAGTTTTAAAGAAGCAAACCCTCTTAAAGTTTGAAACTCTAAAAGGGTTTTTAAAAATACAAAAAACTAACTCAAATAAATCTTAATTGAAATCAAATCGTACTCCTAAAGAAACATTATTTTGTTTAACAACATTGTTTTTAAACAACGGGTTCAAATCATATTTCACATACAAACTAGTAGATTTATACCCTATGTAAGTACTTAGCCCATAAACAAAATCCGTTGTATTGAAGTCTCCCCTAACAATTTCTCTTGTTTTATAGTCGGCAATATCATAATTTAAAATTTGTTTCGATTTTAAATTAGCTCCAACATACCCTCCAAAACCAACGCGAAATGCATCATGAGTTTTAAAATACGTTGTTCCGTCTCTTTCTTTAGATTTAGAAAAATCAAACTCTAAATGTAATGGAACAACTAGTGAAACTGTTCTAAACCTTGAATCTCCCTGAGAGACTAGATTCACTTCTAAATTTGTTTGAGCTCCATTCACTACAAAACTTCTATTATTTGTGGCACGAAGATTATTATACATAAGAGACAAGCCATATTTTGCATGTAATAAATTAGCATCCTTAAGTATTCTTGTATTATAAGTCAAACCCCATTCATAAAAATGAGATCCTAAATACCTGAAATCTGATTTTTGAATACTTTTATCAGCAACTAAATTATTTAAACCTGTCGCAAAAACAATTTGCGATGTGGTTCTTTTATAATGTCGTTTTAACTTATCATCTTGACCATTGTACACTTTCAATGAGGTTAAGTTAATTTCAGTCTTATTCTTTCCAATTGAGTCATTACTTGTGCCAATAATAAGCATTGTTCCTCCTCTTTTATTTGTACTTTCTTCTTCTATCTTTCCCTCAACTTGATCTTGAATCACTTGACTTAATTTCCCTTCTTCTATAGCTACTTGTGCATCAATCTTTGCAGCGCGTTCTTCTGCTTTTTTCATTTTAAGCTCTTCCCCCTTTTGCTTAGAAATCAATCCTTTTTCAACTTCCTTGTCTAATGCATCAATTTCAACTTTTAAAGCATTTTTCTGATTGTCAGTAATTTTTTTAATTTCATCACCAATTACTTTTGCTCTTTTCTCAAATGAAATTACTTTGTGAGCTCTTCCTTTGATACTTCCAGTCTCTGGGACTGTGTCATCAACTACTTCAACTACTACATCTTTAAACCAAACTTGTCCTGTTCCGTCTAATAAAACCCCATAAGAAATTGATGTTGCTTCTAAAGGAACAAACAAAACAACTTCATATTTAATCCAATCAGTTGTTCTTTTAATTCCTCTATTTTGCATATTATCAAAAGCTAGAACAACAGCATCATAATAATCAACACGCATCCAGAGTCCTGCCCAAGATTTTACATTTTCACTTTTTACATAACCAGTCATTTTAATCGTTTTCCCTAAGTACAAATCTGATTTTATGGTTTTCATAATATTCCCAAAACCACTAATTTTGCTTTTAATTGATTTAATGGTATAAATATTTTGATTGTTAAATTCAGGATTGTTCTCAGGCCCCAATTCGTAACTTCCAGGAAGAGGTTCTCTATAACTCCATTCTACAGAGCGTTCTAATTCTTGAGCATTTAATTTGGCTACCATAGTAACCAACATTATTAATGTAAATAAAATAATTTTTTGCATGATTTCGATTTTTGATTGATGATTATTTACTCTTCGTAATTCCTATTGGCCACAGCCGTTTTTAAAACATTAAACTTTTTACTGATTTTATCTAAAGCTGATTCTCTATACGATTGATTTAATTCTGTTTCAACACTTGACAACAAACTGCTTGGATCTACAGATGTACCTTTTCTGTTTTTCTCAATTGTTTTATCAGTAGTCTTTGAGTCAAGTTTAATATTACTAACTGCTGCTAATAAATTTTCTGCAGTAATGTATTTATTTTTGTTAGTTGATTGATAAACTTTGCTTTCAGAAGAACTAACTATAGTAGCATTTTCTTTTGACACATTACTAATTGAAACGACCTTTACTTTATCCTTAACTTGATTTGGCTGTCCCTTAGCATTAGTGTTTTCAGCAATAACTTGCCGAACCACAACACTCCTATTAGCATTATGGGAAGGCGTAACCGTTTCATTAATAGTCGAACTCTTATACTGTTTATTAATCGTTGGAGTTTCCTCTATTACCACTGATTTGTCACTATTTACAACATTGGGTTCTTTAAGATTTAAAAACACCGAACTTATGATTAATAACCCAACAAAACTGGCAGCAATATAAATCCATTTATAATTGTGCTTTTCATTCGTTTTATCTTTAGCATCTAGCATCGCTTCTAATTGACCCCAGGCTTGCGCCGATGGTTGTATCGTTCTGACCTCTAATTTTTGTTGTATTTCAAAATCCAATTTATTCGGTTCCATACTCGTAATTTTTTGTGGTATTGATCTGCTTTTGCAAAATTTTCCTGGCATGCGATAACTGCGATTTAGATGTTCCTTCATTAATCCCTAACATCTCAGCAATTTCCTTGTGCTTATATCCTTCTATCGCATATAAATTGAAAATCATTTTATAACCGTCAGGCAAACTGTCTATCAAAAACTGAATGTCTTCTATAGAAAACTGACTTTCAATGTTATTATAGCTTTCTTCGAAAAAAGTCTCATCGTCAGTAAACTTTATATTTTTTTGTACGCGAATAAAAGAAATACACTCATTCACCATAATCCTCCTTATCCAGCCTTCAAAGCTTCCAATATTCATGAAATTTTTCAGATTAGTAAAGACTTTCATAAAAGCGGTTAACATAACATCTTCTGCCTGATGTATGTCTTTTATATACTGCCTGCAAACACTTAACATTTTTGGAGAAAACAAAGTATAAATCCTTTGTTGCGCTTGTCGATTATTATCGACAGCCAGCAGAATGAGTTCTTGTTCTTCTTGATGTAAATTGATTACTTTCATAAATAATTGAAATGACTAAATTCAATTTTGATATTAATTATTGCTATTGCAAATGTTTTTTTGATATTGAATAAGACTTCTATTAACATAGACGAGTTCGATGGCATAAAGGTTGCATCGTCAATAAAAAAATATTGTAACTAGGTATTTAACCAACTCCGATTCAGCTTTAACTACCTGTGTTTAAATGAATTAAAACACTAAAGAATTTGAAAAATTATTTCGTTTTAAAGGCATATACTCTACTTCTTTCTTTCAATAACGTAATTCACCATCAAAATTAGGGCAACTTTGAACTCGGAATCCGGATAGTTATCCAGGAGTAATAATGCTTCTTGCTGAAATTCAATCATTTTACTTTCGGCGTAAACCAAACCATTATTGTCTTTTACAAAAGCAATCACTTCTTTTACTCTTTTCTTATCCTTGTTGTGATTTTTAATGGAATTGATAAGCCATGCTTTTTCTTTAGAGGTGCAAGTATTCAAAACATGAATCAAAGGCAAAGTCATTTTTTGTTCTTTAATATCAATCCCTGTTGGTTTTCCAATGGCTTCGTCAGTATAGTCGAATAAGTCATCTTTTATTTGAAAAGCCATTCCTATGAGTTCTCCAAATTTTCTCATATTCTCAACCTCACTTACATCTTCGATAACTGATTTAGCGCCAAGAGCACAACAGGCAGCTATAAGAGTAGCTGTTTTTTTTCGAATGATCTCGTAATATATATCTTCCGTGATATCTAGACGTCTGGCTTTTTCTATTTGAAGTAATTCGCCTTCACTCATCTCACGGACAGCAACTGAAATTATTTTAAGTAAATCAAAATCATCGTTATCTATGGAAAGTAACAATCCTTTTGACAATAAATAATCCCCAACTAAAACGGCAATTTTATTTTTCCATAATGCATTGATAGAAAAGAAACCACGGCGTCTATTACTGTCATCCACCACATCGTCATGCACTAAAGTTGCAGTATGAATAAGTTCAATTACACATGCTCCGCGATAAGTTCTTTCATTTACAGTTCCCCTGGAAACCATTTTAGCGGTTAAAAAAACAAACATGGGTCGCATTTGTTTTCCTTTTCGGTTTACAATATAATATGTAATCCTATTTAACAAAGCCACTTTTGAGGTCATGGATTCGTAGAACTTTTTTTCAAAAAGTTCCATTTCATTAAAAATAGGTTGTTTTATTTGAGAAGTTACATTCATATAGAATTCAAATATACTCTTTTATATAAAAAAAGTAAATAATTTTAACAAGTACATCCGTTAAGTTATGTATTAAGAGCAAAACAATAATTTATAAAACATATAAATTACAACGTACGTTTTTTCCGAATATAACAAACGATTTAATATATAATTGTGTATTTAGTCGACTTTTCACACTTTACATAGACTATTCGTTTATTTTTAATAATTAATCAAACCCCAATTAAACCTTTTTGTAATTTTATTATCAAAAAGAAATAACCTAAATACCATTTAATTATGAAAACAAAAAAATTATTTCTCGGAGCTATTATAGCTTTCACTTTTTTTATTAGTTGTGATACAAATGAAACAGCAGCAGACACTACTGCGGTAACAAGCGATGAAATTACTGTAGAGTCAAATTTGGATATTGCTATCGATGACGTTTCTCTTATTGTGGATGACCAGTATGCTATGCAACAAAGCACTACAAATAAATCAACAACTGTAATTAAGAGTATCTTACCTACTTGTGCAACTATTACCACCGTATTAACTACGGATACTTGGACTAGAACAATTGATTTTGGAACAGTTGGCTGTGAACTTAAAAACGGAAATTTTGTAAAAGGAAAGATCGTTATTAGCTTCTCTAAAAACTACACATCACCTTCAAGAACAATTTCTTATTCATTTGTAGACTTCTACCACAACAACAAGTTAATCAAAGGAAATAGAAGTATTACACATGAGAGTAAAAGCACTGAGTTATTAGCTACAGTTCATCCTGTATCTACACACTCAGTCGATATGACTGTCACTTTTGGAGATGGAAAAGTGTATACTAGAATAGGAACAAGAGTTAAAGAAATGACTGCTGGGTTTGAAACTCCATTCAACTGGGAAGATAATGTTTTCAAAGTATGGGGATATCATATTACTACTTTCCCTAATGGAACTAAAATCTCTAGCACTATTAAAACTCCATTACAATTCACTATGAGTTGCAAAATACCTTTCGCTACAAAAGGAAGCATTCTAATTGTTAAGAATAACAAAGAAGCCTTATTAGATTTTGGAAATGGAGATTGTGATAATTTAGCTACAATAACAGTAAATGGTGTCACTAAAGAAATTCAATTAAAGAAATAGATTTTTAATTCTTTAACAAAAAAAGGTTTAGCCATCTATGACGGCTAAACCTTTTTTAATTTATAATAAGTTCTTTTATGCTTCCTTATTAGCCAGTTGACCACAGGCAGCATCAATATCTTTCCCTCTACTTCTTCTTACTTTCACCACAATTCCCGAATTTTCAAGTGCTTTTATATAGGCATTGATTGATTCATCTGAAGCTTGTTGAAATTCTCCATCATCGATTGGATTATATTCAATCAGATTGACTTTACACGGAACGTATTTACAAAATTTAACCAAAGCATCGATTGAATCTTTATCGTCATTTATCCCTTTCCAAACTACATATTCATAAGAGATTTTACTTTTGGTCTTTCTATACCAATATTCTAATGATTCTCTTAAATCTGCTAGAGGAAAACTTGCACTAAAAGGCATAATTCTCGCTCTAATTTCATCAATTGCAGAATGCAGCGAAACAGCCAGTTTAAATTTTACATCGTCATCAGCTAGCTTCTTTATCATTTTAGGCACACCTGAAGTCGAAACCATAATACGTTTTGGAGACATTCCTAGACCTTCACTTGAAGTTATCATTTCGATAGCCTTTAAAACATTGTTGTAATTCATTAATGGCTCACCCATTCCCATGAAAACAATATTCGACAAAGGATGATTGTAATACAAACGGCTTTCTTTATCTATAGCCAGAACTTGATCATAAATTTCAGCAGGTTCAAGATTTCGCATTCTTTTTAATCGTGCTGTAGCACAAAAATTACAATCTAAACTACAACCCACCTGACTCGATACACAAGCAGTTGTTCTTGTATTTGTAGGTATTAAAACTGACTCTACAACTAGTCCATCGTGAAGTCTAACGGCATTCTTAACTGTACCATCAGTACTGCGTTGCATTGTATCAACCTTAATGTGATTGATAACAAAATTATCTTCCAGCATAACTCTTGTGGCTTTTGTCACATTAGTCATATCATCAAAATTATGCGCGCCTTTGCTCCACAACCATTCATAAACCTGATTCCCACGAAAGGACTTATCTCCATTAGCAACAAAAAAATCTCTTAATTGTTCTTTTGATAAGGCTCGTATGTCTTTTTTCTCAATTTGCATGCTGCAAAGTTAGTAACTATTTTGTAGTTTTCGTTATTTGTGAATTTGGTTATTTGTAATTTTGTGAAAAATTTAAAACAATGCACTTCATTTCCCAAGAACTAGAAGATTATATAGAGCAACATTCTCAAAAGGAACCTGAGTTATTAGCAGCCTTAAACAAGGAAACATATCAAAAAATACTTTTGCCTCGTATGTTAAGCGGTCATTTTCAGGGACGTGTATTAAGTATGTTATCTAAACTGATTCGGCCTTTAAACATTCTCGAAATAGGGACTTACACGGGTTATTCGGCTTTGTGCTTATGTGAAGGTATGCAGGAAGGCGGCCAACTCCATACAATAGACATTAAAGAAGAGCTGGTTGATTTTCAGCGCAAACACTTCGATAAATCCCCTTGGGGCAATCAAATCGTTCAGCACTTAGGAGAAGCGGTAGATATTATACCAACGCTTGAAGTAAAATTTGATTTGGTTTTCATCGATGCGGACAAAGAGAATTACATCAATTACTTTGAACAAATTCTTCCAAAAATGAATAAAGGAGGCATTATCCTTTCTGACAATGTATTATGGAGCGGAAAGGTATTAGAACCTTTACATCCTAATGACATAAGCACAAAAATACTGCTGGAATATAATGATTTATTGAGTAATGACCCAAGAGTGGAAACGGTTTTACTGCCTATTCGTGATGGACTAACGGTAAGCAGGGTTCTTTAATTTGCTATTACATCCTGAAAAAACCTGCTTTTTAGCCCAGATGAGAAAGGAAATCCTTCTGGTTTAAAATGAATTTTTTCTAAAAAAAAAGAGCGACCAACGGAAGCTCCTTTATTTTTAACAGAAAAAACCGTTTTAAACCAGAAGATTGAAATGTACAGCTGGAATAGCTTCTTGTAAAATTATTTTGAAAAATATTTGATTTGAATGTATTGGTATATTTTAAACATCGTACATCCTGATAACATCCCAAATACATACCCTGTTAAAATATCTATAGGGTAATGCAGTCCCAGATAAATACGGCTATAAGCAAAAATTAGTGGCCATAAAAACAGGAATATGGTATGCTTATAATATTTCTTTAAAATACAGTATAAAAATGTTGAAACCGCCATACTATTTGCAGCGTGACCGGAAAAGAAACTATACGAATTACTTGTTTTAACCAGTCGAATTATAGAATTAATCTCAGGATTATTACAAGGGCGTAGTCTTTGAAATCCATTTTTGAATAAATTAGTAACCTGGTCTGTAAATGCTATCAAAACCGCTACAAACAAGAGCAAATACAATGTTTGTTTCGTGCCTAATTTCTTAAAAAGAAGATACAGCAATACTAGAAACAAAGGAATCCAGTTAAGCTGCTTAGTGATCATAAGCCAAAGACCATCGTAAGTCTCCGAACCTAAACCATTTAAATAAACTAATAAACCAGTATCAAGAGATAGAATTTTATCTAGCATTACATTTGTCTTTTTACAGGTCCTGTAATGTTTTCTATGTCTTCTTTCACTTTTTCAACCTGAGTAACTGTATCTCCAAGAAGGCTTTCTTTGGCTTTATTAATCTCTGAATTGATCCCGCCTGTCATATCACTCAATGATTTAGCGTCTAAACCATTAGCTTCAGCACCTTTTTGAATTTCGCTTTTAATGTCGTTTGTCGCATTTTTTAATTGCGCCATTGCTTTCCCCATAGTCTTCGCTATTTCTGGTATTTTATCAGAACCAAAAAGCATGAGTACTATAAATAAAATGAAAACTAACTCTCCTCCTCCTATGCCAAACATATTTTTATTTTTAATTGCTGCAAAGATACCATATTTTGAAACTTTGTCTTTTAATTTTTTCATAAAAAAAAAGACTCATAAAGAGTCTTTTTTTAATTTTGCTAGCTTAGTCAAATTTTGATTTAAGCTCTTCTTTTGGCCAAGTGTTATTAGTCACATCAATATCTGCTGTTTCTAATTTTGGGTCAATTTGAATTTTTTTGATTGCTTTTTCGGTTGCAAAAACACGTTTAGCGGTATCATTATTCTTTCTCCAGATTTGAGCTGGATACTTGAAATTTTCTTTTGTTCCATCTTCGAATGTCAATTCAACTAATATAGGCATCAACATCCCTCCTGGTTTATTAAACTCTACCTCGTAAAAATACTTAGGCGATTTTAAATTAGACCTTTCTTCGGCTGTGAATTTTTGATTTACGTAATCAGATAATAATTTCACATCTTCTAACTTCAAAGCTTTCTTTTGACTTGATGACAACTCTTCGCTTTTTCCTGATATAAGATAAACAAACGGGCCTTTTTCTTCTCCAAAACGTCCTCTTCTAACTTTAGCGTCTTTCAATTCCTTTGTAGGAGTTTCAGAAACATAAAATTGTTTTACATCACTAATTCCGATATCTACATAATCAGTTGAATAAAACCAACCTCTCCAAAACCAATCTAAGTCTACTCCTGAAGCATCCTCCATTGTTCTAAAAAAATCTTCTGGTGTAGGGTGTTTGAATTTCCAACGGTTTGCATATACTTTGAAAGCATAATCAAACAATTCTCTTCCCATAATTGTTTCTCTAAGGATATTAAGTCCTGTTGCAGGTTTTCCGTATCCATTATTACCAAATTGGATAATATTTTCAGAATTTGACATTATAGGCTCTAAAAACTTTTGGTCTCCGCTCATATAAGGCACAATTTTATGCGCAGGTCCACGGCTTGAAGGGTAATTAGGATCTAATTCCTGCTCAGCCATATATTCCATAAAAGAGTTCAATCCTTCATCCATCCAAGTCCATTGACGTTCATCAGAATTCACAATCATAGGGAAATAATTATGTCCCACTTCATGGATAACTACACTTGTCATACCGTGTTTGATTCGGTCACTTGTAACCCCATTAGCATCAGGACGACCATAATTCCAGCAAATCATAGGATATTCCATTCCTTGGTCTTCAGCAGAAACTGAAATTGCTTTTGGATAAGGATAATCAAAAGTATGAGAAGAGTAACTTTTTAAAGTATGCGCTACTACTTTTGTAGATGTTTCTCCCCAAAGTGGATTAGCCTCTTTTGGATATAACGAAATTGCCATTACGGTTTTTTCGCTTAATTTAACTGCCATTGCATCATAAATAAACTTTCTAGAAGTAGCAATTCCAAAATCCCTAACGTTTTTAGCGCTAAATTTCCAGGTTTTCTTTTTATCAGAAAATCCTTTTTCACTTGCTTCTGCTTCTTGTTGTGTAACAACTACAACAGGGGTATCGTAAGTTTTTTGAGCTAATTCATATCTTTTAACTTGAGCTGGTGTAAACACCTCGCTTCTATTCATCAAATCACCCGTTGCCTCCATAACATGATCAGCAGGAACAGTAATATTTACATCAAAATCTCCAAAAGGCAAAGCAAATTCTCCACCTCCCCAAAATTGCATGTTTTGCCAACCTTCAACATCATTATAAACTGCCATTCTAGGGTAGAACTGAGCAATCACATACAATCTATTTCCTTCTTTTTCGAATAATTCATACCCTGAACGTCCTCCTTCTGTTCTATAATTATTGATGTTATACCACCATTTTATAGAAAAAGACATCACTTCTCCAGGCTTCATTGGAGTCACTAAATTGATTCGCATCATAGTTTGATTGATAGTATAAGACATAGGAGCTCCCTTAGCGTCTTTTACATATTCAATATTAAAGCCACGTTCTAGTTTATTTTTCAAGAACTTGTTAGTAAAAGTAGCCGCAGGAAATGTTTGATCCATTCTGTCACTTTCCGCTAAAGGGGATTGCGAATTAGGAGCTGCTTGATTCTGGTCTAATTGCACCCATAAATACTCCAAACTATCTGGGGAATTATTATGATAAGTAATGGTTTCAGAACCACTTAATTTTGCATTTTTGTCGTCTAATTCAATATCCATCTTATAATCAGCCTGTTGTTGATAATAAGCAGGACCCGGAGCACCTGAAGCTGTACGAAACATATTTGGCGTTGCCAATAAATCATACATTTGACTAAACTTATTTGTGTCATACTTCCCTGATTGTTTAGGAGCAGTCGTTTTCTCCTGTGCAAATAATACTACTGGAAGAATAAAAAATAATGTGATTTTTTTCATAGATAGAATTTCGAAATTATTTCAGCCCGTGAAAATAATAATTTTCCACAGCTTATTTCAAAAAATTTAATATTTTAACATCTCTTTTGTGGAAGATTCAGTAAAGAGGATACTTTTTTTAATTCCCAAAACATTTATATGAGTAATGTTTTGTTGCTCAGCATTCCAATCTAACAAGACAGAATTACTTATTTCAAGAGAATTGATTTTAGCTATTTCTTTAATGCTCCAATAGCAAATCAGCACATCATCGTCTATTTCCTTACTCAAGAAATTCATGGATTTTGACTGTCCGTTTACTTTAATCGAAAAATTTTCATTGATATACTTTTTCAACAGAATTAATTCTTCTGCTGATTCTTTATCTAGGCCTAAAAACAATTTTTTCTTGTATTTTTTCTCAAGCGCTTTATTCAAATCATCAATGAAAATCCTGGAAGTGATTTGTAACATTTTCTTTTGTGGAGCGTAATTTACCTGATAGATCGCCATATAAAATTTATGAGCGCTAAAGGAAACTAAAGACAAACTAAATATCGCAAGAAGTGTAATTATAAATGCTTTTTTCATTTGTCAAAAGTAGTCATTCTTTTGAATTCCTTGTTTTTAGTAACCAGAAATTCTATCAATTCAAATTCGTTTTGGTTTTTCAGTACCGTTTTTGCTTTTGGATCGTTTTCACTAAAAATTAGAAAAAGACCAATTTCATCGTCTTTAAGTTTCAATGTATTCGTAAAAAAATCATACCCAATTTTAGACATTGCAAAATCCGAGAAACCCTGTGAATAATCAATTTTATCAGGATTGTTTTTTCTAAAAATTGTCAAGACGTCTTTATAAATCCGGACAAAATCCGTTCCTTTATCAATACTCCCGTCCGGCGGCATCGCTATATTTTTTGGCGAAGATTTTTCATCATCAACGTATTGCATATCCACAATTTCCTGAGACTTTCCTTCGACAGGGTTTTTCCACTTTTTAGCAAAAATAAGAACTTCAGTCAGCTGATTTGTATGAACCTCCATTCGCACTCTCAAAAGAGGCGACTTAATATTAGTATCGGTAATAATTATTTTTCTAGACTTAAACCCTAAACTTGAAATTAGCAAAGTGTCATTTATTTTTACTGAAACCACAAAAAAACCATTTTCCTTAACAGCCGCTCCTGACTTTGAGTTTAAATTAAAAACCACACCGTTTTCAATCTTAACATTATCATTTACTACCTGACCATGCAATGGTTTCCTGGTCAATGTTTGAGCCATACAAAATTGACAAAACAAACTCAAAAGAAATATTCCTATTTTAGTTTTCATTTTGATTAATTTGGTTATAATTCTTTGCTAAACTGACAATTAAAAACATTGACAATGTTTTATTCCTGGTATTTAATGATTCTACAAATTCCCCGTTTTCCACACAATAATATTGAAATCCTTGAATGTAATCAACCGGAATTTTTAAAGATTCAATATAATACTTGTCTTCAAATAGGTAAGCTAATCGATTTAAAGCCTGTCCTTTTTTCTCTACTATTATATTCTTTTTAAGCATTGCTTTGCGGCCAGAAATAGCATTTAAAAGTCCGTCAATTCCTCCACCAGATGTAGCTGTATATAACTTCCTTTCGGCAGGAGTATACTTTTTTTGACCGTATGGGATAATCCCTAAATTTTCAGCAGTGATTTGAGGATATTCATTAATCACAACTTCATCGAGATCAATGCTTTTTGTAACCATCAGTATCGAAATGAATTCCTTTGTTAAATCCTGATTATTAATGGTCTTATGTAAAGTTACGAGATTTACAGCAGAAAATACCAAAACATCTCCTTCTTTTACCAAAATAGAAAACAATCCGTTTTTATCAGAAACAGCACTCAATTTACTTGATTGATTAACTATATTGATTGATTCAGCAGTTGCGTTCTCGACAACTATTACACCCTGAATCGTAATCTGTTTGGTTACTTGACCATAAAACAACTGAGTAATCAACAAAATCAGGATTACTAAAAAAGTATTTTTATTATTCATTAGCAATAATGCTTTTATATTTTACAGCGAGTTCCCCTAATAAAAACTCAATCACCGTTTTATTACCCAAATTTAGATTCTTAATAAAGTTTTCATTTTCTACAGCAAAATACTCAAACCCTTTCACATAGATAGCAGGAATACCTAACTTGTTTATAATATGATCTTCATCAAACATATTTTCCAATTTCTTTAAACAAAACTCTTTCCTTTCAACTTCCAAATCCTTTTTAAGCCTTTTTGTCCTACCATTTATCATATTAATCAACGGATCTAAAGGCATCGAACCTCCAATTAAACCTAACAACATGATAGGTTTAAAATCACCAGCTGTTTTCAATTTCCTTTCGGCTGAAGTATATTTTTTCATCCCGTTAGGAATAATACCCAAACTCTCTGCCGATATTTTCTGACGCTCTTTGACTACAACTTCTTTAAGCGCAATACTTGCTGGAGTCATAGTAATACGAATCACATCCAGGACCAAGTCATGTTTGATTATTATTTTATGTAAAGTATCCAGATTTACAGCAGAAAATACCAAAACATCTCCTTCTTTTGCCAAAATAGAAAACAATCCATTTTTATCAGAAACCGTACTCAATTTAAGTGATTGATTGACTACATTAATAGATTCACCAGTGATATTCTCTACAACTATTACTCCATAAATTATTTTCCTGCTGTCTATCTGACCAAATAAAAACGGAGTGATTAGCAAAAACAGAATTACTGAAAAAATATTTTTTTTATTCATTCGCAATAATGCTTTTATATTTCACAGCGAGCTCGCCTAATAAAAACTCAATTACTGTTTTATTACCTGAATTTAAAATCTTCGTGAATTTGTCATTTTCAACAGCAAAATACTCAAACCCTTTCACGTAGATAGCTGGAATTCCTAACTTGTTTATAAAATGATTTTTATCAAACATATATTCCAATTTTTGTATACACCTAATTTTACTTTCTACTTCAACTCCTTTCTTAAGCATCGCCGTTCGACCGGAAATCCAATTAAATAATGGATCTGCAGAAACAGAGCCACCAGCCATTCCACCCACACTGGCAGAGGCATCAAGAGAATTGGCAGTCTTCAATAATCGTTCAGCTTGTGTATATGATTTTTGACCTTTTGGGATAATTCCGAGTGAAACAGCGTTTATATTATCATACTTTCGAATAATAACTTCATTCAACAAATTCATTGCGGGTTCCACATTAACTATGATAAAATCTTTTTCAAAATGACCGCAAGTTAATACAAGTTTGAGTACCTTATACTGTATTGCCGAAAACAATAATGTATCACCCTCAACTGCAGTTATAGAAAAGAAACCTTCTTTATCAGTTGTTACAGCAGCCTCTGTATTCTTATTGATAACATAAACCCCTTCGATGTCAGAAATTCGAGCTCGTATTTTACCTTTTAATTTAGTTTGTTCAGGCGCTTGTGCCATCGTATTGGCAGCATATAAAATTAAAAAAAGCTTTAGATACCAACTCATTATTGCAACAATCAATCTATATATTGACTGAATACAAAAATATCCCAAGCTCCTCCAAATTAATTACTAACGTCTTGGTAAAAATATGTTAATAAAAAATGGGGAATAAAAAACACGTTTTTATACCTTTAGACCAAATTACAATCAAAAAATGAAAAACATTATCATAGCCAGTACATCCACCCTACACGGTGGTGACTATTTAGAATACCTGTTACCAGAGTTAAAAAACCATTTTAAAGAGTGCAAAACAGTATTATTCATTCCTTACTCAAGGCCAAGCGGTATTACACATGAGGAATACACTGCAAAGGTTTCTCAGGCTTTTGCCAAAATAGATATTGATGTAAAAGGAATACATGAATATATAGATGCCGGAATTGCAATAAAAAATGCCGAAGGAATATTTACGGGAGGCGGAAATACTTTTTTATTAGTTTACCAATTGTATAAAAATGAACTAATAACAACTCTTGCGGAAACTGTAAAAAACGGAACTCCTTATTTAGGGACTAGTGCGGGAAGTAACATATGTGGACTAAGTATGCAGAATACGAATGACATGCCTATTATTTATCCTCCAAGTTTTCAAACATTAGGCTTAATTCCTTTTAACATAAATGCCCATTACTTAGATCCCGACACACAGTCAAAACATATGGGAGAAACACGTGAAACCAGAATCAAAGAATTCCATGCATTTAATACTATTCCAGTATTAGGACTTAGAGAAGGAAGCTGGCTGGAAGTAAAAGGAGAAAAAACTTTCTTAAGAGGAACTTTGACTGCACGTCTTTTTAAACAAAATCAAACTGCAATAGAACTGGAATCAGGAAGTGACCTAAGTGGCTTAAAATAAAAAAGCCGAAACATAAATGTTTCGGCTTCAAAGAGCGAAAGACGAGGCTCGAACTCGCGACAACCAGCTTGGAAGGCTGGAGCTCTACCAACTGAGCTACTTTCGCATTAACAGGCTGCAAATATAAGTATTTAATTTACTTAAATGCAAATTTTATTTAAATTATTTTTTCTGATTCAAATTTATCAGATACGCAAATTAAAACTTCCGTATCCTCAACATACTTTACTAAAGAAAAATAAAATCCTCAAATTAAAATTTGAGGATTTAGAGCGAAAGACGAGGCTCGAACTCGCGACAACCAGCTTGGAAGGCTGGAGCTCTACCAACTGAGCTACTTTCGCATTACCGTGGTGCAAATATAGATAATAAAGTTACTTTAAAACAAATTTATTTTAGAAAAAAGATTTAAAAAACCTATTCCTGTTGGCTTAACCCTATTCTATATTACCCGTAAACATTTTATTTATAAATCCTTAACCCCTCATTTACTTCAAAAAATAATTTAAATAAAAAGCGAATGAATTAAATAATTTCTTACAATAAAAACAGTTCATATGCAGTAAACTCCAGAGTTCATGAAAATAAAATTGCCTGTATAACAACTACATTTCAAATATTACATCGGCTTAGTGCAATACGGTTTCGAAAATAAAAAAACAGACCATAAGCACAACCATTAAAATAGGTCTAAAGAATGCATCTAGAAAATTTACTGAGCCCTTACAAAGTAAAAAAAAGGTATACTTCATTAAAGAGGCATACCTTTTATTATGAGATCGTCTGGTTTAAAAAAACTAATCTTTATAGCAGATCACATTACTGCTTTATCTAAACAATTAAGAAACCAACTCAGAATCTGTTTTAACATCTCTCGATTGATGATAGATAAACAAACATGATTTACCCTTTATCGTATTGATAATTTCTTCTTTTAATTCTTCTGGAATTGCGGGACAACCTAAACTTCTCCCTAATCTTTTATTGTTTTTAATGAAAGACCCAGAAACATAATTAGCGGCATGCATTACAACACCTCTTGCCCTAGCATGATCATTTACCCCTTTCTCCAAGCCATCTAAACGCAATGACATACCATGTTTCCCGTTATAAGTCTCTCCAGTAACATAAAGTCCTAAGCTGCTTTTGAAAGACTCATTTGAATTAGAAAAACTATTTGCAAATTCCTCTCCGGTATTTCTACCATGAGCAACAAGTGAATTATATAAAATAGTATTAGTCGTTAAATCAATTACCCAAAGTCTTTTAGTATTCGAAGACAAACTAAAGTCAACTAATGTCAAAATATCTTTTGTAACCAATCCTTTTTCTTTTAGAGTATAAAAACTCTTCAAAGCCTGAGAAAAACTTTCCAATTTAGGTAAAGCATATTGATTAGAATGTAAGTCGTTATAAACGGCCTCAACTTCATCATCTATAGTTACAACAGTTTTTACAGCCAATTCTTTTGAACTGGTACTCTTTGTGTTATAAAAAGATGCTTTAGTTTGAGAAAGTGAAAATAACAAAAATAAAAAGGCGGGAAATAATTTATAATGCATTGATTTTGTATGTGTTACGTTGTTTAGTCGAATAGTCAAATATATAAAAAACAATAGGTTTATAAAAATCAAAATTGCGAAACAGAGACAAAATAGGCTATTTGTAATCCTATTACGACATTAAATGCCTTTAAAAATTTGCTTATACTATTAATTATATTATTTTTGCTCCATAACATTCTCAATTCATGCAAAAATTCTACTATTCTTTATTAATATTGTTTGTTTTCAACAATTTCAATGCATATAGTCAAAAAAAGAACCTTATAGCGAAATCTACTACACAGAATATAAGCATTGACGGGAAAATGAATGAGGCTGCCTGGAAAGAAAACACGGAAATCGCCACTGATTTCATCATGTTTGAACCGGATAATGGCAAACCTATTAGCAAAGATAAAAAAACAGAAGTAAAAGTATTATATGATAATGATGCCATCTATATAATGGCAATATTATACGACAATGAACCTGATAAAATTCAAAAAGAAATAACTAATCGTGATGTTTTTGGAGTATCTGATCATTTTTCGGTTTCTATAAATGGATTTAATGATGGTCAGCAAGATTTTAGATTTTATGTAAGTGCTGCTGGAGTTCAAATGGACTGTTTAGCGACAGAAGATAATGAAGATTTTGTATGGGATGCCATTTGGGACAGTGAAGTTTCCATAACTGATTTTGGATGGGTGGTAGAGATGAAAATCCCTTATGCCGCTTTGCGATTTTCTAATGCCCAAAAACAAACCTGGGGATTGAATTTTATGCGAGAAATAAAACGCGACGTTCAAAAATACACTTGGAATCATGTGGATACAAAAATTGGTGCCGTAATTACTCAAGCGGGGACACTTGAAGGAATTGAAAATATAAAAACATCAACCCGTCTTTTCTTCATTCCTTACACCTCTTTTTATTATCAAAAAAATGATAGCGACTCCGATAAAACATTCAAAGGAGGATTAGACATTAAATATGGGATTAACGACTCCTTTACTTTAGACGCAATACTGGTTCCTGATTTTGGCCAAACAAAATTTGACAATGCTATATTAAACCTAGAACCTTTCGAACAAAGGTTTGATGAAAACAGGCCTTTTTTTACAGAAGGAACTAATTTATTCAACATAGGGAATTTATTTTATTCCAGAAGAATTGGTGGCGCACCCAGTAGCGTCCCTGAAGTGTCTGATGATGAAGAAATAACTGAATATCCAAGTACTGTAGATTTGTTAAATGCAGTAAAAATATCGGGCAGAACTGAAAAAGGATTGGGAATTGGGTTTTTAAATGCAGTTACCGAGAGAACAAAAGCGACTATCCTAAATAACCTTACTAATGAAACCCGTGAAGAAGTAATAGAGCCCTTAACCAATTACAACGTAATGGTCTTTGATCAACGATTCAATCAAAACTCATCAGTATCTTTTGTAAATACTAACGTCACTCGTAACGGTAGTTTTAGAGACGCTAATGTTTCAGCTTTACTTTTTGATTTAAGCACTAAAGCAAACTCCTATAATTTATACGGGGATTTCAAATACAGCACAATAAATGACATTGAAGATTATAATGGTTTTAAAACATCGTTAAACTTTGCCAAAACAAGCGGTCAATACAGGTACGCCCTTTCTGGCAAATACATTTCCGAAAATTATGACGTCAATGACTTAGGAATTATTTTTTACACCAATTACCACAATGCTTACGCCAAAGGAAGCTACCGTATAGTGAACCCAACAAAATATTTCAACACTTTTAAATTCGAGCAAGAATTAAATTTTGAAATTCAAAACACTACAGGGAAATCCCAAGAAGCTTGGCATAAAACTACTTTAAAAGCAACAACATTAAACAATCATTATTTTGAATTTGCTTTAGTAATTACCCCTTTTGAAACTTTCGACTTTTACGAACCTCGAGTGGCTGGAAGGTATCTGCAGATTCCAAGAAAAATCTCCTCTTATTTTGGTACAGAATTTAACCGTAACAGCGCATTTACTTTTGATTTCACCCCAAGTTTCACATTGTTTGACCAAGACAAAAGAATTACTTACGGGATTGCATTAGGACCAAAATATAGGGTTAATGATAAATTGTCTTTGTTCTACGTGTTAGATTACACTCGTAAAAACAATGATATCGGATGGGTAGGTTTTGAAAATTCAGACATTATTATTGGAAAAAGAAACAGAGAGATTTTACAAAATGATTTTACCGGAAAATATGCTATAAACAATAAAATGACTTTAAATCTTACTGCTCGTTATTATTGGTCTTATTCTGATAATTTAGAATACTACAATTTACAGGACGATGGTTATCTAGTTGAAAACAATAGTTATTCTTTAAACAAAAACAGAAACTTCAACTCTTGGAATTTTGATTTATCCTATTCGTGGTGGTTTGCCCCTGGTAGTCAAATCTCTGTTTTGTACCGTAATTATGGGCTAGAAAGGTCTAACCAAGTCGAAAGAAACCTTTCTACAAATCTAAAAAACGTTTTCAACTCCGATCTTACCAGTATCTTTTCAATAAGTCTGCGTTACTTTATAGATTATAATACTGTGAAAAATAAATTCTAGCAATTCAAAATAGTATGAAAACACTTCTAATCAATAATAGTGATGAATCTGAAATGTTAATATTTTCCCATATTTAAGAAAAACCTGTAACATCTGTTTCAAATTGATGACTATTCATATACCCAAATGACTAAACTCTTTGGGGACATTAATTACGCATCAATCAAAACAATCAAATGAAAAGAATCCTTTTTATTAATGCACTTCTATTGTCTTTTTTTGGCTACAGCCAAAAAAAAACCTTACCCACTAAATTTATTTCTGACAACATCAACATTGACGGAAAATTAGATGAAGAAATATGGAAAACGGCACCAATCGCAACCGATTTTATTATGTTTCAACCTGACAATGGAAAGCCAATCCCAGAAAACAAAAGGACAGAAGTAAGAGTTTTATACGACAATGACGCGATATATATTGCCGCATTAATGTACGATAACGAACCCAGTAAAATCTTGAAAGAAATCACTAAACGAGATGATTTTGGTACATCTGATTTTTTCGGGGTTTTCATTAATGGTTATAATGATGGTCAACAAAACTTTCAATTTTTTGTTTCAGCATCAGACGGGCAAGCAGATTGCATCTCAACTGATTCTTCAGGAGAGGATTATTCCTGGGATGCAGTATGGAAAAGCAAAGCCATACTAACTGATTTTGGCTGGGCTCTCGAAATGCGAATTCCCTATGCCGCTTTGCGTTTTTCTGATGAAAAAAAGCAAACTTGGGGTTTAAACTTTTTTAGGGAAATAAGAAGAGACCGTCAAAAATATTCATGGAATTTCATTGATTCAAAAATCGGGACTTTTACTCAACAAAACGGAATTCTAGAAGGTATTGAAAACATCAAGACACCTACTCGACTATTCCTTTTGCCCTATTCCTCTTTCTATGTAAATTCAAATTCTAAACAAAAAACAACTGGAACTTTAAAGGGAGGATTAGATATTAAGTACGGTATTAACGATGCTTTTACCCTTGATGCCATTTTAATACCTGATTTTGGACAAACAAAATTTGATAATCAAATATTGAATCTGGGCCCGTTCGAGCAACAATTTAACGAAAACAGACCGTTTTTTACTGAAGGAATCGATCTATTCAGTAAAGGTAATTTACTGTATTCACGAAGAATTGGCGGAAGACCAAGTACATATCCTACTATAGGGAATGATGAAAAAGCTACAGATAATCCATCAAGTGTAAATCTACTGAATGCTTTAAAAATATCTGGAAGAACTAAAAATGGATTAGGAATAGGGATCCTTAATGCGGTTACCGAAAGAACTTTTGCAACCATTACAAACAACAATACTCAATCAACAAGAAGAGAAGAAGTCGAACCGTTATCAAATTATAATGTCTTGGTTTTGGATCAACGGTTTCGTAAAAACTCCTCCGTTAGTTTTGTAAACACTAATGTAACCAGAAACGGAAGTTTTCGTGATGGGAATGTATCAGCATTAGTCTGGGATTTAAATACTTTAAAGAACACTTATAATCTTTCAGGAAATTTAAAATACAGTTATATAAATGATATCGAAGATAAAAAAGGGACCTCATCTTCATTGAATTTTGCAGAAACTAGCGGAAAATATAGATATAGTCTTGGAGGTGAACTAGTAACCAAAGATTATGACAACAATGATTTGGGAATTAATTTTGAAACAAATTATTATAGCCTTTACGGGAATGCAAGCTATCGAATATTGAACCCTACAAAACACTTTAACAGTTTTAGGATTGGTTATAACATGTACACCCAATTTCAAAAAGAAACGGGAAAACTACAAGGAAACAATATCAATTTAAATGTAAATATAGGCAACAAAAAAAATCATAATTACGGGTTTGGAGTAAATACTAATTTCCTTGAATCGTATGACTATTATGAGCCTAGAGTTAACAATAGATTCGTTATTCTTCCTGAAAGAGTAAGTGCTTGGTTGTATATTTCTTCTAACTACAACAACAAATTTGCTTTTGATATAAATCCATCTATCGCTATATTTAACGAGAAAGACAGAAGCACTTTCGGTTTATCCATAGGACCTCGATACCGTTTTAACGACAAATTTTCCCTTAGTTACAATCTGGATATTGAAAGAAAAAATAACAATCGTGGATTTGTGGATTTATTCGATGAAGACCTAAATAGTGCTACACCAGCTACTATTATTTTTGGTAACCGTAATGTAGCTACTTATTCTAACTCCCTTTCAGGAAAATATTCTATTAGTAGCAAGATGAATTTTGACCTTTCTATACGCCATTATTGGTCGTATGCCGAAAACAAGAATTTCCTGTCTCTTGAACAAAATGGTAAACTAACTGATTTTACAGGATATAATCGAAATAAGAATCAAAATTTCAACTCTTGGAATCTGGATTTATCCTATTCCTGGTGGTTTGCTCCTGGTAGTCAAATTTCCATATTATATCGTAATAATGCAGCCAACTTTGAACGTGAAATCAATAAAGATTTTGGAAAGAAAGTCACTAATTTATTGAATAATGAAGCTTTAAGTCATGTTTTATCTGTCAGTGTACGTTATTATATTGATTATAATTCGATAAAAAATATTTTATAAATGCATTAATTTTAATAAAAACTACTCGTCAGTATTAAATCTTTACTTTTTATCCGTCTTATTTTTCGAATTTACAATAGTGTCTTACTCAAGAGTGAAGATTTTGAAAATGCTTTATCTTTGCATAAAATAAAAACTAATGACCAAAAAAGTAATACTAATGATTTTAGACGGTTGGGGAAAATCTCCTGACCCGAAGATATCAGCAATCGACAATGCAAACGTTCCGTTCATAAACAGTTTATATAAAAATTACCCTAGTGCCCAACTTCGTACTGATGGCTTACATGTAGGATTGCCTGAAGGACAAATGGGAAATTCCGAAGTGGGACATATGAATCTGGGTGCAGGAAGAATTGTGTATCAGGATTTAGCCAAAATTAATTTGGCTGTAGCCAATAAAACTTTGGCACAGGAACAAGTTCTTAAAGATGTTTTTCAATATGCTAAAGACAATCATAAAAAAGTTCATTTTTTAGGATTAGTTTCTGACGGTGGTGTTCACTCCCACACCTCTCATTTACGCGGATTAATTGATGCAACCCAAGATTATGGATTGCAAGATGTATTCGTGCACGCTTTCACAGATGGCCGAGACGTGGATCCCAAATCAGGTAAAAAATACATCCAGGATTTAGAAAATTACATCGAAAACACTTCAGTAAAAATCGCTTCAATAATAGGCCGTTATTACGCCATGGATCGTGATAAAAGATGGGAAAGGGTAAAACTAGCCTACGACTTATTGGTAAACGGACAAGGAACACATTCTAAAGATGCAGTTGCAACCATAAAAGAAAGTTATAAAGACCATGTGACTGACGAATTCATCAACCCTATTTTAATGGTTGACGAAAATGACAAACCTCTAGCCACAATACAAGACGATGATGTTGTTATTTTTTTCAATTTCAGAACTGACAGAGGACGAGAATTAACTGAAGCATTATCACAACAGGATTTTCACGAGCAAAACATGCACAAACTTAATTTGTATTATGTTACGCTGACCAATTATGACGAAACCTATAAAAATGTAAAAGTCGTTTATAACAAAGACAACATCACGGAAACGTTGGGTGAGGTTTTAGAAAAAGCGAACAAAAAACAAATCCGAATTGCAGAAACCGAAAAATACCCTCATGTTACTTTTTTCTTTTCAGGTGGAAGAGAAGAGCCTTTTATTGGCGAAAGCCGAATTCTAAAGAACTCTCCAAAAGTTGCAACTTATGATTTACAACCGGAGATGAGTGCCTTTGAACTAACAGCTGCTTTAATTCCAGAATTAGAAAAAGGAGATGTGGATTTTGTATGTCTAAATTTTGCCAATGGCGATATGGTAGGCCATACCGGAATTATGGAAGCTGCAATAAAAGCCTGCGAAGCGGTAGACAAATGTGTCGAAAAAGTGATTACAACTGCTTTAGCACACGACTATACCATTCTTGTAATTGCTGATCACGGTAACTGCGAAACAATGATTAATCCTGACGGAAGCCCAAATACAGCTCACACCACTAATCCCGTTCCTTTTATCTTAGTTGATAAAGAATTGAAAGAAGTGCACGACGGAGTTCTAGGCGACATTGCCCCTACTATATTAGAATTAATGGGGATTGAAAAACCCGCTGTAATGACACAACATTCTTTGTTGTAAGGCAAAAATTCACAATACAATTTCTAAAAGGCTATTCTAATCGAATAGTCTTTTTTTGTAATTAAAAGTTAAAAACTTTGTTTTTGATAGTATTACTATTATTTTTGCGCAAAATACAATTAAGAATGAAGGATATATTTTCAACCATCAAAATACAAGTAAACGAAAAGATCTATGTAAAAGATCCGGAAACCTCAGCATTAGGACGGAAAATTATCCAAGAAAGTATTCTTCTGATGGAGGAGATAGGATTTGACAATTTTACATTTAAAAAATTAGGAACAAAAATTAATTCAAACGAGAGTTCCATCTACCGCTATTTCGAAAACAAGCATAAATTATTATTGTATCTTTCTTCGTGGTATTGGAGTTGGATTGAATACAAATTGTTTTTTGCGACTACCAACGTTGATGATTCCTTCGAAAAATTAAAAAAAGCAATAACCGTTGTGACAGAAAAAATTGTAGATGACAAAGCCACGGCACACATTAACGAAGCGGTTTTAAATAAAATAATTATTTCAGAGTATACTAAAACGTTCCACACAAAAGAAGTAGATGAAGAAAACAAAGAAGGTTATTTTTTAATATACAAAAGAGTTATTAATAGAATTGTCAAATTGATAACCGAAGTAAACCCTGAATATCCATTTGCAAAAAGCCTTGCTTCCACTATTATTGAAGGATCACTTCATCAACATTTTTTAAGAGACCACTTGAAAACCATCACTAATTGTGACGAACACGTAAGTCCAACTGATTTTTACATCAATCTTATTATAACAGTTTTAAAAAAATAAACACACAATGACTCCATTAAAAAGATTTTACAATCTATTAGAACTTGATAAAAAAGATGTTACACAGCTTTTCTTTTATGCCATATTTGCTGGATTAGTCAGTTTGTCCCTTCCTTTAGGAATTCAAGCCATTATTAACTTCATTCAGTCTGGGAGAGTTAGTGTTTCTTGGATAGTCCTAATAATACTTGTTGTATTAGGAGTTGCGCTTGTAGGTATACTTTCGCTGATGCAATTGAGAATAACAGAGAATCTACAACAAAAAATCTTTGTTAGATCTTCATTTGAATTTGCAGCGAGATTGCCTAAAATTAAATTTGAGGAATTATATAATACGTATCCACCAGAATTAGCCAACCGTTTTTTTGACACGATGACCATTCAAAAAGGAACTTCAAAGTTATTGATTGATTTTTCGGCGGCATTACTTCAGATTATTTTTGGGGTTATCCTATTGTCGTTGTACCATCCTTATTTTATTGTGTTTGGTATTATGCTGATTATTCTGCTATATTTTATATTTAAACTTTCTTATAAAACGGGTTTAGAAACTAGTTTAAAAGAATCCAAATTTAAATACAAAGTGGCAAGATGGCTACAAGAAATGGCAAGAAATAATTTCAGTTTTAGAAGCCAAATCAACTTTGATTTTGGACTTCAAAAAAACGACCAAATTGTAAGCGATTATCTTATTTACAGAGAAAAACATTTCAATGTTATTAAAAGACAGTTTACACAGCTAATCATCTTTAAAGTAATTATCACTGCAAGTTTACTTTCTATAGGCGGATATCTTGTAGTATCACAACAAATGAATATTGGGCAGTTTGTCGCTGCCGAAATTATCATCTTATTAGTGATTAACTCAGTTGAAAAAATCATTCTTGGTCTGGAAACTTTTTATGACGTATTGACTGCTGTTGAAAAAATTGGTCAGGTTGCCGATTTGAGTTTAGAAGAAGAGTTTGACAGCGAAATCTCCACTTGTTACTCTGATATTACATTGGAAACTGACAACCTTAGATTCAAATTCCCTGATTCCAAAAACACTATTTTAAGTGCCGTTTCATTAAAAATAGAACAAGGAGAAAAAATTGTAATTAATGGTGAAAATGGCTCAGGAAAAACGACTCTAATTCGACTACTATCAGGACTATTAAAACCTACTTCAGGTACATTTTTCATTAATGATGACACTTTTAAAAAGATAGATTTAAAACAATACCGTTCTCAAATAGGGAGTATCATTTACGGAGAATCCCCTTTTGAGGGATCTTACCTTGAAAACATAACCTTTAATGATAAAAACATCAGCCAAGAAGATTTGAAATGGGCGATTGACGGGGTACAATTAACATCTGTAATTAAAACTTTACCTAAAAGTTTAGATACACATATATTCCCGGAAGGAAGACAATTGTCATCCTCAAATGCTCAAAAAATACTGTTAGCTCGAAGTATAATCCATAAACCAAAAATTCTTTTCTATGAAGACCCAACGGATACTATGGATGAAAAAGTGGCAAATGAAATTATTGATTTCATTACAGCTAAAGAAAATAATTGGACAATAATTGTGTCTTCAAAAAACCCCTATTGGAAAACTAAATGCAGCAGGGAAATCATTATGCATAATGGACTTATTACTCAAGACACAAAAAAATCATAAGAGATGCTAAACATATCTGACAATAACAAAACAAACATTCAGGATTTACAGAAGTTTGAAACAATTAGGAATTTGAGCCTACGTTCAAGTTCAAGAATGTTGAATAAAATCATAGTAACAGTTTGTGTTTTAGGAATTCTAGTTCTGTTCCTACCTTGGACACAAAACATTTCCGGTTCTGGTGCAGTGACTACCTTGAAACCTAATCAAAGACCACAGTCAATACAAAGCGTTATTTCTGGTCGAATAGAAAAATGGTATGTTCAGGAAGGGGATTTCGTGAATGAAGGGGACACTATTCTTTTCATTTCGGAAATTAAAGAGGATTATATGGATCCTAATTTAGTAGCCAATACTAAAAATCAGCTAAACGCTAAAAAATCATCCTTAGATTCCTACGGTTCAAAAGTGAATACGCTATCAAGTCAAATTCATTTTATAGAAAGCGAAAAAGGATTAAAATTAGAGCAAGCACAAAACAAGATACAACAGTCGCTTTTAAAAATAAAAAGTGATAGTATGGATCTAGTTGCTGTAAAAACACAGCTTAAGATTGCAAACACTCAATTTAATCGTTCAGTTCAATTGAACAATGAAGGGTTAAAACCGTTGACTGATGTAGAGGACAAAAGATTAAAGCTTCAAGAAGTTGATGCTAAAATCATCACTCAAGAGAATAAATTTCTATCCAGTAAAAATGAATATATCAATGCTAAAGTAGAAATCAATAGAATTACAGCGGAATATTCTGAAAAAGTATCCAAAGCACAAAGCGACCAATACACTGCTTTGAGCAATCAATTTGATACTGAAGCTCAGGTTAACAAACTAGAGAATCAATATGCAAATTACAGCATTCGAAACGGTATGTACTACATAAAAGCACCACAAAGCGGGTATGTAAATAGAGTTTTACAAGCAGGAATAGGCCAAACTGTAAAAGAAGGAACTCCTATAGTGAGCATTATGCCAGCACAATATGACATTGCAGTAGAAACCTATGTTGACCCAATCGATTTGCCTTTGATCAACAGAGGAGAAAAAGTACGTGTTTGGTTTGATGGATGGCCTACCATCGTATTCTCAGGATGGCCTGATATGTCTTATGGAACTTTTGGAGGTGAGATTGTTGCTATCGAAAATTTCATTAGTGACAACGGTAAATATCGAATACTAATTGCTCCTGATAAAACAGAGGCCGCTTGGCCAAAAAAGATTAGCATAGGGTCTGGAGCAGAAACAATCGCTCTGCTTGACACCGTGCCTATTTGGTTCGAAGTATGGAGAGTCTTAAATGGTTTTCCACCAAATTATTACAAATCGACATCAATAATTGATAAAGAGAAAAAATAATGAAACAGTTACTTTTTATTTTACTGCTGCTTGGGTATGCTGTTTTTGGACAAGAACCAAACAATAGTACACAAGTATTGCTAGATAACACATCCAAAGAGTTTACTTATAATGAGTATCTTGGTTATGTAAAAAAATACCATCCATTAGTTAAAAACGCCAATTTAGAAATCAATAAAGCACAAGCCAACTTGATGATGGCTCGTGGTGGGTTTGACCCAAAAATTGAAGTTGACTTTAAGGAAAAACAGTTTAAAAACAAAGAATACTATTCGATACTAAACAGCAGTTTTAAAATTCCTACTTGGTATGGAATCGAAATAAAAGCGGGTTTTGACAACAATGAAGGTGTTTATTTGAATCCTGAAAACACAGTGCCGAACCAAGGATTAACATCTTTAGGAATTAGCATTCCGTTAGGACAAGGTTTATTCATCAACCAAAGAATGGCTGATGTACGCAAGGCAAAAATTCAAATGCAACTGAGTCAGGCTGAACGAAAACTACAAGCAATTGCTGTTTTATATGATGCCTCTGTTGCTTATTTTAATTGGAAGAAAAACTTCAATGAAGTAAAACTATATGAAACTTATAGCAGCAATGCACAAATTCGTTTTAACGGAATAAGGTCCCTTATAAAAGCAGGAGACAAACCTGCAATTGATAGTATCGAAGCTGGGATTATTGTAAAAAATCGACTTCTAAGCTTGGAAGATTCACAACTAAAACTAACCAAATCAAAATTAGAATTATCTAATTTCCTTTGGCTGGATAACACAATCCCATTAGAGCTATCGGACGAAATTACTCCTGAATCACAATTAGAATTCACCATTCAAGAGACCTTAAAAACTAATGATTTATTAGATAATGAATTCTCAATAAACAATCACCCAAAAATTAATGCTTTAGAAAGTAAAATCGACATTTTGACTGTCGAGAAGAAACTAAAAGCTAATATGTTGTTGCCCAAAATTGATGTTGGTTATTCGTATTTAGCCGAACCAAGCTATATTGACAACTATCAATTTGAAGATTATAAAATAGGTTTGAATTTTTATTTCCCTTTATTTTTAAGGAAAGAACGGGGAAGTTTAAAATTAGCAAAATATAAAATTCAAGAAACAGAGTTTATATTGAGTCTGGAAAAAGTCCAACTTTCGAATAAAATAAATGCTCAAAAAATAGAAATTCAATCTCTGCAAAAACAAAAAAACATAATAAAAGGATTAGTAAAGGACAACGCGACGATGTTACTCTCTGAGGAACGCTTATTTTCTTTTGGCGAAAGTTCGTTGTTTTTAATTAACACTCGAGAGAATAATTTAGTCAGTGCTCAACTCGCTTCCATCGTTTTAGAAAACCGATTTTACATCTCAAATTCGGAGCTTTTTAAAATTATGGCCAATCCTGATTAAATAATTGAAAAATCGTACTTTAGCAATCCAAATAATATGTTTTGGGTTTAATGGGAATTTAAAAACCCTTGTTTACGAATCGATATTGGTTAATTCAGTAATTTTTAGAAGATGAAAAAAATAATAGCATTCTGTTTGACTTTGATGTTTATGAGTTGTAAAACAAATCAACAAATTCAAACCACAGTAATTTCACCAAATACAGAAATCGCTTCTGAACCTGATAAAAGTCCAGAAGTAAAACCAACAGAAAATATGTTAATAGGTAAAAAATCAATGAGCGACTTACAACAGACGCCATTTAATAGTTGGTTTACTCCAGGTTTTGAAAATTATTCCCCAAATTCAGAAACTATTGCCGCATTAAAAAACGCAACCGATGGTATTCAAATAAAAATTTTTATGGGGACTTGGTGTGAAGACAGTCAAAACCAAGTCCCTCATTTTTATCAAATACTAAAACAAATTAATTTTGATGAAGATAAAGTAACATTGGTTACCGTTGACCGGAATAAGACCACCACAGATCATCTGGAAGCAGGTTTAAACATTACCAATGTACCTACATTTATTTTTTACAAAAACGAAATTGAAATCAACCGAATCGTAGAACTTCCAAAAGAATCATTAGAAAAAGACCTTTTAAAGATTGTTTCTGGACAACCTTATAAACACTCTTACGAAAAGTAAAAATAAAAGCTCCAATTTGGAGCTTTTGTTTTATTTACAATTAATCATTTATCCTTTCATAATACGATTTCTCAATCATTTATTGATAATCGAGATGAATAAATTTACTCATCTTTAAGTTATGTAAACTAGACAAATCTCATTGTACTATTTCTATTAAAGAATTTCCAATAGAAAGTTGTATTTTTGCAGCTGAAATTAAATATCATGATTATTCCAAAAAACCGCGAGGAAATAGAATTAATGCGCGAAAGTGCATTAATAGTATCGAAAACATTAGGAATGATTGCTTCTGAAATAAAAGAAGGAGTCACCACTTTATATTTAGACAAACTAGCTGAAGAGTTCATTCGTGATCACGGGGCTGTTCCTAGTTTCCTAGGCTTGTATGATTTTCCAAACTCATTATGTATGAGTCCAAATTCACAAGTGGTACATGGAATACCAAATAACACTCCTCTTGAAAGTGGAGATGTAATTTCTGTTGACTGTGGTGCATTCAAAAATGGATATCATGGAGATCACGCGTATTCTTTCGAGATTGGCGAAGTAGCTCCTGAAACTAAAAAATTATTACAAATTACCAAAGAATCCCTTTACGTAGGAATCCGAGAATTCAAATTGGGAAACCGCGTGGAAGATGTTGGTAATGCCATTCAAAAATATACTGAATCTCATGGTTATGGTGTGGTACGTGAATTAGTAGGACACGGATTAGGTCAAAAAATGCACGAAGATCCAGAAATGCCAAATTACGGAAAACGTGGACGAGGAAAACTTTTTATCGAAGGAATGGTAGTTGCCATCGAACCGATGATTAACATGGGTACAAAAAACATTAAACAACATAAAGACGGTTGGACAATCACCACAGCTGATGGAAAACCAAGTGCACATTTCGAGCATGACGTAGCTATTATTGACGGAAAACCGGAAATTTTATCCACTTTTGCTTATGTATATCAAGCATTAGGAATAGTGAGTAATGAAGAAGATGAATTTAGAAAAATTCCTTTAGTATTGTAATGAAAAAACTTTTCAAACTCGTACTCAACACCATCCCTCGTCCAATTCTTATTCGTTTAAGTTATGTGGCTCGACCTGTTTTAGCTTTAGCTTTAAAAGGAGACAAATTTACTGACCCTATCGACGGGAAAAGTTTTAAAATGTTTTTGCCTTACGGTTACGGGACACAAAGAAATAACGTTTTATCTCCAAGTACCCTTTCTCTTGAAAGACACCGTTTGTTATGGTTGTACTTGAATGACAAAACCGATTTCTTTACAGCTCCAAAAAAAGTCTTGCATTTTGCACCAGAACAGGCTTTCTACAAATTGTTTGGAAACCAGAAGAATCTGGATTACACAACAACCGATTTGTTTTCACCTCTCGCCGATGTGAAAGCTGATATTTGTGATTTGCCTTTTGAGGATAATCAATACGACGTAATATTATGTAATCACGTATTAGAACATATTCCTGATGACACTAAAGCGATGCAAGAATTATATCGTGTGTTGAAACCAGGTGGAATGGCTATATTACAAATTCCGCAAGAATTATCAAGAGCAACAACTTTTGCTGATGATACAATTACAGATCAAAAAGAACGTGCCAAAATCTTTGGTCAATACGACCACGTACGTATTTATGGAAGGGATTATTTTGACAAATTAAGATCTATAGGATTTAAGGTTATCGAAGAGGACTATACTAATAAAATTGCTCCTGAATTAGTGGAGAAATATTGCCTAGCAAAAGGAGAAATTATTCCAGTTTGTTTTAAATAATATCTTACACTCTAAAATACAAAAGCCCGCTAAACAAAAGTTTAGCGGGCTTTCAATTTAATAAACCAACAATTTATTTTATATTCTCCGGCATCAACATTCCGATAACTTTATCTTTAGTAAGATATTTTTTCGCAATATTTTGAATATCCTTTGCTGTAATATTATTAATTTGTTCTTCGGTTTTAAGTACTTCTTCAGCATTAGAACCATTAACAAAAGATTTTGAAAAATTACTTAACCAATATCTATTCTCTTTAATATCTTTTTTATAGTCAAGTAACTCCCCTTCTTTAAATTTAACAACATCTTTTTCCTCAGGACCGTTGTCAATTATTTTCTGTAATTCTTTCATTGCAGAAGCAATTAACTTTTCAGCATTTTCTGGACCACAAGGGAAACCAATCGTGAAATTAAAAGCTCCGTTTGGCACTTTATTCATACTTCCTCTTGCACTTACACCATAAACACCACTTTCATTTTCTCTTAATTCTTCGATTAGTTTAATGGTTAAAACTTCTCCTAAAGCTTGCATTGAGAAAGCGTCTTTTGCTGAATAAGCAGCGTCACCATAATACATAATTGTTACATTACTTTTTGGATCTGTACCTTTATTAACTACTTTCTTAATATCTCCTTTCAACATTCTATAACCTAAATCAACCGCTTTTTCTCTCTTAGCTGAAGCTGGTAATGAAGCAAGGTATTTTACAGAAAAATCTTCGATTGCTTTGTCATCAACATTCCCTACAAAATAGAATTCAAAATCTCCTGCATTTGCAAAACGTTCTTTGTATTTAGAATATGCTAATTCATAATCAGTCGTTTCCCAACTTTTCTTATTTGGAAAAATCCCATTAAATCTTGGATTCTCTTTATTCAAATAAGTGTAAAATTCTTGTTGGAAGAAGTAATTTGGTTGTGACGCTAAATTATCAAAGAAAGCAGCTTGCTTTTGTTTATACCCTTCAAAAGCGTCTTTATCTAAATTCAAATCAGTAAAATAAGCGTGAACCGTTTGAAATAAATATTCTAAATCCTTAGGAGTACTATTCCCTCTAAATCCTTCAGTAGTTGTCCCAATATATGGACTTGCATTAGCAATTTTACCAGACATAAACTTATTGATGTCATTCAGTTTTAATCCTGAAAATCCAGCTTGAGTTAAAGCTCCATTAGCAAATTGAACTTTTTTAATATCGTCATTTGAATACATATTTGTACCTCCAAAACTGATTGCTTCCATAAGCACTTCATCATTTTTGAAATCTGTTTTCTTATAAGTAACCTTGACACCATTAGATAAAACTAATGTAGTTGTACCTAATTTAGCATTGTTTTCTTTCTTTATTACACTTCCAGATTTTATTTCATTTCGCAATAATCCTGTTACAGCTTCCGATTCTTTATAGGCAATAACATCATCTGAATTAACGTTTAAAGCATCTAAAACTTCCTGTTCTGTTACTTTTTTCAACCCTTCTTTTTCTGGGGCAGTGATAACCACAACTCTGTTGTCTTCTTTTACAAATCCTTTGATAAATTCATTAACTTCTTTTAATTCAATTTTCGGAAGTATTTGTTTTATCATTGCAAATTCCCATTCTATTCCAGGAGCAGGACTGTTCTTTAAGAAATTAGACTGGTATTCACCAACAAAATTATCGGAATTTGTTTTATCTCTATCGTTAAAAGCTTTTTCATACTGTGCAAAATATTCCGCTTTTGCTCTGTCTAACTCGCTTTGGGTAAAACCGAATTTCTTCGCTCTTTCGTTTTCAGTTACTAACACTTTCAAAGCAGAAATTTGTTTGTCTTCCTGAACCATTGCAAACGACTGATACGCTTCTTTAGTTCTTGCAAATGTTCCACCGTGATAAGAATATCCAAAAGTAAAAGGGGGTGTTGGTGAATTTGTCAATTCGCCTAATCTGTTATTAAGTACGGTTGTAAACAATCCTTCCACTAAATCCGCTTTGTAATCACCTATTGTGATTTTAGCCGTTGGTGTTCCATAATCTTTATACACTAACTGAATTCGTGTAGATGATGCCTCTTTATCACTCTCTATTGCGACAAAAGTTTCTTTATGGTTAGGCACTTCATATACCAAACGTGTTTTCTCATTTTTAGGATTTTGATATTTATCAAAATGCGCTATGATTTTTTGTTCCATTGCTGCAACATCAATATCCCCAACAACGATTACACTCATCAAGTTTGGACGATACCAATCTTTATAGTAACTAACTAGTTTATCGTGAGTGAAATTTTCTAAAATCTCTTTTTTACCAATTGGTAAACGATCCGCATAGTGTGAGTTATGCATCATTTTCGGCAAATATCTGCCCATCATTCTCTTATCGGCACCAAGACCAATACGGTACTCTTCAAGAACAACTCCTCTTTCTTTATCGATTTCTTGAGGCGTTAAATCAGCATTGAAAGCCCAGTCTTCAATAATATTGAAACCGTTTTCTAATTTCTCTGGACTGTCTGAAGGAATAGGTAAAAAATATACGGTCTCATCAAAACTGGTATAAGCGTTTAAATGCTGCCCGAATTTCACACCGATACTTTGTAGGTAATCAACTAATTTGTTTTTTGGGAAACGTTTAGTTCCATTAAAACACATATGCTCCATAAAGTGAGCTAATCCTTGTTGTTCATTACTCTCAAGGATAGATCCTGCGTTAACAACCAGTCGTAAAGTAACTTTATTCTCTGGTTTGGCATTTTTCTTGATGTAATAAGTTAATCCGTTTTTTAACTTTCCTGTTTTAACAGTCGAATCAAAAGGGATTGCTTTAGAATAATCAATTTCCTGTGCGAAAATTGAAACTGGAAATAATAATAGCCCTAAAGCTATTTTACTAAGTTGTTTCATAAAAATTGGTTTGTTTTTTGGGTAAATCTAAACAGATTACTTTAATTATTCCCTATTATTACAAAATAATTAACAGAATTTACTCACAAAGAATGATTCCAAATAATATTAAAAAAAGTAAACTTCTATAAATGAAGTGTAATCATTATCTTTACAAGGCCTTACAAAACAATGCGTAAATATGACATCTAAATCCTGTTTCAATATATTCCTCTTCTTTCTTTTTCTGCTTTCGGCTCATTTTTCTTATGCCCAAATAGAAAATGAAGTCGCTCCACCTTTTAACATCAAAACTATTTCTTTCGTTCAAAATAATCAAAACACCATTCCTATTTACCCTTTAGGAAGTGGTTTTCAATTACAGTTTGATGATTTGTATGGAAATGAAGCCGATTATTATTACGAAATTATTCATTGTGATTACAATTGGGTACATTCAGAAATACCCAAAAACGAATATCTTCTAGGTTTCGATAATCAAAGAATTCAGAATTACACCAATTCATTCAATACCTTACAGATTTATTCACACTATGTTTTGTCAATTCCTAATCAACAAACACAGTCCCTTCGCATCAGCGGGAATTATATACTGAAAGTTCTCAACAATGACAGAGAAATTGTTTTTACTAGGAAATTCATCCTTTATGAAGATTTAGCCACCGTCCCGTTACAAATTAAAAGGGCTAGAACGGTTAACAATCTCGAGTACAAACACAATCTCGAATTTTCCATAAAATCAAAAACAATCAATTTTCAAAACGCTTTGAAAAACGTCAAAGTGGTTTTACTTCAAAACGGACAATTTTATAATGCCATAAAAAACGTGGTTCCACAATACACTATAGGAAATGATTTAATTTACAAATACGACACTGAAACTCAATTTTGGGCCGGAAATGAGTATTTGTATTTTGAAAATAAAGACATCAGAGCCGCTAATAATAATATATCCCGTGTGGATTATAGTAGCGAAGTATACAATTCGCTTTTATACACTAATAATGCGAGAGCTAACTTTCCATATTCAATTACAGAAGATATTAACGGCAATTTTTTAATTCGTAATTTTAATTCTTCAAACAGTGAAACCGAAGCGGATTATGCTTGGGTTTACTTTAGCCTTTCCGCACCTACATTTAGGTTAAACAAAGACATTTATATAACGGGAATGTTTAACAACTATAGCCTTTTGCCTGAATATAAAATGGAGTTTAATGCAAAGAAAGGGATTTATGAAAAAGCCATATTAATTAAACAGGGCTTTACTAATTTTCAGTACCTGATTTCGGATAATAAAGGAAAAATCGACTATGAAAATGCAATAGACGGTAATTTTTATCAAACCGAAAATGACTATACCGTTCTGGTATATTATAGAGAAAACACAGGTCGGTATGACAGGGTTATTGGGAAAGGAAATTCCAATTCGCTAAATATCATAAATTAAAATATTAAGTTAAAAACAGCCAAACCCATTCAAAATTTTGTAGTTTTGTTGTAAATAAACACATATTTATCAATTTGATATGGTTTCACAAATAACAAGAGGCATAAAAATATCCGTTTTGACTAGTTTTGAAGGCACGTATTTCAAGAACTATAAGATTCATTTTGCCTTTAGTTATCAAATTACAATTGAAAACCATAGTAAAGATTCTGTTCAGTTAATCTCCCGTCATTGGGAAATTTTCGATTCTCTTAATGATATCGAAGTGGTTGACGGAGAAGGAGTCATAGGTAAAAAACCGGTTTTAAAACCTGGAGAACACCATACATACAGTTCAGGTTGTTTATTATCATCTCCTTACGGATCAATGAAAGGTCATTTCAATATGATTAATTTCACGAGCACTAAAAACTTTAAAGTCTTTGTGCCTACATTTAGGTTGTGCGCTCCTTTTGCATTGAATTAATTTACTAATATTCAACCACTATTTTAAATTTTCCATAAAATCTCCTAATCGAGTTAAATTTTCTTGTTTAAACTAATTACAACTACACTTTTGGGATTCACTTTGGCAAATGTGTTTCATTATTATCAAATATGACTAACGCATAGAGCGCTAACTACTTAAACATTAAATTGAAATTATAAACTCAAATAACAAAAACCAAACTATCATAGCTCCGTTTTTTTTTATAAAACACAAGCTAAATCATAATTATAACTTAAATGTTCTCGTTAAATAAAACATTTGACTTTAATTTAAGCTAAAAAAACAATAATTTTCAAGTTATCCTTTGTACTTTTGTTGAATAATAAATTATTAGCAACATTTAGTGCGACTATTTATTTTTGAATGTCTAATCTTATCTGTTTTCTAACAGATTAACAAATTACAATATTATGCTAAAAGGATTTTTTCATGTACCAAAAGCGGTAAACGAACCAGTAAAAGGGTATGCACCAAATTCACCTGAAAAAGCAGCCGTACAAGCAGCTTATACTAAAATGTGGAATTCTAAAATTGACGTTCCTTTATATATTGGAAGCGAAGAAATTAGAACTGGAAACACAAAAACAATGTCGGCTCCTCACGACCACAAACATATCGTAGGAACGTACCATCTTGCTGAAAAATCACATGTTGAGAAAGCAATTGCAAATGCATTAGAATCAAGAACTGCATGGGCTAACATGGCTTGGGAACAACGTGCGGCTATTTTCTTAAAAGCAGCTGAGCTTATAGCAGGACCATACAGAGCTAGAATTAATGCAGCAACAATGATTGCGCAATCTAAAAATATTCACCAAGCAGAAATTGATGCTTCTTGTGAACTAATTGACTTTTTACGTTTCAACGTAGAATTCATGACTCAAATATACGGAGACCAACCTACATCTACTTCAGATATGTGGAATCGTTTAGAATACAGACCTCTTGAAGGATTTGTATATGCGATTACCCCTTTTAACTTTACAGCGATTGCGGCTAATCTTCCAGCTAGTGCTGCAATGATGGGTAACGTTGTGATTTGGAAACCAAGTGACAGCCAAGTATTCTCGGCACAAATAATTATCGAAGTTTTCAAAGAAGCTGGAGTTCCTGATGGAGTTATCAATGTAGTTTTTGGAGATGCTTTAATGGTAACTGATACAGTACTTGCAAGCCGTGATTTTTCTGGATTGCATTTCACAGGTTCAACTCACGTTTTCAAAGACATCTGGGCAAAAATTGGAACTAACATTCACCATTACAAAACATACCCAAGAATCGTAGGAGAAACAGGTGGTAAAGATTTTATCATTGCACATCCTAGCGCTAACCCAAAACAAGTAGCAACAGGTATTGTTCGTGGAGCTTTCGAATTCCAAGGGCAAAAATGTTCGGCTGCATCTAGAGCTTATATCCCTCAAAGTTTATGGCCAGCGGTAAAAGAACAAGTAATCACTGATGTTAAATCTATGAAAATGGGTTCGCCAGAAGATTTTGGTAACTTTATCACTGCAGTAATACATGAAGGTTCATTTGACAAATTAGCAAGTTTTATTGACCAAGCTAAAAAAGACACTGATGCTGAAATTATTGTTGGTGGAAACTACGATAAATCAGTTGGATATTTTATTGAGCCTACAGTAATCGTTACTACAAACCCACATTATTCTACAATGGAAACCGAATTATTCGGACCTGTAATGACAATTTTCGTTTACGAAGATGCGAAATGGGAAGAAACATTAGAATTAGTTGACGCAACATCTGAATATGCATTAACAGGGGCTGTTTTCAGTACTGACCGTTATGCGATTGAAGTAGCTACAGTAAAATTACAAAACGCTGCAGGTAACTTCTATATCAATGATAAACCAACAGGAGCTGTTGTAGGACAACAACCTTTTGGAGGTGCTAGAGCTTCAGGAACTAATGACAAAGCAGGTTCACCATTGAACTTATTGCGTTGGGCTTCTCCTAGAACAATCAAAGAAACATTTGTTACTCCAGAAAATTACAGATACCCGTTTTTGGGAGAATAATTTTTTCTAAGATGCAAAGTATCTGAGTGCCAAAGTTGTAAAGCTTTGGCACTTATGAAACCATAAAAAAAGCCGAATCTAAAAATTTAGATTCGGCTTTTTACTTTATATTTTTATATGCTGTCCATCGTTCGACTTGAAGACTTTAGACTTTAAGACACTTTGACTATACCACAAACTTCAACGGCACATGCACCACTTTCTTCGTTTCAAAAAATTCATCTTCAAAGAAATCAGCTAGATCGTATTGAGTGGCTTTTGGGAAATCTGCCAGCTCTTCTGTTAGGTCTCCACCTTTTAAATATAGAATACCATTTTTCAATTCGTGTTTCTGTTGCTTTTTGATTTTATTTTTTATCCAAGAAACAAAATCAGGCATATTGGTCACGGCACGACTCACGATAAAATCGAAATCTCCTTTTACATTTTCAGCCCTTAATTGCTCTGCTTTAACATTTTTCAACTCTAATGCTTCGGCGACAGCCTGAACCACTTTTATTTTTTTAGCAATAACATCAATTAAAAAAAACCGAGTTTCCGGAAAAAGAATCGCTAATGGAATCCCTGGAAACCCACCACCAGTACCTACGTCCAAAACATAAGTTCCTGGTTCAAATTTTATAATTTTAGCTATACCCAAAGAATGTAAGATGTGCTTCGTGTACAAAGCATCAATGTCTTTTCTAGATATTACATTTATTTTTTCGTTCCATTCGTGATATAAAGAATCCAATTTTGCGAATTGCTCTTTTTGAATATCAGTTAAATTAGGAAAATACTTAAGAATCTCGTCCATCAATCTATTTTTTTAACAAAAGTACTCATTTTACATTTGAAATATTTAACTCAATTTTGCAAATTGAAAATTTATAATAATTATCTTTGGAACTTATTACAATTTTAGAATCTCTATGAACACGAATGCTCCTATTTTTCCAAGACACGACGCTGTAAAGTTTTTTAAAACATTAAACTCCCGTGTAAACGATTATTTCAAAGAAAACAATCTTAAAAAAACAGGAAACTGGAGATTGCATTTGAAAACCGCAATTATGTTTACGCTGTTCTTAGCACCGTATTTCTTTTTACTAATCTATACTGACATTCCTTTTTGGCTACACCTTGTTTTAAGCTTTGTTATTGGCGTTGGAATGGCTGGAGTGGGTATGAACGTGATGCACGATGGAAATCACGGTTCCTATTCTTCTAAACCTTGGTTAAACAAAATCATGGGTGGAAGCATCTATATTCTTGCAGGTAATGTTTACAACTGGCAAGTTCAACACAATGTATTACACCACACTTACACAAATATCCCAGGACATGATGAAGATCTTGATGCTGGAAGAATTATACGTTTTACAAAGCATGCTGAGTGGAGTAAATTTCATAAATTCCAACAGTATTACGCCATTTTTGCATATGGCTTATTAACCATCAACTGGTGCTTAACTACTGATTTCAAGCAAATGGGAGCGTATCTAAAAAGAAAACTTTCTTATGGAGGAACTCCAAATCCTACAAATCTATGGGTAGGTTTAGCAATTTCAAAAATTGTTTACTTTACTTTTTGGTTAGTTCTCCCTATGTTATTTATTACATGGTGGAAAGTATTGATTGGATTTTTTATAATGCATTACACAGCAGGACTAATTTTAAGTCTAGTATTTCAATTAGCTCACGTTGTTGAAGAAACCGAAAATCCTACACCAAATGAGTTAAACGAAATGGATAATACTTGGGCAATTCACCAATTATACACCACGACTAATTTCGCTCCAAAAAGCTGGTTGCTTAACTATTATACTGGTGGATTAAATCACCAAATCGAACACCATCTTTACCCAAACATAAGCCATATTCATTATGGAAAAATTGCAAATTTCGTTAAGCAAACTGCTAAAGAATGTGATTTACCTTATTTCGAATACAAAACAATGGCAAGTGCTTTAATTGCTCATATGAAGCATTTAAAAGATTTAGGAAAGAACCCTGCTTTATCAGCTTAATTCGCTTAAAACAAACTAGTGAAAAGAAATATTTCATTCATAAAATAGAACTAACTACAACCATAATAAAATGAATCCACTTTCTGACAGAATTAACAATCTTGCGACTTCACAAACATTAGCAATGGCTGCATTAGCCAGAGAATTAAAAGCACAAGGAAAAGATATTATTAGCTTAAGCTTAGGAGAACCAGACTTTAATACGCCTGACTTCATCAAAGAAGCAGCGAAACGTGCCATTGACGAAAACTACAGTACGTATTCTCCAGTAGAAGGATATCCTGAATTGAGAGAAGCCATTTGCCGCAAATTTAAAAGAGACAATGATCTTGATTACAAACCATCTCAAATTGTGGTTTCAACAGGAGCAAAACAATCCTTATACAACATTGCGCAAGTAATGCTAAACGATGGTGACGAAGTAATTTTACCAGCACCTTACTGGGTATCTTATTTTGAAATCGTAAAACTATCTGGAGGAGTTCCAGTAGAAGTTCCTACTTCTATTGATACTGATTTCAAAATCACTCCGGAACAACTAGAAGCAGCCATCACACCAAAAACAAAAATGATGTGGTTCAGTTCTCCTTGTAACCCAAGTGGATCGGTATACAACAGAGAAGAGTTGACTGCACTTGCAAAAGTGTTAGAAAAATACCCAAACATCTATGTAGTTTCTGACGAAATCTACGAACACATTAATTTCTCTGGAACTTTTTGCAGTATTGCATCTATCCCGGGAATGCTAGAAAAAACCATCACTGTAAACGGAGTTGCTAAAGCTTTCGCTATGACAGGATGGAGAATTGGTTACATTGGAGCACCGGAATTCATCGCTAAGGCGTGTGTGAAAATTCAAGGTCAAGTAACTTCTGGAGCAAACAGTATTGCTCAACGTGCAACTATTACAGCTGTAGATGCTGACCCAAGTGTTTTAAACCACATGGTAAAAGCATTCCACAGTCGTAGAGATTTAGTTGTAGGATTATTAAAAGAAATCCCTGGAGTAAAAATCAACGTTCCAGAAGGAGCCTTTTACGTATTCCCAGACGTTTCTTCTTTCTTCGGAAAAACATTAAAAGGAACTGAAATCAACAATGCAAACGACGTTTCAATGTACCTTTTGGCCGAAGCTTGTGTTGCAACCGTAACAGGTGACGCTTTTGGAAATCCAAACTGTATCCGTTTCTCTTACGCAACCAGCGAAGATTTACTAACAGAAGCACTAAAAAGAATCAAAGACGCTTTGGCACTATAGTCGAAACTCCTAAAGTCAACAATCCGACTTTTATATATACCAAAAATACCTCAGGAGATTTTCTTGAGGTATTTTTTTTGGCGTGTTCGCCGCGGCGAATCGGGCTTTACGTTGCAATCTTTCTATTTTTAAAGAAAAAACAGAAAGGATTTTCACTACAATCCCTCACGCAAAGTGTAGCTGCTCCGCAAATGTCTCCTGACTTTGCGACACAATCTAAGTATCCATAAAACAAAATGCTTTAAGTAATCTCAACCATTAAGAAATTAAGTTGCATTTAGCTTAATTTCTTAATGGTTTATTTATCTATTCAATTTCATTAGAATCCTTCCTTTTTAAACACTTCAATTTCATCAAAATAATTCGTGAATTTGCGGTCACAAAAAAGCAATTCAGTATTTTTACATTTCAAACTAGACTCCATAAAATGAAAATACTACTTCTAGGCTCAGGCGAATTAGGAAAAGAATTTGCAATCGCAGCACAACGCATCGGGCACACCATAATAGCCGTTGATAGTTATGAAAAAGCACCTGCAATGCAAGTCGCTCACGGTTTTGAAGTCATCAATATGCTTGATGGCACTGAACTGGATCGCATTGTAGCCAAACACAATCCTGATTTTATCGTTCCAGAAATAGAAGCCATTCGCACCGAGCGTTTTTATGACTATGAGAAACAAGGGATAACGGTAGTTCCATCTGCGAAAGCGGCCAACTTCACTATGAATCGCAAAGCCATTCGTGATTTGGCTTCCAAAGAACTTGGTTTAAAAACAGCCAATTATCGCTACGCCACTACTGCCGAAGAATTACAAAAAGGTGTTGAAGCTGTAGGAATGCCTTGCGTGGTAAAACCGCTAATGTCTTCTTCAGGAAAAGGACAATCAACCATAAAAACCGAAGCCGACATTGAGAAAGCGTGGAATTATGCCGTAGAAGGTTCGCGTGGTGATGTGGTAGAAGTCATAGTTGAAGCATTTGTTAAATTCAATTCGGAGATTACTTTATTGACCGTTACCCAAAACAATAATCCAACCTTATTTTGCGCTCCAATAGGACACCGTCAAGAACGAGGTGATTACCAGGAAAGTTGGCAACCCGCTAGAATTTCTGATAAGGATTTATACGAAGCCCAAGATATGGCCGAAAAAGTAACCGAAGCACTTGGCGGAGCAGGACTTTTTGGAGTGGAATTTTTCCTGGCTGATGATGGCGTTTATTTCTCGGAACTCTCCCCTCGCCCACACGATACCGGAATGGTAACTTTGGCAGGAACGCAAAACTTCAACGAATTCGAACTGCATTTAAGAGCTGTTTTGAGCTTGCCTATATTCGAAATTACATTAGAAAAAGCTGGAGCAAGTGCCGTAATATTAGCTTCCGAAAATTCTAATAATCCCACATTTACAGGAATAGAAAAAATCGCTTGTTTACCCAAAACCGATTTCAGAATATTTGGAAAACCTACATCAAGACCGTATCGAAGAATGGGAGTTACTTTGGTAAACGCTACTTTAGAAACACCAATTGAAGAAGTGGTAGAAAAAGCAAAAGAAGCCGCTAAATTAGTCAAAGTACTCTCTTAATAATTGAGGCTGTATTCTAAAACAAACAGTATTAAATTTTCGACTTATTTACTTAGTAGACAACCAAAGGCTAAATGTTAACGGAGGCGAATTCCCCTCTTGAAATCGAAGATTCAACGACTCCAAAACCAATTTAAACCTGAGTTATAGGGGTTAGGGGTGTGTTATTGTTTAAAATGTAAATATTCCATTTTGTTAATACTGATCTAAAACATTAACAGTCATTAAAAACGATAATAAAGGTTGGTTTTTTAGATTTAATGTTGGTTTTTAAGTAAATAACTCGATTAAATTTTAAACCATATAAGGCATATAAGATCATTTATTCTAGGATGCAAAACAACCAGCTAATAAAACTGACATTCCTTTTATGTCGCCTTTTCACAACTGATCTTTTTCTAACCTAAACTATCCTTTTTTAGAATCCCTAAATGCAGTGGGAGTAATAGTGGTGTGTTTCTTGAAAAATCTGGTGAAATAGGAATAATCATCATAGCCTAATGCGATAGCAATTTCATTGACAGTCATTTTCTTGTCCATCAACATCCGTTTGGCTTCGAGAATGACTCTGTCTGTAATGACTTCTGTAGTTGTTTTTTTCAGGATTTCATTGCATATCCGATTCAAATGCTTCAATGTAATATTGAGTTGGGACGCATAGTAAGACGCCGTTTTTTCATTGATAAAGGTATCTTCTAAAAGCTGTTCGAACGTTTTAATTTTCACATTATACGAATGCGTCTCGTGAACAAATGTCTCATTGTATTTTCGAGCAAGATCGATATGAACAATATCAAGCAGGTTCATAATTTTATCCTGTTTCATTAATTGATTATCAGCAACTTCAGTCATCATCGCCCTGAAATAAGGCAAAATAGATGATAATTCTACGCCATTAAGTATAATTTCAGGCTTGCTACTTATCGAAAAATAAAAGGGATAGCTCTCAATATTTTTTTGACCAAAATAAAGATTATACATCTCTTGGGAATAGAACACCACAAATCCATCAACATCTTCGGATAGATTCCAATGATGCATTTGCCCAGGTTGCAAAAGAAAAACACTTCCTGGTTGTATCGTAAAAGAATCAAAATCGATTTCATGAGTCCCAGAACCTTTAGTAAAAACAACAAGTAGATAGAAATCATGTCTATGGGGTTCTTCAACAAAACTATGATCTATCAAATGGTTTTTAAACGTATTGACATACAAATCACGGTTCACGGAATTACAGTTAAACCGCTGGATATTATAAACTGGATATTTTTTCATAATTTAAAAAAATGTCTTTATTGTGCTATAAGTAGCGAATATATAAAATAGCTACGACACAGATATAAAATACCTTTGTAAAAAAAATAGTAAAATGGCACATGCACTAGTTCACATCCTGAGTAACGATTGTCCTCATTGTCTAAAAGGGAAAGTTTTTAACGAGAAAAACATCTTTTTAAAATTTGGATTCCCTAATATGAACTCCAATTGTTCTCATTGCAATTACAAATTCGAAAAAGAACCTGGCTATTTCTTTGGCGCTATGTATGTTAATTACGGACTTACTGTCGCGCAGGCAATTGGAACTTATTTAATAGCTCAACTGTTCTTTGAAGTAACTTTCGATCTAAGAATAATTGCTATTATTGCAATAGTAATCGTAGCGATGTCATCCTTTAACATCCGCCTTTCCCGATTATTATGGATTTATATGTTTAAAAATTATTCCATCTAAATTAGTTCCGAATCAATCTTTCGTGTAAATAAAATCCGGTTTTATTCCGGTTTTCATGTAACTCCTATAGACAAACGTGTTTATTAAGACAAATTGACTATCTTAGTAATCCAAAAAAATTATAGATAAAATGAAAAAAATAGCTGCATTATTAGTCTTGTTTTCAGTGTTTTCAGTAACTGCTCAAGATAAAAAAGAAACAAAAAAATCTCAAATTGTAGAAGCTTCATGTGGGCAATGTCAATTTAAAATGGAAGGACACGGTTGTGATTTAGCTGTTCGCATAGACGGAAAAAACTATTTTGTAGACGGCACTTCGCTAGATTCTCACGGAGACGCACATGCTGAAGATGGATTTTGTTCAGCAATTAGAAAAGCAGAGGTAACCGGAGAAGTAGTTGACAATCGCTTTAAAGCAACTTCATTTAAATTACTCCCTGAAAAACAGAATAAAACAACGAAATAGTGTGTTTAATTCTTCAAAATATTTCCAAACATGTGACTCTTACTCAACAAGAGTCACAGTTGTTTTTATCCAAAACTGAAACGCATCATTTTAAAGCCAAAAGCCTCTTATTGAATACCGGAGAAATTTGCAAATATTCCTATTTTGTAAATTCGGGAATCTTGAGAAGTTTTAATATCAATGATAATATTGTAGAACATGTTTTAAATTTTGCCTGTGAAGGATATTGGATTGGTGATATGTACAGTTTAATTTCTCAAAAACCGGGAAATCTTTTTATCGAAGTCTTGGAAGATGCCGAAGTCGTTTTTCTTTCAAAAGAAAACCAAGAGCAACTTTACATTGAAATCCCAAAACTCGAACGTTTTTTCAGAATACTAACTGAAAATTCTTTGGTGGCAAACCAAGAACGCTTAATGGACAATTTAAGTTTATCAGCAGAAGAACGTTTTTCAAAATTCTGTAAAAGATACCCCGAATTAATTCAAAAAATACCCCAAAAACAAATCGCTTCCTACATAGGAGTAACTCCTGAATTCTTTAGCAAAATGAAGTCAAGGTTACTGAGGAATCAGTAAATAGTAGTCCTTATTGATGGTCAGTCTTTATTAGTGATCAGTAGGTAGTATTCAGTGGTCAGCACTTAATAGTGATCAGTAAAAATAATTATCAGTCCAGTTTACATTGCTAAAAACGGAACACTATAACATGATTAGAGCATACTGAATGCACGTCCCTAATTAAAGTTGACCGATTTCTATTAATTTATCATTGTCAAAAATAGTAATAATAGGCTTAGAAAAAAGAGGATTATTGAACCAATTATTTTCAAAATCAACAGGGCTTAATTTCCCTATGTTGTTATGAGGTCTCTTATTATTATAATGTTCAACTGCTCTATCTACATCCTTTTTTAATTGTTCAAATGTTTTAGGTTTCCAATGGTCTATATACTCTTCTTTTATTGTTCTGTTAATCCTTTCTGCATAAGCATTGTCTTGTCCTGACAATGCCATGCTGATTTCGCATCCACTCACTTTGAGAAGAGCTATATATTCATTGTAAATATACTGACTACCTCTATCAGAGTGGTGTATCATTGGAGCTTGATTGTTTTCTAATGCCATTTGCATTGCGCTTAAATTAGCAGTAGCTCTCATATGATTAGATAGTTGATGTCCAACGATTTTCTTTGTATAAACATCTATTATAAACACTGCGTAATAAAATCTTTCTCCAACATAAATATAAGTTATATCCGATTGCCAAATCGTCGACGGAGCATATACAGACATTGACTTTATTAGATTCGGAAAATAAACTTTCACAGAAAACGTTGTTCTCCTGTAATTTTTATGCCTTTTTATCCTGAACCCTAAATCCATAAACGTATCGATAAATCTATCTCTTCCTATGAAATTAGGACGCAAAGCATAATACATTTTCTCAACCCCACAACCAGGGGGTGTTCTTTCCTTAGTTCCTCTGCTTCTAAAATCAGACATTCTATCTTTCTTTCAAAAGCAACCTGTCTTTTTGAATACTGATTAACTGCTTGCTTGCTTATTTCAAGTGTTTCGTAAAGCTGATTTAAAGAAAAACTTATTACTTTCTGGTTCTCAACGAACCAGCTGATTGTGGGGTGTTGGAGTTTTTTTTTATGTCGATATTAAATTCATCTTTAGCTATATCAATCATCTTTTCGAGATAATCAATTTTTATTTGCTTCTGACCAACCGCTTGTTCAAGTTCTTTTATCTTGAGTTCTAACTGTTTTAGCTTATCAATGTTACTATCTTTCATTTCTACAACTCTAATTCCTTTTTCATTAAAAGTAGAAAATTTATAAATCCAATTGTAGATTGTAACGTTATTCACTCCGTAAAGTCGTTCTAATTGCAGAACACTATACTTCCCGCTTTCGTAAAAACTTACGATTCCTTTTTTAAACTCTTCCGAATAAACTCGGAGTTTCCTAATTTCTTTTAAATTTGCATTCATATAACTTGACTTTTGTGGTCAACCTATATCAGGGAAGTACAAAGTACAGAATACTGAACACTGATTACTAAAAACTGAACACTAATTTTCTTAATCTAGATTAAGTGCCTTTTGCTGACCTTGATTGTAAATTTGTAGTATAGAAATCATTAAATTTATACATTATGAAAAATACAGTAGTACATAAAGCAGACACAAGAGGACACGCAGATCATGGTTGGTTAAACGCTTATCACAGTTTTAGCTTTGCCAGCTGGTACAATCCAGAAAGAGTTCAGTTTGGGTCATTGCGTGTATTAAATGATGACACTATTGCTGCCGGAATGGGTTTTGGGACGCATCCGCACGACAACATGGAAATCATCAGTATTCCACTTGAGGGCGATTTAGCGCACACAGACAGCATGGGAAATACGGAAACCATTAAAACTGGGGATGTTCAGGTTATGAGTGCAGGAAGCGGAATTAAACACAGTGAATTCAATCCGAATCCCGATCAAAGAACAAAGTTGTTACAGATTTGGGTTTATCCAAACCAACAAAATGTGGAGCCACGTTACCAACAAATCACTTTAAACCCAGAAGACCGAAAAAATAAATTGCAACAAATTCTTTCGCCCAATGCTGAGGATGCAGGTGTTTGGATTCATCAAGATGCTTGGTTTCATTTGGGTAAATTTGACAAGGAAGTTACGGCAACCTATGATTTGAAAAAAGAAGGAAATGGCATGTATGCTTTTATCCTTTCCGGGAATGTAACCATCAACGGACAAGATCTGGAAACCAGAGATGGTTTTGGAATTTGGGACACCACTTCATTAGATATAAAAGCCACAACTGATGCCGAGTTTTTATTGATGGAAATCCCGATGCAACATTAATTAAAAATTTCGATTATGAATGAAGTTACAGGAATAGAATACGACGACAAAAAGGGTTATATTTATATTAAGGTTAATGACAAAATCGAAGCAAAAATGACGTTTGTTTTTGCAGGAGACAGTAAAATCATCATTGACCACACCGAAGTAAACCCAGGCAATAACGGAAAAGGTTTTGGAAAGAAAATGGTAGAAAAAGCGGTTGAATTTGCAAGAGAAAAAGGCATTACCATTCTCCCTCTATGTCCGTTTGCCAAAAGTGTTTTTGACAAAACACCCGAATTTAAAGACGTTTTATAATTATGGGAAATCTATTAGAAAATAACATCACAGGACATATTGGCACACAAAAATACTTGTGCACCATTATATGGAGAAACGGTCAGCTTATTATGGATGAACCGGAAAGTATTGGCGGTAATGATTTAGGCCCAGATCCTTATTCAACCTTACTCGCATCATTAGCAAGTTGCACCCTATCCACCTTGCGAATGTACATTGACAGAAAAGGCTGGGTAATTCCCGAAATCAATATATCGTTGAATGCAAAGCAAGAAACAGAGGGAGAATTGAACACCATTATCTCAAGAAGCATATCCTTTTCAGCAGATATTACTCCGGAACAAAAAGAACGATTGTTATTAATTGCCGAGAAATGTCCCGTTTCTAAAATGTTAAAAGGAAAAATAACCATTAATACTAACATCTAATTATGGATTCAAAAGACATCAAAAAAGAATATACTAATGGTGAAGTTACCGTAGTATGGCAATCTGGAAAATGCACGCATTCTGGAAACTGTGTTCGTAATAATCCGGAGGTATTCCAACCCAAAGAAAAACCTTGGATAAAAATAGAAGCCTCATCAACTGAAAAAATTATTGAAACAGTAAAAAAATGTCCTTCTGGTGCTTTAACTTATTATAAAAACAGCTAAAAAATTTAGTTTAGTAGAGTTGAAAAACAAAAAAACCGAATGCGTTTTTACACGCATCCAGTCTTTTCCACTCAAACTAACAACCTAAAACTATTTATTTTGCAAATTGATGTTTTCAAAACTGGAAACATCAATTACCTCTTCCATATCTATATCAAATGAAATTTTAACCGTGTCCCCTATTAAAGTTACTGGTAACTGAGATGATATTTGTGAGGAACCAACGAAGATATTTGGGTAGTCTTTCACTTTAAAATAATAAAAACTATTTCCGTTTTTTACATCGTTTTGAATACGTGTAATCACTGAAGTCAGTATCTTTTTATTGGAAACACTCCCAGGATTGATCTTGTTATCTGCCATATTATACACGTTCTTGAATGAAGTTAAAGCTTCTCGCATCGTGTTCCCCACTCCTACTATTGTATAATCAGAAATGGCTACCATAGCAAACATTTTAACTAATCCTCCCTTGTCTTTCAAAGTCATAACGTAGGTTGGAATATTGTTTATATTATAAGGAATCGGTAAAGAAGCCTTATACCCTTTTTCTTGAACTTTCCCTTGTGCTGAGCTTTGCGCTGCATATTCAGTCGCTCCACCTTGTTTATAAAAAGTAGTTTCCTTTGTTCTAGTGTCTACCAAAACAAAACCAACCGCTGACTCATCCTTCCCTACAGAAGTAAGTCCAGTGTACCAATATGATTTATTATCTTGACCGTAAACTAACGTCAAACCTTCTGTAATTTGAAGTTTATTCGCATTCGAAAAATTCCAATACCCATGAACATATTTCCCCCAATCATTCAATTGATCTTCAATAAAACTGATTGGTTGAATCCTGTCAACCCATTTAGGAGTTGAAGCAATCGAATGTTCTTTAATTTCCCCGGTTTGCGCATTGACCAAAACAACACCTATAGCATCATTCCCGCCAAACCCAATTTCCTTTTCGTATTTTGTCACAACCCAAAAAGGGATTCCTTTATCATCAATTTCAAAAGTATAATCAGCTAAACCCACAGTAGAATATCCGTTGAAATACAACAATCTTTCTATATTACTTTGAAAATAAGCTTCCGGTTGGTATTTAATTTTAATAGGGTTTCCATCAATGTTTTGAACTAATTTTACGTCCCTTTCATTTGTTGCTGAAACCATAACATATCCAGCTGTTCCTTCTTGATTGTTCATCCACTTAAAAAAACCGGAATGCAATAATGGAGCAACCCAATACAAATCATTATTTACTTTTTGAATACAAAAATCCCCAAGTTCCACTTGACTTCCCAAAGCAGGCTGGGAACCTAAAACTTTTTCGCCTAAAAGGTGTGCTAAATCCTCATCAACAACACGTATTTCATCAATAGAAATGGGTGCAATATGATTTGATATTTTTTCACCATTTGCGACTTTACCAATCATTTTTTGGTACGATTCACTCCTAAACATTGGAAGACTGGTAAGCATTGGAAAAGCAATAATGTAAACTAACAATACAGCAACTATAATAAACAGGAACTTCTTTGGCTTAGAAGAGACGATCAATTGCTTCGTTTTTGGAGAAATTTCTAAACCTGTAGAAATTAAAATATAAAAAAGTGTTAGAACCAAAAGCACAAATGGCAGGCCTAAAAAGCCATAATTAATAACCGGCATAGCAAAATAGAACAACAAAAAACCAATAAAAAGCAAAAACAAAACGGGTACTATTTTTTTCATAACAAGAGTTAATAATTTAAATTATTAGTCTCTAAATAAGACTTTTGTTACAATACAATTACTTTATTTATCAAAGTAAATCGCTTTTAAAATAACAATATCCTAAAAAATAGTATTTTTGTCAGCGATTTAATTATTAAATCTTTAAATTTTCAATCTTTAAATTAAACAAATGAAAGCATACGTTTTTCCAGGTCAAGGCGCTCAATTCACAGGAATGGGTAAAGATTTATATGAGAGTTCTACATTAGCCAAAGATTTATTCGAAAAAGCAAATGAAATATTAGGTTTCCGTATTACCGATATCATGTTTGAGGGTACAGCTGAAGAGTTGAAAGAAACTAAAGTAACCCAACCAGCAGTTTTCTTGCACTCGGTTATTTTAGCAAAAACATTAGGTGATGATTTCAAGCCAGAAATGGTGGCAGGACATTCTTTGGGAGAATTTTCAGCATTGGTAGCCAATGGTGCATTATCCTTTGAAGACGGATTAAGATTAGTTTCTAAACGAGCGCTGGCAATGCAAAAAGCTTGCGAAATAAAACCTTCAACTATGGCTGCTGTGCTTGGATTAGCAGACAACATCGTGGAAGAAGTTTGTGCTTCTATTGACGGAGTTGTTGTTGCGGCAAATTATAATTGTCCTGGGCAACTTGTAATTTCTGGTGAATTTTCGGCAGTTGAAAAAGCATGTGAGGCGATGAAAGAAGCTGGAGCAAAACGTGCATTATTACTTCCTGTAGGAGGTGCTTTCCACAGCCCAATGATGGAACCGGCAAGAGAAGAACTAGCTGCCGCAATTGAAGCAACTACTTTCTCCACTCCAATATGTCCAGTGTATCAAAACGTAACGGCTAACGCAGTATCAGACGCTACTGAAATCAAGAAAAACTTAATTATTCAATTGACTGCTCCTGTGAAATGGACACAATCAGTACAACAAATGATTGCTGACGGAGCTACATTGTTTACGGAAGTTGGTCCAGGAAAAGTATTGGCAGGATTAATTGGAAAAATCAATAAAGAAGCGGTTACTGCTAACGCTTAAAATAAGTGTTCAGTTATTAGTGTTCAGTTTGAATCCGACTGTACTTCCCTGATATAGGTTGACCACAAAAGTCAAGTTATATGAATGCAAATTTAAAAGAAATTAGGAAACTCCGAGTTTATTCGGAAGAGTTTAAAAAAGGAATCGTAAGTTTTTACGAAAGCGGGAAGTATAGTGTTCTGCAATTAGAACGACTTTACGGAGTAAATAACGTTACAATCTACAATTGGATTTATAAATTTTCTACTTTTAATGAAAAAGGAATTAGAGTTGTAGAAATGAAAGATAGTAACATTGATAAGCTAAAACAGTTAGAACTCAAGATAAAAGAACTTGAACAAGCGGTTGGTCAGAAGCAAATAAAAATTGATTATCTCGAAAAGATGATTGATATAGCTAAAGATGAATTTAATATCGACATAAAAAAAAACTCCAACACCCCACAATCAGCTGGTTCGTTGAGAACCAGAAAGTAATAAGTTTTTCTTTAAATCAGCTTTACGAAACACTTGAAATAAGCAAGCAAGCAGTTAATCAGTATTCAAAAAGACAGGTTGCTTTTGAAAGAAAGATAGAATGTCTGATTTTAGAAGCAGAGGAACTAAGGAAAGAACACCCAGGTTGTGGGGTTGAGAAAATGTATTATGCTTTGCGTCCTAATTTCATAGGAAGAGATAGATTTATCGATACGTTTATGGATTTAGGGTTCAGGATAAAAGGCATAAAAATTACAGGAGAACAACGTTTTCTGTGAAAGTTTATTTTCCGAATCTAATAAAGTCAATGTCTGTATATGCTCCGTCGACGATTTGGCAATCGGATATAACTTATATTTATGTTGGAGAAAGATTTTATTACGCAGTGTTTATAATAGATGTTTATACAAAGAAAATCGTTGGACATCAACTATCTAATCATATGAGAGCTACTGCTAATTTAAGCGCAATGCAAATGGCATTAGAAAACAATCAAGCTCCAATGATACACCACTCTGATAGAGGTAGTCAGTATATTTACAATGAATATATAGCTCTTCTCAAAGTGAGTGGATGCGAAATCAGCATGGCATTGTCAGGACAAGACAATGCTTATGCAGAAAGGATTAACAGAACAATAAAAGAAGAGTATATAGACCATTGGAAACCTAAAACATTTGAACAATTAAAAAAGGATGTAGATAGAGCAGTTGAACATTATAATAATAAGAGACCTCATAACAACATAGGGAAATTAAGCCCTGTTGATTTTGAAAATAATTGGTTCAATAATCCTCTTTTTTCTAAGCCTATTATTACTATTTTTGACAATGATAAATTAATAGAAATCGGTCAACTTTAATTAGGGACGTGCAGACAATAAATATAATCCTCATAAACTGATGTTTGTGGGGATTTTTTTATTGATTAAGCAACAAAAAAACCTTAGATAAAAAGAAAGCTCATTCTACCTTTATAATTATTAATTGGAGGAATGATAAATTATTTTTTCCACCAATCCCGATTGCGTTTAAGAATCTCCGCTTTCGCTTCTTCCATAGTCATTCCATTTTCCCATTCTGCTTTAAGTTCTTCGGGAGATTTCACACTAAATATTGCTTTGATTTCTGAAACTTTATTTAAAACGGAAGGGTCTTCTAATTTTGACAACCAATCGATCAATTCTAATTTTTTATCTGAAGCATCCATAACAATTACTTTAATACCCAAATTTACAACTAATTAGCCCTAATTATCAAAAAAAAATCCCAAACTATCAGTACGATAACTTGGGATTTTTAACATTTAAAATCTTATGTCAGGAGTTTATTTCTTCCCTCTAATCTTCTGCTCCCATTTCCACGCACTGGCTAAGGCTTCCTCAAGAGTAGATTGCGCTTTCCAACCTAATACGTTGTTTGCTTTGTCCGTATTGGCGTAAGCCGAAGTAATATCACCTTCTCTACGGGCAACAATTTTATAAGGCAGTTTCTTATTACTTACTTTTTCGAATGTAGTAATTACTTCCAAAACTGAACTTCCGGTTCCTGTTCCTAAGTTAAAAGTCTCTACTTTTTCCAGGTTCTTTTTATCCAATAAACGTTGTAATGCTATAACGTGGGCTTTCGCCAAATCTACAACGTGAATATAATCACGAATACAAGTACCATCAGCCGTAGGATAATCATCTCCATATACCGATAATTCTTTACGCAAACCATAACCTGTTTGAGTAATAAAAGGCACCAGATTTTGTGGAACACCTATAGGTAATTCGCCAATTTCAGCAGAAGGATGTGACCCTATTGGATTGAAATAACGCAATAAAATTGCATTTATATTCGACACTTTTGCCACATCAGTAATAATCTCCTCACCTATTTGTTTTGTATTTCCATAAGGAGACATCGCTGTTTGAATAGAAGCATTTTCAGTAATAGGCATTGTTTCAGCCTGACCGTAAACGGTGCAGGAAGAACTAAAAATAAAGCTAGCCTCTTCCTTTTTTTGCAGTTCTTGTAAAAGATAAACTAGGGCATTGATGTTATTCTCGTAATACAGCAACGGATTCTCCACGCTTTCGCCCACAGCTTTAGAAGCTGCAAAATGAATTACACCTGAAATATCAGCTTGTCTCTTAAAAAACTCCTGAACTTTCACTTTATCGCGTAAATCCAACTTTTCGAATGCTGGTATCTTCCCTGTAATAGCAGATATCCCGTCTAATACATCTAATGAAGTATTAGAAAGATTATCAATAATAATCACTTCAAATCCTTGATTTTGCAATTCGACAACGGTATGAGAACCTATAAAACCTAACCCGCCTGTTACCAGTATTTTCATTTCCCTTTTGTTTAAACGATATGGCTAAAAACCAAATCTTATTTCATTAAAAAGACGCGATAAATCGCGTCTCTACTTTATTTCAAATACTCTAAAATACTGTCGGTTATAAACTTAACCTGATCTTCTTCAAGTTCCGTATGCATTGGTAAAGACAATACTTCTTTTATCAATTGATTCGTTACTGGAAAATCTTCCTCTTTGTAACGCGTGTCCAAATATGCTTTTTGAGAATGCAACGGAATAGGGTAATAAATAGCACAAGGAATCCCTTTATCTAGAAGATGTTGCATTAATCCATTTCTGTCGGCATCAATGATTCTTAATGTATATTGATGAAAAACATGACTGTCTTTATCTCCAAAAATGAATGGGGTCACAATATTTTTATGATTGGCTAAAGCGGCACTGTACGCATTTGCCGCAGCTTGTCTAGCCACATTATAAGCATCTAATTTTGGTAATTTAGCATTCAAGACTGCTGCTTGAATACTGTCTAAACGGGAATTCACACCCACCACATCGTGATGGTAACGTTCGTACATTCCGTGATTTACGATTCCGCGTATTTGATGTGCCAGAGCATCGTCATTAGTGAAAATGGCACCACCATCCCCATAACAACCTAAATTTTTGGATGGAAAAAAGGAAGTAGAAGCCACGTGACCTATCACGCCCGCTTTCTTTTTCGAACCATCTCCATATTTATAATTGGCACCAATAGCCTGTGCATTATCCTCAATTACGTATAGATTATGTGCTGCAGCAATTTCCATTATTGCGTCCATATTTGCCGCTTGTCCAAATAAATGTACCGGAACAATCGCTTTGGTTTTTGGGGTTATCGCTTTTTTAATTGCTTCAATAGAAATGTTGAAAGTGTCCATATCAACATCAACTAATACCGGAGTTAATTGCAACAATGCAATCACTTCAACAGTTGCAGCAAAAGTGAAATCGGCAGTAATTACCTCGTCACCTGGTTTTAAATCCAGTCCCATCATGGCAATTTGCAATGCATCAGTCCCATTAGCACAAGGAATAACATGTTTAACATCAAGATATTCTTCTAATGACTTCTGGAATTGGTGAACCTGAGGTCCGTTGATATAAGTATTTGTATCTAAAACTTCTTGGATAGAATGGTTTACTGTTTCTTTTATATTTTCGTATTGCCCTTTCAGGTCAACCATTTGTATTTTCTTCATTTCCTTATATAATTAAAGTTTAAAAGTTTAAGGATTAAAGTTGCTTCAAAAACCAACTCCCACTTTCTTAAAACCAAGAACAAAAATAGTTATTTAATGAGTTCCCGCAATGGATTTTCTATAAACTAATGTATTTTAGCGCCACAAAACAACAGCTATGCTTTTTCTATACAATCTACTTATAAATTTTAGCGCTATAATCGTAAAACTAATCGCTATTTTTAGTCCGAAAATCCAACTTTTTGTAGAAGGCAGAAAATCGGTTTTTATCGCTTTGGCATCCAAAATTGATCCTAAAGACAAAACGATTTGGTTTCACGCAGCTTCACTTGGTGAATACGAACAAGGATTACCTGTTATTGAAAAGATAAAGGAAAAATACCCGAGTCATAAAATCGTCCTGACTTTCTTTTCCCCATCCGGATATGAGGTTAGAAAGAACAATACCGTTGCTGATGTTACCGTGTATTTACCATTGGACACTAAAAAAAATGCTACCGAATTCATGAAATTAGTTCATCCTGAAATGGCCTTTTTTATAAAATATGAATTTTGGCTGAATTACCTGAGCGAACTTAAAAAACACAACACACCAACTTATCTTATTTCTGGGATTTTTAGAAAAAAACAACTGTTTTTCAAATGGTATGGAGGCTTTTATAGAGAAGCATTAGATACTTTTACCTATTTTTTTGTGCAAAACGAAGGGTCAAAAAAGTTATTATTACAATTAGGAAAAACTAACGTATCCGTTTCTGGTGACACTCGTTTTGACAGGGTAGCTTCTATTTTAGAGAAAGACAATTCGTTAGATTTTATTGCTGATTTTAAAAACAATACCACTACAATTGTTGTGGGAAGTTCTTGGCCAAAAGACGAAAACATATTAGTGGACTTTATCAATTCGACCAATCATAAAGTAAAATTTATTATTGCACCTCATAACATCAAGAATGATCAAATCCAACAACTGAAAAATTCGATAACCAAAAAAACCGTTTTGTTTTCTGATGTACAAACACCATTAATCGAGTCTTTACACGATTTTGATGTGTTTATCATAGACACAGTTGGTATTCTGACCAAAATATACAGCTATGCTGATATCGCTTATGTGGGTGGAGGCTTTGGAAATCCAGGCGTTCATAATATTTTAGAGCCAGCCACTTTTGGAGTTCCTATTATTATTGGCCCAAACTATTCCCATTTTGCCGAGGCGACAGCATTAGTCAATATGGAAGGTTGCGTTTCTATTTCAAATAAAACGGAACTAAACCAAGCTTTTGAAAATTTGATTCGAAATGAAGATATTCGGAATGAAAAAGGGCACATTTGCAGCACTTTCGTGCAGATGAATAAAAATGCAACTTCAATTATTTTAAAGCAACTGGGGATGTAATATAATTTTCATTTCAGTATTAAACATTGACATCAAATTCCTTTTGTTAGCCTGTTTAGTTTTTAAAATCAGCTTAAGAAGTAAACAAGTAGAGCGTTTTTATAACATACTCATCCATTTGCACAACAACTTAAGTTAAAAGTAATGTAGCTTGAAGTCAAAACAGCAATGAAAATGCACAAAAATTGTATCTTGCCGACGATTTTATATTCCATCATCGAAAAATGATGCAGTATATTTTTAAATAAAAATCTTAATATAAATTGACATTATGAAATTTTTAAAATTACTCCTTTTATTATTTGTTGTCCAGACCCAAGCACAACAAGGCGGTATGTGGGTTCCTTCTCTTTTAAAAGGAATGAACGAAACCGAAATGAAAAACCTGGGTATGAAAATGACCGCTAAGGACATTTATGACGTTAATCAATCCAGTATGAAAGACGCTGTTCCCCATTTTAATGGTGGCTGTACTTCAGAGGTGATTTCGCCAAAAGGGCTTATATTAACAAACCATCACTGTGGTTTTGACGCTATTCAAAAACATTCATCAGTAGAACATGACTATCTTACTGATGGTTTCTGGGCTTATAAAATGGAAGAAGAATTGCCTAATGAAAACTTGACAGTCACTTTTATCGTCAAGATTGAAGATGTAACTACTCAAGTATTAGCCGGAGTTTCCTCTTTATCTTCAGAAGAAGAAAAACAAAAGAAAATTCAGGAAAACATCACTGCTTTAAGCAACAGTCTTCCCAAAGAAAGCTGGCAAGAAAACAAAATTCGTACTTTCTACGAAGGAAATCAGTATATGTTATTTGTTACTGAAACTTTCAAAGACGTGCGTTTAGTAGGAGCTCCACCAACATCAATAGGGAAATTTGGATCAGACACAGACAATTGGGTTTGGCCAAGACATACCGGAGATTTCTCTTTGTTTAGAATTTATGCTGACAAGAACAATCGCCCTGCTTCCTATTCTAAAGACAATGTGCCTTACACTCCAAAACACTTCTTGCCTATTTCATTAGACGGTATTCAAGAAGATGACTTTACATTGGTTTTTGGCTATCCAGGACGCACCAACGAATATTTACCCTCTGTTGCTATCGAACAAATTGTAAACGAATTAAACCCTGCTAAAATCGAAATTAGAGATCGTGCTTTGAAAGTGGAAGATGGTTTTATGAGAAAGGACAATGCGATTAAAATTCAATATGCTTCAAAATATGCGAGTACAGCAAATTATTGGAAAAAATGGATTGGAGAAACACAAGGATTAAAAAAATCGAATGCTGTTGTCCTTAAAAAAGAAGCGGAGAAAGAATTCCAAGTAAAAATTAGCAAAGCAGGAAAAGATCAAGAGTACGGAAGTTTGTTTTCAGAATTCGAAAAAAACTACACAGAAATTGCCCCTTACGCGCTAAGTAGAGATTATTTCTCGGAAGTTATATTGAGAAATACGGAATTACCAGGTATAGGTTTTAAACTATTCCAATTAGAACAAGTTTACAACACTAAAGGCGAACAATCGTTTACGGACAGAAAAAACAACTTAATCAATAGTCTTGATGAGTTTTACAAGAATTTCAATCCCGCAGTAGATGAAAAAGTATTTGAACAACTTGTAGAGTTGTACGCCACGAAATCTCCAAAACAGTTTTTACCTTCTAATTTAACGAACGTAAATTCAGCTAAACTAGCAACTGACATTTACAGTCAATCAAAATTGACAAGCTTCTCTAAATTAAAAGAACTACTTACTGGAGATTCAAAAACGGTTATAGCTAATTTAAATAACGACAAAGGATTTCAATTTGTAAAAGAGGTAGCTGAAAAATACCTAAAAGAGGTAGCTCCAAAATACGATGCTTTGAATTTAAAAATATCTGCGTTGCAACGTACCTATATGAAAGCACAACTGGAGCTGAATAAAGACGCACGTTTATTCCCAGATGCTAATAGTACATTACGTGTTACTTATGGAAAAGTAAAAGGATACGAGCCAAAGGACGCTACTGTATACACTCCTGTGACGTATTTAGACGGCGTAATGGAAAAATACATCCCAGGTGACTATGAATTTGATGTTCCATCAAAATTAATCGAACTGTACAACAACAAAGATTATGGGGAATATGGCGAAAATGGTAAAATGCCGGTTTGTTTTATTGGAACAAATCACACTACAGGAGGGAACTCTGGAAGCCCCGCTATTGATGCAAATGGGAACCTTATTGGACTGAACTTTGATAGGGTTTGGGAAGGTACTATGAGCGACATTTATTATGACCCAAGTATTTGTAGGAATATAATGGTTGACATTCGCTATGTTTTGTTTATTATGGACAAATATGCTGGAGCAAAAAACTTAATCGAGGAGTTGCAATTAGTTCACCCAAAGAAAAACAACCCCCTGAAAAAGAATATATTACACAAAAAGACAAAATAAAACCCCTTTGATAATTGACACAATAATTGACTGTCATTGGGTCGATGAAGAATATTTGATTTTTTTTTGAAAATAAATTGAAAAAATATTTTACATATCAAAAATTTTATATCTTTGCCTCGAATTAATAATTAACCTTTTATAATAAAGTAAGATGAAAAAAGTATTTTTAAGTTTAGCTGTAGTTGCTGTTTTAACTGTTGTATCATGTAAGAAAGCTGACGCTGCTGCTGACGCAACTGAAGTTGTTGATTCTTCAGCTGTTGCTGTAGACACAATGGCTGTTGATACTGCTGCTGTTTCTGTTGATTCAGCTGCTGTTGAAGCTCCTGCTGCTCACTAATTAGAATTTATTCTAAGAAAAAATTAAAACCATTACTTAACGTGATGGTTTTTTTTTATGCGCTAAAAATAGCAATGAAAATCAAAACAAAAAAAAGAGAGCCTTGATTACATATAATCAAAGCTCTCTTTTTGCTATTTAAACCTTTTCGAAATCAATCTTCAAAAACGAAATCATTTGCAGAGAAGTCCAATATCTCCGCCTTAGATCCATATTTTACTATTTCATCAATTCCTTTCTGGACCATTAACACTGTTGAATACTTCCTGCTTGTTGCCATAACAGCATCTACAACCAATACCCTGAAAAAGAACTTCCCACTAGTCGTTTTGAACTTCACAAAAGAACAAGTCTCAAAAACGGACCTAACATACTCCGCATCCGACTCACAGTCCATCCTTAATTCATACGCTTTACTAGTTAAAATCGGCTTCCCTTTTCTGGAAGTGTATTCAAACTTATAGCTTCCATTAAATCTTTTACTAATAACAAAAGAACCCATAAAATTTTTGATTGTTTATTTGAAGACATCCATAAAGGAACAAAATAAATTTCGCAATCCCTATCCCTCTTATCTTATTGATTTTTAAAACTTGCTTATAGGAGTTAGCGAAAAAAAGACTAGACTAAACTATTATCTAATACTCAATCAATAACAACCCAACAGTTAAACCTAGTTTTGACTAACACAGACAAGCTCCGTGTATTTTATAAAACAAAAAAAACCTCTTCTTTCGAAGAGGTTTAGTACTCAGAGCGGGACTTGAACCCGCACGAACATTGCTGTTCACTGGATTTTAAGTCCAGCGTGTCTACCAATTTCACCATCCGAGCATTATGTGGTATCGAGCGAAAAACGGGGCTCGAACCCGCGACCTCGACCTTGGCAAGGTCGCGCTCTACCAACTGAGCTATTTTCGCATTTTCATCTTTAATAAGAACTGCAACACTTTGTTAGTATTGCGGTTGCAAATTTAGGACATTTATCGAATAAAACAAGAGCTTTTTAAATATTTTTTATCATTTTTTCATAACCTTCTGATAACCCAAACTTTAATTATTTGTTTACTTTTTAGTAAGCATTCTTTTTATCTCATTTAGCTTCATCATTGCTTCTATAGGCGTCAATGTATTTATGTCAAGATTTAAAATTTCCTCTTTAATCTCTTCTAACAATGGATCGTCTAAATTGAAAAAACTCATTTGCATTTCATCCTTTTCTGCTTTGATTCCGCTTAACACTTCACTCGAATGGTCTTTCTCCAGTTTCTTTAATAGTTTTTGCGCTTTTAGAATAACAGTTTGCGGCATTCCAGCCATTTTCGCCACATGTATTCCAAAACTATGCGCACTCCCTCCTTTGACTAATTTTCGAACAAAAAGTACCGTATCTTTTAATTCTTTTACCGCCACGTTATAATTTTGAATCCTTGGCAAGGTCTCACTCATTTCATTCAGCTCATGATAATGGGTAGCAAACAAGGTTTTAGGCCTTGAAGGATGATCGTGTAAAAATTCTGCAATGGCCCAAGCAATCGAAATTCCATCATAAGTACTTGTCCCTCTACCTATTTCGTCTAGCAACACTAAGCTTCTGTCGGAAATATTATTCAAGATGGAAGCCGTCTCATTCATTTCGACCATAAAAGTAGATTCACCCATCGAAATATTATCTGAAGCCCCTACTCTTGTGAATATCTTGTCTACAATCCCCATCTTAACACTGTCAGCAGGCACAAAACTTCCCATTTGAGCCAAAAGCACAATCAAAGCAGTTTGACGCAATATAGCCGACTTACCAGACATATTAGGTCCTGTAATCATAATTAATTGCTGGGCTTCCCTGTCTAAAAACACATCATTAGAAATATACGGTGTTCCTACTGGCAATTGTTTTTCGATAACAGGATGCCTTCCGTTTTTTATATCAAGTTCAAATGTTTCGTCTAATTCTGGGCAAACATATTTATTTTCTATTGCTAATTGCGTAAACGAGCACAAACAGTCTAATTGAGCCACTAAATTAGCATTCAACTGTACCGGCTTTATATAAGTGGTAATCCAAGCAACTAATTGCTCAAATAATTCGGATTCTATTTTTTGTATTTTCTCTTCAGCGCCAAGAATTTTAGCTTCATACACTTTTAATTCCTCAGTGATATAACGCTCCGCATTGACAAGAGTTTGTTTTCTTATCCATTCTGGCGGCACCTTATCTTTATGCGTATTCCTAACTTCGATGTAATACCCAAAAACATTATTAAATGATATTTTCAAAGAGGTAATCCCTGTTCGTTGCGACTCTCTTGACTCAATTCCTTCTAAATAATCTTTACCCGAAGTTGAAATTGCGCGCAATTCATCTAATTCTTCATTGACCCCTTTAGCAATTGCATTCCCTTTGGAAATAGCAACTGGAGCGTCTTGATTTAAAGTGGCTTTAATCTTCTCACGCAATAAATCACAACTATGCAAACTATCTCCAATAATCTTTACCGCTTCTTGCGGGCTCTCTAAAGCCAATGCTTTTATAGGAATGATAGCGTCTAGAGATTCTTTTAGGTAAATCACTTCTCTAGGAGAAACTTTTCCCGCAGCGATTTTGGAAATCAGTCGCTCTAAATCGGAAATTTGCTTGATCTGATTTTGCATGCGCTTTAAAACCTCCTGGTTTTCTTTCAAATAAGAAACAACCTGATGACGGCCTTGTATTTTAGCACAATCTTTTAGCGGCAAGGCTAACCAACGTTTTAACAAACGACCACCCATTGGCGAAAGCGTTCTATCAATAACATCCAGAAGAGTTACCGCATTAGGGTTATAACTATGATATAATTCGAGATTCCGAATCGTAAAGCGATCCATCCAAACATATGCGTTTTCAGCAATACGCTGAATTGAAGTTATGTGCTGTACCTTATTGTGCTGTGTTTCGGATAAATAATATAAAATAGCTCCCGAGGCAATAATCCCCTCTTTCAACTCTTCGATACCAAAACCTTTTAAGGAAACAGTTTTAAAGTGCTTCGTTAAAATATCGAATGCATAATCTTCCTTATATATCCAATCTTCTAAATAAAAGCTATGGTAGTCGTCCCCGAAATTTTCTCGGAACTCGTTTTTATTATTCTTTTGAATTAAAACTTCACTTGGGCTAAAATTTTGAAGCAACTTATCAATATACTCGGCATTCCCTTGAGCAGTAAGAAACTCCCCAGTTGATACATCCAAAAAAGAAATACCAATTGATTTATTAGCAAAATATACCGATGCTAAAAAATTATTTGTTTTAGAATTCAACACCTCATCGTTCATAGAAACACCCGGCGTCACTAACTCAGTTACCCCACGCTTGACAATTGTCTTAGTCATTTTTGGGTCTTCAAGTTGGTCACAAATCGCTACACGAAGTCCAGCTTTAACCAGTTTAGGCAAGTACGTATTTATAGAATGATGTGGGAAACCAGCTAAGGCTGTTTCAGTCTCAGAGCCTGCTCCACGTTTAGTTAAGGTAATTCCAAGAATTTTAGAAGCCCTAACTGCATCATCTCCAAATGTTTCATAAAAATCACCCACACGAAACAACAAACAAGCATCAGGATATTTCCTTTTGATTTCGTTATACTGCTTCATTAATGGTGTTTCCTTTACTACTTTGTCTTTAGCTGCCAATTTAATTGTGGTTTTTAGATGTGAAAAATATCAGCGAATTTAAATATTTAATAATGGAAAAGTAAACTCTAAAAAAAAAATTAAAAAAATTTTATGCAAAAATTTAGATGTAATTTCAATATTTTCTATAAATTTGTTATTAATTAATAAAAAAAGACTGAAATGAAAAAAATATTTTTACTAGCGATGCTTACTGTTTTAGGAGTTACAACTTCTAATGCTCAAGAGACTACCAAAAAAATAAAAGCTGTTAAAGCTAAAGTTGCAAGAGTAGATGGCGCAGGAATGGTTTTTGCTTCAGAAACTATTGATTACGGAACAGTTGCTTACAATTCTGACGGAAAACGTGAGTTTGTTTTCACAAACAACGGAACCAAGCCTTTAATTATCACAAATGCACAAGGATCTTGTGGATGTACAGTTCCTACTTACCCTAAAGAACCAATTGCTCCAGGAGCAAAAGGTGTTATTGGAGTAAAATATGACACTTCAAGAGCAGGACAAGCTTTTACAAAAACAGTGACTTTGACTACAAATGCAGTAGATGAGCCAACAAAAACCCTTACTATTAAAGGAAATGTATTGGCTGCTGATGGTTCAAAAAGCTAAATATCTTTTAAATATCTCAAAAAAAGCTTCCTTAATTCCGGAAGCTTTTTTTTATTACATCAAACCCATATCAAAGAATGAGAAAATTAGAAAACAGCGAACTTGAAAGAAAATCTATTGAAGATTTCAAAAAATCAGAAAAAACTCCTGTTATTTTAGTATTGGATGATGTTCGCAGTTTACACAACATTGGTTCTGTATTTAGAACTGCCGATGCTTTTTTAATTGAAAAAATATATCTGTGTGGTATAACGGCAACTCCTCCAAACAAAGAAATTAATAAAACAGCCCTTGGAGCTACCGAAACTGTCACTTGGGAATACAATAAAAATGTTCTTGAAGTCATCGAAAACTTAAAGAAGGACAATGTGACTACACTTGCAATTGAGCAGGTGGAAAGCGCAATTTTTTTACAAGATTTTAAAGTTGAAAAAGGATCTAAGTATGCATTAGTTTTCGGGAATGAAGTTTATGGTGTGTCTCAAGAAGCTGTGGCTCTATGTGACGGTTGCATCGAAATCCCTCAATTAGGGACGAAACATTCACTTAACATATCAGTAAGTGCCGGAATTGTAATTTGGGACTTTTTCAAGAAAATGATATAATACTACTATGATTTACGATAATTGCACCAAATTCAACTTTGTGTAATTATCGTATTTTCTTTTTTATTTCTTCCAAAACAAAGACATAATCCTCCTGGTTTTTTACAAAATCCTTATCGGATACATCTATTATCAAAACATTCAGCTCCGTTTGTGATTTAATATAATCAAGATAGCCACTATTGATTTTATTCAAGTATTCAGCTGGTATTTCCTGCTCATAGCTTCTTCCTCTTTTTTTAATATTTTGAAGTAATCGTTCTGAATTTTGATATAAGTATATGTACAAATCCGGTTTTGGCATTTCTCTATAAATGATATCAAACAGATTGCGATATAGGCGGTACTCATCTTCAGCAAGTGTGATTTTGGCAAAAATCAAAGACTTGAAAATATGATAATCGGCAACGAGAAAGTCTTTAAACAAGTCAAATTGTGCTAAATCATCTGATAATTGCTGGTACCTATCAGCCAAGAATGACATCTCAAGAGGAAACGCATAACGGTTTTGATCTTTATAAAATTTAGGGAGAAATGGATTGTCAGCAAATCGTTCCAATACTGTCTTAGCATTAAAATCTTCCGCAATCTTTGTCGTCAAGGTTGTTTTCCCTGCTCCAATATTTCCTTCAAAAGCGATGTAATTAAATTGTTCAAGGGAAATGTCCTGTAACGGACTTCTCAATTCCTGAACAACAGTACATACACTAAGATCTGGAGTAACTTGAAGTAATTCCGGAATTGATTTTTTAAAAATTGGGTGTTCCCAATCCATATTTAAATCTTGAAATGGCATTAATACAAATTTTCGATCTTGCATTAATGGATGCGGAATCTGAAGTTTTTCAGTTTCTATAATCTGATTGTCATACGCGATTAAATCAATATCAATAATACGGGATTGATATCCTTGTTCAGCACTTCTTAATCGCCCTAATTTTTTTTCAATCTTTAAAACCTGACTTAGAATTTTATGTGCCGTGCTATAGGTATGTAAAACCAAAGCGCAATTATAGAAAGCATCACTTTCAAATCCCCAGGATGGCGTTTCATATAATTTAGAAACTTTGATAACTGTCCCTATTTCCAGATGTATTAATTCTATACATCGCTCCACATTTTCAAGGCGATTGCCCTGATTACTGCCTATAGATAAAACGACCTGATGTTGTACTTTCATATTAAGCACAAATTAACTAAAAGAATTTTAGATTTAGCAATATATTTGCACTGAGTATTAAAAATAATATCCAATTATTTAAACTAAAAACTGTAACATTTCCAGCAATTGTGCTACTTATTAATAAAATAAATTTTATGAACTTTCTTCGAAATGTAATGTCAACCATCATTGGTATATTTGTCTTCTTTATGTTATTCTTTTTTGGGATAATCTTAATTGCCACTATTTTTGGCGGAGAACCAGAAGCTGTTGAAGTAAAAAGCGATTCGGTAATCGAATTAAACTTAGACAAAATAACAAATGACTATGCTGGAAAATACAAAGACCCTTGGGTAACTTTTTTTTCTGATAAAAAAAGCATCGGGCTAACGGATATAATCAATGCAATTGATGAAGCCAAAAATGATGATAACATAAAAGGAATTTCTATGTTAAACAGCCAGTCTTCGTTAGGAATGGCACAAAGTAAAGCTTTAAGAGATGCGTTAATCGATTTTAAAAAATCAGGGAAATTTGTTATGGCTTATGCCAATTCTTATTCTCAAAAAGAATATTATTTAAACTCAGTTGCAAGCCCTATATACATAAACCCATCAGGAGAAATGGATTTCAAAGGACTTTCGTCTGAAATTATGTTTTTCAAAGACCTACAAGAAAAAACAGGTGTCAAAATGGAAGTAATACGTCATGGAAAATACAAAAGTGCCGTAGAACCTTTTCTTGAAAACAAGATGAGTGATGCTAATAGAGAACAAATTACAGCTCTTTTAAACTCAGTATGGAGCTCAACTGCTTACGACATTTCAAAAAGCAGAAAAATTTCGATTGAAAAGCTTAACGAAATTGCAAATGGATTATTAGCTCGTACTCCTGCTATGGCCAAAGAACAAAAACTTGTTGACATAATAGCCTACGAAGATATTTATCATGATGCTATTAAAAAGGCATTAAAAGTAACTAAAGACAAGGACTATAATAAAGTTTCAATCTTAGAATATGCTAAAAAGATAGCAACGACTTCTTCTATATCTGATGCTAAAGACGAAATTGCAATTATTTACGCACAGGGAGAAATACAAAGCGGTGAAGGAGATGTAAATATCATTGGTGAAGGTTCGATGCGTCGTTCTTTACAAGAAGCAAGAAAAAGCAAAAACATAAAAGCCATTGTACTTCGTATAGATAGCCCAGGTGGAAGCGCTTTGACTTCAGATTTAATTTGGAGAGAAATTGAATTGACTAAAAAAGTAAAACCAATTGTAGTGTCAATGGGTAATTACGCTGCGTCAGGTGGGTATTACATTGCTTGTAATGCTAACACAATTTTTGCTGAGAAAAACACAATAACAGGTTCTATTGGAGTGTTTGGAATATTGCCTAACTTCAGTCAGTTGGCTACAAAAATAGGCATCCACACTGAACAAGTAAGAACACATGAAAACGCATCTAGATACAGTCCGTTTGTTCCTTTAGACCCTAAATTTAAAGAAGTAACCCAAGAAAGTGTAGAGAACGTTTACAACACTTTTGTATCTCATGTTGCTCAAGGAAGAAAAATGACTTTTGCCCAAGTTGATGCAATCGCTCAAGGTAGAGTTTGGGCAGGATCTGAAGCAGTGAAAAATGGTCTTGTGGATAAAATTGGAGGTTTGGATGATGCAATTCGTGAAGCGGCTAAATTATCAAAAACTAAAAAATACAGCACAAAAAACTTTCCTGAATACGAAAAAAACTTCGATGATTTGTTTGCTAACCTTCCTTTTGCAAAATCGAAAGAGGCTTTTATAAAAGAAGAAATAGGACTGGAGAACTATAACATTATGCAACAAATTAAAAAAACACAGAATCAAAAAGGGATGCTAATGTTGATGCCATACGAGATTACAATTAAATAATTTCACGTAGCTACTTGAAAATCCGTTTTAGTTCATTCTAAAACGGATTTTTTTATTACCCAAACTTTGAGATTCTGTAAGATAAACATTAATTTTACAAAAAATAAGGCAAGGTATTTGCTTTTATAAAACAAACTTAAAAATCGTAATATGCTAAAGAAAATTTTAAAAATATCTGGAATTATAATTCTTCTGCTAACCTTGAGTTTATTTGCTATCCCTTATTTTTTTAAAGACCAAATAAAAGCCAAAATCGCTAGCGCCATAAATGACAAAGTAGATGCTAAAGTCTCATTTGCAGATGTTGACCTGAGTTTATTTAAAAACTTCCCCAATGCCACTGTTATTTTAGACAGTTTAGTTATCATCAACAAAGCACCATTTGAGGGAGACACTTTAATTTCATTAGGAGAACTGAATTTAAAAATGTCTATCAAGGAACTTTTTAAAGACAAAAACGAATCGATAAACATTCAAGGAATAACTTCAAAAAACGGTTTAATAAATATCATCTTTAATAAAGACGGAATTGGAAACTATGATATTGCTTTGAAAGACAACGCTAAAAAAGGCGATTCTAAAAGTGACCCGCTAGCATTAAACATTCAGGGCTACAAAATTGATAATTTCAAGTTCAAGTATTTTGACGAAGTATCCAAAATAAAAATGGTGATTGACAGCATAAATCACGAAGGGACTGGTGACTTTGCTGCTCAAAAACTGGATTTAGTTACTAAATCCACTGCCAAGGTTTCTCTTTACATGGATAAAGTCAATTATATGAATAAGGTACCGTTAACTTTAGATGCCGTTCTAGGAATAGATTTAGACAAAAGCAAATACACTTTCAAAGAAAACAAAGCACTTGTCAATCAATTGCCTTTAGAATTTGACGGATTTATTCAACTTGTAGATGCTGGGCAAGAATATGATTTGAAATTTAAAACGCCAACATCCTCCTTCAAAAATTTCTTGGGAATAATCCCTGCCGCATATGCATCAAGTTTAGACAATGTAAAAACTACTGGTGATTTCACTGTTGCAGGTTTTGCCAAAGGACTCTATTCAGATTCAACAGTTCCTAAATTCAATGTTAAAATAGCTTCAAATAATGCTTCTTTTCAATATCCTGACTTACCAAAAAAAGTGCAAAATATTGTAATTGACACTAAGATAATCAACGAAACGGGGATTTTAAATGACACTTACGTGAATTTAGACAAACTGTCTTTCAAGATCGATCAGGATGTTTTTAATGCTAAAGCAAATATTAGAAACATCACTCAAAATGCAATAGTGGACGCGGCACTAAAAGGAACAATCAATCTTGCGAATTTATCTAAAGCGTACCCAATAAAATTAGAAAAACCTTTATCAGGGATTTTAAAAGCGGATGTTGTAACCAAATTTGATATGGCTTCAGTAGAAAAAAGTCAGTATCAAAACATCAACAATGCAGGAACAATGAGCTTATCTGGTTTTAACTATACGGATGAGAATGGAAAAGGAATGAACATAAGTAATGCTCTTGTACAGTTTAATCCAAGTATCGTAAACCTAAAAGAATTTAAAGCGACAACTGGTAAAAGCGACATTAATGTAACTGGTGTTTTAGAAAATTTCTACGGTTTTATTTTTAAAAACCAAAATCTGAAAGGGAATTTCAATTTGAATTCGAATCAAATTGCTGTTAGTGATTTTATGACTCCTGAAAAAAGCTCCACTACAGAAACTAAAAAAGCAGAAGCGATGAAAATCCCTGCTTTCTTAGATTGTACGCTTACAGCAAACGTAAATACTGTTTTATATGATAATTTGACTTTGAGAGAAGTCTCCGGAAAATTAATCGTTAAAGACGAAAAACTAACAATGGAGAATGTAAAAACATCCATATTTGGCGGTACAATTGGGTTAAATGGTGCTGTTTCCACTAAAGGAAAAACGCCAACATTTGATATGAATTTAGGCCTAAATCAAGTAGACATTGCGCAATCTTTCACGCAACTGGATATGCTAAAAAAGATTGCTCCTATTGCCGGAATTATCAATGGAAAATTAAATTCAACCATAAAACTGAACGGGAATTTGAATGAAAACACTATGAGTCCTGATTTAAAGACCATAACAGGTGATTTATTAGGGCAGTTACTATCAACAACTGTAAACTCCAGTAACTCTACTTTATTGACGGCATTGACATCAAATATTAAATTTTTAGATTTAAATAAAATCAATTTTAATGACTTGAAAGCGGCAATTACATTTAAAGATGGAAAAGTAAACATAAAACCATTCGACATTAAATACCAAGACATCAAAGCAACTGTTGGCGGATCTCACGGCTTTGATCAAAATATGAACTACAACATTAAATTTGATGTCCCTGCAAAATATTTAGGAACAGAAGCGAATGAACTTATTGCTAAGTTATCCCCAGCTGATGCGGCTAAAATGGAAAGTATTCCAATAAACGCAATTCTTACTGGTAATTTTAGTAACCCGAAAATTACCACAGATATAAAAGGAGCGGTAACTAACTTGACGAATCAATTAGTACAACAGCAAAAAGAAAGATTAGTAAAACAAGGAACATCCGCTTTAACTGATTTAATCAATAAAAACAAGAAAGCTGGAGACACTACAAAAACAGTTGTTCCAACTACTAAAGAGGAAGTGAAACAAGAAATTAAAACTAAAGCTACTGAACAAGTAAAAACAAAAGCCGACGATTTAATCAAAGGCTTGTTTAACAAAAAGAAAAAAGTAGTAGATACAACCAAGGTTAATTAATCAAAAAACTAATTATATTAAAAAAAGGGAATCTCATTATGTTGAGATTCCCTTTTTTGATTTTATTTCTTATTGTATATATACTATTACTATACTGAAATCTTTACTATATACCCTTCAGAACCTCGAATGTTAAAAACGGTGCCGTCTTCAAATAATAGATATTGCCCTTTTATTCCAGACAATTTCCCTTGAAAATTAGGTGTTTTATCTAAATTAAGACTATTCACTTTTACAGGATATTCGAGGACCGGGAAATGCATTTGATATAAATCATTTTTTTCTGAAAAGAAATACTCCTTAACTTCTGCTGGAATAAGACTCTCAAGCTTTAAACGTTCTGCAATTAAGTCAACGTGTTCCACATTGTTAGTTAACATCTTACGCCAATTCGTTTTATCAGCATAATGATTTTTAAGTGCGACCTCAGTAATTCCTGCTAAATAACGATTTGGCACTTCAACTATAGCAATAGCTTCATTCGCCCCTTGATCAATCCATCTTGTAGGAACTTGAGTTTTACGTGTTACCCCTACTTTCACTTCACTTGACAAGGCCAAATAAACAATATGAGGTTGCAATTGTACTTTTTCCTCATAAGCTAGATCTCTATCTTCAATCCCAAGATGTGCCGTGCTCAACTCTGGTTTCATAATCCAGTCACCAACCGAAGCACTAGAATAAAAACAATCGTAACAGCATCCCTGACGGAATATTTTTTTCTTCTTTTTACAATTCAAACATTGGTATCCTTCAAAATTAATTTCGATAGACTTATTAAACAATTGATTCACATTGAGAAAACTATTCTCAAAAACCAAATAGTACTGGATTGGGTCTCCAAATTCAGTTTGCATTTTTGTAAGTACACCTTCGTAAGTCATTTGAATATAAGATTTAAAATAAACGGCATTGATTAAAGTCCGCTAGGTTAGAATTTTAATTTTAAATAGGACTTCATCTCAGAAAAAATACTATTTTTGGTTTAATTGCAAAGTTACCATTTGAAAACTGATATTCAAATTCAAAAGCGTAAATCTAATATTGTAAATCATAAATTCATATAATGCCATTAACTATAATCAATTCGTTCGCATCTTGGGTTTTAAAACAACGAATCCACCAGATAGAACTTTTCCTGAAATACCCAAATGAGGTTCAGGAAGAATTGCTTATGAATTTAATTCAGTCGTCAAAATACACGATGCTGGGCAAGAGTTATGATTTTGCTTCCATTAATTCCTACGCTACTTTTGCTGAAAGAGTTCCCGTTACCTGCTACGAAGACATTAACCCGTTGATAGAAAGAACCAGGAATGGAGAACAAAATCTGTTTTGGGAAACCCCTATTAAATGGTTTGCTAAATCAAGCGGAACCACTAATGCCAAAAGCAAATTTATTCCCGTTAGCAGCGAAGCATTAGAGGATTGTCATTACAAAGGAAGTAAGGATTTATTATGTCTTTATTTAAACAACAATGAAAATTCAGAGCTCTTTTTAGGTAAGAGTTTACGACTTGGCGGAAGTTCCCAGATATACGAAGACAACAACACTTTTTTTGGTGACTTATCAGCCATATTGATTGAAAATATGCCTGTTTGGGCTGAATTCAGCAGTACACCAAGTAGTAAAATTTCACTTATGAGCGAATGGGAGACTAAAATTGCTGCCATAATAAATGAAACCAAAAAAGAAAATGTCACCAGTTTTGCTGGAGTTCCTTCTTGGATGTTGGTACTAATGAACAAAATGCTGGAGGAAACCGGAAAAGGTAATTTACTCGAAATTTGGCCAAACCTGGAAGTATATTTCCATGGCGGTGTGAATTTTGAACCCTACCGAGAACAATATAAAAACATCCTTCCAAAAAAAGACTTTAAATATTACGAGATATACAATGCCTCCGAAGGGTTTTTCGCGATTCAAGACCTTAACTATTCCAGTGATTTATTGCTAATGTTAGACTATGGTATTTTCTATGAATTTATTCCAATGGATACTTTTGGGACACCCAATCAAAAAACCGTTCGTTTAGCTGATGTCGAACTTGCAAAAAATTATGCCATCGTCATTACAACCAATTCCGGTTTGTGGCGTTATCTAATAGGTGACACGGTTCGTTTTACATCCTTAAACCCGTACCGCATTAGAGTAACAGGAAGAACCAAACACCATATCAATGTTTTTGGTGAAGAATTGATGGTCGAAAACACAGACCAAGCCATCGCCAAAGCCTGTAGACTAACAAATTCCGAAGTTATAGATTATACCGTTGCACCCATATTTATGATAGACAAGGAAAAAGGGTCTCATGAATGGATGATTGAATTTAAAAAGGCACCGGACGATATCGCTGTTTTCCAAAAAGCATTGGACGAAACGTTACAATCCCTAAATTCAGACTACGAAGCCAAACGATACAATAATATGACACTTAACACGTTAACTATAAACATAGCTCGTGAAAATTTGTTTTATGATTGGCTAAAAGATCGCGATAAATTAGGCGGACAACATAAAATCCCAAGGCTATCCAATCAAAGAGATTATCTGGAACAGCTAAAAAACATGCAGGTTAAAATAATTATATAAATGAAAAAAATTCTACCAATTGTCTTTGCACTTTCTATACTCACTTCTTGCGGACCAAGACGTTTGTCGTGCGGGCCAAGAGGTATTTGTAAAGCTCCTCACCACCTTAAAAAAATGGAAATCAAGCAGCAAAATATAATTTGCTACAACGGAAATTAATTTTCTTTTTCGTCAAAATTCACCATCCAGTGGATACCAAACTTATCCACCAACATCCCGAAATAAGCACCCCAAAAAGTTTTACTCATTGGCATAAAAGGATTCCCTCCTGCTGAGAGACCATTATACATTTTATCCGCTTCTTCCTTTGTGTTCGCATTGACAGAAAGAGAAACATTCCCTCCAAACACAACTTCTCCACTTGCCGAATTACTGTCGCTTCCCATTAAAATGGATCCGTTTCCTATTGGTAAAGTGATGTGCATAATCTTGTTGGCATCTTCTTCAGAAATCGCTGGAGTACCTTCAGAAGGCATATCTTTAAACTTTCCCATATACGGGAATTCCCCACCAAATACCGATTGATAAAATAAAAATGCTTCTTCGCAATTGCCGTTAAATATTAAATAAGGATTTATTGTTGCCATAATTGTGGTTTTTAAATTACTTTTTTATTTTTCCTCTGAAAGTTTCTTTACCAAATCCAATCCTTTTGGGAATGTGGTTTTGAAATAATCAATATATTCCTCAACCGAGTCCATTTTAGCTTCTAAAACAGTAACACCGTTATTTTCGGTTAATCGATAGGTTTCCATGGAACCTGACCATTCTTGTACTTTAGAATCAAAAGGCACTTCTACAAAGTTCTTTATTTCACTTATGTGTTTAAATGCGATGTATTCATTTGGAATTTTCTTTTCGATAACACCATTCATTCCGTCTCCTTTTGGGGATAAAAAATGAATTTTACTGCCTTCTTTCCAATCACTTACTACATAATTTCCTTCGCAAAAAACGGATGTCCATTGTTTGTATGTGTCTTCATTCCATAAAACGTCCCAAACCTTCTCTTTTGGGGCATTTATCTCGATTTTGAATTCCAATGTTGTCATCTTGTATCTTTTTTTGGTTCAAATAAAACTATTATTATGGCATTTTAGTAAAATCCATATACAGCATATTCCAGCGATGCCCATCTAAATCTGCAAAACCGCAACCGTACATCCAGCCTTCTTTTAACGAAGGTTTTGCAAAAAGCGTTCCTCCAGCATCAATCACTTTTTTAGCAAACGCATCTACTTCTTCCCTGCTCTGCGCATCAATTGAAATTAGCAGTTCAGAACTGGATTGTGTATTCGTGATTTTATTTTGTACAAATCCCTCAAACATTGATTCTTCAAAAAGCATTACCACAAAATTAGATTCACCCACTAACATACAACTTGAATGTGTCGTATCATGTTGTTCATTAAAAGAAAAACCAAGTTTAGCGAAAAAAGCCTTTGATTTCGCCACCTCTTTTACCGGTAAATTCAGCCAGATTTGTTTGGTCATATTTTATGAATTTAAATGAAATTCCTTTCGGAAATTTTTTAAAATACCCAAAAGTGTTTACCAATCTTGCTGCTGTAAAGCTTCGGGAATATCAGTGTTATATTGGATATTAAATTTACAACTTATTTAAAATCAAATCCTCTTTTATGAAAAATTTAACCCAATAACAAAATGACACCCAGCCTTATACTTATTTGAGAAACATTTGGCTTTAGCCCATAAAAAAACCTACTCGTTTTACGGAGTAGGTTTGAATTGTATTGTTTATTCTATTATTTAAGAAGCAATTTCTAATCGCTTCAATAAATTTTTATTCAAAGTTTCTTTTGCATAATCAACGTCAATTTCTAATATTTTATCATCAGAACTTGGTAATTCATACATCGCATCCGTTAAGATTGCTTCACATAAAGAACGCAATCCACGAGCACCTAATTTGTATTCTAATGCTTTATCAACAATAAAATCTAATGCTGCATCAGTAATACTGAATTCCACATCATCCATCAAGAACAATTTTTGATACTGTTTGATTAATGCATTCTTAGGCTGAGTTAAGATCGCTCTTAATGTTTCTCTGTCTAATGGATCCATATGAGTTAACACTGGCAAACGCCCGATAATCTCTGGAATCAAACCAAAATCTTTGATGTCTTTTGGGATAATGTATTGCAATAAATTATCCTTGTCAATGTTATCCACGTTTTTAGAAGTAGAATAACCTACAGCCTGACGGTTCAATCGTTTTGAAATAATTCTTTCAACACCATCAAAAGCACCACCGGCGATAAACAAAATATTTTGCGTGTTTACCTCAACAAATTTTTGGTCTGGATGTTTACGTCCTCCTTTAGGTGGTACGTTTACAACAGTTCCTTCCAGTAATTTCAATAAAGCTTGCTGTACCCCTTCTCCTGAAACATCACGTGTTATTGATGGATTATCGCTCTTACGGGCAATCTTGTCAATTTCATCGATGAATACAATTCCGCGTTCCGCTTTGGCCACATCATAATCAGCAGCTTGAAGTAAACGAGTCAAAATACTTTCGACATCTTCACCCACATAACCTGCTTCAGTTAGTACCGTAGCATCCACAATAGCCAAAGGAACGTCAAGCATTTTTGCAATTGTTTTTGCAACTAATGTTTTACCAGTTCCGGTTTGTCCTACCATGATGATATTACTTTTTTCAATCTCTACTTCATCGTCCAGTTGCTGTTGCATTAAACGTTTGTAGTGATTGTAAACGGCAACTGCCATTACTTTTTTAGTTTGGTCTTGCCCAATAACGTATTGGTCTAAGAACGCTCTAATCTCTTTTGGTTTCTTTAAAACAAGATCACCAACTAATTTAGAACTTCCACCTGATTTTATTTCTTCAAGTACAATTCCATGCGCTTGCTCAATACATTTATCACAGATATGCGCATCAATTCCCGCAATTAATAATTGGGTTTCTGGCTTCTTCCTTCCACAAAATGAGCATTCTAATTTTTCTTTCGCCATCTTTTTTTAGTTACAAAGGTTCAAAGTTACATAGGTTCAAAGGTCGATATATAGAACTCAGAAAATAGTAACCTGAAACTTTTTATTTTAATCACTTTAATAAACCTCAAAACACAAAGGAAATAACTTTGAAACTTAGCTCCTTTGTCGCTTTGAAACTTAAAAAATTAACTTTTTCTCAACACTTCATCAATCATTCCGTATTCTTTTGCTTCATCAGCAATCATCCAATAGTCACGTTCACTATCAGCATAAACTTTTTCGAAAGGTTTTCCTGAATGCTGCGAAATGATTTTATACAATTCGTCTTTCAGTTTCAACATTTCTCTCAAGTTGATTTCCATATCAGATGCTACTCCTTGAGCTCCTCCTGATGGTTGGTGAATCATTACTCTTGAATGTGGCAATGCTGAACGTTTTCCTTCGGCTCCTGCACATAATAATACCGCTCCCATAGAAGCAGCCATACCTGTACATATTGTAGCTACATCTGGCTTGATGTATTGCATCGTGTCATAAATTCCTAAACCTGCATAAACACTTCCTCCAGGAGAGTTCAAATAAATTTGAATGTCTTTAGAAGCATCTGCACTTTCTAAGAATAACAACTGTGCTTGAACGATATTAGCAATTTGGTCATCAATTCCTGTACCTAGAAAAATAATCCTGTCCATCATCAGTCTCGAAAAAACGTCTAATTGAGAGATGTTCAATTGGCGCTCTTCAATGATATAAGGAGTCATATTTGTAGGGTTCATAGCGGCTACGATTTTATCGTAATACATCGCATTTACTCCTTGGTGCTTTGTAGCAAATTTTTTGAATTCTTTACCGTAGTTCATTCTTTTTTAGTTTAAGGTTTAAAGTTTAAAGTTTAAGGGCGTTCCACTTGGAACTTTAAACCTTAAACATTTAAAAATAAAGAGCGTCAGAAAAAAATTTCTGACGCTCAAATATAACTATTTTTTATTGTTTACCATCTGTAATGAAATCATAAAATTTTAATAATCTCTTGCTCTTTGAGGGCTTTTGACTTTCGACTTTACAACATCACAAACTAAATTTATTCTCCGTAAGACGCAGCGATAAATTGATCGTAAGTAACTTCTTTAGTTGTTGGCATTGCTTTTTCTTTAAACAATTCCAATAATTTCTCTGCTACAACTTGGTCAGAAAGTCTTTTCACTTCGTCTTGGTTAGACAAAACTCTTGCAACAATTCCTTGAACTTCAGCGTCCGTAGGATTTGCTTGTCCAAATTGTGCCATTTGTTGACGGATGTTTTTTGTAGTGAAAGTTTTCAAGTCTTCAAAAGTGATTTTGATGTCTGATTGAGCCATAGCTCTACCTTCGATCAATTGAAAACGCAATCCTTTTTCAGAACGTGCATATTCAACTTCAGCCTCTTCAGGAGATAATTTTTTCTCACCTACAGTTTGCAACCATTTTTTAAGGAATGCTGAAGGCAAATCGAATTTTGTGTTTTCGATTAAAAATTCAGTAACATCACCTAATAATTTTTGGTCTGCTTGAGTTGCAAATTGCGCCTCAGCATCTTCTTTGATTTTTGCTTTCAACTCCTCAAGTGAAGCTACAGTTCCAGCTCCAAACAATTTGTCAAACAATTCTTGATTCAATTCAGCCAGTTCAGCCGTGTTGATCGCTTCGATAGTGAAGCTTACATCAGCATCAAGACCGTGAACATCATCATGATTTACTTTCATAACGTCCATCAATTGGTGATCGTCTTCAAATAAACCTTTAGTATTTACAGTAACAACGTCACCTACTTTTTTACCTATGAATAAATCAAAAGTAGCTTTGTCTTTAAAAAGATCAGCAGCAACAGTAGTTGCGTTATTAATTCCTTTTTCTTCGTTTGTGAACGTTCCGGTAACATCTGAGTCAGCAGCAACAACCTCTTGAGGAATTGCAGTACCAAATTGTTTTTGGATACGTGTTACTTGACCTTCGATTAATTTATCATCAGCAGTAACTACATATTTTACGATATCGTTTTTAGCGTCTAAGTCTAATTCGAAGTTAGGAACCAATCCAATTTCATATTCAAAAACCAATTCTTCAGCATCCCAAGAAAAATCTTCGTTAACTTTAGGAAGTGGAGTCCCAAGAAGGTTTAATCTTTCTGATTGAACAAAACGCTCTAAAGCCAAGTCAACCACTTTTTTAACTTCTTCTTCTTTTATTGCTTTACCGTATTGTTTTTCAACAAGATCTTTAGGCACAGCCCCTTTTCTAAATCCTTTAACAGTTGCCAAAGGCATTTTTTCGTTTATTCTTTTTGCCACTTGACCTTTGTAATCCATGTGAACAACTGTCATTACAATCGTTTCATTTACAGCGTCTATTGCTACTCTTTTGATATCCATCTTCTTCTTTAATTTACATGATAAAATTCGCCTGCAAAATTATAAAATTTTTCCAAGCCAACCAAGCTTTTTACCCCCGAACCTTCAGTATTGATTTTCAGCCGATTCTATTGCCCGAAATCTCCTCCATTTGATTTTATTTTGGGCGTGACCACAAGGGTCAGACTGTTCGTTCCCGCTTTTATTATTTTACCCTGTGGGATAAAACAATAAAGAGCTCCACTTCCATCCCTCACGCAGTTCGAAGTAGTCAACAATAAATGTGCTTTTTATAATTTATAAGATAATTATTATATATTTGAACAATGAATAAAGCATGACGGTTGTCATACCTATCTACCCAGAATCGGGTGGCTGTATATGGTTTTATCATACATACTTATGTGCTAAACTCAAAAAAACTTATATGACAATTAAAACCTTAATAAAATTCCATCTATTTGACTTAATATTTACGCCATATAATGGAACAGCTAAATCATCAAAATCAATACTAGTTGAATGTCTTCAAAGAATTAACGATGAGAGAACTCAAAACGGACAAGCAATTGTCTTAGATAGGCATGAAGATAGAAAAGATGAGTTACCAAGAAATTTATTTGTAGCATCAGCAGCGTATAGTCTCACTGAAAAAATATATAAATGTAGGATTGCCCTCATTAGAGCAGGAAAAATACCAACTCTTGTCAACAAATCAAACTATTCTATAGCTGAATTCAATAAATTAGATTCACATGACATCGCTGAAGTAACTAATTTTTATATTGACGTAAATGGAAAAGTTCCCGTTGTCTGTTGTGAATTTAATTCTAACGGACCTAGAATTAATGATATCGAATACTATTTTAGACAAATATCTTCACATAAGATGCTACGTATATCGAAATCTTGTAAAGCGTCAATACATATGAAGATGCCTATAAATGATGTCTTGAATTCTATAACCGATGTGCTAAAATTTGAAATTAAAGCTAAGCCGAGCAGACTTAATTATCTTACAAGTGTAGTCCAAGGATCATTTATAGGTAATATGAATTTGCTGGCCAATACAATTGAACCTAGATCTATAAAAATAGACGCTTTTTTTAGAGATCGTGGAAAAAACTCAAAAGAAGTTAGTAAAAAAAACCTTAAGGCTTTAACATTCGTTAAAAAGGTTCTTTCGGCAATTCAAAAAGACAACAAAATTGCAGAAGAAATTGACGATTTCATGCTGGAATTTGAAAGAGAAGACGGTACAGAAGATATTTTTAATCTATTAAAAGGAAAAATAGAAATAGAAGCCGAATGTTCATTAAAAACATCTGGGAACCTTGACACTAAAGAACTATTTGAAAAAGTTTCATTGCAATTTAATGATTATTTAGAAGAATATAATGGCTAAGATTTTAGACAAATACTATGATAAACCTATACTATATGATTATAGTTTATCTATTTTAATAATATTATCTCTTTATATATTGAATGAGCGTAAATTAATAAAATTACCTTGTGGTGAATTTAATTTTGATTTTGCATCTGACATAGGTGCTATTGGCCTAACAATTTCTGGTTTCATTCTAACTTTAATTACAATTTTAATTTCTTTCAAAAGTACTCAAATACTATCTAATGAAGAATTGAAAAATGATTCAAACCCTTTTAAAATTTTCTTAGCAAGCAACCTCTACAAAAGAGCTATCGAGATTTTACAAAAAGGTGTTATTTCATTAATTATAATATCTTTTCTTATTTATTTTTCAAAATTAATTTTACCTAAAGAAGAATCTCCCTATATGTTCTTCTTAAACATAACAGGACTTATAATTATATTAACTACTTTTTTAAGATGCTATTATGTGTTAGGTTTAATTTTAAAAATGCAGAAATAAGTTGATCCCGTGCTGGCTAGAGCGTAATGTCCCTCCCAGGCTAGCGCGAGCCTCCCGCTCGTAAATACACAGTATAAAAATATAAAATAGCGTCAATAAAGACAAATATGAATTATCTTTATTATTGATTAATCATTTTTAACAACACCAAATTAATTTTTATCGAGGGCACGAGCGGGACACTCGCGAAAGCATTGAAAACCATAGTCTAAATGTTGTATGTAATTAAAAAAAGGAAATATGAAAGAGCTTTTTAAGACAGAGAACTATCTAGAACCAATGTTACTACTTGATTACAAAATAGATGCAAACTGCAACACTGTTTACGATGCTTGGACTGATCTGGAGGTATTTAAAAAGTGGTTTTGTCCTACTGGATTTTCGGTCGCTCTAGCCGAAATGGATCTGAAAGTGGGTGGCTACTTCAGGGTTCATATGAAATCCCCGGAAGGCGAAATTTACCCAACAAAAGGAGAGTATCTTTTACTTGACAAACCCAATCGACTTGTATATAAAGATTCTTGGGATGACAACAGAGAAAACAACGAACCCACTGTTGTTGAAATCGTTTTTGAGCCTTTAGGCAATAAAACGCTTATAAAAATATATTCAAGTTTTGCAACTGAGAAACAAAAGAAAAATGTTCTTAGTTCAGGAATTGTCGATGGATGGAAAATGTTTTTTAAAAATCTCAATACCGTGTTAAAAGAATAAAACTACCTATTACAAAGCTTCGACTAATGTGATCGAAATAACATTAACTTAAGGATATATTTGTCATTTCGACCATAGGGAGAAATCACATACCGAGAGCAACTAGTGTGATTTCTCCTTTGTCGAAATGACAAGCCAACATCGTTTATTTTAACTAAATGCATTTAGTTCGTGTAAATAAGAAAAAAACTCAGCTACCTTCAACAGTTTTAACAAATTGCTTTTTTTAGAAATTAATTTACATCTAGTTTTGTACTTTTGGCTTCAAATTAAAATCTCCTAAATTGACAAAATATTTAAAATATCTTATTTCTCTCTTCCTGGCTTTTGGTCTGATGGTGAATGATGGTGCTTTAGAATTTCAATCCAATGCAGCTGATTATTATCAATTCTCAAACGCAATTGTAAATAACGAATGGAATACTTCCCGTTCTAAATTATATGTTTTTAATCAGACTAACACTTCTGAAAAAACAGCATTTCTAATTCCTTTTAGCTTTCTTCAGTTTGCTGCTAGTTACAGCCTTAAAATTCCCGTTCTCTTTAAATTAAGAACACTTCTTTACCAAAAAATAAGTTCATTTACTATGCAACGTCTCTTTATAAACGAGATGATAACTGCTAGAAACTCCTATACCAATTTATACATAGCCTAGAAAATTCTTTCTACGCATATATGCTATTCCAAGCATAACGATGATACCTAATGTCTAATCATTTATCATTTACACGATGTATAAACACAAAAACCAATCCCGTTTGGAGCAATCCAAACGCCCTATTCTTTGGGCTAAAAGAAAATTAATGCTGCTTCTTACTGCATTTATGATAGGAATGTCTAACGGAATGAACGTAGGCGACACTAAAGTTCACGGTAAACAAAATCAAACGGAACAACAATAAAACACAAAAGCCATGAGTACATCATGGCTTTTTGTATTTATACAGTTACTGTTTAAAAATTATTTCCATAAACACAAACCAACCTTATTTCCCTTAATATCTTAATGGTTAAACTTTTCTAAATTTAAAAACCTATTTTTTTAGATACAGCCACAACATCTCCAATGCTAACACTTCCCTCCTGCTTGGCAATTAAATTTTGTCCAAAAATCACATTGTTTCCTACTCTTTTATATTTGGACAAAGTCAATAAAGGCTCTTTTCCGGCAACGATTCCTTTTTCGGGATCTACAGTTATCATCACGCATCTTCCGCAAGGTTTAACTCCATAAAAAGGGAGATTCCCTATGGTAAACTCACTCCACGTTTCCTCTTCATAAGATTCACCACCGGTAAAAACAAAATTAGGTCGGAATCGTTTCATAGGCACCGCTTCCTTCATACGGGAATTTAAATCATCCAAAGACGACTGTCCTATGATTAAATAAGGAAATCCATCCGAAAATGAATTGATATCTTCTGGTGTAACCGCATAATCCGAATCAACTTTTCTATGACTCTCTTCTGGCATATAAACCAATCGAACGGAGTATCCCAAAATTTCAGAAAACCAATTCGAAATAGTTTTGTCCACTTCATAGGCAGCAACAGTATCATCCCAAACAACGGCGTCTAGATTTTCAGTATCGGTGTTTGCAGTTGGATATAGTGCTACTTTGACTTTCTCAACTGTTTTTTCTCTGTGGCTAATAATTAAAAAATCCTCTTCCATTTCAGTTTCAAAAAGCGCCAGTTCTGGATTTTCCCTTTGAGAAAGAAAAACCCCTTTGTCATCAACCAACATCCAACGGCGATCGCGTTCTAATCCTCGATGTGTAACATTGGATTCTTGAAGGCTAATTCCGCCTAATGATTTTATTGGATAAACCCAGATTTCCGAAAGTTGAAGCATAACTACTTTATTTTCCTCAAAAATAATAAAAACAAATTACCAACGGTAGGCAATTCGGATTGAGTCCTAATAAGAATCGGGAAAATTAATGTTTTTACAAAAAAGAAGATACGCACTTAAATAAATCGTAAATTTATATTAAATTAAAAAAAGATTCAAAATACTGATTATCAAATCATTATACACTGTTCAATATTCAATTGACAATAAAAAAAAATTAATGCTTTAATTCACAGGAACAAGCAAGAATGCCTGTTCATCCAAGAATTGAGGGCATTAAAAATAGGTGTCGATCAGGCTTATGAGTCGACTTAAAAACTACAGCCATGAAAACATCAGAACAACAAAGTGAACTCTTCAAACACACACTACATAAACTCCTCCGAGTCCTAAAAATAGAGTTTACAATCGTTGCCGTTGTGACGTTTGCATTACTGACACTTACTTCCTGCCAAAATTCAGATAAAAAACAGAAACCAGTTGAACAGAACTACCCTCAACAAAAAGAAGAGGAAAATCATATGGATGAACACAGCGGGCATTCTCAACGTATGAATGAAACCAAAGAATGGTTAAAACTGGAATTGGGAGAAAAGTACAATCAGCCCGTATCTCCCGGCACAACAGAACAACTTGCGCAAGGCAAAGACGTATTCACAAAAAATTGCGTTAGTTGCCATGGTAATGGAGGCAAAGGAGATGGTCCCGGATCAGCTGGATTACAGCCAAAACCAGCCGATTTTACCAATCCAGAACATTCCTCCTTTTATTCAAACCAGGGTCGAATATACCTCATAAAAAAAGGAATAAAGGGAACCGCAATGACGGGATGGGAAAACACCCTGAGCGAAGAGGAAATCCTTTCTGTTTACGTATTTGTGAACTCTCTAAAAAATCCAGATGAAATGATGGAACACCACGGGCAAAATCATTAAACAATAAAAAAACAGGAATGATTCGAATGTTAATAACTGAATAATTTTTAAAGGAATGAAGAATATTTCAAGTTAAGAAAAGTAATTATAAGCAAACACATAACGCAATATAAGTATAAAGCAATGGCAAAAATTTTAAAAATAGCAAGGGCATTCACTATTATAGTAGTGCTACTTTGGAACTTTTCAACTAAAGCACAGCAAAGATACCAGACAAGGGAAGGGATTATAGCCGTTATTGGCTCATACAGGGATTCCATAGTAATTGCCAGTAACGATCATTTGTTTGTTTTACTCAATTATGAAACTGCTGATATCACATTAACACTTAATCCGGCTACTTTACGCACTACGACAGACTCATTGAATGTGATACTCACCAACTTATCCCTAATGCCTGTAATACTGAAAGGAAAACTGAACATTCCTTTCGTGAATACTTTAGAACATCCAGATCAGAAACTAAATTTTACGGCAGAACTGCATATGAATAAAATAATAAAAACAATATATGCAAATGGGCAACTTAAACACATTGCGGGCAACGAAACCTTTTCTAATTTGCTTACTCTTAATTTTAAATTGCTATTAAGCGATTTCGGAATCTTTTTGCCGGAAGGTTGGAGCGACGAGATAACGATACAAATTAATCAGGCGATGCTTAAAAAGCAATGAAATAAAAATGGCTTCCCTGAGGAAGTGCCAAATATAATAACAAAAAAAGATGTTTGCTTTTTACCACAAACATCTTTTTTATAACTTTAAAATTGGATTTTTAATAATTCAAATTCACTCCAAAACCCACTCCCATATCACTGTCGTAATGTGTTGTTATCCCAAAGTTTTTACCCACAATGTATTTCAATCCGGCCATATATTCTTTATCTGTATTGACCATAAAAGCCATTCGCAAACGTTTTGAAACAGGAATGTCTTCACGTGATAATTGAAAACGAACGTTTCCATCACTAAAAACCTCAGCCTGTGCAATGACCAAAAGCGGCAAAGTATAATTGACCCCTAAACTCACTACCGAACGATTGTCTTTAGTATTCGATTGACCAAAAACATTTTTCTCTACCTCATCTATTCCAAACTTTCTATAACGCCAGTCAAAACCGATGAATGGCATCAACCATTGATTTTTACCTATGTATCTCCCTATATGAGTTTCGGTTTCATAACCGTGTCTATCGTGGTACCCCAAACGCCATTCAGTTTCAAAAGCCCATCTTGCATTTTGCGCCATCGCTTTTCCATCATTTCCGTTTGTAGAAAAATCATTCTCGGCCATAACATGAATTCCGTTACTTTCTTTTTGCAATTTTTTATAGGCCCATTCTTTATTGGGTAAAAGTGGGTTTGCAGCCGAGTTTTCATAACTAAATACCCTGTTCATTCCCGCCATCATATGATATAAAATGTGGCAATGAAAAAACCAATCTCCATCAGCATTGGCATTAAACTCAATAGTATCCGTTTCCATTGGCATAATATCCAATACGTTTTTTAAAGGTGCAAACTCTCCCTGCCCATTCAACACTCTAAAGTCATGTCCATGTAAATGCATCGGGTGACGCATCATGGAATTATTATGCAACACAATCCGAACGTTCTCCCCTTTTTTGATTAGAATTTTATCTGTTTCTGATAGGACTTTATTATCCATACTCCACAAATACCGATTCATGTTTCCCGTTAATTCAAAACGCAATTCACGTACAGGAGCATCTACAGGAAGCGTGGTCACTGTTGGAGATTTTAACATCGAATAATTTAGCGTTACTATGTCAGATGAATTGGAACTCATAGTATGTTTTGAATGATCCGTTTTATCATTCATCTTCATTTCTTTAGGACTTTCGACTTTTGACTTTTGACTATCTCCAGTAATCTCCGGATACATTACGGTATTCATATCCATTTTTTGAAGACTCATATCCATACCCATATCGTTCATGGTTCCATCCATGTTCATCATGTCATTCATCATTTTCATCCCTTCAAAATAATTCAATTTTGGCAATGGAGAAACTAATTGTTTGATTCCATTACCTATATAAAGAGAAGCTGATTTGGTTCTGTCTTCTGGTGTGGCCAAGAATTCGTAAGCCGTATTATCTGCTGGAATAGTCACCACAACATCATAAGTTTCTGAAACTCCTATTATCAATCGATCCACGTCAACGGGTTCTACATCATTTCCATCATTGGCAACGACCGTGATTTTTCCTCCGGCATAAGTCAGCCAAAAATAGGATGAAGCACCAGCATTAGAAATTCGCAAACGTACTTTATCTCCTCCTTTAGATTTGCTTAGTACTTTTGCCATAGATTCATTAAATCCGTTTATCAAGAATTTATCATAATACACATCACTTACATCCATGGCCAACATGCGTTTCCATTCGTTGTTGAGTTTGGTTTTAAAATGCCCTTTTCTAATGGCTTCCGCATAACTTTGAGTAGTTCCTTTTTTAATTGCAAACCAATCGGAAGCATTGTGTAGCATTCGGTGGACATTATCAGGATTGTAATCCGTCCATTCGCTCAAAACAACAGGAAGTGCCGGCAAATCATCAATCCCTTTTCTAAAAGTAGGATCACTATCTTTTTTCTTCAATGTCAAAGCGCCATACATTCCTATTTGTTCTTGCAAACCAGAATGGCTATGATACCAGTGCGTACCGCTTTGTACAATTGGGAAACTGTATTTATGAGTGGTATGCGGTGCTATTGGCATTTGGGTAAGAAAGGGTACTCCGTCTTCTTTATTAGGCAAAAACAGGCCGTGCCAATGCAGGGAAGTAGATTCATCCATTTCATTATGAACATAAATCTCAGCAATATCCCCTTCCGTAAAAGTAAGGGTTGGCATAGGAATTTGTCCGTTTACGGCAATGGCTCTTTTATCTTTCCCCGTAAAGTTCACAATGGTGTCTTTTACGTATAAATCATAACGAACTACTTTTTGTGCATTTGCAGAGATAGTAAAAACCAATCCTAATAGTAGTATTCTATATTTCATCTCACTCCTTATTTAATTATACTTCTTTTCATTTTTCTCTTTATCTTCCTTATTGTGGGAGACGTAATAAACCAAAGTAAAAAGCCGCTTAAAACAGTTATTAACCCTAATACTGAAAATATTCTTAATACTATGTTATTCATATTGTCACGCCCTTCGTAATCCATCGTATGAGTCATCCATAAAAAATCAAACCATCTCCAGTCCCGATGTCTAACCGTTTGAAAAGCGCCATCATTTACAGAAACATACACTTTCAAATTGTTAGGTTCATTATAGGAAATCACATAAGCGGGCAGCAATTTTTCCCTGTATTCGTGGTGTTTCCCAACAGAATTAATCAGCTGAATGTCCTTTACGGTTATACCCGAAACAATATTTTTATTGGCAATCGCTATTGCTTCCTCTTTAGAAACCCCTTTCTTTAAATCTCCAGTTCTAGCATGAAAAAGCTGCTTTTTATTTATCCAATAGTAAGGTTCATTCTTGATTTCTCTTAAATCTATTGATGCTATTGCAAGTGAAGGACTTAAAGCTGAAGGACTTAATAAATTTGAAAAAGAGGTTGCTACAACCCCTGTTTTTCTAAATTGATCTCCATGGATATCATCAATATTGGTCCAACTAAAATACAAGCCGCTAATCGTCCACATTAAGAATTGAAGCCCTAAAAAAATTCCCAAATACCGATGAGATTTTCTAATCCATTTCGCTTTTTTTCCTTTAATCATATATACTTTTTCATTAAGTTAAACATTATCGAATAGTTGCTGTTTTTACTTTTTATTTTTAAGCAATAACTCCCACTCTTCAATTTGTTTTTTTAATGATACCGCTACTTTCATTTTTTTGTTTTCAGCAATTGCCAATGCTGTTTTAGCAGCTAGAATAGCATTGGGAAAATCTTTTAAATCAACATATATTTTTTGTCTTAAATTAGGGTAACTAAAATTTGTTCCATCTATTTTTTCTGCATCATTAAGCCACTGTATTGCTTTCATAGAATCCCTATTAGTACTATAATAATAGTTTGCTGCTTGAAATAATAAATTAACATTCTGCGTTTTTTCTTTTACAATATGCTTTTCTATTAATGCCAGAATATTTTCATCGGCTTTACTTTTTAATGGAATTTTCACCATAGTGTTTTCCCACATCAATTTTAAGAAACCTTCTCCTTTGTTATTAATGTCGTTTACTTCTATTGTAAATGTTTCATAAAAATTAGCCGTTTTCTCAACAGGTACAGTAAAACGAAAAACATCTTTCTTCTCGTCATAACCTGTTGTCCCGTGTAAAGTAGTATCTGTATTTACAATTATAGTCCATTCCTTTTTTGAAGGAATAGTGTAAATCGAATATTTACCTGATTCTAAAATTGTATTTCCAAAATCTATCGTTTCATTAGTTGCAAATGTGGTACAACCACTAGCTCCTGTTCTCCACATTTCATCAAAGGGCACTAATTCCCCAAAAACTTTTCTTCCTCTTGTCAATGGCCTATTATAGGTTACATTAACGATTGTACTTCCTATTTCCTGTTCAAAAGAGGCTGACGGACTTGGCTCTGTTAATTTTATTTGAACTTTTTCTTGTGCAGAAATTAACAATGCTTGTAAAATAAATACACTAATTAAAATTACTCTTTTCATTTTTTTTTGGTTTTGGTTTTGGTTTTAAATTATTTTCTTTTTCTATACCTGTGAGCAGCTACTAATAATACTAGTGCAAAAATCAATATTGATACCCACCAAAAAATATGCATTCCCATAAATATATAGGATCCCATATGCATTCCTTCATTTCCATGATCATTCATAACTTTTTGTTTTAGGTTTATATTCTATTAATGATGTGATTTATGATCTTCCTCTTTTTTAAGTTTTCCGTCCATTGCTTTCATTTTATTCTCTTTTTTCATTTTCTCCATCATCTCCATCATCTCCTTATTTTCCATCATAGACTTACACATTCCAGACATCATAGCATTATCTCCTTTTGATGATTCCATCATTTTCGACATCATACTTTTCATCATTTCCGGATTTTCTTTCATTTTTTTCATCATCTCTGACATCATGCTCTTCATCATTTCTGGATTTTCTTTCATGCTTTTCATCATTTCAGTATGCTTGTCTTTCATCATTTCCGGATTATCCTTCATCATTTCTGACATCATTTTTTTCATCATCTCAGGATTTTCTTTCATACTTTTCATCATTTCAGTATGCTTGTCTTTCATCATTTCCTTTTTCTTTTCCTCCATCATCATTTTACCGCTTTTGCTATTCATAAGTATATCCATCATTTCTTTTGACATACTCTCATTGTTAGCAATGGTATTCATTATTTCGATTCTCTTATCTGATTTTGAAAGAACCTGATTAGTTGACTGGCAGGAATATAGCAGTCCAATTAACCCAATTAACAGTGCAAATTTTTGTAGTGTTTTCATAATTTTATATATTTAAATTAATAACAAACTTCAATTTTACAATTTCAAACTTCGCAATCGCAAGGCATTTGCAATCACGGAAACGGAACTAAAACTCATTGCTAAAGCCGCAATCATTGGAGATAACAAAATCCCGAAAAACGGATATAGCACCCCGGCAGCAATTGGAATCCCAAGCACATTATAAAAGAAAGCAAAGAATAAATTTTGATTGATATTTTTCATAACCGCATGACTCAGTTTTTTGGCTTTTACAATCCCTTGTAAATCCCCTTTGACTAAAGTTATTTTGGCGCTTTCAATCGCTACATCTGTTCCGGTTCCCATCGCTATCCCTATATCGGCTTGAGCCAAAGCAGGAGCGTCATTTATACCATCACCCGCCATAGCAACTATTTTACCTTCGGCTTGCAATCGTTTAATTTCTTTCAATTTATCTTCTGGTAAACAGCCTGCTATATATGAACTCAATTTTAATTCATCGGCAACAGCCTTGGCCGTATTAATATTATCACCGGTCATCATAATAACTTCCACTCCCTGGCGCATTAGTTCCTTAATAGCGGCAACACTTGATTTTTTTATGGCGTCAGTAATGGTTACATAGCCTAAAACGGCATTGTCAACCGAAATATAAGAGACTGTTTTCCCCAGTTTCTGCTCAGCAACAATTTTACTTTCAATTGCTTCGGAAGTAGCGGCTCCAAACTGTTCCATAAGTTTTTTATTCCCAAGAGCAACCTTTTTACCAGATACTGTTCCTATTACTCCTTTTCCGGTAATGGATTCAAAGTCTTTAACTTCTGTCAATGTGATTTTTTTCGCTTGCGCAAATTGGACTACGGCTTGCGCCAATGGATGTTCGCTATATTGATTTACAGAAGCAATGTTTTGAAGTAAATCCTCCTCTTGATTAGTAGCTGAAAAAACCTTTTCCACTGATGGTTTCCCCTCCGTGATTGTTCCTGTTTTATCAGTGATTAAAACAGTCACCTTGTTCATTTTTTCCAATGCTTCGGCATTTTTTATCAGCACTCCTGATTGTGCTCCTTTACCCACTCCCACCATTACTGACATAGGGGTTGCTAGCCCTAACGCACAGGGACAGGCAATAATCAGCACTGCAACAGCATTTATGAATCCGTAGATTAAAGCTTCATTTTCAGGCCCGAATTTTGCCCAAACAAGAAATGTAGTTATCGATACCACAACTACTATTGGCACAAAATACTTTGCTATTCGATCCGCTAATTTTTGGATTGGAGCTCTAGAACGACTGGCATCATTTACCATTTGTACAATTTGCGAAAGCAAGGTTTCAGAACCAATTTTTTCGGCAACCATTACAAATGATTTAGTTCCGTTAATAGTTCCGGCAACAACCGCATCATCTATTTTTTTATCGACTGGAATGGGTTCGCCCGTAATCATCGATTCATCAATCGTGCTTTCCCCATCGGTGATTTTTCCATCAACAGGGATTTTATCTCCTGGTTTAACACGCAATAAATCCCCTTTTTTTATATCATGAATAGAAATCACTTTATCGACACCATCAATTACCAAGGTGGCTTCTGTTGGCGCTAATTTCAGTAATTCTTTTATTGCGCTATTGGTTTGGCTATGGGCTCTGGCTTCTAATAATTGCCCTAATAAAACTAAAGTTAGGATAACAGCCGTAGCCTCAAAATAAAGAGAAACCGTTCCGCTATGCGTTTTAAATTCAGAAGGGAAAACATCTGGAAAAAACATCCCGACCAAACTGAATAAAAAAGCAACTCCCGTACCGATTCCAATCAAAGTAAACATGTTGAGATTCCAGGTAACAATTGATTTCCAAGCGCGAATAAAAAACATCCAACAGGCATAAAAAACTACGGGAAGCGTTAATAGTAATTGTACCCAATTCCACTTTTCAAGATCCATTACTTTCAATAATGGATTGTTAGGCAGCATTTCCATCATGGATATTATGAAAACAGGAACAGTAAAAAGTAAAGCTACTTTCATTTTGTGAAGCAATTTGAAATACGCTTTTTTTTCTTCACTATCTGATGGCTCCATTGGGACTAAATCCATACCACAAATAGGGCAAGAACCTGGACCGTCCTGCACAACTTCTGGATGCATCGGGCACGTATAAAGCGTTTTTCCTATATTTAATTCTGGAGCTTTCACTAAATCCATTCCGCATACTGGACAGTCTCCCGCTTTGTCATACACTTTATCGCCTTCACAATACATCGGGCAATAATATTTCCCTGCGGCATTAACTGAAAGTTCTTTATGAATAGTAGTGTTTTTGGGTTTATCAGTTCCACAACACGATTTTGCACTAGGCGTCTCAACTTCATTAGGTAAGGAGTCTGCGTGAGGAATCATCTCTATGGTGTAGTTTCCAACAGCAGACAAGGCATCTTGCAACTGCGCAACAGGAATATGTTTTTCCATTGTTAGGGTTGCCAATGCCGGATCTAAAACTACTACTGCTTCAATTCCTTCGATAGCATTAAGTGTTTTTTCCACTTTAGTACGACAACCATCGCAAGACATTCCGGTAATTTTATAAGTGTGCGTCATCATTTCTAAGTTTATAAATTAACATTACAAATATCCGAAAGAACCCTTTCTGCCTTGTTACAGAATTTTGGAGAAAAATTACAAGATTTACAAATCGTCTATCTGAATTCTTTTTTTATCCTTTAATTTTTTAAAATGTGTGGGCGTAAAACCTGTTGTTTTTTTAAACTGATTACTTAAATGCGCCACATTACTATAATTGAGCTGAAATGCAATTTCACTCAAAGTCAACTCGTTATAAATCAACAATTCCTTTGCTCTTTCAATTTTTTGAGCAATAAAATAATGTTCAATCGTAATCCCTTCCATTTCAGAAAACAGATTACTCAAAGAGTTATAATCCTGTTGTAAATCTTCGGCTAAATAGTTAGATAAATTGGTTTTCAGTTTTTCAGTTTTGTAATGCACCAAATCAACAATTAGATTTTTAATCCTTTCTATAATCTTGCTTACTTTATCGTCTAACAATTCGAACCCAAGTAAATTCAGATTATTGGTTAGTAATTGCATTTCGCTTTTTTCTATATCTCCAGAAACCTCAACTTCACCCAGTGTCATTGATACAACAGGATGTCCTATTTTTTCCAGTTCAGCCTTTACAGCCATTTCACAGCGACTGCAAACCATATTTTTTATGTAGAGCTTCATTTACAATACTATTATTTTCAGCAGCTTATTCAAAGTTCCGATTTTTATTATTAAAATCACTTTCCTTTCTTCATTATTAACTATACTTAGCTTAAATTCAGTGAATTATATAATAATTTTACATATCGTGTCCTGCCATAGGATCACTCCCTTTACGAAATTTATACTCACTGTTGATCGCGTATGCTCCAGTAATGACTACTTTTTTATTTGGGTCTAATTCAGATATTATTTCGATCATTCCATTCGTTTCCACTCCTGTTTGAACCATTACATTTTCAAAAATTCCAGGCCTTTTTTCAACCCAGATATAAGTGGCCTTTTCTTCTCGAATGACCGCATCCACAGGAATAAACAATCCTTTTATATTGGATTTTGTTAATCTTGCTATGGTCTGCATTCCAGGTTTCAAAAGAAGATCTGCGTTTGGCACTTCCATTCTAATTAACAACAATCTGGAATCGGGGTTAATTTCCGGGTTAATAAATGCTATTTTCCCATTTGTGTTTTTATCCGGATAATCCGTAAAGGAAACTTTTGCCGTTTGTCCTATTTTTAAACTTTGTGCGTAGTTCACGTTCACCTGAGTTTCAAGCCAAAGACTGCTTAGATCCGCTAATTTAATTATAGGACTACCTTCCATAACATAACTGCCTTCTGTAGTCCTAATTTCCGAAACATAGCCGTTATAAGTACTGTAAAAAGTGGTGTATGGCGACACATCAGCAGTCTTTTTTATGCCTTCAATTTGTGCATTGGATAAACCAAAAAACAATAATTTTTGTTTGGCTGCATTGAGCATACTTATTGCATTTTTTCCAAAATCACCTGGCATAGACAATTGTTTATAGGCCGTGTAATAATCTTGTTTTGCAATGGCGATATCCTCACTGTATATTTGATAAACCGCTTCATTCTTTTTGACATAAACCCCTTCCGTCTTGAAAAATAATTTCTCAATCCTACCCATCGCTCTTGCCGAAATGGTTTTGATTTTTTCCTGATTTATCGTCAACACACCCGTATAAGTATCTTCAATATTACTTTTGGTTTCTAATATCGTTTGAGTGGTGATGTTACCCAATTGTATTTGTTGATCGCTCAGAGATATTTCATTAGGGGCTGAATCCTCTTTTTTCATAGGAGTCAAATCCATATGGCAAATAGGACATTTACCCGCTTTATCTTCTTTTACCTGCGGATCCATCGAACAAGTGTAGTACACATTATCTTTTGATTCGTGTGCGCTATGTTCCTCTTTGTTTTTAGTATTACATCCTATAAAGGCAAGTAATACGACAAATAGGAAACTGTTTTTTAGTGACTTTTGCATAATTAATTGGTTTTAATAAAGCTCTCGCTATCCATTAAATACTGTCCATTTTCTACTACTTTATCTTGAATTGAAATTCCTTCAATGATTTTAGCAAAACCATCAATCTCAATTCCGGTTTTAATTTCTTTGGCTTTAAAACCTTTATCCATTTTCACAAAAACTACTTTTTTACTTCCTATACTCACAATAGCCTGTTTGTCGAGCCAAATACCTTGAACCGCATTTGATTTTACAATTCCTTGTAATCGCAAACCTATTGGAAAACGGAGTTTTTTATTATTCAAATAAACTCGGATTCGGTTTGTTTTATCATCAGGATTAAATTGCGTTTCGACGAAATTCACTTTGGCGTCTACGAAGTCTTTTTTATCCAGCTCAGATGTTATTCGAATAAATTGATTCATTTTCACCAAGCTGTTATTTCCTTGCGAAACGTTAAACACCCCCCAGACTTTATCTGTATTCATTAATTTAAAAACAACCTCAGCCTTTTTTATATAATCTCCTTCTTTTATTGATAAGGAAGTTGTTGTTTCATTCGGTTTCTGCATTCCACCCGAAACATTATTTGACATTCCGTCTGTTCCCTGAACAATCCCATTAGTAGGGCTGTAAATAGAAATCACTGGCTGTGTTTTTTTGGCTGCAGCCAAAGAATTAATCTGGCTATTACTCATTCCGTAAAGAAGAAGTTTTTGTTTCGAAGCTTTTATAATCGATGCGTTTCCTGAATCATTAGTGATTAGGTAAATGAAATTTTGCTGTTCTGTTAGCAATTCAGGGCTGTACAAATCAAAAAGCTTTTGTCCCTTAGCCACTTTTTGGAATTTATAATTCACATACATTTTCTCCACTCTCCCGCTAATTCTTGCCGCAATATTTACTGATGAATTAGGATCATATTCGACCATTCCCGGTAAATTTATTTCACTGCTTAGCGTTGTGTCTTTTGGCGTTGTGGTATTATAATTCCCTACTACAAAATTATCGGTTGGTTGCAATAAGTGATCGATGGAATTGCTTTCTTTAGGTTGGTTTTGACTTACTTTTCTAACTAAATCCATTCCGCAAATAGGGCAACTTCCGGGTGCATCCCGAATTATCTCGGGGTGCATCGAACAAGTATAAACTAATTCCTGCTGTGGCTCTTTCTCTACTTTGATCAGTTTCATTCCGCATTTATGACAGGTTCCCGGTTGATTACTAAAAACCGAATCTTCTGGCATAGGACAGGTATAAGTTACCTCATCATTTGAAAAAAATGTATTGTTTCCTGATTTCGCCACAAAATAATAGGTCGCAATTCCAATGATGGAAAAAACCAAAACTACCAGACTGTATTTTAAATATTTGTTCATAGTTACTTCGTTTCCAGTTGTTTTTCAATTTCTACCTGTGTGCTCAAAATGGACTGTAATTTGTCTAATTTCTCAATTTGAGCCATATTCAAAGCTTCCCAAGCATCCAACACAACAAACAAGTCTCCAGTATTGTTTTGCCAAGCTATAATTGAGGTGTCATAATTCCTTTTCAAAGCCGGAATGATGCTTTTCTCGGCAATATCGTATTGCTTTTTCAAGTTGGTCAACTCCGTACTCATTCCTGAAATCATCCCAGTGGCTTCATTGAGGATCATTTGTTTTTGCCATTCGAGGCTTTCGTTTTTTATTCGAAAACTATCCATACTTGCTTTATTCATTTTGGTAGACCAAGGCATAGGAATCGTAATCATTCCCATCAAAGAAAATTGTTGTGGACGATCGCCAAAAGCAAACATATGGTCATATTTTACACCAAACTCCGGTAACAATTTAGCTTTTTCCGTTTCTATTCTCAACTGATTTAATTCAATTGTTTTTTCAATGGCTTTTACATCACTTCGGTTTTGAGATAGTGAAGTGGCATCCGTTTTCATAAAATCAAATTCATTCAAATCATAAGCCGAATCAATATCAAACGCGGTGTTTTTGTCTCTTGCCATCAAGGTATTAAGCAAAATCCTTTTTTGAGAAATGTTGTTTTGCAACATAACCACCATACTTTGTAAGTTACTGTATTGTGATTTTGCCTTATAATAAGTGGGCAATTTATCCATATTGTATTGGTAGCGAATTTCCATACTTTTGATCATATATTCCAAAAGCAATAAATTATCGTTGGCAATCTTAATCTTTTTATCAAGTACAATCCATTGGTAATAATTGGCTTTTGCCAATGCATTTAACTGATTAATGGTATAATTTTTATTCTCTGCTTCCACTGAAGACATAGCGTTCATATAATTATAGTCGGCTTTTAATTTTGACGCATTGGGAATCATTTGCGTAAAGCCAACCATATAAGCCCCCATTCCAGGATTCATTTCATCCGCTTTCCACATTTTAGTGTCGTAGGGCGTCATAAACAAACCTGTATTAATTTGTGGAGCCATCCAGCTTTTTGCACCAATAGCCGCAGCATTCATACTTTGAATATCGGCATCGTACATTTTTAATTGAGGATTATTTGTTTTGATTCTCGTCAAAACAGCATCCAAAGCAAGTGTTTGTGCCCCCACATTTGTAGTGCAAAAAACCAAACAACTTATAACGAGTAAATAGCTATTCTTTAACATCTATCAATTCTATTTTACCTTTTGTTCTCAATTCACGAAGCTTTGTTATTTCGAAAACTACTGGTGTTACTAATAATACATAAATCGTAGAGGTGATTGTCCCTCCAATAAGCGGTACGGTGATAGGAATCATCACATCAGCTCCGGTTCCGGTTGCCCAAAGTATAGGAACTAATCCAAATAATGAAACTGAAATTGTCATTAGCTTAGGACGCAACCTTTTGGCCGAACCGTCAATAATGTACTGTCTTAATATTCCTTCCGTAATCGTTTCACTGCTATTCCCGTGATCAGCAACCATTTTATTCATCGCTTCATTCAGATAAATAGTCATCAACATAGCTGTTTCTATGGCCATCCCGAATAAAGCAATAAAACCTACTGCCACGGCCACTGATAAATTAATACCATAAAAATAAACCATAAATACTCCCCCAATAAGGGCAAAAGGAACGGTGATCATAGTGATCATAGCCTCTTTCATTGAATTGTAAGTAAAATATAAAATGAGGAATATTATAACAACAACGATAGGCAATATCATACTCAATGTTTTATTGGCTCTGATTTGGTTTTCCCATTGACCGCTCCATTCCACATAATATCCTTTTGGCATTTTGGTCATCATCGCATTCAATTTTTCCTGCGCTTCTTTTACGGTGCTCCCTAAATCGCGATCGCGAACATTAAACAAAACACTTCCTCTAAGCATCGCATTCTCACTGTTAATCATAGGAGGCCCATCACTTATTTTTATATCAGCTACGGTTTCTAAAGGAATAGGACCAAAATCCATAGTTTGCACTTGGAGTTTTTTCAAGGCTGATATACTGTTTCTATATTCCTGTGCATATCTCGCATTGACTGAGAAACGCTGTCTGCCCTCAATAGTTGTCGTTAATGTCATTCCTCCTATTGCCGCTTCAACTACATTATTCACATCATCAATGCTAAGACCATATCTACCTATCACTTCACGCTTAGCTTCAATATCGATATATTTTCCACCCGTAATAGGTTCAGCATATAAATCTTTAACCCCAGAAGTTCCTTCCAATGCTTTCTTGATTTTTTGAGCCAAGACATTGATGGTATCTAAACTTGCTCCATAAATTTTTATCCCCACATCAGTTCTAATACCTGTAGCCAGCATATTAATCCTGTTGATGATAGGCTGTGTAAACCCATTAGTCACACCCGGAATTTGGAGTTTATTATTGATTTCAGTTATGACATCATTTTTTGTTTTGTCTTCTCTCCATTCATTTTGAGGTTTTAACAAAACAATGGTTTCAATCATACTAATAGGACTGTTATCGGTTGCCGTATTGGCTCTTCCCGCTTTTCCTAAAACGTGGGCCACCTCAGGTATTGATTTTATCAGTTTGTCCTGTACCTGCAATATTCTTTTCACTTCTGAATTCGACACATCAGGTAAAGTCACCGGCATAAACAAAATGGAACCTTCATCTAGAGGAGGCATAAATTCAGACCCCAATCTGGTAAACATTGCAACGCCTATCAATAGCGCCAAAATATTAACAGCCAGTAATGATTTTCTCCATTTCAAACAAAAGGTAAGTATAGGAGTGTAAATTTGTTCCAGTTTTCTATTAATTGGATTTTTTGATTCTGGTCGAAGTTTTCCCTTTAGCAAGAAACTAATCAGCACCGGAGTTAAAGTAATGGCAAGAAACGCATCTACAATAAGAATAAAAGATTTGGTCCAAGCCAATGGACTAAATAATTTACCTTCCATTCCTGTCAATAGGAAAACGGGTAAAAAAGAAGCAATTACTATAAGTGTCGAATAAAAAACACCCGGACCTACCAACTTAGAAGAAGACTCTATAAGTTTTAGTCTTTCTTCAGATGATAAAGGATCCTGTTCTTTTTTGAATATTTTATTTAAAAATTTTTTCATTTCAAGTCAATTATTGATTTTCTTCCATTCCTTCTTGTTTCTCCGAAATTGTCCTATAGGCATTTTCTACCATCACAATTCCGTCATCAACCACAACCCCAATGGCCAAGGCAATTCCGGTAAGAGACATAATATTGGACGAAATCCCAAAAGCTTCCAGAAGTATAAATCCAATCGCAACTGATATAGGCAATTGTATAAGAATAATTAGGGCACTTCTCCAATGAAAAAGGAAAAGCAGAATCACAATCGAAACGGCAATCATTTCCTCCATTAAAGTTCCCTTTACGGATTCAATGGCTTTTTCAATAAGCTCACTTCTATCATAGGAGGTTTTAAAAGTTACGCCTTCAGGAAGACCTTTTTCTACCTCTTTCATTTTTTCCTTAACGGCAGTTATTACTTTATCTGCATTTTCGCCGTAACGCATTACCACAATTCCACCTACTACTTCACCATCTCCGTTTTGGTCAAAAATACCCAAACGTAAATCACCTCCCATTTGAACTGAACCAATATCACTAACTTTTACGGGAACCGAATTATAGTTTTTAATGGCAATATCTTCGACGTCTTTTATGTTTTTAATATACCCTAAACCTCTTACGATATAGGACATATTACTCATTTCAAATTTCCTTCCTCCCACATCATTGTTGCTTGTCTTCACCGCTTTCATCACTTCCATCATGCTTACATTATAGTATTGCATTTTTAAAGGATCTAGCACCAATTGATATTGTTTTTCAAATCCACCAAAAGAGGCGACTTCAGCCACACCGGGAACGGTTTGCAACGCGAATTTAACGTACCAGTCTTGCAACGCTCTTTGCTCTCCAAGATCCATTCCGTTAGTTTCCAGATGGTACCAAAAGATATGACCTACTCCTGTACCGTCTGGACCTAAAGTTGGGACAACATTTTGCGGCAACAATCGTTGTGCATAATTCAATCGTTCCAGAACCCGGGTTCTCGCCCAATAAGCGTCGACATCATCTTCAAAAATGATGTAAATAAAGCTCATCCCAAACATGGAAGAAGCGCGTATATTTTTAATTTTCGGGATTCCTTGTAAGTTGGAAACCAAAGGATAGGTTACCTGATCCTCTATTACTTGTGGGCTTCTCCCCATCCATTCCGTGAAAACAATAACCTGATTTTCTGATAAATCAGGAATGGCGTCTATTGGATTTTGGTTTACACTATAAATTCCCCAACCAAACAAAGCAGCCGAAACCAGCAACACAACTACCCGGTTTCTTAGTGAGAATGATATTAATTTTTCTACCATAATAATTTAATTTACAGATGAAATACTGTCTTTCATCTTTTCGATCCATTGAATTAATTCTGCTTTTTGAGCGCTTGTAAGGATTGCCTCTTTATTAATAAGAGTATAGGAAGACAAAGGCATTTCATCGGATTTGATTTGTTTTACAATTCGATCCAATTTATTCCCTTGTTTTCTAGAAGAATAATTTCCCCATTCACTAAAGTTTAAATTTTCCTTTCCTTCTTTAATATGCTGTCTATCAATATTCTTGCGGGCTGAATATAAGCGCACCAAGGATAGCGGGTAGTGTTACTGTGACAATCGTAACAGGATGTTTTTAAAATGGTTTCCACCTTTTTAGGAACATTATATACTTGGGTAAAATGAGTAGTTGTAACCTGCCCGTAATCAATATTACGGGCAGGTTGATACAATTGCATCAATAAAATAATACCAAAACTAATTATGATTATTCTTTTGACTCTTGTTTCATTTTACCACTCTTTTTTTACTGCACCACAGCTTAACATTTGGCTACCAAAATACGGGTTCTTGATATCTTTAGTCTCACTTATCCAGATAGCTCCTTTATCATTATCAGCCATTGGACAAAAATCCTGATACAGTTTTTGTTTTGTTCCAAAAGCTGTAATTAAATCGTTAATGTCTTTACTTAACATTACGAAATGTTCTCTTTGACGGTCAATTTTTCCTGAATTATCAGCAATGTGTTCAGCATGTTCCTTTGCGTCATCAGCAATATCCAAATACTGTTTTTTTAATTTAGCGTCAATTTCGTTTGAATTTACTTTTCCAAAAGTTGCTTGTAATGCTTTCCCGGCAGCAGCAGCCCCTTTTGAATCGTCTTTTACAAGAGCATTTTTTAAATTCAAATACCCACTTACAATTTCGTTAATTGAAAATGAAGATTGAGAAGTACTGTTTGTTGTTTCCATATTTGATCCTTCGTGCATATCTCCATCGTGGTGTTCGTGAGTAGCTTCAGTATGTGCTACTGGCTCAGTCAATTCCATTCCGCATTCTGAACAAGCTTCCCCTTGCTTTCCTGTTACTTCAGGGTGCATCGGACAAGAATACAATTGCGAACTTGATTCTGAAGTTTCCGTTGTTGCAGATTCTTTGTTTTTTTTACATGATACAGCCACCATTGCCAATATCATTACTGATAGAATTAATTTTTTCATTTTTTTATATATTAGATTTTGTTAATAATTCTTGTTTTTAATTAGTTACATTAAAAAAAGTATACTCTAAACGAAGTAAAAATCCGTTTGGAGCCGTACGATTCATAGAAGTATATAACTCTTGTTTGTAAGCCAAGTCAACTCTTGCTTGACTATTAATTATAAATTGAACTGAAGGAACAACATCTAAATACGATTTTCCATTACCATTTAATCGCTGGCCTAAAAATTCAACCATCGCATTGATATTAGTTTGCTTGAAACTCGTGTATTTTTTTGGATGCATTAATTTACCAATAGAAAGTGTATAATTTATGGCGCTATTACTTTGGTCAGCAGGAAATTCATAATTAGGCTTATTGTCTAATGCTCTTTCATAACTTATAGAAGAGCTTATTGCTACTTTATTAATCAACTGAGTCGCCACAATTCCTGTTTCATAACCGGTATTATGTCCCATTGTCTCGATTTCATCCTGATGAATATCGGCATTATTGAAACTGTATTTCGCGTAAGCAGCCATACGGAAATGACTGTGCATATCATCTACAGAAAAGAATCTATACTTAGCGTATAAACTTCCTCCTTCGGTATCCCAGCCTTCTCCGCTATTGCTTATAAAAGCAGCGGCACGAAGCATCAATTTATTATTCACCCCCCACATAATTTCGGGCATATTATGGTAATTTAAATTTCCGTTTTTTTCATATAAGAAAAAATTCATATCCCTAACTCCAATGGAACCCGCAGGAACATTACTGGCAGGATCAGTCATAACGAACAATTCCTGGGATTTTACTTGAAAAGAAAAAGCAACTAGGAATATAAGAAGTAAATGTCTCATTTTATTATAGGGTTTTAATATGGTAATCATCTTCATTTTCTAAAGCATACGTTGGCACTTTTGAATATGACTTCAGTAATTTCTTAAACTCCTTACTTGTAACAAACCCCTTGTCTAAAACCTGAACTTTAGTTTCTCCGTTTAGTGTCTTTGCTTTTGAATCAACCATAACATAGTTAACCTCTCCTACTTTTACCATTTTGTTTTCTTGCGCATCTACATTATCAAAAGCAACAGTCATTACCATTGAACCTACAAAAAATCCCGCTTTCTCAACGCCTTCTTTCAATACTCTTGGCTTTAAAGCATTATCTTTTTTAAGATATACTGTAAACGTATTTGTGTTTAAATCTATACTTATACTATCTACTTCTTTTAGTGATTTAAGCTGCTTGTTTATAGCATTAGAGCACATCGAACATGTAAGTCCAGTTGCAATAATTTCTACTTTACTAATTTGAGCATACGATTTTAGGTTTACAACTAGTAACAATAGTGTAATCACTATCAGTTGTTTGTTCATTATTTTCATTTTATTGTAATTTATTAATTTGATTATTAATTTCTTCTTCTGTTGGATTAATAGCGATTAAAATCCCTTCTTTATCAAACAAATAAGTTGTAGGGAGTTCCTCAACACCAAAACGAACAGCCACTTTAGCGTCAAATCCTTTTGGTTCATTTAATTGTGTGTATTCTATTTTATCCTTTTTTATTGCATTTCCCCATTTCACTATATCAGTATCAAGGGATATCCCAATAATTTCAAAGTCTTTAGTCTTAATGTCAGAATGGAGTTTTACTAACTTTTTATTAGCAACTCTACAAGGTGCGCACCAGGAAGCCCAAAAATCCACTAATACTGTTTTCCCTTTGAAAGAGGACAATTCAACAGCTTCATTTTGGATGTTTTTTAATGTACTATTGGGCATAGCATCTCCAATTTTCATTTGTGCATTCCCCTTAGAGAAAGAGACAATTAAGACAATGGCTAAAACTAATTTTTTCATTCTGTTTCGAAATTAATGATGTTGTTATGGCGTAAGAATAAATTATTACGCCATAAAATGTTTTATTTTAATGTTTCCACTGTTTTTCCACAGCTCAACATTTGAGATCCGTAATATGGATTTTTGATAGCACTGTCTTTACTCAACCAGTTCGCTCCTTTTCCTCCATTTGCCATTGGACAAAACTGATAATAGGTTGGCGTGTCTAATTTTGACACTTTAACCATTTCATACATGTTTTTAGACAAAGTCATGAAATGATCACGTTGGTGTTTAATATCCTCAGTATCCGAAATATGATCAGCATCTTCTTTCAACTGTTTCATAGTTTTCATCCAAACCATATGTACATCCATCGCTAATTTATCCATTTGAACAGCATTAAGCGAAGCTAACAAGTCTTTTGAAACACGAGAAGATTCTTTCCCATCTGTTTTTACTAAAGCCTCTTTTAATAAAAAGTAATTGTCATAAACCGCTTTTAATTGATTTACTTCTTGCGTAGGTGCTGCTGCTGCGTGTCCTGCGTGATCTCCATGATTCTCCATCGAAGCTTTTTCCGTATTATTAACTTCTACCTTAGTTGCTCTTTCATATTGACAACAACCGTGTAGGTTATCATATACATCAGTAGGAGCAAGGAATTTTTCGCTGTCGTAACCTGCTAATGCGATACGCTTTAAGATTTCGTCCTGAGAAGTTTGTTTCGAATCATAAGTAAGAGTTGCCATTTTAGTGTCTTTATTCCAGACTACTTTAGCAATTTTATTAAGATTCCCAGCCTTTTCTATATTGGCTTTACACATAGCGCAGTTCCCTAATACCTGAACTGTTTCTGTTGTTGAATTTTTAATTTGCGCAACGGCAACTGTAACTGATAGCAATAGAGTTATTGCCATCACAACTTTTTTAAGTGATTTCATTGTATAATAAATTTGAATTGAAAATAGCAAGACAACATCAAATCAATAGCAAATAAGCTATAATTTTATATTGTAACAAGCCGAAAAATAATTGATTGTAAAGCAAGATTGCTTTGAAATTGACAGACTATTGGCTATCAAAAATTTATTTTAGCCTATTTTAGGAATAAGCCAAATTGAAGAATATCCTTCTGAAGTAAAAGATACTGGATGATTAAATCTATGTTTCTCCAAAGAAAAATTAAACAACCCGTTTTGTGAAACGGAATCTAATGAATGGAAAATTCCAATATTTACTATTGAAATACTGCCACACAAAGAATGACCGCATTTTCCGTTGCATCCTTTTTGATTTTTGTCTTTCGAATGAGTCTCATTCGAACAACAATCTTTCTTTTCAGTCTTGGATGCCATTTCTTTAGTGCAAGATTTTTTTTCTGAAATTTTTCCACACGCAAAAGCTTCACTAGGCATCAGGAAGAGACCAAGTAAAACGATTAATAAGATGTGAATTTTTTTCATTTGCACTAAAATAGTTTAACAAAATTAAACAAAATATTGTAATGCATCACTAATGTATTGTTAAAAAAAATTAGTGATGCTTTATTTTAAGTGTTCGATTTATTTTGTCTCCCCTAAAATTGAATACATTAATGACTGGGAAACCGATAAAATAATACTAAACAACAAGGCCGTGAAGAAGGAGTCAACACTAAATCCACCCACAATATTATCACATAATAAAATGATTAGAGCATTGATAACTAACAAGAACAACCCTAATGTTATAAAAGTTATAGGCAAAGTCAATATAACAAGGATAGGTTTGATGAATATATTTAATAACCCAAGAACCACGGCAACAATTAAAGCAGTTGTAAAACTGGCGACATGAACCCCAGTCATAAGATTTGAAAGAAGCACCACTAAAACAGATGTAATAAGAATTCTAATAAGTAATTTCATATGTAGATATTTATTGTTTTTCAATTGTCTCCCGATAGCTATCGGGAGTAATTCGCATATCCTTTTTGGTGTTTGTGACCCAATTTTAGGTTATGCTCATTTCCTGTTTTTTTATTTTCTTTAAAAGTAGTTAATTTTTTAAATTATTGGTTTGTTTCTAAAAAAGAACTTGCCAATTGATGAAACATCTTTGGGTTTTCAGCATGAAGCCAGTGCCCTACACCTGGAATTGTCTCAATTGTAGCAACTGGAAATTGCAGTTTTATACTTTCAAAATCACTGTCCAATATATAATTTGAATTCCCACCACGGATAAAAAGTGTTGGCTTACTGAACACCAATTCTTCGGGTAGCGGCACCCCTATCTCATCCATTTTTTTATTAAAAACAGAAAGATTAAATCGAAAAGCCAGTTGTCCCGGCTCTTGCCAATACAAACTTTTCATCAAAAATTGACGCGTCCCAAAATCAGGAATGTACTGAGTTAACACAGCTTCAACCTCACTACGACTTGGTTTTATCGAGAAATCAACTGCATTTAATCCCGCCAAAATAGGCTGATGGTGTTGTGGATAAAATTTCGGACCTATATCAGCCACAATCAGTTTTTTAACCATATCAGGATAAGATGCAGCAAAAAGCATCGCTGTTTTACCACCCATAGAATGTCCTATTACATTTACTTCCTCTAATGAATTAGCTTTACAATAGTCGAAAACATCCTGAGCCATTATCTCATAACTAAATTCTTCCGACTGTAAACTACGTCCGTGATTGCGTAAATCAAGAAGATGCACCTGAAAACCTTCGGAAGCAAATTGTGTCCCGATAGTTTTCCAATTGTCAGACATTCCCAGAAATCCGTGAAGTATTAAAAGTGGCTCACCTTGACCTTCTATTTTTGAATAAAGCATTTCTAAATATAAATAAAATTGAACGCAAAGATAACAAAATCAATTTCCGTTTGATATCAAATAAAATTTGATTTTTTTCCAAATATCACTAAAAGTGGGTATTGTAAACACTTCTGAAAAGGATTATTTTTGTAGTGAAAATATTACCTTGAAAACTTATTTTCAATTTAAACGGAAATCAAACATTTACTTCCGCGTCTTTATTACAAATTCTAATTTTAAAACAAATGATTAAAAAATTCCTTCTGCTCTCAGTGATTATTTCACAACTTACAATTTCTTGTACAAACGATAGTGGAGACACCCCAGATACTTCAGCTGACAATTTAAACGACCAAATTGCCAACATTATCAAACAACCGTATTCAAACTTAACTCCGGCACAACAAAAAGTTAAACTCGAAGCTGAAGCAAATGAAATGCTGCTTCAAATGAAAAAATCAGAAACGTCTGGTGCTATTGAAGCGATTCAAAACTTAGGTAACTTACTAGATGTTAGTTCCGTAGATATATTCAATGGTAAAAATGACAACCAAATTGCAGAAATCCTTAATGTTTCTGGCGTTTACGGTATCTACTCATGGAATAACACAAAACAAATTTGGGTAAAAACCACTTCCACTACTGAGTTGAAATTTGTTTTTCCAGCAAAGAAAAGTCAAACTATAAACAATGCTTCTTTATCTTCAAAGGCTATTTCATCTGATATTAAAGTGAAAATAAGGGACAGTTACAACTGGCAATCTGGAACTACTATAAATGATGAGTTTTACTTACCAACTTCAGTAGATGCAATTTTAACTATTGACAATGTGCAAGCGGCTACTTTCGCAACTAATGCGAAATATTCAAACGGTAAAGAAACGCCAGACGACTCTAGTTTTAAAATGGCTTTAAATGATGGTTACACTTTCGAAATTAGCGGTAAAAAAGGAGATCCAAATTCAGCTAAATCAACATTTACATTTAACGGTAAAAACTTAGTGTCATTTACATCTGGAAGTACTGCTAAAATTGACGAATTACTGAAAGATGATGCATTAGTTTCTTACAGAGGAAAAGCAAACGGGCTTGTACAGATCATGGATAATTTCATGATTGTGGCTGATATGGATATTACTGGATTAGCTAATGATGAAGCTGCATTAGAAAAAACATTGGTAGAACCTGATTATAATAGTAGTACTTATTACTCAAAAATAAATGATTATAACAAAGCCTATTCTGAAGGAGAGGTTCTTGCAAAGAACAAAAATACAAAACTGATTCTTGTATCTAAAAAAGATGGAACAAAAATCGCTGACGTGATCCAAAAATCTGAAAAAGGATATAGTTACACCCATCATTACGAGTGGAATGTATCTGGAAAATACTGGTCTTGGAATTCAAATACCACTGGTATGACTTATCAAGAATATGATGAAGTACTTTACCTAAAATTCAATGACACTACCGAAGTTGAAATGAGTGTTTATTTCTCTACAGGATTTGATGCACTTGAAACTAAATTTGAGAACTTCTTAAAATCTTTTGAAAGACATTAATTCTTCTTTCCTGATGATTTTAAATGAGGCTGTTTTTTAAAACAGCCTCATTTTTTTTTAGGCGTCTGTATAGAAACGGTGCTTTGTCCGTAGCCTGCCCAGATACCCAGACCACCAATGATGTTCGATTTCAAGCTTGTATTCGATGGATAGATAGGGTTTCTACCATTCACAATTTCATTTTGCCAACTATTCCAAAAATCAAAAGCCTCTTTGTTTAAGGTTCTTAATTTGACATAAATTAAATCACCATCAGTGAAATAAGGTTTGAATTTTGCTTTGGGAAAAATTAATACTCCCCTATTGATTTGCATAGAAACAGAAGCCGAAGTAAAACTGTCATCATTAAGGTTCCCATAAAAAGCAGGCACAAAAACAGGTTCTTCTTTATCTATTCTTGTTGTGACTTGGTAGTAATTCTTCTCTAAAACGGGATCGTCAAATTCTATGAAAACATAGCCCGTCGAATCCTTTGGATTGTCTTTGATATAAGTAGCTTTTTTTAAAACAACCGTTTTAGGGATTGTTGTAGTTGCTTGAATTACCCTGTCTAAATATTCAATTTTCAACGTATAGTTTTTTCCAACTTCTCCAAGTATTTCATTTCCGTAATAAACAAATGGAGGAATCCTGTCATTATTCCTTTTCAACTTCAAAATCTCTTCCCTTTGTCCATCGGAAACGGTAATCTTAGCAGAACGAATAACGTGGTTTAAAATAGTTGTAGAATCTATAGCCGTTGCAATAGGAATACTTCTGGACAAAATGACTTGCGGATAATCGCCCGCTTCAATCCAACCTTCGACAACAATCTTGGATTCTATACCGACACTCTTATCAAAATCATCCTGATTACAACTTAACAACAGCATACAAAAAGACAATACGATTAACTGCTTCATTTTTTTTAAAATTTAAATCTCCAACTTATAGATGGCAATATGGAGTATAATGTTTTTCGTTCTGGTTTGACTTCTATTTTTTCTTTGTCTTTATCAATCGTGACATTCAAAACTACGTATATCGGATTTTCGATATTGAACGTATTGAATATTGAAAAATTAAGAGCGCTTTCCCTTCCCCTTGTCTTAATAAAGTAATAATTTACGGAAAGATCGGTGCGAATATAATTGGGCATTTGGGCATTATTATATTTACCATATTCTTTTACAGGATTATTATTTATAAAATACCAGGAGGTTGGCATTGTAAAACGGTTTCCCGAACTGAAAATTTGAGTTAATCCGAAATCCCATTTCAAATTTAAATCAAAAGTCCCCACCAGAGCTAAATTATGTCTTCTGTCGTATTTTGCATAATAACGGGCTCCCTCATTAATCTCTTCAAATTGGCGATTGGACCAGCTCAAGGTATAACTCAACCATCCTTTAAATCTTCCGCTGTCTTTTTTTAACATCCATTCTAAACCATACGATTCACCATTCCCTATCAAGATGTCGTTTTTGAATGTTGTGATCTCATTAAATTGTGTTACTCCATAAGGATATTCAATCAAATGATTCATGGAACGGTAGAATCCGTTCAGCGAAGAATTAAATTGTTTTGTCAATATGCGGCTTCCTCCAACTGAAAATTCATTGGAACTTTGTGCCGGAATCCCATCAGAACTGGCAACCCAAAAATCAGTGGGAATACCAACACTTGATGTTGTGATTAAATTCAGATATTGATTTTGACGGGTGTAAGAGGCAAAAAAAGAAGTGTTTTTATGAGGGTAATAATTCAATAGCATTCGGGGTTCTAAATGTAAAAAAGTAGTTTCTCCCTTGTCAGACAGGTAATAATTCATTCTTAAACCTAATTCCGCATATACTTTCTCCATTAATTTAGGCTTTGCACTTGTATATAAAGCCAGACTATTAGCGGTACTGATTACGGCTTGTTTATCAATATTATTTGAACTCAGATTATTAACTTCAATTTTTTGAGGTTGCAATTTATGATTGGTATACTGCAGACCCGTTTCGAATGGTATTGAATTTATCAAATACCGAACGGAGTTTGAAAACCCAAAATCTTGAACATAGGAAGATATGCCCATTTGAACTGTGGCTTGCTCCATATGTAAATTGTTACCATAACGGGTAAAATAAATTGCGTTTGACATAACCACAGCATCTGAAACCTGATATTTCCAAGCTGACGAAACAACTGTATTACTCCATTTCAACTTTGCATTTAAATTCAAATTAGAATCATTAATCTCCAACTTATCACCGCTTACAAAAGCGTCAATTGTCAGAAGCTGTTTTTTGGAAAGCTCCGCTACTAATGTCATATTACCATCGGCAAAACCATATTGCAATCCTTTGACATCACTATCTTCTTTATTTTTTTTTGATTCGAATAAAGGAGCAACTATCTCATCGATGTATGTTTTTCTTCCTGAAAGATACAATCCAACTTTATCATTTAAAGGCACCGAAAATGTAGCCTGTGAAGCTAACAAACCCAAATTACCCTGAACCGAGAATTCAGCGGGCACCTTCTTATTAGGCATTACTAAAACCGTAGAACTCAATCGTCCGCCATTTTTCGGATCTGAATTTGATTTGTCAAATTGCACTTCTTGAATGTGATTCGCATTATAAAAAGGAAAAACACCTAATAAATGTGCCATTCCATACACAGTTGCATCTGCATATAGCATTAAATTATGTCCAGGATCACTCCCACGAACGTATAAATAGCCATTTGCGTCTCCTGAATTCTGAACACCCGGGGTTAGTTGCAGCAGTTTTATTATATCTGTTGTACCCATTATTGAGGGTACTGATGCCAATTTACTGGGAATAAACGACAGCTTACTTCCTGAAGTTATCGAAATTGATTTTTTAGAATTAGATAAAACCACCACCTCATTTAATGCGCCGCTATCTCGTATTAAGATCAAGTCAAGTGACGTATCCTTTAGTATGTTTTCTTTTAGATAATGTGACACAAAGCCGATGCAACTCACTTCAATTGAACAAAAACCAGTTGGGATTTTCATTGAATATACTCCTATTGAATCTGTTATTGAGTTAAAAACAGTGTTGTCAGCAATAATGGTTAGGTTTGCTCCAATTATTGGCAGTTTGCTTTGATCTAATATTGTCCCTTTTACTTCAATATCTGACTGGGCATAAACTTCAACTCCACAAAAGAACAAAAAAGAAAATAAGAAAATTGCTTTCAAAGCTTAGCATTTAATGAGCGGCAAAAGTAGGAATTATTTCGCAATACTCTTAGTCCCAAAGAAGGATTAGACAAATTAAAATGAATACTGTCTATAAGTATTTCAATCCCCTATGCCTTACACTAATTTCATAAATAAAAACAACATCGATTAGACCGAATAGTCTATTTCAATTCTTTCATTGCGTGAGGGATAAAAGCGGAAATCCTTTTTATTATGGAGCGATAGCGGAATAATAAAAAGATTATAGCGAATAGCCCGACCACGCTGTAACGCTAGTGAAAGCGTGGTCACGCCCAAATTATTTTATCGAGTTACTCACTTAAAAACCAATATTAAGTATAATAAACTCAAACTTTATTATAGTTTTTAATGACTGTGAATACTTTAGAGTAGCATTAACAAAATGAAATATTTACATTTTAATCAATAACACACCCCTAACCCCTCTCAAGAGGGGAATTCGCCCCCCGTTAATATTTAACCTTTAGTTGTTTATTAAGTAAATAAGGCGATTATTTTATTTTAATTTTTGCAAATACATATTTACCACATTCTCTAATCCAAGATAAATTGACTCGGAAATTAAAGCGTGACCTATGGAAACCTCGAGTAATCCTGGGATGTTTTGATTAAAAAACTGGATGTTATCTAAACTTAGATCATGGCCTGCATTGATTCCTAATCCTAACTCATTAGCCAAAACCGCTGATTTCACGTAAGGATCAATTCCGTTTTTATTCCCCAGTCCGTATTGATGCGCAAAAGATTCCGTGTACAATTCTATTCTTTCGGTTCCAATTAGTTTAGCCCCTTCAATCATTTCGAGAACAGGATCAACAAAAATGGAAGTTCTAATTCCGTTACGTTGAAATTCCTGAACAATTTCGGTTAAAAAAGAAGCGTGTTTTACCGTATCCCAACCCGCATTAGAAGTAATAGCATCCACTGCATCAGGAACCAAAGTAACTTGTGTTGGTTTTATTTCAAGAACTAAGTCTATAAATGTTTTCTCTGGATTTCCTTCTATATTATATTCAGTATAGACGATCGATTTTAGATCTCTAGCATCTTGATAACGTATGTGACGTTCATCAGGACGAGGGTGAATCGTAATTCCTTCCCCGCCAAATTTTTGAATATCAGTTGCTACTTTTAATAAATCTGGCACATTTCCTCCACGCGCATTTCGTAAAGTAGCTATTTTATTGATGTTTACACTTAACTTAGTCATAAGAACATATATTGATTGTGGTAAAACTATTTTATTTTGACAAAAATACAAAGTAAAACTTAGGAGTTTTTGCCTTTTTTTGATTATTTTGCATGAAATATTGAGGATTTATTTATGGCAGAAATAGCAGACTATATTAACACTGATTTTAAAGCGATTGACAGCCACGAAACTATTGCGGCCGTAAGGGATTTTTTTGCCGAATTGAATTTTTCGCATTTTCCGGTAATCGATGACGATATATATATAGGTAGCATATCATCTGATGACATTGAAACTTTTGATAGCGACAAAAAAGTTATCGATTATAAATACACGCTTGAAGGCTTTTTTGCAAGAACAGATTCTATTTGGCTTGAAGTATTAGAAGTGTTTGCAAAAAATCATTCTAATTTAATTCCAGTCTTGGATGAAAACAATAACTATGTAGGCTATTATGAAATAGAAGACATTATGTCGTTTTTTCATCATACTACATTTTTAAAAGAACAAGGTAAAATTATTATTGTCAAAAAAGGAGTTCTAGATTATTCCATGAGCCAAATCACTCAAATCGTAGAGAGTAATAACGGAAAGCTTCTTGGCCTTTTCATATCAGATTCTGATATTGATAGTGTCGAAGTAACAATCAAAATAAGTTCTGGAGCGTTAAATGAAATTGTTCAAACTTTTAGAAGGTATAATTATGAAATTATCTCAGAACACAATGAAGACAATTACATAACCAATTTAAAAGAACGAGCTGATTATTTAGACCGTTACCTTAATATGTAATTGCACGTTAAATACGGGAAGCCATTCTATCTTAGAGTCAAAAACTTTTAAAAGATCACCAAATAAAATGAAAGTAGCCATTTACGGTCAATATTATCAAAACAGCACTGAACCTATAATTAAGGACATCTTTGTTTTTTTTAATAAAAGTAATGTAGAATTAGTGATTGAATCTAATTTCTTAGATATGCTTTACGAAAAAAGCATCGTGACTAAAGAGTACAATACTTTCTCGTACCATACTGAACTGGATGATAGTTTTGATATGCTAATTAGCATAGGTGGAGATGGTACTATTTTGAGGGCTGCCACACTAGTTCGTGATTCCGGCATACCCATTTTAGGGATTAATGCAGGTAGATTAGGGTTCCTGGCTACTGTTCAAAAAGAGAACATTGATGAATTTCTACAAATTGTAATTGACAAAAAGTACACGCTTTCAAAAAGAACATTACTTAGCCTTTCTTGCATTCCTAAAAACGAATCTCTTCAGGACATCAATTTCGCCATGAATGAAATTACCGTTAGTAGAAAAGACACTACCTCGATGATTACAATTGACACGTATCTAAATGATGAATTTTTAAATTCTTACTGGGCTGACGGGTTAATAGTATCAACTCCAACCGGTTCTACTGGTTACTCTTTAAGCTGTGGCGGCCCAATATTAACTCCAGATGTAAAAAGTCTAGTTATAACACCAATCGCCCCTCATAATCTTAATGCAAGACCACTTGTTATACCAGACGAAACAGAAATTCGACTAAAAGTATCAGGTAGAGAAGAACATTATTTAGTTTCCTTAGATTCCCGAATTACCTCCGTGAAAAACGAATCAATTTTAACCATTAGAAAAACACCTTTTCAAATAAATATGGTAGAAATTCCGAACGAAACTTTTTTTAAGACATTACGCACAAAGTTACTTTGGGGAGAAGATAAAAGAAATTAATTGTTTTTTTAATTAGTTACTATACGAATCCACCTGTTTTAACCGTTTCTTCTTAAACAAATCACCTTTCAATCGTTATCCCACTTTTTATTTTTTAAAAAACAGGACATTTAACAATATGAATATTGATTCGTATCGATAATTATTATATTTGCACGCAATTTTTAATTCAATGGTTAAATTATTTAATTTATTTCTTTTATTGTTTCTTGGAATTTCAACACAGGCACAGATTCACGAAATCGGTGTGTTTGTAGGGGGAAGTAACTTTATTGGAGACGTGGGACCAACAACCTATATAGCTCCAAATGAGCCTGCTTTAGGGTTGCTTTATAAATGGAACAAAAGCCCAAGACATGCATATCGTTTTTCATATACACAGTCAAAAATAAGTTCAAACGACCTAAACTCTAAGGAGACTAGCAGAAGTCAAAGGGGCTATCATTTTGAAAATAATATAAAAGAAGTATCTTTAGGCCTTGAATTTAATTTTTTTGATTTCGACCTTCATAATTTAAAAAATAAAACAACCCCTTATGTCTATTCTGGGTTAAGTTATTTTAGACACGATGAGTTGTATATTTTAGCAGGAGAAACAAGAAAAGATAAAAGCGCGAATTCGATTGCTGTACCAATGATCATAGGAATAAAGTCTAAATTTAGTCCTAATTTTATTTTAGCGATAGAAGTTGGAGCTCGATATTCTTTTTCAGACAATCTTGACGGAAGTAATTCGGAAAATGAAAATTTAAAATATTTACAATTTGGAAATTTGAATAATAATGATTGGTATGTTTTCTCTGGGGTTACTTTAACCTATACCTTTGGGAATTCGCCTTGTTATTGTGCGGAATAATATAAAAATGGACTTACTAGATACTATCGATAAAAATAATTTACCCAAACATTTAGCCATAATAATGGATGGAAATGGACGTTGGGCAAAAAAACAAGGGCTTCTAAGAGCTTTTGGCCACGAAAGAGGCACTAAATCCGTAAAAGAAATTATCAAATCAAGTGCTAAACTAGGCATTGAGAACCTTACTTTATATGCTTTTTCAACAGAAAACTGGAACAGACCTAAGTTAGAAGTTGACACTTTAATGAAGATATTAATCAATTCATTAAAAAAAGAACTGCCAACACTTGAGAAAAACAACATCAAACTGAATGCAATAGGGAATTTAGAAAAAATGCCTAAATCAGCACAGAAGGAACTTATTGATGTAATTGAAAAAACAAAGAACAACACCCGAATGACTTTAACCCTTGCATTAAGCTATGGTGCCAGGGAAGAAATAACGAATGCTATTAAGCAAATTAGTGATAAAGTTAAAAATAATATAATTTCAATAGACGCTATTGACGATTCCATTATAAATGAGCATCTTTACACGCATAATCTACCGGATGTAGATTTATTAATACGAACAAGTGGAGAACATAGAGTAAGTAATTTCCTGTTATGGCAGATAGCCTATGCGGAATTTTATTTTACAGAAATATTATGGCCTGACTTTACAGAACAAAATTTATATGAGGCTATTATTAGTTACCAAAAAAGAGAACGTAGATTTGGAAAAACAAGTGAACAAATTAAATAATTTTTTAGTGTTAAATAAAAGTATAAAAGCAGTCCTTACCCTTTTAATTTTGGGAAGTTTTTCACAAGTTAAAGCTCAAGATAGAGTCCCGTTTGATCAAGGAAAAAAATATATTTTAGCTGATGTAAACCTAACAAGTAAAATTAGTTTCAATGACCAAACGGTAATTACATTTGCTGGTCTTGAAAAAGGACAGGTAATAACTGTTCCAGGTGAAGAAATCAGTAGCGCCATTAAAAAATTAGGAAAGCTTGGTCTTTTTGATCAAATCTCATTCTATATAAATAGAATTCAAAACGATAGTATTTATCTTGATTTAGATATTCAAGAACTACCTAAGTTAAATGAAGTGAAATTCGTGGGCGTTAAGAAAAACAAAACCGAAGCTTTAATAAAGGACAACAGTCTTATCAAAAGCAAAATAGTAAACGAAAACTTAATTACAACCACTAAAAATTATATAGAAAACAAATATAAAAAAGAGGGGTATTACAACACCAAAGTAAACATCAATACCGTAGTGGATACTGCGAATGTAAACCATGTAAATATGCTGGTTTCTGTTGATAAAGGCGAAAAGGTGAAAATTCACGAAATTGACTTTGTTGGTAACACTAAAATATCGGACAAGAGTTTACGCAAGGCGATGAAAGACACAAAGCAAAAAAATGTTTTTCGTGTCTTAAAAGCTTCAAAATTCATTAAATCAAAATACAAAACCGATTTAGAAAAAGTAATCGCATCCTATAAAGAAAAGGGATATAGAGATGCTAGAATAATTTCTGATTCTGTTTTATATAATAAGGACAAAAACAGTTTAGCCATAAAAATTAAAGTCGAAGAAGGAGAGAAATACTATTTTGGTAATATCAAATTCTTAGGGAACACAGTCTATTCTGACCAATTCTTAAACAGGATATTAGGTGTTAAAAAAGGGGAAACCTATAATGGAGTATTATTAGAAAAAAGAATTGCTGATAAATCTAAACCTGACGGTGAAGACATCACTAATTATTATCAAAATAATGGGTACTTATTTTCTAACATTAATGCTGTGGAAGTAAGTACCGCAAATGACACTATTGATTTTGAAATCAGAGTTACTGAAGGTCCTTTGGCTTACTTCAATAAAATAACAGTTGTAGGAAATGATAAAACTAACGACCGTGTAATTTATAGAGAATTAAAAACTAAACCAGGAAACATATACAGTAAAGAACAGTTAGTTAGAACTATTCGTGAAATTGGTCAATTAGGATTTTTTGATCCTGAATCAATAGATCCTAAATTTAAAAATGTAGATGCTGCAGCAGGTACAGTTGATATAGAATACAATCTAGTCGAAAAAGGATCAAGCCAAATAGAACTTCAAGGAGGTTATGGTGGTGGTGGCTTTATAGGAACATTAGGTTTGTCTTTTAATAACTTTTCAGCGCGTAACTTACTTAATAGAAAAGCGTATCAACCCGTTCCAATGGGAGATGGACAAAAAGTTTCACTTCGACTACAAGCTAGTACTTTTTTCCAAACCTATAGTGTTTCATTTTCAGAACCATGGTTTGGACAGAAAAAACCGGTACAATTCAGTACTTCAATATCGTATAGCAAACAGTTTTTAAATAATTTTCAAACTGGTAGAGTTGACAAAGAAAAAAGTTTTAACATCCTTACATTATCTGTAGGATTAGCTAAAAGATTAACTGCGCCAGATGATTACTTTACATTATCACAATCAGTTAGTTACCAACATTATGATTTGAATAATTATAATACGGGATTATTTACATTTGGAAACGGAGCTTCTAGAAATTTTGCCTATACAGTAGGATTATCAAGAAGTAGCAAAGGTATCAACCCAATATTTCCAACATATGGTTCAGAGTTCAGTATTGTTGCCAAAGTAACTCCTCCTTACTCTTTAATAAATGGTACAAACTATGCAAATTTAAAAGACCAAGCGGATTATAAAACAAGATATACCGGTACAACAGCAACCTATGGAGTTGACGGAAAACCACTATTGCCTGGTGACTATACTAAAGTTACAACAGTAACAACTAATGGTGTTAGCAATACTGGTTTTGTAAGTGTTTCGGATCCAAGTGATGCAGATACCGACATTGCAAAAGTGGATCAAAAGAAATTCAATTGGTTAGAATACTATAAAGTAAAGTTCAAAGCAGATTGGTACACCAAAATTTATGGTAAATTAGTATTGCGAACGCTTTCAGAATTTGGTTTCTTGGGTGCTTACAATCAAGACAGAGGATTAGTCCCTTTTGAAAGGTTCTATTTAGGTGGTGATGGATTAGCAAATTTCTCAATGGACGGTAGAGAGACTATCCAATTAAGAGGGTATCCTAACAACTCTGTAACGCCTGTAAATGCTAATGGTGAACAAATAGGTGCAACAGTATACAATAAATTCTCTATGGAATTGCGTTATCCTATAACAATGAAACCTTCGGCATCGATATATGCTCTAGCATTTATGGAAGCAGGATCTTCATTTGATAATTTTAAAAATTACAACCCGTTTGATTTAAGTAGATCTGCAGGTTTAGGATTGAGAGTATTTATGCCAGCATTTGGATTATTAGGTATCGATTTCGGACATGGATTTGACAGCTTGACTCCAGGAGGAAAACCAAATGGATGGGAAACGCATTTTATAATTGGACAACAATTTTAATAACAATGGCGAACTATTTTCTAAAACAGTAAAGTTATGAGAAAACAATTTTTATTTACATTTTTAGCTTTGATTGTATTAAATACAATTCATTCGCAAACAAGAGGAACTAAAGTTGGCTACATTGATATGGAATACATCCTTCAAAATGTACCCAATTATACTGAAGCTAGTAATCAATTAGAAGACAAAGCTCAAAAATGGAAACAAGAAATTGAAGCCAAAAAAATTGTAACCCATAAATTAAAAGAAACTTTAGCAGCTGAAAAAGCTTTGTTAACTAAAGAATTAATTGAAGAAAGAGAAACCGAAATCAAATTCCTTGAAACCGAAACTTTAGATTATCAACAAAAAAGATTTGGCCCTAAAGGAGATTTAATGTTGCAAAAAACTCTTTTAACAAAACCAATACAAGATCAGGTATTCACAGCGATACAAGATATTGCTGAAGCAAAAAAATATGATTTTATATTTGACAAATCATCTGATTTAACAATGATATTTGCAGCAAAACGTTTTGACATTAGCGATCAAGTATTACGCGTGTTGAACCGTACTGAGAAAAGGGAGCAGCTAACAAAAAAAGAGCAAGCTGCTAAAGAAGCAAAAGAAAATAAAGAAGATGCTATTGAGGACAATCCGTTTTTAGCAGAAAGACAAAAGGTATTAGAGGAGAAAAAAGCCGCTAGAGATAAAATCCTTGAAGATAGAAAACTGGCCCAGGAAGCAAAGAAAAAAGAATACGAAGATAAGAGAAACCAAATCTTAGCCGATAGAGCCGCTAAAAAAAATGGCACGGTTTCTGCCTCTACTAAAACAGAAGAATCAGACGCTACTAAAACAAACGACTCCACTTCAGTGGAAAAAGCAAAACAAAAACAAATTGAAGATAGAGCTAAAGCGTTAGAAGATCGAAAAAAAGTGATTGAAGACCGTAAGAAAGCGTTAGAAGAAAAAAGAATAAAAACGCTTGAGGAAAGAGCAGCTGCTAAAAAAGCTTTAGAAGAAAAAAGAAAAGAAAACAACCAAAACAATAATTAATTTACTAAATTTTAAAACAATGAAACAAATCAAAACTTTACTAATTGCTGCAACTCTATTTTTTGGAGCAAATCAAACTATTAATGCTCAGGCAAAAACAGCTCATGTTGACGTTAGTGAAATTATGACAAAAATGCCGGCAATGTTAGATGCTCAAAAACAATTAGACAAATTGAGTGGAACTTATGATGCAGATTATAAAAAAATGGTTGAGGAATACCAAAACAAATTAAAAAAGTACGAAGCTGAATCAGCTACTGTTACTGATGATGTAAATGGTGACCGTTCTAAAGAAGTTCAGGACATGCAAAAAAGAATTGTTGATTATAGAGACAATGCACAAAAAGAATTACAACAAAAAGAATCTGATATTGTAAAACCAATTATGGAAAAAGTGAGAGCTTCTATCCAAAAAGTTGGTAAAGCAAAAGGATACCAGTACATTATGGATGGTTCAAGTCTTTTATTAGCTGACGGTCCTAATCTTACTGCTGATGTAAAAAAAGATTTAGGTTTCTAGTATAAACCCAATTCAATTAAAAAACTGCTCAATCTAAATACGGATTGAGCAGTTTTTTTTTAGGATAATTAACACATAGCACTTAACTTTGTTTTAATGGATAACAACAAACCTATAGGCATTTTTGACTCTGGAATAGGAGGAACTTCAATTTGGAAAGAGATACATCATTTATTACCAAATGAGAAAACAATTTACCTTGCCGATAGCAAGAACGCCCCTTATGGACAAAAATCAAAAGAGGAGATTATTGCCTTAAGCATGAAAAACACTGATTTATTGCTTGAAATGAATTGTAAATTAATTGTAGTGGCTTGTAATACCGCTACTACAAATGCCATTTGGGAATTGAGAGCTAAATATGATGTTCCTTTTATAGGTATTGAACCAGCCATAAAACCCGCAGCCAATCAGTCATTAACACAAACAATTGGTATTCTAGCCACTCAGGGAACCTTAAACAGCGAACTTTTCAATAAAACTATAGAGAAATACCAAAACACAAAAATTATTGAGCAAGTTGGACATGGGTTAGTTCAACTTATTGAAAACGGAAAAATAAATTCTACTGAGATGACTGAATTACTTCGCTCCTATTTAACACCAATGATTGAAGCGAATATAGACTACCTTGTATTAGGATGCAGTCACTATCCCTATTTAATTCCGCAAATAAAAAAAATGCTGCCCAAACACATTCAAATCATCGATTCAGGGGAAGCTGTAGCTAGACAAACCCAAACCCTATTAAAAGAAAAAATAGGATTTACGACAGCCCAAAACAGTGAATCTGTATTTTATACAAATACTGACCCTTCCGTTTTGCAATCAATTTTAGGAAATGGATATTCTATTGAAAGAAAAGACTTCTAACTTATTTCGGTTTGTTCGCCATCTTTAAACCAGCCAGAATACATTACATAATTATCTGAAATACGTGCAATTTCACCGGCAAAATCAGATTGATCAATTTCTTTAACCTTCTTAGCAGGAACTCCAGCCCATATTGAACCAGATTCTACAATAGTGTTTTGCGTGATCACAGCTCCCGCTGCAACGATTGAATTGCTTTCAATCACGCAATTATCCATTACAATGGAACCCATTCCTATAAGCACATTATCCTGAATTGTACAGCCATGAACAATTGCATTATGTCCTATAGAAACATTATTCCCTATTATTGTAGGGTGTTTTTTATAGGTACAATGAATTACAGCCCCATCTTGAATATTTACTTTGTTCCCAATTTTAATAAAATTAACATCTCCTCTAATTACAGCATTAAACCAAACACTACAAGAAGTTCCAAAAACAACATCACCAACAATAGTTGCATTTTCAGCAACATAACAATCCTCTGGAATAGACGGATATTTTCCGTTAACAGATTTTATTAACATAAATTAAAATTTAGAGGGATACACGAAAATTAATTAATCGCTGGACAATTACATTCGTACTTTTCCTTTTTACAAAATAAATTAATCCCCAAAGTTATCTGGTGAAAGCCACCGTTATCAAACTTAACAGCTCCAGCTACATAAGAATAGGTATAAGCAAACATAAAGTTTTTATAATTCACACCTAATATTGGCGTGAAATATTGCAGTTTTTGATTAGAAACAGTAGTGCCATTTACATATTCAGCACCGTCAAAACTTCTTCTATATGACAGGCCACCCCAAAGTTTTCCGAAATCTAAATTCTTATACGCTTTAAAGTTTAGGTCAATAGATTTCTCTTTGGTTTTGTCAACAAGTTGAAACAACAAAGAAGGCTCAAACAACAATCTGTTTTTATCACCAAAAACATATCCCGCACTCAAAAGAAATTTTCTTAGATTATCGCTTTCATATTCAGAATATATTTCTCTTCTGGTTTCAACAGCATTTTTCACAGTAGCATGCGCATAAAAATCTAAATAGTTATATGAAGCTCCAATGTCAACATTTACGTAAGAATCTTTTTGAACAATAGTCCCATCTATTAGTGGGTCCCAGTTCCCCGATTGCATAAAACCCGTCTCATCTAATTGACTCTGAATCAAACCTGCACTAACTCCAAAAGAAAGTTGATTTAAATCAATTTCATCCCTAGAGAACATAATGTGATGCGCAAAAGACAATTTAACACCTTTTTGAGAATGATATCCGTTTTTATCATTAAATAGTATAATTCCAGCACCTGATTTTTCTCCTACCCTACCATTAAGACTAAGGGTTTGCAACTCCGGAGCACCCCCTTGATTAAACCATTGTTTCCTGGACGTCAACCTTATTTTAGCGCAATTTGCCGCACCAGCCATTGAAGGATGCAATAGATAATAATTATCTGATAAATAATCCGAGTAGACAGCTATACCCTCTTGTGAAAAAGAATAAGAACTGATAAAAAGAAAAAGAAATATACATTTTATTTTATTATACATAGAATTCCAATTAGGAAATGAAAGAAAACGCTATTAAAAACTAAAAGAAAGTTAATTTATGCATTATAATATCAAATATAGTTATTAGTAGAAAATAACTTTACTAAATTTGCATAAATATACAAAATCATGACTAAAGTTACCATAAAAGACACTCAAAACCCAACTATATTAAAATTTGAATTTGAAGATTTCATAACACAAAATGAAAGTTTTGAGTTTAAAAATATAGATGAAGCAAAAAACTCACCACTTGCACAACAGCTTTTTTATTTACCATTTGTAAAAACCGTATACATTTCAGGGAATTTCATTGCAGTGGAAAAGTTTAGCATAGTTGAATGGGTAGATGTAAAAGATGCCGTTGCTGAACAAATTGAGGCATTTGTTGCAAACGGAGGAACGATTATTACAATCGAAGAAAACAAAACAAAAAAACAGCCGATTACGGTTTATGGGGAAACCACTCCAAATCCATCAGCTTTAAAATTTGTGGTCAGCAGAATGTTGACCAAAAACGCTATTGAATTTAAGAATATAGATCAAACTGCTGCTTCACCATTAGCAAAAGAATTATTTAAATTTTCTTATGTAAAAGAAGTTTTTATCGATGAAAATTACATCTCAGTAACAAAATATGAAATCAACAACTGGGATGAAATCACTTTAGAGTTAAGAACATTTATCAAGCAGTATATTGAAAACGGAGGTCCAGTATTAGACGAAAGTCAAATTGTAAGTATTACCAAAGACGAGAGTAACAAAGACACTAAATTTGATTCACTTGATGAAACCTCTCAAAAAATCATAAACATTCTTGAAGAATACGTGAAACCAGCAGTACAAGCTGACGGTGGAAATATTGCTTTCGATTCTTATAATGAAAATGATAAAACGGTAAAAGTGATCCTTCAAGGTGCTTGTAGCGGATGTCCTTCTTCAACATTTACTTTAAAAAGCGGTATTGAAAATATGCTGAAAAGTATGTTAAATGATGAGGACATAAAAGTTGAAGCAGTAAATTCGTAACAACAATTTTCACAAATAGCTGTATTTGAACTATTTATAAAAATTATAACATTTTCGAATACTTAAAAAACAAAAAAAATGGTTAAATTTATTTCTTAACAAATAAACAGAAACCATGACAGTATTAAAAGTAATTGAAGTGCTTTCAAGTTCAAACACGAGCTGGGAAGATGCAACTCAAAAAGGAGTTTCAAAAGCAGCAAAATCAGTAAAAAACATTCGATCTGCCTATGTTCAAGAACATAGCGTATCTGTTGAGGATGGAAAAGTCTCTGAATATAGAGTGAATCTAAAAATTACATTTGAACTTGAATAGTTCAAATTAAAAAACATCAAGCGTTTCTCCGGAAACGCTTTTTTTATTACTTAAAATCAATAAAAATAAAAAACACTAAACATCTTCTATTAAAAGAGAAGTAAGTTGTTTAATAATAGTGTAAATTCAATTACAAATATTGATTTTCAGTAGATTAAAAATATTTAATAGAACACATTAGAAAATAATTCTTACTATTGTAGTCTAATCTAATTTTAAAAAACCATGGGAATATCATCATTTTTAAAAAATTTATTTGGCTCAGCCAAAGAAACAGCAAGTGAACTGACTGACAAAGCAGAAACAGCTGTAGAACATGCGAAAGAAGCGGCATCACCATACCTGGAAAAAGCAGAAGCATTTGCAGAAGAAGCCTTAGAAAAAACCAAGGAAACTGTAAGTGAATTGGCAGACAAAGCCGAAACAGCTTTTGAAGACGCAAAAGAAGCAGCTGCTCCTTTAATGGAAAAAGCAGAAAACTATGCTGAGCAAGCTAAAGAAAAGGCGGGTGAATATTCAGATAAGGCAAGTGAAGCGATGGGAAATGCAATGGAATCAGTAAAAGAGAACGCATCGGCAGCAATGGATAAAGCAGAAGATTTGGCTGGAGAAGCAAAAGAGTTTGCCTCTAAAACAGTTGATAGTGTAACTGACAAAGTAAATTCAATCACGCATTCTGACAAAGTAGAAGACAAAACAGAAGACAAAGAAAACACAACTCAAGCATAAACGAAAATTAAAGCAATTAAGTAATTTCTAAAAAAATAAATTAGTTGTACTTTTGCTATTCAAACACAAACCTTCTCCTATGGGAAGGTTTTTTATTACCTTAAAAATGATTCTCAGTCCAGATTACGTGGCAAGTTACGCCAATAGCTTCGTTAAAGCATTAATTGATTATTCCCCAAAACTGATCTCCGCATTTGCCATTCTGTTTATTGGGCTTTATGCCATACGTCTAATCAATAGAATTACCCGGAAAATAATGGTGAAAAGAGAATTAGACCCTACATTATCAAAATTTCTGGCAGATATTTTACTTTGGGTTTTGAGAATACTATTATTCGTCACATTTATCTCAAATTTAGGAATCGAGACTTCTTCTTTTGTGGCTATCCTTGGAGCTATGGGACTTGCAGTAGGATTGTCACTTCAGGGTTCCCTATCTAATTTCGCTGGAGGAATGCTAATTATATTATTCAAACCTTTTAAAGTGGGCGATTTAATCGAAACACAGGGAGTTATGGCCACTGTAAGTGAGATCCAAATATTTGTAACCAAATTAATCACCGCTAACAACGAAACTGTTTTTGTGCCTAATGGCGCGTTATCAAATGGCACAATAACCAACTTCTCCATGCAGGGATATCGTCGCGCCGATTTAACTTTTTCCATCTCTTACGACACCGATATAAAAAAAGCAAAAGAATTGATTGAAGCTATTTTAGTAAACAATCCAAAAGTTCTTCAAACTCCCAAACCTGAAGTTTTTGTAAAAAACCTGACCGACAGTTCAATCCAACTGGCAGTTAGACCTTGGGCAAAAAATGCGGATTTTGGAGTAGTGTTTACAGAAACATTAGAAAATTGTAAAACAGCATTTGATATAGCCGGAATTGCTATTCAGCCTTTTGTAAAGGAACAATCAAACAGTAACATCTAATCAAATCATAGCTGATCTATTATTTCTTGGAAGTAGTGATCATAAAATCTTTCAAATAATAAGGTTCAAAATAAGCGACATCAACGGTGTCGTTTTTTTTGTGCTTTTCAAAACTAAGAAAGCTCATTTCTTTGGCAGAGGGATATTTAACATCTTCCAGAAAAATAAAATTTTCTTTCACCATAACGGTTTTACATTTTTCGGAACAATCGCCCACAAAATAAACAGGACCTTCAATTTCATCGAATGAGTTCTCGGTGATAATTTCGGCTTGTACTTTCCTTTGTGATTCTAAATTAGAGTTGAAAACGGCACTATACACTTCCATTCTTCTGGCGTCAATCATTGGGACAATCAAGCCATCTGAAATTGTTGCCTGAGAAGCTAGCGTCTGTAATGTATCTACAGCTATTAAAGGAATATCTAATGCAAAGCAAAGTCCTTTGGCAGCAGAAACCCCAATACGCAAACCCGTATAAGAACCTGGTCCTTGACTCACGGCGATTGCAGTCAAATCTTTATATGTTATTTCAGCCTCTTTCAATACGTCTTCAATAAAGACATGCAAACGCTCAGCGTGAGAATAACCCTCTTCGGCAATTTCATTACAACTGATGGTTACGCCGTCTTTAGCTAAGGCAACCGAACAATTTTTAGTAGCTGTTTCTATGTTAAGTATATAGGACACTAGAGAATTATATTAAGATTGAATGGCAAAAATAGTCAAAAGTCCTTGATTTATTTTTGAATAATAAAATTCGCGTTACTTTTTTCATAAAACCTTCTAAATATAAACGTAAACAATAAAATGAGAAAAATCGGCACACTAATCTTGTTATTCGGATCTAAAAAACTATACGAAAAAATACAAACCGAAAACAATAAAAACCCAATTGAAATTCCTTTATATAACTGTAACGAAACATTCGGTTTGATATAATATCGTTTTAATGTATCTGTTTTTATAACTATTTCATTTTCTACCAAATAATCATCACATTGTATAGAAACAATATGTTTTCCTGGTTCTAAAGACAAAAATCTTTTTGAATTTGAATATGTTAAAACTCCTTGATTAATTCCGTCTACAACAAGACTATATTTTTTACTTTTAAAAAAAATATCTTTCCTGATTTCGATCAATAAATTATTAATCATTTTATTTCTTGGTTTTATCTTTATCCGTTTTCAAAGTCACTTTATCTCCTGAATTCAATTCCTTCGTCACAGTCGAATAAGGACCCGTAATTACCACATCTCCCTTTTTAAGACCTGTAACCACTTCAATATTAGAGTCGTCTTGAATTCCTGTTTTTATAACTCTGATTTTTGCTTTATCCCCAACTTTTACAAAAACACATTCAAATTTCTTATCGCTTTTTGGAGCTGCCTTACTCTCGTCAGATTCAGGATCAACTACTTTAAAGTCCTTCATTGCTACTGCAGCCGTATCCGATTTTATTACAATGGAGCTAATTGGCACTACCAAAACATTGGATTTTGTTTTTGTAATGATATCTACTGTAGCTGTCATTCCAGGTCTAAAAGGCGAATAAGCAACTGGTTTCCCTACTAACAAATCCTGGTAAGACTCTTTAAGAATTCTTACTTTCACTTTAAAATTGGTCACCTGATCTGCAGTTAACGTAGAGCTCGCCGAATTAGAAATACTCGTTACCACTCCTTTGAACTGTTTTTTCAAGTAAGCATCAACTTCAACATTAGCCTCATCACCTACTTTAATTTTTACAATATCATTTTCATTCACATCTACTTCCACTTCCATATTGTTCAAGTTGGCTACTCTTAATATTTCAGTTCCCGCCATTTGTTGCGTTCCTAAAACACGCTCTCCTAATTCAACATTAAGAACAGAAATAGTTCCGTCAGCAGGTGCGTAAATTGTAGTACGCGAAAGATTATCTTTGGCTTCATTTACTGTTGCCGATGCACTTTGAACATTGTAATATGCAGTTTGCTTACTTGCTTTAGCCACTTCAAAAGAGGCAATGGCTTTATCCCAGTCTGACTTTGATATTATCCCTTTTGCAAACAACGTTTTGTTTCTGTCATAACTTGATTTAGCTTCCTGAAAAGATGCGTCAGCCTGACTTAAACCAGCTTTAGTGCTTGATAAATTAGAAACCGAACGGTTGTACCCAGAAGTGTACAAATCAGGATTTATCTTAACTAAAAGGTCTCCTTTTTTAACCACTTGCCCTTCTTTCACATTCAAAGAGATTATCTCTCCTGAAACTTCAGATGAAATTTTAACTTCAATTTCGGGTTGGATTTTACCGGTTGCCGATACAGTTTCAACAATAGTCGTAGACATAACATTAGAAATCTCTACTTCTATTCCTTTGTCTTTGTTTCCAATAACTCCAGATTTAGAAAGCCCTACTAAAGAAGCAATAACCACAACTGCTCCACCTAATATAATATAAATTGTTTTTTTTGTCATGATAAATTAATTTGTGATGATAGGAATTCCAAAATAGAATTCTAATATTTTTATTTTAAAGATGTAATCGTATTTGGTTCTTAAAACTTCTGACTGTGCATTTGAAAGTAATGTTTGTGATTGATTGAAATCGAAAGAGTTCATCATTCCAACATCATATTTTTCTTTGGCGTATACATAAGCTTCTTGTCTAGCATCCAGCGCCACAATAGAAGACTCATGTGCATTCAAAGCGCCTTTGGCATCCGTAAATGCTGTATACACATTTCTTTGCAAATCTAGATCTTGTTGTTCCAATGCAATTTTAGATTTTTCTAAATTCACTTTAGAACGCTCTACATTGTTTCTGGCTGCAAATCCGTTAAATATTGGAACTGATAATTGCATCCCAAAAGAATGTCCTTTATTATTGTCAAACTGATCAAAAACAGGCAAATGTTTTCCTAATACAGGAGTGAAATTAGGCTCAAGAACGTTTTGATTTGTTCCTTCCACAAAACCTATTGAGGAAGTAGGATTAGCTGTATTAGGTACGGCACCAACAATTCTATCTGAATAACCTGCTCTAGTACTAAAGCTATAAAAACCTTGTAAAGTAGGCTGATAAGTACCTTTAGCGATTTCCAGGTTTTTCATTGCAATTTCAAGATTGGTATTTGCGATTTTCAACTCAGTCCTTCCCTCTTTTGCCTTATTATAAATTGCTATAGGAGTTTGCATCAAAATCTGATTCTCGTCTTTTGCATTAGTATCATCAACAACATCAAAATTTTCAAAATCTTTCAACTGCAACAATTGAGAAAGGCTTAATTTAGAAATCAGCAAAGCGTTTTCAGCTGCGATTACTCTTTGATTATCAGAAGCAACTGTAGCTTTTACATCTAATAAATCTCCACGAGGAATGGTTCCTGCTGAAACTAACTCTTTGGAACGCAACAATTGTTTTTCATTAATAGCCAATTGTTCCTGTTGCACCTTTAAATTTTCCTTATTAAAAAGAACCTGCAAGAATGCATTAGCTACATTCAAAGCAATATCTTCTTTCATCTTTAACAATTGATATTTAGCTGCAACAATGGAAAGATTAGCTCTTCTAAGGGTATTTTGATTTTGTAACCCCTTATAGATATCAACTCCTACATTAGCACCAGCAGAAGTAAACTGCGTTGTTTTATTTTGAAGAATACCCGTTGTAATATCCTGATTCAAACCAATATTCCAAGAATGGGAAGCGTTTGCATTTAATGAAGGTAGAAAATTTCCAATTGCCCCTCTTTTATCTATTGTGGCAGTTTGCGTGTCCAAATCGGATTGCTTGATGGAAATATTATTTTCTATGGCGTAGTTAACACACTCTTTTAATGTCCATGTTTTTGTTTGTGCCTGAGATGACAAACTACATAGTAGCACTAAAATTAAACTATAAAAACTATTTTTTTCCATATATTTTTGAATAACTATTTGACATGTGCCAAACAAATTTAATTTTAACTGTATGAAAACCTATCAACTTATAGAAAATAAAAGACAGACAATTCATCTATTAAACAATTAGACTTTTAAAAAATGTATTTGTTACAAAAAAACCAATAAATATATTTGTTTTATTATTTTTACCCTTTCAAACCTATATAAAATGTCAAAATTTCATTCGATTCTACTAGTTTTTAGTGCTTTTTTACTTTTACAAAGCTGTTCCACAAATCAAAAAATTTCGGCACTAAAACCGGAACCGGATGATGCAAGTCCATTGCTATATGACAACAGCCCTTCATTTATCAATTTACCCATTAGCATAAAATTAAAGGATATTGAAAATAAAACCAACTCATTGCTGAATGGATTAATCTACGAAGACAACAATATTGAGGATGATGATATTGAAATTAAGGTTTGGAAACTAGCCCCCATAAGCATCGAGAGTTATAATAATGGTGCAGGTGAAAAAATAAAAACAGTGTTACCTCTTAAAGCTTTGGTTAAATATAGGATAGGCACAAAAACCATGGGAGTGGAACTCTATAACACTAGGGAATTCAATCTAAACGGAATAGTGACCCTAATAAGCGATGTGGGTTTGAATAATTGGAATCTAAATACTAGAACAACATTAAAATCACTGGATTGGAACGAAAGCCCTACTATGATCGTTTTTGGTAAAGAGGTTCCAGTAACCTACTTGGTTAATCCAGGAATAAAGCTTTTTAAATCGAAAATTGAGAAAAATATAGATGACGCAATTGCAAAATCCATGGATTTCAAACCTAATGTTCTAGAAGCGCTAAATAAAATATGCACTCCTTTCCAAATGAATGAAACATACGAAAGCTGGCTTCGAATAGTTCCTACAGAAATTTATTCAACGAATGCCAAATTGAAAAACGATGTGTTTTTACTTCAAATGGGAATGAAATGCACAATGGAAACTTGGGTTGGACAAAAACCGGAATCAAAATTTGATGCATCTAAAATAATACTAAAACCAGTAACAAAAATTCCGAATCAGATTTCATCCAATATAGTGGCAGTTTCTACCTATAATGATGCTTCAAAAATAATGACCAAAAATTTTTCGGGGCAAGAATTTGGAACAGGTACAAAAAAAGTAAAGGTTAAAAATGTAGAGCTTTGGCACAAGAACGGAAAAATGGTAATAGCATTAGACCTATTAGGATCTATAAACGGAACCATATATCTAACAGGTCTGCCAAAATACAATGATGATAAAAAAGAAATCTATTTTGACCAATTAGATTATGTACTGGATACTAAAAACAAACTAATGCGTACCGCAAACTGGCTTGCGCAAGGATTAGTTTTAAGAAAAATTCAAGAAAGCTGTCGCTATTCCATAAAACCAAATTTAGAAGAAGGCAAACAAACGATGATGGGCTATTTAAAAAATTATTCGCCTATGCCTGGAGTTTTCGTTAATGGAACAATGGAAGACATTCAATTTCAAAAAACACAACTTACCAATAATGCCATCTTAGCATTTATAAAAGTAAATGGCACAATTAGCGTTTCCATAGATGGATTAAAATAGAAAAACATCACCATAAAGAGGAAATCATTCGAAAAACGAAGTTATACTTACCGTTACAGTTTCTTCTTTTTCATTCTATAAACTGCATATCCTATTCCCGCAACTAACACGTAAGGAATTATCATTAAATAAACTATTCCGTCGTTTACAGCTTGGGCCTGATTTTTATTGTCTTCTCCTGCTAATGCAGCACGACACATCGCACATTGAGCATAGGAAGAAAAAGAAAAGAATAAAGAACATAGAATATAGAAATATACTCCTAACCCAATTCTTCTTTTTTCTTTTTTCTTTTTTCTTTTTTCGCTACTAAACATAATAAGGAGAAATCATTAGATAAACAACAACACCGGTTACAGCAACATAAAGCCAAATAGGGAATGTGATTTTAGCAATTTTTTTATGTTTATCAAAAACTTGAGCTAACGCCCTCACATAAGTAGTCAAAACCAGAGGAATAATTACAATTGACAAAACGATATGGGTAAATAAAATAAAATAATAAACATATTTAATAATTCCTTCTCCACCAAATTTAGTAGAATCAGAAGTCATATGATAAGCAACATACATTCCTAGAAAAACAATAGAACAACCTATTGCCGTTTTCATAAGATTTTCGTGTAACTTCCTGTTTCCGTTTTTAATTGCCAATACGGCCAAAATTAAAACAACTGCGGTAATACCATTTACAGTGGCGTAAATAGGAGGTAAAAAAGTAAGAGGCTGAACATCATAACCCAGTTTTCTTAAATTAACACCAAATAATAAGGCAACCACAAGCGGAATGGCAACTGACAACAGGATAATCCATTTTTTATATTTTTGTTCTAAAACTTGCTCTTTCATAAAATTCTATTCTTCTAATAATACATTAATATCCTGTTGAATATCTCTCACTCCATTTTTATCTAAACCATCGTAATATAAGATTGGATTACCAAACTTGTCTCTTCTGCATCGAATATTTCCGTTTTTATCAATCAAAGCAAACAATCCTGAATGCTCAAATCCACCACTTACTTTACTATTCTCCCCTGCATAAAGATTAAATCCTTTGTTAGCTAAATTCATTATGTACGCTTTGTCGCCTGATAAAAAATTCCAACTTGATGATCTAACTCCTAAAGCCTTTGAATGAGATTTTAATACTGCTGGAGTATCTGTTTCAGGATCGATAGTAATAGATACAATTCCAAAATTAGGATTGCCAAAAAACTTGTTTTCAATCTCAAGCATACTCAAATTCATCTTAGGACAAATAGAAGGACAGCTTGTAAAAAAGAATTCTAACACATACACTTTTCCCTTATAGCTTTCATTAGTAATTTTAACATTATCTTGATTTACTAATTCGAAAGCAGGCGCAGGTCCTATTTCAACTAATTTGTTCACTTCATTTGAAGACGAAGACACTTTATCCAATCGATTCCCTTTGACAACTTCATTGTTTTTTAACTTCTCCACAATTTTTGGAACTGCATAAATTCCGAAAATTAGAATGATAAATGAAATCCCGATGTATGATTTATTTTTAAACATAAATTATATAATTTAAAGCCTTCTTGAAGCATTTTTATTTTTTTTCAAAGCTGCACGATATTCGTATAAAATAACTTTAAAATCATCCTTCATTTCATTACTCAATTCCGAAGGATGAAACGTATTATAACCTTCTTTATAAGTTTTCACATCTTTCCTTCCTCTTAAGTCACGTACTTTATCTACAATAAAAACATTAGGCGTACCGTGTTTAGCATCTAATTTACCAACCAAATTTAACTGGCTGTAATAGGATTCAATATCAGAAGGGGAAGCAAATAAAAAGTGCCATTGAGAAACATCAGTAAATTCACCTAAGGCATCGACAACTGATTTCATATCAGCTTCAGTACCTAAAGGACAAATCATAACAAATTGCAAGTCTTTGAAAGTATGGTATTGCTGATAGATTTTTTCATTCAAATTGAATAAATTTCCTCTGTTTTTGAGCACCTCAGTTCCTGAGAATCCCAAGATGGTTATTTTCTCATTCAAACTTACTTTTTCTCCATTCAATGATTTCCATTCGCCAAAGTCGGCAATTTTTGGAGTTATGACAGGTAGTTTAGTAAAACCATTTACCCCCGAAGCAAAGAAAAGATAGGCTACGATAGGCAAAATAAATAAAACGAAAAGAACTATATTTTTTTTCATTATGATGATAAAATTTAAAGTGCAAAAATAAAAAAAGGCACGCAATGCGTACCCTTTTTTTGAATTAATATATTGTTAAAAATTCCATTTAATAGTAGAATCTTTAAAAACCCCATAAATATAATGCCCTTCAGTCAATAGAATGAAAAGTAAATATAAAATCAGGAAGACAACAGGCAGTACAACTGACCATCTAAGACTTGATTTTTCACCTTCCATGTGCATAAATGCCCATACAATGTAATATGCTTTAAAAACGGTTAGGATATAGAAAATCCAATTAAGTAAATTCATTCCTAAGAAATCAGTAAAATGTAATGATTCCGGTTTAAGTATCCCTAAAAATACCTCTATAATTGTAACGGCAGACAATATTCCGAAAACTTTCCAGATTCTACCTATATTAGATACATGTTCGTGTGACATAATAATAACTTTTTGAAAATTAAACTAGATAGAAAACTGTGAATACGAATACCCATACTAAATCGACAAAGTGCCAGTATAAACCAACTTTCTCAACCATTTCATAACTCTTTCTTTTCTCATAAGTACCCATAAGTACATTGAAAAAGATAATGATATTGATAATTACACCAGAGAATACGTGGAATCCGTGGAATCCAGTAATAAAGAAAAAGAAGTCAGCAAATAATTTACTACCATACTCATTCCTTACAAGATTAGCACCTTCAACAACATAAGCTGCTTGAGATAACCTCATTACAGATTCTTCTCTTGAAAGAACTGTTTTTTTCTTGTCTTTTGTAATCACCTCGGTTCTGATTAATAAATCCGGATGTGCTTTGAAACCAGCTTGAACTTCAGCAATAGAGTAAGTTGGCAAAGCAGATTCGCTTACAAACCAAGCTCCTTTACTTGAAGCGTGTTGTACTCTTTCTTCAGGCAATGTTGCAGCAAAATCAGCTAAAGCAACACGATGTCCTTCTTTATCCACAAACTGTAGTAAACTACCTCCAGTTGTTTCAATCGCACCATATTCACCTTTGATGAAATTCTTCCATTCCCATGCTTGAGAACCTACGAATATCAAACCACCGATGATGGTTAAAAACATATAAATAACAACTTTGTTTTTTTTCATTTGATGACCTGCGTCAACGGCCAAAACCATTGTTACAGATGAAAAAATCAAAATAAAAGTCATTAATGCCACATAATACATTGGAGCAGATACTCCGTGCATAAATGGAAAGTGTGTAAACACTTCATCGGCCAATGGCCAAGTTTCAATAAATTTAAATCTAGAAAAACCGTAAGCTGCTAAAAATCCAGAGAACGTTAAGGCATCTGATACGATAAAAAACCACATCATTAATTTACCATAACTTGCTCCCATTGGCTCATTGCCGCCTCCCCAAGTTTTTTCTTCACTATTTGCAGTAGTAACTGTCGATCCCATAAAAGTTATTCGTTAAAAAGTTCCCAAATTTACGTTTTTTTCTTATTTAAAGAAATATAAAAACAAAAATAAATAAACCCACAAGAAATCAAGAAAGTGCCAGTACATCGCACCTAGTTCTATTCCAAGAGTTTGAGTAGAATTGTATTTTTGTTTAAAATGATTATAAATTATAATTAATAGTGAAATCAACCCTCCCGCAAGGTGAATTAAGTGCACAAGTGTTACAATATATAAAAATGTTGTCGTGATAGAACTTTCGCTTCCCGTAAAATAATATCCGTTTTCCACTATTTGACCAAAACCAACAAATTGAGTAACCACAAACAATATTCCTAATGCTAAGGTAGCTAAAAGAAAAATAGTGGTCGCACTTTGATTGTTTTTTTGTATTGCTTTTTTTGCCAAATGAAAGGTTACACTAGACACAATAATTGCAATTGTGCTAAAATAAAATGCCGTAGGCAATTCAAAATCTTTCAACCAGTCCGCTCTAGATTTACTAACCACAAAAGCACTTGTAATCCCTGCAAACATCATAGTCATACTAACCATCGCAAACAACAATATCAATTTATATGATCTTGCTGTTCTTGCATTATGTTCGTCTACTGTCATTGTCATTTCCATAACTATCTTAAAAATTTATCAATAATATAAATCAACTGTAACAAAGTAATATAAGACACACTGACTAACATCAGTGTTCTTGCCGCTTTTGGCGTTCTTAATTTGTATAATTGCACTGAATAAAAAAGCATCCAAAGTCCCAATAAAAAAACTAGAATAGCCGCTATAGGCGATATAAACAATTTACCTGTATATCCTAAAGAAGGTAGTAAAGAAGCCACTATAAGCCAAACAGTATACAATATCACCTGTAATGCCGTCCCTTTATCTTTCTTTCCCGTAGGAAGCATAAAGAAACCTGCTTTTTCATAATCTTCATATAAAAACCATCCTATTGCCCAAAAATGAGGGAACTGCCAGAAAAACTGAATTAAAAATAAAGTCCCTGCTTCGATTCCAAAATCTCCCGTAGCCGCAACCCAACCTAACATAAAAGGAATGGCTCCAGGAAACGCACCTACAAAAACCGACAAAGAAGTCATTGTTTTCAGCGGCGTATAAACACTCGTATATAAGAATATTGATATCGCACCAAACATTGCTGTCTTTGGATTAATAGCATATAAAAGAGCAATTCCAATAATAGCAAGTAAACTAGCCACCAGCAACGCAGTATTTGAAGACATTCTTCCTGAAGGCACTGGACGATTTTTAGTCCTGTCCATCAAAGAATCTAAATCCTTTTCAATTACTTGATTAAAAGCATTAGAAGCTCCCACCATACAATACCCACCAATAGCAAGCATTACTAATACGGACCATTGAAACGGATTCTCACTATTAAAACCAAGCATATAGCCTGCAATAGATGAAAACAATACGCTTATTGCCAGACCAGCTTTAGTGATTTCTTTAAAATCTGAAAAAACCGTTTTAAGGGAAAATGTATTTGATGTAGCGTTCAATGCGGTTTTTATTTTGAATTTTAAAACTGGCGCAAAGATACACATTAGATTGGAAAAGTAAGGATGAAGAATTTAGATTTTAAAATAAATCAACATCATTAATTAACTACACCTATTAATAATCAAAATACCAATTAAATACATCCGCTCTTAAACCAATGGTAAACCAAGATGTATTTTCTTTAAAAGTAGACAAAGTGTTTGTTGACGGATCGAAATTTCGATATATATAACTTCCAAAAAGCTTAAGATTTGTTGTAGGATTTATCAAATACCCTCCTTGAATGTCAGCAATGAAAACTGAAGTTTTATTACCCTGTCCTACTTTAACACCACTGTCAAACGGTCTTTTCTCATCATAATCTTTATAGATATCCCCTCCATAATTAAAACTATCCTCAGTGGTGTTAAAATCTAATCCACGTGTACCAATTGTAACTTTAGCATCAGCAAAAAACCTGCCTTTATGATATCGACCAATAGCGATTAATTCATTGAAATTACCTCCCCATTGATGCCCAAGGCTTTGATTATTATGCCCATAGTTAGTTATAGGAGCACTATGGGAATAGAGATAAGGACGTGCCAGATTATATTCTAACTGTAAGAGTAATTTGTCAACATGAAATGCATTATAATATTTAACCCCTAACTGATACCCGTATTTGTTTTTCCAACTATTATCTCTAGCCTTAATATCTCCTAATGAAAATTCGTCTAATAAAAATTGCCCGTAAAAATTTATCTGATTATTCCATTTGTATTTCAAGGTCAAACCTAACAGTGCATTTCCAGTTCTCGCCGAAGATGCAAATTCCACTGAACGATAAAAAATAAGCGGATTCACAAAACTCATATCAAACCCTCTATCGTTAGTATTAGTCCAAATTACCGACTCAAAAAAACCAAGATTCAATTTGTTTGAAACATTCCAACTCAAATAATGATTAGCCATGAATTTTGTGGCATAAGTACGCTCAAGAGTCGCCTCAGGACGAACATCTTTAAGCCACATATAAGTATTGGTGTATTTTAACTTCCAAAAATTAGTGTTTAATTTAAAATAAGGATACGGACTAGCTCCATCACTTACCAATATTGAGCGATAACCATCCCCAATAAAATTTCGGCCATAACCCATTTGCATATCAATGTGCTTATTTGGCGCAAAAGTCAAATTAGCTTCAGCCAAAGGAAAATCATAGGAATCTGTTTTAAAATGTTTTGCAATTCCCATACCCGGTATAATGGCAGGATTACCTCCTTGAGGTCTTATAGAATTCGCATATCGATTGAAATAATCAGCAAATCTTCCTTGACTTTCAAAAACTGTAGTGGTGAAATTAAGTTGACTCCCTAGCCCACCACGAAAATTAATTGCACGGGTATTCACATAGGTATAGGAATCCGAATCAGAGGAAGTCCCTACCTGCAAATCCAAAATTGGGTTAACAGTAAACCAATACCCTTCTCCTTGTATTTCAACTGTGTTTTCATTCCATAATTTTCTAGCCCACCATCCAGAAGCCTCTTTTCTCAGTCCTTTATTAACCTCTTTTAAATCATAATATTTAGAAACCTCAAGATAGGTATATGGTTTTGAAGCCGTATGATTATTACTCCCTACTCTATTCAATGAAGAGTCAAATTGAGAATAATAACTATGAGAAAAAGGAATATTTAAATGACTATCATACTCAGGGCCATTATATTTTTTATAAATGATACTATCGAGTTCCGTAAGAGGCTTTGTAGCTTTATAAACCAAGTCAGAATTAGCTAGTATTTGAGCCGCTAATTGTTCTGAACTCTTCAATGGGATGTTAATATTAATTGTATATCTTGAATAAGTAGGCTTTCCATTATAAGTAGGCGGTCCTATTTTTGGAAATTTATTAAAAACTCTTTTAGTCTCCTTAATTAATTCCTCGTCCGGGGCATTAACATAAATCACTTTGAAAGATCCATTGGTGTCCACTTCAAATAATACTTTAAAACTATCAATACTATTATTTTGTTTCAAATGCGGAGGCACTTCAAAATTTATAAATACAAAATCTTGAACTTCACTATAAAAACAACGCTCTAATGCTAATGATGACAAACTACTACAATTCGAAAAAACAGGAAACCGTTCGGATGAATTTGATAATTGATTAGTATTATTACCTACTTCCTGTGAATAAGATATAAAAGAATAAAGCGATAAAAATAAAGCCAATAAAACTTTTTTCATATGTATTGTAATTTGTTTGGTATAGAAAACACAGTGCCTCATTTGAACAAAGAACGAGATTTATGTGTACTTATTTTATATAAATTATTATTGTATTTTAATATTCAAAATTTGAATTTTGACCATTTGCAATTGCCTTAGCTCCAGACGTGCCTATTCGCTTTACACCTAACTGAATCATCTCTACAGCCTCATCATAAGTTCTAACTCCTCCGGCGGCTTTTACAGGCAACGGCGAAGCATTTTCTAACATCATAACAATCGCCGGTAAAGTAGCCCCGTTAGGCTCGTTATTTTGAGTCTGATAAAACCCAGTTGATGATTTCACAAAAACAGAAGAATAAAGACTTTCGTCGAAATTCAAAATAACCACATTTTTAATCAAAGCGGACAATTGAATAATTTGTTTGTCATTGAGAGCTGCAACCTCAATAATCCATTTCACAACCTTTTTATGCTCTAGCCCAAGCTGTGTTCCCTTAAAAATTTCTTCTTTCACAAGATCCACATCCCCTTCTTTAAAGGCTACATAATTACAAACAAAATCTAAGTCATCCGCGCCATCAGCTATTGCTTGTTTTGCTTCAGTTAATTTGTCTTCTATAGTTGAAATACCATTAGGAAAATCGATTACTGTGCCTATGTCTAAATTTGAATTGGCATTATTAACCATTGCTTTCGCCAAAGAAACCATTTCAGGACGAATCATAATTAGCTTAAAACGTTCCTCAATTGCTTCTTGAATAAATCCCTTAACCACAATTAAATTCTCACTTTCATTGAGACCGGCTTGTTTTGCCGTTTTCAAATAAGTAGAATCTAAATACTGTCTGACATCCATAATTACATGATTTCTAAGTTAGAACAAAAATACATTTAAAAAACACAAAAACAGAAATTAAACAATTAGATTTTAATCCTCTTTTAAAGCATTATATTATTCGATAAAAATCAATGTTTCTAAAAAAAGAAAATGATGTAATCTCTATAAAACAAAAAAAATCCTGTTGAAACAGGATTTTTCATAATTTATAACTTCATTTATTCTTAATCTTACTATAACCCATTATGACTATTACAGCCAAAATTGCTCCAGATAAATTGGCTAAAAAATCAAACACATCAGCTTTTCTTGTAGTTGTAAACAACTCTTGACACACTTCGATTCCGATTCCAAAAAAAACAGAAAAGAAGAATGGTATTTTCCAAGGCAAATAATTACTCTCCGGCTTTACTTGTTTTTTTAAATACAAAAACCAAAGTAGGGTAATTAGAAAATGAAAAAAAACATGAACTAATTTATCTAAATTTAAAATGCTGACAGCTGGAATATCACTGGATTGTACTAAACATAAAAAGGACACAATTCCTGTCCACGAAATAGCAATCCAAAAAAAAATATTTTTATGCACCAATAAGTTCTTTGTATGCTTCACTTGAAAGTAATGAATCATAATCAGCAACATCCGCTACTTTTATTTTAATCATCCATCCAGCACCATAAGGATCAGCGTTAACTGTTTCTGGCTTACTTTCTAATGCATCATTAAATTCTATAATTTCTCCAGCTAAAGGAAGAAATAAATCAGAAACAGTTTTTACTGCTTCTACAGTTCCAAAAACCTCGTCTTTTTCTAAAGTTTGGTCTAAAGTTTCAACTTCAACATATACGATGTCTCCCAATTCTTTCTGAGCGAAATGAGTAATTCCTACTGTTGCAACATCTCCTTCTAAACTAATCCATTCGTGATCTTTTGTATACTTTAAATTCGCTGGTATGTTCATATAAATTCTATTTGATTATTGATAATTTAATTTTAGTTGCGCAAATGTAACAATCTTCTATCTAAAACTTGTTTAGATTTTAATAAATTAATTTCCGAAATTATAACGAAGAGTTAGGCCTGAACGAATATTTGTCAGAGGAAAAGAGGTCGATATAACTGCTTTCGAAAAAGAATGATCATAATAGAAAATAGCCGTAAGGTTTTTACTAAATGAATAATCAGCCTTGAATGTTATAGACCAGATATTTTGCCCTCCCGCCAACTGATTCTTATTATAATCTAAATAACGCACAATGGTTTGATTATTTCGATATGAAAGATCAGCCTTTACATTAATATCTCCTTTTATAATCCCTGAAGGATTATCTGCTAATCTAGATGTAAAAATCACATCTTTAAAACGATACCCTAGTCCTACCACATATTCGATTCCTTTTACTTCAGTCAATAAATTATTGTCAAAACTCATTGATAAAGCACGATCTTTTTTAACTTCGGCAAGTAGTTTTAACGAACTTTTTAATTCGAAATCCATTCTAATTAACGGGCTAAACTGTTCCACTAAATTGATATTAGACATAATGGTTTTATTGAAAAAGTTCCCACCTGCATCAACACCGTTTGGATCTTTGTCGTATTCAAAATTAGACCTGTATGCATTAATAGTATAAGAAGCTCTATAATTATGCTGCAATGAGAAGCGTCTGAAATTCTTTTTGAAGATTTCATAACGCATTAATCCGTTATACTTAACAGCCCAGTTTGGTATTGGAAAATCTCTAAAGATACCAAGTGAAACATTCGAAGCACTATTGCCGGAATAAGCTGCTAAAAATGAAGGTAACAATACCGCTTGATTGTTTTTTCCATACCCTACAGGATAGCCTTCCGCATCTAAATTTAAAGGATTGTTTATATCAATTCCACGTTGTAACGCTAATCTATTAGCAACATCAAGCCTATTACTTCTAAAATCATCAAAGGCAGCAGAAGTTATTTCATCACTTGTTGAAAATGCGGTTTTTATTAAAACAGTAGAAATTGAAAAAAGACCGTAACTGTATGGAGAACGCGAGTTGTAATTTCCGCTTTCAACATCATATTGTTCCGAGAAATTTTCAGATAAAGAACGATCTGCTGTCAAATCAATTTTCAAATCCGGAAATAAATCAACATTTGCTGTCGCTTTAAATAACTTATTGGAAACCTGAGAAAAATTCTGATTGAACTCTTTGTAACTAGTCAACCATCCATTTCTGGCGGCATCATACCTGACATCATCTTGACTCCCAAAAATAAACCCTAATGACGGTCTTGAAGATCCCAAAAAACCTACACCTGGCAAATAACCAGGCAATATTGTACCGTTATTCTCCGTGTAATTTATTTGAATGTTTTTAACACTGGTTAAAACTCCCATAAAACCATCAACGAAAGGGTTGCTTTTAGCCTCTTGATTCGTATTAGCTTTTACTATTTTTTCTCCTGGTTTAGGAGCAACAGCTTTAGGCTTACTTCCTGAATTTTTACCTGCTTTAGATATCCCTAAATATTTATAAAGCATCTCCATATTAAACGAAGCGTTTAAATTAGAAGAGCTTGCATTTTGTACCGTATTCCCTAAATTATAAGATGTCCCTCTAATTTGAATTTCTGACAATCCATTAGATGCGCGTTGCCAGCTATAATCTCCAGTATAGGTGAAATTTGCTTTTACAAAACTAAATAAAGGGATTTTATTAATTGGAATCTCATAATTCAAGACAAGTTGTTGCATGTGCTGATTTGGATCACCAATGTTCCAATAACTGTCCCAAATGGAGAAACTATCAATAGGTTCGTTATCTGAATTTAAATACGTTTTCACAATATTACTTGATGAAGCAGTATAGTTTAATTTCAAAGATTTCGTAAGATTATAATTAAATCCATATTGATAGTTAAATGCAAAATTTCTTCTGTATAATGGATCAAGTCCAATTCCTTCTACATCAACCTGTCTAAATTGTTGACGATTGAATTGCCTGATAATATTTGAATTGAACGTAATATTTGACGGTAAATAATTAAAGTTAAAATCACTTAACATTTTCCAATAAGTGCTTTTTTTCATGAATTCCGTTTTCTTGAACGGCTCTATTGATTTAGGCTGAAAACTATATGCATAATCTACCGAAGTACGCGTTTGCTGATCTTCATAATTTTCAATTTCGAAATCATGTCTTTGAACCTCATTATAGGATTGTGAGAAAGTGAAATTTTCAGGATCATAAACGTGTTGTTTTTGCTCAGGACTTCTTTGTTTTCTTACTCCAATAAAATTGATACTTGTTCGTTTCGTATAATCAATTGCTCTATTCGTGTAATTGTTTTTTGTTGCAGCATCCGTAGTTTCATTTAACAGTTGTTTTAACCTTATATCTTGATTAAAAGGATCGTATTCTGGAGTAATTATTTCTTCTCCAACTGCATAATTGAATGGTAAATTAATACCCCATTTTGATGGCAGTAACTTACCCAAATTAATATTCGTTACAATATTATATTGCTTAATATCCTCACGACTTCTTTCATTTGGTCCTTGTTCTAAAGCTCCAAAACCAACAGTACTCTTTTTACCAGTTGCGGATATTGTCGCAAAATCAGCAAAATTTGAATCTATATTCAATACCGCAGCCATTCCGCCTTGGTTATCCATATCGGCCAGACGCAGTTCATTGAACCACACCTCTCCTTTGATATCTTGATGCGTTTCATTGCTTTTCACACCTACCATTAAGGTTCTCACTAATCCAAAATTAGGATTTCCCTTTATCCCTATTCTTAATTTATTTGATTTTCCAGCTAAAGAAGGATCAAGAGCATCTTCATTTTGATAATAAATTCCATCAGCAGGTAACGAGCTTAAATCTATACTCATCGCTTGGATTTTTAACTGAGTTAACAAATCCAGTGACAAATCGATTTTATTATCTTCAGGCCATACCGCTTCCGCACTTAATGGAGCACAATCTGATACAGATGATGAAGAAGGTGTTGTTACTTTTAAAGGGATTTCAACTTGGTAAAAGTTTTGGGTAAAATCATTACCGAAACGAATAAATCCAATCATTTGATCGTCTCTTAGCGTAGTTTCGCCAGGCAGTGATTCAGCATGTAAGAACATCTTTAATTTTTTGAATTGACGCATATCAATACTTACATTTTTAAAAACAGCTCTTGAGTCATTTGGTTCTAAACCATCTCCTGAAACTCTTAAAGACAACGATTGTTCGTTTTGATTTATTAAAGTATTATTATTAAACAATTGTTCCCTTTGTACCCCCGGAGGAATAATATAGTTGATTGGACACCTTTGATTATTCTCTTGAACATTAACCGCAAAAACATCTAAATCTGTATTATCATCTGCTACGTTCAAATCATTAAAATCAAGAGCATTTGTAAATCTTCTCCAATCACCTCTTACTAAATCCAATGCTCCAAAACGAACGGTAACATCTTGACTGAAACCAGTCATAAACATTCTCATAAATCGTATTGATCTGAAATCAGAGATATTCCCTATTGTGTTTTCCGGTTGTGAAACAGGAATTTTAAACTGAATCCATCTTGAATCAGTAGTTTCTCCATTAGGCAATGTAACCTGAGTATTTCTAATATCAGTTATGTAATTCTGACCTATTGCCATATTAGGCAAAACATTAATGCTATATTCATAATAAGCATTAATTGTATTCATAGTGTTATCTCTGTTTATATCTTCTACATCTGGCGCGGTAGTTGAACCTCTATTAGGATCTGAAACGTCAACTACTGAATTTCCGTCAACTCCATTGTATTTTTTATAACGCTCAATAATGTTCCCTGTTGTATTTAAATAAAAGGTATAATTATCTGCAGCTGGATCAGGATCAGATGCATAATTAGTATAAACGGATCCTTCCTCAGTATCTCTCAATCCGTCCAGTCCTATATCTTGATTAGCACGAGTATCTTGATTTGTATCAAAAGCATAAATTAAAGATTGTGAAGCAGGAACATTACCCCATAAAGGCTGTGGATTTACTAATATTTGATCAGGCCCTAGTCCGTTTTCATATTGTTTCCTACCGTCTTTCAAAATATCTTCTGAAATCTCTCCTAAATTGAAATAAATTTTACCATCATTACTTGGAGCAATTGCTCCCTTTCCTACATAAGGATCTAGTATCCAAAACTGGATATATTCTACATTCCCTTGTTCAAAATTTGTTGAATTGATAGCTCTCATTATTCCTCCAAAGTTATCCTTTGGATTTAATCCCACATTCAAACTATTATTATAAGCCCCCCTATCAGAAGGATAATAACTCAAATCTAAAGTATTTACAACTTGGGTTTGTCCTTGAGCGATATCCGTTAATGGGTAAAGCTCCTCGCTATATATTCTTCGGGTAGTATTAAAAGACAAATCATTATTAGAAATCCCAGATGGTTTTTGGGTGTAAAATATTGGATCTATAGAATACCAAGACAACCTAGCTCTTTTAAACCCATAACTCAAATCGTTTGCTGATGCATTGAAATCATAGGTACTCCTTGCGTTTTTGTCAGGTGTAGATGCTAAACTCCAAGCGTATGCTGAACGCATATCAATAGTAGATTGAGAGCCTTCAAAATCATCCACATAAATGGTCGATTCGCCTTCAAAACGATCTGCTTTTGGCGTATCTGGTTTCAAAAAAGCAATTTCTCCTCTTACAGAAAGGTTCGATGGTACATCAGTATCTATATTTGGCAGTTTGTTTACCAATCTTGTAAAGAAAGGAACTTCTGTTGAATAATTAGTATTGAACCCAAAGATGGTATTGTTTACAGATTCCTGACCAAAACTTGACTTTTGAGTAAACGGCTTCTCAGACATTTTCAAGAAAGTGGCACCAACTAAAAACTTGTCTGAAATTTTATGCTCTACATTAACCCCGGCAAATCTTCTTACCTGTTGCCCAAAAATAGAATTGTTTTCTAATGAAACATTAATTGGAGTATTAGAAGCCTGAAGTGATGGGTCTAGAATTTGCACTATTCCAAATTGATAATTCACACTATAATCAATCCCTTCAACTAAAATCCTACCTCCAGCAGTAACTACTACTGAACCCCTAGGCACATTAAATGCCCCAATAGGAATACCATCTCCACCAGTTGATTTGTATTTTCCTCTTAAAAGAAATTTATTTTTTTCACTGTCTTGTAAAGCGCCTGACTGCGTATTACGGTACATATTTCTAAAAACATACTTTTTCTGATTTTGGTTATACGAACTGGCATCATTATAATTTTCTACAGAATTAGGGTTTTTCAATTTAGAAAACAACAATTCCCCAAAAGGTTCTTTAGTAGTAAACATAATACGCCCGTATTGAGAGTCTATTGTTAATCCAGGCATAAAATCAAAAAATCCATCTCCACCAGTTTGCGGATCATTATTGTAATTTAATTTATCTAAATTAAACACTTTAAGTAAAGGAGTGTCTTTAATTTTATTATCTACCGTAGGATTAGATGGAAAAGGTACTGGATTACCGGCAGCATCTTTAGCTTCAGATATATAATTTATTGGTGACGGATCAGTATAAAGTATATTGAATCTAAAATCTTCCTGTTTTATTTGGTAAGCACCAGGGATTTGATAGATATTTTTCATCATCAAGTTCCAAACCGGATTTTTGACATTGGTTAAATTGCTTTTCAGCATTTTCAAAATCAAACTTTGAGTAATAATTGCCTGATTTGAAGGAGTATTTCCGGTTACAACAGTAGCATCTACTCCATCATTACCAAATTCCCCCACCTGATAAACCTGATCTCCAATAGTATATTGATAGGCAACTGCTAGAACTTCGTCATTAGCCAATCTTTGTTGCAACGAAATATATCCCAATTGCGCATTAAATGAATATTCATTAGCATTTAATTTCCTTGCGTTTTCCAGCTTCGAATAATCCTGTCCTTCACTTACACTGGCATTAAATCCAGAACTTGAAGTAACAATTTCACGAATGTTATTATTTAACAACCCGCTATTGGTTTTAATTAACCCTGGGTCAAATTTATTATTTTTATTATCTGAAGGAGAATCAACAGGATTAACAAACATCCCGGTAGATGGATCTAAAACCACCACTTCATTATCAACCATACCAGTCAATTGGGCTTCACCTAAATCCTGAAGCGCAATGATGTTTCTTAGATTATTGCTTGTTGTACTTACTCTTGTTTGTTTATTGGTTACCCAAATTTCTAAACGCGAAATCTGAACCCTGCTATCGATAAAAGGATAATTTTTTAAAGATTCATCATACCTGCTTCTAAAATATTGTGACAGGAAAAAGTGTCTGTCATTATCATAATCTAAAGCAAACATATCAAAATCTTGAATCGTTCCTCCACCTTGGGAAACGACGCTTTTAGTTTGGGATTTTTGCTCAGAGAAAACCCCAGTTATCGTGGTTTTACCAAATTGTAATTGTGTCTTTACACCAAATAAACTTTGCGCTCCTCTAATTAAAGAGCTATTTAAAGGCATACTCACATTTCCAACTTCTATTTTTTGAATAATATCATCTTCAGAAGGAGTGTATTCTAATTTGATTAAATTTTGAAAAGCAAATGTTGACTGCGTATCATAATTAGCATTTACTTGAAGACGTGTCCCCACTTTCCCCATCAAACTCATGCTTATCCTTTGATCAAAATCAAAAGACAAATTAGATCTGTTTCTAGGTGAAAAAGAAGGATTGTCTTGTTTTGTGTATCGCACGCCTAAATCCATTTCTACAGAACCCGTAGGTTTCACATCAATGGTATTACTTCCAAAAATAGACTCAAAAAGACCGGATTTTATATAATATCTAGGCAATAAATCTTTCTTTGCCTCTTCACTTCCCTCTTTTTTTCCATCAATGGCATCACCTTTTAGTTTGAAATAATCACGCATAGATTCTTTCAACACTAACTTTTGATATTCATCTGGAGTTAATACTATTGGGTAATTAATAGAAAACCCGTCAACTGTATTGGTATAAATATACCTGTCAGTAGCGGGGTCATATGTGTAAGCGGAAAGGATACTTTTGGGGTTTTTTATTTGAACTTTACCCAGAGCAAAACCGGCATTAATAGTATCCTGAGCTTCTTGTTTTACTTGAGCTTGTGTTACAAAACCACAAAATAAAACCATCAAAAAAACACGAAATCTATGCATCTATATATCGTTTTTTCGAGTATTTTTTATAATATTTTTAGTGCTTTCTTAATTATTGATTCAACCGAAGCTTCGGGGTCCTCTTTTACAATTTTATCAATTACTTTTTCCGAAGTTTTTCGAACAAAACCTAAAACCTCCATAGCAGATAACGCTTCATCTTTATTTGTATTGTTTAAAGTTATTGAAACTTCATCCAAATCGTACAATTTCAATACTTTTTCTTTCAAATCAAGAATTACTCTTTGAGCCGTTTTACTACCTATTCCTTTTATAGATTGAATAGTTACCACGTCAGCTGAAGCTATTGCATTTGTAATTTGTTTCGGGTCTAATGAGGACAACATCGTCCTGGCAATATTTGCTCCAATACCAGAAACGGATAACAACAATTTAAAAATTTCTCTTTCTGATTTTTCAACAAAACCATATAAAGTATGCGAATCTTCTTTTACTTGAAGATGGGTAAACAATTTTATAAAATCTGCATTAGGGAGCAAGGAAAAAGTATGCAGTGAAATATTCACGTGATAACCAACTCCGCCACAATCAATTACTACTTGCGTAGGTGTTTTCTCAACTAATTTCCCTTGTATATGTGTAATCATTTATCAAATTTATAAACCAAATGTATCCCTTTTTCTTTACTCCGTAATCTATCTAAAAAATAAAACAATTACTTAATAGAAGTGTTTTTTTTCTTTTGCTTTTCTTGGGCGTCAATAACTGTAATTGCTGCCATATTTACCATTTCCTCAACACTTGCACCTAACTGAAAAATGTGGACTGGTTTTCCCATCCCTAACATAATTGGCCCAATAGAGTCCACTTTATTTAACTCTTTTAATAATTTATAGGTAATATTTGCTGATTCTAAGTTTGGAAAAATTAAAGTGTTTACTTTTTTACCCGCCAATTTAGAAAACGGAAATTTCTCTTTTAACATTTCTGGATTCAATGCAAAATCAGCCTGAACTTCACCATCTATAATCATATCCGGAAAATTCTTATGCAAATAAGTCACTGCCTCCCTAACTTTTGCAGCACCAGGGTTAGTAGACGAACCAAAATTTGAATACGAAACCATTGCAATCACTGGTTCTACCCCAAACATTCTGGCAGTTTTAGCAGTCATAATAGCGATTTTAGCTAAATCGTCAGCGGTAGGATTAATATTTATGGCGGTGTCTGATAAAAACATAGGGCCACGGGCAGTCATCATCATATTTGTAGTTGCTACAATAGAAGCCCCGGGTGCTTTATCGATAAGTTGCAACATTGGTTTCAATATTGAAGAGTAACTTCTAGAATGTCCAGAAACTAATCCGTCAGCATCACCTTCATTAACCATCATTGCTGCAAAAAAGTTACGTTCACGCATTAATTTTTGAGCATCTAAAAAAGAAACACCTCTTCTTTTTCTAGATTCCCAATATTTATTAGCGAACCTATTTCTTCTGTCATTTTCTTCATTAATTTTTGGATCAATAATCTCAACATCAGCTTCAAAACCAAGTTCTTCTTTCAACTCTAAGATTATCTCTTTGTTACCCAATAAAACAGGTATTCCTATACCTTCTTCAAGTACAATTTGAGCTGCTTTAAGAACATCTAAATGATCGGCTTCAGCAAAAACAATTCTTTTAGGATCCATTTTAGCCCTATTGGTAATCAATCGAACCATTTTATTATCATGGCCTAAACGATCTAAAAGCTCTTCTTCATATTTAGCCCAATCCGTAATAGGATTTAAAGCTACACCTGATTCCATTGCCGCTTTCGCAACAGCAGGTGCCACTATCGTTATTAATCTTGGGTCAAAAGGTTTTGGTATAATATAATCCCTACCAAAATTTAACTTAGTTTCTCCATAAGCAATATTTACTTGCTCAGGAACAGACTCTTTTGCTAATAAAGCTAATGCTCTAACAGCAGCCATTTTCATAGCTTCATTAATTTTTGTAGCACGCACATCTAAAGCTCCTCTAAAAATATAAGGGAAACCTAATACATTATTAACTTGATTAGGATGATCAGATCTTCCCGTAGCCATAATAATGTCTTTCCGAGTTGCAATTGCTAAATTATATTCAATTTCTGGGTCTGGGTTTGCCATTGCAAAAACAATGGGGTCATTAGCCATCCCAAGTAACATTTCAGGAGTAAGTACATTTCCTGCAGAAAGACCTAAAAACACATCAGCTCCTTTAAGAGCATCACCTAAAAGAATTCCTTTTGCACCATTTGCGTATTTTTGTTGTAATGGAGATAGATCGGTTCTGTCTTTTGATAGAACACCGTCTTTATCAAACATGATAATACTTTCCCTGTTTACTCCTAATAACACGTATAAATTTGCGCATGCCAAAGCTGCAGATCCTGCTCCGGACACAACTACATTTACTTTTTCAATTTCTTTATCAGCTAATTCAAGAGCATTTAAAAGTGCTGCAGAAGATATAATTGCTGTACCATGCTGATCATCATGCATTACAGGTATATTCAATTCTTCCACCAAACGCCTTTCAATTTCAAATGATTCCGGCGCTTTGATATCCTCTAAATTAATTCCTCCAAATGTTGGGGCAATTGCTTTTACTGTTTCTATGAACTTATCTATATCCTTAGCATCCACTTCAATGTCGAAAACATCAATATCAGCAAAGATTTTAAACAATAGTGCTTTCCCTTCCATAACGGGCTTAGAAGCTTCAGGTCCAATGTCCCCTAACCCTAAAACGGCTGTACCGTTTGTAATTACTGCAACTAAATTCCCTTTGGCTGTATATTTATAAACATTATTAACATCTTTTGCAATTTCTAGACAAGGCTCGGCAACACCCGGTGAATACGCTAAAGATAAATCTCTTTGTGTGGCATATTTCTTTGTTGGAACTACTTGTATTTTCCCTGGAGTGGGCTTAGCATGATATAATAAAGCTTCTCTTCTTTTGCTGTTTTTGTTCATTTTATTCTATTTTAACTAGTATACAAAGATATAAGAGTTGACTTAAAAAGTAAGCTTTTATACTATTCTTTTATAAGATTCAAAAATTCATTTTAACACAAAAAAAATAGCTGTATTAACTTACAGCTATTTACAAATATAATTTGAGTATTACTTTATGCTTTTATGCCATGGATATATGAATCTAAATATTCAATAGTGTTTTTCTGAATTTCCATTATCGCTTTCACTACATCACCAATAGATATGATACCAACAACTAAATCATCAACTAATACAGGTAAATGTCGGACTCTTTTAGTGGTTATTAATTCCATACAATAATCCAAATCGTCTGTTGGTTTCACTGTTTCCACATCCGTTTCCATAATTTCATATACATAAGTATCTTTAGAGGCCTTGTTTTTTAGAACAATTTTACGAGCATAATCCCTTTCAGACAAAACGCCCTTTAGAATATTATCCTCAATTACTAAAACCGCCCCAATATTTTTTTCCCCCATAACTTTTAGTGCGTCATACACCGTGATAGTAGAAACTATTGAATGAATTTTATTCCCTTTTATGCTTAATAATTGATTTACAGTCATAATAAATGGATTTAGTTAACTATAAATTTAAAAAAAACTTCTAACAAACGGAAAATAAATACGCTTTTATTTTATGAGCATTCAAAATAATACTAATTTAAAACCGAAAAAGAGATGTTGTACGTTCAAAAAATATAATCTATTATTTCAAGAAATCAATATTCCGTTGTAGTCCTTTAAACTTTGTTCTTTTAATTGGTGAGTCTTTAAAAACAACTCTAAAGGTTTCTTCGGTAATTTCCTCCCAATCTCTTTTGGACATTGATAAAATTTCAGGATTTGGATTAAACAAGGGTTCGTTATGCGCCTTAGAAAATTTATTCCAAGGACAAACATCTTGACATATGTCACATCCAAAAGCCCAATCATCAAATTGTCCTTTCATTTCCAATGGAAGATTCTCCTTTAATTCAATGGTAAAATAAGAGATACATTTACTGCCGTCAACAACATATGGTGATACAATTGCTTCAGTAGGACAAGCATCAATACAGGCGGTACAACTTCCACAATGATCTGTAGTTGCATTATCATAATCTAAGTCCAAATCTATAATTAATTCAGCAATGAAATAGAAAGAACCCACTTTCTGGGTTAACAAATTACTGTTTTTACCTATCCAACCCAATCCGCTTTTTGCCGCCCAAGCCTTATCTAAAACAGGAGCTGAATCCACAAAAGCACGACCACTTACTGACCCTATATTTTCCTGAATCGAATTCAGTAATTCATTAAGTTTTTCCTTAATTACAAAATGGTAGTCTTGACCGTATGCATATTTTGAAATCTTATACGAATCTTGATTTTGAATTTCTGACGGGTAATAATTCAACAAAAGTGAAATTACACTTTTAGCATCATCAACTAATAAAGTGGGATCTAAACGTTTGTCAAAATTATTCTCCATATAGGACATTTGGCCGTTTCTATTCTTTTTAAGCCAATCCTCAAGCCGAGGCGCTTCCTGCTCCAGAAAACCAGCTTTAGATACACCACAAGATAAAAATCCGAGGCGTTTGGCTTCGGATTTAATAAACTGCGTGTATTTGGATTTAGAATTTATAAAATAATATTTAATAGTTAAATTGTGTTTTTAGCCCTGATGGAAGCGATATCCTTTTCTTCACTTCTTTAGGCAAGGAAAGATAAAGCGGACAGAAGGATATAGCTCCTTAATTTTAAAACAATCCTCCTTGAATATTTATATTTACTTTTCCTAAGTGCTTATAAGCTTTATCAGTAACTTCTCTTCCTCTAGGCGTTCTCATAATAAATCCTTCTTGAATTAAGAAAGGCTCATATACTTCTTCAATTGTTTCGCTGCTTTCGGATACAGCTGTAGCCAAAGTGGACAAACCAACGGGACCTCCTTTGAATTTTTCAATGATAGTGATCAGAATTTTATTGTCCATTTCATCCAAACCGTGTGCATCGACATTAAGAGCTCTTAAAGCATAGCGTGCAATTTCAATGTCAATCGTACCGTTTCCTTTTATTTGAGCAAAATCACGTACACGACGCAACAATGCATTAGCTATACGAGGTGTCCCTCTACTTCTACCTGCAATTTCGATAGCAGCTTCAAGCGATATAGGCATTTTTAAAATGGATGCACTTCTTTCTACAATTGTAGTTAAAAGCTCGGTTGTATAATATTGTAATCTCGAAGAAATCCCGAAACGAGCCCTCATTGGAGCCGTTAATAATCCTGAACGAGTAGTTGCACCAATTAAGGTAAATGGATTTAGATTGATTTGCACTGTTCTGGCATTAGGACCAGATTCAATCATAATATCAATTTTAAAATCCTCCATAGCAGAATATAAATATTCCTCTACTATGGGACTAAGCCTATGTATTTCGTCAATAAACAGGACATCTCTTTCTTCTAGATTAGTCAATAGACCCGCTAAATCACCCGGCTTGTCCAATACAGGCCCAGAAGTGATCTTGATACCAACACCCAACTCATTAGCCAAAATATTAGCCAATGTTGTTTTTCCTAAACCGGGAGGACCGTGAAATAAAGTATGATCAAGGGCTTCTTCTCTTTGGTTAGCTGCTTCAACGAATACTTTAAGATTTTCTAATATTTGATCTTGTCCTGCAAAATCATCAAAAGATAAAGGTCTTAATTTTTTTTCCAGATCAAATTCATCTGAATTATAACCGTTAGTTGTAGGGTCTAAATTTTCATTCATTTAACAAAGATATGACAAAGTTTCACGTAAATAAAAATGCCTCTCTAAAATTAGAAAGGCATTTTTAATATATTTAAATTCTAGTGGTGTAATACTTCTTCACCCGGTTTCATAGGTACATTTTGAGGAACAAAATCTACATCGTGATTTGGGTTACTATAATCGTAAGGCCATCTGTGTACTTCTGGAATTTCACCTGGCCAGTTACCATGCATATGTTCAACTGGTGCAGTCCATTCAAGAGTATTTGATTTCCAAGGGTTCATTACTGATTTCTTACCGTAGAAAATACTACTAAAGAAATTATACAAGAATACTAATTGGAAAACCCCACCTATTAAGGCAAAAGTTGTAATCAATACGTTTACATTTTGTAAATCATCAAACAAAGGAAAGTTTGTGTTTGTATAGTAACGTCTTGGTAAACCAGCTAATCCAATAAAGTGCATTGGGAAGAAAACTCCATAAGCACATATTGCAGTTACCCAAAAGTGAACATATCCTAAGTTCTTATTCAACATTCTTCCGAACATTCTTGGGAACCAGTGATAAACTCCAGCAAACATTCCGTAAAGAGCAGAAATACCCATTACTAAGTGAAAGTGAGCTACTACGAAGTAAGTATCATGAACGTTAATATCTAAAGTACTGTCTCCAAGAATAATTCCTGTCAATCCACCTGTGATAAAAGTAGAAACTAAACCAATAGAAAACAACATCGCTGGATTCAATTGTAAGTTACCTTTCCAAAGTGTAGTAATATAGTTAAACGCTTTTACAGCAGAAGGAATTGCAATTAACAATGTTGTAAAAGTAAACACAGATCCTAGGAATGGATTCATCCCTGAGATAAACATATGGTGACCCCAAACGATTGTTGATAAGAATGCAATTGCAATAATTGACATAATCATCGCTCTGTATCCAAAAATTGGTTTACGAGAGTTTGTTGCAATGATTTCAGAAGTGATTCCTAATGCAGGCAAGATAACAATATATACTTCAGGGTGTCCTAAGAACCAGAATAAGTGTTCAAACAAAACTGGAGAACCTCCTTGGTAATGTAACACTTCTCCAGCGATATAAATATCAGAAAGGAAAAATGAAGTACCAAAACTTCTATCAAAAATCAATAATAATGCTGCAGATAACAAAACTGGAAATGAAACCACTCCAATAATAGCAGTTACAAAGAAAGCCCATATAGTAAGAGGCAATCTTGTCATAGACATTCCTTTTGTTCTTAGGTTAATTACAGTTACAATATAATTTAAAGATCCCATTAATGAAGATGCGATAAAAATTGCCATTGACACTAACCATAAAGTCATTCCTAATCCTGATCCAGAGATTGCTTGAGGCAATGCACTTAAAGGCGGATATATTGTCCAACCCGCATTAGCAGGTCCTGATTCAACAAATAAAGAACAAATCATGATTACACTTGATAAAAAGAATAACCAATAAGAAATCATATTCATAAATCCTGAAGCCATATCTCTAGCCCCAATTTGAAGAGGTATCAATAAATTACTAAAGGTTCCACTTAAACCAGCGGTAAGAACGAAAAAGACCATTATGGTACCATGTATTGTTACTAACGACAAATAAATATCATTAGTCATAACACCGTTTGGAGCCCATTTATCTCCTAATAATACATTAAATATTTTGAAAGATTCCTCTGGCCAAGCCAATTGCATTCTAAAAAGCAAAGACATAGTAACCCCAATAACTCCCATAATAATACCAGTAATAAGGTATTGCTTAGCAATCATTTTGTGATCAATACTAAAAATATATTTAGTAATGAAAGTGTCTTTATGGTGGTGTTCGTGTTCGTGATCGTGTCCGTGATCGTGACCTTCTGCTGACATATATTTGTACTTTAAATTTTCTTAATAATTATTTCATAGCGATTTTAGAAACAGCTACTGTATCCTTAACTTTTGAAGAGTCAATAATAGTTCCACCTTCTACTGGCGCTTCTGTTTTAGATGCTTTAATTTCTTTAACTAAAGCTACTTTTTCAGACAACCATATTTTATAATCTTCTGGTGTATCTACAACTACTTTCAATTGCATGTTATAGTGCGAAGAACCACATATTTTGTTACAAATAAGTAAATAATCAAAAGAATATGGATCAAGAGCAGTTAACCCTTTTGCTGCTAATTCAATATTTTTCTTAGCTCTGATTTCATTGATTTTCGCAACTTTTTCAATCATATAAGGCAACTCTCTATATTCAGCAGAAGTATATACTGCTTCAAAAGCAAATTCTGTCACCATTCCTGGAACACAGTTCATTTGTGCTCTAAAATGTGGAAAATAAGCAGAGTGCAGTACATCTTGAGATCTCATTTTGAAATGAACTTTTTTACCTTTAGGTATGTGTAATTCACTTGCAACAAAATCATCTTGAGAATAAGGATCAGCTACATCCATACCTACTGTATTTATTCCTTCAATATAACGAACATTCGCTTTACCAAGGACATTATCTTCACCAGCATACCTTGCAGTCCATTTAAACTGTTGAGCATATAGTTCAATTACAATAACATCTTCATCTTCATCAACAAACATAATGTTTGTCCAAGCATAAAGACCGTAAAGAATCAAACCTGCTAAAACTACAGCTGGAATAACACTCCAAATTGCTTCTAATTTATTGTTATCAGCAAAATACAATGCTTTTTGATCTTTTCTACCTCTATATTTAAAAGCAAAATAATGTAAAAGCACTTGAGTTATTGCTTGAACAACGAATATTAAAATCCAAGTAATGTTCATTAAATAATCAACTTGAGCACCATGTGCTGAAGCTGGAGTATGAAGTACTAAACCTCCCCATTTAAACAATCCGTAGATTGTAAAAATATAAATGAAAGCCAGGAATCCAAACATCAAATAACCTTGTACGTTATTATCATCATCCGTAGCCACTTGAGAGCTATCCGAAGTAGAACCTACTTGCGTAAGATCAAATATTTTAGTCAATTGCCATAAAGCAACAGCTAATAAAACTAAAACTATAATTACCAACAAACTTGTCATCTGTTTATTTCTTTTAAATTAATAATGAAAATGTTTACTCTCTTCTATAAATGGATTTCTTTTTGGCAACAAAGGAGTTTTAGTTAATGCCGTGAAAACAGCAAAAATAAACAATCCAAGGAAGAAAAGAACAGATGCAATTTCGGAAACACCAATAAACCATTGATCACCTACTGTACCTGGCATAATCATATTAAAGAAATCAACATAATGTCCTGCTAAAATTACAATACCTGCCATTACAAGTACCCAAGTGATTCTTTTGAAATCTGTATTTATCAAAATCAACAATGGAAAAACAAAGTTCATGGCTACCGCTCCAAAGAAAGGCAAGTTATACAATTCTATTCTTGTAATAAAATAAGTAACTTCTTCTGGAATGTTAGCATACCAGATCAACATAAATTGTGAAAACCATAAATAAGTCCAAAAAATACTTATTCCAAACATGAATTTAGCCAAATCATGAATATGACTTGTATTAACATGTTCTAAATACCCTCTTGATTTTAAGTATAAAGTAACCATAGCAATCATAGTAATACCACTTACAAAGAAACTTGCAAATACATACCATCCAAATAATGTACTGAACCAGTGTGGGTCAATAGACATAATCCAGTCCCAAGACATAATAGACTCAGAAACGATAAAGAATACTAAAAATATAGCTGAAATATTGAAATTCTTTTTGTAAAAAGAATCGTCATTAGCTTCATCTTGAGCTAAACAATTTTTAGCAGAGAAATATCTGTAGATATTCCATCCTATTAAAAAGATAGCTGCTCTAACAATCCAAAAAGGAAAGTTTAAATATCCAGACTTACCTGCAATTAACGCATCATAGTTAGGACTATTAGGATCAGTAACCCCTTCACCTAACCATACAAATAGATGATTAAAATGTAATCCACAAAGAATTAAGAAGATAAAGAAAACTACAGAACCATAAGGTAAATAAGCTGTTATTCCTTGCATAACTCTAAATAGAACTGGAGACCAACCTGCTTGAGCTACTTGTTGAATAGCATAAAATGCTAAAACCCCCATTGAAAGCAACATAAAAAAGATACAAGCAACATAAAAAGCAGCCCAAGGCTTGTTTTGCAATTGGTGTAAAACGTGCTCTAAATGTTCAGTGTGTTCTTTGTGTTCTGCTACTGCGTCAACAGAGTGTTCGGCTGTTTCGCCATGTACTTCGTGTGAAGCTTTTGGAGCTTCTGCATGACTACCGTGACTTTCGGCAGCAAGCATTAATTCCACCTCTTTAATATCTTTTGGTGCAGTGTAAAAACCATATCCAATTCCTAATATACCAATGGCCATTAAGATGAATGAAAAAGTTTTTAATTTACTTGAAAATGTATACATATCTATTACGATCAGTTTGTTCAACAATTATAATTGGCTCTTAAGTTTTAGAACATAGTCAGCAACTAACCAACGTTCATGTACACTTAATTGATTTGCATGAGAACCCATAGCGTTTAAACCATAAGTTTCAACATGAAAAACACTTCCCTCAGTAATTACCCTGTCACTATAACTAGGTACTCCTAAGAATTTTTCTCTTTCCACTAATTTACCTTTACCGTTTCCAGATGCACCATGGCAAGTCATACAATAAATATCAAAAAGCTCTTTCCCTTTATCAGTATTTCTATCTGCTTCAGCTAAAGGAGATTTAAGATTCGCTTTCGCTAATTCATAACCTGCTGTTGAGTTTTCATATTCATAAGGTTCAAACCCTCTGTTGATCGTTCCATCAACAGGAAGCTGAGCTTCTTTACCATTTTTAAAAGCATTAGATTCTGAATAAGTTTCATAACCTGCAGACTCATACATATTAGGCATGTATTGATAATTTGGCGCTTTATTATTATGACAAGAAGCCACTAAGACAGTGATGCCTAATAATAGTGTTGTTTTATATATCTTTTTCATATCTAATTAATGCTTTTCAATTACGTTAACTTCTACAGCTCCGGTCGTTTTGAAAAAAGAAACTAATTCTTCTTCATTATTGTTTACGGCAACTTCCATTAAAAAATGGTCATCTGTAGTTCTTACATCAGGATTTTCAGCTTCTTTAAAAGGCCATAATCTACTTCTCATATAAAAAGTAATAACCATTAAATGCGCTGCAAAAAACACAGTCATCTCAAACATAATAGGCACGAAAGCCGGCATGTTTTCAATATAACTGAAACTTGGTTTTCCTCCAATATCTTGAGGCCAATCCTGAATCATTATATAGTTCATCATTGTTGTTGCAACCGTAATTCCAACGCAACCATATAAGAAAGCACAAATTGCTAATCTTGTAGGTGCAATACCCATAGCTTTATCTAATCCGTGTACCGGAAATGGAGAAAAAACTTCTTCGATATGATGATGAGCTGCTCTGGTTTTTTTAACCGCATCCATCAATATATCATCGTCATTATAAATGGCGTGTATAACTTTATTACTCATGATGTGAATCTTTATTTGCTTCTCTTTCTCTTTTGTAATTATCTCCTGATCCTTTTAAGATTGTTTTTACCTCTGCCTGAGCAATTACAGGGAAAGTTCTTGAATATAATAAAAACAACACAAAGAAGAAACCAATTGTTCCGATGAAAATTCCAATATCAACAAATGTTGGAGAGAACATCGTCCATGAAGATGGTAAATAATCTCTGTGTAATGAAGTTACGATAATAACGAATCTTTCAAACCACATTCCAATGTTTACTACAATTGATATAATAAAAGAGAACATTATACTTGTTCTTAATTTTTTGAACCACATAAACTGTGGAGAGAACACATTACATGTCATCATTGACCAATAAGCCCACCAGTAAGGTCCTGTAGCTCTATTCAAGAAAGCATATTGCTCATATTCCACTCCAGAATACCATGCAACAAACAACTCAGTAATATAAGCAACACCTACGATAGAACCTGTAATCATGATTACAATATTCATTAATTCGATATGTTGAACAGTAATGTATGCTTCAAGATTTGAAACTTTTCTCATAATAATAAGCAAGGTGTTCACCATTGCAAATCCTGAGAATACAGCTCCAGCAACAAAGTAAGGAGGGAAAATTGTTGTATGCCATCCTGGTATTACTGAAGTAGCAAAGTCCATAGATACAATCGTATGTACAGAAAGTACCAGTGGTGTAGCTAAACCTGCAAGTACCAAAGATACTTCTTCAAAACGTTGCCAGTCTTTTGCTCTACCGCTCCATCCGAAACTTAGTATAGAATAAATTCTTTTATTAAATGGAGTGATTGCTCTATCTCTTAACATCGCAAAATCAGGTAACAAACCAGTCCACCAGAATACTAATGAAACAGAAAGATAAGTTGATATTGCAAATACATCCCAAAGTAATGGCGAGTTAAAGTTTACCCATAATGAACCAAATTGATTTGGTATAGGTAATACCCAGTATGCTAACCATGGACGACCCATGTGGATAATTGGAAAAAGACCTGCTTGTATTACAGAGAAAATGGTCATTGCTTCCGCAGAACGGTTAATTGCCATTCTCCATCGTTGACGGAAAAGTAATAATACTGCCGAAATAAGTGTTCCAGCGTGACCAATACCAACCCACCAAACGAAGTTAGTAATATCCCAAGCCCATCCAACAGTTTTGTTTAATCCCCATGTACCGATTCCTGTAGACACGGTGTAAAATATACAGCCTAATCCCCAAAGGAAAGCTGTTAATGCGATTGTAAATACAATCCACCAATGCTTGTTTGCTTTACCTTCAACAGGTGCAGCTACATCAATAGTTACATCATGATAAGTTTTATCACCTATAACTAAAGGTTTTCTAATGGGTGCTTCGTAGTGAGACGACATAATCCTTTATATGTTTCTTAATTAATAATTTTTTGTACTAGGTATTTCTAACTTTAACGTGGTATATCACATTTGGTTTTGTTCCAACATGCTCTAATAAATGATACATTCTATCATCAGCTACTAATTCAGCAACTTCAGATTCCGCATCGTTTATATCTCCAAATTTCATTGCTCCGTTAGAACATGCATTTGAACAAGCTGTTTGGAATTCACCATCAACAATAGCTCTTCCTTCACGTTTCGCTTTTAAGATTGTCGCTTGTGTCATTTGAATACACATTGAACATTTCTCCATAACTCCTCTTGAACGAACGTTAACGTCTGGGTTTAATACCATACGTCCTAAATCGTCATTCATGTGGTAATCGAATTCGCTGTTTCCGTTATATAAGAACCAGTTAAAACGACGCACTTTATAAGGACAGTTATTAGCACAGTAACGAGTACCAACACATCTGTTGTAAGCCATCTGGTTTTGACCTTGACGACCGTGAGATGTAGCAGCAACTGGACAAACCGTTTCACATGGTGCGTGATTACAGTGTTGACACATTACCGGTTGAAAAGAAACTTGAGGATTATCTCCAGCTTTTTCCATTTCATTAAATGTAGATAACGAGCTAGATAAACCAGCTATGTTTTCTTTTCTTTCATTATCCCCTTCGAAAGTACTTTCAGAAGAATAATATCTATCAATACGCAACCAGTGCATATCACGACTTCTTCTTATTTCTGATTTACCAACAACAGGTACGTTATTTTCAGAATGACAAGCAATTACACAGGCACCACAACCAGTACATGCATTTAAGTCAATCGAAAGGTTAAAGTGATGTCCTACTGAACGATCAAATGAACTCCATAAATCAACTGTAGTTGCTTCTACTTCTTTATGATCTAAAGACACCATTGGCGCTTCATTCCATATTTTAGCATCTTTAGTATTGAAAATTTCCAAAGAAGTTTCTTTGATAATATCTCCTCTACCCATTAATGTTTTTTGACCTTGAACACAAGCAAACTCATGCTCTCCGTCAGCTTTTGCAAATGTAACAGATTGTACATCATTAAAACCTTTATATAGAGAATAGGCATTCAAACCTACCATCATTTCTTCTTTAAGAGCTGCTTTACGACCGTAACCTAAAGCTAAACCTATTGTTCCTACAGCTTGACCTGGTTGAACAATTACAGGTACATTCTCTAATTTTAAACCATCAGCAGTAGTAATAGTAGCATAACTTCCGTTTAAACCTCCGTTAGCAACAATTTCATTAGACATTTCTAATTTCTTTGCATCAGCGTTAGAAACAGTTACGTAGTTATCCCAAGATACTCTAGTGATAGGGTCTGGAAATTCTTGTAACCAAGGGTTATTAGCTTGTTGACCATCACCCATTCCTGTTTTAGTATACAATACTAATTCAAAACCATCAGCAGCTTTTGATTTCGACAAAGCACTTGCAGCAGAACTATAATCAGCTGAAGAAGCAGACACAGAAGGAACAGCTCCAACATGTACACCATCATGCAACACTTTGTTCCAAGACGAACCTGAAATCATAGATGAAGCACTTGCTTTAACATAATCATAATAAGTACCACCAATACCATTTAATGACATCAATACTTCTTGAAATTGTTTCGTATCAAACAAAGGACGAATAGTAGGTTGAGTCAAACTATAAGTTCCTTTAGTAAGACTTAAATCACCCCATGATTCTAAATAATGAGGAACCGCAGCAGCAACAGTACTAACTAAAGCCGTTTCATCTTCTTTCAAAGAAAAAGAAACTGAAGTGTTTACTTTTTTAAGACCTTCAACAAATGAAGCAGAATCTTCCAAAGTATAAACTGGATTAACTCCACTCATAATTAAAGTATGAACGCTACCCGCTTTCATATCCTTAATCAACTGAACTACTTTTTCGTTAGATCCTTTACGTATTTGTCTTGTTCCAGATGTACTGAAAGCTTCACTACCCAAAACTTGATTAATAGCTAAAACTAGTAATTGAGCGTTTTTGTCCTGAATACCAGAAACCAAAACACCTTTTGAACCAGCTGCTTTTAATTGTTGTCCTGCCTTAGTAACTTCTGCTTTAAATTTATCTTCTAAACTTACAGCAACAGAAGAACCTGTTACAATATTATATAAATGAACTAATGCTTGTTTTTGATTAGCAACCGACATCGGTACACGCTTATCAGCAGCAGCACCAGATAAAGTCATATTTGCTTCTAATTGGAAATGACGAGACATTTTTCCGTTTTTCGGAATTCTACCTTGAGCATATCCAGAGTCATATCCTCCACCTTGCCAATCACCTAGAATATCAGCACCTACAGAAACTATAAGTGATGCTTTTAAGAAATCGTAATCTACTAAAGCTCTTTCACCGTAAACAGTTTCAAAAGCATCTAAAGCTTCTGATGAAGAAACCGCGTCATAAACAACATGCTTAGCAGTTGGGTTTTTCGCAATAAATTCTGCAATTAACTTTTCAGTAGATGGACTAGCTAAAGTATTTGTCAATAATACTACTTGACCCGCTTTTGCTTTAGCATCAACAAGACTTGCTTTTAATTTTGAATCAACAGCTGACCAAGTTGAAGTTTTACCTTCAATTTTAGGTTCTTTCAAACGCATATTATCATATAACGACAATATTGACGCATGAACTCTTGCATTTGCAGAGAATTTAGCTCCATCAATAGAATTATTATCTATTTTAATAGGACGCCCTTCACGTGTTTTTACAAGAAGATTAGCAAAATCGAAACCATCGAAAACAGTAGTTGCATAATAATCTGCAACTCCAGGGATGATTTGTTCCGGTTGAAGTACATAAGGAATTGACTTATGAACAGGACCTTCGCAAGCTGCAAGCGTAGCTGCCGCAGTACTAAACCCAACGTACTTTAAAAAATCACGACGAGAAGTTGAAGAGGAAGCCAAAGCATCACCATTTCCTAAAAATTCATCAGTAGGAATTTCTTCAACGAATTCGTTATTTTTAAGCGCCTCAACAATAGAACTATTTTCTAGTTCTTCAACACTTTTCCAGTATTTTTTGTTTGATGACATTGTATATAAATATTAGAATCTTAATTATTATTTTTTTGTTTCAAGTTTGTTTTGTTTCAAGTTTCAAGTTTACAGAAAACCTGAAACTTGAAACTTAAACCTTAAACTTTTTAGTAATGGCATTTACCACATTCTAAACCTCCCATTTGCGCTGCAGTCAATTTGTCTACACCGTATTTTTTAGAAAGCTCTGCGTGAATTTTAGTGTAATACTCATTCCCTTCCATTTTAACATCGGTTTTTCTATGGCATTCAATACACCATCCCATTGTTAAAGGAGCAAATTGTTTTTGAATTTCGTAAGTTTCAACAGGACCGTGACAAGTTTGACATTCAATTCCCGCTACAGTAACGTGTTGTGAGTGATTGAAATATACAAAGTCAGGTAAGTTATGAATTCTAACCCATTTAACTGGCTCAGATTTCCCTGTATAAGTTTGGGTAGTATTATCCCAACCTACAGCAGTATATAATTTTTGAATTTGTTCGTCGTAGAAAGCTTTGCTGTACTCAGGAGTAGCAGTAGTTTCAGCAACTTCTCCAATGTTCTTATGACAGTTCATACAAACGTTCAAAGAAGGAATTCCTGAATTTTTACTTACTCTAGCAGCAGAGTGACAGTATTTACAGTTAATCTCATTATCACCAGCGTGAATTTTATGAGAAAAATGTATCGGTTGAATTGGCTCATAATTTTGATCCACACCTACCTGCATTAAAAACCCGTAAACGAAGTACCCACTCGCTAACAATAAGAATATAGAAGTCACTAAAACCAAAAATTGGTTTTTAGCAAACGCTTTCCATATTGGCATTGTAGCAACTTTAGGAGTAACCTCAATGTTATTTGCTTTAGCAACCTTAGTCAAGACTTTGTTCACTAAAAACAACATCACAACAAGCATCAACATCACTAGAGCAAGAGCACCTAATATAACGCTATTAGATATCCCGCTATCATCTCCAGAAACAGCACCACCAGGTACCGCACCAGCAGCAGCCGGAGCTTCTGCTTTTACTTCAGATGTATATGCAATAATATTATCGATATCTCCATCAGATAACTGAGGAAAACCGGTCATTACCGCTTTATTATTTTCTTCAAACACTTTTACAGCAGCAGCATCACCAGATTTGATTAATGCAGAACTATTTTTAACCCATTTGTACATCCAAGCCATATCGTGCTTATCAGCAATACCCCTAAGAGCAGGGCCCGTTGATTTAGCATCAAGCTTATGACATGCAGCACAATTTGCATTAAAAAGTTCTTTACCCTTTACCGGGTCACCACCTTGTGTAGCAGCAGCATCTGCAACTTCAGTTTCAGCAGCAGGAGCCGCATCTTGTGCAAATGAATTTAAGGAAAAAGCCAGCGTTAAAGCTAAGCCGAAAAATAATTTCCTTGAGATCGAATTATGGTTACCCACCTTTTTCATACAGTATAATGATTATCTACTAAAAATTGGCATGCTTTTTTCTATGTAAAATAGAATAAACACCCCGTTATTTTAAAACTCCGACAAAAATACGACTTAAGAACTATTCTCAAAACCTTAAAATAGTCTTAATTTCAATTTATATTAATTCTAAATAATATTTCTAATTTAGAATTGTCCATTAAGTAGTATTTTTGTCCAAAAACAATCACATTATGAGAATTTTAACACTGAGAAAAGTTGGCCTGTATGTTTTCACATTATTTTCAACCTGCTATATATACGCTCAGGATAATAACACAACAGTAAGTCAGGATCCAAAATTTGAACAGCTTTTAAATGAAAAGAGAAAGATAAACGCTTCAATTACTGTAAATGAACGTTATAAAATACAAACTTTTAGCGGAGACAGTGAAAACGCAAAAAGGACTTTTAACGATTGCAAACAAGAATTCAGAGACCTCGATGGTACAATTGTGTTCTTCGCACCTAACTATAAAGTTTGGATAGGTAATTTCAGAACAAGGATTGAAGCAGAACGAAACCTGAAAGAAATCAAGAAGAAATACAATAACGCACTCTTGATTAAACCAAAGAAATAAGATATTAAAAGAATCGAAAAAGGCAACCTATAACGGGTTGCTTTTTTTGTTTGATTACGTTTGTAGTAAATCTTGCGAGAGCGTAGTCAGAAACAATTATGCAGCCCACAAGAAAAATTTTACTCTATAGAAGAATATTTTTCATAGCTGGCTTTAATCCTAATCTATAATTGTTTCAGGACTTACTAGCGATTACAAGCTAAACAGGTTACATATATATATGATATGACACTGTTATTCAGGTTCATATAAGCGATAAAAAGAAGAAGAAAAACAATCAGCAATGAAGTGGCTTTCTTTGTCTTACATGACTTTGTTTGCGGGCACAGATTGCAAATCTACGCTATCATTACGGATGCATATCTGAACTATCCTCCACCTAACAATTACCAAATAACTAACCAATAAATAACCGAATTATCTTCAAAATTGATTGCATAACCTCTACTAAATCCATCTTTCCAATCATCAGGCATATGCCAAGAACCTTGATGATATTTTTCAGAACAACATTGTTTAGAATCCGATTCAATCAAATATATTGTATAAGTTTTATTTAACAAATTATAACTATTCTCATCAAAATCAATTACACCATAGAAATTCGGTATTGGAACTGCTCCTTGGCGCACTACTTGTGTTTTAAATTGCGCATAATTTTTAGTGATGCTCAATATATTTGAATCTCGGAGGTATTTATTTACGATATAATATGACGTATCTGAATATGTTAACTTCCTAGCAACTGAAATCAAAGAGTCAATTTTTACTTTGGATTCTTTCTGTTTAACAATGAATTGCGAAGGTGAATATTTAGACAAATAAGTATAATGAATCACATAATCAGATTTTACTTTATTTTCTTTTGGGAAATGTATTGTCAACCCTTTTGGGTATTCTTGTAATAATTGTAAATAGTCTCCTTTCCATTTAGGAGCTTGAGCAGATTTGTCTTGGCAGGATAAAACAAAAATGAGAGCAAAAAACATTAAATGTAAATTCAATTTACTCATAAATTATTTTTTAAAAGCTTGTATAATATCATACGTAAGTTGTAGAACAAAACCCGATAGTCCGGATTTGCAATCCGTGCCCACAAACAAAATAAAGTCCAAAACAAATCTAAGTCAAAATTATCAAAACCCTCAAATTACTTACAGACTGAAAACAAAAAAATCCCGATTGCTCGGGATTTTTAAATAAATATATTGAAAATTCTATTTCAATTTCTTTTTGATAGCTACCTCATGGTAAGCTTCAATAACATCTCTTTCTTCAATGTCGTTGTATCCTTTAATTTGGATACCACAATCATACCCTTTAGCTACTTCTTTCACATCGTCTTTGAAACGTTTCAGTGCAATAAGCTCACCTGTATGAACCACAACTCCCTCACGGATAATTCTGATTTTAGAGCTTCTTGCGATTTTACCGTCCATAACCATACAACCTGCAATAGATCCCACTTTAGAGATTTTGAATATCTCTCTAATCTCAGCAGTACCCAGAATTTCTTCTTTCATCTCTGGAGCAAGCATTCCTTCCATTGCATCTTTCAAGTCATCGATAGCTGCATAGATAATAGAATAGTAACGGATATCAATTTCTTCTTTATCAGCAAGCTGTCTCGCATTTCCAGCAGGACGAACATTAAATCCGATAATGATTGCATCAGAAGCAGAAGCTAACATAACGTCAGTTTCAGTAATTGCTCCAACACCTTTATGAATGATATTAATTTGAATTTCTTCAGTAGATAATTTAGAGAACGAATCAGATAATGCTTCAACCGAACCATCAACATCTCCTTTAAGGATCACGTTCAATTCTTTAAACTGACCTAAAGCAATACGACGTCCAATTTCATCTAAAGTAATGTGACGTTGTGTACGTACAGATTGTTCACGCATTAATTGAGAACGTTTAGATGCAATTTGTTTTGCTTCTTTTTCGTCTTCAAAAATATTGAACTTATCACCGGCAGTAGCTGCACCATCAAGACCTAAAACGGATACTGGAGTCGAAGGACCTGCTTCTTCTACAATATTCCCTCTTTCATCATGCATCGCTTTGATTTTACCATGATGCTTTCCAGCTAACATATAATCACCCACTTTTAACGTACCGTGTTGTACTAATATAGTAGAAACATATCCTTTACCTTTATCTAAAAAGGCTTCAACAACTGTTCCTTGAGCTGCTTTATTCGGATTAGATTTTAAATCTAAAACTTCAGCTTCCAATAATACTTTTTCTAATAATTCTTTTACTCCTGTACCTACTTTTGCAGAGATATCATGAGATTGGAATTTTCCACCCCAGTCTTCAACAAGTAAATTCATACCTGCTAATTTCTCTTTAATTTTCTCTGGGTTAGAGTTAGGCTTATCTACTTTGTTTATAGCAAAGATGATAGGAACTCCAGCAGCTTGTGCGTGAGAAATCGCCTCTTTTGTTTGCGGCATGATGTCATCATCAGCTGCAATTACAATAATAGCTATATCAGTAACCTGAGCTCCACGTGCACGCATCGCGGTAAACGCCTCGTGACCTGGTGTATCAAGGAACGCAATTTTTTGCCCATTATCTAAAGTTACTCCGTATGCACCAATGTGCTGTGTAATTCCTCCAGACTCTCCTGCAATAACATTTTCCTTACGGATGTAATCCAGTAAAGATGTTTTACCGTGATCGACGTGACCCATTACCGTAACAATAGGTGCTCTGAATACTAAATCTTCTTCTTTATCTTCAACAACTTCAATCGCATCTTCGATATCAACAGTAATGAATTCAACTTCATAACCAAATTCATCTGCAACAATTGTCAAAGTTTCTGCGTCAAGACGTTGGTTCATGGTTACCATGATTCCAAGAGACATACATGTTCCAATAACCTTAGTAATTGGCACATCCATCATGATTGCAATTTCACCTACAGTAACAAACTCAGTAACTTTTATAGTTTTACTTCCTTCGTCAATAGCTCTTTGCTCTTCATCAGATTTCTGACGGTGCGTATCTCTTTTATCTCTTCTGTATTTCGCCGCTTTAGATTTACCACCTTTTTTACCTTGTAGTTTTTCTAAAGTTTCACGGATTTGGTTTTTTACTTCCTCTTCAGTAGGCTCTACTTTTGCAACAATAGCAGGTCTGTTCCCTTTTACAAAACCAGGTCTAGAACTTCTATTGGCATTAAATCCACCACCACCAGTGTTTGGAGTGATTTTATTAGGATTAGGCGCTCCAGGAACACCAGTCGCAGGTCTCGGTGCTCCTGGCTTAGGAGCAATTCTCTTGCGTTTGTTTTTATTTGCAGCCCCAGCAGCTCCAGGTTTATTTGGAGTAATTTTAGGGTCTTCTTTTTTCTTTTTAGGTTTGTTGAACTGAGACAAATCAATTGTTTGACCCGTTAACTTAGTACCTGATAATTTTTGATACTGAGTAGCAATTGCTTCCTCAACCGGAGTTCCGTCAGCTGAAACTTCTTTAGCCGCAGCTTCTTTAGCTGGAGCATCCTTTGAAGGAACTTCTTTAGCAACTGGAGCTTCTGCTGCTTTTGGAGCTTCTTTCACTTCAGCAACAACCTCTTTTTTAGGTTCTTTCTTTGGTTCTTTTGGCTCTACAACAGCTTTTACTTCTTTTTTGTCTGAAACAGGTTTTTCAAGGGTTGGCTCTTTTTGCACTGGCTTCTCTACAGGAGCTTTAACTTCAGGAGTTTCTTTTTTCTCAACAACTGGCGTTACTGGAGTAACTTTCTTTGGATTAAGATCAATTTTCCCAACTTGAACAGGTCCAGTCACAACAGCTCTCGCTTTTATAACTTCTTGCTGTTTTAGTCGTTCCTCATCTTGCCTGCGTTTGTCTTCGATTTCTTTTTCTCTCTCAACACGCAAAGCCTCTTTCTCTTTTCTTTTCTCTTCCCCTACTTCTTTAGAAGCCTCTTTTTTCCCTTTGTCACCTGCAAATTGACCGCACAACACATTGTATACATCATCAGAAATTTTTGTGTTTGGATTTGCTTCAATAGCAATCCCTTTATCTTTTAGATAATCCACAGCTCTTTCCAAAGAAATATTCAATTCCCTTAAAACTTTGTTTATTCTAATAATTCTCTCTTCAGACATAAAACCTTTTTATTATTACCTTTTTTGTTTTTCCTTTCCCTAACCCACTCTGTGAAGAGAAGGAGCTGAAATTGGAACATTTTATTATTCAAGAAGCATAGAATTAACTATCAAATTCTTCTTTCAATATTTTCATTACATCTAGAATCGTTTCCTCTTCTAGGTCAGTTCTTCTTACTAAATCCTCTACATCTTGTTTCAAGATACTTTTTGCAGTATCCAAACCAATTTTCGCGAATTCTTCTATAACCCATCCTTCTATTTCGTCAGAAAACTCAGTCAACTCAACATCGTCTTCATCAGCAGTAACACCCGCAACATCACCTTCACGGATAACATCTAGTTCATAACCAGTCAAAAGACCCGCTAATCTAATGTTATGCCCTCCTCTACCAATGGCTTTAGAGACTTCTTCTAATTTCAAAAACACTTCAGCTCTTTTAGTTTCTTCATTGATTTTAATCGAAGAAATTTTCGCTGGACTTAATGCTCTTGTTATATATAATTGAATGTTACTGGTATAATTAATAACATCGATATTTTCATTACCTAATTCACGAACAATTCCATGAATACGAGAACCTTTCATTCCCACACAAGCTCCTACTGGATCAATTCTATCATCATAAGAATCAACAGCCACTTTTGCTTTTTCACCCGGAATTCTCACAACGTTTTTAACCATTATCAAACCGTCAAAAACTTCAGGAATTTCTTGTTCGAATAATTTTTCCAAGAACTTTTCAGAAGTTCTAGACATAATTATCTGAGGTTTGTTTCCTTTTAACTCAACACTTTCAATTATTCCACGTACGTTATCCCCTTTACGGAAAAAGTCAGAAGGAATTTGTTTCTCTTTTGGCAAAACGATTTCATTTCCTTCATCATCAACTAGTATAACAACTCTTGGACGTACATGATGTACTTCGGCAGTATAAATATCACCTACTAAATCCTTAAATTGCTTATATAAGTTCGTATTGTCATGTTCATGAATTTTAGAAATAAGATTTTGACGTAAAGCCAAAATAGCTCTTCTTCCAAGATCCACTAACTTCACTTCTTCAGAAACTTCTTCGCCAATTTCAAAATCAGGTTCGATTTTTCTTGCTTCAGTCAAAGTTATCTCAAGGTGATCTAAATCTAAATCATCATCAGCAACTATCACTCTTCTCTGCCAGATTTCCATATCACCTTTATCAGGATTGATAATGATATCAAAATTATCGTCTGAACCGTATTTCTTTTTCAATGCATTTCTAAATACATCTTCTAAAATTGCCATAAGCGTTACACGATCAATGAGTTTATTGTCCTTAAACTCCGAGAATGAATCGATTAATGCTAAATTTTCCATGCGAATTCTTTAATTAAAATGTTACTGTAACGATTGCTTCTTTTATATCTGCATAAGTAATTTCCTGTTTTTTCTGAACAGTCTCTTTACCTTTTCCTATCTTTTTAGGCTCTCTGGCTTCCCAAGACAAAATTACGAAATCATCATTAGCATCTACTAATTTTGCTTCAATAACTTCTGTAGCAGTTTTCACAATCAGTGTTCTACCTATATTTTTTTTATATTGCCTGATGTGGGATAATGGATAAGAAACCCCTGCCGAGGCAACTTCTAGAGAAAAATCTTGCTCTTCTCTATCAATATTATTCTCAATTGAACGACTGATATCAATACAGTCTTGCAAAGCCACTCCATTATCGCCGTCTAAAGTTACAATAACTTTAAAAGCATCCGTAATAGTCAAATCAATCAAAAAAAGCGATGGCTTCTCTGAAAGACTTTCTATCAACAACTTATTTACTTTTTCTTTAAATGTCATATTTTTATAAAAAGAGGGGACCGTTAGTCCCCTCATTATTTAGTTTTTAATAAATAACGATGCAAATATAGTGTTTTTTTACAAATCAAAAATAATTGATTGCAGTTAAAATATTTCTTATCTTTATAGTATTAAAAAAAACAAAGGTTTTTCCCATAATTTAATCACCCTAATTATGAAACGAATTCTAGTTCCCACAGACTTCTCAGAGCATGCCGAAAACGCCTTAAAAGTAGCCGCCCAAGTAGCTAAAAAAAACAAATGCGAAATATATTTGCTCCACATGTTGGAAATTCCAAGCCAATTGAACGACGCGATAACAGGAGCAAGTGGTATTCCAGAAGTGATGTTATTTATAAAAAAAGCACAACAAACCTTTGAAAAATTAAAACAACAAGACTACCTAGAGGGAGTCACAGTACACGAATCCATACAATTCGAAAGAGTATTCGAAGGAATTCTTTCTTTCAGCAAAAAGAACGAAATAGATTTAATCGTTATGGGATCTCATGGCGTTTCTGGAATAGAAGAAATTCTTGTAGGTTCAAATACTGAAAAAATAGTACGCCTTTCAGATTGCCCCGTTTTAGTCATTAAAAAAGACACTAAAGAATTCAAACCTAACCATTTTATTTTCGCTTCAGACTTCACTCAAGAAATAAAAAAACCATTTGAAAAAATGATTGAATTCGTTGAAATATTTGACGCAAAACTACTTTTAGTGATGATTTGCACACCAAATAGTTTCAAAACAACTGTTTTTTCAGAAAAAATAATGAAAGATTTTATAAGTGAATTTAAAATCAAAAATTATTCTATGCATATATATAACGATACAAATATTGAAAAAGGCATCCTCAACTTTGCAAATAAAACAAATGCCGACTTAATAGGATTGTGCACACATGGAAGAACAGGGTTAGCACACTTTTTTACTGGAAGTATAAGCGAAGATCTTGTAAACCACACCGCGAGACCTGTAATAACTTTCAAGATTTAAAAACAAGTGACACAAAAATTTTGCATCACAATAATAAGAAACAACGCAAACAATAAAAATTTGCATTCTTACTTAAACAAAAAAAAGCCTCTCAAATAAACGAGAGGCTTTTTGTTGGTCTACAAGGACTCGAACCTTGAACGACTGCACCAAAAACAGTTGTGTTACCATTACACCATAGACCAGTATGCTTTGCTTTACTTTCGTTTAGCGAGTGCAAATTTAATACAAATTTTAAGTTGCACAAGCTTTTAATCGCTTTTTCTTGAAAAAAAATTCACTTTTAACAAAAAAAATAAAACCTAATTAAAAAACACTCTCACAACCAATAGTTTAGCAAAAAACAATAGTTTCAAAGAAAATAATGTTAATGCATGTAACGTTAAGTAAAAAAACATTTTCTTTGTGACTCTTTAAAAATAAATAAATTAGTACATAAATATGGCGACATTCAATTTCAATAAATGGAATACGATATTAGGATGGTTTACATTTGGAGTAGCATTAATTACATACACCCTTACTGTAGAACCTACAATGAGTTTTTGGGATTGTGGTGAATATATAGCTACAGCGGCAAAACTAGAAGTTGGACATCCTCCTGGAGCTCCATTATACCAGATGATTGGTGCCTTCTTTGCAATGTTTGCCACAGATGATAAATACATTGCCTTAATGGTAAATATGATGTCTGTTTTTTCGAGCGCCTTTACTATATTGTTTATGTATTGGTCCTCTACTCTGATATTAAAAAAACTAATCACTCAATTTATTGTTCCAAACACAATAGACGAACAGCCAAAAGAATTAAATAAAAACAATGCAATAGCAATTCTAGGAAGCGCCTTAGTAGGTTCATTAGCTTATACTTTTTCGGACAGTTTCTGGTATAATGCCGTAGAAGCCGAAGTTTACGCTATGGCCTCTTTATTTATAGCTTTATTGTTTTGGCTAGGATTACGCTGGGAACAGGAAATGGATACTCCAAGAGGAAATAGATGGTTATTAGTCATTTCACTTGTTATTGGACTTTCGTTTGGAGTTCACTTTATGGCAGTACTGACCATCCCTTCTATAGGACTTATGTACTTTTTTAAATATTACAAAACCGTAACAGTTAAAAATTTCATCATCGCAAATGTTGTTGTAATTTCAATTTTATTATTTATTTTCAAATTACTGCTTCCTTTAACGATGTCATTCTTTAGCAAAACAGAAATTTTTACGGTAAACAGTTTAGGAATGCCATTTAACTCTGGAACAATTATAGTTAGCATATTAGCAATTGCTTTCTTTTATTTCGGATTAAAATACACTCAGAAAAAAGGGCATATTCACGCCAATACTCTTATACTTTGTACTTTATTTATCTTAATAGGATTCTCAACTTGGATGATGCTTCCTATAAGAGCAAATGCAAATACTGTAATTAACGAAAATAAACCATCAGATGCTGCTGAAGTTCTGGCGTATTACAATAGAGAACAATATGGAGTAAATCCACTTTTTTATGGTCCTCAATATACGGAGTCTTTTGTAGGTCTTGACGAGAACAACCCTTATATAGACAAGGCTCCTAACTACGAAAGAAATGATAAAACCGGGAAATATGAAATTGTAAATAATTTCAAAAATGCAGTACAGAATAGTGACGACAGCCAAAAAACTATTCTTCCAAGAATGTGGAGCACTGATCATGCAGAAAACTATATGAATTTTACTAATCCTCCGGCATTTAGAATAAACCCTAATTATCCTTACGAAGAGGATTTAGCTAAATACGGCATTGATGTAAATAAAATATCTGAGGAAGATTACAATAAAGCTATTGCTCAGCTGAAAAATGAAATCGAACAAACCGTATCTGAATTCAGACAAGCCTATGCCCAAAAACAAATCGACAATGATGGCTACGGTAAATTCTTAAAAAGCTATGGTGATTATTTAATTATAGAAAAACCAACCACTGCGGATAATTTGAGTTTTATGTTCGAATACCAATTTGGCTATATGTACTTTAGGTATTTGATGTGGAACTTTGTTGGAAGACAAAGTGACGTACAAGGAAAATACGACTATTTAGACGGAAATTGGATGAGTGGAATAACTTTCATTGATGAACTTCATTTAGGCTCCCAAGACAATTTACCCTCAGATGTATTAAACAATAAAGGACGTAATTTTTATTTCTTCTTGCCTTTCCTTTTAGGATTAATTGGATTGATGTATCATGCCGGTAAGGACAGAAAAAGTTTTTATGTTCTATTAACTTTATTCTTATTTACAGGTATCGCACTAAAAATTTACCTCAACGAAAGACCATTCGAACCTAGAGAAAGAGATTATGCCTTAGTGGGCTCTTTTTATGTTTTTGCTATCTGGATAGGCCTTGGTGTTTATTCCTTATACGAAAGTGCCCAGAAATACCTAGCTCCAAAAATTGCTGGTCCAGTAATCATTTGCGCCAGTTTATTAGCAGCGCCTATTCTTATGGCTTCCCAAAACTGGGATGATCACGATCGCTCTGGGAAATATACCGCATTTGCAATGGCTAAAGCATATCTTAATTCATGCGACCCAAATGCAATTTTATTCACGATAGGAGATAACGACACTTTCCCTCTTTGGTATGCACAAGAAATCGAAGGAGTGAGAACGGATATTAAAATCGTAAACACCAGTCTATTTATGACGGACTGGTATATTGACCAGATGAAGAGAAAATCATACGAGTCAGACCCATTACCTATTTCATTCACTCACGATCAATATGTGGGAGACAAACTGGATTATGTAGTACACATTCCAAAAATAGAAAGCCGATGGGACATAAAAGATTTTTTGACTTTTATCAAAAACCCTAAAGCGACTGTGTCTATGCAAAATGGACAAACATTGCGTTTTTACCCAACAAACAAAATCAGAATTCCTATTGACAAAGACGTCATTATAAAGAACAAGGTGGTGTCATCTAAATATAACGACTCAATTGTTCCATATATAGATATAGACATCAAAGGAAATGCATTGTACAAAAACAGATTGATGATGCTGGACATTGTAGCTAACAACAACTGGAAACGACCTATTTATTTCAGCGGAGGTGCATTTGACAACGAAGATTACCTATGGATGAAAGACCATCTTCAATTAGAGGGTATGGTTTATAAATTAGTTCCAATAAAAACTGCGATACCAAAAGACGGTAGCCCTCTTGATATGGGACAAATTGATTCTGATAAAATGTACGCTAATATTATGAAATGGGACTGGGGAAATAGCGAAAGTAACGCTATCTACCACGATCCAGAAACGAGAAGAAATAGTATTACATATAGAACTAATCTTGCCCGTTTAATGACCGTATTAATTGCTGAAGGAAAAAACGAAAAGGCAAAACAAATTATAGAGTTGGCAATGACAAAAATGCCTTTAGACAAATTTGGCTACTACTCTCTTGTGGAACCATTTGCAAAAGGGTATTATAAAATTGGTGAAAAAGAAAAAGCACATCAACTGCTTGAAAAGCTAATCAATAAATACAAGGAAAACTTAAACTATTACAGTAAGCTAAACCCTTCTGACCAAACGAGTATCGCCATCGATATCATATCTGACATTGAACGATACCGCAGTTTATTACAAGTGATGAAAGAAAGCGGAGATATGGATTATTACAATAAAAACAGAGTCCCTTTTAATACTTATGTTCAAATACTTGAACGTTTTGGGAGAGATAAAGAATAATTATTAAATAAATATTTCCTACAATATTAAAATGCAACACTAGTCAAATTAGTGTTGCATTTTTTTTGTTTCAACTTTTATTCTTTGTAATATTGAGTATGGGCTTCTATTGGATAAAAACAAACTTCCTAATTAAAAAAATCTTCTCAAATTACATTTGGGACAAGCCAAATAGTGAAAATAAAATCTACCTTACTTTTGATGATGGACCTACACCTGAAATTACTGAATGGGTTTTAAATCAATTAGAAAAATACCAAGCAAAAGCCACTTTTTTTTGCATTGGAAAAAACATAGAAGCAAATCCTTCCATTTTCGAGAAAATAATCAAAAAAGGACATTCAATAGGCAACCACACTTTTAATCATTTAAATGGATGGAAAACAACAACTAAAGTGTACCTAGAAAACATAAATAGATGTGAAGAAATTATCTCTGAAAATACATTTGGAATAGCTCCTTTAGTATCAAAAATATTCAGACCGCCTTACGGCAAAATAAAGCCTTTACAAACAGCCAAATTAAAAAAGGCAGGGTATGAAATAATAATGTGGGATGTGCTTAGTGCCGATTTTGACACCAGTATTACTCCTGAAAAATGTTTGGATAATGTAATTTCGAATATAAAACCAGGTAGTATAGTCGTTTTTCACGACAGCGTGAAAGCATTCAAAAATCTTGAATATGCTTTACCTAAAACACTTGAATTTATAAATAAAAATGGGTTTGTTTACGAGATACTATAAGAAAGTTAATTCACAACCTCACTAAAGAATTGTGCAGGCTAAATTTGTTCCTGAACTAACCCGATGATCGTGTTAGCATCTAGCTCCCCTGATTGTCTCCAAATCATTTGACCTTCTTTATAAATCATCAAAGTAGGAAGTCCTTTTATACGCAAGGCTTCAGCTAACTCTTGATTTTTATCAACGTCAATTTTTATCACCTTAGCTTTATCACCAAGAGCCGCAGCCACATCTCTTATTACAGGATGCATTGATACAGAAGATTCATTCCAATCTGTGTAAAAGTCAATTAACACAGGTACTTGTGCGCTTATAAGTTCTCCGAATTTTGACATAAAATCAACGAATTTAATTTTTAAATCTACAAAAAAATAGACACTAATTTACAAATGTAGTATTTTTAACCAATCAAGCCACATTCTTACCTTTTTTTAGTTCGATAACCGTGATTTCTGGCATAATTCCCACTCTTCCAGGATAAGCATGAAAGCCAAATCCTCTATTTACATAAATATACCTTCCCATATTCTCATACAAACCTGCCCACTGGGTATAAACATACTGTGCTAAACTCCATTTAAAATAACCTGGAATTTCTATACCAAATTGCATTCCATGCGTATGTCCTGATAAAGTTAAATGAAAGTGTTTATTATGATGTTGCACTTCATGCTCCCAATGACTCGGGTCGTGACTCATTAAAATTTTAAAATCTTCTTTTACAACATGCTGAGAAGCTTTATTGATATCTCCCGCTTTTTTAAAATTATGACCCCAGTTTTCCACTCCAATTAATGCAATTTTATCTTCTCCTTTTTGAATATAAGTATGTTCATTCAGCATTAATTTAAAACCTATCTGACCATACAAACCTTTTATTGCTTGAAAATTATCTTCCTTATCTTTTTCTGTAGGCCAAGTCACATACTCCCCATAATCATGATTCCCTAAAACAGAATATTTTCCATACTCATGTTTCTGGATTCTATTAAAGGTGTCGAGCCAAGGATGCATTTCTTTGGCATCTGTATTTACAATATCTCCCGTAAACAAAATCATATCTGAATTTTGTTCATTAACTAAATCGATCGCATAATTGATCTTTTCGGGATTATCAAAACTACCGCTATGCACATCCGAAATATGTGTAATTTTAAAACCATCAAAAGCATCCGGTAAATCCGGAAAAAAAATACGCTGTTTTATTACTTTGTAATTGTACTTCCCTACTGTTATCCCGTATATCAAAGACATAAATGGGATGGCGGCAATTCCTAGTCCTATCTGGCTGACAAATTTGCGCCTTGAAGAAAGAAATTCTGTATTGTTTTTTTCTAACAAATAACTTAATGAACCAGCTCCAATCCTGAAAATATCTTCCCCAAGAAGCAACAAAGTCAGTATCATTTTAGGAATATAGACAATCAGAAGCAAACCAGTTGTAAACATTGTCTGCTGTGTCTGACCTACAGAACGGTCAAAATTCGCAAAAGAAATAACAATAAAAAGCAATACTAAAACACTTAAAATTTGATACGAAACCAACACCCATCTTAGCTTCAATAATGTTTTCAAAGCCTGAAACGCATAAAGTTCTATAATAAGTAATATAAGGCTCAGAAAAAGCAATCGAAAAACCATTGTGTTTTATTTTTAGACAAAATAACAAATTAACAACAGACTATGTGCTTTTATTATCCAATATTTAACAAATTCAATTCCGTTTTTTTCTCATTAAACAATAAAGCTGACAAATTTCTTTGTCAGCTAAATCACAAAACATAGTAGGTACGTATATTTTTCTATTTTATTTACATATTCATTGAAAGGAAAGCTAGAATTACATTAACCGATCCATTTTAATTAACTACTAAATTTAAAGAAACAGTTAACATATTTCCACTTCCAGTAAAACGTTCAGCAAACACTTCTATATAATCGTTTGTAGTTAATTCCACAGTTGTTACTATAGGTATTGCAATTATATCAGAAGATGAATTTGAGTTGACATATACTTTAGATTGATTAATAACAGTACCGTTTTTTGCGATATAAACAATATAAGTTGTACTTGCCGCAGATGATTGAAACGAAAGTGCTCCGCTAACTGCAAAATAACGTTTCCTACTTCCTGTGTATTTTAACCTATTATTTAGAGCATCCGTTGAAAATCTAAATAAATTGTTTGAAGTAGTATTCCCAACTAATTTAATTTTAGTACTTCCAGAAAAAGTAGTAGTTACTCCTGAACCTACTGCATAATCAAAATTCACATCTCCAGTCGCTACAGCATCGTCCTCTCTTGGAATTCCAGCACAATTCACTCTCCATTTGTTATTAAAATTATACCCTGTAAACCCGCCAACTGTGTATGGTACAACAAAGGTTCCCGTAGTCCCAGTTCCATAAAAAACGATATCAGACATCTGGGCATTATTAGTTATTGTAGGGTTAGCTGAAACATCAACTCCTGTTTTACCAGAAGTAACATCCATAAAACCACCCACTTTTTGGATCATTCCAAAAGTACCAACATATTTTTCGTAAATACCCGCATTATTTCCAAACCAAGCCAGATTACTTAATAATAAAGTTGTTGCATTTTCAAAAATAATACCATTAGTATTACCTGAAAAATTAACAATACTAAAAAACACCATATTAAAATTTTTCAGTATACCAACATTTACACTATTAGCAATAATACAATCTCTTACCACCATAGTCTGTAAGTTAGAAGGGCTTAAACAATCAACATTAAACACTCTAGAACCTGCACCAGTAACCGCAATTGTAACAATTTTCACCGTACCCCCTTTTGCACCAACAAAAAGATCCCCTGATGTTTTAACTAATTTATCGACATTAGCATCTAATCCTGACACATAAGCATTATTTAAATCTATGGGTAAATTAAACGTGACGGTACCATTGATTTCATAATAAGTATTAGTGTCAAAAAGATATTTTGTACTTCCACCTGCCGCTAATTCAGTCGCTAGTACAGTTGCCAAAACATCAGTAGATTTGATACGTTTAAAAGCCAATCTCCCATCAGCACTAGAACTTATTTTTACCCACGAAGTCGTAGATGTATCATAATGATGAAACGCTTTTAAATCAGTATCATAAACCATTAAACCATTTGCAGGAGAAGCTATTGCAATTCTTTGCGCAGTAGTCATACGAGGTGTTAACATCCCTTGAGTTGTCGAAGACACATCTAATACTGAACTCGCATTAGGGGTAATTGTTCCAATACCTACTTGAGAATAAACATTCACAGATAGCATCATGAAAAACACAAAGCACACATGAAATACTATATTAAATAAGGTAATTTTTTTCATGATATTTAATTTAAAATTTATACTATTCCTTTTATTCTACATCTTCAATTCTATAATTCAAAATTACAATTAAAAATCGTTTATATGCATTTATCATCGATAAACTACACAAATTAGGCGTTATTTTAAGATAATTATTTTTTTACAATAGTTTTTTCCTACTTTTTGTGAATACTAAAAAACAAGGTCATAAAACTTATCTTATAAAATATTTCAATCCTAAGCCTTTTACAACCGTTTTCAATAGCATTCTCATTAAGGAACAGGCATTTAGAAATATTTTCGGGAGTTTCTTTAATATCTTTCTAAGTTTTGTACTTTTGAATTCTTAAGAAAATTAAAATATGTCACAACAAAAAAGACTTTTCCTCCTAGATGCTTATGCCTTAATTTTTAGAGGATATTATGCATTTATAAAAAACCCCCGAATCAATTCAAAAGGAATGGATACATCAGCAATCATGGGATTTATGAATTCCCTGATGGATGTAATAAAAAGAGAGAAACCGGATCATTTAGCAGTAGCTTTTGATAATGGCGGAAGTCAATTAAGAAACGAGATATTTCCTGAATACAAAGCGCATCGTGACGCCACTCCTGAAGCAATAAAAATTGCCCTACCTTATATACAAGAATTATTGCGTGCTATGCACATCCCTATTATAGAAGTCAAAGGATATGAAGCAGATGATTTAATAGGTACCATTGCTAAACAAGCAGAGAAACAAGACTATAAAGTATTTATGGTTACCCCAGATAAGGATTTTGCACAATTAGTATCCGAAAACATATTTATGTACAAACCAGCCCGAATGGGAAATGGAATTGAAATATGGGGTGTTCCTGAAGTTTTGGCAAAATTTGAAATAGAAAGACCGGATCAGGTAATTGATTTTCTAGGAATGATGGGTGATGCAGCTGATAACATTCCTGGACTTCCGGGCGTGGGAGAAGTCACGGCCAAGAAATTCCTGAAAGAATTTGGAACTATGGAAAACCTTTTGGCAAATACTGATAAGCTAAAAGGAAAAATGAAAGAGAATATTGAAGCTAATAAGGAAAAAGGGATTTTATCAAAAACCTTGGCTACAATACTTCTTGATTGTCCAGTAGTTTTTGACGAGAAAGATTATGAATTGTCAACACCTGATGTAGAAAAAACAGATGCTCTTTTTAATGAGCTTGAATTTCGAAGAATGGCAGAACAGTTTGACGCCATATTCAAAAAAGGAGGAACAGCATCAACTCCAGTAGTTGACGAAGCCAAATTATATAAAAAACCACAACCTAAAACCGAAGAGCAATTTGACCTCTTTGCAAGTGCCATTCCAAATGATGATTCAGAAATAACACACCATAATTATTTCAACACATTAGAGAACACAGAGCATTCTTACCAAATCATTCAGGGAAATTTAGGTGTAAAACTACTGTTGCAAAATTTAATGAATCAATCCTCTGTTTGTTTCGACACTGAAACTACAGGCCTTGATACCTTGCACGCTGAATTAGTAGGTATTGCTTTCTCTTTCGAAAAAGGGAAAGGATTCTATGTTCCTTTTCCGGAAAATCAAGAAGAAGCCAAAAGTTTGATTGCTAATTTTATTCCTTTTTTCGAAAATGAAAATATTGAGAAAATTGGACAAAATTTAAAATACGATTTAAAGATTCTTTCGAATTATGGCATAGTTGTAAAAGGAAAGTTATTCGATACTATGATTGCCCATTATCTGATTAATCCAGATATGCGACATAATATGGACATCCTTTCGGAGACCTATTTGAAATACTCCCCAAAATCCATTGAAACGCTTATTGGTAAAAAAGGAAAGAACCAAAAATCGATGCGGGAAGTCGAATTGGAAGAGATAAAAGAATATGCAGTTGAAGATGCCGATGTGACTTTTCAGCTAAAAGAACTATTCTCGGTTGAATTAGACAAAACAGAAACCAAAAAGCTATTTGAAGAAATTGAAATTCCGTTGGTAACCGTACTGGCAGATATGGAGAAAGAAGGAATCCGCCTGGATACAGATTTTTTAAAATCCTTGTCACAGGAATTAGGAAATGACATCAAAACATTGGAAGCGGGTATATACGAAATTGCGGGCGAAAAATTCAATCTGGCTTCCCCAAAACAACTTGGAGACGTTTTATTCGACAAATTAAAAATTGGAGGAACAAAACAAAAGAAAACCAAAACCGGACAATACGCAACGGGAGAGGAAGTCTTGAGTTATTTAGTAAACGAGCACCAAATTGTAAAAGACATTCTGGACTGGAGACAGCTGGTTAAACTGCAAAACACCTATGTTGATGCGTTACCAAACCAGGTGGACAAAGTCACTTTGCGCGTACATACTGATTATATGCAAGCCGTTGCGGCAACAGGTCGTTTGAGCTCAAACAACCCCAATCTTCAAAATATTCCTATTCGAACAGAAAGAGGACGACAAATAAGAAAAGCTTTTATTCCAAGAGATGAAAATTATTCTTTACTCTCTGCCGATTATTCTCAAATCGAATTACGCATTATTGCCGCATTAAGTGGCGAGGAAAACATGATTAAAGCATTCCTGAATAACGAGGACATCCATAAATCGACAGCTTCAAAAGTATTTGACGTACCGCTTGAAGAAGTGACACGCGAACAAAGGAGCCATGCAAAAACGGTGAATTTTGGGATCATCTATGGTGTTTCGGCTTTTGGATTAAGCAATCAAACTTCGCTTTCCCGTTCTGAAAGTGCCGCTTTGATTGAAGCCTATTACAAAACCTATCCGAGATTAAAGTCATATATCCAAGAACAAATTGAATTTGCCCGTGAAACCGGTTATGTGCAAACCGTGCTGGGAAGACGTCGTTATTTAAAAGACATCAACTCTCAAAACACAATGGTTCGCGGTGGAGCAGAACGTAATGCCGTAAACGCACCAATACAAGGTAGCGCCGCTGATATCATTAAAATCGCGATGATCAACATTCATAGAAGATTAATTGATGAAAACTGGAAAAGTAAAATGCTGCTTCAGGTTCATGATGAATTGGTCTTCGACGTTCATAACTCGGAATTGGATAAAATCCAACCAATGATAAAAAACGAAATGGAAAATGCATTTAAACTCGATGTCCCTTTAGTGGTAGAAATGGGAATAGGTAAAGACTGGCTAGAAGCACATTAATATTTTAAACCCAATATATTTAATAAACAGAAAACCCATTCTCACAAGAATGGGTTTTCTGTTTTAATTTAATTTTCTGGAAGACTCTCTTTCTTTCAACACTGTCTTAATCACAACCGTTTTATAAGGAATATCCTCTTCTTTGGACTCTAGTCTATCTATAAGAAGTTTTACAGCTACTTCACCAATTTCCACTCCGTGCTGACTTACGGTAGTTAAACTCGGAGACAATCTTCTGGAGGCAAGAATTCCATCGGCAAAACCAATAATGGAAAGATTGTCAGGTATAGAATACCCTTTTTTAAGACCTATTTTTAATGCTGCAACTGAATCATTCTCATCTAATGTAAAGACACCGTCAATTTTATTGTTATCAAATATGTTCTCAATCTTGTCATTAAGTCCTTCCTCAGTATCCGTTCTAAGGATTATGTTTTCATTAACGGGAATGTTATTGTTTTCTAGTGCTTTCAAATAGCCCTCTGCTCGTAGTTTACCAACGCTTAAATTATCTATAGAAGAAAACAAGGCAATATTCTTGCATCCTATATCAATTAAATGTTGCGTGGCATCCAAAGCCGAATCGAAATCGTCAACAACTACCTTATCACAATTCACTTCTTCGGCAATTCTGTCAAACATAACTATAGGCGTACCGTCATTTATTATATCTGCGATATGCTTATACTCTTGTTTTTTTTGGGCTTCTTCAGAAACTGACATTATAAATCCATCTATAGTTCCATTACTGAGCATATCTAAAGTGTGAATTTCCTTTTCTAAAGATTCATTCGAAATGCAGGTAATCACGTTATATCCGTTTTCATCAGCCACTTTTTCAATTCCGCTAAACACTTTTGCAAAAAAAGAGTTTAAAATATTAGGTATAATAACACCAATGGTTTTTGTTTTCCTGTTTTTAAGGTTCAAACCAATAACATTTGGTTTATAATTTTTTAATTTAGCATACTCTTTAATTTTTATTTTAGTTTGCTCACTTATTTCAGGACTGTCGTTTAGCGCTTTAGAAACTGTTGAAACAGATACATTCAGTTCTTTTGCAATTTGTTTAAGAGTCGCTTTAACTTTCATAAAATAATAGTATAGTTAGTAAATAAAAAATAATAGAAGCAAAAAGATGAAATTTTACCCTAAATAATTGAATGTTTCAAAATTAGGGAATAATTTAGAAAAACATCATTTCAAATGAATATAATATTTTATTTTAAGACTAAAAGGGATCTAAATGAATAAGAATATAATAAAGTAACAAATAGAAAATAAGGGTAATGAATCTATTTATAAATACCCATTTGATTATCAGTACAAAAGAAGCTTTAAAATAATCATTTAAGGTATTTGTATTTAAAATAATTAATTGTACTTTTGCAACCCCTTTATTGGGGATGGAATGTTTAATTAAAATAATATTATGGACGCATTAAGCTACAAGACACAATCAGCAAGCAAAGCCACTGTTACAAAAGAGTGGATCGTTGTAGATGCTGAAGGTCATAACTTAGGTCGTCTTGCTTCAAAAGTCGCTATGATTTTGAGAGGTAAGTACAAGCCAAGTTACACACCACACGTTGACTGTGGAGATAACGTAATCGTTATCAACTCAGAAAAAATTAACCTTACAGGTAACAAAATGGATGAAAAAACATACATCCGTCACACTGGTTACCCTGGAGGACAAAGAACTTTAACTGCTAGAGTATTGCAATCGAAAAACCCTGCATTACTAGTAGAAAAAGCGGTAAAAGGAATGTTACCAAAAAACAAAATTGGTGCTGAACTTTTCAGAAATTTAAATGTTGTTGTAGGATCTGAGCACAAACAAGGAGCTCAAAAACCTAGAACAGTTAACCTTAACGATCTTAAGTAATGGGAGTTATTCACAAAATCGGTAGAAGAAAAACCGCTGTTGCACGTGTTTATGTTTCGGAAGGAACAGGAGTAATCACTGTAAACAAAAAAGAATTCGCAACTTACTTCCCAACAGCTACTTTACAGTACAAAGTTATGCAACCAATGTCTATGACAGAAAATGCAACTAACTTTGACGTAAAAGTAAACGTTCACGGAGGTGGTTCAACTGGTCAAGCAGAAGCTGTAAGAATGGCATTAGCACGTGTTATGTGTGAAGTAAATGCTGAAAACAGACTTATCTTGAAACCAGAAGGTTTATTGACAAGAGATCCAAGAATGGTTGAACGTAAGAAATTCGGTCAAAAGAAAGCTCGTAAGAAATTTCAATTCTCGAAACGTTAATATTGCCTGTCTTGTTCAGATCTGGACGAGACTTATTGAATTTATTATTGAATTTAAAACAATGTTGTTGTTGCCTACCGAGGTAGGAATTAGTTTAGCATCTAAATGTATTTAGCCGAGCAATCGCCATTTATACATTGCTAATCAACAGAACGTAAACTAGTACAAAAAATGTCAAACAAAGTAGAAGTAAAAGAATTACTAGAAGCAGGTGTTCACTTCGGACACATGACTAGAAAATGGGATCCAAATATGGCTCCTTACATTTATATGGAGCGTAATGGTATTCACATTATCAATCTATATAAAACTGCAGCAAAAATTGAAGAAGCTAATGAAGCTTTGAAAAAAATCGCTGCATCAGGTAGAAAAATATTATTTGTTGCTACCAAAAAACAAGCAAAAGACATCGTTGCTGAAAAAGCAAAAGCTGCAAACATGCCTTACATCACTGAAAGATGGCCTGGTGGAATGCTAACTAACTTCGTAACTATCCGTAAAGCTGTTAAAAAAATGGCTACTATTGATAAAATGAAGAAAGATGGTACTTTCATGACACTTTCTAAGAAAGAGCGTTTACAAGTTGATCGTCTTCGTGCTAAATTAGAGAAAAATTTAGGTTCAATTTCTGATATGTCAAGATTACCAGCTGCATTATTTGTAGTGGATATCAAAGCTGAACACATCGCAATAAAAGAAGCTCAAAAATTAAACATTCCAGTTTTTGCAATGGTTGATACTAACTCTGATCCACGTGAAGTAGAGTTTGTAATTCCATCAAATGATGATGCTTCTAAATCAATCGATAAAATTTTATCTTTAGTTACAGCTGCAATTGTTGAAGGACTTTCTGATAGAGGTTCTGACAAAGAAGCTGACGCAACTGAAACAGTAGCTCCAGCAGCAACTGAGAAAGTAGCTCCAGTAGCAACTGAAACTGCAGCTCCGGCTGCTGAGACAGTAGCTCCAGCAACTGAAGAATAAATTAACATTTAAATTCCGATTTTAAGACTCCAAATTCCAAATAAAATTATAAACTAAGGTTGATGATTTAATAAACTTGGAATTTGGAATTTTAGAATTGGAATTTTTTTTATTATTACAAACACTAAAATTTAAATATTATGGCAACTATAACTGCTGCAGACGTAAATAAATTAAGAACAGCTACTGGTGCAGGAATGATGGACTGCAAGAAAGCATTAGTTGAAGCTGATGGAGATTTTGAATTAGCGATCGAAAACCTTCGTAAAAAAGGACAAAAAGTAGCTGCAAACCGTTCAGATAGAGAATCTACTGAAGGTGCTGCAATTGCTGTTGTTAACGCTGACAAAACTGCTGGTGTTGTTATCACTTTAAACTGTGAAACTGACTTCGTAGGAATGAATGAAAGCTTCGTGAAAATGGCTACTGAAATGGCTAATCAAGCGTTAAACTTTGATTCTAAAGAAGCATTTTTAGCTTCTGATTTTAACGGTATTACTGTTGCTGATAAATTAATCGAGCAAACAGGAGTTATTGGTGAAAAATTAGAAATCAGAACTTTCGAAAAATTAGAAGGTGAATTCGTAGGATCATACATCCACTCTGGAAACAAAATCGCTACTTTAGTTTCTTTATCTGCAAATGTTGCTGGAGCTGAAGAAGCTTCAAGAAACATCGCTATGCAAGCTGCTGCAATGTCACCTATCGCTTTAAACGAAGCTGGTGTTGATGCTGTAACAATTGAAAAAGAAATCGAAATTGCAAAAGATTTACTTCGTCAAGAAGGAAAACCAGAAGCAATGTTAGACAATATCGCTAAAGGTAAATTAGCTCGTTTCTTTAAAGACAATACTTTAGTAAACCAAGATTACATCAAAGACAACAAACTAAGCGTTGCTGCTTATGCTAAATCTGTTGATGCTAACTTAATCGTTACTGGTTTCAAAAGAGCTGCTTTAGGATAATTTATTCTAAAACCCATACAAAATCCCATTTCGAAGCAATTTGAAATGGGATTTTTTTGTCTAAACTACAATGAATAATTAAGTCCAAGCATAATATAACCCGGCATAATCGATACGATTGATTCCGTGAAAAAGCTTTGATCATAAGACGTTGATATAAGCTGGCTATTGTTTAGATTTAGCATATTACTCCCATTAAAGATTAATTTTAAATCTTTAACTACTACGTACTGAATATTCGAATTAAGAAAAAACACATTATTAGTATTAAAATTGGAATCTTGATTATCAATAACAAAACCTAGATCCCATTTCAATTTATTCTTGTTTTTACCTCGCAAAGAAAAAGCAAGTTGATGATTTATAGTTGCGTTACTAAAATTATACCAAACGAAAATATAATATATACCAATTTTGATAATTGGTTTTTTTATGTTATATTTGGACTATATTATAAAAGTAATCATGGCGCATGCAAAAATTTTGGTAATTAAGGAAACCGAAAAAGAAATAAAAAATCTGCTCAAACAATCTATTCCGTTTATTGGTCAACGTTTGAGAGTTCTGCTGATTTTGAAGCAAAACGAAAAAGTAGGGATTTCTAAACGTGAGGTTGCTAAATTAGCTGTGGTTGACCCTAATAGCGTTCAGAATTGGAGGACATTATACCTTAATTCTGGAATTGAGGGTTTGATGAAGCATCAAAAAACAGGTTTTAAGCCGTCGGCTTTTAATGCTATTGAACACAATATGTTGGAAACAAAACTCAACGACCCTCAAAATGGACTTCAAGGCTATGTTGAGCTTAAAGATTGGATTGAAAAAGAATCAGGGAAGACTTTCAATTACAATACGTTGCTTTATTATTGCATCAGGAATTTTAAATCAAGTGTAAAAGTAGCCCGCAAAAGTCATGTCAAAAAAGACGAAGATCAGGGAATCTCTTTTAAAAAGACTTCGGACGAATCTGTCAAGAAATAGCACTAAATACGGTGGGTGATTTTGACTCTGTAAACTTGTATTTTCAAGATGAATCGCGTTTTGGTTTGTTCACTCGAAACGGAAAATCAGTTACTGCTATTAGTGTTATACCAAACGAAAATATAATATATACCAATTTTGATAATTGGTTTTTTTATGTTATATTTGGACTATATTATAAAAGTAATCATGGCGCATGCAAAAATTTTGGTAATTAAGGAAACCGAAAAAGAAATAAAAAATCTGCTCAAACAATCTATTCCGTTTATTGGTCAACGTTTGAGAGTTCTGCTGATTTTGAAGCAAAACGAAAAAGTAGGGATTTCTAAACGTGAGGTTGCTAAATTAGCTGTGGTTGACCCTAATAGCGTTCAGAATTGGAGGACATTATACCTTAATTCTGGAATTGAGGGTTTGATGAAGCATCAAAAAACAGGTTTTAAGCCGTCGGCTTTTAATGCTATTGAACACAATATGTTGGAAACAAAACTCAACGACCCTCAAAATGGACTTCAAGGCTATGTTGAGCTTAAAGATTGGATTGAAAAAGAATCAGGAAGACTTTCAATTACAATACGTTGCTTTATTATTGCATCAGGAATTTTAAATCAAGTGTAAAAGTAGCCCGCAAAAGTCATCAAAAAGACGAAGATCAGGGAATCTCTTTTAAAAGACTTCGGACGAATCTGTCAAGAAATAGCACTAAATACGGTGGGTGATTTTGACTCTGTAAACTTGTATTTTCAAGATGAATCGCGTTTTGGTTTGTTCACTCGAAACGGAAAATCAGTTACTGCTATTAGTGTTAAGCCGATTTGTGCTTTCCAACAAGTTTTTAAATCAACTTGGCTTTCTGGAGCTTTTTCGCCCATAACTGGAGACCATTTTCAATTAATACTCCCACATTGCAACGCTGATAATTTTCAAGTTTTTTTAGATAATTTCTCAAAGGAAAATCCGAAAGAACTCAAAATAATGGTGCTGGATAATGGAAGGTTTCATAAGGCAAAAAAATTAATCATTCCTGAAAATATTGTTTTGGTTTTTCTACCACCATATAGTCCAGAACTTAATCCCGCTGAAAAAATGTGGGCAAAATACAAACGAGAATTTTCTAATAAATTTTATAATTCATTGGAAGATGTAGAAGATTTCATTACTAATGTCGTAAAAGCTACAAGCAAAAAAGAGGTAATGAGTATCTGTGGATATAGCTATGTATTTTTAGATAAAATTTGGGCCATATAATACATGTGTTTGGTATTAAGCCGATTTGTGCTTTCCAACAAGTTTTTAAATCAACTTGGCTTTCTGGAGCTTTTTCGCCCATAACTGGAGACCATTTTCAATTAATACTCCCACATTGCAACGCTGATAATTTTCAAGTTTTTTTAGATAATTTCTCAAAGGAAAATCCGAAAGAACTCAAAATAATGGTGCTGGATAATGGAAGGTTTCATAAGGCAAAAAAATTAATCATTCCTGAAAATATTGTTTTGGTTTTTCTACCACCATATAGTCCAGAACTTAATCCCGCTGAAAAAATGTGGGCAAAATACAAACGAGAATTTTCTAATAAATTTTATAATTCATTGGAAGATGTAGAAGATTTCATTACTAATGTCGTAAAAGCTACAAGCAAAAAAGAGGTAATGAGTATCTGTGGATATAGCTATGTATTTTTAGATAAAATTTGGGCCATATAATACATGTGTTTGGTATTATTCCCTTTTTGTTCTATGCTTCTTTGAATATAATTATAATCTACGCCAAATTGCACATCTGATTTTTTAAAATTAGAAATCACCTTCGTTTTACTGGTAAAATTACTTGATGAAAAAACATTATCAATACCATTGAATTGAGAATTACCAGTTGCATTTAAGTAAAACAAAGTGGTTTTAACGGAAAAAGGCAGGCGTTTAAATTTCATATCATAGGCTACCAATGCTCTTAAAGACGTAGTCCCTTGGGAATTGATCATCTGGCTTTCAATATAGTCAGACGCGTAACTAGTATTATTCGAAATTGAATTTAGTTCCTTAGTATACACAAGCGATGAGAAAAGAACGTTATTGTTTTTAGGATTAACGCTAAAGTATTGAAGTGAATAACTATTCTTAGGCACTATTCTAGAAAAATCCACTAAACTAGGCCTGAAAATAGTTTGAAAATCAAAGATCATACTAAAATCCTGGATTTGCGATAGGGTTAGTAATTGATGATCTAAAACGTAATTAAAAGTCAATTTATTAAAACCCGAAAAACTATATATCAAACTCATATTTGGTTCGTATCGAGTAAACCTATTTTCTGATTCCTGAAAGGTATTGTTTGAATTCGTAATATTTAATCCAAAAAGCGATTGTAACTTAGGACTCCAGTTTTTTAACCAAGAAAGCTTAGATTCCAAGGATTGATTCTTTAATTCGAAGTTTGCATTATAAGCAGGATTCTGAAAGATATTATTGTTTATTGAAGTATTATGAGTCAATAAATTTAATTTTAAAGTAAAAATGTTTGATTTTTTTGACAGCGAAAAAAAGTTGCAAAAACCAAAACTTCTGTCCTGATTTTTACTTTGTTGAAATAGCATATCATAACCGGAATCAAACAGTATATTTTGTGAAAACAAATCTAAAGACTGCTCATTTAAATCTGAACTTTGCTTTACTAAAATCTTATAATTAATCGTTTTTAACAACAAGGTTTGCAACCGGAAAACTTGTGCGAAACTTAAATTAGTATTGCTTTTTACATAATTAATTTCATTTACATCCCGCAATAACTCTTGATTGTCGTCATCTGAATTTGGCGTAAGGCCAGCCACATAGGATAAAAAAGTGGTTTTGGATTTATTAAATTCCCATTTAATAGAAGAATTGTTTAAGACATAAGAACCGTTTTTGTTTTCCAAAAATGAAATTCGCTTATCACTATCGCCTATATTAGTTTGCGTTTTATTGTTCTCTTCCATTAAATTCGTTTTATTGAAGATATGAGAAAACGTGATTTTGGCACGTGGAGAAATTAAACTAGTATAAGTGACACCTATGAAGGCATTTTTCTTTTCTTTAATGAAACTATTTGGATTCAGGAAAGAAGGAATTTCAACTTCTTTAGACTGATTATCCTCACTATCAATATTTGAAGCAACTCTCATTTCCCTGTAATCCTCTCGCGATATTGGTGTCTTGGCAATTGTATTGTAATCCGTTAAAATAGCTAAATTTCCTTTTTTAAAAAATTTAAAAGAATTGGAATGAAAACGAAGAGCATTATTGACTCCATAACCAAGTTCAACATCAGAAACCCACTTGTTTTTATACGCATCTTTCGTTTTAAGATTCAAAGCAACGCCATTATTCCCTCCAGCTGCTAGTGAAAAACCAGAATAGTTAGTTAGTAAATCTACGCCTTCTATCATTTCGGCACTGATGTTTTGAGTTGCCATTTGGTGTTTATTACCAAAAAACTCATTCCCATCGATAAGCACATTATTAATTTGTTGGCCTTTGTATAGCACTTTGCCGTCTTGGTCAACGTCAAGACCCGGAAGCTTTTTTATAACATCCTCAATTTTGTTTTCGGTACCATCAACAATCGCTTTTAAATTATACGAAATAGTATCTCCCTTAATTCGCATTGTTTTGGGTCTACTGGTGATCACTACATTCTGGAGCTGATTCGTTTCAGGAAGCAACACAAAACTTAGCGACACCTTTTCTTGAACTAATACAACTTCCATAACAGGAGTAAAACCAAGCTTCTTAATATTGAAAACATAGGATCCAGAAGGCAATACTTTATCAAAAACACCTTCGCTATTAGTTGTCCCAAAAGCAATTTGATTGTCCTCTTGACTTACAATTACAATCGCTCTGGAAACAGCTAGTTTGTTTTCATCGACAATTTTTATACTTACCGTATTTTGAGAAAAGAGTAAAACTGGGAAGAAAAGAAAAAATAAATATTTAAAACTCAAAATGGATATTTTATAAGAAATTAGAAATCAAAGTCTGATTCGTTTCCACTTTTACTGCTGTTGCAATGTTATTCCCATAAGTATAAGCCAGCACAACACCATTTATAAAAGGCAAATAACTAGGGCTACCCACAACTTTCAAGTCTTCTGTAAAATAAACGGTCAACTGCTGCTTATTAAATAGAGCTACCGCTTCATAACAAGAATAACCTAGTATTACCTTTTTCTTGTTAGTGAATTTCCATTGTACTACCTGAAGTTTCTCTGTCACTAAGTCATTGTTAATTTTCTTTACATAGGTATTTGTTTCGTAATCCTTAATCAATTTTACAGCTGAATAGGATTTTGACACAGACAAGTCCTTTGCAAATAAAACATCCCCTGCTGTTCCATTAGTATTGATCATTCCCTTATTTGTCTTCTCTTTAACTTGGAGCTTTATTTCAAAATAAACTTTATTATCCTGAATGGACATATAGGATTCCTCTTTAATACTTTCGCTTTGTTTTATTGCATTTGCTCTAATATAAGCGGGAAGACTTTTCAATGACTCTTCTTTAATAGTGTATTGTGTTTCGAATAAAATGGTAATGCCTGTTTGAGCATCGCTTTCAAAACAGAAAAAACTAAATAACACAAATAATAATACCTTTTTCATCTCTCTTAATGTTTTAATTATCCGCTTTAATGTGTACTGAATAGGTCTCGTGTTTCGCTCCAGATTCATCCGTATAGGATTTAGGTTTTAGCGCTTCAATTTTCATCTTATTCAACTTTTCTTTCGTTATAAAAGAAGCTTTTGCCGGAACTGATTCTAACTGTATCTTTTTATCAAAAAACTCGATTTTAGTTACATAGATCACTTTCTTTTTAGATTCGACACTCAAAACTAAACCCGGAATAGAGTTCATAGAAAAAGGACCATCGATAACAGGAATCTCCTGCGTGTACCAATATTGTATGGTGTCATTTGCAGCAGTCATAGCATAGGCTGATTTACAAGTATACCCATCAATCGCTTTGGTCTTTTTATCATAGTGCAATTCATCTTTTGCAAATGGTACTTCAATATAGTATTCATTATCGTCTACTTCAGCGCTTTCAACACTCAATTGCTTTGTAAAATCTTTCAAAACCCATACTTTAAAAGGCTTAAAGAAAGTCCCCGCATTTGTATATGTTGGAGTATTCTTCTCTTTTGAAACAATTACTTCTTCTTTTAAATTTACACTTTTAAACAAGGAAAAATCTCCATTATTTATGAGTTCAAATTTATTAGGTTTACTTAAAACCGTCCTAAAACCTTCACGATCTTCCTCCGGAAGCTGATTAAAAAAAGAATCTGAATACACTATTTTTTGTTCGTAAGTGATTTTGATGCTTTTTTGAGCGAATACTGAAATAGAAAATAAAGTCAAAATAACCAATACATACTGCTTCATAAAAGAGCTTTAAATTAGGATACCAAGTTATAAAAAAAACAATATAACCTAATATTTTTACTACAATAATTAAAAATATATTCAAGATTAATCTTACAATGCCTAAAACACTGGGTTGCTTAACTTTTATGATTCATAATTAGCAATTATGAAAAAAGCTAAAAAAATATTATTGGATCAGGTTTTGAGTGACAAGAAACATCGCTTATCAAAGTAGAGTAATCCTAACTTAAACTTTACTGGTTTCAAAAGAGCTGCTTTAGGATAAAGTCATTGCGAGGAACGAAGCAATCACACTAGTGAATTTCACAACCCACATTCATAAAAAATCCCATTTTGAAGCAATTCAAAATGGGATTTTTCTTTTATATTTGGAATTCAAAACAAGAATTATGGAAACTAAAACAAGATGTGGCTGGTGTTTATCAAGTGACTTATACAAAGAATACCACGATCAAGAGTGGGGTGTTCCTGTTTATGACGACACCACCTTATTTGAATTCCTTATTCTAGAAACATTCCAAGCCGGTCTGAGCTGGATAACCATCTTAAACAAAAGAGAAAATTTCCGCAAAGCATTTGACAATTTCGATTACAAAAAAATAGCACAATACCCCGAAGATAAAATCGAAGAGCTCTTACTGGATGCGGGTATCATTCGAAACAAACTAAAAGTCCGTTCAGCCGTTTCTAACGCGCAAGCCTTTATAAAAATTCAGGAAGAATTTGGCAGTTTTTCTACATACATCTGGAAATTCACCGACGGGAAACCCATAATCAACCATCGAAAAACATTGAAAGACGTCCCTGCCACTACTCCACTTTCGGATGAAATCAGCAAAGATTTAAAAAAACGCGGATTCAAATTTGTCGGTTCTACCGTTATTTACGCCCACATGCAAGCCACCGGAATGGTCAATGACCACGTTGCAGATTGCTGGAAACGAAATTCATAATTTATAACTCATAATTCATAATTTTCATTACATTTGCTTCACACTTTAGGGGTGTCTACAATAAAGTAGGCTGAGAATTACCCTCTGAACCTGATCTAGTTCATACTAGCGTAGGGAAAAGTAAGATGACTTCCATGTACATTTATGTACCGTTGTAGCCATTCCTAAAGTATAACTATATACTAAATCTATTAAGGAATGGAGCTAAAAATCAACCAACAAATCAAACAATTTCCTGCAGATGCGCTAAGCATTCAAGCCATGCTGGATATTGAAATTCCCCAAAAACAAAACGGCATCGCCGTAGCCATTAATAATACCGTAATTCCAAAACCTTCTTGGAAAACACATCTACTCAACAAGACTGACGACATTCTCATTATTTCCGCCACACAAGGAGGATAATTAGGCTGCTCGAGCGGGCTATCCGTTGCAAGTCCGCAGTCGAAAAACCAGAAAAACACAGTCGCAGCAATAGCTTCCTTTGGTCGCTTTCCTGTTCCTTGTTTTCTAGGTTATCGCCTTTACGGGCTTTCCACTACTATCCCTAGCAGAAAAAAAGAACATAGAAAATAGAGGAAAGAGAAAAGACTAAACTCGAAAAAACAAAACATAACACTATACCCTCAATCCTTCCCCCTCCTTCGGAGGGGGTTAGGGGGAGGAAAAACTTTAAGACTCCTAAAAATGACAAACGAAGAAAAAATATCAAGAACACCATTCCCCAATTCCAGAAAAATCTACGTCAACGGCGAAATCCACCCCATAAAAGTGGCGATGCGCGAAGTGATTTTAAGCGACACCAAACTGTCAAACGGCGGAATTGAAAAAAATCCACCTATTACTATTTACGACACATCGGGTCCTTTTACTGATCCAGACATTGATATCGATATCCGTAAAGGATTGCCGCGCATCCGTGAACAATGGATCTTAGACCGCAACGATGTGGAGGAACTAACCGAAATATCATCTGATTTCGGGAAAGAACGACTGAATGACGAAAAACTAAACCATTTGCGTTTTGAATATTTACACAAACCAATGCGCGCCAAAAAAGGGGCCAATGTTTCCCAATTGTATTACGCAAAACAGGGAATCATCACGCCCGAAATGGAATACATCGCCATTCGGGAAAACCAACGCATTGAGTTGTTAAAAGAGCAAACCAAAGCCATGCAATGCCAACATGCAGGTCACAGCTTTGGAGCCAACACACCAAAAAGCAAAATCACCCCCGAATTTGTTCGTTCTGAAGTTGCAATAGGACGTGCCATAATCCCAAACAACATCAACCATCCCGAAAGCGAACCGATGATTCTGGGACGTAATTTCTTGGTAAAAATCAATGCTAACATTGGGAACAGTGCCGTAACCTCAACCATAGAGGAAGAAGTGGAAAAAGCAGTTTGGGCTTGCCGCTGGGGTGCTGATACGATTATGGATTTGTCCACCGGAAAAAACATTCATGAAACCCGAGAATGGATTATTAGAAATTCTCCCGTTCCTATCGGAACCGTGCCAATTTACCAAGCCTTGGAAAAAGTAAAAGGGATTGCCGAAGACCTGACTTGGGAAGTGTTCCGCGATACTTTAATCGAACAGGCTGAACAGGGAGTTTCCTATTTCACCATTCACGCAGGAGTGTTATTGCGCTACATACATTTAACGGCTGATCGTGTTACTGGAATTGTTTCCCGTGGTGGTTCCATTATGGCCAAATGGTGCTTGTTTCACCACAAGGAAAATTTCCTTTACACCCATTTTGAAGAAATTTGCGAAATCATGAAACAATATGACGTCGCTTTTTCATTGGGAGACGGATTGCGTCCAGGTTCCATAGCAGATGCAAATGACGCAGCACAATTTGCCGAACTGGAAACTTTGGGTGAACTGGCTAAAATAGCTTGGAAACACGACGTACAAGTTTTCATTGAAGGCCCTGGTCACGTCCCGATGCACATGATTAAGGAAAATATGGACAAGCAACTGGAACATTGCAACGAAGCCCCATTTTACACTCTTGGACCGTTAACAACTGATATTGCACCGGGTTATGACCACATCACTTCCGCAATTGGAGCAGCGATGATTGGCTGGTACGGATGCGCCATGTTGTGTTATGTGACGCCAAAAGAACATTTGGGTTTACCCAATAAAAAAGACGTGAAAGACGGGGTGATTACTTATAAAATCTCAGCCCATGCTGCCGACTTAGCCAAAGGGCATCCTGGAGCACAATACCGTGATAACGCTTTGAGCAAGGCCCGCTTTGAATTCCGCTGGGAAGATCAGTTTAACTTGTCATTAGATCCAGATACCGCAAGAGAATTCCATGACGAAACTTTACCTGCTGAAGGCGCTAAAGTGGCACACTTTTGTTCGATGTGTGGTCCTAAATTTTGCTCTATGAAAATATCGCAAGAAATACGTGATGTCGCAGCTGCCGAAAAAGGGATGCAAGAAAAATCAGAAGAGTTTATCGAGCAAGGAAAAGAAATTTATAGCTAACAAAGAGACAAGAACAAAGAATATAGAGGATAGGCTTGAATTTCAGTCTATTTTCTATGCTCTATTTTCTTTCTTCTAACGCACATTACTAGAAAATGAAAGTAATTTCAAATCCAACTCCAGTCGAAAACGAAATCAAACTAATCCATTCTCTATTCGAGGAAGGCTTGGAGTTGTTTCACATTCGGAAACCTGATTTTAAGGAATTGGATATGAGACAATATGTTATGGCAATCGGGTTAGAGTTTTGTGATAGATTGGTATTGCACAGCCATCATCAACTAGCAGCTGAATTAGGGATTAACCGAATTCATTTTACAGAAAGCAAGCGCAAAGAAATGTCCTTAAGTGTTTTAAAACAATTCAAAGCCAATGGGTTTCATTTAACCACATCAACACATTGTATCGAAGATTTCAATGCTTTAGACAAAGTTTTTGAATCCGCTTTCTTGAGTCCTGTTTATAAGAGTATTTCGAAAGAAAATTACATCTCAAAAATAGATCTATTCGAAGCTGTTAAAAAAAGAACAAACCATTCCACCCAGCTCATCGCTTTGGGCGGAATAGAATCCATAAATGTCGAAAAAACATTAAGCAATGGTTTTGATAACATAGCACTATTAGGAACCATTTGGAATTCAGAAAACCCAATAAAAAATTATATACGATGTCAGAAAATCGTCCTTTCGTTTTAAGCATAGCCGGTTTTGATCCCTTGGCTGGCGCAGGAGTATTAGCCGATGTGAAAACATTTGAGCAGCATTGTGTTTATGGTTTTGCCATCAACACAGCTAACACCTTACAGACGGAAAATGATTTCCATAAAATACAGTGGACTGATTTGGATTTTGTTTTACGGTCTATAGAAACACTTTTTACAAAATATAAAATCAAAGCTGTTAAAATCGGGATTGTCCCATCATTGGATTACTTAAAAGCGGTTGTATTCGAAATAAAAAAACATTCTCCAAAAACCCTAATTGTCTGGGATACTGTTTTAAAATCAACAACCGAGTTTAATTTTTTGGAAGTTAAAAATCAGACTGATTTAATTGAAATTTTGAAACAAATTGATTTAATCACGCCCAATTATGAAGAAATAGTAAAATTGGACACGTCCCAAACAAATATAGAATTTATTGTAAAAAAACTTTCTGATCACTGTGCTGTACTATTGAAGGGAGGGCATCATCCAACAGAAATTGGGGTCGATTATTTATATACTAAAGACCGCTTTTTTAGGCTTTCGCCAAATAACACATTAGTAAATGAAAAACATGGCTCAGGCTGTGTACTGTCTTCCGCTATTGTGGCTAATCTAGCATCAGGACAAGAACTCCTTCTTGCCTGTGCAAATGCAAAAAAATATACCGAAAACTATTTATTGTCTAACTCAACCAAATTAGGATATCATTATGTATAATAAATTACAATACATCTCTCAAGGAAATACCGTCGAAGAACAATTATTAAACATCCACAAGGCACTAGACAATGGATGTGACTGGATTCAGCTACGATATAAAAACGGCTCACAACAAGAGCTACATACATTAGCCGAAAGGGTCAAGATAATTTGCGATGTATACCTGGCAAGTTATATCATCAATGACAATGTGCATTTAGCAGAAGAATTGGATGCTGATGGTGTTCATTTGGGTCTTAATGATATGGATACAAAAGAAGCACGTGCAATTTTAGGAAAAACAAAAATCATCGGAGGAACTGCGAATACTTTTGAGGACGTTGTACTACAAGTGAAAAACGGGTGTGATTACATTGGTCTAGGCCCTTTTCAATTTACGAAAACAAAAGAAAACTTAAGCCCCGTTTTAGGGCTGGCGGGCTACCATTCGATTATCGAAAGAATGAAAGCTCAAAATAACGAAATCCCAATCTTTGCTATTGGGGGAATTGAATTAGAAAACATAGACAGTCTTATGGAGACTGGAATTTATGGAATTGCAGTATCGGGTTTAATTACTCAAAGTAAAAGCCCGTCCCAACTCATAACACAACTAAACAACAAATTATATGACGGCATCAATGTTTAAAATAGGGGATAAAACGCTAGAATCTCGTTTGTTTTTAGGAACGGGGAAATTTGGTTCCAATCAACAAATGGAAGAGGCCATTCTGGCGTCTGGAAGCGAACTGGTAACGGTCGCGCTAAAACGAGTGGATCTGGAAACTGAAACTGATGCCATTTTATCTCATCTAAAACATCCACACCTCCATTTATTGCCCAATACTTCGGGCGCTAGAAATGCTAAAGAAGCCGTATTTGCGGCACAACTGGCAAGAGAGGCACTGGAAACAAATTGGCTCAAACTCGAAATCCATCCGGATCCAAAATACTTAATGCCGGACGCAATTGAAACCTTAAAGGCAACTGAAGAATTAGTAAAACTTGGTTTCATTGTACTCCCATATATCCATGCTGACCCCGTACTTTGCAAACGACTGGAAGATGTAGGAACCGCTGCAGTAATGCCCTTGGGTTCTCCAATAGGCAGTAATAAAGGGCTGAAAACAATCGATTTTCTTGAAATCATAATCGAACAAAGTAAAGTTCCAGTGATTATTGATGCCGGAATTGGCGCTCCATCTGATGCCGCCAAAGCAATGGAACTGGGTGCTGATGCCGTATTAGTAAACACTGCTATTGCCGTAGCTGGAAATCCAAAATTAATGGCAGAAGCGTTTAGGGAAGCGGTAATTGCTGGAAGAAAAGCCTATGAAGCTAAATTAGGACAACAATATAGACACGCAATAGCTTCGAGCCCATTAACAGCGTTTTTATACGAATAAAAATTAACCACAAAGTTCACAAAGAGAAGCGCAAAGCCCGCAAAGCTTTGTGAACCTTGTGAAAATACCTTGCGCACTTTGCGTTTAAGCTTATGAAGACATTTAAATCCGTTTTTGAACAATACGATTGGGATACTATTCAATCCAAGATATACCAAACCACCACAAAGGAAGTAGAGCAGGCTTTGGCTAATAGCAAAAGGAGTCTTGATGATTTTCTAGCTTTAATTTCTCCTGCTGCTCAACCTTACTTAGAACAAATGGCACAGGAATGTCATGAACTAACTAAAAAACGTTTTGGAAAAACCATCCAAATGTATGCACCTATGTATTTGAGTAATGAATGCCAAAACATATGTACCTACTGTGGTTTTAGTTTGGATAATAAAATCAAGCGAAAAACGCTTACGGATGCCGAAATAAAACTGGAAGTCGCGGTTTTGAAAAGCGCTGGATTTGACCACGTGCTTTTGGTTACCGGCGAAGCTAATTATACGGTAAACATTAATTATTTTCTAAATGCTATTGAACAGATAAAACAGCATTTTTCTATTATTTCAGTAGAAGTCCAACCGCTTTCAAAAGAGGAATACGAACGATTACACGAGGCAGGCGTTTTTTCGGTTTTGGTGTACCAAGAAACTTATCATCAGGAAGTGTATAAAAAATACCATACCAAGGGCAAGAAATCCAATTTTGATTATCGGCTAGACACTCCAGACCGAATAGGAAAAGCAGGGATCCATAAAATAGGATTAGGTGTGTTGCTGGGTCTTGAAGATTGGCGCACCGATAGTTTTTTCAACGCCTTGCATTTGGACTATCTGCAAAAAACGTATTGGCAAACGAAATATTCCGTTTCTTTTCCTCGATTGCGCCCGGCTGAAGGGACAGTTGAGCCTAATTTCATTATGGATGACAAGGATTTAACCCAACTCATTTGCGCGTATCGTTTGTGGAACGAAGATTTGGAGATTTCCATATCGACCCGGGAAAACGAGAAGTTTAGAAACAACATTATCCCTATTGGCACTACAAGTATGAGTGCAGGTTCCAAAACAAATCCTGGAGGTTATGCCGTTGATCCGCAATCACTGGAGCAGTTTGAAATTAGCGACGAACGATCTGTTGATGAAATTACTAAAATCATTACTGAATCAGGGTACGAACCCGTTTGGAAAGATTGGGACAGGACTTTTAGTCAAATGTCTTAAAGTCGAAGGTAGAAAGCCTAAAAGCTATAAAACTGCAACTTTTGACATTTGACTTTCGACTTTTAAACTTTATGACTTAAAAAAATGAGTGTTATTCAAGAATATTTACGTTATAACCGCCAAATAATGTTGCCTGAAATAGGCGATGCAGGGCAGGAAAAAATTAAAAAAGCTAAAGTATTGGTAATTGGCGCAGGTGGATTGGGCTGTCCTGTTTTACAATATTTAGCCCCAGCAGGTGTTGGTACAATAGGTATTGTGGATTTTGACCATATTGAAATGCATAATTTGCACCGACAAATTCTCTATACTGAAAACCAAGTAGGCCAAGCAAAAGCTTCAACTGCAAAAGAAGCGGTTCAAAAATTAAACCCGTTAATTAGTGTTCTTTCATTCGAAGAAAAATTGACTGCAGAAAATGCCATTTCCATTATATCCGAATTTGATATTGTTGTCGATGGATCTGATAATTTCAGCACCCGTTATTTAGTAAACGACACATGTGTCGCTTTAGGAAAACCATTAGTTTATGGAAGTATTCTAGGCTTTCAAGGCCAACTTGCGGTATTAAATCACCAAGGAAGCAAGAATTTAAGAGATCTATTTCCTGAAGCTCCGGATCCTAAAGATGTGCCTAACTGCAATATGAACGGAGTGCTGGGCACGCTTCCAGGAATTATTGGCACTATGATGGCTCAGGAAACGCTAAAAATGATTGTGGATTTGTCAATACTAAAAAACGAATTAGTGCTTTTCAACACCTTGAACTGGGATTTCACAAAGTTGAAGTTTTAGGAGAAGTATTCAGTTCCCAGTCGCAGTGTACAGTTACGATATGTGGTACAAAGAAGTAATTACACCAATTATGAGTATAAATAAGTCTAAACATTTAGACATTTTCTTTAAACATATAAGGAATGTAAGTTCATTTAAGTTGGACTATTTTGATTTCATAAATGGTATTCTTTTATCAATAAAAGAATATCTCACGCGAATCCTATCTTCTGCTATCTGAGAACTGCGACTGAAAACTGAACACTATTTACTCAGTATTTTCACAAACTCTTCTCTATCGATTTCCCTGCAACCCAAACTTTCCAAATGTGGATTATGCACTTGACAATCCAAAAGTTTATAATGATTGTCTTTTAAATGATTTACTAATGCTATAAAAGCCACTTTTGAAGCATTAGAAACTGTTGAAAACATACTTTCACCACAAAAAACGTGACCCATGTCGATGCCGTATAATCCTCCAACCAATTCCTCGTTTTGCCACACTTCGACTGATTTTGCAATTCCCATTTCATGTAGTTTACAGTAGGCTTCAGTCATAGCATTGGTAATCCAAGTTCCGTTTTGACCATCGCGCTTTATTTTTTGGCAATTAGATATTACGTCCCTAAAATTTTGATTGAAAGTAACGGTGAAAGTGTTTCTATTTAGAATGTTTCTCATACTCTTGGAAACGATTAATTCATCCAGAAACAGCACCATTCTAGGATTAGGTGACCACCAAATTATGGGGTCATCCTCTTCAAACCAAGGAAAGATTCCACTTTTATAAGCTAACTGTAAACGCTCAGGGGATAAGTCTCCACCTACTGCAAGTATACCATCATAATCAGCTTTATAAACTGGAGGAAAAATTAAGTCGTCGGATAAATAATACATGATTTTAAACTAAAATTTAAATCTTTACTTGTAAATTTGGAGTTACAAAATTACGTCTTATAAAACATTTGAAAAAAATATTCCAATGAAAAGAACATCTCTATTACTCTTCTTCACCTTTATTTTTTTTCAAATGTATGGACAAGGCCCTGATTCATTAGCAAAACCCCGTAAACTAAGTTACAAATCTTTTATTTTTCCAGCCCTTCTTACCACAAGTGGGATTGTAATGATAAATTCGGATTTCAGCAATAGACTTCAGGATCAATCCAATATTTTTTTTGGAGAAAATTTCAAAACAGGAACTGATAATTTCCTGCCCTTTGTTCCAATTGCCCAAATATATATGGGACCCGTTTTTGGTTTTAAACCAAAAGATAACATCTATAATCGAACTGTAGATTTGGCTGTCGCAAACACATTAACACTGGCTGTAGTTCAAGTGACTAAAAATCTAGTGCGTTATGAAAGACCGGATCAATCTAATAATTTAAGTTTCCCTTCTGGACATTCGGCTATTGCTTTTACTACGGCAGCACTATTATATCATCAATATAGAGATTCTAATATGTGGTACGCCACAAGTGGTTTCCTTTTTGCAACCGCTACTGGCGTACTCCGAATTGCAAACAATAAACATTTTGCTCCAGATGTGATAACCGGTGCCGGAATAGGTTTAGCATCAGGACTTTTAGTCTCTTATTACAATCCCATTCGAAACATCCGTTTTGGAAAAAACAAAAAAGCAACAGCATTACTGTATCCTCAAATTGGTAATCAAATTGGCCTGGGATTACTTGTCAGATATCAATAATCACAATTCAAAACGTTATAAACAAAAAAAGCCTTGAGAATATCAAGGCTTTTTTTTAAACTTACTTTTTTAATTAAAAAGGTAAATCGTCTGGCTCGTTTTCATTTAAACTAGTCGCTGGTTGAAAAGTCGCAGCAGCAGGCATTGGAGCAGATTGAGTAGGAGCATCAGCTGCCATTTTCTCAATTCTCCATCCTTGAATACTGTTGAAATATTTAGTTTCCCCTTGTGGGCTAACCCATTCTCTTCCTCTTAAATTGATTGAAACTTTTACAACATCACCTTCGCTATAACTGTTCAATAAATCACATTTATCTTGAGTAAACTCAATCATAATATGCTGAGGATATTGTTCTTCTGTAGTAACAACTAATTCTCTCTTTTTAAATGATGCACTAACTTGTTGTTCAGCGTTAACAACTTTTACTTTTCCTGTAACTTCCATCTTCGTTATTTTAATTGTTATTTAAGATTATTTTTTGGCAAGAAGCACTTTCCATGCGGAAAGAACGTCATTATCATTCAGATACTTTTTAGCTTCCTTATACACATTTTCCTGATCATCAGAGCTTAAAACGGCCTTAATGGAAAAATTCTGTTTTACAAATATACTAACTTCTTCTGTAGTGGGCAAGGCTTCTATATTTCCTAATTTACCCAAGTCATTTCCGTTAAAAACACTGCTTTTTTTAATTGCATCGGGAATGGCGTCAACACCTATCCCTAGTGTCACTAAAGGCTTAGGGACTTCAAAAAGCCCTTGATTTGATCTGGAATACCAGTTACCACCCAGTCTGGAAACTAAATCAATTTTATATTGATCAATCACTCCATTTTCGTCTAAAATAGCTTCGTCGATATGAATTCTTACGACTTCACAAAGAATTAAATTTCCCGCACCACCCTCAGTTCCCAGTGGAATAATTTGGCTTACTTTACACTCAAACTGCACTGGTGATTCTTTTACTCTAAACGGCTTCACAACATCAGAAGCAACAGGCGTTAAACCTGATTTGATAAACTCATCTACCCCATCAGCATATTCCGTACTTGCAAGCGATGTTTGTTGAACTATATCAAAATTAACCACATTGATCACCACTTCTTTCGTCGCTTCGCAATTGATTAAAGTGTGTTTTATCGAATTGTCACGAACCCTTCTCGCAGGAGAAAAAACAAGAATGGGAGGATTAGCACTGAATACGTTAAAGAAGCTAAACGGAGACAAATTTGGCGTTCCATTTTCATCTACTGTACTTGCAAAAGCAATAGGTCTAGGCCCTACAGAACCTTGTAAATATCCTTGTAATTTAGCCGTTTCAATACTTTTTGGATCAATACTAATCATGCTTTTTTTGTTTATCCTTAATTAGGTTCGTTATTTTACAAAAGTAAGGAATCCGATTAAGGATTAAAAGGATGATTCCTGATTTAATCATAAAAATATAAATTGAAACAGTAAATCAATTCTTTATACTAAAATTGAAATATTCCCATATATATTTCGTTATATTTATACCTCAAAATCTCATTTATGCAGTTTTCTGAAAGAAGGAATACAAGTCGTTGGATTATCATATTCGCATCTTTTTTAATCATTTCGTTAATCCTTTGGAATACATATACTTTTTTTCAAATATTCAAAAACGAAGAACGATTAAAAATGAATCTTTGGGCAAAAGCTCAAAAGACGCTTATTAATGCTGGGGAGAATACTGATGTTGAACTTCCGCTACAAATATTCAGTGACAATACTTCAATTCCAATTATATTGACGGAGAATGACAGTATTATAAATACGGTAAACATCGATGAAGAAATCGTTAATAACCCTCAAAGAGCAACTACCTTTTTATTAAATTTAAAAGGCGAAAACAAACCAATCGTAATAGAATATGTCCCAGGAAAATTTCAAAATTTATATTATGGGAATTCGGCTTTACTCAATAAACTAAAATATTATCCCGTCGCTTTATTACTCATCATTGTACTATTTGCCGCCTTAGTCTATAATTTTTACAGAAGCACTAAAATTGCTACTCAAAACAAACTTTGGGCAGGTATGGCAAAAGAAACGGCACATCAAATAGGCACGCCACTTTCCTCATTAATAGGCTGGGTCGAAATATTGAAGGCCGATAATGTGGAGGAATCGACTACCTTAGAAATAGAAAGAGACATTGCCCGATTGCAAACTATTACTGATCGTTTTTCAAAAATAGGTTCGGAGCCCATTTTAGAAAAAAAAGACATTGTACAAGAGACTTTTGATTCTTATAATTACTTGCTTTCCCGTTTTTCGAAACAAATTGAATTCAGCTTTGAAGGTCCAAAATCACCTATTTACATTATGCTGAATCCTGTTTTACATAGCTGGACGATTGAGAATTTAGTGAAAAACGCCATCGATGCCATGAAAGGAAGAGGCAAGCTGACTTTGAAAATAGAAAACGATAAAGACTCCGTTAAAATCAACGTAGAAGACTCCGGAAGCGGAATACACAAAAACCAGCATTCAGCTATCTTTGAACCTGGTTTTACCACTAAAAAAAGAGGCTGGGGACTTGGACTTTCGTTAACCAAAAGAATTGTAGAGGAATACCACAAAGGAAAAATAAAAGTATTGCATTCAGAAATGGGTAAAGGAACAACAATCCAAATCAGTTTTAAGAAAAGTGATTTAGTTTAATGGAACTCCTGACAAAGACACTTTTGAGAACATTGTCTTTCTAACTAATTTAGATTTACTCAAATAGTTTTTTACAAACAAAGCGTGCTCTTCGGCTTGCGCCAAAGTAGTTTCAATCGTCTTTTTAACCGATGCTAAATTTGATGCGTTTTCTTTCCCTATCGAACCCACACTGTAAATTTCTTTTTGACATTTAGCTAGTTTCGCTCTTGGCACTTGAATCATCGTATTAATGTCATCATCCGGAAAAGTAGGTTTAAACATTTTGTTTCTATAATGAATAAAATCATTCAGTAAAACAACGGCTTCATTCATTTCATTCACAATGGAATTCAATTTATCGATATTTGTGTTTTGTCTTAAATAAGTCAAACGCTCCTTTTTATTTTCGTGACGCTCTAGAATCATTGCGTTTTTTAGACCGTTTTTAGCTATTCGTTCTGCTGATTCAAACAATTGGTCGCTCTCTGACAAGGCGTTGTACTTCATAATTTCTTTCTCGAAGTCAAAATATTTCTTGGCTTTATTGATTTGGGTTTTACCCTCATAAAATTCCCCATTAGTAATGGGATAATTTAAAAATTGCCATAAATAATCAAATGGAATGTGAGAAGCAATTATTTTAGCAGGCTCAGACTTGAAATAAGCATTGTTCAGTTTTTTATAAAATGCATTATTATAAACATATCCAGAACCCCAAGTTGGGTCAAATAGAAACCAAGAGCCATCGACTTTTGCAGCGGTCCAAGCGTGAGCCAAGTTCCCCACTTTTCCGTCCTTTTTTGTGTATCCTTCAATTATATAGGATTCTATTCCAACTTCCTTAGAAAGCGCATTGAAAACGACGGCATAATGGATACAAACCCCTTTTTTGGTTTGTAATGTTTCCGATATTTTTTCCTGTATTGAATTGTCAAAATTGACTGTAGCTAAATTTGCTAAATCGTATCTTATAGTAGAGGCAGTCCAATAAAAAGCGGCCCGGATTTTATCCGTTTCTGTTTTAAAATTTGCATTAATGTATTTAGCAATTGACGCTATAGATGTTGTGGATTTATCAGGAATAGCACTCATTTTAGCATCAACCAAAGCATAATTGGCATTGGCCTGACCAAAACTTAGTAGCGAAAAAAAGAAAAAATATAGTATGCAGATGTTTTTCATATTATAGGAATGTAGGCTAATCCATAAAATTAAAAAGGGAATAGATTTTCACCTATTCCCTTTTTAACGAAAACCATACCAATTTATTTTATTTCTAAAATATTACAGGTTAGCTTTAATACTTTCAGCTATAGTTTCAAATTCTTCTTTTGACAAAGACACTTTATTTTGAAAACGCATTTCATCCATTTCATTCAATGGAATAAGATGAACGTGCGCGTGTGGAACTTCAAGCCCTACAACAGCCATCCCAACACGTTTACAAGGAACCGCTTTCTCCAGAGCAATAGCTACTTTTCTGGAAAAATGCATCAATCCCAAATAATGCGCTTCATCCATATCAAAAATCTTGTTTACCTCAAATTTAGGGATACAAAGCGTATGCCCTTTTGCATTTGGATTTACATCCAAAAAAGCCAGGTAATTATCATCTTCCGTAATCTTATAACAAGGGATTTCTCCGTTTACGATTTTGGTAAAAATAGTACTCATCTTTTTATTTTAAGGTTTTAGGTTTAGGATTTTAAAAATACAGACTGCAAACTGCGGCTGAATACTGATCACTGGACTTAGTCGCGTGAAATTTCTAAAATCTCGAATTTAAGCACTCCGTTAGGAACCGTAATTTCGGCTACATCCCCTACTGATTTACCTAGCAATCCTCTACCTATAGGCGAAGTCACTGATATTTTTCCGGTTTTCAAGTCGGCTTCACTTTCAGCAACAAGAGTATATTTCATTTCCATTCCATTGGACTGGTTCTTGATTTTAACATTCGACAAAACCAATACTTTAGAAAGATCAAGATGCGTTTCATCAATAAGCCTTGCGTTAGAATGAACTTCTTCCAGCTTAGCGATTCTCATCTCTAACATTCCTTGCGCTTCTTTGGCCGCATCGTATTCTGCATTTTCAGATAAATCACCTTTATCTCTTGCTTCAGCAATATCTGCAGAAGCCTTTGGACGCATCACACTTTTTAAATAATCTAATTCTTCTCTTAATTTTTTTAATCCTTCTGCGGTATAATAAGATATTGCGCTCATAATTTGGGTCGTTTATATAAATAGAAAAAATCCCATCAGGACGGGATTTCTTTCCACAAAGATACTATTAATTATTTTTAGTCTATAATTATATGTTAATCATATCTAAGTCAAAGTTAAATAATTTAAATTTGTTTCACTAATACTTTTTATTTATTTTGAATTATGAAAAAACGTCTCCTTTTACTTCTTATGCTCCCTTTATTATGGGCTTGTAGTAATAACAGTCCGAATACTAATAATCCGTATTTACCTAATTATACCTTCACGATAGACATCAACACTAACTTGCCTGCGTATTCCAGTCTTAAATTCCCTAGTAACGCTATTTATTATCCTGGCGAGGGCGTAAAGGGGATAATTGTTTTCAATACCGGTAGCGGATACAATGCATTTGATGCCGCCTGCCCTAATCAAACACTCAGTAGCTGCTCGACAATGACCATAAAAGGGATTAATGTAATATGCGCCTGCGACTCGGCTGAATACAGTTTATTTACCGGACAGGGTGGCTTACAATATCCTTTGAAGCAATACCGTGTGGAGGTAAACGGAGCTGTTATTCGGGTTTATAATTAATTAATTACAACTTATAACTCACTGAGAATAAAAACACTCTAGGCAACACATACGTTGTACGTTCGCTTATCATATAATCCGAAAAGGAATAATCATTTTTCAGTTTGTTATCCAATAAATTATTGACCGACAATTCAAAACCGAAAGGGCTGTTCTTTTTTTGATAGCGAAGCGCTGTATTGGCTATATCATAAAAATTACTCTGATTGTTATTGTTCGTGTTTTTCAAGTTTTCATACGACAATTTAAGCGTCCAAAACTTAAAGAAAGTAGCTTCGAAGTCAGAATTAAAAGCATCTGTCTCGAAATTTGATTTGGTTAAACCTGAAAACTGACTGTAGCCTTTATTGTATCCAACACTGAAATCTGGCCATTTCCTGTAGGCTGTTTTAAAAGTAATCCCAACATTTTGACTTGTTCTATCATTTGCAGTTGTGATTGCATTAACTGTTTGCAGGTAATTAAACCAACTTAAACGTGTATTTAGCTTAACACTAAAACGGTAGATTTTTTTAGTAAAAGATCCGTTAGCACTGTAATTCGTTTCAGGATTATCACTTAAAATGGGGATGTTAAACTGGTTTATTCCATCCAGCTCAATTTCGTTTCTAAAGGCTTTTATTTTCTTGGTGTAATTCAGCATTCCGTTCCAAGTAACTCCTCGATACATATTCATTTTTGAATACCTTAAACTGGCAGTATGGAATTTTTCATTTTGCAAAAGCGCATTCCCTTTGTAAACCAAATTATAATTTTGGAGCGTGAATTGATTCGCCAGTTGGCTTACTTCCGGAAAATCGTTATTAATTTTATAATTGAAATGCAAAGACTCCGATTTATTAAACTCATATTCACTGTCCCATTGCGGTTGAAAAAGGGTTTTGGACAATGTATAATCCGTTGCAACTTGATTTGTCGTCAAATGATACCAATGTAAATACAATCCAGGCTTATTCGTCCATTTTCCTATTCTAAACTTGTACTCCAGACCTACATAAGCGTCGTTTAATTGATACTTTACTTGATTCCCAAAACCGGCAAACGCAAAATCATTTACGGCATCATTTGTCAACAACTGTTTCTCAGCAGTATTAAAACGAGCCGTTGCAAAATTATTACCCACATTAGTATACAAATGATTGAAATTATTAAGAATCCAATAATGCTTGAACAAAGCATCCACACTATTCGTTTTTACCTTCTTGACCTGAGTAACGGTGTAGGTCAAATCATCCTGTAGCGGAATTAACCCTCCCAAGAACGGCTGATTCGTAAACCAGTTATTTTGCGGCCTGTTGTCATCATAAGCCTGATTGACCACAAAAGTGGTGGTGTGATGCAAGTTGTAGCTTTTATGCCACTCCATGTATTGTTTTATCGAAGTATTATCGGCTTTGGAAATACTTTCAAAGAGACTGGAATTGATGTTTGTAATAGAATTTATTGTTCGAGACAAGTCATTTGTGCTCGATTGGTATTGTGCGTTGTAATACCATTTTTCTTTTTTATTGGGCGAATAATCCAGTTTCACATTCCCTAATCCTAATACGGATTGATTGCTGCCGTTTTGTAATTTATTTTCGAAAGCAATACTGCTGTTATTCAAATACTCGTTATTGCTTTCCGTTTTTGATGCGGTAAACACTTTAGAAAATATACCAAAACCTGAAATAGATAACTTAGGCGAGGTATCGTGACTGAAATTTACGGCTCCAAATTGTGATTTATTCTCCACCACGTCCTTATTGTCATTAGCAAAAGAATACAAGTTAGTCAATGCTTTCCTGCCCGAAAGAAAAGAGCTCATTCCCCCGCCAAAACGCATTAAATCATCAAACGTAAAGGTTCTCTTCCCGATGTTGTTCCTATCACCTATGAAACTCAAATTGGTTTTGGGCGCATAATAAAACAAGGCGGTATGCCCCAGATAAAAACCGTTATCAGCGTTACCTACCTCAGCACCGGCCTCAACATCCCCAAAAACAAATTTCTTTTTCTCTTTTTTAAGTTTTACGTTTATTGCCAAGTCATCACTATCAGAAACCTGCTTCATAAAACCCACTTCGTTAAAGTTGTCAATAACTTCAATTTTATCCAGTGCATTCGCCGGAATGTTCTCGACCGCTAACTTCGTGCCTCCTCCAAAGAATGATTTACCCTCGACAAGCATTTTGGTCACTTTCTTTCCTTGTACCGTTACCCCACCGTTTTTATCGACCTCAACACCAGGCAGTTTTTCCAGGATTTCTTTCATCTTGCGTTCGTTTCCGTTGGCAAAACTTTTCACATCAAAAATCAGGGTGTCTTTTTTTATGATAATGGGTTTGAACTCGTGCTTAATGACAATTTCCTTGAGCTGCTCGCCTGAGGGTTTAAGTTTAAAATCGTGAGTTGCCACAGTAGTATTAGCCTCTAACATTACCATTTCCTCCACAAAACCAATATAGGAAACCGTGATTTCGTATTTTACCTCTTTGTCGAGTTCTAGTCTATAACGGCCCCTATTATCAGCAATGGCAAATTTCAGGCTTGCTTTTTCCTGCAATGGTTTGGCAATTACGTTGGCGGATTCCAGCGGCTTATTGACATCATCAGAAACCACACCGGTTATGGTATGGGTTTGGGAGTAAGAAATATTGGCAAAAAATAAAAATAGTAGGATTCTGAACATAAGGGTTAAGAGATGAATTTATTTGGAATTTGGTTGACAAGACTACATTGATGGTTTACATTCCCATTTGTACTTTCATCTTTTTATCATACTCTTCTTTTGGTATGGTTTTACCTTTTGGAAAATCTATAAAAACCTCCTTGCTGCATAGAACTATATTAGTGGCTAAATAATTATAATTGTCTTAGAGGGATACATTGAACTAATAAATATTTTGAAATTCATTCCGGTTAATTACTGTTTTTCTTTTCTATTAAATCATTCAATTCCTCTTCTTCAATTACTCTATATTTTTTTAATTCTTCAATGACAGTATCGTTTACATTCAATTGTATAGTTTTGGCTCCATAAACGGCATCTTTAGTTTGTAGTTCTAGAATCAATCCTGGCAAGTTTCCATAATTAAGCGGTCCATAAGGAAATGGAATTTGAGGACAATACCAAGCCGTAATAGGGTGTCTAAATGTTTTTTCTTTATGTACTACAATATTTTCCGTGGTGGCTTTGTAGCAAAGATAATTGTCAATTAATTTGGTTTCATTTAATAAAATCCAGTTATCAACTACTCCTTTTTTTTCTATATAATCACCAATTCCTATAGAACTTCCTTCTCTATATATCGAGTCTTTTTTAGTTAAAACTCTCCCTGAATAATTAATCTTTACATCCCCTAATTCTGCAGCTTTATCATCTGAATACATTTTCTTTTCTTTGACAAATAATGATTTTTCTTTATTGAATTTTAGTTTGAAATCAAATTCTTTAATTACAGAATAAAAATTTACATTCATTGACAGCATCATTTTTTCTAATTGGCTATCTTTATTTTCGGTAACGGTAACACTATAATTAACAACACCTCCTTTTAGCTGTGCATTACTGCTAACCACAACCATAAACAACAGTAATAATGTATATATTTTCATATTTTAAAGATTAAAATAAGCAAGTGGATATTAATAATAAATGACATCAAAAATTTAAATTTATTAGCAACAAACTATTTGAAATTTTCAAAACTTTTTATTGTAAAATCAGCGTATTCTTTCTCAGTAACAAACTTTCCTTGAACTGGTTTGTTCAAATTAATATTAGCCTTTTTAATATCAAATGTTACGCTTGTTGCATAAAAATAGCTGATTCCATTTAAACTTCCCTCAAGAACAAGTCCGGGCAAGCCATCTAAACCCAAAGGCCCAAAAGGGGCTGCAATCTCAGGAGCAAACCAAACGGTTGAGTTAAAAACCAGCTTTTTATTACGAATAACATCAAATTCTTCCCATTGACAATTTGCTTTATAACATTTGTAACCACTTATAGTTTTAGTTTCAGTTGAAATTTGCCACTTATACTGCTCAAAGGGCATAATGATATTTAGTATTTCACCAAACTCCTCAGTATGTTTAATCTTAGTACCCGCAATGATATCTTTATAATATTGGCCTTCTGCAAAAACTGCCGCTAATTGATAAGAAATATCATTATTCAGCTCTAATTTATCAATCATTTTAAAAACACTTTTACTTTTAGTGTAATACAATCCACATTCAATTTTATCAAATGCACTAATCATTTCTTCATATTGTAAATTTTTTGGAGAATTATTTACATTAACTTGTTGCATTTCTGCCATTTTATAAACAACATAATTTACAACATCGCTTACACCTTTATTATCATTCTTATCTTGACTACATACAACACTAATGTTAAAGACCAAGAGTATAAATACCAATGCTTTTAATTTCATAATAAATTTATAAAAAATAAACAAATTTGACAAAAATCAAATTTGTTTATATATTAATAATATAGAACTAGACTTTCATCTATGCTTCAGTGATTTTATTCTCTTGCATACATTTATCATAATTTATCTTATAAATCATTTGCCATTGAGCTGGGCTATAGCATCTGCCACTAGATGCTTCCGTTTCACTTGTTTTCTGCGCAGCAGTTGTAACGCAATCAGTAAACAAAATCTTTTTCTCACTAACTTCTTTAGTTCCCGCAAAACTTGTTGCACTAAACGCCACCACTGCAAGAGCGGTAAATACTAATTTTTTCATTTTTAATTCTGGTTTAAATTTATACTATTTTTCTTGGTTAACCATCACAAATATGAAAAAAAAAAAAAACTAAATTAAAGAATACGCTTACTATTTTAACGTTTATTTAACAAGTGAATATTTATACCTAAATTAAGGGAATTGCCGCAATTAACATAAACCACAACTGAGTCGTACATTTTCTTGAAGTGGCTTAGCAATTACGTTGGCGGATTCCAGCGGTTTATTAATATCGTCAGAAACCACAGCGGTTAGGGTATGGGTTTGGGAAAAAGAAATGTTGGCAAAAAATAAAAATAGTAGGATTCTGAACATAAGGGTAAAGAGATGATTTTATTTGGAATTTGGTTGACAAGACTACATTGATGGTTTACATTCCCATTTGTACTTTCATCTTTTTATCATACTCTTCTTTTGGTATGGTTTTACCTTTTGGAAAATCAATTTGGAGTTCTTTATCTTGCGAGATATGTATAGATGTCGCATAAAAAGTGGTCTCTAAATCTTGCACTTCTAATATAAGACCTGGCAAGCCATTAAAATATTTTGGGCCGTAGCTGTAAGGCAAACTTGGAGCAAACCAGGTTGTAATAGGTCTGTTCCTGTTTTCACCAGCTCTATTGACAAATTTGAATAGATAGATCGCTTTGTAACATAGATAATCCCCAATCATCTTACTCTCTGTTGTGATTTCCCATTCTAACTTTTTATGTGGTTTGTTAATTAATTGTCCGTTCTCTATACGCTCTATGGCCGTATTGGTGCTTTTATCATAAAAATAATCACTCCCGTTAGTCACTATAAAGGCCATCGATCTGGCAAATTTTCTTAAACTTCTATCTCCATCCTCAGTAATTAAATAACTGTCCAAAACAGAACTTGATTTTTCATTATTAAAACTCAACGTAACAGTTTGTTTGTTGGCAATTTCAATTGTAGCTGCATTTAATTCGTTGAATTCTGATTTTTTGTTATCTTCCCCATATCCTACTAATTGAATTTTATAAATCACTTTACCGGAAAGAGCTTGGCTGTAACAGCCCAACATTGTTGTTAAGGCGATATAAAAGAATAATATTTTTAATTTTTTCAATGTTATAAATTTTAATAAGTATTAATTAATTTTTGGAAAGATTTGATGTTTAAAGATAAACTGTATATCCGCTTTGCTTAATATTTGAATTTTTAAGCAATCTAAAACTCATTGAATTTGTCAAGAGCTTCGTCTATTTCTCTATCATTTAATATTTTTATTTTCTCTAACGATTTAATGTCAAAATCTAATTCGCTGTCAAGCTTTATACTTTTTGCGCCAAATACAACATTTCTTACTTGGAGTTCTAAAACTAAACCGGGTAAATTCCCATAGCCATTCGGACCATAGGGATAAGGTAATTCAGGGCAATACCAAGCTGTCACTGGATGGTTAAAAGTTTTTACGTCATTAATAACTTTTTTTACATTAGTAGCTTTATAGCACAAATAATTATCTATTAATTTTGTCTCATTACTTAAAACCCAATTGTTTTTTAAATTACCCTCTGTATAAATATTTTTACCCAATAAAACATTTTGAGATACTATTTTATCTTTTAAAGTGTAAACAATCCCCGAATAACTTGATGTTGCCAAAATAAAATTAGCAGAACCAGCATTACTATCAATTTCTAAATTTTCTTTAATTAAAAATTTAGAACCGTTTTTTGTTATAATTAATTGAAATGATACTTTTCCACAATCAACAATAGCGTTTTCAAAATAGCTCCTCAGCGTTGAATTATTTTTAAATAAATCTGGCTCGTTTTGAATTATCAACCCATATTCTACATAAATATTTTTCTCTTGTCCATAGCCAAGAGTTGATAATAAAATTGTTAAAAATAGAATTTTTATTTTCATATTCCGTATATTAAAACACACCTAAATCAATGAAATTGACGTGTTTATAAATTGCATTAATTTTAGTTATTATTATTCTTTTGTCAACCCCATACACATAAAATATACTGAATATGACATCCTAGACGCATCTTCTTTGCTGAATCCAGCAGCTCTAGCATCAACATATGCAACAAACTTTGCCGCATTACAATCTGTTATAACAAAAACTTTTTTCATAATTATTTTTTTTGCATTATCTGTGGCTCGCACACTCGCCATTGTAACTCCACTAAACGCTACCACTGCAACAGCGGTAAATACTAATTTTTTCATTTTTAATTCTGGTTTAAATTTATACTATTTTTCTTGGTTAACCATCACAAACATAAAAAAAAATAAAAACTAAATTAAAGAATAAGCTTACTATTTTAACGTTTATTTAACGAGTATATTCTATTTGCTTGTGTTTAGACAAAAAAAAATCCTGACAGCATAACCGTCAGGATTTTTACAATAAAAAAAGTTTCAACTTTAGAACTTTAACGTCAAGCCCAGAAGGAAATTAATTCCAGCCTGAGGATAATATCCTGCTCCTTCAATAGTTGTAATTTGGTTTGCATTGCTCCAGTTGTCATCATAGGTGTAGAAAAAACCATTAGACTCATATTTGTAATCAAAAACATTGTTTACCAATCCTGATAATAGTATTGATTTAAAAACAGACTTAGGTATAAACTCATAAGAAACATTCAAGTCGTTTACAAAGTAAGACTTTAGTTTAGAACCCTCTGAGTCGATATTCCCCATGTATTGCTCTCCAACAATTTTCGACAAAAATGACATTTGTAAATTAGCCATAGGCATATACGTAATGATGTTTCCAGCAATAAAATTAGGCGAGTACGCTATATTTGTGTTACCTAACGCTGTTAACATACCATCACGTTCAAAATGGAAATCTTTATTCTTATTAGTACTAATAGTAACATTAGGGCGAATGATTAAATTATCCAAAACCGCAACGGTAGCGTCAATCTCTAATCCTAAACGGTAACTGTCTCCACTGTTTTTGCGTATAGGTGCACCTACATCATCCAGTTCTCCAGTAAGAATCAGTTGGTCTTTGTATGCCATATAATACACGTTAGCATTCAATTTCACTTTTGAAGTGCTATGACGCAATCCCAGTTCAAAATCATTTAGTTTTTCCGGTTTTGGTGTTCCGTTTTTGTAATCAGTTCTATTAGGTTCGCGATTCGCTCTTGCATAAGAAGCATACAGTTGGTTTTTTGAATCAATATCAAAATTCACTCCTGCTTTTGGGTTAAAGAAATTAAAATTATCGTTTACCCTACCCGTTTCAACAGCATTAGCTTTGTAATGCACGTTTCTAACTTGTAAATCCCCAAAAAGACTCCATTGACCTGTCACTTGGTAATTTGCTTTCGCAAAAATGTTTCCGTCCGTTTTAGTTGCGAAATCATCATAATAACGATCTCCTAATTCGCTTTTTGAAGCATTACGAGCCCAAATCACTTTTCCAAAATGACTTCCTTCATATTTATTATATCCTCCTCCAAAAATCACATCCAGCTTTTCATCCTTGTAATTAGCCGAAAAAGTAGTTCCGTAGAAATCATTGTCCAACCATTTTTGACGAATTAAATCGGTTTTATTGATTGTTGTTCCGCCTATAACTATTGGAGTTAATCCATAAGCCGAGAATTTGGCGTTCTCTTTGTAGTTTTCATAATATCCTTTCCCTTTAGTGTAAAAAACCGCTAGGTTAGTACTCCAATTATTCGAAAATTTCTCATTCCAATGCAATTGCGAATGATCTTGTTGGTAATTATCGGTTTCATTATCGTAGAATCTGATTTTCCCAAACTCATCTGTAAACATTCCCGCAGTATTGAAGGTACGGTCATTTTCCAGTTTATCTAAATCCTCTAAACCATTCCATGACTGGTAGGTTTTTTCTTTTCCACCAAAAACCAATGCTTTGATTAAAGTGGTATTTCCTATGTAAGTCCCTTGCAAGAAATACGATTTTAAATCAGAACTGGCGCGATCAATAAATCCATCAGACTTTAAAGCTGACAAACGTCCAGCCAATTCAAAATGATTGTTTATTAAACCGGTACTGAATTTTACGGTATGTTTTCGAGTATTGAAACTCCCTATAGAATTAGAAATCTCCCCATTACTTTCTTTAGCATAACTATCCGTAAGCATGTTCAGGCTTGCGCCAAATGCTCCCGACCCATTTGTAGATGTTCCTACACCGCGTTGCAACTGTAAACTTTCAACAGAAGAAGCGAAATCAGGCATATTTACCCAATAAGTACCATGACTTTCGGAGTCATTGTATGGAATTCCGTTTATGGTAACGTTAACCCTTGTTGCATCGCTACCACGAACACGAATGCCAGTGTATCCCACACCATTTCCAGCATCAGAGGTAGTAACTACTGATGGAAGGTAATTCATTAAAATAGGGATGTCTTGGCCTAGATTTCTAAACTTGATGTCCTTTTTGTTTAGATTACTGAAACTTACAGGCGTTTTCTCAGTAACACGAACAGCCGAAACCAAAACCTCATCGAGTTTATTGATTTTAGTGGTGTCTTTTACTTGAGAAAAAGAAGATAGAGAACAGAAAATAGAAAATAGAAATAAGAAAAATGTCCTGTGATTTACACTTTTTTGCAACTTTGAGACTTTGCTCCCGAAATTTCGAGATTGAGACTTTGCAACTTTGAGACTAATAATAGTATTCATCCGTAAAAGATAATTACGAATAAAAGGGGCAATTATTCTTTTTGTTAATTGAATATTGATTGTTTCCTAGGACAAACAAATCGCATGAATGCAATAAATTTATCATTTTTTCCCTTGACAACATTACTCGTCCAGGTTCGTTGGGTATAATCTCAGCTCGTTATTTAGAGCACCCCTTTGAGACGGGGCAAATTTATAAAAGATTTTAAATAAAACACCTAATATAAAATTTAATATTAAACTTATTTAAAAGCTCGTTTTCTATTGAAATAAAACTAGGCTTTTGAAAGAATCGTTTTTAAATCTAAACCTTTAATGGGTTTATTCATATAGCCCTGAACAAATGGATAAACCATAGCCTTTTCCCTGTCACCATCAGAAATTGAACTTGTAACAATAACGACTTTTAAATTATGTGAAAATGAATTTAACCTTTCCAGCAGTTGGAAACCATCCATAACTGGCATATTTAAATCTAATAAAATTACAGTGTTCTCTAGTCTGCCACAATTCTCATTAATAAAATTTAAAGCAACATCCGATTTAACATAACTTGCTATTGAACTACTGTTGAAATGTTTTTTAATTTCGAATTCAATTAAAAACAACATTATTTTATCGTCATCTATCAATATAAAATTTGGATTTCCCATACTTAAAATTCTATTTTCACTGTGGTACCTTTACCTATATTACTTTCGATTTTAATTGTGCCATTGTGATTTTCAACAATCAATTTAGTCAAGTACAGTCCAATTCCTGTACCTGCATTCTCATGATGGTAGCGTTTAAACGGTTTGAAAAGGTTCTCTTTTTGAAAACCAGAGTCAAACCCAATACCATTATCCTTTATTAAGATAGACCTAATTCCTTTATCTAAATGAGTACTAATTTCAATATGCTTTATTATGTCAGGATTATCCGAAGCATATTTAACAGCGTTGCTTAAAATATTTTGCAAAATACTTTTTAAATGTATGACTGAAATTAAAAAAGTAGGACATTCAGAGAAATCAGCTTTAACCTCTATGTCCTTTTTATCAATAAGATAGTTAAGTTGTAAAATTACATCGTTAAAAACAGGCTCGATATTTTGTTCAATTTTGGCCTCTTTTGTTAAACTTTCTTTTTGTTTAATAACTGTAGTCAAACTATCTATCGTTGTTTTCATCAAATCTACACTGGCACAAGCGTAACCAATCATCTCAGAATTTAAATCCGGGTCAATATTCTCCTCTTTCATATGACACAGTAATCCTTCAAGATTTGTCAAAGGGCTTCTAAGATCATGGGAAGCTATTAAAGTCAATTGTGTTAATTCATTATTGTTTTCAACCAATTTTTTATCAACTATGATTCTTTTTTTTAATTCTAAAACTAATTTTTGGTTTTTATCAAATAAATTCTTCCCAACCTTGTTTAAAATGTTATTAAAAATAAAAGACAGAATCGATATCATCAAAACGGAAATTAATATTAAATAGAATATAGTTCTCTTCAAGTCATCCAAATGAATTGAATTATCATGTAACACGAAAACACGACCATATTCTTTTTTATCAAAATTAAGCAAAGACAATGATTTTGAAAAATAGTCAATGCCATTCAGTTTTAAAGTAGTTATTGAGTCTAATTTTATTTTTTCTTCAATTAAACCTTTATCAAATTTAGTTTTACTAGGAAGAGTTGACCAATCTAAAAGTAGGGTGTCTTTCCCTTTTATAAACAAACCAAACTTTTCAGTCTTATCTTTATCAAAATTTATATTAAAACCATTTTTCTTAGAAAAAAAAAGAAAATCCATATGGGTTTGCTTTGAAGTTTCTTCTAATATTTTATTAAAATTCTTCCCAACAACTACGTATCCCACAACTTTTTGAGCAGCATCCCGCACTGGTATAACTACTTTTAAAGTTACATTAGAATATGTTCCTGAACCAATATGAAAAAAGCTTGTTCCAGAATTAGAAGCTTTTTTAAATACATCTAGTTGAGATATGTTTTCGCCAAATTGATTTGGGAGGTGGTTTCTATATATTAGAATCCCTTTATCTGAAATAAAATTTAACAAATCGGGTTTTAAATCTAAATGCGTTTTTTTATAGGATTCTGAAATTTCCTGTAATTGCAATCGATTATTTGATTTTAAGGCCTCAATGACAGATTCGTTTCTACTCAATCTATCAAGATATAACTTTAGATTTAAAGCTTCTGATTGAATTTTATCTTCGAGCATCTTGTCAATATTTTGATACTCAAACGAAACCTCTTTTTCAATTGCAGTCTTTTGTAAAAAATAAATACTAATCAGCGATACCGATATAAAAGTAATCGCAAACAAAAAAAAGGGAATAAAAATAGACTTTTTAAGACCTCTAATGGCGACTAATTTTTTTAATATTTGCTTCAGGCTTCTCTCCATTTCTTTTTTTAACTCAAAAAGTATATTATTAATTGAACTACAAAAAACATTAATTATGATGCTTTTGATATTGATAAATAAATTACGTTTTTCAAATGTAAAACATATTTGAAACATATTATCCAAGAGAGCAATTTAACATATTTAGCGTTGAATATTCAAAAAAAAAAAAATACAGCGTAACTCTTATTTCACAATTAACAAACCAAATTAAGTAAAATAATCACATACTCCTAATTTTAATTGTTGTAATATCAATAAATTCATGTCATTATAGGCAATAAACATACGGGATTTTAAATAATAATTACAATCAAAAACACCTTAAATAATAAATTTATAATTCAACACTTTATATAAATTTCAAGTTACAGTTAATCCAAATCAGGTTTTTTTCTGTTTTGCTTAACCTGAGACACGTTTTTTTTATTTTTAATTCGCTTTCTAATGGCGGATTTTGGTATTTTAGTAGCCTTTCTTTCCTTGGGAATTATCAGTCCTTTTTTGATAAGTTCCAAAAACCGTTTGGTAACTATTTCTTTATTTTTAAGTTGGCTTCTGTCTTCATCACAATTTAAAATCAGGACTAAATCAGTGGTTAATCTAGTGGAAAGATTTATTTCAAGTAATGCCTTTTGATCTTCAGACAGTGTTTGCGAATTTTTCAAATCAAATGTCAAAACGACTTTCGACGAAACCTTATTTACGTTTTGCCCTCCGGCACCACTGCTACGAACGGCTTTATACTGTAATTCGGATATGAGTTTATGAATTTCCATTAGACTAACAAGTGCAATTAATTATTTTGGCTGATGTGTTGACTTTAATAAGTCATTGACATTTTTAACAGGATTAAAAGTTATCAAAGGCACTTGAACAAAAACTGTCAACCAGTTTGCCATAGCACCATTCCATAAACCCGGTAATTCGTACCCTTTTATTTTTTTTCCATTCATCTCTTTATAAACCACAAAGCCACTGTTATGATCTATATATTTATCTAAATCAAAAACTTCATTCTTATAATTCTTAATTCCGCAGACCAAATCCACCGGATTAAAATGTGTCGCGCTTGAAAGAATTTTTGCTTGATCTTCATTAGTCAAATCAACTTGGGTAGCCTCAACAATTTGGAGGGAAATTTTATCATTTTCATTTCGAACCCAAAACGGTCCGCCCCCAGGTTCTCCTTCATTTTTAACCATACCGCAAATTCGAATAGGTCGATTTAATACCGATTTAATCTTTGCAATTCTATTTTCAAAAGGCAAAGAATCAAATTCATCAGGCAAATCGATATTCAATTTGCCTTTTATAAAAAAAACAAGTTCGATACTGTTTTCGTGGTCAAACTCATTTGCATCTATTGCATCTAAATAAGCAAATATTTGTTGTTGTAATTCTATCAAAATTCCTGCTAATGCTTTTTTATAAAGTGCAATTTCTTCAATATTACTTTGTATAACATTATCAATGTTTTTAATAAAAACAACATCAGCATCTAACTTATTTAAATTTGCTATTAAAGCCCCGTGTCCTCCTGGTCTAAAAACCAATTTACCATTTTCGCCCCTAAAAGGCTCATTGTCTATACCCACAGCTATAGTATCAGTAGACCTACTTTGATACGAAAAATCAACTTCAATGGCATTACCAGATTGAATTTCAATCCCTTCTTTTACATCATTTATAATTGCTTCAAACTGATTTTGATGTTCTTCGCTAACTGTAAAATGCAAATGGGATTGATTATTTACACTAGAATAAAATGCTGTTTCATACAGCTGTTCTTCAACTGCTGTTGCAATATGTGAGCTGTATTTATGAAACGGGAGTACTCCTTTTGGTTTATTAGCATAATCAAAATAATCAGGAGCCAATAATAATTTTATAAAATAGTAGTTTTTATAATCCCTTTCAATGGAATCAAAATCAGGAAACTCTTCTTTTAATTTTTCATAAACGAAATCAAAAAAAGGCAATTTATCCATACCCACAATAAAAACAGGTAATTCACTGTCTTTTTTTCTATTTATATACGCATTGATGCTTTCGTTTAAAAAATCGAACTCATTTAAAAATGTTGTCAAAAAACTAAACATTCTACTGGCAGCTCCTGAAGCAGGAACAAATTTCATTAGTTTTAATTTTGAATTATTGGCATCAAAAAAAGCGGCTTTATTTTCAATCTCTAAAGTTGAAAACTTTTGTATTCCATCAAATAAAGTAGCAGGGTTAACTAATTCCGTTTTTGGGATTCCATTTTTAAAAATATCGAGTTGTTTTTGAATGTTTTCAACAGCAATTTCTTGATCGTATATTTGAACATACTCATTTGAAGAAAACCCCATTTCTTTGGCTTTGGCCAAGGAATCTATAATTGTAATTGCTTGTTGCAATCGAAATTCTTTATCTCCTGAAAGTGTGATAAATGGCTTTTTGCCGTCAATTAATGATTGTTTGAATACTGAAAACACAGAAGCTCTTCCTTCAGGTTTATCTCTTAAATCATCTTTTTCCCAGGGCACATCTATGTCCGTAAGAAAAAATAAATCGTATTGATGCTCTTTAGCTGCTTTTTCTAATACTGGATCACAATAGTTATAGTACAACTCTGAGAACACTTTGGTTACCATTAAATTAGTATCACAAAAAAGATACTTATTAGCCTGCGTTACTTTCTTGTTTTCTAGTTGGGTTTGACCATACGCAATAGGTAGCATATCATTAACATCACATATTTGCTGTTTATCATCCCATTTATTTTGTAGATATTCGCGCGCAAATTCAGGAACCCAGTCCGTTTTATAATATTCGGCGAGTTGAATAGCCAAGGTTGTTTTTCCTGTACTCTCAGGACCAAACATAGCTATTTTTATTATTTCAGACTGTTGCTGTTTAAGATTCTCTTCCATTCTATATAAGCTGAAATAGCTAAAATTGTAAATATTAAATACTGTAACGCTAACATCCCAAGTCCTCTATAGGCATATAATGGCGTCACAATTACATCTCCGATTATCCAAAGGATCCAGTTCTCGATTTTCTTGTTGGCCATATACCACATTCCTGTAAAAAAGATACCTGATGCCAGAATGTCAAAATAATTATCGATATGAATTTCATAATCGAAAATTCTATAAATCGCGAAAACTACAACAATTGTAATTAAAAACAAGACCACGCCTATTATTTTTTCTTTAGCATTTGTTCTTGTAATGGGCAATTCTTCAGTGTCATTTTCTTTTTTGTTCCATTTATACCAACCGTAAATGCTCATAATCGAAAAATAACCATTGATCATCATATCTCCTAGATAACCCGCTGTAAAAAGCAAATACACCGAAATAATTGTGGCAATTAACCCCGTAGGATAAACTAATATATTTTCTTTTTTAGCAAACAAAACGCTCAGGATTCCAAATACAAAAACTATAAATTCCAACACAATTTGGGTTGTACTGGCTTCTTTATATGCATTTAAAAAAAATTCAATCATTATTTATTCATTAAAAAAATTGATATTGTTTTCAAATGCCGTTCCTATGACAACTAAATCAGCTCCCGCAACATAAGCATTTTGAATTCCCTGCAAATCTACAATTCCCCCGCCAACAATTAATGGAATTCTGATGTTTTGAGCTACTAATTCAATCATTTCTAATGGAACCGCTTGTTTTGCCCCGGAACCCGCTTCTAGATACACTAATTTATTTCCCATCATTTCACCAGCCATCGCTGTCGCGAGCGCTAGATCAAGACTCGTTCTATCCATAGGTTTTGTTCCACTCACTCGCGCCACGGCCGTTTCGCTTCCGCTTTCAATAAGTAAGTAGGCTGTTGGGATTATTTCGAGTTGAGTTTGTCTTAAAACAGGCGCCGCTTTCACTTGATGTTCTATTAGATATTCCGGATTTCTTCCTGATAGCAACGAAAGGAACAATATCGCATCAGCTTCATTTGAAATCTGGGATGGGTTCCCAGGAAAAAGAACCATTGGCAAATTGATTTTTCGTTTTAATCGAATAATTAACTCGTCAATTCTATGGGATTCTACCAAGCTTCCGCCAATAAAAATATGAGTGGCGGGAGACTGGTTGATTTTAAGAATCAGATTGTCTAAATTCTCCCAAGCAATTTTATCCGGATCAAGAAGAATGGCAAGAAGCTTTTTGGACTCGGTTTTTGACTGGACTATTTCGTTATAAATGTTTGTCATTATTTGGTTCGTGGACAACACGGTTTTTTTACTGAATACTGTTTTTATTATTAATACTAGCTTGTAATGGAACGGTGCTTTTTACTGCTTTTTTTACTTAAAACTGAACACTGATTACTGTTTTCATTATAAATACAAGCTTATTATTTCACGCAGATAACATGGATTTAAGCGGATTAACACTAAAAACTGACCACCGATTACTGACAACTGATTACTGATCACTGAATATCGATCACTTTTCCTCAAAAGCATAAACAAGACCAAATCCTTCTATTTCTTCGTGAAATATATTAAAACCCTTGATTAAATCATCAAAATGAAGTTCTGCTTTAGTTTCTATATCTTCTAGTTCGAATGCTTTTACATTTATATGATCTTTGAAGCTGATGCCTTTCTCATTCCGAATTTTAAAAATGGCTTCTTTGGCTCCCCAAATTACCGTGAGTTTCTTTATGTATTCTTCACTATTATTTAGGTCCAAATAATCGAATTCTTGATCTACAAATTTATCAGCTATCTTGATGATTTTCTCCCTTTGCAATTCGATATCGATTCCTGCGGTTTCATCGCTTATAATAATAGCCGAAAAATGATGGGAGTGCGTAATCGAAATGTACTTGTCATCTGCGAGATGCGGCTTACCGAATTCGTCATAATACAAATCCAAATCAGTGTAGCCAGCTTCTTGCAAGAGTTTGCGAACGCTAAGGAAACCTCTTTGATGCATTTCGGATTTCATACCGTCAAGCCTGATTTGGTTTTTGTCGTTTAACTTCACTGTTTTAAATAAATCATCATAAGACTCGGTGATTTTCCAAATAAAAATTTGTGTAGAGGAATTAAAATGTATGGTTTTATGTAAAGGCATTTATTTATATTGAGTTATAAATTATGAATTATAAGTTCATAAAAGCGCTGATTTTGTTTTAGCCCCGATGGAAACGGCATCCCACGCTTTTTTTTGGCGTGGATATAGTGTACAGCGGGAAATTGCTCCTAACTATTACAAAGTCGTGGGTAAAAATAAAATTATTACGCTAATATTCAAAAGATTAAGACCTTAAACATTTCATAAATATTATAGAAATTGGTGTTTTTCTAAAGATATTGCGTAATTTTGCAAAAAATTTATAATTACAAATATACTATAAATGAGTACTACAACTATGCCTTTTGTGGCTTTCAAAGTAAAAGACATCTCTCTAGCGGCCTGGGGAAGAAAAGAAATTGAACTAGCTGAAGCAGAAATGCCAGGTTTAATGGCACTTCGTGCTGAATATAAAGACGAACAACCACTTGCTGGTTCTCGTATTGCTGGATGTTTACACATGACAATCCAAACTGCAGTTTTAATCGAGACTTTAATCGCTCTTGGTGCTGAAGTTACTTGGTCTTCTTGTAACATTTTCTCTACTCAAGATCAAGCTGCTGCTGCCATGGCTGCTGCAGGAATCCAAGTTTACGCTTGGAAAGGTTTGAACGAAGTGGATTTTGACTGGTGTATCGAGCAAACACTTTTCTTTGGTGAAGATAGAAAACCATTAAATATGATTCTTGATGACGGTGGAGATTTGACTAATATGGTTATTGACCGTTACCCAGAATTAGTTGCTGGAATTAAAGGTTTATCTGAAGAGACTACAACTGGAGTTCACAGATTATACGAAAGAGTAAAAGCTGGAACCTTACCAATGCCTGCTATCAATGTTAACGACTCGGTTACTAAATCAAAATTTGACAACAAATACGGTTGTAAAGAATCAGCAGTTGATGCTGTTCGTCGTGCAACTGATATTATGCTTGCTGGTAAAAGAGTGGTTGTATGTGGATACGGTGACGTAGGAAAAGGAACTGCTGCTTCTTTTAGAGGTGCTGGATCTATTGTTACAGTTACTGAAATCGACCCAATTTGTGCTTTACAAGCTGCAATGGACGGTTTTGAAGTTAAGAAATTAAACACTGTTGTTGGAAATGCTGATATCATCATCACAACTACTGGAAATAAAGATATCGTTCTTGGTTCTCACTTTGAGCAAATGAAAGATAAAACTATCGTTTGTAACATCGGACATTTTGATAACGAAATCGCTGTTGCTTGGTTAAACACTAATCACGGAGCTTCTAAAGTAGAAATCAAACCTCAGGTTGACAAATATACCATTAACGGTAAAGATATCATCCTATTGGCTGAAGGTCGCTTAGTGAACCTTGGTTGTGCTACAGGTCACCCAAGTTTTGTAATGAGTAACTCATTTACAAACCAAACTTTGGCTCAAATCGAATTATGGAAAAACAGTGCATCTTACGAAAATGACGTATACATGTTGCCAAAACACCTTGACGAGAAAGTAGCAATGCTTCACTTGGCTAAACTAGGAGTTGAATTGGAAACTTTACGTGACGATCAAGCTGCTTACATTGGTGTTCCAGTTGACGGTCCATTCAAACCAGAATACTACAGATACTAGGGAGTCATTGCGAGGAACGAAGCAATCTCACTATAATTTTCAAAACCCTTGCAGCGATGCGAGGGTTTTTTGTTTTAGTAATCCCGATAGCTATCGGGACAAAATAAAAGTGTTTTCACGGCTATCCCTCGCACAAACGACTACACTTTAAACACACAATCCACTTCTATACAGCTTGTCCAATAAAGAAGTACTTCTCTTTTTAATTACATAAAACAGATTCTAAATTATAGTATATTTGATAGGATTTCAATCGTAAAAACCAGTTTCGCATCTAATGAAAAACTACACACTCCTTTTATTCTTATTATTAACCACGGCACTTTTTGCCCAAGATAATCTTCGAAACGAATATCAGAAAAACCTGTTTGACGAGGCACAAAAACAACTTGAAGTTCGCGATTACGTAGCATCAGCAAGATTATTCACATTTGTTTATAATATGGATCAAAAATCTGAAATCTCTCAAATCGCCATACAAAAAGCAGATTCTTTAAAATCTATTTTTAGAAATAGCAAGGTTAATAGTTTAAAAGGGAATTGGAAATGGATTTATAAAGACGCGAATTGGGCTATCCGAGAAGATGGCTTAGTTGGAAAAATGATTACTATTAATACAGATGAGATCCTGTTTTACGAATTGTATCGTAAATCAAAAAAATGGCAGCTAGTAAAAACCGAAAAGATTGTTTTTTCCGAAAATCCAGAGTCACATTCTTTTACAGATTTTTTATATTCAAACAGCCAAGTTTGGGATTACAACATTAATGAAAATTCTGGGGAGTTAACAGCTTTTTATATTGGAGACAAAACAAAAGAAGGCTTTTCTGAAATGGTTTGCGGAAATCCAGTAATTTATTATTTTAAATTGCAATAAGCATTTAGTTAAACAATATAGAAGACAAGATCTACAATCATTTGTCATTTCAATATATACACTACAACAAAGAAGAATCAACCCAATCCATTTCCCGTCCAATCACCCTCTCATTTAGATAGAACTGAGGAAAGCGCACAAAAAAACCCGCTTCTTTCGAAACGGGTTTTATATTAAATTGAGAAATCAATTATGCTTCAACTTCGAATGGAAGTATAGAAACGTATGATTTGTTATCTCTTTTCTTTTGGAAGTGTACAACTCCATCTACTCTTGCGTGTAGTGTGTGATCTTTACTGATGTAAACATTTGCACCTGGATTGTGTTTTGAACCTCTTTGTCTTACGATGATGTTCCCTGCGATGGCAGCTTGTCCTCCAAAAATCTTAACACCTAAACGTTTTGATTCTGATTCTCTACCATTCTTGGAACTACCGACACCTTTCTTGTGAGCCATGACGTATTAGTTTTATATTGTTATTATTCTTTAGTATCTTCTTTCTTAGCTTTAGGAGCTTTTTTCACTTTTGGAGCTACTTCTTCAGTTACTTCAACTGCTGCTTTTTTAGGAGCTGCTTTTTTAGCTGATGTAGAAGATATACCTTCAATTACGATTTGAGTAAGAAACTGTCTGTGACCGTTTCTCTTTTTGTATCCTTTTCTTCTTTTCTTTTTGAAAATGATAACTTTATCTCCTTTTAAGTGTTGTAACACTTTAGCTTCTACAGAAGCACCTTCTATAGCTGGGGCGCCTAAAGTAATGTTTCCATTGTCATCCAATAAAAGAACTTTGTCAAAAGAAACTTTTGAACCTTCTTCATTAGATAAACGGTTAACATAAACCTTTAAGTCTTTGCTTACTTTGAATTGTTGCCCTGCTATCTCTACGATTGCGTACATAACAAATTGTTTTATTAATTTTTAAGGTTGCAAATATACAATTAAATATTTACTATCCAATCAGTTGTTGCAAAAAATATCAAAACTCTTTATTCCTTGATTTTAATGGGGTAAAATAATTAGATATCTAACATCCTATTCCTTTTTCATTTAACTACAATATTAGCAAATCCCGTCTTAATCCATTTAAAAATAACTATTTTTGACGTAACAATAGCGTTCATTTCACTACCTATTGACAATATAATTTTATTAATCCTCATGAAAAAATCGATAATGATATTAAGTTCTGCTCTTATGCTTGGCGGAGTATCTTCGGCTCAAAAAGTAGTTTTCGAAGAATACAATTTAGACAACGGACTGCATGTTATTCTACATAATGACAACAGCGCTCCTGTAGTTTCAACTTCAGTGATGTACCACGTAGGCTCCAAAGACGAAAACCCGGAACGAACAGGTTTTGCTCATTTTTTCGAACATTTATTATTCGAAGGAACAGAAAACATCAAACGTGGAGAATGGTTTAAAATCGTTTCTGCTAACGGAGGGACAAACAACGCCAACACCTCAGACGACAGAACGTATTACTATGAAGTTTTCCCTTCCAATAATCTAGAATTGGGTCTATGGATGGAATCAGAAAGGTTAATGCATCCCGTGATCAACCAGATTGGAGTAGACACTCAAAACGAAGTGATAAAAGAGGAAAAAAGATCCCGTTACGACAATCAGCCTTACGGAAACATTTTGTCAGTAGTTAAAGAAAATATGTTTAAAACTCATCCGTACCGTTGGACGACTATTGGCTCAATGGAACATTTGGACGCGGCTACTTTAGAAGAATTTAAAACTTTCAACAACAAATTCTACACGCCAAATAACGCTGTTTTAGTTGTTGCAGGTGATTTTGACAAAGCGAAAGCGAAAGAATGGATTCAAAAATATTTTGGCTCAATAAAAAAAGGGGAACCTTTAAAGAAACAAACTTTTATCGAGAAACCAATTACACAAACCATAAAAGCAACATACGAGGATCCAAACATCCAAATCCCAATGATTGTGGCCTCATACAGAACGCCCTCAATGAAAACTAGAGACTCCAGAGTGCTAGACTATATTTCAGCTTATTTAAGTGACGGAAAAAGCTCTAAACTATACAAGAAAATTGTAGACGAGAAAAAAATCGCATTACAAATAGGCGCTGTGGGCTTCAGCCAAGAAGATTATGGTATGTACATTTTATATGGCTTACCAATGGGAGGAAATACATCAGAAGATGTTTTAAAAGAAATCGATGAGGAGATTGTAAAAATACAAACGGAATTAATCACTGAAAAAGATTATCAAAAACTACAAAATAAATTTGACAATCAGTATGTGAATAACAATACAAGCATAGAAGGAATTGCTGAAAATTTAGCAAAATACCATATGCTTTACGGAGACATCAATTTAATAAATACTGAAATTGACCTTTACCACTCCATTACACGCGAAGAGATCAGAGAAGTTGCAAAAAAATACCTGAATCCAAATCAAAGATTACTATTAGACTACATTCCGTCAAAAGATCAGGCTCACAACTAATACATCTCTAAATCATGCAAAAAACAAGTATATTTATATTCATATTGTTCTTAACAGGAATTATGCAAGCACAAGACAGAACACAACCGAAACCAGGAAAATCTCCAATTGTAAACCTCAAAAAACCTCAAACTTTTTTCCTTGCAAACGGGCTTAAAGTTATGGTTGTTGAAAACCACAAATTACCTACAGCTACTTTCAACCTAACCCTAGACAACGATCCTTTTACTGAGGGAAGCAAAAAAGGGGTAGACGAGTTAACAAGTAGCATGATAGGAAACGGAAACCTGAAAATATCAAAAGACGACTTTAACGAAGAAGTAGATTTCCTAGGGGCAAATGTCAGCTTTAGTTCGCATGGCGCATACGCAAATTCACTTTCTAAATACTCTGGAAGAATCTTAGAACTTCTTTCTTACGGCGCATTAGAGCCCAAGTTCACTCAAGAAGAATTCGAAAAAGAGAAAGAAAAATTAATTGAAGGTATTAAATCCCAAGAAAAAAGTGTACCCGCAATTGCAAACCGCGTTATTGACGTATTAGCTTTTGGGAAAGACCATCCATCTGGAGAATTTACCACCGTAGAAAGTTTAAAAAACATCACCCTTGCAGATGTAGAAGTAAATTACGCAACTTATTTTGTTCCTGAAAATGCGTATCTCGTTATCATAGGAGATGTGAAATTAAAAGAATTGAAACCTGCGGTTGAAAAACTTTTTGGTTCTTGGAAAAAAAGAAGCACTCCGAAACAAATTTATTCTGCCCAGGAAAATGTAGCTTTCACACAAATCAATTTTGTTGATGTTCCAAATGCAGTACAGTCAGAAATCTCGTTGGTAAACACCTTGAATTTAAAAATGGGTGACAAGGATTTTTTTCCGGCTGTAATCGCTACCGCCATCCTTGGAGGCGGATACAACAGTTACCTAAACATGAACCTTAGAGAAACTAACGGCTGGACTTATGGTGCCAATTCGCTTATAGGAGCTGGAAAACACACTTCGAAAATGAAATCAAATTCCGCAGTACGTAATGCAGTTACAGATAGCGCCGTAGTCGAATTTGTAAAAGAAATAAAAAGAATCAGAACAGAAAAGGTATCTGAAGATATGCTGCAAACGGTAAAAGCGGGATACATTGGCCGTTTTGTAATGCAGGTACAAAAACCACAGTCGGTTGCCAGATATGCCCTAAACATAGAAACCGAAAACTTGCCTAAAGATTTTTATGAAAATTACATCAAAACCATCAATGCAGTTACCGCTGATGATGTGATGAAAGCAGCCAACAAGTATTTTCTAATTGAAAACACCCGAATCATAATTGCCGGAAAAGGACAGGAAGTGATTTCTGGATTGGAAAAACTTGAAATTCCCATGTTTTATTTTGATAAATATGGTACTTCAGTAGAAAAACCGGTTTACAATTAAATTGCTTTTTCATTATAACAAACAAGAGGCTGTCCGATAAAGACAGCCTCTTGTTTTATATAAACATCTTTTTAGACAGCTATTTCCTGGCCGACAAATAAACACCTATCAAGATGATAAACGCTCCTAAAAACTGAATTGGCGTAAGCATCTCATTATCCAATAATCCCCAGAAAAAAGCCACTACAGGAATCAAATAAGTCACCGAAGTTGCAAAAACAGGTGATGATATTTGGATTAGTTTAAAGAAAAGAATATTGGCGATTCCAGTCCCAACGACTCCTAAAATCATAATAAACCAAATAGAATGCTGCACTTTTTCAATATGTATTATCGAGGCAATATCCGAAAAATATAGAATGATTGAAGTGGGAAAAAGCAAAAACAAAAAGTTCCCTGTTGTTATACTTAACGGACTTAAATCAGACAAAAACCGTTTAATTAAATTTACATTGATCGCATAACATATCGACGCTATGATAACCAAAATTGCATAATAATAGTTTTGATCCGGATGGTTTATTGCTCCATTAAAAACAAGAAGTAAACTCCCCACAAGACCAATAATAACACCCCAGACTTGCCTTCTTTGGAAACTTACACCAAATACCAAGGCACCCAAAATCAATGTGTTTAATGGCGTCAGGGAATTCAGAATCGAACTCACGGAACTATCGATTTCTGTTTGCGCTATTGCAAAAAGAAATGCAGGCACAAAAGTCCCAAACATAGATGTCAATGCAATAAACTTCCATTTTTCTTTTAGAATCTTGGACAAACTTTTAAAACCTATCAGTAATAAAAAGAGAGCTGCAAACACGATTCTTAACGAACCTACCTGCAAAGCCGTCAAACCCACAAGTCCTTTCTTGATTAAAATAAAAGAGCTTCCCCATACTAAAGAGAGCACTAGTAGATATCCCCATTTTAATTGTTTCGATTCCATAAAAATAATTTTGCCAAAATTCTAATAATTTTATGGAATAGACCTCCTTTTTTCATTAATTTTGTATTCAAATTTAAAAAAGGATAAAACACTTAAAATCAAATCATAATGAATTTAATTAAATCTATTGCAACGATTACTATTGCTTGCCTTTTATTCGTAAGCTGTAAAAAAAATACTGAAGAAGCAACAAAAGAAACTGCTACTACAGAAACGGAAGCGCCAAAAGCAAAAAAAGAAATTGCTACCGAAAACTTACAAACTGCCAGTTTCTCTGTAGAAGGAATGACTTGCGCCGTGGGATGTGCTAAAACAATCCAAGAAGAATTGACTGAACTTGAAGGAGTGCAAACTGCAACAGTGGATTTTGACACAAAACTAGCCACAGTAACGTTTGACAAAACAACACAAACTCCTGAGACTTTAACTAAAGTAGTTCAAGCAACAGGAGACGGGAAAACATACACAGTTTCGAATGTAAAATCGTAAACTTCCCGATTAACTTTATAAAAAAAGCATCCGTCATTTTCATTTGACGGATGCTTTTTTTATATTTCTTGCTTATGTTTAAAAATCTTTCAAGCCAAAGCTTACAGATCAATTTAAACTTGAGAGTAGAAACTTATATGACCTTAAATTTCTTATATGTTTCAAATAAAATTTAATCAATTATTGCATTAAATCCTTTGCTGAATTTACATTACTTCCACTTCAGGGTTTCCATCAGTCTTTGCATATCGTTTTTAATGTAGCTAGCTGCCGGCATAATGGAATCAAAGTTGGGTTTTGCATAAAAATAAACCGAACCCGTAACAAAGTGTTTTGTGCTATCGGTTACATAAAATTGAGAATTTGTTGCCGCATTCCCTTCCACCTGATAAAACATACCGTACACTTTTTTGTTTGGATTCAAAAAAGGCTGTTCGAGAATATCATCTGCTTTTATGACATGCTCGTAAGTCAGCTTTTGGGCATCTCGCAATAATGTGTTGATGTCCTGATTTACGGGTTTGTAAGTCAAGTAAATTGTCGCTTTCATCTTTGGGTATGTGATAGTAAAACCGCAATCCTTCTCCCCTTTTATCACGGCATCAGCATTCATTTCGAATGTAAACGGACATTGATTTTCAAAAGCCATATATTTCGCCTCATGATAATCCAGACGTAAATAACCTGAAGGCTTAGGCAACACATCCTCTTTGCATCCAAAAGTCATAAACACAATGGACAATACTGCAGCAAAAGCGATAGTTTTTTTTAACATTTCTATTCTAAATTTATTTAATCTTTTATTTTTCAAAAGAAACATATTCCGCAATGATTCCCCTTCCTTCGGAGGGGGCTAGGGGGAGGAATTAATCTATGGTAACTTTTATTTGTTTTATACGTTTATTATCTACCGTCTCAATGACAAACATACAGTTTCCGAAAGTTATTTTTTGTCCCTTTTTCGGGAAGTTCCCTACTATTTCAAGGAGAAATCCGGCTAAGGTTTCAGCCTCTCCTTTTTTCATTTCGAATAAATTCTCATCAACATCTATAATCCTGTAGAAATCTTTAAGGTTTATTTTCCCTTCGAAAAGATAATTTTTGTCATCAATTTGAGAAAAATTGATGTGCTCGTCATCAAACTCATCGCTGATGTCCCCCACAATTTCTTCGATAACATCCTCTAAAGAAACTAATCCGGAAGTTCCACCATATTCATCAACAACAATTGCAAGGTGACTTTTCATATTTTGAAAATCCTTTAGCAAATTGTCTAGTTTTTTATTTTCAGGAACAAAAAAGGGCTTTCTAATTAAGGTTTCCCATTTGAAATCGGCTTTATTTATGTATGGAAGTAAATCCTTAACAAACAAAACACCTTCTATCTGGTCAATATTATCACGGTATACTGGAATTCTTGAATATCCCTTTTCTACAATTTTATCATAAATATCCGCAAAAGCTTCTCCTATTTCAATGGCAAAAATATCTATCCTCGGGCTCATTACCTGCTTTGTATCAGTGTTACCAAAAGACACAATTCCTTCTAATATTTTCTGCTCTTCAGATGACGTTTCATCAGCCGAAGTAAGCTCTAATGCCTGCGACAACTGATCTATTGAAAAACTGGTTTTTTGTTTCCCTAATTTGTTATGCAAATAAACAGTCGCTCCACGCATAGGAACACTTATTGGGGAAAGCAATCTTTCGAGCGTTGCAATAGGAAAAGCTATCATCTTGGCGAATTTGATATTGTTTCTACTCGCGTAAACTTTTGGTAAAACCTCTCCAAAAAGTAAAAGCAAAAACGAAACCACAATCACTTCCAGAACAAACTTCAAAACAGCTGAGTTTATTGCCGAAAACAAATTCTTGCCAACAAATGAAAATAAGATAACAACTCCAATATTGATAAAATTGTTTGCTACAAGAAGCGTAGCTAAAAGTTTTTTAGGTCTTTGCAAAAGATCTGCTAAGACTCTACCTTTTGAAACATCTTCAATTAAAGTTTCATCTAAGTCTTTTTGAGAAAGGGAAAACAAGGCCACTTCGGCACCGGAAACAAGTGCTGAACAAAGAAGTAAAGCAAATATTCCAATAAAACCATACACAAGATTTGTATCAATGGTTTGTAAAAAAATCAAACTGGGGTCTGGGTCCAAATTACATAAGATTAGTTAAACAATCAAAACGGCAAGTCGTTAATAGGCAAGTCGTTATTTTGTGGGTCAAAGTTAGTGTTTTTTGGCGATTCTAATTCGCGATTTTGTTTACTGTTTTCGCTATCCTTTTTAGTGGATAAAAAAGTAAATTCAGTTACTTGGATTTCTGAGGTATGTTTTGTCGTTCCGTCTTCTGCCTGCCATTGTCTTGACTTAATACGTCCCTCAACATAAATCTTATCTCCCTTGGACAAGTATTTTTCGCAAATTTCAGCTGCTTTATTACGTACAACTAGGTTGTGCCACTCCGTAGAAACGATCTTTTCATTGGTTGTTTTATTGATATACACTTCATTTGTTGCCAATTGAAATCTACCAATACAATTTCCTCCTTCAAAATAATGCATTTTTACCGCATCCCCTAAATGACCTATCAGCATTACTTTATTTAATGTCCCGCCCATAAAAAAATTATAATATTCATACCAAAGGTACATTTTTTTGGAATCCGATATATTCCTTTTCAATAAAATTATGAATCACAATTGGGAATGGAAATGTTTTTAAAACCGTACTATTTATCCCGTTGTCAATAACTCCTTTCAAGGTCACCTTCCAGAATTTAATATACAAATGCTGGTGCGACAATTTATGAATGATGCTTTTATCATTGTATTCCATCATACTAATGATTTCACATTCCTTAAAAAACTCATTTTGAATTTTATCAGAAATAAAATCAAAATCCTCTTCCTTCTCCGTTTCAATCAGTGGAAACTCATATAGATTGTGCCAAATCCCTTTAGCCGTTCGTTTTTGAATCACGGTATTATCAAAATCATCTTCAACAACAAGGTAATTAAAATAGCGATTCCTGACTTTTATCTTCTTGGACTTTACAGGCAAGCTGGCTACTTTGTTCTTTTGCAGTGCGGCACAACTATCATTAAAAACACAAACGCCGCAATCAGGACTTTTAGGAACACATTGCAGGGCTCCAAATTCCATTATGGCCTGGTTGAAAATGGCTGGATTGTCTTTTGGCATTAATTGGAAAGCTAGGGCAGCAAATTCTTTTTTGGCAGAAGCCGCAGCAATATCAGTTTCCACATCAAAATAACGCGACAAAACACGGAAAACATTACCATCAACCACAGGAACAACTTCATTGTAAGAAAAAGAAGCAATTGCTGCTGCGGTATATTCGCCAACACCTTTAAGTTTTAACAACTCATTATAGGAATTAGGGAAATTTCCTTGCAAATCAGTAGCGACATATTGTGCGGTTTTATGTAAATTGCGGGCTCTGGAATAATACCCTAGTCCTTGCCATAATTTTAACACCTGTTCTTCATCGGCTTTAGCCAAATCAAAAACAGTAGGAAAAGCATCTACGAAAGATAAAAAATACGGCGTTCCTTGAGCAACTCGAGTCTGCTGAAGCATAATTTCCGAGAGCCAAATTAAGTATGGATTTGTTGTGTTTCGCCAGGGCAAATCACGTTTATTTTGTAAATACCATTGTATTAGCGAATTAGAAAATTTCATTGTAAAATATTTGTTGACAAAAGTAAAAGTTTATGTGATTAAAATTTAATGAATTAGCTTGAATAATTGTTTTTTAAATTCATATATTTGCAAACTCAAAAAAATTATTACAAAATAATAAACAAGGAAAGAAAATGACGAAAGCAGATATCGTAGCGAAAATTTCAGAAAAATTAGGTCTTGAAAAAGGTGATGTACAAGCAACAGTAGAGACTTTTATGAATGAAGTTAAAAATTCATTAGAAACTGGAGATAATGTTTATTTAAGAGGTTTTGGAAGTTTCATAGTGAAAACTAGAGCTGAAAAAACAGGTAGAAATATTTCTAAGAATACAACAATTAAAATTCCTGCACACAACATTCCTGCTTTCAAACCAGCAAAAGTTTTTGTTGAAGGAGTAAAAATAAATAACGAAGCAAAATAATAATATTAATTAATCATAAAATCTACAAGATATGCCAAGTGGTAAAAAAAGAAAGAGACATAAGGTAGCGACTCACAAACGTAAGAAAAGAGCGAGAGCTAACCGTCACAAGAAGAAAAAGTAGTTTTAAACTACTTTTTTCTTTTTAAAAGTTCATTGAAATTTGGAAAATTCCAACTATTCCAAAAAGAGAAATTAAAATTCCAATATAAGCTACAAAATGTAAGTTGTATTGGAATTTGATTTTTTAAAATTGGAATTCGAGTTTTCCTCCCGGGTACAATACCTGTTAAAATTATTGTTTAATCCATCCTTACAATTCAGTTATGAGTTATAAGTCAAGAGTTATAAGTTTTTAAACTTTAAACCTGAAACTTTAAACCTGAAACTAAAAGTTCGGATAAAAATTTACAAATGAATAAAGAATTAATCATTAGATCAAGTTCTGATTTCGTAGATTTTGCCTTATTAAAAGATGGAAAACTAATTGAATTACACAAGGAAGAAGAAAAAAGCAACTTTCAAGTAGGTGACATTTTTGTCGCTAAAATAAGAAAACCTGTTGCTGGACTTAATGCTGCTTTTGTGAATGTAGGCTTCGAAAAAGACGCCTTTTTACATTATCACGATTTAGGACCAAATTTAGTTTCCCAACTGAAATTCATAAAACTTGTAAGCGCAGGTAAAATAAAAGATTTCTCCCTAAAAAACTTTCAGTTTGAAAAAGAGATAGATAAAGATGGTACTATTACTGATGTAATAAGCGCAAATCAATCTATACTAGTACAAGTTGTAAAAGAACCAATATCTACAAAAGGACCAAGAATTAGCGCTGAGCTTTCTCTTGCCGGACGTTTTATTGTTTTAGTTCCTTTTTCTGACCGTGTTTCGATTTCTCAAAAAATTGAAGACAAAAAAGAAAAAGACAGACTTAAAAAACTTGTTCAATCTATCAAACCAAAAGGATTTGGTGTTATTGTTCGCACAGTAGCCGAAGGCAAAAATACAGCCGAATTAGAAAAAGATTTGCAGAACCTGCTAAGCAGATGGACTGCAATGTGTAAAAAATTACCAACTGCTCATCATCCGTCAAAAATATTAGGTGAACTCAATAGAGCATCATCGATATTAAGAGACGTATTTAACGATACCTTTAGTGGTATTCAAATAGATGATGAAGAGTTGTACAACCAAACCAAGGATTATTTGCAAGAAATTGCACCGTCCAAACAATCAATTGTTAAGTTTTATCAGTCAAATGATACGCCTATTTTTGAGAAATACAACATAGAGAGACAAATCAAGACTTCATTTGGGAAAACAGTTTCCATGAGTAAAGGGGCTTATCTTATTATCGAACATACTGAAGCGTTACACGTCATTGACGTAAACAGCGGAAACCGTTCTAATAAAGCTACCAACCAGGAAGACACCGCTATGGAAGTCAATATGATTGCCGCTGCTGAAATCGCTAGACAATTGCGTCTTCGAGATATGGGTGGTATTATTGTAATTGATTTTATCGATATGTCTAATCCTGAAAATCGTAAAGTTTTGTTCGACTTCTTGAGAGAAGAAATGAACGATGATAAAGCGAAACATAAAATCTTACCTCCTAGTAAATTTGGATTAGTCCAAATTACAAGACAAAGAGTAAGACCAGAAGTTAACATAAAAACTAGAGAAGAAGATCCAAACGATGTTAAAGGCGAAATTGAAGCGCCAATATTAATTATCGACAGAATCAATTCTGATTTAGAAAGTATATTAAAAACCCACAAAGACGTTGTACTTAATGTACACCCATTTGTGGCAGCATACCTTACCAAAGGTTTTCCATCATTACGTTCAAAATGGTTTTTTGAACATAAGAAATGGGTGAAAATCATACCTCGTGACGCTTACACGTACCTTGAATATCATTTTAATGATAAACAAGGAAAAGAAATTAAAGAATAGATTCTGAAATAAATTCAGAATAAAAAACCGCCTTTCGTGAGATTGGCGGTTTTTTTGTGTCTTTTTTTCAGGAGCTATTTCCTGCTATTCGTTGCAACCTTTATTGTTTTAAAGAAAAACAATAAAGGGTTTCCACTACTATCAGGGCTAGGGAATTGGGCAAACAAAAACAACTATATTACTATTTGATCAAAACACACAATCATCTTTATCGAGAGAACTAACATTAATATTTATAATAAATGTTTATTGCTTACATTAGTAGCCTGACTGCGTAACAATACTAAATATGGTTTATTGTAACCGATTAAAATCAATACTATGAACTATTATTTGTTTTTTCTAGGACTCATCCTTCTACTAATTACTGCCTCCGATTTAATAAACACTTCTTTATCTGGGCGTGGGGCAGGTTTTATTTCAAAAAGATTATCCAAATCTATCTGGAGTACATTATTAATTATCAATAAAAAAACAGGACGGAAAAAAATTTTAGAACTTGGCGGAGCTGTCATTTTAGTTTCCATTCTTATTAATTGGTTGTTACTAATATGGATTTCTGCAAGCTTATTGTTTATTAGTAATCCTGACTCACTTATGAATGTCGAGACTAATACACCTACAACAGTGGTAAACAAGATATTTTACACCGGCTATACCTTATCAACATTGGGATTAGGCGATATGGAACCTGAAGGAAATTTTTGGGAATTACTTACTGCAATACTTTCATTTACTGGACTTATACTTATTTCAATTGCCATTACTTACTTAATTCCGGTCGTATCTGCTGAAATAACGAAAAGAAAAATAAGTGTTTATATAAATACTCTTGGTAGTACAGTGGAAGAAATCCTATTGAATTATTGGAATGGAAAAGATTTTAAAGACTTAGAACAACCTTTCATCAGCCTTGTTGATTCCATCATTTTACACGCCCAAAATCATAAAGCGTATTCTGTCTTGCATTTTTTTCATTCATCGGACAGAAAAGAAGCCTTTGTCCTCAATCTCACGAACTTAGATGAGACGCTTACAGTACTACTTTATAACATTTCTGAAGAACAACGACCTGCAAAAAACATCATAATTAGACTAAGAAAAGCCATTTCAAGCTATCTCATAACCTTACCGGCAACTTTCATTACTCCGGGTAAAGACACTCCTCCTATATTAATTCTTACAGCACTTGAAAATAAAGGAATAAAAATAATAACTGGTGAAACGGTAGATTTGAAATATGAAAAACTAAGAACCAGACGCAGATTACTATTGTCCCTCATTAAAGATGATGGATGGAAATGGAGCGACCTTAATTCTGGTGGCTACAATCATGAAATAAATATGAGCGATACTTATTAATCGGTTTTTTCAAGTATAAAAAAGAGAATGATTTTGAGTTTGTTAAAAGATTACTTCCTTTTATTTACAAAAAACCGCTTCATCAAGTCAGAAGCTTCTTCAGCTAAAACACCTCGAACTACAGTAGTTTTTGGGTGCAACTGCGTTCCCATTTTCTCGTAACCTCGATGTGTATCACTTGCACCAAAAACTATTTTCGAAATCTGACTCCAGTACAAAGCGCCCGCGCACATTTGGCAAGGCTCCAGCGTGACATAAAGCGTACAATCCTTAAGGTATTTACCCCCAAGATAATTAGCGGCAGCAGTAATGGTTTGCATTTCGGCATGGGCAGTCACATCGTTTAGTAATTCAGTTAAATTATGGCTACGAGCAATTACTTTATTATCAATAACAATTACTGCACCCACGGGAATTTCTCCTTTTTCAAAAGCCATTTCGGCTTCGTTCAAAGCTTTTTTCATGAAGTATTCGTCGGTGAAAGGATTTATCATAGTATAGACCGCGAATTCGCAAATTTTAATTCTTTGTGATTCTTCGCTTTTTTTGTAATTCTTTGTGAAACAACTTTTTTTATCGACTGTAAAAATACAATTTCAAATCGTACATTTGCTTTATGCCAAACAATTTACTTTTAAACATAAACAACCCAACTGATTTACGCCTACTTGATGAAGCTCAGCTTCCACAAGTAGCACAGGAATTACGCAACTTCATAATCGATATTGTATCTGTAAAAGAAGGTCATTTGGGTGCCAGTTTAGGAGTGATCGAATTGACAATCGCCTTGCACTATGTCTTTAACACCCCAGAAGATTTATTGGTTTGGGATGTGGGACATCAGGCATACGGACATAAAATCCTAACAGAAAGAAGAGAAAACTTTCACACTAATCGGCAACTTAACGGTATTTCTGGTTTCCCAAAAAGAAGTGAAAGCATTTACGATACTTTTGGCGTAGGCCACTCCTCCACTTCGATCTCTGCCGCATTGGGAATGGCAATCGCCTCCAATCTAAAAGGAGATTTCGAAAAACAACACATCGCGGTGATTGGAGACGCCTCCATAGCCTCAGGAATGGCTTTTGAAGGACTAAACCACGCTGGGGTCACTGATGCCAACTTACTGGTAATACTTAACGATAACGCTATCGGGATTGATCCAAGTGTGGGTGCTTTGAAAAAATACCTTACCGCAGTAAAAAACGGCAAGAACCCAAGACAGAACAATATGATGAAATCATTGAATTTTGACTATTCGGGTCCTATCGACGGGAATGATATTTTTGCAGTTATCAAAGAATTGAAACGGTTACAAAAAATAAAAGGGCCTAAATTCCTCCATGTCATAACCACTAAAGGTAAAGGATTAAAACAAGCCGAAGAAGACCAGGTGAAATACCATGCTCCCGGAAAATTTGACGCTAGCACGGGAGAAATTCATTTGAAATCAGAAGAAAATTTACCTCCAAAATACCAGGATGTTTTTGGCTTGACCATTTTAGATTTGGCTCTAAAGAATGAAAAGATAATAGGCATCACTCCTGCTATGCCTTCAGGAAGTTCGTTGAAATTTATGATGGACGCACTCCCTAAACGTGCTTTTGACGTAGGAATTGCTGAGCAGCACGCAGTTACTTTATCTGCAGGAATGGCGACTCAAGGAATGGTGGTTTTTTGCAATATCTATTCTACTTTTTTACAAAGAGCCTACGACCAAGTCATTCACGATGTGGCGTTACAAAACTTACCAGTTATTTTTTGTTTAGACAGAGCGGGCTTAGTGGGAGAAGACGGGGCAACCCATCATGGTGTATTTGACATCGCTTATTTGAGATGCATTCCTAATATGATTGTTTATTCTCCATTGAATGAAATTGCCTTGAGAAATATATTATACACCGCACAGTTAGGTTTAAATCATCCAATAGCTATACGTTATCCTCGAGGCCGTGGCCTAACAACCGACTGGCAAAAAGAATATAAAACAATAGAAATAGGAAAAGCGGAATGCCTTAAAGAAGGAACTAAAATTGCAGTATTATCTAATGGTGCAATCGGGAAAAATGTTTCTTTGGCTTTAGCCAATATGAATAACCCGGAAACCATTGCGCATTTTGATTTTGCATTCGTAAAACCACTGGACGAAAAGGAATTACATCTTATAATGAAAAATTTCAATTCCATAATAACACTTGAAGACGGTGCAATTACCGGAGGTTTTGGAAGTGCCATTCTTGAATTTGCTTCACAAAACAGTTACACAATCGAAATAAAAACATTAGGAATACCAGATGAATTTATAGAACATGGAACTGTAGCCGAATTACAACAATATTGTAAAATTGACGTTAAAAGTCTTGAAAACATTTTTTCGAAATATAAATAACAATATATTAGCACCCTTTTTAACAGCCTTGCAATGAAATTACTGTCCTTTACAATACTTCTTACATTAATCTTAATTTCAACAAATAGTTTCTCCCAGAAAATAATCACGACAATTGCAGTTCCTTCTACAAAGGACACTATCTCACATTGGACTAAAAAGAATCAATTAGGATTTGACATTTCTGAAATAGCTTTTCTAAACTGGAATGCAGGAGGAACAAGTTCTATATCCGGTTTATTCAAAGGAAAATTCACCCGTGTATATACTGAGGACAAATACAATTGGAAAAACGAACTTATAATTCGTTACGGCTTGAACAAACAAGATGGAATCGAAGTTAGAAAAACTGAAGATGCTTTTCAATTTAATTCTGCTTTTGGTTTTCGTAATGATACAGTTACTAATTGGTATCACACAGCCAAATTTAATTTCAATACTCAATTCACAAATGGATATTCGTATCCTAATACTGAAATAGCCGTTTCTAAACCTTTTGCACCAGCCTATATCTTCCTGGGAATTGGGGCTGAGTATGCAAACAAAGAGAAAAACAAATTGTTATACATTTCGCCTTTTACATTAAAAACCACATTAGTTCTTGACCAACGATTAGCTGATTTAGGCGCATTTGGAGTTAAGAAAGCCAGTTATGACGTTAATGGCAATTTAATTGTTATGGGAGAAAGATCAAGAAAAGAGCTTGGTTTTTTAGTGACGAGTTACTACAAAAAAGAAATCGCCAAAAATATCACTATTGAAAATCGCTTGAGTTTATATTCTGATTATATCAACAAATTCGGGAACATTGATGTTGATTACGACTTGTTATTAGAACTAGTTGTAAATGCTCACGTTAAAACTAATATTGGCGCTCATATTATATATGATGACGACATAAAAGCCAAAGAGAATATTGAGGGCAAACAGGTAACTGTTGGCCCAAAATTACAACTTAAACAAGTATTAGGAGTTGGATTAGTCTATGCCTTTTAGAAATTAATCCTTTTTTCGGCCATTAATTGTTTCAAACAATTTCAAAGCATTCCCATCAGTAAGCAACGAAATAAAATGACAAATATGTAGTAACCTCTTGTATAAATTTTCTTTTTCTTCGTGGTGCTTTTCAGGCAGCATTTTCAAAATTAACTTATCGTAATTAGAAGCGTTCCCATTGTATTTATTATTGTAAGCAGTAATAAATTTGTCTAGTAAGGTTTGAATTATCTGATAACCCACAATCTCTTTTTCAATTACCTCCCTACTTTGATAGATGTTATTCACACTAATATTGATAATATCATCCATTTGCGCTTTGTACTTACTTTTATCAGTTAAAGCATAAGGGAATTTTCCATTTAATATGGCTTCTTCATTTTCGACAAAAACTTTTACAGCATCATTTATCAAACTCCCTATTGCCAAAGCGCGTAAATAACTGATGCGATCTTCCTTAGTGGTCAAGGTTTTGTATTTTGAAGTATCAATACTGTCTTTTACTAATTTAATCAGGTATTCCAATGCAAAATCCTCCGAAACGAGTCCTAGATTTATCCCGTCTTCAAAATCAATAATTGTATAGCAAATATCATCGGCAGCCTCAACTAAATAAGCCAAGGGATGTCTTTCAAATCCAATATCTTTCCCTGATTTATTTGGGATCATCCCCATATCAGCAGCCACTTCCTGAAAAAACGTTTTGTCTGTCTGAAAAAAACCATACTTTTTATCAGCAATATTTGATGTTGGTTTTTTGGGCAAGCTCTCTTTTGGGTATTTCATAAATGCACCTAAGGTTGCATACGAAATACGAAGTCCGCCTTCAATCCCAGGACGACTCGCTGTAAGCACAGAAAAACCATTGGCATTTCCTTCAAAATCAATTAAATCTTGCCATTCTTTTTCGGTCATTTCATCTTCATACTTTCTCCCTTTACCAATAGAAAAATATTCTCCTATCGCCTTTTCACCGGAATGTCCAAAAGGAGGATTCCCAATATCATGAGCCAATGACGCTGCGGCAACTATAGCCCCAAAATCATTCATGTGAAAACCGTGAATTTCTTTTAAGTGTGGGTATTTTTCTATGATTATTTTTCCAACCAAACGTCCCAAAGAACGCCCAACAACCGAAACCTCCAAACTGTGTGTCAAACGTGTATGCACGAAATCAGTTTTTGACAAAGGAATTACTTGGGTTTTATCTTGTAAACTTCTAAAAGCAGCCGAGAAAATAATACGATCATAATCGACTTCAAAGCCTAATCGGGTGTCGTCTTGTTCAATACGTAATCGCTTGCTTGTGTCTCCTTGTCGTTTTAATGATAAAAGTTGTTCCCAGTTCATACTGTGTTTTTCGAAAGTGAATAATTGGATTATTTTTCAAAGATAGAGAAATAGCGATTACTAAAAATAGCTTTATTCTGATTTATAAAAGTATCATTAAAACAAAACAATTTATACTTAAAGCATAGTTTTATATCGAGTCGCTTTTGTAATAATGATTTAAACCAATATAATACTATTTGATAAATTGATACTCTACAAGTCCGTTTTTATCAAACACATTGTATTTTTACAAACGATAACTAGTAATAAAATGAATAAAAAAATAACCATATTAGGAGCAGGATTAAGTGGATTACTAACCGCCTACCGTTTGCAAAACAAAGGTTTTGATATCGAAATTATCGAAGCAAGAAATCGCATTGGCGGACGAATTCACACAATACATTCTGATACGGCCCAGGTAGAAATGGGCGCAACTTGGTTTAATGACATTCATATTAACTTCAGAAATATTTTAACGGAATTAGGAATCGAGTACTTTGAACAATTTATGCAAGGCACTTCGTATTATGAATCGTTATCAGATACAGCAGCACAAGAAATCCAGATTCCACAAAACAGTCCAAGTTACAGAGTTGCAGGTGGCACTAGCCTACTTATCGAAACTTTGAAAAACAAATTAAAAGCTGTTCCTATCCACTTAAACGAAACAGTTACCAGTCTAAACTTTGAGAACGAAAAAATCCAAATCACGACACAAAATCAATCTTTCGTGGCTGATTATGTGATATCGACATTGCCCCAAGCATTGTTTATAAATGACATTATAGTTTCTCCTACACTCCCAGAAAAACTGACTGACATAGCCCAAAACACCCATACTTGGATGCAAGATTCAATTAAAGTCGCATTTGTTTATGCAGCACCTTTCTGGAGAAACAAGAATTATTCAGGCACTTTATTTAGCAATGTGGGGCCTATTACGGAGTTTTACGACCAGTCTAATAATGTCTTAGATAAATTTGCGCTATGCGGTTTCATCAGCGCTGGAATGGAAATGTATTCCCAAACAGATCGTTTAGAAAAATTAAAAACACAATTAGTCAAGGTTTTTGGTCAGGAAGCTCTCAGTTATACGTCTTATCACGAAACGATTTGGGCGAAAGAAAAACAAACTAAAAGCACCAACCAAATTGGGTTTATGTATCCGCATCAAAACAATGGACACCCTTTATTCAGGGAATCCTACTGTGACAACCGCTTGTTTTTTGCAGGAACAGAAACCGCAAATCAATATCCCGGCTATATGGAAGGCGCTGTAATTGCAGCCGAAAATACCGTTAAAGCCATTTTGAAATTATAAATTCGTTATAAACAATGTCACTTATGCTTTACACTGGTCAACTTAATGAATTCATCCGATTAGCCGAAATTGACGCTACCAATTGTGATTTACTGAAAGAAAAAATCACTGAAGGATTAAGCGTGATTTGGACCACAGATGAATTAAAGATTAATGTTGACGGAAGCGAGCATTTGTTTCCGGCAAATTCGGTTTTATTTTTAACCGAATACCATAAAGTCGAAGTTTTAAAAGTCAACAAAGCCAGATTGATTCGGTTTAACAGGGCTTTTTATTGCATCGCTGATCACGATAGCGAAGTGGGCTGCAAAGGAATTTTGTTTTTTGGTGCGTCCCAGTTTCCAAAGATTTCAATTCCAGATGAAGAACTGGAGAAATTTGAGATTCTTTGGAAAATGTTTGCTATCGAAATGGAATCCAAAGACGACCTGCAAAACGATATGTTACAAATGATGTTGAAGCGCTTGCTTATTCTATGCACTCGCGTTTATAAAGAGCAAACAGAATTGACCACATTTGACAAAAAGCAATTGGACCTTGTGAGAGAATACAATTACTTAGTCGAGAGCAATTTTAAGACCAAACACCAAGTCGCTGATTACGCCGAAATGCTGAACAAAAGTCCCAAGACACTTTCTAATTTATTCAAGAAATACAACGAAAAATCCCCTTTACAGATTATTCAAAACCGAACCATCCTTGAAGCCCGCCGACTCTTGCGCTATTCTGACAAGAGCATCAAAGAGATTGCTTACGAAATAGGTTATGAAGACATTCAGTCTTTCAGCAGGTTTTTTAAAAAAGCGGAAGGAATCTCCCCTTCCGATTTCAAAAAGGCATTATAAAGAAGATCTTTTTTTAGGAGCTAATACGGCTATCCGCTTTATCTTTTATACTGAAATCCAGTATAAAAGGATGCCGCTTCTATCCGGGCTAGTACGATTGTGGGGCTAATTAAATTCTTTTTTAATCATTCTTCTAAAAAGATAATAAGGTAGAACTGGACCAAAACAATTACTTAGTGTTTTATTCACTTAGCGTTCTATTCTTTTCACTTCTATTGAATCTTTCTTCTCAAACTCTTTCCTTATATATACTAAACGTCATCCCGTAGCCCCGATTGAAGTGGAAATCCTTTTTATTTTTCCTTTATAAATAAAAAGATTAAAACGGAAAGTGGGAACAATGTAAATGAAACCACACCTGCTCTTGCTCCCAATTTAAAAAAAAGCACGCTTTTTTGACTAAAAAAAGACGTCAAGGGAATAATGAACAACTCTACGGGAAATGCGACCTAACTTCAAGCTTGGCTTTCATCACACCTTTGTACCATCAAATTGAAACAACAGGAATTATGAAAACAATACACACCATTATCGAAGGCTTTAAAACTGTTTTAGGCTTGAATGTTCCAAAAAAAACACCGCAATTAATTGCAATAACACAGGATAGTTTTTGTCAAAATTTGGCAATCACGGATTACTACTGTGACGAAAACAACTTATTCATATAATTATTAATTCAAAAAAAATGATACAACATTTAGACAAAACTAATTTTGACGCGACCATAAATACAAATGATGTAGTGCTAGTGGATTTCTTCGCTGACTGGTGTGGGCCTTGTAAAGCGTTACATCCTGCACTGGAAGAATTAGCTAAAGACTTTGATGGCAGAGCGGTAATTTCAAAAATAAACGTGGATACTAATCCAGAGTTAGCAGCGCAATTTAAAGTGAGAAGCATACCTGCTTTATTCTATTTTAAGAACGGAGAAATTGTGGGAACTCAAAACGGAGTACAAAGCAAATCAGTGATGACAAGTCATTTAACAAGTTTGATAAAAAGTTAATACTATGGGAAAGAAAATAAACATTAAAAATCTACCTACGGGATACCAATCCTTGATTTCAAACGGTAGACATGCAATTGTGGGCGACGAACCTATATCAAGCACAGGAACCGACTTAGGGTTCTCGCCAGAGGATTTAATTCTCTCTAGTATTGCAATGTGTAAAGTAGCTACTGTACGCTACATTGCCAGAAAAAACAACTGGAAAATAGGTCATGTTGATGGTGAATTTGAATTAAACGTTAAACGCGGAGAAGGTGGGAAACTATCCTCTCATGTTACTGCCAAAATTCAAATTGAAGGCGACTTAACCGCAGAACAAAAAACAGAACTACTTAAACAAGCTGATGCCTGTTACGTTCACCGTATGATTGAAGGGGAATGGAATATAGAAAGTGCCCAGGAATTAACAACCGAAGTGCTTACAGCATAATAAAGGCGGTTTTATAGTAAAACTGACTGATTTACAATTATTCAAATATAAAAAACAAACAAAATGAAAAATTTAAAATTAACATTAGTAGTAGCATTTATTGCTTTATTTTCAAACGGAATTTTTGCACAAGTAGATGCAATTGATAAAACAGGTTTAGCCATTGGAGGATACGACGTAGTGTCTTATCATAAAAACAATAAAGCCGTAAAAGGGAATGCTGCCGACTCAGTAAAAGTGGAAAAAACCACTTATTATTTTGCTTCTAAAGCTAATGCAAATGCTTTTAAAGCAAATCCTAAAAAATACTTACCACAAGTTAACGGATACTGCGCATGGGGTGTAGCCGAAAAAGATTCGAAATTCTCCATCAACCCTGAAACTTTTAAAATTGTAGATAATAAATTGTACTTATTCTTCAATGGTGATTTTAACGGGACTCAAGTAAATACATTAGAAATCTGGAATAAAGATGAGGCTAAATATGTAAAAATCATTGACAAAAAATGGGCAATGATTAAATAATAAATACCACCTCTATATACCACCACAGATTTGGACTCAAAGGGTTTTTCTTTTTAAAAGTGAAACCCTTTGTTGTGTATTAACAAATTAAGAAACATCCCGTACAAAAGGGCTTATTTCATTACATTTGAGCAGTTTTTCAAAACAATACAATTTTAAAACAATGAAAAAAATTCTCAAAATATCAGCTTCTATTATTCTTATCCTTATTCTCACAGTCTTAGCATTCTCGTATTTCACAAGCAAACCATTGCCTGTAGGACAACAAGGAATAAAAGCCGAAGAACTTACTAATAAAATTCAAGAAGCAATTAATCAAAAAGCTTGGGACACTACCGCTGCTGTTTCTTTTACTTTTAGAGGAAGTCATCATTATCTCTGGGATAAAAAACGCAATCTAGTGCAAGTGAAATGGGATAATAAAAAAGCACTTTACCATACTCAAACCCTAGAAGGTGTAGCTTATGAAAACGATAATAAACTGACCGACACACAAAAAACAGAAGCTATAAAAAAAGCGAATGACTACTTTAACAATGATTCTTTCTGGCTTATTGCTCCTTTCAAATTACGAGATGCTGGTACTACCAGAAGCATCGTGATACAGGATAATCAAGAAGCCCTTATGATTACTTATGACTCTGGCGGTAGTACGCCAGGAGATTCCTATGTATGGCTCGTAGATCAAAATTATATGCCAAAAGCATGGCGTATGTGGGTTAGCATTATTCCTGTGGGCGGATTAGAAACCAGTTGGGAAGATTGGAAAACATTCCCAAATAATCTAAAAATTGCTACAAGTCACAAAGGATTGATCAATTTAAAACTAGAAAATGTTAAAACCGGCATGTCTGTTCAAGAAATCAACAACGGGGTAGATCCGTTTACTGAATTATAATTTCTATAGAATACTGCAACTAAAATAAAAAAGGAAACAAGTATGTTTCCTTTTTTTATGCATTATCTAAACTGGTTTAGAATTGATATCTATATTTTGGCCACCTCATCAAAGGAATAAAACAATTTCATTTTTTGATTGAGTCTCTGTTTTTTAACTACATAGGTTTTCGAAAAGGAATCGTGCCAACCTCTTGGTACCGAACCTAAAAAGGAAACGAATTCAAAAGGAATAAATCTACATAAGGTACGTGTTAAAATCATTTGGTTGGTAGGCTTGTTCCCGTCAATCTGGACAACAATTGTTTTTGTAAAATATTTTGCCAGAGTTCTGGAAAAATAGATTTCAGTCAATCCATAATAAAGAATCATAATCAGTATGCTGTACACTGTGATTTCTTCCAGAGACAATGATTCCACCCATTCAGAGAGGGAATGTTTACCACTAACTTCAGCTATCAAGTTAAGTGTCGTTGCTATGCTCAGAATGACAATATATATAATTATTAAATCAATACTGAAATTTAGAAAACGTCTTCCTTGTGAAGCCAACAAATCATCTGTGATTGTAAATTCTTTACTTTTCATATTTTATATTTTTATAATTACAAAAGTCTTCCAATGGCAACTATCTCAAATATAGTGAATTATTCTTATAATATTAGTCGGTGTATTGAATAATTCTCAAGCCTTATTTTTAAGTAAAGACACTTAAAATAATTTTATTTTCGAATTTAGAAAAGAGAAATAGCGTGGAATTCAATCAAGACTAACTTCTGGATTCGCATTTAGATTTGAAGTGCTTAATGGCAAATAGATTTCGATTATAGAGTTTGGATCATTCCACTTAAAACGAAAATCATATCGTTCAAAATGGATAAAACCCGTTTTGGAATGAGGCTCAATTTTTAGCTCGGAATTTGGCAACACCTTTTTATAGATGTCATAAAGGGTGTTTTTAATTTCGTTCATATTTCCTTTATGAATAAAAGACACGAATTCCCCCTTTGGAATTTCTTTACAGATAAAATCATCTGGCAAGTTTTGTCCAGAAAAAGGAATCGCGGCCATATAGAAATAGTCCTCCATTATTTTATAGGTAATTCCAAATTTCTCCCAATCCCCCTTTTGCTGTCCTAAGTTCAACTTTTTTATTTCGGCATTAAATTTTATCCAATGGTTTTGGATAATACTGAAATTTTGAATTTGCGATGTTGTTAGTTTCACCGAAAGCCCACATGTGGATGTGGCTTCTAGTTGGGTTATAAGCGTCATTTGTTAGTGTTTAGTCCATTAAAATACATATATCTTAGTCGTGATTGCAATGGAAATCCTTTTTATTTTTCTTTATAAATAAAAAGATTACTTCACATTACTTTTAAATTTATAGGAGTTCAGTGAACTTCATTTGAAATGAAAACGGGGATTAGCTCCTAAAAAAAACAGCTACCAAAAAATTGATAGCTGTTTCTCTTTATTAATAATTCTTTTTTAATCGAATTTTAAAACAACTTCCGTCTGTTTTGCAAATTCTTCTTCCGTTTCTAGTTGTGATGCATTTTCTAAATATGTAATAGAAATCATCATTGTTTAAATTTTCCATTTTATGTGAATTGTTAATAACTACTTTAACGCCTTATAGCGTAAGAGTTATAAATTAATAATATCAACATTGACATTATATTTTCAAAAAAAACTTGGCAGAAAGATTTCGATTTTATACTTTTGAAGTATTAAAAAAGTAGGTGAGGTAACCTCATCATCTTTATATGACTTAATTAATAAAGCTTGCCGGCCGATTTTTATTAAGTTCACCAAGTTAGGGATATCATTGATGTCCCTTTTTTTATGCGCATTAGTTTTTTTCTCTACCTCAGCAATTGATTTAAAGTTATTATTATCTTATAAAAGGCCTCAATTAAGAGGCCTTTATATTCTATTTTCTAATTAAGACCCACACATTTCGCAATCATCAGGACCAGCATTTTTAGACAATTCAAGCATCGCTCTGTATTCGTCGGCGCTCATTGCTGCAGGCTCTACTGCTTCCACTACCATTGCAACAGGCTGTTCTTTAATTTCTATTGGTTCTGCTTTTTTATCGTTGTTCAATGTAAATTTAATGGCATCCACCGCGGCTTTTGTTCTTAAATAATACATTCCCGTTTTCAATCCTGACTGCCAAGCATAGAAATGCATTGATGTCAATTTAGAATAATTGGCATTTTGCATAAACAAGTTCAACGACTGTGATTGATCCACAAAATAACCACGATGGCGTGACATATCGATAATATCTTTCATCGACATTTCCCAAACTGTTTTGTACAATTCTTTTAAATCTTGAGGAATATCCAAGTCTTGAACTGATCCATTATTACGCATCAATTCTTGTTTCAACGTTTCGTTCCACAAACCACGCTCCACTAAATCGTGTAGTAAATGCTTGTTCACAACAATAAACTCTCCTGAAAGTACTCTTCTTGTATAAATATTAGAAGTGTACGGTTCGAATGCTTCGTTATTACCCAAAATTTGAGAAGTCGAAGCTGTTGGCATAGGCGCAACTAATAATGAGTTACGAACTCCGTGTTCTACCACTTCTTTTCTTAATGAAGCCCAATCCCAACGACCAGACAAATCCTCATCTTTCATTCCCCATAAATTGTACTGGAATTCCCCTTGAGAAATTGGTGACCCTTTGAAAGTAGAATACGGACCTTCTTCTTTTGCCATTTCCATTGAAGCGGTTACGGCAGCAAAGTATAAAGTTTCAAAAATTTCTTGATTCAGTTTTTTTGCCTCATCAGATGTAAAAGGCAAACGCAACATAATAAAAGCATCTGCTAATCCTTGTACTCCAAGACCAATTGGTCTGTGACGCATATTTGAGTTTTCGGCTTCTTTTACTGGGTAGTAATTTCTGTCGATAACTTTATTTAAATTTCTTGTAACACGTTTTGTTACTTTATATAAGGCATCGTGGTCAAATTTTCCGTTCTCTACAAACATTGGTAAAGAAAGAGAAGCTAAGTTACAAACCGCTACCTCATCAGCAGAAGTGTACTCCATAATTTCAGTACACAAGTTAGACGAACGAATCGTTCCTAAATTCTTCTGGTTTGATTTACGGTTAGCCGCATCTTTATATAACATATAAGGAGTTCCAGTCTCGATTTGAGATTCTAGAATTTTCTCCCACAATTCATGTGCTTTAATCGTTTTTCTACCTTTACCCGCTTTCTCGTAATCAGTGTACATTTTTTCAAATTCCTCACCGTAAACATCATACAATCCAGGACATTCGTTAGGACACATTAAAGTCCACATACCATCTTCCTGAACACGTTTCATAAATAAATCCGATGTCCACATCGCAAAGAATAAATCTCTAGCACGCATTTCTTCTTTTCCTGTATTCTTTTTCAAGTCCAAGAAATCAAAAATATCCGCATGCCAAGTTTCGATATAAATAGCAAAACTTCCTTTACGTTTTCCTCCTCCTTGATCTACATAACGTGCCGTATCGTTGAAAACACGCAACATAGGAACAATTCCGTTTGAAGTTCCATTAGTTCCACGAATGTAAGAACCTGTAGCACGTACATTATGAATAGAAAGCCCTACTCCTCCTGCTGATTGAGAGATTTTTGCCGTTTGTTTCAACGTGTCATAAATCCCATCAATACTATCGTCTTGCATAGCCAAAAGGAAGCAAGAAGACATTTGTGGTTTTGGAGTTCCTGAGTTGAATAATGTAGGCGTAGCGTGTGTAAAGAACTTTTTAGACATAAGGTCATAGGTCTCTAAAACCGACTCTAAATCATCCAAGTGAATCCCCACAGAAACACGCATTAACATATGTTGTGGTCGCTCTACAATTTTCCCGTTGATCTTAAGCAAATAAGAACGTTCTAAAGTTTTGAAACCAAAATAATCGTAATTAAAATCTCTATTGTAAATGATATGAGAGTTAAGAAATTCAGCGTTTTCCTGAATTACTTGATGCACTTCATCCGAAAGTAATGGCGCTTCCTGTCCATTTCTTGGATTTACATAATGATACATTTCGTTCATCGTTTCAGAGAACGATTTGGTAGTATTAGAATGTAAATTTGATATTGCAATACGGGCAGCAAGTTGTGCATAATCAGGATGTGCGATAGTCATTGAGGCAGCAGTTTCGGCTGCAAGATTATCAAGCTCAGATGTAGCAACACCATCATACAAACCTTCGATAACACGCATCGCCACTTTTACTGGATCAACTAGTTCGTTTAAACCGTAACACAGTTTTTTGATTCTATCCGTAATCTTATCAAACATTACTGGCTCCTTATGGCCATCTCTCTTTACTACATACATAAGTTTACTTTTTTTATTTATTGAAAAATTTAAAGATTGAAAAATGAATTTCAATATTCAAACACTGTGTTTCTTTTGTTTATGCTGAATTAACTTCAGTCTTAAGGAGCTATTCCCGCTATTCGTTGCAATCTTTTATTTTGAAAAATAAAATAAAAGGATTTTCACTGCTATCGGGGCTAAGCTAATTTACAAATTGGGCATTTAGGTAAACAATAGTTCCCAAAGCGCAAATTGATTTGCATTATTTTGTCGTCGATTTAAAAATCAGCGTCAAATGATATTTTTTGGGCATCACCATCTGTGTTCATCACACCAGATTTTTGGTATTCAGCCACTTTCTTTTCAAAGAAATTTGTTTTTCCTTGCAATGAAATCATATCCATGAAGTCAAAAGGATTGGCAGTATTGTATTCTCTTTCGCAACCTAATTCCACTAATAATCTATCAGCAACAAATTCTAAATACTGCGTCATCAATACCGCATTCATTCCTATTAAACTTACCGGAAGTGATTCAGTGATAAATTCTCTTTCAATATTCAAGGCATCAACAATAATGCTTCTAATTCTTTCTTTAGGCACTTTATTAACTAAGTGGTGGTTGTGTAAATGCACTGCAAAATCACAATGAACTCCTTCGTCGCGAGAAATCAATTCATTAGAAAAAGTAAGTCCCGGCATTAATCCACGTTTTTTCAACCAGTAAATAGAACAAAATGCTCCCGAGAAGAAAATCCCCTCCACGGCTGCGAATGCAATCAGTCTTTCAGCAAATGAATCCGATTCGATCCACTGTAAAGCCCAATCCGCTTTTTTCTTGATTGCAGGAAAAACTTCAAGTGCATTAAACAAATCATCTTTTTCCGCTTCGTCCTTTACATACGTATCAATCAACAAAGAATAGGTTTCACTATGGATGTTCTCCATCATGATTTGGAAACCATAAAAGAATTTAGCCTCGGCATATTGCACTTCATTCACAAAATTCTCAGCAAGATTTTCATTCACAATCCCATCAGATGCAGCAAAAAACGCAAGAATATGTTTCACGAAATAGCGTTCGTCATCACTCAGTTTATTGTTCCAGTCATTTAAATCTTGAGATAAATCAATTTCCTCGGCAGTCCAGAAACTAGCCTCCATTGATTTATAAAACTCCCATATATCATGATGCTTTATAGGAAAAATTACGAAACGATTTTTATTCTCTTGTAAAATTGGTTCAATTTGCGACATTGTTGTTGTTTGTTTTGTTGAATTTTTAATCATTCTGCGGATTACAAAGATTGTAAAATATTGCGGTTTTTGAAAGTCAAACTTATTCACAATCAGCCCTAGTTTTTAACAAATAGAAAAAAACGCATTGGTTTTTACTAAATGTCAATATGTTGATTATCAATATTTTGAAATATGCAAATAAGCGTGACAGACCGTAAACCTTAGGGTTTTACAATCTTTTAAAAAAGATGTTTTTGTATTATTTTAGAAATATTTTTTTTTGTTTTCATCAAATCAGTATTTGAGGAATCCATGAAAATATTTTTATTTATTATAGTTTAAGACTTATTGTTTTTTAATTCCTGAGCCACTTTATCAAGTTCAGCATACCAGTCTTCGCCAAATTTTCTAATCAAAGCTTCCTTGACAAATTTATATACAGGCACTTCTAACTCTTGACCTAAAGAACAGGCCGCGTCACAGATATCCCATTTGTCATAATTAACAGCGGCAAATTCTGTAAAATCTTTTACTCGAATAGGGTATAAATGACATGAAACAGGTTTTTTCCAGTCAATTAATCCTTGATTGTATGCTTGCTCGATACCACAAAGAGCGGTTTTTCCATCAAAAATCACATAAGCGCAATCTTTATCGTCAATTAGCGGCGTTTCAAGATCTCCATCAGTTCCTTTTACCCATGTACCTTGAGCTTCGATAGCCTCAATACCTTTTTTACGTAGAAAAGGCTTCACTATTGGATAAATCTCTTCCAGAATCTTAGTCTCCTCAAGACTAAGAGGTGCTCCAGCGTCACCATCAACACAACAAGCCCCTTTACAAGCAGACAAGTTGCATACAAATTCTTTTTCGAGTATATCTTCTGATACGATGGTTTTTCCTAATTGAAACATGCTTTTTTTATAATAACTATTGAAGCTACAAAGGTAGTATTTAAGTTGGGAAGTTGCAAAATAAAGAGCAGAGAGAAAAATGAAATACAAGACAAATAGCCCCTACCATCTCTCTTTGTGCGACTAATAGTACTAGCTTTCCTTTCTATCTAAGAAGACATTCGCTTTTTAACATAAACACTTCTTATTTAATGGATTCATTTCAAATAAAAACAATAATTCGTCCTCAATAAAACACTATTCTAAATAAAAAATAATTGTACTTTTGCCCAATAAAAATAAAAGAAAATGTTTGAATTAAGTTTTAATGAAATTGCAACTGTAGGAATGGTTTTATTTGCCGTAATCGACATCTTAGGAAGCATTCCCATTATTGTTGATTTGCGTACTAAAGTTGGACACATTCAGTCTGAAAAAGCTACAATTGCAGCCTTAGTCATTATGATTATGTTTCTTTTTATAGGGGAAGAAATGTTGAATATAATAGGAATTGACGTAAACTCTTTTGCAGTTGCGGGTTCTTTTGTTCTTTTTTTCTTGGCTTTAGAAATGATTTTAGGAATTCGTTTATACAAAGAAGAAGACGACTCTAAAACAGCTTCAATAGTACCCATAGCTTTCCCATTAATTGCAGGTGCCGGAACAATGACGACTTTATTATCTTTAAAATCTCAATACCACACTATTAATATAATCATCGCTATTCTACTGAATATGATTGTGGTTTACGTGGTTTTAAAATCGTCTTCAAAAATAGAACAAATGCTCGGTAAGTCAGGTTTAGGCGTGATTAGAAAGGTTTTTGGCGTTGTATTGCTTGCCATAGCTGTTAAATTATTCGGCGCTAATGTTAAAGGTTTGTTTGTCTAACTATTTTTTTTATAAATTTACCGCCAAATGCTCACTATCAAAGAACAATACCACTTTAGGAGATAATTAGTAGCAATACTATTTCCTGAAATATTTTTAAATAGTTGAACAAAAAAAACATCTTATGAAAATCTTTACCAACGTTTTAGTTTTACTTGCTTTATCGCTTATCGTTTTTAACATCACTCTATTGGATTTTAAAAACCCTTTTCAAGGTGATAGCGTTGTTGCATTTATTGGAATCGCAGCTTCTTTTTGTGCTGTATTGATTCTTTTAATTTTTAGAATGTCAAAAAAGATCGAAGAAAAAATGAACGACAAACTATAGTATGTTTGACGTTTTAATTATTGGCGGAGGCGTTTCAGGAATGTCCTGTGCTCTTGTTTTGGGTTCTGCTAAAAACAAACCTTTTACAACTGATAAAAAAATCGGGGTTTTCACCCACCAGAAAGCATCCTCACTTCAAGATGCTGTTTTCAACAATGCCTATGGAATTCCTGCAGGTAAATTAGGCTCAGAATTACTGCTGGAAAGCAAAAAACAATTGTCAGACAGTTACCCACATATCGTCCAAATTCCTGATGAAAAAGTGATTGCAATAGAAGGTCATTTTCCAGAATTTACAATTACTACAAATAAAAACACCTATAAAACTAAATCGATTGTTGTCGCTATTGGTGCCGCAAACACTTTTGCCATTGAAGGACTGATGCACTATGTAGAAGCGCATAAAAAGGCAAAACCGGAGAAACAAAGAATTCAATTGCAAAATACAGATCACGAGGTTACTCAAGGCGTTTACGTTATCGGAACTTTAGCCGGACATAGAAGCCAGTTGGCAATTGCCGCAGGAAGCGGTGCTGCTGTAGCAACGGATATTCTTACTTTATGGAATAATGGCACGCAAACTCACGTTCACGACAGCAATAGGTAGCCCAAAATTAGCTTATTAGGAAATTAATAGTAGATTTACCGTTTTTATAAATCAACACTATGTTTTCATTACTATTAAGCCTTACTAGATTAATCATTTTCATCACATACGTTTCCTTATTTTCTGTTATTTTTTATGTAGCAAGCTTTTTTTGGAGCGAGAAAACCACATCTCGAAACGGACTAATATTACGTGACTGTATAATAAAAACAACCACTTGGATTTTAGGAATCCGAACAACTGTTTATGGCGAAATACCCTTAATTCAGGGATTAATCGTAGCTAATCATCGTTCCTATTTTGATCCAATTGTAATTGTAGGCCATTTAAATGCTTTCCCTGTAGGCAAGAAAGAAGTTGCTTCTTGGCCATTAATTGGTTATCTCTGTAAAATATCAGGGGTTGTTTTTGTAGACAGAAAATGTCAAGATAGCCGCCAAGAAACTTGTGATAATATAAAAGAGATTATCAATAATGGCCATTCTGTGCTTAATTTTCCAGAAGGAACGACGCATATTTTACCTACAACAGTAGATTTTAATTATGGGTCATTCAAGACGGCTACAGAAATAAAAGCCGCAATTATTCCTATTGCAATAGATTACAAAGTAATATCAGATGCTTTTGTTGATGATGATACTTTTATTCCTCATTTCTTAAAATGTTTTGGAAAACTGACTACCGAAATAAAAATCACTTATTTCCCCCCGCTATATTCTGACGATGCTGAATATTTATTGAAGACTTCTAAAGAGATGATTGATAAGGAACTTATTCGATATAGAGAAGATTGGAATTCGAATACATAAAATAAAGTGTGATTATTTCAACACTGCTTTAATCATCACATCGTCCTTTAAGATAATTTCATAATAATTACTTTCACCATATAACTGTCGGGCGAATTCAGCCGAGAGATAGCGTTTTACTATTGCCTTACTTTTTGTTAATCTTAAATCCAGTCCGTTTTGTTGCAAGTATTTTTGAAAAGCATTAAAATACAAATCGGATGTTTTCATTTTAGCAACAAATCCTTCAAAAGACAAGCCATTAAAAGCTTTTCTGTCCTTATCTAATTGTTCGAATACAAACCTGCCTACAATTCCAGATTGCAATAGATATACAATGTGTTCACTGCCATGTTCCACTTCAAGAGGAACAAAAACATCAGGAACTATTCCGCCACCGCCATAAACAACTTTCCCTTTCGGGGTTTTAAATTTAAGGGTGTCGGCCACTTTTATGCTGTCTTTTTTATACAATTCCCCATTTTTAAAACGAGAATCCGATTCTTTAAAATAATCCTCATTCCCTTTGGCATACGGTTTTTGAATCGAACGGCCCGTAGGGGTATAATACCTCGCAATAGTCAGTCGAACGGCCGAACCGTCATCAAAATCCATTTCGCGTTGCACTAATCCTTTCCCAAAAGAGCGGCGGCCTACAATTGTCCCTCTGTCATTATCCTGAACTGCTCCTGCGAGTATCTCACTTGCCGATGCGCTATTTTCATTGATCAAAATCGAAACATTTCCGTTTTCAAAGCTTCCTTTTTTGGTTGCAAAAGTTTTTTGAACACTTCCTTTTTTGTTTTTGGTAAAAACAATCAATTGCTTGTCTTTCAGTAATTCATCAGCAATAGAAATGGCTTCTTCCATATATCCTCCGCCATTATCTCTAAGATCGATAACTAGTGATGTTGCGCCTTTTTGTTTTAATTTGGTTAAACCTGCCATAAATTCTTCATAGGTGGTTTCGGCAAATCGGTTTATTTTTATATATCCCGTGGTTGTATTTAAAAGAACCGCCACATCTACACTCTTTATTGGAATGACATCACGTCTAATTTTTACTTTTAATTTCTTGCCTTCTGATTTTCTGAAAATCGTAAGTTCAACTAAAGAACCTTCTTTTCCTTTTAGCTTCGAAAACAAACTGTCACTTGGCAATTTACGACCAAATAACTTGGTTTTATCGGCATATAAAATACGGTCGCCCGCTTTTATTCCTGCTTTTGCCGAAGGGCCATTTTCAACAGGTTTTATAATCGCCACTGAATCATTATACATATAGAAATTAACCCCTATTCCCACAAAGTCCCCTTTCATACTTTCCGCAACTTGCGATTGCATACTAGGTGGAACATATACAGAATGCGGATCTAAATGTCCCATAATATTGTCTACCGTAAGATTTACAATAGAATCTGTACTTACGTCATCAACATATTCCTTGTCGATAAAATCAATTAGTTTGTTGAGCTTTGTTCTGGAACTGTTTTTAACCAACAAATGATTTTGGTTTGAAAAATTTAATAATCCCCCAAGAAGCACCCCTATTGCGAGAGTTGCAAAGAGTACGATAGGCAGGTATTTATTTTTCATTTTCATTATTCTTCTAATACTGGAATATGTTCTACAACTATCCCCGCTTTAATCAAAAACTGAATCCCGGAATCATCACGGTAACCATTGTGATAAACCACTCTTTTTATCCCGGATTGATGTATCAATTTACTACACTCTTTACAAGGTGAAAGTGTAATATAAAGCGTTGCACCTTCACAAGATTGAGTAGATCGAGCTACTTTTAAAATAGCATTTGCTTCGGCATGCAAAACATCCCAACGCGTCAACCCTTCATCATCCTCACAACAATTTTCAAAACCAGAAGGGGTTCCGTTATAACCATCAGAAATTATCATTCGATCACGAACAATTATTGCTCCTACTTGTTTGCGTTTACAATAAGACAAAAGGCCCCATTCCGTTGCAATTCTCAGATATGCTTTATCGTATTTATTTAATTTTAACACTTCCATATTTCTATCTTAACCAAATTTTATTATCAATTATCATTGGTAAAACCACACCTATTATAAATGCTGACATTACTAAAGTCCAATCTCTTTTAGAGAATCTAAATACCGTTTGAACAATATAAGACAAAATCAAAACCACAAAAACCACGGCTATTTGAGCCACTTCTATACCTAAAGCAAATTCCCCTAATGGCAATAATTTAGATGTTGAAGATCCTCCAATAATCGATTTAAAATAACTCGAGAAACCCAATCCGTGAATTATCCCGAAGAAAAGGGTTATAAAAAACACTAGATTGATGCTTTCTTTTTTATTCGACTTACCAGCGGTAAACAAATTAAATAAAGCGGTTATCAAAATAGTAATTGGTATCAGTAATTCAACCACATTTACCTTAACAGCAATTATGCCAAAAACAGATAATATCAAGGCCAAAGTATGCCCAATTGTAAAAAGGGAAACTAATAGCACAATCCGTTTCCAGTCCTTAAAAGTAAACGGTACAGCCAAGGCTATTAAAAACAAAACATGGTCGTATGAATAGATATCCAGAACGTGTTTTAATCCTATTTGAAAATAAATCCAAAATTGTGACATAGGTATTTTATTAAATTGATAAAGGGGTTGTAAACTTACGATTTATTTTGAAAAAGACTGAATTGAACTTGTTAATCCTTAATTAAATTTCAATAAAAGCTACTGTTGTTAAAGAAAAATTAAAAAGAAAATTAATATTTTAAAAATTGAATTATCTTTGTCCAATATAAATAAAAAATTAACTATGTCATTTTCAGATTTATTTGATAGCGAATTCAAACAAAGAAATAAAGGTCACTTTTCTTCCATTGTAAGACTAGCATTAGCCGATGGGGTTTTTGCCCCTGAAGAAAAAGAATTTTTAGAGAAATTAGCTATTCGCCTGGAAATTTCTTCAGCAGAATATGAAGAAATTCTAGAGAATCCTTCAAAATACCCAATCAACCCTCCTTATTTATACGCGAAAAGATTAGAGCGTTTATATGACTTGGCAAGAATGGTGCGTATTGACCACATACTTGGTGACAAGCAAGAAGTTATGCTTAAGAAGCTTTGTTTAGGAATTGGTTTTACATCAGAAAATGTAGATTCTATAGTTGCTTCTGCTCTATCACTAGTAGACGAGAATGTAGATCTAGACGACTTCCTTTTGAAAATGCAAAAAGATGAATAAATAATAAAAAAGCTCCTGAAATTTTCAGGAGCTTTTTTTATGGTGTTTTAATATTTACTTAATTTAGCTTTAAGCATAAACTCCTCCGCTTTCTCAACCATATTGTGGCTACCACAGAAAAACGGGACACGTTCATGTAATTCAGTTGGTTGAATTTCCATAATTCTTCCAAAACCATCAGAAGCTTTTCCTCCAGCCTGTTCAGCTATAAAAGCCATAGGGTTACATTCATATAGTAAACGTAATTTCCCCTTAGGTGCTTTAGAACTTGTAGGGTAAATATAAATACCTCCCTTAATCATATTTCTATGAATGTCAGAAACTAAACTTCCTATATAACGAGATGTATACGGCCTGTCCTCTTCTTCAGACTGACAATATTTAAGATAATCTTTCACCCCTTGTGGAAAATGAACATAATTCCCTTCATTGATAGAATATATATTCCCATCTTTAGAAAACTGCATATCTGGATGCGATAAATAAAATGTTCCAATAGCTGGATTTAAAGTAAACCCATTCACACCGTGACCCGTTGTATAAACGATCATAGTTGACGTACCGTAAATCACATACCCTGCTGCAACCTGACTTGTACCTGGTTGCAAGAAATCCTCAAGTGTAACCGGAGTTCCTATAGGCGTTATTCTTCTAAAAACAGAAAAAATAGTCCCTACCGAAACGTTTACGTCGATATTTGAAGATCCATCAAGTGGATCCATCAAAACAACATATTTGTTATTATGACTATTGTCACTACCTTCAACTGTAATAAACTCATCGTTTTCCTCGGATGCGATTCCACATACAATCTCACGATTAATTAATGTCTGAATAAAAACTTCATTTGCGTAAACGTCCAATTTTTGTTGATCTTCACCCTGAATATTTTGTTCTCCAGCAGCTCCAATAATATCAACTAATCCAGCTTTATTTACTTTATAATTAACGACTTTAGCAGCTAGCCGAATAGAATTGATAATTCTGGATAATTCTCCTGATGAATATTGAAAAGCATTTTGGTTTTCAATGATAAATTCCCCTAGTGTTTTGTTGCGTTCTTTCATTAAGAAATCGTTGTAGTTAATTTGAAGTCACAAATATCGCTTTTTTTGTGAAAATGATTTGAATAATATTTACTTAGTTTATCACTATTGTATATTTGCTGATAAAAAAGCTTTAAAAATAGTTAATTTCAATCTTTCGAAACATATAAATCACAAATCCATGAATATAAGAAGAGGAAATCCTGAAGACATGAATGCAGTTCTAGGTTTAATACAAGAACTGGCTGATTATGAAAAAGAACCCGATGCCGTGTTAATAACTGCGAAAGATTTAATTCGAGATGGTTTTGGGGACATTCCTTTATTTCAAGTTTTTGTTGCCGAAGTTGACTCTGAAATTGTAGGTATTGCTTTGTACTATTACCGTTATTCAACTTGGAAAGGAAAAATAATTCATCTAGAAGACTTAGTTGTTAAAGAAAAAATGCGAGGAACTGGATTAGGACTTGCGTTGTACACTGAGATTATTAAGCAAGGTAAGAAAGACCAAGTGAAAAGAATCGACTGGCATGTTCTCGACTGGAACTCTCCTGCTATAGACTTTTATGAAAAATCAGGAGCAAAAGTATTAAGAGATTGGGATGTAGTACAAATGGATGAAATAGGTATTGATAATTTTTTACAAAATATCTAAAAAATTAAAAAGATGAGAGTATTTAAATTTGGTGGAGCTTCAGTAAAAGATGCCGAGGGTATAAAAAATGTATATGATGTTTTACAAAAAGTAGGATATGAAGATGTCTTGTTAGTTGTTTCTGCAATGGGAAAAACAACAAATGCTCTTGAGGTCGTTATAAAAAATTATTTTGACAAATCAGCTGAGCTACAATCTTCTGTCCAAGAGGTGAAAAAATACCACAATCAAATTCTTTTGGATCTGTTTGAAGACGATAAAAACGATGTTTTTCAAGCTGTCAAACTACATTTCTCTGATTTAGACTACTTTTTAGGCCATAACAAATCTCCAAATTATAATTTTGTTTACGATCAGATTGTAAGCTATGGTGAATTGATTTCTACAACTATCCTTAGTCATTTCATGAATTTTATGGGTATCAAAACACAATGGATTGATGTGCGTAATTTCATAAAAACTGATGCTAATTACAGAGATGCTGAAGTGAACTGGGAATTGACACAAAAGAATATTTCCAAAAATGTGAAAAGAAAAATTCTAAATATCACTCAGGGATTTTTGGGGTCTGATGAAAATAATTTCACCACAACTCTAGGTCGTGAAGGATCGGATTACACCGCTGCCATTTTCGCCTATTGTTTAAATGCTGAAAGTGTAACAATCTGGAAAGATGTCCCAGGGGTAATGAATGCCGATCCAAGATATTTTGAAAATGCCAGTTTATTAAACCAGATATCGTATCGTGAAGCAATTGAACTTGCTTTTTATGGAGCAACTGTTATTCATCCGAAAACATTACAGCCTTTACAAAAAAAGGAAATTCCTTTGTATGTTAAGTCATTTATAAATCCGTTATTAAAAGGAACAAGTGTTTCTAAAGGCGCAACTTTAGAACCCTTTTTACCTTGTTTTATAGTTAAAAAAAATCAGCTGTTAATCTCGCTGTCTTCTATAGATTTCTCTTTTATTATGGAAGACAACATCAGCGAAATTTTCTCTTTGTTCTCCGAATATAAATTAAAAGTGAATTTAATTCAGAATTCGGCTATTAGTTTCTCTGTATGTGTCGAAGACAAATTTGATAACTTCAAGGAATTGAATACTGTATTGTCAAAGAAATTTAAAGTTGATTTTACTGAAAACGTTACTTTATTTACCATTAGACATTTTAATGATAAAGCGGCAGAAATGGTTGAAAAAGGGAAGACAGTGCTGTTGAAACAAGTCAGTACTGAAACAATGCAGATTGTAACCCGTGATAACTAACCATCGCCAATAAGTACAAATTAAGCACAAACACTTATAGTTATTAAGAATATACTACTTTTGACATATAGACGTTTATCTCTTTATGTTTAAAAAAATAGTGCTTTTAATATTGACAATTTATTTTTCTGGGCTTCAGGCCCAGGAAAATAAATCGTTATACAAAGCCAAAAAAATCCGCTATTCTTTAGACAGTATCCAGATAGAAAAGGAGAGCCTCAACTCTGATTTTTTTAAATTACTTGACGCTGAAAACAATGTTATTGACAGTGTTTTCTACCAAATAAATTTTCAAAAAGCCACCCTGTTTTTCAAAAAAACATTCACAACAAAATCCGATTCACTTACGGTTCAATATCTTAAATTCCCCGATATTTTAACCAAAGAATACCGCATCTATGACGAGAGTCAAGTGGTAAGTAATGACATTAGCTCAGAAAAACTATATCAAGTTCAACCCAAAACAGTTAATACAAACGTCCCATTTGATGGATTAACCACTTCGGGAAGTATTACAAGGGGAATTACCATTGGAAACAATCAAAATGGTGTTTTAAACTCAAACTTAGATTTACAAATCACAGGAAAACTATCCGATAAAGTGAGCTTAAGAGCTTCCCTACAAGACAGCAATATTCCGCTGCAAGACGGTGGATATTCGCAAAAACTAGATCAGTTTGATAATATCTTTATGGAACTCTTTAGCGACAAATGGAATATTCGGGCAGGCGATGTGTTTCTGGAAAATCGAAAGACACAATTCCTCAATTTCAATAAAAAAGTACAGGGACTGGCCACCAGTTTTGATTTCGAAAATGAAAACAGCAAGTCTAATGTATTTGCTTCAGTGGCACTGGTCAAAGGACAATATTCAAAGAGCAATTTTGTGGGTTTGGAAGGCAATCAAGGACCTTATAAATTAAAGGGGCAAAATGGGGAGTTATATGTTCTGGTAATTTCTGGATCAGAACGTGTTTATGTAAATGGTCTTTTGTTGAAAAGAGGAGAAAACAATGATTACACCATTGATTATAATGCTGGGGAAATAAATTTCACCTCATTATTCCCCATTACTTCTGAGATGCGAATAGCAATAGAATATCAATATTCAGACAGGAATTACACTCGGTTTGTTACTTATGCTGGGGGAACAGTGGAAAGTAAAAAATGGAGTTTTGGCAGTTTTTTATATTCCGAAAATGATTTAAAGAATCAACCACTACAGCAAAATCTCTCTCAAGAGCAAGCTCAAATTTTAGTGAATTCTGGTGACAACCAAGATTTAATGGTAGCTCCATCCGCTTATGTTGACAGCTATTCGAATAATAAAGTATTGTATGCAAAACGAATTATAAACAACGTTGAAATATTCGAATATTCTAATAATTCTCTGGATGAGTTATACAATGTCAGGTTTAGTTTAACAGCACCACAAAAAGGGAATTACATACTCAAAAATGCAGCTGCCATAAGCAGAATTTATGAATACATAGCGCCCATAAACGGTGCTCCACAGGGAAATTACGAACCCGTAATTCAATTAGTAGCCCCTACTAAAATCCAAGTCGCTACCTTTTTAGGAAAATTTGCCCCAACTGAAAAAACAGCTGTGGATTTTGAAATTGGAATCAGTAATAACGATAGAAATTTATTTTCGAAAATTGACGATTTAAACAACCAGGGAATAAGCGGGAAAATAAACGCCAAACAAAGGTTGTTTTCCAATAAATGGAATGTTGACGCTTTTGCAAATTATCAGTTTACCCAAAAAGAATTTAGATCCGTGGAACGTCTTTATACCATTGAATTTGATAGAGACTGGAATTTAGGAACAGCCGCGATAGGGAATCAAAGCCTACTTATATCCGGATTGAATTTTAATTTAGTTCCGAAATCATCATCTACAAACAGAGGTTTTGTAAATTACCAATTTGAAAAACTAGATTTCTCTGAAAGTTTTTCAGGCAATAGACAAGTACTAAACGGACTTGTACAGCTAAAAAACTGGACCATTCAAAACCAAGGAAGTTACTTAAAAAGTGAAGGCGTTGTTGCGACATCAAAATTTATTCGAAACCAATCAAAAGTAAAATATCATTTTGATAAAAATTGGATCGGGACAAGCCAGCGATTGGAAGACAATCAGGAAAAATCGAATATGACAAGTCAATTTACTTCATTAAGTCAACGGTTTTCTGAATATGGTTTGTTTGCCGGACGAGGAGACAGTACTCAAGTATATGTTGAATTAGGTTTGTTGAAAAGAGTAAATGATAGTATAAAAAACGATCAGCTACAAAGAGTAAACAACTCTCAAACTTACTACCTTAAATCCAAATTAATACAAACGGAAAAAAGTGACCTTTCTATTTTTACAAATTACAGAGTATTAGATTTTGTAGATGCTACAAAGAAAAGTGAGCCTTCCTTAAATTCCAGAATGGTTTACAACGATCGTTTTTTTAATCAATTAATTCTAAACACAATTGCGTATGAGACCAATGCCGGAACGCTTCCTCAACAGGAGTTTACTTATCTTGAAGTCCCTGCTGGACAAGGTGTTTACACTTGGAACGATTACAACAACAATGCTATTCAGGAATTACAAGAATTTGAAGTTGCCCCGTTTATTGATCAGGCAAAATACATTAGGGTATTTTTACCTAATCGGATTTATGTAAAAACGCACCAAACAAAATTCTCTCAATCCGTAATTCTAAACCCTAATCAATGGCAAAATGAAAGCGGCTCTAAAAGAATACTGTCGCTTTTTTATAACCAAACCTCGTTTTTGATAGACCGAAAAACTATACGTGACGGCACTAATTTTGAGCTAAACCCTTTTAGTACTTCAAATGAAAATACACTTGGCTTGACTTCTAGTTTTAGAAACAGTTTGTTTTATAATAGGGGGAAACAAGCGCATTCCATAACTTATTCCTATATAAAGAATCAGACTAAAAACTTACTGTCAATTGGGTCTCAAGAATCTAAAAACAGTTCACATCAATTACAATATTCACACTTATACAAGAAGAGCTGGTTGTTTACCGCTTTTGCAAAAACCATCAAAACTTCGATTGCTTCTGAAAATTTTACTGAAAAAAATTATGATGTTAGCGGATATCAACTGGCTCCAAAAATTAGTTATTTATTTTCAAAAAGCACAAGTTGGGATTTCTTTTATGAACTACAAAACAAAGAAAACCAGATGGGCAATTTCGAAACCTTAACTCAAAATAGAATTGGAACTTCTTTTTCTTATGCTTCAAATAAAAACTTAACCCTTAATGGTGAATTTTCTTTTTATCAAAACAATTTCGAGGGCAATGAGTTCAATGCCGTAGGCTTTCAAATGCTTGAAGGACTTCAAACGGGACAAAATATGGTTTGGCGCTTTTTAATGCAAAAAAATCTAACTCAATTTCTGGATATCAACCTGAATTACCAAGGAAGAAAAAGCGAAACAAGTCAAACCATCCATACCGGAAATATTCAATTGAGGGCTTATTTTTAAACTAAAAAAGAGAGTTAAAAATCTATTGTTTTTAATAGCCTTTTAACTCTCTCTTCAAGCATTATCATATCCTTTAAGTAATACTGGCAAATAAATTATTCCATTGATATAATAACAAATTCACTTCTTCTATTCGCTTGATGTTCCGCTTCTGAACAATCAACACCGTCTGCACATTTATTAATTAATTGTGATTCACCATATCCTTTAGCTGTTAATCGACTAGCTTCAATGCCGTTTTTAATTAACCAATCTCTAGTTGATTTTGCTCTTCTATCTGATAAAACTTCGTTATATTGAGTAGTTTGGCGGCTGTCAGTATGTGAACGCACATCGATTTTTAATTTTGGATATTGTTTCATTACTGCTACTATTTTAGCTAACTCAAATGAAGCATCATTTCTAATGAAAGATTTATCTAAATCAAAATAGATAACAGGAATATTTAGTGTTTTCGCTAAGTCTGTTCCCTGACCTATTGGTTTTATACGCTTCTCTAGTTCCAAAGATAAAATTGATTTACCGTTAGATTTTGGAATTGTAAAAGTGCCCTCATTAGATTCAAAATCAATTTTCTCAGCCCTTACATAATATTTTTTACCGCATTCTACTTCAAAACTATAATTCCCCTTATTATCTGAAATATTTGCTTTTAAAAATTGGAAATTCTCGTCAAACAAACTTATTTTAGAGTCCGAAATTATTTTATCCGTTTCTTTATCCGTTATTGTTCCAATTAAATTCTGTTCACATAATAATTTTCTAGTTTCTGTAAACTTGTAAATATCATCATAGCCTTTTCCTCCAACTCTATTGGATGAGAAAAATCCGTTTCTACTTTCGCTATCGATCATAAAAGAAAAATCATCGTGTGTTCCGTTTATTGGAGCACCTATATTTTGAACTTTTTTGAAACTTAAATCATTTTCTATTTTGGAAACGTAAATATCCAATCCTCCTAAACCTGGTCGACCATCAGAAGAAAAATATAATTCGTTATCATCTGATATAAAAGGAAAAGTTTCCCTTCCTTCTGTATTTATAATGTCCCCTAAATTTTCAGGAGATGAGTAAGTCCCGTCTTCTTTAATGGTAACTTTAAAAATATCCGATTGTCCTTTTGTCCCTGGCATATTTGATGCAAAATATAACGTTTTATCATCTTTACTTAAAGCAGGATGAGCAACACTATATTGATCACTATTAAAAGGCAGCTCCGTAACATTCTTCCACTGTCCATCTATTAAAGAGGCCTTATATAATTTTAACAATGTGATTCTTTGATCGTCTTTCCCTTTTTTTCCATCTAGATAATTATTTCGTGTAAAATACATCGTTAATCCATCTCTAGTAAAAATGGGGGTAGATTCATGAAATTTTGAATTAATACTGTTTCCAAATCGTTCAGGTTTACTCATTGACCCGTCTGACTTCACTTCAGAAGAATATAAATTTGTAAAAGATTGATTAGTCCATTTAAATATTTTTTTGGAAACCCCACCAGTATCTCTTGCAGATGCAAAAACTAAATTATTGCCTATAAATGAACTACCATAATCTGAGAATTCAGAATTAATCCCAGCATCTGTCACATTAAAACGCCCTGAATTTTCTTTAATCTCTTCTAAGTAATTTTTATTGGAAACAAATAATTTTGCTCTTAGATCATTACCTGATTTTTTATTGAATTGTTCTAGCATTTTATCCGCCTCTTTATATTCACCAAGTGTCTTTAAGCATTGTGAATATCTATAAAAATACTCAGGCTCTTGTTCTTTGTTCATAGAAAAAAGTTCGGCATACCATTTTGCCGCTTTTTCTAAATCAGCATTAAAATAGTAGGCATTGCCTAATTTTTGGAACATTTTTTCATCCTTGTAACCACTCTCAGCAACACTTTCATATGTTGCTATGGCATCTATATACGCATATCGTTCGTATTTTTTATCTGCCGATGCTATACTCGCTTTTTGTCCAAATCCTTGGATTGAAAAAAGACAAATAAATACACTAAAAATAAAGAGGTTTCGTTTCATAATGTTAAGTTTAGAAAAATCTTGGTGATACAATTCTATCATATTTATTAAACAATTCATATCTCAAAAAGATTTCATGAGAACCTGAATTGAAATGTGACAAACGAGTAGTTTCTAAGTCATATCCATACCCTATAAACCATGAGTTTGACGCTTGAAATCCAACCATTGCACTTACTGCGGCGCTCCAACGATATGCTAAACCAGCAACAAATTTTTCATTGAATAAAAAATTAGCCGATAAGTCAACTTGTAAAGGAGCTCCTTGAACCCATTTAGTTATAACAGCTGGTTTAAATTTCAATTCACTACTCAAATCATACACCTTTCCGGCTGTTAGATAATAATGAAGTCTTTCTTTTGCTAAATAACTTTGAGCTCCATTCCCAGCATATTTATCAAAATGTTGCGTTTCTAATAAATTAGGTACTGATAATCCAATATACCCATTTGATGAGTACAAATAAAACCCAACACCTATATTAGGTGAAAATTTATTATCAATATTTGTATTTAAACTATTATCAGTTGTTAAATAGGTAAGCTTTTGAAAATCTACATTTAATAAATTAGCCGAAGCTTTTAGTCCAAAAGCTAATTTATAACTATCGGAAGTTTTAATATGATATGCAAAATCAACTGCAATATTGGTTTCGTCAGACGGTCCAATTTTATCATTAATTATAGAAATTCCTAATCCTACATTACTCCCTTTTATAGGAGTATTAATCGAAACGTTGTTTGTAACTGGAGCTCCGTCTAGTCCAACCCACTGAGTTCGATGTAAGGCAAACACACTCATTGATTCCCTAGAACCCGCATATGCAGGATTAATACTTATACTATTATACATATACTGAGTAAACTGAGCGTCTTGCTGGCCATACCCTAGACTTGTTATCAGTATGAATATTACTATAGCTATTTTTGTTTTCATGTTTTTCATTTTAAATACTTTCGAATATAAATACCTAAAGAATTTGATTATCTGTTAATATAGAAGTAACCTGCTTTTTGATGTGCATTTGCGCCACTATCCTTATAATTTAAGATATAGTAGTACGTTCCTTCTGGTAGTCCTTCTGATTGATTCACAGTTGTACGTCCTTCAGATATTCCTCTAAAAGCTATGTCGCTATTATTATAATGATCCCTTTCGAATACTTTTACCCCCCAACGATTAAAAATCTGTACGTTATTATCGGGATAACATTCTATTCCTCGAATATAAAACACATCGTTTTCCCCATCACCATTTGGAGACATCCCTGTTAAAGGATCTATTACACAACCAATAACACCTAATACAGTTTCTCCGTCATCAATATTATTAACATTATCAGATAAGTCATAAACAATTAATCCAGAATACGTTGTTCCTGTCACCTTTGCTTGATTAGATACACTTCCTTTGATTATATCAGATTGTTTAAGTGCATAAATAGCTGTGAAAGTAGTTGTATTAACTTCATCTACTCCTAATACTTGAATAGGATTTCCTTTCATTATTAGTCCTGGTAATAAGTCTGTAATAAAAACATTCGTTAAAGGAACATTACCTGTATTAGTAATAGTGAAACTGTACGTAATTGTTTCTCCCGCTTGAGCAAAACCATCCTTATTATTATCATTAAACACTCCCTTTTTAACCAAAGCAATACTAGGTTTCTCTAACAACGGAATAGTTATAATTGCAGGTATTAAACTCTCTAATCCTCCATTGTCTTTTGCAACAATGGTAAAACTCGTTTTAGAACCAATGAAATTAATATTAGGTGTAAACTTCAATATAGCTGCTTCCGCAGGAGTTAGTTCTTGACCAACGATTACAGGTATCCCATTTAAAGTTAACATCCCGGCTGCAGCATCAGGTAGCGATTTAATAACATAAGCTACTACTACTCCATCAATATCATTCCCTGTTAAAGGCGAAATAGATTGAATTTTCCCGTTTTTTTCTAAAACAGCGTTTGTGAAACTATTAGCTGTTGGTGGTTCATTACTCACTGTAAATTTTACTGTTGACGGAATACTAACATCGCCTTCATTATCAATTGCTGAATAACCAAAGCTTACAACACCTTTAAATCCTTTTGCTGGTAAAAACGTTAGTTGAGCAGCTTCAGCTAAAGTCAATACTTGATTTAATGTAACTGGAACACCGTTTAATAATAAAACTCCTTGAGTTGGATCAGGTAAAACAGTTATTTTAAAGTTGACTATTGTACCATCTACATCTGAACCTGTTAAAGTAGCGATCGCTTTTGGCGTACCGTTGTTTACTACACTTGGAGAAGATATTAATGTAGCAATAGGAATACTATTAGTTACATTAATAGTTACAGTTGCTTCATCACAGTTTGCAGGGTTCAACTTCTCACAGATTTGGTATACTATCGTGTAAGTTCCAACTGGAGTGTTTGCCGGTACGCTTACTATTCCTGTAGTAACATCAATACTTGGTACTGGTGCTCCAACAGTTTTTGGTGTAGCTCCGGCAGTAACCGTTAAGTTTACTTTTCCTATAACTACAGCCGTTCCATTCAATAGATCGGCATCGGTTGGATTTGCTCCCAATACGTTTCCGGCATTGGTGTTTCCTGTGGTTCCGTTTCCTGCTGCTATTGTATCTGAATTGGCCTTGATTGCCGCTGCATCTACTGTTATCGTAGCTGTAGCCGAACTGCAATTGCTTGGGTTCAACTTCTCACAAATTTGGTATACTATCGTGTAAGTTCCAGCTGGAGTGTTTGCCGGTACGCTTACTATTCCGGTAGTGACATCAATACTTGGTACTGGTGCTCCCACTGTTTTTGGTGTAGCTCCTGTTGTTACCGTTAGGTTTACGTCTCCAATCATTACTGCCGTTCCGTTCAATTGATCGGCATCGGTTGGATTTGCTCCCAATACGTTTCCGGCATTGGTGTTTCCTGTGGTTCCGTTTCCAGCAGCTATTGTATCTGCATTGGCTTGGATTGTCGTTGCACCTACTGTTACTGTCGCTGTAGCCGAACTGCAATTGCTTGGGTTCAACTTCTCACAGATTTGGTATACTATCGTGTAAGTTCCAAATGGGGTGTTTGCCGGTACGCTTACTGTTCCTGTAGTGACATCAATACTTGGTACTGGTGCTCCCACTGTTTTTGGTGTAGCTCCTGTCGTTACCGTTAGGTTTACGTCTCCAATAACTACTGCCGTTCCGTTCAATTGATCGGCATCGGTTGGATTTGCTCCCAATACGTTTCCGGCATTGGTGTTTCCTGTGGTTCCGTTTCCAGCAGCTATTGTATCTGCATTGGCTTGGATTGTCGTTGCACCTACTGTTACTGTCGCCGTAGCCGAACTGCAATTGCTTGGGTTCAACTTCTCACAGATTTGGTATACTATCGTGTAAGTTCCAACTGGAGTGTTTGCCGGTACGCTTACTATTCCTGTAGTAACATCAATACTTGGTACTGGTGCTCCAACAGTTTTTGGTGTAGCTCCGGCAGTAACCGTTAAGTTTACTTTTCCTATAACTACAGCCGTTCCATTCAATAGATCGGCATCGGTTGGATTTGCTCCCAATACGTTTCCGGCATTGGTGTTTCCTGTGGTTCCGTTTCCTGCTGCTATTGTATCTGAATTGGCCTTGATTGCCGCTGCATCTACTGTTATCGTAGCTGTAGCCGAACTGCAATTGCTTGGGTTCAACTTCTCACAGATTTGGTAAACTATCGTGTAAGTTCCAGCTGGAGTGTTTGCCGGTACGCTTACTATTCCGGTAGTGACATCAATACTTGGTACTGGTGCTCCCACTGTTTTTGGTGTAGCTCCTGTTGTTACCGTTAGGTTTACGTCTCCAATCATTACTGCCGTTCCGTTCAATTGATCGGCATCGGTTGGATTTGCTCCCAATACGTTTCCGGCATTGGTGTTTCCTGTGGTTCCGTTTCCAGCAGCTATTGTATCTGAATTGGCTTGGATTGTCGTTGCACCTACTGTTACTGTCGCCGTAGCCGAACTGCAATTGCTTGGGTTCAACTTCTCACAGATTTGGTATACTATCGTGTAAGTTCCAACTGGAGTGTTTGCCGGTACGCTTACTATTCCTGTAGTAACATCAATACTTGGTACTGGTGCTCCAACAGTTTTTGGTGTAGCTCCGGCAGTAACCGTTAAGTTTACTTTTCCTATAACTACAGCCGTTCCATTCAATAGATCGGCATCGGTTGGATTTGCTCCCAATACGTTTCCGGCATTGGTGTTTCCTGTGGTTCCGTTTCCTGCTGCTATTGTATCTGAATTGGCCTTGATTGCCGCTGCATCTACTGTTATCGTAGCTGTAGCCGAACTGCAATTGCTTGGGTTCAACTTCTCACAAATTTGGTATACTATCGTGTAAGTTCCAGCTGGAGTGTTTGCCGGTACGCTTACTATTCCGGTAGTGACATCAATACTTGGTACTGGTGCTCCCACTGTTTTTGGTGTAGCTCCTGTTGTTACCGTTAGGTTTACGTCTCCAATCATTACTGCCGTTCCGTTCAATTGATCGGCATCGGTTGGATTTGCTCCCAATACGTTTCCGGCATTGGTGTTTCCTGTGGTTCCGTTTCCAGCAGCTATTGTATCTGCATTGGCTTGGATTGTCGTTGCACCTACTGTTACTGTCGCTGTAGCCGAACTGCAATTGCTTGGGTTCAACTTCTCACAGATTTGGTATACTATCGTGTAAGTTCCAACTGGGGTGTTTGCCGGTACGCTTACTGTTCCTGTAGTGACATCAATACTTGGTACTGGTGCTCCCACTGTTTTTGGTGTAGCTCCTGTCGTTACCGTTAGGTTTACGTCTCCAATAACTACTGCCGTTCCGTTCAATTGATCGGCATCGGTTGGATTTGCTCCCAATACGTTTCCGGCATTGGTGTTTCCTGTGGTTCCGTTTCCAGCAGCTATTGTATCTGCATTGGCTTGGATTGTCGTTGCACCTACTGTTACTGTCGCCGTAGCCGAACTGCAATTGCTTGGGTTCAACTTCTCACAGATTTGGTATACTATCGTGTAAGTTCCAACTGGAGTGTTTGCCGGTACGCTTACTATTCCTGTAGTAACATCAATACTTGGTACTGGTGCTCCAACAGTTTTTGGTGTAGCTCCGGCAGTAACCGTTAAGTTTACTTTTCCTATAACTACAGCCGTTCCATTCAATAGATCGGCATCGGTTGGATTTGCTCCCAATACGTTTCCGGCATTGGTGTTTCCTGTGGTTCCGTTTCCTGCTGCTATTGTATCTGAATTGGCCTTGATTGCCGCTGCATCTACTGTTATCGTAGCTGTAGCCGAACTGCAATTGCTTGGGTTCAACTTCTCACAGATTTGGTAAACTATCGTGTAAGTTCCAGCTGGAGTGTTTGCCGGTACGCTTACTATTCCGGTAGTGACATCAATACTTGGTACTGGTGCTCCCACTGTTTTTGGTGTAGCTCCTGTTGTTACCGTTAGGTTTACGTCTCCAATCATTACTGCCGTTCCGTTCAATTGATCGGCATCGGTTGGATTTGCTCCCAATACGTTTCCGGCATTGGTGTTTCCTGTGGTTCCGTTTCCTGCTGCTATTGTATCTGCATTGGCTTGGATTGTCGTTGCACCTACTGTTACTGTCGCCGTAGCCGAACTGCAATTGCTTGGGTTCAACTTCTCACAGATTTGGTATACTATCGTGTAAGTTCCAACTGGGGTGTTTGCCGGTACGCTTACTATTCCGGTAGTGACATCAATACTTGGTACTGGTGCTCCTACTGTTTTTGGTGTAGCTCCTGTCGTCACCGTTAGGTTTACGTCTCCAATCACTACTGCCGTTCCGTTCAATTGATCGGCATCGGTTGGATTTGCTCCCAATACGTTTCCGGCATTGGTGTTTCCTGTGGTTCCGTTTCCTGCTGCAATAATGTCTGTTTTAGCACATATGGCTGGAATTAATTTAACCCCAATTGATTCAACTGACTCACACCCATTATCATCCCTTACTGTATATTTTAATGTTATTCCTGCTGCCAATCCTGAAATTGTAGTTGAAGTTGTATTTCCTGAAATATTTCCTGGATTAATAGTCCAGTTACCGGTCGGTAAGTCATTCAACACAATGCTTCCTGTTGCTAAAGCACAAGTAGGATGTGTTATAGTCCCTACTGTTGGCGCTGATGGCAAAGCATTTACAGTAACTGTCGTTGCTGCCGAAGCTGCACTTGGACAAGTTCCGTTAGTGCTGATAACCGTGTAGTCTCCACTTGCTGTGGCACTGTAGGTTGTACTTGTTGCTCCCGATATTAAAACAGCATCTTTATACCACTGGTTGCCTGTGGCTGCCGATGATGTTAAAACAACACTCCCGCCTGAACAGAATGTCGTTGTAGTTGTAGTTGATATTGTCGGGGTTGCAGGGCTTGCATTTACGGTAACTGTCGTTGCTGCCGAAGCTGAACTTGGACAAGTTCCGTTAGTGCTGATAACCGTGTAGTCTCCACTTGCTGTGGCACTGTACGTTGTGTTTGTTGCTCCCGATATTAAAACAGCATCTTTATACCACTGGTTGCCTGTGGCTGCCGATGATGTTAAAACAACACTTCCGCCTGAACAGAATGTCGTTGAAGTAGTAGTTGAAATTGTTGGGGTTGCAGGGGGTGTATTTACCGTTACCAATACAGAGGCTGAATTCACAGCGGAACAACTCCCGCTTTGGACAACGGCTCTGAAATAAGTATCCGCCGTAAGAGACCCAATGGTTGCTCCAGTTAAAGTAGTTGTTGTTCCTGCAATATCCACAGGTGAAGTAAAAGCTGCATCTGAAGCTTTTTGCCATTTTACTACTGAACCAGTATTTCCACTTAAGGTTATATTAGAAGGTGAACTACCTGCACAAATCGTTTGAGGCGCCGATAATGTCCCACCAACTGAACCCGAAATAACACTCAAAGTAACTTCTATATTAAAAGTTTTAGAACAGTTTGGGGTAACACTTGTTGTCGTAACTCCTGTTATTAATAATTTCTGATTGTTATTAGCAGTTGTTAAGTTTGAAGTAACAAAACTTGCAGATCCTGATCCATTAGCTACGACATTTGTTGCTGGGATTTGTGAAGCCCCATTGATAGAATAAGCTATCGTAGAAGTACTTCCATTCAACAACCCAGATAAATTGATGGTCGCTGGTGAATTAGAACAAACCGTAGAAGCTTGTGCTACTCCAGTTAAAGTAGGCAAAGCATTAACGGTAACTATTACAGTCTCATCAAGAGTTTCTGTACAAGAACCAAATGGGGATTTAATCGCTTTCACCGACAACGTAGTGTTAGCGGTAAGTACCGAAGAAGTTAAAGTAATATCAAATCCAGTTCCTAATACTGAAGATCCAGAATTAGCTCCTAATACATTATTATACAATTGGTATATTACACCATCTTGAGATTCTTCAACCTGAACATTGGCCACAACACTTCCTGAACAAACAGTAGTGTTGTCAGGATTTACAGTTTTATCTTTTAAAGGTTTTAAACAAACGATAGAGGTTGCATCAGACAATACACCTTCACAATTGGTTCCACTTGTAGCAGTTGCTGTTAATGTTCCCCCAGCATATAATGCCTGGCTATATATGTTATTTATTGTCCAAGTTCCGCCAACTACATTTACAGTAGCCAAAGTTGTTTCAGCTAAATCTTGAAAAACAGGATAGCCATCAATATATAATTTAATCGTGTTCCCAGAAGTACCCGTTCCAGAAACTGACGTAGTGTTTTCAACAATAGATTTTTCTGGTATAGAACTTGGAGTTATAGTTACTGCATTTGTTGTTAGAGTACCGACTACAACAGAGTTAGAAGCATCACTTAATGAAAGACAAGTTCCAATAGCCTTCGCGGTAATAGTACTACCTATAGCTATATTTATCCCTGATGATGCAGTCCAAGTGCTATTAGATGCAACAGTAGTTGTTCCCTCTAAAACTCCATTTTCAAACACTTGAATAGTAGTTCCAGCAGCTTCATTTGATTTTCCTGAAACACTAGTAATAGCAGCTGTAGAACATATTGGCCCATTGATTATTGGAGCATTCGCTTTTCTTGTTATTGTAGATGTAACTAGTCCAGTTGACACACATTTCCCAGGAGCAATTGCTATTAACGAAAGTGTTTGGCATTGGCGCCCTGATAGCATTAAACCATTTATTGTCCATCCACCTCCAGCAACTGTTGTGGCTGTGCCTACTTGAGCTCCATTCGAAGTAATGTATACTGCAACCCCAGCAACGTTATCAGGAAAAGCAACTGTACCAGAAATTGAAGTTGTATTTATGGTTATCGAACTAGTTGTAAAACTTGGATTCCCGGTTGTCCCTCCTGTAGAATAAAGACAGGATGGAAGATAATTGGAAACACACTTATTTGGCTCTTTAAATGTAAAATAATACATCCCGCTATTAAAACATTGTCCTGTTTTACATTCAAAAGAAACCATTTGATCTGCAGCGATAGTTGTAACAGGATTGGGAATATCCCACCCATATCCACTTGGAATTTGAGCAAGAGTAAAATCTGAGTTATACCATGTGAAAACTGTTCCAGTTGGAAAAGTATTTACAATATCAAATCCCTTATTCCCTGAAACTTTAGAAATAGTCACTAATGTACTAGTTTGTGAAGTACAGCTTGGAGCAACAGTAACAGGATTACAATTTGCAATAGAAACACCTTTTCCGGGAGCAGTAGCCGTTGCAGAAATAACTTGAGCAGAAGCAAGAGCAGGCGATATTCCAGATAAAGTCCAGACTCCTGAACTTACAGAAGTTGAACCAATGGAAACACCGTCTTTGTAAACTATAATCAAAGTTCCGTTAGCCTCTGTTGAAGTACCTGATACTGTAGTAGCGCCAATGTTAACACTTGATATACCTGGGCATTTACTACGATCAGGACAAACTACTCCGGGCGCACATGGAGTATAATTATCTACTATCACTCCAAAACAACTCTCTAAATTATATCCGCAAGTTGAATCATCTAAACCAGCTAAATCAGAAGCTGAATTAGGGCTACATAAAGTAGATTTATTGGCAGCCATATTATCAATAATGGCCATACGAACTGGGGTAGCAGTTGTTATTCCGAACTTAGTTGTTAAATCGTTGAAATTCACGAAAAAATCATAAAAATAGTCTGGATCCCCACAATTTGTTGTTAAAGCAATCGACTTCTGGTAATGTGAATTTAATGGATCTATATATGAAATAACTGGACTGCAATTCATATTATTCACATCGTAAACAAAAACACCAAACTTTGTGGCCAATACGATTTCGATTTCAAAACCAGGATTAGAACTTGAGTATTCTGGATCTTTATTAGGTCCCGTACCTCCAAATTTCCCGTCGGTATCAATTAAAATACTATAACTTTTTGCATTGGGAGCTGCTTTTCCCATCCTCATTCTAAAAAGCCAATTAGTTCCATCTAAATATGCCTGAACAGGATCTTCATCCCCTTCATCAACAAAATCAGTAAAACCACAATCAGGACCTGGACCAAGATCGCTTGTAGGTTCAACCATTGGAAAAATTAAGGAAACAAAGGGTATCTCACTTTGAGCCTGGTCATCAGTTGTAAAACCAGCAGAAGTAGCTGATGTATAACCATCACCATTAGGGTCTAACACTGTTTTACCACTCCCTGTTGCTGGATGAAAGATCATACCAGGAGTTTGGGCAATTAAATTATTAAAACTTAGAATGAAAAATAGGATGAAAAAATAATATTTTTTTATTTCAAGTAATTTTGTAATCATTTATCGTATCTTTTTAATAAAATTATTCAAGGCAAAAATGAATTATAGTCAAGAAAAATGGGCTTACCCGACTTCTAAACATAAATTTTAATCTAATATTAACATTTATTTTGCGAAAATATACATAATCTCTTAAAGATGAAACACAAAACGTTTTTTATTTAAGAATTTTCCGTGAAATTTAAAAAAATATAAATGCTTATTTTTGAAAAACAGGGCTATAATTATTTTCATAAAAAATGTAAATTTCAGCAGCAAAACAAAATCCTAATTAATGAATTTGAATACCACAAAAAAAACAATCTTAATCGCTCCTTTAAACTGGGGATTAGGACATGCTACGCGATGTATTCCAATCATCAAAGAATTAGAAAAAAATAATTTTATTCCAATTTTAGCCTCTGACGGTGCTGCTCTTGAATTATTACAACAAGAATTTCCACATTTAAAAACCTTGGAATTACCCTCCTATCGTATTGAATATGCTAAAAATGGGCGAAATTTTAAATGGAAAATGCTACAGAACATACCCAAAATAGCTATTGCAATTTGGAAAGAAAGAAAGTTAATTGAAGAATGGGTAAACCAATATAAAATAGATGGAATTATCTCTGATAATCGACTAGGGGTTTTTAATAAAAGTGTTCCAACTGTTTATATTACCCATCAATTGAATGTTCTATCAGGTGCAAGTAGTATTTTTTCAAGTCAAATACATCAACATTTCATCAAAAAACATAAAGTTTGCTGGGTTCCAGATATGGAAGGATTCAACAATTTAGCGGGAATTCTTAGTCGTCCAAAAAAGAAGTCTTTTGAAGTAAACTACATTGGTCCTTTAAGTCGAATGCAAAAAAAGCAACTCCCAATAGTCTTCGATCTGATGATAATTTTATCAGGCCCTGAACCGCAACGTGAAATTCTACAAGAAAAATTAATTATTGAACTTCAAAAATATAAAGGAAAAGTTGTTTTTGTAAAGGGACTAATGGAGAAGTTTCAAAAAAAGGAAGAATTAAATAACATTACTTTTTACAACTTTATGAATAGCGAACTTTTGGAAAAAACCATTAATGAAAGCGCTATTATTCTATGTCGTTCCGGTTACACTTCCATTATGGACTTGGCGAAATTAGAAAAGAAAGCTTTTTTCATACCTACACCTGGTCAAAACGAACAAGAATATCTAGCCGAAAAACTACAAAAAGAAGGATTTGTCCCCTATTCAACACAAGAGAGTTTTAATATTGAAAACCTTTCAGAAGTCAGCTTCTTTAAAGGGCTACCTAATTTCGATAAAACTATTGATTGGCCAAGTCTTTTTGAAGTATTTGATAAAAAATAAAGGCATAAAAAAACCGACTTTCTTATTTCAAAACGAATCGAAAGTCGGTTTTATATTAAGAAATAAATATTACTTTTTTTCGTTGTATTTTTCGTGTTTAATAGTCTTTGCATTGATCATGAAATAGACAGACTCTGCAATATTAGAACAGTGATCAGAGATTCTTTCCATATGTTTCAATGACATAATTAGATTAGTTCCTGAAACTACTGTTTTAGAACTGCTCTTCATCTCAGTAATGATGCCGTCAATTGAAACAGCCGTTTTTTCTTTAACATCAAAGTTCATAGCCAAAATTTCTTGGATCAATTTTTCATCCATTGTTTGAAAACAAACATTGGTTTTTATAGAAATTGATTCCACTTCCCTAGCGATTTCGGTAATATTAAACTTTTCTATTAATTCATGTTTTTTATTGATGTTCTTAGCCAATTTAATGATGCTCATCGACAAATCACCAATTCTTTCCACCTCATTACCCATGTGCATTGCTGACATAATAAAACGTAAATCGGATGCGACTGGTTGTTGTAAGGCAAAAACACTTTGACAAATGTCTTCGATTTTCAAATCTAATTTATCAATTTTGCTTTCTGCTTTTTTCACATCTTTCCTCTCGGAAATGGGTTCGAACAACAATACACCCATTGCTTCAAACACTTGACTTTCAGCAAGATTATTAATTTTTATTATTGTACTTCTAAGCTTTCCAAGCTCTATTTCTAAGTTTGATGCCATTTGAATTTTGATATTAAATTATAGATCTCAGATTTTTGTTAAACCTTTACCTATCTAAAATTGATATAGAATATTTATATTGTCGTTGATATTACTATCCAAATCTACCAGTTATATAATCTTCTGTTTGTTTTTTCTCTGGTTTAGTAAATATTGATTTCGTTTTATCGTGCTCAATCAATTCCCCCATATAGAAAAAAGCTGTCGTATCACTTACACGGGCTGCCTGTTGCATATTATGAGTAACAATTACAATAGTATATTGTTTTTTCAGTTCATAAATAAGCTCTTCCACTTTTGAAGTGGAAATAGGATCTAATGCTGAAGTAGGCTCATCCATCAACAAAACCGATGGTTGAATTGCTAACGCACGAGCAATACAAAGTCTTTGCTGCTGACCTCCTGATAATTCAAAAGCAGATTTTTTAAGCTTGTCTTTTACCTCATCCCAAAGCGCCACTTGTTGAATCGATGTTACAACTCGTTCCTCAATTGTGTTTTTATCTGTAATCCCGTTTACTTTCAATCCGTAAGCAACGTTTTCATAAATAGATTTAGGGAAAGGATTTGGTTTTTGAAATACCATCCCAACGTTCTTACGTAAGTTATCCACGTTCGTATTCTTATCGTAAATATCTTTACCATCCACAAGAATACTACCTGTCATTTGGGTATTATCGATAAGATCATTCATTCGATTAAGCAAACGCAAATAAGTTGATTTTCCACAACCTGAAGGTCCAATTAAAGCAGTGACTGTATTTTCTTTCATTGCCAAAGAAACATCGTGTAAAGCTTGAGTTTCTCCGTAGTAAAAGTTTATGTTGGTTGATTCTATTTTATGCATGTTAATTCATTTTTACTTTTTTTCCATAATATTTACGAAGGGCATTCGCCAATAAATTAGAAATTAATACAATTATTATTAATACAAGCGCTGTACCGTAAGCCATTGCTCTAGAAGCTTCAATATTAGTCCCTGAAGTTGAAATTACATATAAGTGATATGGTAATGCCATTGCTTGATCAAAAATAGATGTTGGCAATTTAGGTAAAAAATAAGCAGCAACGGTAAATAAAATTGGTGCCGTTTCTCCAGAAACTCTACCTATAGATAATATCAAACCCGTAATGATATTAGGAAAAGCTATAGGAAAAACAACCTTACTTGTAGTCTCCCATTTACTGGCTCCTAATCCTAAACTTGCTTGTCTAAAAGTGTCCTCTACAGCTTTTAATGATTCCTCAGTGGTTCTAATTACAACTGGTAAAACTAACAATCCTAAAGTTAAACCACCCGCTAATATAGAATCTCCAAACTGTAATTTATTTACAAATAACGACATTCCAAAAAGTCCAAAAACAATTGAAGGCACACCCGCAAGGTTGTTTGTCATTTGTTTGATGATTTTTTTAACCCAACCATCTTTTACATATTCATTCATATATATTGCGGCCAAAACCCCAACTGGAAAAGCGAATACCATACTTACCAATACCAAACAAAGAGTACCTATGATGGCGGGGAAAATCCCCCCTTCGGTCATTCCGTTTTTAGGCATTTCACTAATGAATTCCCAACTAATAACTCCAATACCTTTTACGACTATAAAAGCTAAAATCACGAATAAAAGCGCAACAACGGCATAGCTAGTAAAGCTAAAAATACCAAAAGCTATTTGTTGACTTAATCTTTTTTTTCTTGCTAAACGACTTTCTATACTCATCTTAATGTTTTTTATGTGATTTACCGTTAGTAACCATTTCCACTAACATATTAATCCCAAAAGTGATAATAAACAAGATACAACCTAGAGCAAATAAAGCTTCATAGTGTAATCCTCCATTTGGCGCTTCACCTAACTCCGCAGCAATTGTTGCCGGAATAGTTCTTACGGGTTCTAAAAAGGAATTAGGTATAACTGCTGCATTTCCCGTAACCATTAACACGGCCATTGTTTCACCTATCGCACGACCTATTCCTAAGATAGCTCCAGCTGTAATTCCTGATGCTGAATAAGGTATAACTACTTTATAGATTGTTTGCCATTGACTTGCTCCTAAAGCTAAACTAGCTTCTTTCATAGCGCGAGGCGTATTGCGCATCGCATCCTCAGAAATGGTGATAATTGTAGGCAAAGCCATAATCGCTAAAACAACACTTCCCGCCAAGGCCGTTTCTCCAACGGGTAAATTAAAAACACTTTGAATTAATGGCACAATAATTACCAATCCAAAAAAACCATACACTACCGATGGAATTCCGGCTAACAATTCGATTAATGGTTTTAATAAATTTCTTGTTCTCTTCTTAGCAATTTCACTAAGATAGACCGCTGCAGCTAATCCAATAGGCAAAGCCAAAAGAATCGCTCCAAAACTAACCCACAAAGTTCCATAAATTAAAGGTTTCACACCCATTTGGGCAATAGGTTGCGCAGTAGGAAACCACTCCTCACCTGATAAAAATTCGAACACTTTTATTCTATCGATATCAATCTCTTTCCCTACAAAACTTTTAGACTTATATTTATCCGAGAAAAAAGCGATAATCCCTGGAGTCTTAGCTATCAATTCATCTATTTTGGCTGGAAAGTATTCAAAATTCTCCCCTAGCTCCTCATCAGTGTAATAATCCGTTATATCAGATGTCCTGAATAAAACAATAGTCAGATCTTTACCTCCTACTTCTTTCCAGTTGGTGATTTTTTGATCAAAAATATCTTTTATTTGAGCAGGACTTAACTTTTCAACCGTATTGGATTTTTCAACCGCTAGTAAAAACCCTTCTTCTATTGGCTTTTTACTAAAAACTCCAGCACCTTCGATAAATAGAAAAAGGACAATTAAAATAACCGTAATACTAGTAGCGGCACTACTTAGCATCAATATGGATTCAATAACCTTCTCTTTAATCTGTTTAAAATTTGTTTTCAAATCAGTGTTTTTTATTTTTAGCAAAATTACGCTAGCTAAGGTAGGATAATGTTTTTACAGTATTAACCTTAGGTTAACTTAATGTTAAGGATTGAAATTATAAAAAAGTGATTAAAGATAACACAATATATAAAAATAAAAAAAAGCACCACGAAACTAAAGGCATCTGAATATTCAATTCAAACCATAAAAAAAGGCTGCCTTAAATAAGACAGCCTTTATTCATTATAAAAATTAACCTTTATTAATTCAACGGTACATAACCAATTTCAGAAACATTTTTTTGTCCTTCAGCAGACAATGCATAATCAATTAACGTTTTTACTTTTGCAGCATTAGTTTTGTTATACATATAGAACAATGGTCTAGAAATAGGATACGTTTTGTCTTTAGCGCTAGCCACAGAAGGTGCAACGAAAGTTTTCCCTTGATCATAAGATACTGAAAGTTGTTTCACTTCTTTAGTTTCATAAGCTAATCCAACATATCCTATTGCTCCTTTAGTTTGTCCAACTGCTTGAACAATTGCTCCAGTTGCAGGTAAACTCAATACATTTGTAGCATAGTTTTTCTTGTCCATTACCTCGTCTTTAAAGAACTCGTATGTTCCAGAAGAAGACTCTCTTGAATAAGCTACTATTTTCTCATCTGCTCCACCTACTTCTTTCCAGTTTTTGATTTCACCAATAAAAATTTTCTCTAATTGCTCACGTGTTAATTGACCTACTTTGTTAGCTGGATTTACAATAACAGCCAATGCGTCATAAGCAATAATCACTTGTTCGATTTCAGTTTTAGATTCCGAGAATTTTAATTTTTCCTCCGTTTTCAAATCTCTTGAAGCCATTGCGATATCAGTAGTTCCGTCAATCAATGCTGTTAACCCAACACCAGTTCCACCTCCAACAACAGTTACCGAAACCTCTTTATTAGCTTTCATCAACTCTTCTGCTTCTTTTTGCGCTAATGGTAATACTGTATCACTTCCTTTGATTGTTACTGATACAGCAGTTGCATTTGATTCAGTTCCTTTGTCTTCCGTTTTTGCTTTACCACAACTTAACATTCCTATTAAAGGCAACATTAAAAATAATTTTGTTTTATTCATGATCTTTGTTTGTTTATTTTTTTTACAAAAGTAAAGACTATATGTTAAGTTAATATTAAGTCAACATTATACAATCTTTATTCTTTAAACGATTTATATTTAAGTTTGAAAACAAAAAACCGCCTTGCAGCGGTTTTTAAAATCTTTATATTCCTATTTCTACTTGAAAACGTACAAACCAATTGTTGTCTACATTTCCACTATAGTTTTTTACATTATCATAAGAGAATTCAGTTTGAACTTTTAGTTTGTGACCAAATATATATTTTGACAAACCAATTGTGTATTCATCCACATCAGGACTAATAGTTTGAATTTCATCATCTACTTTTTGAGTAGAGAACCTTCCTATTACTTGAAAATTAGATGGAAAAAGGTAACTAAGTTGTGCGTCAACTCCGTGCCCAACAAAAACCGCTTGTCTCTTTGAGATGTCTAATGGATTCACGGTAATAGGATTATCAGCCATTCGAGACATATATGCTGCAGTAGCTGACCAACCATTGTATTTAAACATTGCATCAAAAAACAATGATTGCAGTGTTCTTGCATCAAATAAACTATTTCCTAGTTGTCCTTGTGCTCTTAATGCATTATTATTTTGACTAAAAGCTCCTGATATCATCAGTTTTGGAGTTTTCTCTCTCATCAAATCGGCTTCAAAGTTAGAACCGTTTTTAGTAAAAGCTCCTAAAGGAAATAACTCTACTTTACCAGTTAAAGCGATACCATCATCTTTTGTCTTAACCCAGTTTCTCCCTTCTCCTTTAGTAATAGCTCCTTTTAAAGAGTAAGAAAAATGATTTGGGCTTTCTTTCGAATAATCCAAAAATAAACCAAAATCACGATCGATATTAAACTTTGAGTTATTAATACTACGATCTGTAAGCTCTAATGAGTTTGAAGAAATCACACGTTGGTTATTTCCTGGTAATTTAGTTTGGCCAAATCCAATTGTCAAATCAGATGTGGGCTTGTAAAAGAAAACCCCGTCTAAAATTACATTTCCACTGTTCCCAACAACTACCGTTCCTATATCTCTTGCTGAAAAACCCAATTCCACTTTATACCCAAACTTAGGATTATAAACAAAACCGTCTAACTTTAGCCTCATTCTTCTAATTTCTCCTTCTACAACTCCGGACTCACCCTCTTCCTTTCCATAACCCACTCTACTTTGAACACGGAAACCAATATTCATTTGGAATAAACTATCAACTGCAGTAAATCCAAGTTTCTTACTTGAGTTAAGATATTGTGTTAAATCTGATTTTTTAACAACTGGCTTTTTTTCTACTGTACCTTCTTGAGCAGATGCAATCATTGCGAACATTAGCAGGGCACTTAATAAAAACTTTTTCATTTTAATAATTTGTTATTTTATTATTATTACGGTGCAAACCTACCGTTAATTTTATGCAACAATATTAACTAAAGGTTACCTTTCTGAAAAATAAACGTTACCAACCCACAACAAGATTTCCCTTAAAAAAACCTCAACGCCTCTATTTATGGGTAGTTACAAAGACAAAAACACTCCAACAATATAATAAAACTGATTCCACTAAAATTAACATTGACATTTATTTGTAGTTCATAAAATATGTATATTCTTACGCGATAAAAGTAACTAGTTTTAGAGAACGGTTTTTTTTTAGAATTTCAAAAAAAAAACTTCTTAAACAAAATGCTTAAGAAGTTTCAAAATATATTATATGAAAAAGATTAGAAATTAAACTGTGCTTGTAATCTCAATAAATTTCCTTGTTGTCTGTTATTTTTAAGAACACTATCTTCAAAAGTCCTGTCTGCAATAACCCAAGTAGCCACTAATTCAAACGCTTTGATTGGTTGCCATTCTATTCCCAATTCATAATCCCTAACGATATAGCTTCTGGCGTCTTTTTCGAATTTTTTCCCACCGTCATAGTATTGAAATTTAGCAAAAGGATAAATCAATTGATGATTTGGCATATCTAACTTATAATTTAAAGTTACATAACCCCCTTCTAAACTAGATACATCAACGGTATTCGTTTCCTTATTGTAACGAGGTCCTTTTCCAATATTATATTCTGCCTGAACTCCAAATGGTTTTGGATAAAGCACCATAGTAGCCGCAACCCTTTGATCTAAAGTATTTAGTTTATTAAGAGTTGTCACTCCTGTAGAAAGTTCGCTTCCAAAAGCCCATTTCCCTGTATACCCTTGAATACCTGGTTCAATAATTTGATTTCCTACAAGGAAAGGATAACTAACTCTCGATACTACATATAGGTTTCTATTAGCCTCAGTCTTGTTTGCCGTTTGACCGTTATACGCACCAAATGCAAATACTCCATAATCCCCAGATCCTTTATAACCATCCTTCACAAGCATAGCAAAACGATCTCTGATTTTACTTGGAGCCCAATAGAAGAAAGCCCCTAAATCTCTTTCATTGACAACCGCACTATTTAAGGCATCATTGCGATCCAGAGTTAATCTATTTTGACTTGATTGCAAGTTTTCAAATCCAAAAGGAACTTTACTCTGACCTATCCTTACACGATATTCTTTTTTAGCATCAAATGACAAATCAAAATACGCATCTCTTATTTGAAGAAAATTATTTACACCCGTTGCAGGTGAACTTGCAAAATCAGGTTGAATATAGAAATACACATTAGGATGAACTTGTCCCGAAAATATGATACGTCCCCTTCTAAGAAAAAGTCCGTTATTCGATTTTGCATCAGCCGCAGTCGAAGTAGTTCCCCAAGACTTGTCACATTGATCACAAGAAACTTTATCATTCGAAGAAAGTAAACCATTGTATCTTACCTGTGCATACCCTCTTATTGATATTTTATCATACCATAACTCTTTCTTTGGTTTGGCTTTCTCTTGTGTTTCTTTTACCTTATTTATAGAATCTAGAATACGAACCACCTCTTTTGTGATTTCATCTTTTTTTACTTCTTGTGCATTAGCTAATGAAACAAGTAATAATAAAGTAATAGTTGAAAAAATAATCTTTTTCATAATTATTAATAGTGTGTTAATTTTTTGCAAACTTAGGATAGCAATTCAATCCGTATGTTAAATTAACATTAAGAATTTGTTATTTGATATGCCGCAAGAACAAGCTAATCTGCTGTTCTTATATGTCTTACAAAAACAAGTGCTGTTTTTAAATTTTAACAATAAAAAAAAGACTTAAAACTAAGCTTCTATATTAAAAACGCATATTACAATACCCTTACTTGTCATTAATTTTTTTGAAAACAAGCAATGGAACTTTGGCATAAAATGAGTAGTTTACGGATTTACTTCCAACAAATATTTTATCAAGAAAACTTCTGTTCTGTTGCGTGAACATAATCAGCATTGAAGGTTTTAATCGTTTAATTACTGACTGAATATTAGATTGCAAACTCTCCACCATATTTAATGTTCCTATATGTAGTTTAACAGCAAATTCTGGGTATTTGTTTATATTATCTGTAATGTTTTGTAAATTAGGAACTACTGCTTTATGAGGTTTGAAATGTAGAATATCAACGCCTACCATTAATGGCGTGGCAAATTCCATTACTTTATTAAATTCAAAGTCAAAATTAAAAAAATCTGATGCGTAAAGGATGTTGGTTACTTCACTTCTTCTATAATTATAGGGAATTGATATAACTGGTACTGCGGAATGTCTAATTAAATTAGACGTATTTGACCCAAATATTTTTTTCATTTTCCCAGACCCTCTAGTGCTAATGCAAATAAAGCTGAATTTATTTTTAACAGCATATTCTCTAATATTACTATCTGTCAATACCGCACTTTTTATCACGCATTTATTACTTTTCGAATCAACCCCAATGCCTATGTATACCTTTTCCACGAATTGATTCAGTTTCTTTTGAATTTTTTCGGCTTCTTTTTTTTCATAAGCGGTAAATTCAGCATCACTCATCGAACTGAGATTTGAAACACTATAGGAATGAAAAAAAGTCAGTTCATATTCCTTTTGCGATGCCAGTTGAATGGCAAAACGCATAGCAGCTTTTGAGTTCGCAGAAAAATCGGTGGTAACAAGAATTTTTTCCATTGTGTTATTCTTTTACAATTTTAACAACCTTTCATTTATCTTTTACAATTCGTTTCTTTTATTAGCCATTAATGATGCGACAATACTTAGAAACAAAATAATTATAATTACTAAAAGAGCAATTTGTATTGGTAATTTGTAGAAATCAACCACTACCATTTTTAAACCTACAAAAATTAAAATCAAAGCCAAACCCTTTGACAAATATTGAAATTTATCCATCATTCCTGCCAATGCAAAATACAAAGATCGCAAGCCTAGAATGGCAAATACATTTGAAGTATAAACAATAAAATGGTCTTGTGTAATTGCCAGTATTGCAGGAATGCTATCTGCTGCAAAAATCAAATCAGTGGTTTCGATTAAAAGCAAGACTAAAAACAGAGGTGTCGCAAACCATTTCCCGTTTTGTTTTACAAAAAACTTTCCGCTATGCAGATCATTAGTAACGGGCATTATTCTTCTGATTATTTTTATTAATGGGTCTTTTTCAGGATCAATTAACTTCTCCTTTTGCACAAACATCTTGTACCCTGTATAAATTAGAATTGCCCCGAAAACATAAATAGTCCAATGAAATTTTTCGAGTAATGCTACCCCAGCAAAAATAAAAATAGCCCGCATTATCAAGGCTCCAATAATTCCCCAAAACAAAATTTTATGCTGATGTATAGTCGGGGTTTTGAAATAGGAGAAAATTAAAACGAAAACAAAAATATTATCTACACTCAATGATTTTTCAATCACATAACCGGTAAAAAATTCTAATGCTTTTACTTCCCCTTGCCAATAATAAATAAGCACATTAAAACACATGGCTAGTGTTATCCAAACCCCAGTCCAAATCAAGGCTTCTTTAATACTTACTTCGTGGGCTTTGCGGTTAAAAACACCTAAATCCAAAGCAAGCATCAACAATACAAATACATTAAAACCAATCCAAAAACTCAAATCCGTTTCCATATTCACCGTTTCTTTTGTCTAGTATTTAGACTATTAAAGATACGCTATTTTTCATTTGTCTTGTCGTATTATTTTTATTAAAATTCAATGTACCAAACAGTTACAACTAATCCAAATAAAAAAAACTTCCTAATCACAAAGACCAAGAAGCTTTTTTATATAGAATCCATTTTATACTAACCCAAAATAAATTCGTTTATTCGAATCAACCCATAAAACAATTGGATTGACTTTATTGTTTAAACTCTAATCTATGTCCAGGGACAAAATCTGAGAAACCACCGTTTTCATAAACCAAATTCCCATTTACAAAGGTATGAGTCACTTTAGAATGAAAAGTTTCGCCTTCTAATGGAGACCAACCGCACTTGTATAAAACATTCTCTTTACCAACGGTCCATGGCGAATTCAGGTCGACTAAAATTAGATCCGCAAAGTATCCTTTACGAATGAATCCTCTTTTTTGAATACCGTAGAGAATCGCCACATTATGGCTCATCTTTTCAGTTATCTTTTCTAAAGAGATAAGCCCTCTTCTATATAGTTCTAGCATCACATACAAGGAATGTTGCACCATAGGCGCTCCCGACATGGATTGAAAATAAGGTTTTTGTTTTTCTTCTAAAGTGTGTGGCGCATGATCAGTAGTAATAATATCAATTCGATCATCCAGCAACGCTTTCAAAAGTCCGTCTCTATCCTTCTCTGTTTTTATAGCTGGGTTCCATTTTATTAATGTTCCCAATCGCGCATAGTCTTTATCTGAAAACCATAGGTTTTGTACCGATACTTCAGTTGTAATATTCTTTTCTTTAAGAGGGATGTCATTTCTAAACAAATGTGTCTCGGCCTCGGTTGTTAAATGAAGAATATGCAATCTTGCTTTGTGCTTTTCGGCAATTTCAATGGCTCTTTTGGTTGATTGATAACATCCATCCCCGCTTCGAATTAAGGGATGACATTCTATTGGCACGTCCTCACCATAATTCGCCATATAAATTTCCTCATTTTCTTCTATAATTTTTTCCAATTCAGAATGAATAGCAATTATAGATTTGCATTTAGAAAAAAGTTTTTCCATCGTATTGGGACTATCTGCAAGCAAATTTCCTTTTTTGGTAAAATAAAGCCCGTCATCAGAAACTCCTATAAATTGAGTCGTATCCATTTCAAGCACCTCATCTAAATTGTCGTTGTTAACCCCTAAAAAAAAAGAGAAATTAGCCCAAGATTTCTCGGAGGCAATACTGAACTTTTCATCAAGAATCTCCGTGGTCAAGACATTTGGCACCGTATTAGGCATGCCAATAAAAGAAGTGGTACCTCCAGAGACGGCCGCCCTACTTTCAGAATAAAGATCTCCTTTATGTGTCAAACCGGGCTCTCTAAAATGAACTTGCCCGTCGATAATACCCGGAAAAAGATATTTACCGGTTCCATCGATAATTTTAGTTTCATCAGATACTGCTTCTGATAGATCTCCGATACTTTCTATAATACCATTTTGAATGAAAACGTCAGCAGTTTTAATTTGCCCTTCGTTTACAATATTGACATTTTTAATTAATGTAGAATTCCCCATGTTTTTAATTTTTTGAAATTTAGAATCTTAAAAACTCCCCTAGATTATTTCATTGCATCAAATGATAAATGTGTTGTAAACATAAATCCGTTATTATATTGGAATACTGGTTTTCCGTTTACCAATTTGCCTTGTTGCAAAATTTGCCCAAGATATCCCGCTTCCAATTTGATGTTTTTGTTCACTTTATACCCTAATAAGGCCGCCATTCTGTTTTGGTCGAAAACATTCGCTCCCACATTTTTACCAAAACCAACAAACACCTCGTCTAGTAAAATTATACTTACACTATTATTCTCAGAACTGCTTTTATAAACAGGAATTTCTGTTCTTAATCTGTAACGCATTCTGTTCATAAATACCCACTCCGTATTGGTAACGCCATTCAGGGTTGTGAATTTTTCGAGAAACCGTTGCTCTAATGTAAATCGATGGGAAACATCAACCTTGCCTATAGGGTTTTTTATAACCACCTGCTCGTAAATACGGTTTTCAGCAAATCTATTTGCATTAGGATAATCCCCATAAGGATGGGTATCCGCAAAAGCATAGCCCGCAATCAAATTCACCTCTTTTCTAAGAGAATAACTTATCCCCATTCTCAACAATCCTTGTTGTGGATTTTGCAAACCATCTAATCTACGCCATTGATATTCCCCTTGGAATGCAATTTTCTTATTTAACTTTAAAGTATTGGTAACTGCAATCCAACCTATACTATTATTATCAATAATTCTTTGATCTTGTGAATACAAATTGTTACTACAAACAACAGCAAACATTATAACAACCCAATTTTTTAACATTCTCATAAACGCTTTTATATAAAACGTGCAGCCTATTAAGAGCTGCACGTTTTGAAAATAATTTTTGTAATTTTATTTAGTACCTGATACAATCATAGTGTCATCATAAAAAGTCACTAATCCTGTAGTGATATCATGAGTCCCTCCTACAATTCCAATCTCCCCTTTTTCGATCATTTCTTTTAAAATTGGGCTGCGTTCCATAATAGCATTTACCGTTCTTTTTACATTGATGGTAGCCACTTTTTCCACAAACTCATTATTACTGGAACTACGATTTTCTGTTTCTGTTTTTTCGTCATAAACCGCAGGTTGGATTTTACTTAACAAAGCCGTTAAATTACCCATTTCTACGTGATCACATGCTCCTTTTACAGCTCCACATTTTGTATGTCCTAAAACAACAATTATTTTTGAACCTGCAACTTTACAACCAAATTCCATGCTACCCAGAATATCTTCGTTTATGATATTCCCTGCAATACGAACGCTAAAAACATCCCCTAATCCTTGGTCAAAAATCAACTCAGCAGATGTTCTGGAATCAATACAACTTAGAATTACTGCAAAAGGGTGTTGCCCATCTGAAGTTTCATTTGCTTGTTGTAATAAATTACGATTTGCTTTTAAATTGTTTGTAAATCTTTTATTCCCTTCTTTTAAAATTTCAACAGCCATTATTGGAGTAATTGCTTGTTGCATTTCTTTATTTAATGTTTTCATCTTAATTATTTTTAAGTTTTAATATATGTAATAACAAATTTTAATTTGCAATTTTATTGTTCGAAAATTTCTACAAAAACGATGCTTATTATAATGAAGGTGAAAATTTAATTTTTTCAACAGTAATATTTTTCGTTTTCGCATGGATTTCAAAATCTTTAATGATTTCTAAAACATCATAAGCTATAGATTTAGATTTAGAAAAATCAATAACCACTTTAGAATCTTCAGTGATCAAATCCAGCGTTTCTATAATACTTGCTTTATTGAAAAAGGAAACCTCTTGAGCTAGAACAATATGATGTACTACTTGACCGTCCTCATTTTTAACCCTATCCTTCAAATGATGTGAGTTCCTGTAACTATGACGTAACGTATAAAATATTCCAAAAAGAATTCCAACAGTAATTCCCTTAAGTAAATCAGTAGCTAATATAGCAACAACAGTCATTGTAAAAGGAATGAATTGTTCCCACCCTAATTTGTACATCTCTGTAAAAAGTGCTGGCTTAGCTAATTTGTATCCTACCATTAATAATATAGCAGCCAAACTCGCTAATGGGATCATATTCATCAAACTAGCGATAGTTACTGCGCTTATCAACAAGAAGAAACCATGAAGAATAGCAGACATTTTAGTTTTGGCTCCAAAATTAATATTCGCTGAACTTCGAACAATAACTTGTGTAATAGGCAAGCCTCCTATTAATCCTGAAACAATATTCCCTAAACCTTGTGCTTTTAATTCTCTATTTGTTGGCGTAATTCTTCTGTCTGGATCTAATTTATCAGTTGCCTCAACACAAAGTAAAGTTTCTAAACTACCAACAATAGCTATTACTATCGCAACTTTATAAACTTCAATATTAGTCAATGCTGAAAAATCAGGAAATGTAAATTGAGTTAAAAAATCACTAAACGAACTTGGAACTGGCAGTGAAACAACCTGTTTAGCAGATAAAGAATAATCTAATATTCCGTTTTGAAAGCAATAATTCATTAAAATACCAAATGCAACCACAACAATAGGACCTTGTATAATTTGGAAAATCTTATGTTTTTTCATTAAAACTTTATCCCAAAAAATCAAAATCGCTAAAGATATTGCACCAATAAGAACAGCGCCTGGCGTGATGAAATTTAATGCCTGCCCTATCTCTGACAAAGTATTCTGACCATCAGCTTGCATAAAAGCATCGTCCCCCATAGCGTCTTTATCCCAACCTAACGCATGCGGAATTTGTTTAAGAATTATTAACAGACCAATACCTGTAAGCATTCCTTTAATTACTGAATTTGGAAAAAAGTAAGCAACAAACCCTGCTTTAGCATATCCCAAAGCCAATTGAATCATTCCTGAAATAACAACAGCCATTAAAAACATTTCCCAAGACCCCAAAGTTGCGATTGATGTTAAAACTATAACGGCCAATCCAGCCGCAGGTCCACTAACTCCAAGTGGTGATCCACTCGCTGAACCCACAATAATTCCTCCAACGATTCCAGCAATAATTCCTGAAAACAATGGTGCTCCTGAGGCCAAAGCAATACCTAGACATAATGGCAAGGCTACAAAAAACACAATGATACTCGCTGGAAAATCATTTTTTAATTCTTTAAACATATTTTTTAATTCCATATGATCAATTAATTTTAAGGTTAACTTCTCAAAGATAGATAAATATCTATAATGATAGTAATACTATCTTAAATAATTGTAAAATGTTTTTTACTACATTTGTATAAACTAAACTTCCTTTAGTCATTGCTTAACACATACCTTTGGCAAACCCCAATAAACAGTACCCAAATGGAATTACAATTACAAATAAAAATGAATGAGGCCTTATACCTGCGTAATCCTGAGCAATCAGAGTTAGGTAAAAAGATAATCAAGCATAGTATTGTAATGATCCATGAAAATGGGTTTGAAGCACTTACCTTTAAAAAACTAGCAGAAGACATAGGAACCACGGAAGCGGGTATTTACAGGTATTTTGAAAACAAACACCTCTTATTAACCTACATTATTTCTTGGTACTGGAGTTGGGTAGAATACCAGATTCTTTTTCAAACAAACAATGTCAAGAACCCTACTGTAAAGCTTAAGAAAGTAATAAAAATATTAGCATCGGCTGTAGAAGACGATGACACTACAAGTTATGTAAACGAGAGTTTACTACACCAAATTGTAATTGCTGAAGGATCAAAAGTGTATTTAACGAAGCAAGTGGGAGAAGATAACAAGCACCATTTATTCAAACCTTACAAAGATTTATGTGCAGCAATTGGCGACTTAATATTAGAATGTAATCCAAAATACAAATACCCTAGATCATTAGCCACAACCATAATTGAAATGGCGCATTTTCAAAATTTCTTTATGAAAAACCTGCCTTCTTTAACTGATTTTGGAAAAAGTAAAGAAGACTCTAAAATCATAGCTTTCTTAAGCGATTTAGTATTCTCAAGCATCAAATAAGGAGTTGTTGTTTTTTCGAAAAATAGCTTTCTTAATATCTAAAAATGGAAATTATTTTTTCTCGGCCTTTTGTCTGTACGCCTTTTCTAATGTAAAAGAAAATTCAGATCCCTCTCCGTATTCGCTTTCAACATATATTTTTTCTTTATGGGCTTCGATAATATGTTTCACGATGGCTAATCCTAGACCAGATCCACCTTCAGAACGGGAACCACTTTTATTTACACGATAAAAACGCTCGAACACTCTTGGAATATTTTGTTTCTCAATTCCCTCTCCGTTATCGCTTATTCTTATTAATATTTTTTTCTTGGTTAAACTCACAACTGCTATTTCAGTAGTTCCATTTTCTTTTCCGTATTTAATTGAATTCACAATCAAATTCTCAACGATTTGCTGAATCCTGTCTTTATCTCCTTTTACAAAATGTGGTTTGATGTCACTACTTTCAAACTTTAAAGTAATATTCTTTTTATCGGCTTTCATTTCTAATAAATCAAAACCGTTTTGGATTAATTCCACAATATCAAATTCAGACATTTCCAGATTTAAATCCCCCACCTCAAGCTTGGCAATCATATCTAAATCTTCCACGATATAGATTAATCGCTCCACCCCTTTTTCGGCACGTTTTAAATATTTTTTTCGAATGGTTTTATCCTCCATCGCACCATCTAACAAGGTCGAAATATAACCTTGTACAGTAAATAAAGGTGTTTTCAATTCGTGAGAAACATTTCCAAGAAACTCTCTTCTATATTGCTCCCTAATTTCAAGCATTTCGATTTCCAGTTTTTTATCAGTCGCAAATTTCCTTACTTCTCTGGTTAAAGTCTCCATATCAGTAGTAATGGGCTGGTTGATGAGACTGCTGGATTCTAATAAGGATACGTCGTCATAAATTCTTTTTACTCTTCTATATATAAATCGTTCTACTCTATATTGTAATACTAAAAATGAAAAAACACCCATCCCTATAAAGAAGATTCCGGCAAACAACACTAATTTATCTCCTGAATTACGGAACAGCCCTGCAGCCAACATCGTCACAAACCCTGTTGAAAATAGACTGATATATAACGCTGATTTTATAGCGAACTTATAGGTTTTTTTAAAATTTAATTTCATTTACGCATTGCTTTTAATAGAAGATTTTAGAATTGATATGAATTTTAAACTTCAAACTTATAACCAACTCCTTTTATCGTTTTAAAAAAGTCCTCTCCTATTTTTTCTCGTAGTTTCCTGATATGAACGTCGATAGTCCTTCCGCCAACAACGACTTCATTTCCCCAAACTTTATCAAGAATTTCATCACGTTTAAAAACTTTTCCCGGTTTTGAAGCTAATAAATAGAATAATTCAAACTCTTTTCTAGGCAAAGCTATCTCGACATTGTCTTTAACTATTTTATACTCTTCCCTGTTAATTTCGATTCCGCCTACGTTTAGAGTTTCACTATCAATTTCCTTTTCCTTCAATCGTCTTAACAACGCCTTTACCTTACTAACTAATAATTTAGGCTTAATAGGCTTTGTGATATAATCATCCGCACCGGCATCAAAACCAGCCACTTGTGAATAATCTTCGCTTCTTGCCGTCAAAAAAGTTATGATCACGTGACTTAGCTCGGGAATTTTTCTAATGTTTTCACAGGCTTCCATCCCATCCATTTCTGGCATCATTACATCCATAATAATAAGGTCCGGCAATTCTTTTTTGGCTTTGGCTATAGCCTCTTTACCATTTTCAGCAGTAACAATTTGGTAGCCTTCTTGAGCGAGATTGTAACCTACGATTTCTAAAATATCCGGCTCGTCATCTACCAGTAAAATCTTTGTGTTTTTCTTTTTCATATACTGCAAATTATATTTTAACCATTGGATTACATCCTTTATAGTATCCAATGATTAGCTATTGCGAATGTAAATATAACAATTTATCTATCGTTAAAAAGCGGAGTTTACGCTAATTTAATATGGTAACCATTTGTTAATATTCGAGAAACAAAAGCATAACAAACCCCTTACCTCAACTTAACAAGCCGCTCTTTACTTTGCATAAAAATAAAAACAGAAATCAAAATGAAACTCAGAATACTAATTATTGCACTACTAATTTCAACACTTGCTTTTGCAAAAGGTCAAGGAACAATTACAGGTATACTAACTGAAAAAAACTTGAACAATGAAGGATTGCCATCCGCTAATGTATTGATTAAAGGCACTACTATAAGCACCAATACTGATGTAAACGGAAAATACTCCCTTACCGTTGCACCTGGAAATTACATTGTGCAATTTAGCTTGCTAGGTTACGAAACGGTAGAAGTAATGGTAACCGTAAAAGAAGATGAAGTTACTGTCATCAATGAAACATTAGTTTCGGCTAGTTACAACCTGGAAGCCGTAGTAATTAAATCCTACCGAAAAAAAGACACTGAAACCGCTTTGTTATTAGACCAAAAAAAGGCCGTGGAAATAAAACAGACGATTGGCGCTCAGGAATTATCTCGAAAAGGAGTAAGTGATGTGGCCACCGCGGTTACAAAAACAACCGGAATCACTAAACAAGAAGGTTCGGGAAATATCTTTGTGAGAGGTTTAGGAGACCGATACAACTCAACTACAATGAATGGCTTGCCTGTTCCGTCTAACAATCCAGAGAAGAAAAACATCAATTTAGAAATTTTCTCTACGGATATTGTTGAACACATCTCCATAGACAAGGTTTACAACGGTAAAATCTATGGTGATTTTGCAGGAGGAAATGTTGACATTGTTTCTAAAGATTATACTGGAAAGGGATTTTTAAAATTAGAAGTAGGGTCGAAAGTAAATACGAATGCCATTGCCGAAGATCACTTTACTCTTCAGGGCGGGATAAGCAAACTTGGATTCACTAACAAGAATATCCCAAGCTCCCCATTAACACAATACAATTACAACACACTTCAACTGAAGAGCTTTAGTCCAATTGCTAATTCATTTGGAATTTCAGGCGGAAAATCGTTTCAAGTAGGTACTGAAGGAAAACTGAGTTTCTTTGCAACTGCTGCATACGGAAACGATTACAGTTCAAAAAGTAACGGAACTGCAAAAGCGAGTGTTAACGGAAATGGCGTGGCCAACAAAAACTTTAGCAAATACAGCGCTTTAAATTTCGACACAAATACTACTGCAATGGCTAATATTGGTTACAAAATAAACAGTAACAATAAGCTTAACTATAACTCCGTATTTATAAACACATCCTCTCAATCTAAAGAGGAATACACCGGATACATTGTTGATATTGCAAACAATGGAAACGGATTAATCAGACGTTTTAATTATGAGAAAAATAGTTTGTGGATAAATCAGCTATTAGGGGATCACACGGTAGGTGAACGTTCAAAATTGAACTGGGGGATTTCATACAACAGCATTAATGGCGATATGCCCGACAGAAGTCAGAACATTTTCAGAAAAGAAGCAAACGGTTATGTTCTTTCCAGTGTTTCAGCCCCCGACAATCACAGGTATTTTCAAAAACTAAAAGAAGATGAATTAGCAGCAAATGCTTCTTATGATTATAAATTCAACAAGACAGAGCAGGGAGATTTCAATGGAAAAATAACCATTGGTTATAACGGTAGATTTAAAAACAGAGATTTTCAGGCAACTCAATTTAATTTTAAAGTGAACCAAGGTTTTACCAATACTGTTGTAGACCCTACTAATTTAGATCTTTTTTATAATGCTCAAAATTTAAACAACGGGGTTTTCTCAATCGCCACTTTTAGAGGAAACTCTCAGGTTTCAAATGCCTTAGACCCGCAAACTTATACTGGAGAACAAATCATCAATGGAGGTTTTATAAATACCGAATATAAATTCGAAAAACTTACAGCCGTATTAGGATTAAGAGCCGAATCTATTTCACAAAAAGTAGATTGGAACACACAACTTGGTGGAACAGGAAATGACAAATTAGAAAAAAATGCCTTCCTTCCAAGTGTTATAATGAAATATGAATTGAACGAAAAGCAAAATCTGCGTTTAGGATTTAGTAAAACCTATACATTGCCCCAATTTAAGGAGAGAGCCGCATTTGTTTATGAAGAAGTTTTACAAACAAAAATCGGTAATGAAAACCTATACGAATCGGATGATTATAACTTGGACCTTAAATGGGAAATGTTCCCGAAAAGTGATGAACTGATTTCGTTTACCGCTTTTGGAAAATACATCTTAAACCCAATGAATGAAGTTACTATTTCTTCTTCTTCAAATGACATTTCGTATGTTAACACAGGAGATTACGGATATGTTACGGGAGCGGAAGTAGAATACAGAAAACAACTTTTTGATTTTGACACAGAAAATTCCAAAAGCCTGTCTGCTGGTATCAATGCTTCCTATCTATACAGCAATCAGGAACTAAATGCCGAAAAAGTAAATCGTGAAACAAACTACCAAGTGGCTTTCACTAACTCAAAAAGCAAGTTTACTGGAGCTTCTGATTTATTATTAAATGCTGACCTTACTTTATTCAATGAATGGAATGAGAAAAACAGCAACCTGACAACGACAGTAGCCTACTCTTATTTTTCAGACAGACTAAATGCCATTGGAACAGACGGAAAAGGAGACTTGGTAGACAAAGCATTTGGTTCATTAGATTTCATCGCTAAATCTAAACTCAACAAGAAATTTGGATTAGGACTTGTTGTAAAAAACATCCTAGACCCATCAATAAACAGAGTACAGGAAAACGCAAATAATGAGGTAAACGTACTATCCTATAAAAAAGGAATCACATTGAGTTTAAACCTTAACTATCAATTTTAAATAATTAAAACCCATTATATATTAAAAGAGAGATTGTCAATAATGGCAGTCTCTCTTTTTTTTAAAACAATGTACCCAGCCAGTTTAACATTCTAAACTTAAGTTAACATAGCAACATTAAGCTAATATAGAATTAGCCTTTTATTAAACTAACAATCATATTTAGATAACACCTGAAAAGAACACTTACTACATCTTTGTACCAAGAAATTAAACAAAAAAATTTAACAAACAATCATGAAAAAATCAACCGTAAAATTATTTGGATTCCTTGCTTTAACTGCAAGTTTAATCACCAGTTGTTCCTCAAATGACAACCCTTCCGCTTCAGCATCTTTTGTTGCAGATGCAAACAATTTTAAAGGAACAATCACAAGTGGAGAAGTAGTTCTTCAGGCTGGAACAACGTACAAACTATCGGGTAAAATACAAGTTAACGACGGAGCAACTTTAACAATTCCTGCAGGAACTAGAATTGAAGGTACTGGAGGTACATCAGCTTACATCGCAATTGCACAGGGAGGTAAATTGAATGTAAACGGTACTGCTGCTAATCCTGTTGTAATGACAAGTGGATTAGCTGTAAAAAATGCTGGAGACTGGGGTGGATTAGTAATTTGCGGAAAAGCGCCTATCAACCGAGTAACAGGCGGGACTGGCACAGCACAATCTGAAGTTGCTGATTTAAGCTATGGAGGAACAATATCTAATGACAATTCAGGTTCTATCAAATATTTAAGAATCGAATATGCGGGAGCTGCATTCAATAGTGAAAAAGAATTCAACGGGGTGTCATTATTTGGAGTTGGATCAGGAACTACATTTGAATATGTAGAAGCAATTCACGGTGCAGATGACGGTTTTGAATTCTTCGGAGGAACTGTAAACACTTCTAACTTGGTTTCTATAGGAAATGAAGATGATCAATTTGACTGGACTGAAGGTTGGTCAGGAACAAACACAAACTGGTACGGAAAATTAGATTTCGGAAAGGGAAACAGAGGAATTGAAGCTGATAATTTTGAATTAGGGTTTTTAAACACTCCTATCGCTAATCCATCTATCACAAATCTTACACTTGTCGGACCTGGAAGTAGTGCTGATGCAACTATCTACACTGAAAATGATGCCTTAAAACTTAGAAGAGGAACTAAAGGTGTTTTTACAAATGTATATTTAAGCAACTGGAAAACAGGTTTCAACGTAGAACACGACGAAACAATTAGCTACATAGGAACTGCCTTAAAAGCGACAAATGTTAAATGTGATGCTGTCACAACGCATACAAAAGGAAAGAAAACAGACGCTAGTTCAGTTGATGTTTCAGCAATTGCAACGATGACAACAACTGCCACAGGAGCAGGAAATGGAATTGCTTCTCCAGTATGGGCTACTGGATGGGCTACTGGGTTCTAAAATCATAAAATTGACACAATTAAAGCACCTTTCTTGCGAGAGGTGCTTTTTGGCATACAATTTGAACTATTTTTTCATATCTTTACTATTCAAAACCAAGCTAATGAAAAAAAACTACTTTTATATTATCACTTTATTGGTTTTCCTTTTTTCCATAAATCTAACAGCGCAGGAAACTAAGCAACAACCAAGAACCCAAGAAACTTCAGTAATTGAAGGCTTGAACTTGTACCCGAATCCCGCGACTAATGGGAGAGTGTACATTTTAACAAAAAACGATTTGGAAAAAGAAGTCGTTATATTTGATGTTTTGGGCAAGAAAGTTTTACAAACAATGATAAGCTCAAAAGAACTAAACATATCAAATCTTATTCCTGGTGTTTATATTATTAAAATAACTGAAAACAATAGCACAGCTACCAGAAAGCTAATTGTAAGATAAAATAAAACCATAAAATTTAACAAAGCTCCAACTTCGATTGGAGCTTTTTGATTTAAGTACTTAAGTCTCGGGGTAAATATTCCAAAGGCTTCCCTAAATATTTATACCTTTGCCAAAAAAACACAATTCTTGATTACAGCCAGCGATATATTCACGATTTCGAGTCAAAAGCAATTTGAAAAAATAGCTTTGAAAGTTTTTCGTTTTCAACACGAGAACAACATAGTATATAGAGAATTTTGCGACTTATTGAAAGTGGAACCTCAAAAGGTAAAATCGGTACAACAAATTCCTTTTTTACCTATTCAGTTTTTTAAAAGCCACGCTGTGGTTTCGAATACAAACCAAGTTGAAGCAACTTTTACCAGTAGCGGCACAACCGGAATGATTACCAGCAAGCATCTCGTAACTGATGTTTCGATTTACGAGGAAAGTTACCGCCAAGGATTCTCCCAGTTTTATGGAAATATTGAAGACTATGTCGTTCTGGCGTTACTACCCTCTTACTTAGAGAGAGGAGGCTCTTCATTGATTTATATGGTCGAAGATTTGATTCAACTGTCTAACCGTCCCGAAAGCGGTTTTTACCTTCACAATCACGACGAACTAATCAAGCAACTTGTTGAATTAGACCAATCTGGACAAAATGTCATTCTTATTGGAGTTACTTATGCCTTACTCGATTTAATTGAAAAGCACAAATTTCAGTTGCAGAACACCATTATTATGGAAACCGGCGGTATGAAAGGCAAGCGAAAAGAAATGATTCGGGAAGAACTACACGCCCAACTCTGCGAAGGTTTTGGAGTGAAAGCCATTCACTCTGAATACGGAATGACTGAATTGCTTTCTCAAGCTTATTCTTTAGGGGAAGGTGTGTTTGAATGCCCTTCTTGGATTCAAATCTTGATTAGAGACACCGAAGACGCTTTGACTTATATTCCACAGGGAAAAACAGGCGGAATCAATGTAATCGATTTAGCTAACATCAATTCCTGTTCATTTATCGCCACGCAAGATTTGGGCAAAAAAAATCCCAACAACTCTTTCGAGGTATTGGGACGTTTTGATAATTCAGATATTCGTGGTTGCAACCTGATGGTTATTTAAACCACTCTCACTACGAAATAGTTTTTCTTTCCACTTTGCAACAACACGAACTGGTTGTTGATTAAATCTTTGTTCGAAAGAATAAAATCTTCCTTCACTTTTTCTTTATTTACTGAAATCGAGTTGGCAGTCAAAGCGCGTCTTGCTTCTCCATTTGATTTCAAAAACCCTGTTTTTTCGTTTAAAACAGCTACGATATCAATTCCGGCTTCAATTTCTGTTCTTGAAATTTCTGCTTGTGGAACTCCGTCAAAAACTTCCAGAAAAGTAGTTTCGTCTAATTCTTTTAAATCTTCTGCCGTAGCATTTCCAAAAAGAATATTTGACGCTTTAATCGCTTTATCTAATTCTTCTGCAGAGTGTACAAAAACAGTCAGCTCTTCGGCTAATTTGCGTTGTAAAACTCTTAAATGAGGTGCCACTTTATGCTCTTCAATCAAAGCATCAATGATCTCTTTGTCTAAAAAAGTAAAAATCTTGATATACTTCTCAGCATCTACATCAGTAGTATTCAACCAAAACTGGTAAAACTTATAAACCGATGTTTTATCAGTAGTCAGCCATACATTCCCACCTTCGGATTTACCGAATTTAGAACCATCCGCTTTAGTGATTAAAGGACAAGTCATAGCATACGCTTTTGCTCCTTCGGTGTTCATTCTACGAACTAACTCTGTACCAGTAGTGATATTTCCCCATTGGTCAGAACCACCCATTTGCAGCAGGCAGTTGTATTCTTTATGTAAATGATAAAAGTCGTATCCTTGAATTAATTGGTAGGTGAACTCGGTAAAAGACATTCCTTCTCCATCACCAGTCAATCTTTTTTTGACAGAATCCTTAGCCATCATATAATTCACCGTGATGCGTTTTCCCACGTCACGAGCAAAATTAATAAAAGACAAGTTTTTCATCCAGTCGTAATTATTCACTAAAACCGGAGCGTTTGCTTCTTTTGAATTAAAGTCCAAAAAACGAGACAGCACACCTTGTATTCCCGCTACATTGTGATTAAGAGTAGCTTCATCTAATAAATTCCTTTCATCCGATTTCCCTGAAGGATCCCCAATCATACCTGTAGCACCACCCACTAAGGCGATGGGTTTATGTCCAAAATTTTTCAAATGAACCAAAAGAATAATTGGCACTAAACTCCCAATATGCAAAGAATCAGATGTAGGGTCAAATCCTATATAAGTCGTTGTCATTTCTTTTAAGAGTTGCTCTTCGGTTCCTGGCATGATGTCGTGAACCAATCCACGCCATTGTAATTCGGAAATAATATTTTTCATTTTCTAAAAATCAATTTCCACAAAGATAGTTTTAATTGGATAATTTGAAAATCAATCGGTCTAAAAATCAAGTGTCAAACAATTTTAAAGAAACCGCACCAAAAATGCTATCGACCAAAATCCTTAGAATAAGTTAAATTAATTGATTATGACCAAATTCAATATTTAACACGAAATATTATCTTGTTAATTTAGTGTTAATTACAGGAAAACATCCTACTATAATTAATTACATTCGTGATGAATAACATTGGAGGCTAATTCGAATTTAAAAAATTTATAAATGAAAAATGTTTTTATTGCCCTATTATTTTCTAATTTTTTAGCCGCCCAACAAAGTATTAAGGTTACTTACGAACAAGTGACCATTTACCATGATAATTTTTTCAATAACTTTCAAGAACATGAACGTGAAACGATAAAAAAAATATTTACAACACCTCAACAGTTTGAATTAATCAATAACGGCGATTATTCGACATACGAAAGCTTGAAAGTAAAGGACAAAACTATACTCTCTAACATTCCTACCACAGATGAAGACATCAATCAAGGGACTATTGTCAAAATACCAAAAACCTATATTCTAAAAAATTACAGCAACAACAAAAGCTACACCAAAACCGAGATTGATGAGAAAGAATATTATACAGAAAGGCCATTCCCTGAGGATGAATTTATTTTTACATCTGACGAAAAGGTCATCGACAACTACAAATGCAAATTAGCCTACCAATTACCAAAGTTAAAACCAACAGATACCATAAAATATTGGTACACCCAAGAAATACCAGTTTTTGACGGCCCATATTATACGGCAAAAATTCCAGGATTGGTTATTAGATACGAAAGGAAACAAAGAGTGATTTATGCTACAAAAATCGAGTTTTTTGATAAAAAAATCATTCTTGATAAATTAGATAGAAAAATACCGTTAATTTCAGATATTGAATACGAAAAAATCAAGGAAGAAGATCTTAAACCAAAAAACTATACTGATGAGAATGGAGCGGTTCATACTAGAGAAGCCAGAGTTTATAAAGGAAATTAAATATGAAAACAATTAGAACAATCGTACTGCTAAGCTTAATATACACAAACAGTTTTGCGCAAAACACCATAAAGTTAACCTATCAGAACACTAATACCATTTCAAAAGAAAATCTAAGCTCTTTACCAAAAGAAATACAAGAAGTAGCTTTAATACAAATGCAAAATTCATACACAGCTTCTTATTTATTTCTACAGGGTGATGATGTGTTTTTTCTTAAAAAAAAGGAAGAATCTGAAAATAATCAGAAAGGAAAAATAGCAAGTAACGGAAATACAATTTTTAAGGACTTATCATTAACGGTTAATTCCCCAGAAATAAGAATTCAAAAAAATTCTAAAACCAACACCTATACCCATAATGAAAACAACAAACTAAATTCCGGTAATTTATCCAAAGTAATATGGAATATCACTACGAATAAAAAGAAAATTCTAGGATTTAATTGTACGGAAGCTATTGGTAAATACAGCACCAAAACAGTAACCGTATATTTCACAAAAGAAATAAAAGCAAAAGGAAGTCCTAACACTATTCCATTTATAGATGGGGTTGTACTCGAATATAGTACGGACAAACAATCAGGAATTGCGACAAAAATAGAGTACAAGCAACCAGCGATTAAAAATTTCTTTAAACAATAATTTTGTGAATCTAAAACAGCTCTTTTTTATACTTTTTCCGGTTTTTACATTTTCACAAAACCAGATTAAATTTAAGGTTTTTGATTCTAATCTAAACCCGCTGGTAAGAGCCATTGTAGTTGTTAACCAAAACGACAAACAAATTGGTTTTGGAACAACAAACAATGAAGGGTGGTTTGAAAAAGAATTATCAAACGGGAATTATCAAATTAAAGTAAGCAAGTTGGGATTTACGGCAACTGAGCTTTCTTTGGTTGTAGATAAACCAAATACTGTTGAATGTATCTTAGACGAGCTAGCCAACAAGCTCGAAACAGTAATCATAACAAGCCGCCCGAAGATAATGAAAATTAAGGGCGATACCATTTCTTATAATTTAAAAACTATTGTTGACGGTACCGAAAATAAAATAGAGGATGTTATTAAAAAGTTACCTGGTTTGAATGTCGATCAAGCCGGAAAGGTTTCCTATAAAGGACAGGAAATTGACAACATCTTGATAGATGGAAACGAGTTTTTTAATAACAAACACCAAATGGCCACTCAAAACATAGACGCCAATATGGTCGAAGGAATTGACCTGCTACTGAATCATTCCGGTTTTGCAGGAGAACGTTCCGGTGCTGATAAAGGCATTGCCTTAAATCTAAAAATGAAAGAAGGCTTTAAAAACAAATGGATTGGTGATTTTGAAATTGGTTCTGGAATAAATAATTCCTTAAAAATCCACAACAATTTATTTAAGTTCTTCAAAAAGGGAAATCTTGCCCTAATTACAGATTATAATAACATTGCTAAAACTCCTATTTCCATTGAAGATTACAATGAGATGCGAACCGTTTCGGATATTAATTCTAATAACGAATCAGTAGCCCAATTAGAAATGCCATCGTTCTTGAATCCAAACGGCTATTTTACAAAAAAGGAAAATACCTTTATAGGAATTAATTATACCTCAAGAATAGCTGAAAAATCAAAAATTACCATAACCAATATTTTTAATGTTGCAAATAGTATTGAATCCCAATTTAAGAATCAAACTAACCTTGGCGAAAGCAAAAACCAATTGTCGTTCTCCGATGCAAAAAATGCAACTTATGTTTTAAACAACACTAATCTTAAATGGGAATTTAACAAAAGTAAAAAAACGTATTACTCCTATGGGGCAGGTTTCACTCCTAATGTAGACGACGAAAACAACAATATATTTACTTCAAATGAAGTTGTTGATACTGACAAGACTAATTCCAATTTTAGCTTTTACCAACAATTTCAGGTCTTGTCCAAATTATATGAGAAAATAAATTACAAATTAAGTGTCAAACACAAATATGTATCTAACGATCAAGAACTACATTTGAATTCTAATATGTCTTTATTTGGCACTGATTTAGAACAAATCAATCAAAATTTCAAGTCCAAAAACAATTTCATAAATATAATTAATGAATTTTCTTTGGCCAGAAAAAGCAACTTGTTTAGCCTAAAAGTAAGCCTACTAAATACAGATAGTTCCTTAAAATCGTCTATAACTCAAAACAATGATTTCGACTCCAACTTAGATTTGGATAAAAAATCTATTCAAATTAATCCGTCGTGGATAAAAAGCTGGAGTTCAAAATTTCAGTCGACTATTGCGTCTAGAATTTCATATACAGATTTACAATTTTCAATTGATCGAAATTCATTTTGGAGATTTGAACCGAGTGTGAATTTGGGATACAATTTCAACATCCTAAACAAACTATCCTTTAATTATTCATTAAACCACGAATTACCATCGATTAACCAATTGCAGAACAATACGTTTATATCAGATTTTCAAACTTTGCATAATAATAGTTTAGTCTCCTTTAAACAGCTAATCCCTAGAAACGAATTCTCATTAGATTATCTAAATATAAACACTAAAACTCAAAGCGTATTTTTTTCTAAATTGACGTATAGCATTACTGAAAAATTTATTTCGAATAATGGAAACTATCAAAACAACTGGGCCGAGAATCAATTCATTATAACAAATAATCAAAAACTTCTAAATGGTATGGCTTATTATGATTTGAAATTTAAAAAAATGCCGTTTTCCATAAAAAACACATTTGCTTTTTTAAGTACTGATGGGTTTTCACAATTTAACGGCGTAAACAACAATGTGAAATCGCAAGTCCTCTCGAGTAAACAACAACTAATTTCTAACATAAAAAATGCTTGGATACAATTTGATCTTGGTTTCAATTTCAGGCAAACCCAATTCAATCAATCCATTAATTCTTTTTCAAACAAAACCGAAGCATATCAACTGTCCTTTAATTTACGCGGTAAAATCAAAGACAAGTTAAAATGGGATATAGGGATTAATAGAGATTATCAAAACTCAAGTTACACCTCAAACAGGATTGACTTCCTTAATTCCAATATTCAATACATCATATCCAAAAAGCTTAAATTAAGCTGTAATGGGTTTAATCTTTTGAATTTAGACAATAGCAAGATTGTAAAAACTAGTTTCAACGAAATTTATTTTACAGAAACAATCACTAAAATAATGCCTGGATATATATTATTTGGTTTGAATTATTCATACTAAAAAATCCAACAAACTAATTATCTTTACGAAATGGTATTAGTCACAGGAGGAACAGGTTTAGTAGGCGCTCATTTATTACTTCATTTGATTGAAAATGGGGAAAACGTACGTGCCATTTATCGAAAAACAGAAAGCATTGATAAAACGAAATCCTTATTCGATTTATACAAAAAATCAAGTTTGTTTGAGGCTATTCAATGGATGCAAGCGGATATCACGGACACCCCTTCTTTAGAAAATGTTTTTAGAGATGTTGACTTTGTCTATCATTGTGCCGCCTTAATTTCTTTTGATCCTAAAGAAGAAGATTTAGTTAGGAAAACTAATATCGAAGGAACGGCAAATATGGTGAATTTTTGTCTTGCCAAGGGAATCCAAAAACTATGTTATTTGAGTTCTATAGCTGCCCTTGGGGATTTGGCTCCCCACGAAAAAATAATCACTGAGGAAACCGAATGGAATCCCGAAAAACCACATAGCGATTATGCCATTTCTAAATATGGCGCCGAAATGGAAATATGGCGTGGTCAGCAAGAAGGTTTGGATGTTGTGGTTTTAAACCCGGGAATTATCATTGGCCCTGGTTTTAGAGAACAGGGAAGTGGAAAGCTTTTCTCGAAAGTAGCTAGCGGCATGTCTTATTATACTTTAGGCAAAACTGGATTTGTGGCTGTTACGGATGTCGTTCAAATCGCTTTCCAATTAATGAAAAGTGAAATGCAAAACGAGCGTTTTACCCTCATTGCACAAAATATTGTATTCAGAGAAGTGATCAATAGCATTGCTGACTCCTTAAAGGTCAAGAAACCCAGTGTTCATGCAAAACCGTTTCTCATTGAAATAGGATGGAGAATAGATTGGCTATTGGCAGTTGTTTTTAATCGAAATAGAGAGTTGACTCGCGCCACTGCAAAAGCATCTTATAGTGTTCAAGAATATTCTAATGAAAAAATCAAGACCGCAATAAAAAAAGATTTCATTGATGTACATCAGTACATTAATGAAATCTCTCGTTTATAATCTCGCTATTTATTCTTTTTTTAAACGTTCCCTTCTTTGTTTTATTTTTTCAGGAATCAGCTTTTTTAATGTTAAAGAATCTTTTAGTTTCAAATCAGCATTTTTCTTTTTCAACAATACTGCATTCTTCTTTTCCTCAATCTTGACCAATGAATCCGTCACAGCTTTTTCATTCTCAATTCGCTTCGTGATTTTTTCAAACATAATCTTATATTCTCCATAATTTGAAGCATAATAAACATTATTTTGAGCAAATTGAAGACTATCTATCTTGTACTTTTTATAAATATATTTTGAAGGGTTTATATTATTGGTCTCTAAAGAAGCAGGGTTTTGATATTTTATCGCGTCCAAAATAGTCAAATCATAAATAACTTCTTCCATCATCTCTTTTTCAATAAGACGTTCTGGCTTTATGATTCCTTCCTCTTTACAGCTTATAAACACTGCCAAAATCGTTAAAAGTGATAGTATTTTTTTCATTTTTTATCGGTCAAATAACAAACGTTTTCCTGCGCGTATTTCTTTTACTTTAAAAGCGGAATAAACTAATTGTCCGTTTACAAGAGTATGCGTAATTCTTGATTTGAATGTAAACCCTTCAAAAGGCGACCATCCACATTTAGCAAGAATATTTTCTTTCTTAACGCTCCATGGCAAACCTGAATTCACAATAACTAAATCGGCATAATAACCCACTCTGATAAAACCTCTTTTTTCAATTTTGAAAATTTTGGCTGGGTTATGACACATTTTCTCCACAATTTTCTCAATGCTTATTTTACCCTTGTGATACCCTTCAAACATAGCCACTACGGCATGTTGTACTAATGGCCCTCCAGAAGGCGCTTTTAGATACGGCTGTTTCTTTTCTTCTAAAGTATGAGGCGCGTGATCAGTAGCGATAACATCAATTCTATCATCAAGTAAAGCTTCCCAAAGCGCATCACGGTCTTTAGCCGTTTTAACCGCAGGGTTCCATTTTATTAGATTCCCTTTAGTGGCATAATCATCATTTGTAAACCAAAGATGATGCACACAAACTTCGGCAGTGATTTTCTTGTCTTCCAATGGGATTTTATTGGTAAACAAATCCATTTCTTTGGCAGTGGAAAGATGAAAAACGTGCAAGCGAGCACCTGTTTTCTTAGCAAGCGCTACTGCTTTAGAAGACGATATATAACAAGCTTCTTCTGAACGAATAAGGTGATGTGCCGTTACAGGTACATCCTCACCATATTCAGCAATATATTTTTCGGTGTTGTTTTTAATTGTCGTTTCATCTTCACAATGAACAGCGATTAACAACGGAGTACTGGAAAATATTTTCTCTAACGTAGCCTCATTATCAACTAACATATTTCCTGTTGAAGATCCTAAAAATATTTTTATTCCGGCAACATTTTTAGGATTTGTTTTTAGAACTTCTTCTAAATTATCATTGGTTGCTCCCATCATAAACGAATAATTCGCATAAGATTTTTGTGCCGCCAGTTGGTATTTTTCTTCTAATATTTCTTGGGTAACCGCATTAGGAACCGTATTCGGTTGCTCGATAAAAGAAGTAATCCCACCAGCTACTGCTGCTCTGGATTCCGACTCAATATCTCCCTTATGTGTAAGTCCTGGCTCTCTGAAATGCACCTGATCATCGATGGCACCTGGCATCAAATAATTCCCTTCAGCATCAATAATCTTACATTGAGAAGACTTGGCACTTATGCTTTCTGCTATTTCAACAATTAAGTCGTTCTCAATTAAAACATCGCCCTCAAAAATCACCCCTTCATTTACTATTTTGGCATTCTTAATTAAAACACAATTCATTGCAATTATTTATAAAGTATTTATTAATTTTTTTAATCTAAGAGCTATAACTCCCCATACGGCCTCCACTATAATAGAATTACTCATCTTAGAGACCCCTTTTGTTCTATCGGTAAAAATTATAGGAACTTCGGTAATATTGAATTTTTTACAGTAAGTTCTGTATTTCATTTCAATTTGAAAAGCATAACCCACAAATTTTATTTTATCCAAATTCATCTCCTCGAGTACTTTCCTTTTGAAACAAACAAAACCCGCTGTGGCATCATGAATTTTCATTCCCGTTATAATGCGTACATAAACAGAGGCAAAATAAGACATCAAAACTCGGCTCAACGGCCAATTCACCACATTTACACCCGTAACATAACGAGAACCAATTGCTAAATCAGCATTTCCAAAATGACAAGCATTATATAACTTTTCCAGATCATTTGGATTATGGGAAAAATCGGCGTCCATTTCGAAAATATATTCGTATTTTTTAGCCAAAGCCCATTTAAAACCATGCACATAAGCAGTTCCTAATCCGGCTTTTTCCTTTCTTTGTTCCAAAAATAACTGGCCACTAAATTCTTCTTGTAGTTTAATGACTTTATCTGCAGTATGATCTGGAGAATTATCATCAATTATAAGAATATGAAAAGGTTTATGCTGAGAAAGCACCGACCTAATAATGCTCTCGATGTTTTCAATTTCGTTATAGGTAGGAATTATAACAATACAGTCGTTCATATTTCGAGTAATTTCACGGCAAAAGTAACCTTTTTATCGCATTTGATTCATAATAAATTTATAATAAAAAGAATGAAACAAAAAATTAGTAAATTTGCCTCGCTATGACTGAATACGTACTTGATCCAAGAATCACCGAAAACAAAGACTGGGCTACACTTTTATTTGTGTTGTCATTCGCTATTATTGCCATCACTAAATCCGCTTTTGAAAGTCGGTTTAGAGATTTTGTAAACCTTCTTTTCTCAGATAAATACAATAAAGTTTACAGAGACAGCAGCCAAATCAAAAGTGGATTTACCATCTCATTATTTTTTGTACAGATTATTTCACTGGCTTTTTTCATTCAGCTTACACTGAATCTCTTTGGTTATGCCTCAAAAACAGATTGGATACTTTACATCCAACTCTCCACCTTTCTTATCTTCTTTATTTTTGCAAAATATCTAATTGAAAAAATTATTGCTACAGCCTTTAATATTGAGGAATTCATGGAGCAATTCAATCTTCGAAAGGTTACTTATCGAACGTATATCGGATTATTCATACTCCCAATCAACATTATACTGTTCTATTACGATAGTATTCCCAAAATAATTCCAATCAGCATCGTAGCTATAGTACTGATTTCAAACATAATAACCTATGTCGCTTCAATTAAAAACCATCAAAATCTAATATTCGGCAAGTTGTTTTATTTTATTTTATATCTTTGCACTTTGGAAATAGCCCCCTATTTTTTTATGTATTATTGGTTTACAAAAGGTAGCGCTTAGAAAAAGTTAAATATGAAAGTGAAAACAATTTTGGTGTCACAACCCGAGCCTAAAGTGGAAAATTCTCCATACTTTGAGCTCCAACAAAAGCATAAAGTAAAAATTGATTTCAGACCTTTTATTCACATAGAAGGAGTTAATGCTAAAGAGATTCGACTACAAAAAATCGATCTTAATCATTATACTGCAATTATTTTAACCAGTAGAAATGCTGTAGATCATTTTTTCAGAGTAGCTGAGGAAATGCGTTTCAAAGTACCAGAAGGATTAAAATATTTCTGCCAATCTGAAGCTGTTGCATTCTACCTGCAAAAATACGTTGTCTATAGAAAACGTAAAATTTACGTAGGACCTAAAGACTTCGCAGACCTGTCTCCATTGATTAAAAAGTACAAAGACGAAAAATTTCTTTTACCCGCTTCAGATCAATTAAATGCTGATGCTCCAATCACTCTTAATAACTTAAAAGTAGACTGGACTCAAGCTGTTTTTTACAAGACTGTAATGAGTGATCTTTCGGATTTAGCTGATGTTTATTATGATGTTTTGGCTTTCTTTAGCCCTACAGGAATAAAATCATTGTTTAAAAACTTTCCAGACTTTGAACAAAACAATACTAGAATAGCGGTTTTCGGTAGCTCAACTCAAAAAGAAGCATTAGACCACGGTTTAAGAGTAGATATTCTTGCACCAACACCTAATACTCCTTCAATGACAATGGCACTAGAAAAATACATTGTAGAAGCAAACAAAGGAGCTAAATAAATTTAGAACCCCTTTAAAATATAAAAAAAAACCATTCGTCAAAACGAATGGTTTTTTTATGCCTTTACCCCAATTAAAACCTCAACCCGTCAATAATTGTTCTTTTTTAATTAAATTTGGTTTTCAATTAAAACTAAATTTAAGGTTTTAGTTTCAAATAGTAAATTATGAAAATTAATTCCCTGCAAATAGAAATAGACGGTATCGATAAAGAAATTTTAAGATTTCTAATGGAAGATGCCAGAAAACCCATACTTCAAATTGCCAATAAAATTGGAATTTCAGGAGCCGCTATCCACCAGCGATTGCGCAAGCTGGAACAATCTGGAGTGATATCGGGATCTAAATTTGTGGTGAACCAAAAAGTACTAGGATACAACACTATGGCCTTTGTTGGGATTTACCTTGACAAAGCAGCCCGAAATCCAGAAGCCGTAAGAGATTTAAGAAAAATCCCCGAAGTATTGGAATGTCATTACACCACCGGAAATTGGTCCATATTGATAAAAATTATCTGTAGAGACAATGAACATTTAATGCAATTACTCAACACTAAAATCCAGGCAATCGAGGGCGTTTCCAGAACAGAAACCTTTATTTCTCTAGACCAACAAATTGACAGACAGATACAGTTGTAAAATTTAAATATTTCAAAAAAAATCCCAAATCCCAATTTATCAAGATTGGGATTTGGGATTTAATATATTGCTTATTAATTGTTTCTAATCTCTTCGGCTTCCACCCATATATATCGAAATATAATATAGTAAAGTAGCAATAGACCCAAGCGCGGCTACAACATAAGTTCTAGCAGCCCATTTCAAGGCGTCTTTTGCTCCAGCTTGTTCTTGCTGCGTCAGCATTCTTTTACTCTCTAACCAAGCTAAGGCACGGTTACTGGCATCATACTCTACCGGCAAAGTTACTATCGAAAACAAGGTTGTTGCAGCAAAAATTACAATCCCTATCAACAATAACTGTGGAAAACTTTTCATCATAAAAATCCCCGCAAGTAGAATCCATTGCATATAAGTGGACGCGACATTTACAACAGGAACTAATTTAGAACGCATTGTCAACCACTCATACCCTACAGCGTGTTGTACCGCGTGACCACACTCGTGTGCAGCAACTGCAGCAGCCGCAGCATTGCGCTGGTTGTAAACGGCTTCACTAAGATTTACCGTTTTATTTACTGGATTATAATGATCCGTCAACTGACCCGATACCGAAATCACACGAACATCCCGAATTCCGTTATCAGCAAGCATTTTTTCCGCAATTTCAGCGCCTGACATTCCGTTTTGCAAGTGCAATTTAGAATACTGCTCAAACTTACTTTTCAGCCTTGAACTTACCAACCAACTCGCGAGCATAATGGCTCCGGCTAATATTAAATAACTCATTCCCATATTTTCTTTTTTTTACTAGTGAAAGTTACGAAAGAAACATCAAATTTGGAACCAATTTTACAGAATGTCAAATTGGCATTATTGAAAACCAATTTCCAAAAAACAGAAATTCCAAATTCCAATCGAAACATATTTCATTGGAATTTGGAATTTATAAAACTACCCCACCAAGTTGATAATTTTTCCAGGAACAATAATCACTTTATTTGGCGTTTTACCATCTAATTGTTTTATTGTTCTTTCGTCTTTCATGATGATTTCCTCGATTTGGTCTTTGGTTAAATCCAAAGGCAATTCGATTGTGAAACGCATTTTTCCGTTGAAAGAAACAGGATATTCTTTGCTGCTTTCTACCAAATGTTTTGGTTCGAATACAGGAAATGTCACAGTCGCAATTGAACCTGTATTTCCCAATAACGACCATAATTCTTCAGCAATATGAGGTGCGTAAGGCGAAATCACAATTGCCAATGGCTCTAGAATAGCACGAGAATGACAACCTTGAGTCGACAATTCATTCACACAAATCATAAACTGGGAAACCGAGGTATTGAATGAGAAATTCTCAATATCATCTGCCACTTTCTTAATGGTTTTATGTAATGTTTTTAAGTTGTCTTTCGTAGGCACTTCATCATTGACAATCATATTGTGTTCATCAAAATACAAACGACACAGTTTTTTTAAGAAACCAAAAACTCCCGAAATACCTGCAGTATTCCAAGGTTTTGCTTGTTCCAATGGTCCTAAGAACATTTCGTACAAACGTAAAGTATCCGCGCCATATTCGTTACAAATGTCGTCTGGCGTTACCACATTGTATTTCGATTTAGACATTTTTTCAACTTCGCGAGAAACCAAATATTTTCCATTAGTATCAGTTATAAAAATGGCATCTTTATAATCACGATAAAGGGGATGATTTTTAAACTTCTCAATGTCTAATTCATTTGATGCATTAATTAAAGCAACATCAACATGTAAATCTTGGATTTTATATTCTAAATTTTCTTCAAGTTCCTCATTATCGAAATTAATTAAACCCAATTTACTCAATTCTTTTCCTGTAATAACCTGTCCAAGCATTGCCTTTTCAGACGAAATAAAAATTGGTACTTTATTTAAGGTATGAATTCTATGTACAAAAGCACTTGTTCCCAAAATCATCCCCTGATTGATCAGTTTTTTGAATGGTTCTTCCGTTGGAGCAAATCCTTTGTCTTTAAGGAATTTATTCCAAAAACGAGAATACAACAAGTGACCGGTTGCGTGCTCGCTTCCGCCAATATATAAATCTACGCTTTCCCAATAAGCCAATGCTTCTTTGCTTGCAAATTCGTTGTCATTTCCTGCATCCATATAACGCATCCAGTACCATGAACTTCCTGCCCAACCTGGCATCGTGTTTAATTCTAAAGGAAAAACGGTGTTGTTGCCCACTAAATTTGTTTCAACCACTTTATTATTAGCGGTATCCCAAGCCCACACAGTTGCGTTTCCTAAAGGAGGCAAACCGTCTTCTGTTGGTAAATATTTCTCTACCTCTGGCAATACAATAGGTAAATGTTTTGCATCAATCATTTGCGGCAAGCCATTTACATAATATACCGGAAAAGGTTCTCCCCAATAGCGTTGACGGGAGAAAACCGCATCACGCAAGCGGTAATTGATTTTTCCGTAACCTTGGTTTAATTTTTCCAGTTCTTCGATTGCTTTCTTGGTCGATTCTTTATATGTCAATCCGTTTAAGAAATCAGAATTGGCAATAATCACATTATCTTTCGAACCGTAAGCCGCTTCAGAAATATCCACATTAGCAAAAATGTTTTTTATTTCCTGCATTCCGCTTTGTCCTTTAAAGAAATTAGCAAAAGCATAATCTCTTTCGTCGCCACAAGGAACCGCCATTACGGCACCTGTTCCGTATCCTGCCAAAACATAATCCCCAATCCAAACTGGAACTGGTTCTTTGGTAAAAGGATGTTCAGCATAAGCTCCTGTAAAAACCCCTGAAATGGTTTTAACATCAGCCATACGTTCTCTTTCGGAACGCTTAGATGATGCTAGTATATAATCGTTTATTTTATCTAAATATTCTGGCGTAGTGATTTCTTGAACCAAAGGGTGCTCTGGCGCCAAAGTCATAAACGTAACTCCAAAGATTGTGTCAGGTCTTGTCGTAAAAACTTCGATATTAGCTTCGTGTTCTTTTAATCTAAAAGAAACCATCGCCCCAACTGATTTTCCAATCCAGTTACGCTGACTTTCTTTGATGCTTTCGCTCCAATCGATATCGTTTAATCCTTGCAACAAACGCTCTGCATAAGCAGAAATACGCATACTCCATTGGGTCATTTTTTTTCGAACTACAGTGAAACCTCCACGTTCCGAAACTCCATTTACGATTTCGTCATTAGCCAAAACAGTTCCTAATCCAGGACACCAGTTTACTTCGGTCTCTGCTAAATACGTTAATCTGTATTGCAACAAAATCTTCTCTTGGGTATCTTTTGCGAAAGCGCTCCATTCATTTGCTGAAAAGCTTTCAATAGCATCATCGCAAACTGCATTGACAGTTGAATTTCCTTCTTTTTCGAATAAAGCAATCAAGGTCGAAATATCTTCGGCTTTGTCGTTATCTTTATTGTACCAAGAATTGAATAACTGGATAAAAATCCATTGTGTATGTTTGTAGTAATCCGGATTTGAAGTTCGCACTTCACGACTCCAGTCAAATGAAAAACCTATTTTATCTAATTGCTTTCTGTATCCTGCTATTTGGTTTCCCTCTTTGTCAAATCCACCATCAATGTTTACACGAGTAGTATCCTCAGGACGTTGCCCTGTTTGAATGGCATATTGTTCAGCCGGTAATCCAAAACTGTCATACCCCATTGGGTGCAACACGTTATAACCTTGATGTCTTTTATATCTAGAATACACATCCGAAGCAATGTAACCTAGAGGGTGTCCTACGTGCAGTCCTGCTCCAGAAGGATAAGGAAACATATCCAAAACGTAATGTTTTGGTTTTTCGGAAGTATTAGACGCAGCAAATGTTTGATTTTCTGCCCAGTATTTTTGCCATTTGGCTTCTATTTCAATCGGATTGTACTTCATTATATAGTTTCAAAGTTGCAAAGCTGCAAAGTTTCTAAGGTTTTTTATTTTAATATCAAGATGGCAAATTTACGTTTATTGTACGAAAATTGAAACTTTGGACGTTATTAACTTCAAATAAAGAAATTCTTTATTATTTTTACCCCATAATTAAAGTAAACTATGAGTTCTTCATTTGATAAATTTCAAAAACGCAGGTTAATTTCCTCTTATTTTTCAGTAGTACTAAGCATTTTCTTAGTTTTATTTCTATTGGGGGTATTAGGGTTGTTCATTATAAATTCGAAAAAACTAGCTGACGATTTCAAAGAAAAAATTGCCATGACGGTATTTTTCAAGAAAGAAGCAAATGATAGTATCATGAAAGCTTTTGGAGCAGAATTAAAAAAAGCTACTTATGCAAGATCTAATGTATATGTTACCAAAGAAGCAGCTGCAAAACAGCACACTGACATAATAGGTGAAGATTTCATGACTTTTCTAGGTGAAAATCCTTTGCAAAACTCTTATGACATCCATTTAAAAGCGGATTATGTAGAGAAAGACAGCATCGCTAAAATCGAGGCTAATTTGCGTAAAAACGTAATGATTTCAGACATTGTTTACGACAAACAATTGGTGAATTTAGTAAATGACAATATCAAAAAAGTAAGTTTGTGGATTTTAATAATCAGCGGATTCCTTACTTTTATTGCTGTTTTATTAATAAACAGTTCTCTTCGACTTTCGATACACTCTAATCGTTTTATTATAAAAACCATGCAAATGGTAGGCGCAACAAAATCGTTTATTAGAAAACCATTTGTGATGCGTAGTATAAAACTAGGGATGCTTGGAGCAATTCTTGCAATCCTTGCGTTGATTGGAGTTTTAATTTATGTTGAAACAAACTTTCCAGATCTTGGAATCTTGGAAAACAAAATACTTATTGTTTTAGTATTACTTGCAGTTTTAGGAATCGGGATTCTGATTACTTGGATAAGCACTTATTTTGCAACTCAAAAATTCTTGAATTTAAGAACAGACGATCTTTACTAGTTAGCAACTTTAATATTTAACTAAAAAATATTCAGCATTTTATAGATGCTGAAATAAATACAGCATAAATGAAAAACAACGAACACAAACAAGAATTTCTTTTTGAAAAGATCAACTATAAAATCTTGCTTATAGGTATTGCCGTAATTACTCTTGGATTCATATTGATGTCTGGTGGAGGAAGTGATGATCCAAATGTATTTAACGAAGCCGTGTTTAGTTTTAGAAGAATTCGTCTGGCTCCCACTACGGTTTTAATTGGTTTTGGAATCACGGTTTATGCTATTTTAAAAAATCCAAAAAAGGCATAAATGACTCTATTACAAGCTTTTCTTATTGCCGTTATCGAAGGATTAACGGAATACCTTCCTGTGTCTTCCACGGCACACATGATTTTCACAAGTTCTTATTTTGGAATCCAGGAAGATGATTTCGTGAAACTATTTCAGGTTTCAATCCAGTTTGGAGCCATATTAGCCGTTGTCGTTTTATACTGGAAGAAATTTTTTGACTTCTCTACCCCAAAAACCGCCATCAATTTCTATATTAAATTAGCGAGTGCTGTGGTTCCCGCTTTAGTATTGGGAAAATTATTTGATGATAAAATCGAAGCGGTTTTAGGAGACCCCATTCCTATTGCCATTGTTTTGATTCTGGGAGGAATCATATTGTTATTTATCGACAGCCGATTCAGAAACCCAACAGTACACCAAGAACAAGACATCACTGTTAAAAAAGCGGTTACCATAGGTTTCTGGCAATGTTTGGCCATGATGCCTGGAACAAGTCGTTCAGCAGCATCGATTATTGGTGGAATGCAACAAGGACTAACACGTCATGCCGCAGCAGAATTTTCATTTTTCTTGGCAGTCCCTACAATGCTTGCCGTTACTTGCTATTCTCTTTTTCTAAAAACGTACGAAGTCTCTCAATTGAAAGGTTACGAACTTATTTTAAAATCGGATGAGAATATTAAAATGTTCTTATTAGGAAATGTAATTGCATTTATTGTAGCCCTTTTGGCTATTAAGTTCTTTATTGAAATCATTAAAAAATTTGGTTTCAAACCATGGGGATGGTACCGAATTATCGTGGGTACTTTTCTATTAATTTACTTTACGTACTTAAAATAATTTATCTTGCCTACTCCTGAAGAATATTTAAACGGCCAAATTTTATTGATTGACAAACCACTGACATGGAGTTCCTTTCAGGCGGTAAATAAATTAAAATATGCGTTGATTAACAAATTAGGACTTCCTAAGAAGTTTAAAATAGGTCACGCAGGAACTTTGGATCCATTGGCAACAGGGTTACTTTTAGTTTGCACCGGAAAATTCACTAAAAGAATATCAGAATTACAAGGTCAAGCCAAAGAATATACTGGTACCTTTTATATTGGCGCAACCACCCCTTCTTATGATTTAGAAACCGAGATCGACCAGACTTTTCCAACAGAACATATTAACGAAGCCTTAATTCACGAAACTGTGAAACAGTTCATTGGTGAAATTGACCAGAAACCACCCGTTTTTTCAGCAATTAAAAAAGATGGCGTACGTTTATATGAGCATGCACGTGCTGGAGTATCTGTTGAAATAGCAACTAGAAAAACGACGATTCACGAATTTGAAATCACTAGAATTGCTCTTCCTGAAATTGACTTTAGAGTTGTTTGCAGTAAAGGAACTTATATACGCTCCCTAGCTTTTGATTTTGGAAAAGCAATGAATTCAGGTTCTCACTTGATTGCATTACGACGCACGAAAATTGGGGATTACGACGTGAAAAACGCTATAGATGTAACTTTATTCGAAGATAGCTTAACGCCAAAAACGGAATAAAAAAAACACATAATTAATTCAATACGAATTAGTTATGTGTTTTTGATTAAAAATTAAAGTACTTTTACTCCATACTCTTTTGTCTAGATTGTTAGGTGTAGATATTTTAATAATTTGCTATGTTTTCTCCACCAAACAATAATGTAGACAAATAATCATAGATTTTTTCAAATAGCTTTCTCATAAGGATGTTTTATTAATTGTTAAACAATGTTTTGGACACCAATAAAAAAAGTTAGTTAAGTATTATAATAATTGATAGATTCGGTTAGCGTTTACTAATGTACAACTATTTTAGGGAAAAACCAAATCTAATCACTTAATAAAAAGAAACTTAGAACTATATTACGGCTTAATCATTTAAACCTTTAATGTCCAAAATCTAACCTTGACTTGCATTCCCTCAATTTTAATAAATAAATATTTACTTCATTTTAAAATTGTATTTTTTACAGAAAAGTAGCTATATTCGTTCTTTTAAATCCAAGTTTTAATTTGCTCTAAAACATCTTTAGTTCAATACAACAAACAGGTACGTACAAATTAAAAAATGACATAGCTTTTATTCGAATAAAATTATAGATTAACATCCCCAACTATTTTGAAGGCATTAAAAACAATATTATTACTATTATTCAGTGTGATCACTTTCGCACAAAACAACAAAAACACATACGTCCAGTTTGATGTTACAATTCCAATAACAGGAAATCCAAACAGAGATGAAGTTGACCCCTATACCAATAAATCAGGAAGCTGGTTTATCCCTGATGGAATAGGCAGCAAACTAGGATATGGATTGCATTTTAAAAAATGGGTGGCACTAGGAATTCACAGTGGCTTAGAATGGAAATTTACTGACCAATTAGTTGTCGCTCCTGTCTTTGCTAATTTTAGACTTAGTCCAAAAATTAATAAAGAAATTCTAATTTCACTTCAACTTGGATTGGGGAAAACATTCGCTTTAGGTCGGGGAGACTTAATGGGGGAATACAAGAAAATCAGCTTAGGCATTCAAACCTCCGATGGACTTTTATTATTTATAGAAGCGAGTAGCTATGGCATACCCATAAACAATCAAAAAGAAACCGGAAGCCTCAGCCTTGGAATTTCATTAATTAGTTTTTAAAACTTATTCGTCAAAACTTTGTAACAACTCTATAATTTCCTCCTGGGTAGACAAGCCTTTGTCGTGTAAATACCAAAGTTGCAAGTTGGCTTTTGCAGTTTCATCAACCACACCGTGTTCTTTTTTATAATCCACAATAAGATCCGTTGCCCCTTTTGGTCTTGGGCCCCATTGACCAAGATAGCCACCAGTTTCTTTATTGATTATAATTAGTTTAGGGATAGCCTTTGCTTTATTGGTCAAGAACAAATTCATCAGGTCTTCGTTTTCATCACGTAAAACAATTTTTAAATCAATCTTACCTTCGGATTCTGCAGCCATTTTTTCGAATATTGGAACAATTTGCGCAGCATCACCACACCATCCTTCTGAAAGAACAAGCCATATATAATCTTTTTCAAGAGACTTTATTTTGATAATGTTTTCCTCAGAAACTTTCATCGTTTTTTCCAAACGATTTAAACGCGTTTCATTCAAACTACTATAATGGGTTAAGGCTTCTGATTGTTCGTTACCAGTAGATTTCCCGTCTTTTAATAAATCAGAAACTATTTTTCTATATTCTGAATAAGAATAACTATTAAACAATGCTTTAGCTATCGTGGGTTTCATAATTATATTTTTGTTTCTAACAAAAATAACACAATTTCACCACTTAAAGTATGACTAAAGTCACATTCAGAAACAAAAAAATGTACTTTTATATCAAATTATAGAAAATGACTTTGAACACAAATTCAATTGGACTTGTACTCTCTGGTGGCGGATCAAAATGTTTAGCACATGCAGGAGCAATTAAATTTCTGGAAGAAAAAAACATTCGCCCTAATCTAATCGCTGGAACCAGTGCAGGGTCAATAGTGGGTACATTGTATTCCTGGGGAAAATCCCCCGAAGAAATTTTAGAGTTTTTTAAATCCATCTATTTGTTTCACTGGAGGCACCTTACTTTTAAAAAAGCAGGGTTTATTGATTCTGAATCATTTAAAGCTAATTTTCATTCTATTTTTAAGAATTCTGTTTTAGGAGAATTAAAAATCCCTACAATGGTTACAGCAACTGATATGGTAAGAGGTAATCTGAAAGTTTTTGGACCGGAAACAAAAATAGTCGATGCGATTTTAGCTTCTTCGGCATATCCGGGTGTTATGTCCCCGTATGAAATAAAAGGAAAACCGTATAGTGATGGCGGAATATTAAATCATTTCCCTACTGACATACTTCAGGGACAATGCGAAACAATTATTGGAATTTATGTCAGTCCGATACAAATAATCGAAGCCAAAGATTTAAATTCGATAAAAGCGGTAACTACAAGAGCATTTGATATCCTTTCAGCAAATTCAAATGTTCAAAAATTCAATATTTGTGATTGGGTAATTGAGCCCAAGGAACTAACGCTTTACAGCACTTTTGAAACCAATAGACTAAAAATGGATGCTATTTTCAAAATTGGATATGAAGCCGCTAAGGAATCTTATGAGAAACTAAATTTATAAAATTTAAGAGACACTATTTCAAAAAAAAAGAATATCCCTATATTTGCACAAAATAACACAACAAACACATGAAATATAAAAGAATTCTTCTAAAATTAAGCGGCGAAGCATTGATGGGCGAAAGACAATACGGTATTGATCCCGTTAGATTAGCTGAATATGCTGAAGAAATCAAAAAAATTCACGATAAAGGTGTTGAAATTGCCATCGTAATAGGCGGAGGAAATATTTTTAGAGGTGTAGCGGGAGCCAGTAATGGAATGGATCGCGTACAAGGAGATTATATGGGAATGCTTGCTACTGTCATCAACGGAATGGCCTTACAAGGCGCTCTTGAAGACAAAGGGATGCTTACCCGTTTACAGACAGCCTTAAAAATCGAAGCTATTGCTGAACCTTATATTAAAAGAAGAGCAGTACGTCACCTTGAGAAAGGAAGAATTGTGATTTTTGGTGCAGGAACAGGAAATCCTTATTTCACAACTGATACCGCAGCTGTACTTAGAGGAGTTGAAATTCATGCTGATGTAATCTTAAAAGGAACACGTGTAGATGGAGTTTATGATTCAGATCCAGAGAAAAATGCTAATGCATTAAAATTTGACACTATCTCATTTGAAGATGTATTGAAAAAGGGATTGAACGTAATGGACACAACCGCTTTTACTTTAAGCCAAGAAAATAAATTACCAATCGTGATTTTTGACATGAATAAAGTTGGTAACCTGGAAAAAATCTGTGAAGGAGAAAACATAGGAACAGTAGTAAATATATAGTTAGCAGCGTTCATTGTTCCGTTTATAGAGGAACTGATTCACTAACCACTAAATAAAAAGTTATGACAGAAGAAATTGAATTTATATTAGATAGTACTAAAGAATCAATGACAGGTTCTATAGCTCACTTAGAAAAAGAGTTTTTGAACATTCGTGCGGGAAAAGCTTCTCCAGCGATGTTAGGAAGTGTATTTGTTGACTATTATGGTTCAGCAACACCTCTTTCTCAAGTGGCAAAAATTAGTGTACCAGATGCAAGAACCATTACACTACAGCCGTTTGAAAGAACCATGCTACACACTATAGAGAAAGCTATTATGGTGGCAAATATTGGATTTAATCCAATGAACAACGGTGACTTAATCATAATTAGCGTTCCACCATTGACTGAAGACAGAAGACGTGATTTAGCAAAACAAGCAAAAGTGGAAGCTGAAGACGCTAAAATAGGAGTTAGAAATGTTCGTAAAGACGCTAATTCAGATATTAAAAAGTTAGAAAAAGACGGAACATCAGAAGACATTTGTAAAAGTGCCGAAGAAGAAGTTCAAAACTTAACCAATAGTTTCATCAAGAAAATTGACGAGCTTCTTGTTCATAAAGAAGCTGAGATTATGAAAGTGTAACTTTTCGTAATAAACATTTTTATCGAATTTTTTACAAAAGCCGAAATTATCCAAAGATAATCTTCGGCTTTTGTTTGTTAAGCTGGATTCAATTAAGATTTTAAAAAATACTTTTGTAAGTATTTTTACTCAATATAATTTGTTTACTTCAGAATAATACTGTTAATTTGCCAAAATTAAAAAATTAAAACCGTATGAGAAAAATTAAAACCTTGTTTCCTTCTTGTTTCCTTCTTGTTTCCTTCTTGTTTCCTTCTTGTTTCCTTCTTGTTCATTCAATGTGATTCTACAGAAAACATAATTAGCACCGCTGATAACCCCTATGTGACTTCAGAAAAAATAACTATTGACAAATTACTTTTGGAAATTCAAACCCAAACAATACTGAGCCATACCGAAACATTTAAATCCAATACTCAAGAAAGTATCTTAGAGAAAAATGGAAATAAAAGTAATTTGAATTTCACTAAAATAGTAAAAGGAAACGAATACACCACTTATCTACTTCTAGTTAACAGCTATTCTATAAAAAACCCTTATTTTATGTATTATGTGATTACAAAAAAGGATAGTACAGAAAAAGCAGGCTACTTAAAATTCATACCTGACACGCCCATTGATTCTATTAATGAAAAAACTTTTACGGGAAAAATCCAGATGCTTGACCTCAAGCATAAAATAAGGTCCGAAAGTATATTCATCAACGGACAAAATCAAAAACAAACTACTTCAACAACCGCTAGAACTGCAAGCGATTGTACAACAAAAGCATCGATAATATCACATAACTGTGAAAACGGTAAAAATCATAGTCCAGGTGAGCGTTGCGGTGATAAAATGTATTATGCATACTATGAAATCCTATTAGTTACCACTTGCCCTTTTGTAAGCGGGTACGATAACAGCGGCCCCGTACCTAATGAATTAATGATTGGTAATAATGTTGGGAGTGGTGGTAGTACACCTAATTATGATTATGAAATAAATATCTTTGAACAGCTTTTAAATGATGGACAAAAAGCGTGGTGGGATAACCCCGAAAACAATTTAGACAAGCAAAAAATCAGCATTTATTTAAATCAAAATCCTACTGATGAAGCAAAAGAAATTGCTTCTCATATGATTTCCCAAATGTACGGTAAGTTTGCAAAGAAATTTGATGTAGAGGCTTCATTGAATTCACCAATGAATATTGAGATATCAACCATTACGGATGCAACAACCGAAGGAGCAAAATTTAATTCGATCTACAAGTCATTAACCAAATCACCAGAGTTTAAAAGACTATTTCTTGATGTTTTTAAAGACAGTAAAAGAGATAATGTCAAATTTGAGATTGAGGAACATGTATATGAAGATAACGATCCAACAAAAAAAGAGGTAAATGCGACAACAAGTCAAGACCCAGTTACAAAAAATCTTATTATAAAAATAAGCAAACAAATATTGATAGCGGGAACAACTAAAAGCCAAACCAATATTGAAAATGCCAAAACCATTTTACACGAATGTATTCATGCATATCTTTTTGTTAAAGCCAATTATCCCGCTACTGGAGTTGATTTTGCGAAAATTTTAAACTCGATGTACCCGACTTATGATGAACAACACGATTTTATGTATAACCATATGATCCCCACAATGCAACAGGTACTTTTTGAAATTAGAGATTTGGTGACAACCGCACCAAAAAGAGCTAATTTGGAAATTTATCGTTTCTACGCAAGTTCTACTGCATCAAAGCCACTTCTATTTAATTGGCAGGAATATTACAAATATATAAGCCTTAGTGGATTGAACTTGACAAGTTGTTTCAAACAGGATTTTCCTGATCCATCTGAAGCACTAACTTTACACTTAAATTACATCAAAGCTGGTAAAGACGAATTAGACCGTTAATTAAACTTATAAAAAAATGAAAAACTTAGCACTTATATTTATATTTCTTTGTTACTGCCCCACTTATGGACAAGATATTGAATATATCAAAAAACTTGATACTGTTTATGTAAAGTTTAAAAAATCTACAAATCAAACCAAAGAAGTTGTGGCGGATTATCGTTTTTATACCATTAGGCTAGGTGAGGTTTCGGAGAGAACATCTTTATATTTTATTAAACCTTCTTTTGACGAAAAAGCTACAGACCAGATCAAAAAATATTTACCTAGAACAGAAAACAAATCATTTCTCAAGAAGCATAAAAACGATATTGTTGGAATTGATTTTTTTAAGAAATACGGTATTATAAAAAGTACATATGGAGCCTTTTCAGTAAATTGTGTCATTTATCTTATTGATTGCGACGAGCAAAAAAAAGGCGAAATTACTCTATATAGAGTTTCAATGTCTAGTTCTTATAGTATGGGTGAGTAGGTAAAATAAGTTTTTGAGCATTTCTAAAACCGCATCTATCAGTAAGTTAAAGTAGTCGACGTAAACCCAAACTCTACTGAAGAAGAAGTTCAAAACTTAACCAATAGTTTCATCAAGAAAATTGACGAACTTCTTGTTCATAAAGAAGCTGAGATTATGAAAGTGTAACTTTTCGTAAGTTTATATTTAAATCCGTTCCCTATGGCGAACGGATTTTTTTATTCCTATTTTTGTATAACAAAACTAGCGTATTCCCGTTTAGAAATAAATAGATTTTATGAAGCATTTATATGTATTGCTTTTCCTTTTTACTTGTTCTATTCAGGCCCAATTTCAGCTAAACGGAATTGTAAAAGATGCTGTTACCACAAAGCCATTACCCTTTGCAACAATTAGCATAAACGACGGAAAAAAAACCGTCACGGATGTAGATGGAAAATTCAGTTTTCAAACAATCAGCACTTCTTCTAGTTTTGATGTATCCTATGTTGGTTACAAACAAAATACCATTGCTATTTCAAAAGGCAAAAATTTCTATGTTGTAAACCTAAGCCAGAAAAAAAATGAGTTAGACGAGATTGTCATTAAATCTGACAATCCTGCTTTGTCCATTATAAAAAAAGCAATTGAAAACAAGAACAAGAACAATCCCCAAAAGAAATTAAGCAGTTTTGAATTCAAAACCTACAATAGACTTCTGGTAACAGCCAATCCTGATTCCATTAAGGGCCGAATTGATACTATTATGGTCCAAAAAACTTTTGGAAAAAAATTCGTTAAAATTGATTCCGCCAAATATAAATTTAAAGAAATCATCCGCAAACAACATTTGTTCCAAACGGAAAAAGTATCGCTATACCAATACAATCACAACAATTTAAAAGAAACCGTTTTAGGTACCAAAATGGCGGGTTTCAAACAGCCTGTTTACGAGATCATCGCTTTTAATTTACAATCCTTTTCTATCTACGACAGCAATTACGAACTTTTTGAAACCAAATATAACAGCCCAATAGCTAAGGACGCACTTCGGGATTATAACTACAAACTACTCGATACCGCTTCAATAAATGGACGAAATGCGTATGTGATTTATTTTAAGAACAAAAAGAAAAGAAAATCCTCCGGTTTAGAAGGGGTGCTGTATATCGATCAAAATAATTTTGCGGTTTCCAAAGCCATTATGAGAATTAGAGGAGTTCTTGACATAAGTGGCATCCATGAGTTCAAATACATTCCTGAAGAAGATATTTGGTTTCCTGTTCATAAAACCTTTAAAATTGCTAAAGGAAAAAATGATGACGACATTAAAATTCTAGGTGGCACGATTCAATTTGACGGAGACATAAAAGATAATTTCAAGGTTCGAAAAAAACAATCCACGGATTATACTTATTTACTGTCAGAATCTAATAATTTCGACATTCGTTATAATATTCCAATTGAAATCAATAAATCGGCAGTTGCTATCGAAATCAAAGACGATGCTATCAACAAACCCGATAGTTTCTGGAACACTTATAGAAAAGACAGCCTAGACAGCCGGAGTCTAAATACATATACCGCACTTGATAGCATTTCGATAAAAAAGAGAATCGAAAGCCGCATTCGTTTTGGAAGAAAAGTCATCAATGGCTATTTGCCGCTGGGCTTTATTGACCTCAACCTGCGTAAAGTTTTTAGTTACAATAACTACGAGGGTTTTAGACTCGGTGTTGGAGGTGTTACAAACGAGCAATTTTCCAGAAAATATAAAATCGAAGGCTATTCTGCTTACGGTACTAAAGATGGGGCTTTCAAATACAACATAGGTTTTTCCAGCAGACTTGAAAAATTCTCCAATACATGGATTGGCGCTTCCTATACTGATGATTTACGGGAAATAGGTAGTACCATCTTTCCTGTTGTGAAAAAACCTTTTAAAATTTATGATCCAAGACCCATAAACATAAGCACTTTTTATAATTATGTGAGTTGGAAAGCATTTGTGGAAACTAAAATACTCCCAAAATCAGAGAGTGTTTGGGAATTCAACCATGCTGTTGTTGACCCGAAATTTGATTACACTTATAATTTGAACGGTAAATTGTTCCATCAATACACTTTGACTACCGCTATGGTTTCGATACAATGGAATCCGTTTAGCGATTATATGCAAACCCCGACAGGAAGAATCGAAGTCGAAAAAAGATTTCCAAAATTCACTTTTCAGTTCACACAATCTTTGCCAAAAGTATGGGATAATGATTTTGAATACACTAAAATAGACTTCCGAACAGAATATGAGAAAAAATATTTAAACGGACAGAAAACAAGTTTGCTTTTTGAGGCCGGATATGCTCTTGGCGATATTCCTCTAACGCATCTGTATAACAATTCTCCAAATAACATTACCAAAGAAACCATTATTAAAAGAATGACTTTCGCAGGAAAAAATAGTTTTGAAACTATGTATTTCAATGAATTTTTCTCCAGTGAATTTGCGTTTTTCCAATTCAAACACGGTTTTAAAAGAGTGAAAATTTTCGAAAAAGTAAAACCATCTTTGGTACTGGTTTCAAGAATGGCTTGGGGAAATATGACCAAACCAGAACAACATTTGGGGTTAGAATTCAAAACATTAAACGACGGTTTTTTTGAATCCGGTATAGAACTAAATCAAATATTTAACGGACTTGGACTAACTGCATTTTATCGCTATGGCCCGAATCAGCTAAGTAAATTTGAAGATAACATCGCTATCAAACTGAGTTTTGTTCTTAATCTAGGATTGTAACTTAAGGTTTAATAATTAAAACAGATGGAACTCCTCTCAACCATTCGCTTCTTGAATCTACAAGTAATTTCCAGCTTTCAAAACTAACTAACATAAGATCTTGATGGTCTAAAAAGTTTGAATTCTCTTTATTGTTGTTAACAACATCTATGTTATTAGGATGATTTTGTTCAAGAGAATCGATAACACTTCTAATAACAAAATTAGTATTCACATAGCCATTCACATCCATAATGCGAATATGAGAATTATTATTAAAAATAAATTTCTGGGCATAATCAATTAAAAAAGCGTCTTCAGATCTAAGAATTGGAACAAAAACTTGTTTAACTTCTTGCAAGTCTTTGTCAATTAAAATCCCTAAAGGCATCTTGGTTTTAGAAACTATCTGTCTTGTTCTTTCATCGAAAGGAGAATTTTCAAACAATCCTTCTTTCCCCGTGAATTTATCAAGCAAGCGATCCGGATTGATAATTCTACTTGTAAAACCAATTACTTTCCCTAATAGTGTACCGTCAAAAATAGATTTACCAAGACCAATGAGCAGTAAATCAAAATCTCCCTGATTAGCCACCTCAGCAATTTCATTTTCAATGTCATAAGTCACCCTATAAATGGTGTCAATTTCCTGATTTAAAAGCTCTGATTCTTCGAAAATAGGCAGGAAACTGCTCTTTTCTTCATCTTCTAAACTAAAAGTATGTAACTCATCGCTTAAGGACAAATGCATCGCTGTTATAGTGGTTGCGCTTTTTTGTTTTTTAGTTAAACAATTAGCCAGTCTCAATAATGACTTCCCTTTTTCCTGACTTCCAAAAGAAATAAGGATTCGGAATTTACTCGAAATCGTATCGTCTTCTATAGATGCTTCTTCTTTATTTTTAAAAATATAATTGATCAAGTCTAGAGCGGGTCCAGTCATAAAAGTTGTCACTAACGCCATAATTACCATCATAGTAAACACCTCAGGAGTTAAAACTTTAAGTTCTAATCCAATGTTTAAAACAATCAACTCCATTAAGCCTCTAGTATTCATCAAAGCACCGATAGTCATACTGTCTTTCCAACTTTGCCCAACAAACCGAGCAGCCAAAGCGCTTCCTAAAAACTTCCCTACAACCGCAACAAGAATGATTGCTCCAGTCACTTTTAACAAATAAATATCGTTAATCAAGCCTATTTCAGTTTTCAATCCGGTATACACAAAAAACAGTGGCAGTAAAAGAATAACAGACACATCTTCTACTTTTTCAATAAATATCAACCTGAATTTAGATATATCAGGCATAATGGAACCCATCATAAAAGCGCCAAACAAGGCGTGAATTCCTATTACTTCAGTAGCATAAGAAGATAGAATTAAAAACAAAAAGAAAATAGCCAAAACTGGTTTACTTAAGCTTTCTTTAGAATTATACAAATCCCCAATTCTTTTAAGAAATGGTTTGACTATGAAAATCATGGTAATCACATAAATTAATGCTAGTGAAATCACATATAACGAACTTACGAAATCCCCTGCTTTTACAATGGCAATAACAACAGCCAGAAGACACCATGCCGTTATATCGTCAGCAGCGGCACAAGTGATAACAATCGCTCCAAGTCTGGTTTTATGAATTCCGCGTTCCTGGACAATCCTTGCCAAAACAGGAAAAGCAGTGATACTCATCGCAATCCCCATAAATAAACTAAAAGAAAGAAATTCAACTCCTTCAGGAGCAAATCTATTGTAAACAAAATAAGATAGACCTATCCCTAGTGCAAATGGTATTACAATACTGGCGTGACTAATAACAATAGCCTCGTTAGCTTTGTTTTTTAACACTTTTATATCGAGTTCCATACCTATAACAAACATAAAAAGTATAAGTCCTATTTGGCTTAAAAACTTCAGGTTTCCTAAAGACTCCACAGGAAATAAAGCGGCCGAAAACTCGGGGAAATACATACCCAATAATGAGGGTCCAAGTACAATTCCTGCAATAATTTCACCAATAACTGTGGGCTGACTAATTTTCTTGAAAATCCACCCAAAAAGACGTGCAACGAGAATAATCATTACGATTTGAGCTAAAAGAATGGCCAAAGGATCCTGAAAATTATGCTCCATAGAAGAAATAAAATCTCCCCACGAGCCCTTTCCTGACTCTGAAACGGAAATCGTTTCTTTTGCCTGTAATTCTTTTCCCCTTAGAATTATCAAATAAATTAAGGCTGTGAAGCCACCAGTTACACCTAAGTAAAAAATAGTGTTTTTATAGTTTTTCATATTTAATAAAATACAATTGATCTGCTTTACAAAACGCAAAGATGAGAAATTCTATAATACGTTCTACATGACTAAAATATACTTTTATTTGAAATATTGTAAAACCACAAAAAAGTACAATTTAGAGTCAAACATTTTTAAACAATTCATCTGTTTCCCCCGTGGTTTTCACTACATTTGCATCCATTTTTAGAGCATTTATGAAAAAGAAATTAAGAGTAGGTTTTTGGGAATTAATAGCCCGAATTGTACTTAAAAACAAAATTGTCATCCTAGGCGTTATTCTTTTAATAACCCTATTTTTAGCACTTCAGTGGAAAAACATACGATTTTCATTTACTGAAGCTAATTTACTTCCCGATAATCACATCATAAACAAAGAATACAATGCCTTTCTGGAGAAATTTGGAGAGGAAGGAAACCTGATTGTAGTAGGCGTTCAGGACGATGCTTTTTTTACTCCAAAAGCATTTGCCGCTTGGAATAAATTAATGACCGAAATAAAAGGCCAAAAAGAAATCGATCTGGTAGTTTCAATTAACGACCTGAAGAAATTACAAAAAAACGACAGCATTCAATCTTTCGAATTAATTCCTTTTGTTGACCAAAGTAAAATAGTAGACAGCAATTACCTGGCTTTTATCAAGAATGATTTATTTGAAAAAATGCCTTTTTACGAAGGCTTGCTTTTTAACAAAAAAAACGGAACAATTCGTTCAGCGATTTATTTGGATAAAGAAATCGTAAACACACCACAACGTAAAGATTTCATCATTAACTATTTTATTCCAAAAATAGAAGCTTTTGAAAAAGAGACGGGAATTGACTTACGTGTTTCCGGAATGCCATACATAAGAACACTGAATGCAAAAAGTATTACTGATGAGATAAGTTTATTCATTGGCGCATCCCTACTAATAACTTCTTTGATATTCTTTTTCTTCTTTCGTTCGTTTAGAGCAACATTAATATCAATTGTCATCGTTATTATTGGCGTGATGTGGACTTTTGGATTTCTTGGGTTATTCAATTTTGAAATTACAGTGCTTACCGCATTAGTGCCTTCGCTTGTTATTGTGATAGGAATTCCGAATTGTATTTTTCTGACCAATAAATATCAGCAAGAATATATTGCCCACGGAAACAAAGCCCGTGCACTTCAAAGAGTGATTACCAAAGTGGGAACTGCAACACTAATGACCAACTTGACGACTGCAGCCGGTTTCGCCACATTCATTATTACAAATAGTGAATTGTTAAAGGAATTTGGTATTATTTCCTCGATAAGCATCGTGGCGCTGTTCTTTTTGTGCCTTATTATTATTCCTATTTACTATAGCTACCAACCGGTTCCTAAAGAAAAACACCTGAAACACTTGAGCCGTAATTACACCAAAACCTTTATGGCTTGGATAGAAAAAATGGTGAAACACAACAGACGTCATGTTTATATCGTTGCTGTTATTTTATTTATCGTGAGCTCTTTTGGTGCTCTTCAAATAAAAACCTCAGGAAGTTTGATTGAGGATATGCCAAAAAACACTGGGTTTTATAAAGATATTTTATTTTTCGAAAAAGAATTTGAAGGGATAATGCCTCTTGAAATTACGATTGACACCAAAAGAAAAAAAGGTGTTATGAAGCTTTCTACTTTGAGAAAAATGGATGAACTTCAAAAGACTATCGAAGAAATTCCTGAACTTTCTAAACCCATTTCAATACTGAACTTGGTGAAATATTCAAAACAAGCTTACTATAATGGTAATCCAGAATATTATGAGCTACCAAGCTCACAAGAACAAAATTTCATTTTGAGTTATGCCAAGAACGCAACCAAAAACACTCAGGATAACATTATGAAAAGCTATGTGGATAGCACAGGACAGGTAGCCCGAATCACAACCTTTATGAGGGATATTGGGACAGGGAATATGGCTAATATAGAACAGAAACTTCTAGACAAAACCAATAAAATTTTTCCCGCTGATCGCTATAATGTGGTGATGACAGGTAAAGCTTTAGTCTTTGAGAAAGGCACAAAATACCTACTGGACAATCTAATCACATCACTGCTTTTTGCTGTTTTATTAATATCGTTATTAATGGTATTTATGTTCCGTTCCTTTAAAATGGTGGTGGTTTCATTAATCCCTAATTTATTGCCTTTAATGATTACTGCTGGATTGATGGGGTATTTTGGCATACCGCTTAAACCTTCAACTATATTAGTTTTTAGTATTGCTTTTGGATTATCTGTTGATGATACAATTCACTTTTTGGCACAATACCGTCAGGAATTAACACACAACAAATGGAAGATAAAAAAGTCGGTTTTTGCGACCATTAGGGAGTCCGGAATCAGTATGTTTTATACTTCGGTAGTTCTTTTTGCAGGATTCTCTGTGTTTATGCTATCGGATTTTGGTGGTACTATTGCTCTAGGTGGATTAATTGCGGTAACCTTAATTTTCGGGATGTTATCTAATTTAATGTTATTGCCTTGTTTGGTTTTAACTTTAAACAAATCATTAGCTAACAAACAGGAATTTATCGAGCCCAAAATTGATGTTTTAAGCAATATGGAAGATGACACAGACCTTTAATATTCTTTTATAAAATATCCCCAATTAGTGACTAACTTTTTGGGGCTGTTAAATATTTAGGCTATGATCTGGGTTTATTAAGACCGCGGTCATAAAGCACAATACTTCCCGCAACAGAAACGTTTAAGCTTTTTTCGGATTTGAATTTGACTAAATAATGACATTTTTCGATGGCTTTTTTAGAGAGACCATTGTCTTCGGCACCTAATAGGTAGACGCAACGCCTTGGATGTTCAAAAGTTTCTAAATCTACTGCATTATCATCAAGCTCCACTCCTACTAATCGGGCCCCTTTGGGCAGGTTTTTATAGAAATCTTCAAAGGTTTCATAATGAAAATACGGAATCGATTTTACAGCATTATGGGTGTCGCTGGATTGTTTTGCATAGCGATTCCCTATTGTGAAAATATAACTAGCGCCCAAGTTTTGAGCCGTGCGCCATAAAACGCCCAAGTTTTCAGGAGTTTTTCCGTTTTGTATTCCTATCCCGAAATACTCGGTTATAAAATTATCATTCATCCTGCAAAAATACAAACTGTTATGGCGTTTGTCAAATTTTTAATTTAATTAAAATGAAGTTGGAATTTGAGATTCCACTACGTCCTAGCCCAGATAGTAGCGGCATCCTTTTACTTTTTTTCTTTAAAAAAGTAAAAGATATAGCGGATAGCTGGAAATAGCTCCCGATTGCTTTGATTGACTTAATGACAATTAAAACAAATGATTTATATTTGCAGTTAGAATACGAGACAATTTTTAAATTCAACTATACACATAAAATGAGACACACAAAAGTTAAAGACTTACTAAACAGTACAACGACGCTACATGAAGTAAATGCAAAAGGATGGGTAAGAACTTTTAGAAACAATCAATTTATCGCTTTGAATGATGGTTCAACCATTAATAACATTCAATGTGTAGTCGATTTTGAGAATACTCCTGACGAGACTTTAAAAAGAATCACTACTGGAGCTGCAATTTCTGTAACAGGAACTTTGATCGAAAGTAAAGGTGCTGGTCAGAAATTTGAAATTCAAGTTAACAAACTGGAAATTCTTGGAGACTCAGATGCCGAGAAATTCCCGATACAACCAAAGAATAAACCAAGTCTTGATTTCTTACGTGAAAATGCACATTTACGTGTGCGTACCAATATGTTTGGTGCGATTATGAGAGTACGTTCCGTATTATCATTTGCAGTTCATAATTATTTTCAAGAAAAAGGGTTTGTATACGTTAATACGCCAATTATCACAGGATCTGACGCTGAAGGTGCTGGTGAAATGTTTAAAGTAACTGCTTTGCCATTTGACGGAACGCCAAGAACCGAAGACGGGAAAGTAAATTACAAGGAAGATTTCTTTGGGAAAGAAACAAATCTAACGGTTTCAGGACAGTTAGAAGGAGAGACTTTTGCTATGGCATTGGGACAGATTTACACTTTTGGACCTACGTTTAGAGCGGAGAATTCAAATACTTCTCGTCACCTTGCAGAGTTTTGGATGATTGAGCCAGAAGTGGCTTTCAATGATTTGAATGACAATATGGATCTTGCTGAAGATTTTATTCAGTATGTTATCAAATACGTATTAGACAAATGTCCAGAGGATTTAAAATTCCTTGAAGGAAGATTGCTTGACGAAGAAAAATCAAAACCACAAGCGGAAAGAAGCGAGATGGCTTTGCTTGACAAATTGAATTTTGTTTTGGAAAACAACTTTAAACGCGTATCTTATACGGAAGCAATTGACATTTTAAGAGAGTGCACACCAAATAAAAAGAAAAAATTTAACTATATCATTAACGAATGGGGAGCTGATTTACAATCAGAGCACGAGCGTTATTTAGTGGAGAAACACTTTAAATGCCCAGTAATCTTGTTTGATTACCCAGCAAACATCAAAGCGTTTTATATGCGTTTGAACGAAGACGGAAAAACGGTACGTGCGATGGATATTCTTTTTCCAGGAATTGGAGAAATCGTAGGAGGATCTCAAAGAGAAGAGCGTTTTGATGTTTTGGTCGAAAAGATGAAAGCATTAGGAATCGACGAAGAAGAATTATGGTGGTATCTTGACACAAGAAGATTTGGATCAGCAGTTCACTCAGGTTTCGGACTTGGTTTCGAAAGACTGGTTCTTTTTGTAACAGGAATGACAAACATACGTGACGTAATTCCTTTCCCAAGAACACCAATGAACGCGGAATTTTAGAACAAAGAATCTAAGTTGCAAAGTCGCTAAGATTCTAAGTTTTTTTTAGATAGTAAATAAAATAATTATAATTCGTCAACAAAAGTTACTTTGCAACTTTGTAACTTAGTAACTCAGTCACTTTTTTTATGCTAAAGCAATTCTTAAATTTAAAATTATCCCAGAAATTATCTCCACAGCAAATTCAGCTGATGAAGTTAATTCAGTTGCCTACGCAAGCTTTTGAACAACGTCTATTAGAAGAAATGAATGAGAATCCGGCTTTGGAAGCTGGAAGTGAAGAGGACGATTACGAAAAAGACGAATTCGAGAATGAAGACTATGATGATTACGATGAGTCGGAATCAGAAAGAATAGATGCCGAAGACATCAACATAGACGAATATTTAAGCGATGATGATTCGCCAGATTACAAAACCCAGGCTAACAATTACAGTGACGATGACGAAAGTCGCGAATCACCGCTTGCGGCCTCAGTTAGTTTTCATCAGGATTTAATCAATCAATTGAATACTTTTATATTGAATGATGAAGAACGTGATATTGCTGAATTTCTAGTGGGAAGTATTGACGATATGGGTTACATCCGTAGAAGTATTCCCGATATAGTTGATGATATGGCGTTTACTCAAGGTATTTATACTGATGAGAAAATAGTAGAACGAATGTTACATGTAATTCATGAATTGGAACCTTCAGGTGTTGGTGCACGCGATTTACAGGAATGTTTATTGTTGCAGTTAAAGCACAAAACACCTACGGAATCAGTGGATTTAGCAGTCGATATTATCGAAAATCAGTTTGACGCTTTTACAAAAAAACACTACGATAAATTATTACAAAAATACAATGTGTCGAATGAATTGCTAAAAAAAGCAATACATGAAATTGAGAAATTGAATCCAAAACCGGGTGGAGCTTACACTGGAAGTAACAAAGTCACTGAAAATGTAGTTCCGGATTTTGCCATTAGAATTGTTGAAGGCGAACTGGAATTGACCTTAAACGGAAGAAACGCACCTTCCCTGCATGTTTCCAAAGATTATCAGGAGATGATGCAAACCTATAAGGATTCTCGTGACAAATCAGGTGCTCAAAAGGACGCTGTTCAATTTATCAAGCAAAAACTTGATTCTGCCAAATGGTTTATCGATGCGATACGTCAACGTCAAGAAACCCTATTCGTGACTATGAATGCTATTATGCATTATCAGGAAGAGTATTTTCTTGAAGGGGACGAAACCAAATTGAAACCGATGATCCTAAAAGACATCGCTGATTTAGTTGGGCTTGACATATCAACTGTTTCTCGTGTGGCCAACAGTAAATATGTGGAAACACCTTATGGAACTAAGTTGATTAAAGAGTTCTTCTCGGAAGCCATGAAAAACGATCAAGGTGAAGATGTTTCTACACTTGAAATCAAAAAAATACTGCAAAATATTATCGAGGAAGAGGACAAGAAAAAACCTCATCCAGATGATCAACTTGCCGAATTACTAAAAGAAAAAGGCTATCCTATTGCAAGAAGAACCATTGCAAAATACAGAGAGCAACTTGACATTCCTGTTGCCAGGATGAGGAAGAAGATATAAATTATGATTTTCTAAAACCATTAAGAAATTGAGTTAATTAAGCTTTGCCTTGATTTATCTTAATTCCTTAATGGTTTTTTTACAGCGAATAAAAAAATGGCTAAACTGAATTACAGTTTAGCCATTTTTATTATACTACAGATTTAATTATTTCTCTTCTTGATCTTTTTTCATCGCGTGGTAATAGGCAGCACGACTTAACGGCTCATATTCTTCCGTTTCTCCCAGCATAACAAGTTTATCACTGTCGGATTTACGAAAACTGTAATTGGCAAGATTCCCGGTACGAGTGCAAACTGCATGTACTTTAGTCACATATTCGGCTGTAGCCATCAATGCAGGCATTGGTCCAAAAGGATTTCCCTTAAAATCCATATCTAATCCGGCAACAATTACACGAATCCCTTGGTTCGCAAGGTCGTTGCAAATAGTCACAATCTCATCATCAAAAAACTGAGCCTCATCTATTCCCACCACATCACAGCCTTGAGCCAAAATAGCAATATTTGCGGCAGCTGGAACTGGAGTCGAGCGAATTTCATTTGAATCATGCGAGACAACCATCTCGTCATGGTATCGAGTATCGATGGCGGGTTTAAATATTTCGACTTTTTGCTTGGCAAATTGCGCTCTTTTCAGGCGACGAATTAGTTCTTCGGTTTTACCCGAAAACATCGAACCGCAAATAACTTCGATCCAACCAAATTGTTCTTTATGATTTACTGTATTTTCGAGAAACATTTTGTCTTTTTCTTCCTTTTAAAATGAATAGTTTTTATTACTTTGTACCGTAATAAACCAACTTAAAAATTTTACACTTTTAGTTCGATTCAAAAGTAGAGAATTTTTATCAAATCGATGATTTACGAACGTTTATTTAATTAATAAAAAATCAAACAAAGGACACTTCTTTCTGAAATTTGACGCAAAAAAATAAAACATTTTAAAAAATACGCCTTACTCATTATAATTTCAAAAGTTATGAAAAAAAGATTGGAAGCCGATTTAATCAGCATTGCCCACAGAATATTAAAAATAAGAAATAAATCTGACATCAATCAATTGCATTTGGAAACCCAAAAATTATATGAAAAACTGTCGGTTTTACGATTTGTGGAGGAGCATTATGGAGAAATTAAACCTACCATAGGGTTAGAAAATATCGAAAATGAAATAGAAGAATTTTTTGATAACACTACTGAATTACCTGTTGAGACCGTTATTGAAATGACCGAAAGCAACATGGCACAAGAAATTGATGCGGAAGAGGAAGTTATTGTTGATGTTGTGGAAGAAACAATTGAAAATGAAGTTGAAGAAGAAACAATAGAAAACGAAAGTCCTATTACAGGTTTTGAAGCAGACTTAATGGAACTACAAATTGATCCAGAAGAAGCTTTGGAAGACGACATCACCTCTGAAAATCTAGAGGAAGAAAATGAAACTGAAACTGATGAAGAAATTGATGCCGTAGAATTATCAAATGAGGAGAGTTTGATTTTTGAGGAAGAAGTTGAAGAAACAGAAGACATAGAAGACATAGAAGAGAGTCTTGAAGAAGATAATGATAAATTTGAAACTGCAATTGACTTCTCAAAAGAAATAGAAACTACCACTAAACCGGAAGCTGTTCAAATTTCGTTTGAAGATTTATTAGGCGGAAATTACAACGACACTTTTTTCGTGAAAGTCGACGACGTAGAACCAGCCTTAGCTCCCATTGTGTTTGATGCTGTAGAAGAGGAAAAATCAGTTGCTGCTGAAACAAAAAAAGAAGAAAAAGATGCCAAAATCGTCTCTTTAAATGACAAACTTTCTAAAGGAATTGATATTGATCTTAACGATCGAATAGCCTTTGTAAAGCATCTTTTTGGCAACAATAGCGAAGATTACAACCGCGTATTGAATCAGTTAATTACGTTTGACAATTTCCATGAAACACGTAATTTCATAGAAGAAATGGTAAAACCGGATTATAATAACTGGGAAGGAAAAGAAGATTATGAAGATCGTTTTATGGAAATTATTGAAAAGAAATTCCTTTAAAATAAAATTTGGTCCTAGCTTTTGTAAAAATAATACAAATCGTGTTTAAACAATTATGTCAAAATTATATATCGTACCCACGCCAATAGGCAATCTCGAGGACATGACGTTCAGAGCCATCAGAATCCTCAAAGAAGTAGATTTGATATTGGCCGAAGACACGCGTACCAGCGGGAAACTCTTAAAGCATTTTGAGATTGGCACCCACATGCACAGTCATCATATGCATAACGAGCACAAGACTGTTGAGAATTTGATTTCGAGATTAAAAGCAGGCGAGAACATTGCTTTGATTTCTGATGCAGGAACTCCTGCGATTTCTGACCCAGGTTTTTTACTAACACGTGCCTGTATAGAAAACGGTGTCGATGTGGAATGTTTGCCTGGTGCTACCGCATTTGTCCCTGCTTTAGTAAACAGCGGACTGCCAAATGACAAATTTGTTTTTGAAGGTTTTTTACCTGAGAAAAAAGGAAGACAAACCAGATACCTCGAGCTTGCAGAAGAAACCAGAACAATGATTCTTTATGTTTCACCACATAAATTGGTAAAAACATTAGCTGAGTTCATCACTTATTTTGGTGAAGATCGACCAATTTGTGTTTCTAGAGAATTATCAAAATTACACGAAGAAAACGTGAGAGGAACCACTCGTGAAGTGTTGACCCATTTTGAAAAAACAGCTCCACGTGGAGAAATCGTTGTGGTTGTTGGCGGTAAACCGATCGTTAAAGAAGTTAAAAAAAGAAAATTCGAAAAAGACGAGCCAGAAGAAACAGAAGAAGTATAATTTATAACATATGACTTTAGAAACTTATATTACCCAATTAAAACAGTCTCCAAAAACTATTGCGTTTACTGAAACTATCGCAATAATAGAAGGAAATTATACTTTTACCCCAACAGCATTCCAAAACGGAAACCAACATAATGCGGCGGGTGAGAATTCAGGATCTTGCAAATTGTTTGCTTTCGCCAAATTGCAAAACCTAACACCCGAAGAAACATTAGCTTGTTTTGGCGGGTATTATTTTGAAGATGTTTTGAAAAACCCAGAAGGAAATGACCATCAAAATATTCGGAATTTTATGAAAACCGGATGGAACGGAATTCGTTTTGAAGGAGAAGCTTTAGAGAAGAAATAAAAAGTGAGGAGTGAATGGTGAAAAGTTATTTTAAATTTCATAATTTATTTCAATCATACAAATAAGGTCAATTACAACGTGCAAACAAAATCCTAATTCCTAAATATTATAATCCCAAATTAATATGCGTTGGACCCTTAAACCAAAACCTTCAGAGGAAAAGATTAAAAACTTAGCGCAAGCTTTGAACGTAGAAGATTTTGTAGCCACTTTATTAGTACAACGTGGGATTGAATCTTTTGAAGAAGCCAAAGATTTTTTTCGCCCTTCCCTATCCCATTTACACGATCCGTTTCTAATGAAGGATATGGAAAAAGCGGTAAAAAGGATTGAAGAAGCGATTGAAAACCAAGAAAACATTCTTGTTTTTGGCGATTATGATGTCGATGGCACCACTGCCGTTTCACTCGTTTCCTCGTATTTAAAATCCTATTACCCTAATATTGCCACTTACATTCCAGATCGTTATGCCGAAGGTTATGGTATTTCATTCAAAGGAATTGACTTTGCTGATGACAATGGATTCACATTAATTATTGCATTGGATTGCGGTATAAAATCTATTGAACATGTCGCTTACGCAAAAGAACGAAACATTGATTTCATCATTTGCGACCACCACAGACCCGGAAACACCTTACCAGAAGCAGTTGCTGTTCTCGACCCAAAACGGGAAGATTGTACTTATCCATATGATGAACTTTGCGGTTGTGGTGTTGGGTTCAAATTAATACAGGCTTTAGGAAGTAATAGAGGTCAAACTATTGCCGATTTTGTTCCTTACTTGGATTTAGTCGCTACCGCCATTGCAGCCGATATTGTTCCTATGACTGGAGAAAACAGAGTCTTGGCTTATTTTGGATTACAAGTAATCAATAGCGATCCTAGACCTGGAATCAAAGCTTTGATTCATCAAATAAAAAAACAAACCTTAGATATTACTGATGTTGTTTTCATCATTGCTCCCAGAATAAATGCGGCAGGAAGAATCAAACACGGAAACCACGCAGTAGAATTACTAACCGAATTTAATTTTGAACAAGCCCAACAGTTCGCCTCAGAAATTGAACAATACAATTCGGATCGAAAAGAATTAGACAAGCAAATAACCAAAGAAGCATTTTTGCAAATTGAAGAAAATCAAGAACAAGAACGATTCTCAACAGTTGTTTATCAGGAAGACTGGCACAAAGGAGTAATTGGTATTGTGGCTTCTCGATTAATCGAAACCTATTATCGTCCTACCTTAGTATTTACCAAAAGTGGAGATAAATACGCCGCTTCGGCACGTTCTGTAAAAGGTTTTGATGTTTATAATGCGTTGGAAGCTTGTTCACAACATTTGGAGCAATTTGGCGGACATATGTATGCTGCGGGAATGACATTAAAAGAAGAAAACTATGCTGTTTTTAAAGAAGCATTTGAGAAACAAGTTCAAGAAACCATTCATCCTGATTTGTTGACTCCAGAAATTGAGATTGATGCCGAGATAGATTTTTCAGACATTACACCTAAACTTTCTAGGATATTAAAGCAGTTTGAACCTTTTGGTCCTCAAAATATGACTCCGATATTTTTGACTAAAAATGTAAAAGACACAGGTTACCCTAAAAAATTAGGAGCCGATGATGAACATTTAAAACTGTATGTAAAACAAGGCAATTCGGAAGGAATGTCTGCCATCGGTTTTGGACTGGGAGAAAAATTTGAATTGACAACCCAACAAAAACCATTTCAGGCTGTTTATTGTATTGATGAAAACGAATGGAACGGAAAAGTCACTACCCAATTAAGATTAAAAAATATTAAACCATGAGTTTTGATAAAATAAAAAAGAAAGATCCCTACGCTGCTTTACGCTATAAAGAATTCAACACCTTTTTATTATTACGATTCGCTATGGTTTTTGCCTGGTCGATGCAATTTATCGTAATCGAATGGCAAGTTTACAGCATCACCAAAGATCCTCTTTCACTAGGAATTATAGGTTTAATGGAAGTAATTCCAGCAATTTCATTGGCATTGTTTGCAGGACACATTGTGGATCAAAAGGAAAAGAAAGGGCTGTTATTGAAATGTATTCTGGCTTTTTCGGTAATCAGTTTTGGTTTGTTTTTACTGACATGGCCAGCGGTTGTAAAAGATTATGCAACCCAAACAATATTGTATTCTATCTATTTCTTGGTTTTTCTAGGAGGATTAGTCCGAGCATTTCTTGGACCCACAATCTTTTCGCTATTGTCATTATTGGTTCCTAAAAAGGTGTATCCAAATGCAGCTACTTGGAGTAGCTCCGTTTGGCAAATTGCCTCAGTAGTAGGACCTGCTTTTGCTGGGTTTTCCATTACATTAATTGGAGTTCACTGGTCTATGTGTTCCGTTTTTATATGTTCCGTTTTTGCTTTACTTGCTTTATCTCAAATCGAAAAAAAGCCTATTTTAAATCCAAAAATTGGCGAACCTATAATGCAAAGTTTGAACGAAGGTATAAAATTTGTCTTCAATAACAAAACGGTACTTGGCGCCATAACACTCGATATGGTGGCCGTTCTTTTTGGGGGAGCGATTGCACTTCTACCTATTTTTGCCCAAGACATTTTAAAAGTTGGACCTGAAGGTTTTGGTTTTTTAAGAGCCGCTCCAGCAATTGGTGCCTTTATCACAATGTTGATTACGGCTTATGTCCCTTTGAGTAAAAATGCGGGAATGAAACTATTGACGGCTATTTTTGCATTCGGAATTTGTATAATTGTTTTTGGGCTTTCCACTATTTTTTGGGTATCGCTTTTGGCTTTGTTCTTCAGTGGCGTTTTCGATGGGATTTCGGTAGTGATACGCCAGACTATTTTGCAGCTAAAAACTCCGGATCACATGCGCGGAAGAGTGTCCGCAGTGAACTCGATGTTTGTGGGTTCTTCCAATGAATTGGGTGCTTTTGAAAGTGGGGTAACCGCTAAATTAATGGGCACTGTAACCGCAGTGGTTTTTGGGGGAAGTATGACGCTGTTAATCGTTTTAATCACTGGTATTAGTTCTAAATCATTCCGTAACCTGGACCTGACAAAAGATCTGGAAGAACACGAAAATCAAGAATAATCAGCACTTTTTTTAGTATTTGTTCATTAAAAAACACGCTCCTATATCCCGTCGATAAAATAATCTTTGGATTACTTAGCTACCGTGTGGACACAAATATATTTATACAGTAGAATAGAACGCAGATTTAACAGATTGTCACAGATTTTTTTAATTCTAACATGAAAAAGCCAACATAATTATCACACTTCAGTACACGACTTTTTCAATTAGCGGAAAAGAACAAATTTAAATCTGTGTTAATTTGTTCGATCCGTGCAATCCGTGTTCTATTTTCAGATGTATCCAGACGGCAGGATTACTTACCGACTATTTTTAGTCCTTTTTCATGTTTTTAATTTAGAATAAATCTAAATAATGTTTATATTTGTTTCATACACTCAAGTCATGGAAGAAATCGAACAGCTATATCACAATGATTTTGGAATTGCATTCTACTGGAAAAAAGAAAGCGAAACCATTATAGATAAAATACAACTGGTCTTTAGGGAAACGGGATTCTACTTTACCGTTTCAGAGCTAACTACTTTTGGCTCTTTAATTGACGACAGCCTGATAAAGAATAATTGCTGTGATGTTTGTGCATTGAAAAATAACTGCGCCAAATTTTTACTAAAAACACCCTGTTCCCAAATTGATCTGGCGGTTTCTGTCAGCGAATTAAAATCGATAAAGGATTTAGTGGAAGGAACACTTTTTAAAGTAAATTTGGGCGAATACCTATACGGTGCTGGACTAAACTAGCGTTCAAACTTTTTAATTTCGAAAGTCTCCCCATCAAAAACGCCATAGGTAAAATAGCCAATCCAGTCTCCTAGATTAACGTACTCAGAATTTTCACCTACAGATAATTTCATAGGCAGATGACGGTGTCCAAAAACAAAATAATTGTAATGTTTCGTTTCCAGTTTTCTTTTGGCATACAAAATTAACCATTCGTTATCTTCACCCAAGAAAGTAACATCTTCGTCTCCAGAAATCAGTTTGTTTTTCACCGAAAGGTATTGTGCTAAACGCACTCCAATATCTGGATGCATCCATCTAAAAAACCATTTTGAGATTGGGTTTGTAAAGACTTTTTTCATTCGTTTGTATCCCATATCGCCGGGACCTTTTCCGTCACCATGACCGATAAGAAAAGTTTTACCGTTAAAAGTAAATTCTTTATTGTCGTGGTAAACAGGAATATTAAGCTCTTTCTGGAAATAGTCTTCCATCCATAAATCGTGGTTTCCCACAAAAAAATAAATAGGAATTCCACTATCTCGAATTTCCGCCAATTTTCCTAAAACCCTCACGAATCCTTTAGGGACAACCGTTTTATATTCGAACCAAAAGTCGAACAAATCACCTAATAGAAAAATAGCTTCGGCATCTTTTTTTACTTCGTCTAGCCAAGCAACAAATTTTTGTTCTCTTGGGAAACTGAGTTCAGCCGTAGGCGCACCAAAATGCTGATCAGAAGCGAAATATATTTTTTTATTGTTGGATAATTGCATGAAACTATAGTAACTCGTTTATATTATCACTCGCGTACCATTCAGCAAAAGAAGATTCGGTTTCCTGAAGTTTTAAAGAAAAAAGTTTAATTCCTAAAGGCAAACGGCTTATTATTCTTTTTGAAAAATCAATAACCATATTCTCACTTGTAGGCTGATAATCTACTAAAATCACATGATGCCCACGTGTTTTTAATTCCATTGCCAACTCAACGTGAGGTGTTGTTTCATTAAAAACTGTTGCGTGATCAAACTGATCTACAATTTCTTCTTTTACAATTTTCTTTAAGTCGGAGAAATCGATAACCATTCCAAATTTAACGTTAGAACGATCCGTAATAGGAGAACCAATTACGGTTACTGACAATTTATAACTATGCCCGTGGACATTTTTACATTTTCCGTCATAACCATATAAGGCGTGACCGGTTTCGAAATTAAATTGTTTTGTAATTCTGATATTGCTCATCGAGGTATAATTTTGAATGCAAATTTAGTGAATTGAGACGACAAATAAGTCTCAAATGTTGGGTTTCCTATTCTCCACTGCCTAGCCCTGATGGAAGCGGCATCCCACGCTTTTCGGCGTGGATACAGCGGACAGCAGGAAAAAGCTCCTAAAATAAATTAGAGATACGTCCTAACTCTTATTTCTTGAACTGATTTAATGCGTTTTTAGTAAAGTCGGAAAGTACTAACTGACCCGAAACGGCGGCTCTTTCCAGTAAAAGAGTATCCCAATGAGAAGTTCCTTCCCAGATTACTCTTTTCATTTCGATCAAGGCTTCCGGATTATAAGAGGCTAACTTTGAAGTGAATTTTTCTAGCTCAATGTCCATTTCCTCTTGGTCTTTTAACACTCTTGCATACAATCCTTTTTCATTAGCCCAAGCAGCTGATTTCCATTCGTGCGCGGCTAAAGACATTTCGCTCATAGCCGTTTTCCCAATTTTACGAGAAACTGCGGGTTCAATAACAAACGGGCCAATCCCTATGGCAAGCTCCGAAAGTTTTATGGCGCTATCGACAGTCGCAAAAGCATAGTCACAAGCGGACGCAATGCCCACGCCACCGCCAACGGTTTTCCCGTGAATACGACCAATGATAATCTTAGAACAGCTGCGCATCGCATTAATTAAATGTGCAAATCCCGAGAAAAAAGCAGTTCCTTCCACTTGATTAGAAACAGCCAGAAGCTCATCAAAAGAAGCACCAGCACAAAAAGCTCCACTCCCAACACTTCGCAAAACAATTACGGAAACATCTTGGTCATTGTTTAGTTTTTGAAATTCAGCAGTTAACAAATCGAGTTGGCGACGGGGGAAAGAATTACTTGCCGGATGCCCGAATTCAACCGTTGCAATATTATTGTTTATCGTTGTTGTAAGTGTGCCATTTATATCTTGAACATTCATTTTAGTAGTTTTTATGTAAAGTTATAAATATTCAGATTAATCAATCCTTTTTTCGAAAAATTGAGAGGTGTTTTGTTTTAAATTTGTTTTTTGAGTACTATAATATATTATATTTGCGCCATAATTCTGGGGGATTAGCTCATTTGGCTAGAGCGCTTGCCTGGCAGGCAAGAGGTGATCGGTTCGAATCCGATATTCTCCACAATAAACAAAGGGGTTAAGACGTATTTTGTCTAACCCCTTTTTTTATGTGCAGAAAATTTGCAGAAAAAAGCAACCATTTAGTTCTTCCTATTGGCTAGATAATTAGGAATTATATTTTTTGCCAAGTAACATCGGCTTTAATTCCGATCTTTCAGAGTAAAATTCTTTTCGAAATTTATTTCTCCTCTTTTCATTTATTATTTTAAACAAATTGCATTTACTGCTAAATTTTGAAATTCATTTTAAACGTCTAATAAACTTAGCATACAACTCAAGAATTACAACTATTTCATGAAGCTTTTATATAATGACTTTCAAATTCACAACATCATAATGCCTTATTTCAATTTATCATTTTCATTTTACAATCAATATTATATATATATATTACAATCTTAACTATTACTGATTTTGTAAACATATTATTCTAACGATTCCCATTGCTTTAAATTATTGTTTAGCTTATAGATTCCTTTATCTTGTATGGAAATAAAGACAGAACCTGATTTATTTATTGTGATTTTATTAAGTTTAATTAAATCATATTTGGATAAGTTATAGTTGTAATTACTCCATATCAACCCCTTACTAGTGCTTCCGTACACACCCAAAAGTTCAGCTTGACTCGTAACAATAGTATAATAGTTTGAACCTTTAGCCACTACTTCTGAGGTTCCTGAAACGGGTAGGCCATTGTTTAGCGGCAAACAATCTATATTGGAAAGCCAATAGATTCCATCCCACCATCTATTCATTAACAAAACGTTATCGTCTGTGACATACATGTTTCCTGTTGTACTCCATCCTTGCCCAGCCTTTGTATAATCATTGGACACCCAGTCAACTCCCTTGTTATTACTCCTATGAATGGTGAATAAATAAGTCGAATAATAAACATTTCCAGTTTTATCAACAGCAATGCATTGGGACTGGTTATTTGTTTCAGTAGTTTTAATTCTTGACCAGTTTTCTCCATTAAATCTAAATAAAGCAAAAGCTGTTGCTGCATATATGTCATTCGAGACTCTATCAACGGCATAAGCTAAATAGGAAGAAGATTCATCAATTCTTTTTAAAGTCACCCAGTTTTTACCCCCATCAGTACTTTTGTAAATATTAGAATGGTCGCCAGCATACATAATATTATCAAATATCTCTAATTGAAATGCGTTCCTAAAAGTCATAGTAGAAACAAATTCCCAAGTTTTAGAATTGTCAGAACTTTTAAATAAATTATTCCCAGAATCTGTTAGATAAATATCTTCTGTATCATAATTAGACCAAATCTTACTATTCTTGTAATCTATTTTTGGAAAATAAACAATAACAGCATTTCCATATGATGTTCCTGCACTATTTGTAGCGTAAGCTCTAACAAAGTATCTCGAACCAGCTGTTAAATTATTAATAGTACTAGTAAATTTGCCAAGCCCAGTCCCTTCACTTGTGAAATTGTTAAATGTTGTCGGATCTGGGCTAGTGCTCCAACATAATCCACGAGATGTAACTTCAAAACCATTTCCATTAGTTACATTGCCTTCAATAATTGCTGAATTTGAAAAAATCCTAATAATATTTAATGTTTCAACAACTGGAATTGGCTCTTTAGCGAAATTAAGAAACTCTAAAACATATTTTTCAAAATCAGGAATTGAAACTGCAGATCCAATTTCATTATAACGATTCAATAAGTTAGTTCTTGTTTTTGAAAGGCTAATTTGGGCCGTAGATTTCACTAAGCTTTTAATAATCTCTTTATCATCTAATTTTCCATCTAATCTTATATCATTTGAAATATTAGCTAAGAGTTCCGTTAATTGACCTACACTTCTATTTCCTTGAAGTATGATTGAAATTGCTAATAACATAGCGTTTTCTTTATTATCAATAGATATATTAAGAGATTCCGAATCTTGCATCTGAGTATTTATAAAACCAAAAACAGATAATATCTCCACTTGTGCTTGGCTTTTTGACTCTTTGAAGCTCTTGCCCTGACTTATTAAATATTCAGTGCGTTTTTTTTCTAAATGAGTTAATACATTTACATTCACACTAGATTTATCCTTTAAATCTGATATCGCATATAGATTTAATTGTCCATCCGAAATACCACCGCTGACTTCATTGAAATAATAGCCATTAGCAGATATCTCTACATAGTCAGATGTAAGTGTTACATTTTTTAATTCAAAAGATCCTGAAATAGTTTCTATTTGAGAATTAAAAACCGTACCAGTTTGTTGATAAGAAGAATTCAGTGCAAATAACGAAATTGATGTTCCATTCACAAATGGTCCTTTCTGTACAAAACCTTTGATGTTTTTAACCACAGAATTAACAGAAGAATTATCGTCTGAACAACTTAACATCAAAAATCCCCCTAAAATAAATAAGCATAAAAATTTTTTCATAAAATGTGTGATTTATTTAAACCCTATCTAAACTAAATAAAACTACTTGGAACATGTTTTTCCGCATGAGTTAATTTATATTTTGGCTGTAATAGTTGCTGTAAATAGAGACTTTTTTTATCTATTCCACAATACCCACTTTTAGTGATATTTTAATTATTTCATAATTCCTTATAAATTAAATTCACTTCATAACCTTACTGTACATTAAAAATAATTTATTTTAAAAAAGGGTTGCCTTTTTAGGAAACAAAGAGCCTTTTAAGTGATAAATAAGATTTTCGAGTTACTTACTTAAAAACGAATATTAAGTCTAATAAACACAATCTTTATTATAGCTTTTAATGACTGTGAATACTTTAGAATAGCATTAACAAGATGAAATATTTGCATTTTAAACAATAACACACCCCTAACCCCTCTCAAGAGGGGAATTCGCCCCCGTTAATATTTAACCTTTAGTTGTTTATTAAGTAAATAAGTCGATAAGATTTAAACAACAAAAACCCCCGACGATGTCGGGGGTTTTTAAACTTAGTTAGCTTCTAATTAAAAGAAACCCATAGGTTTTTTGTCGTAAGAGATCAACATGTTTTTTACAACACGGTAATGATCTAAAGCCATTTTATGGTTTTCGCGACCAAATCCTGATTCTTTAACACCACCAAAAGGAGCGTGAGCAGGATAAGTATGGTATTGGTTTACCCAAACTCTACCAGCTTGAATAGCACGTGGAACTTGGAATAATTCGTGAGCGTCACGAGACCAAACACCTGCACCTAAACCGTAAGGAGTATCGTTTGCGATTGCAATAGCTTCTTCAGTAGAACTGAATGTTGTTAAGGCTACAACTGGTCCAAAAATTTCTTCTTGAAAAACACGCATATCGTTTGTTCCTTTCAATACTGTTGGTTGGATGTAATATCCTTCAGAAAGCTCACCTTCGTAGTTACCAGCGTCTCCACCAGCTAATACTAATGCACCTTCTTCTTTACCAATATTGATATAGTTAAGAATTTTTTCATATTGAGGCTTAGAAACTTGAGATCCAATCATTGTTTCTGGATCTAATGGATTACCCGTTTTGATAGCTCCCAAACGTTCTTGCATTCTTGCGATAAAATCCTCAGCTATATCTTCGTGTACTAAAATACGAGATGGAGCTGTACAAATTTCACCTTGGTTAAGTGCGAACATTAACGCTCCTTCAATAGCTTTGCTATAGAATTCATCGTCTTGATCTGCTACTGATGGGAAGAAAATATTTGGAGATTTCCCACCTAATTCCATAGTTACTGGAATAATGTTTTCGGCTGCATTGTGTAATACTTTACGTCCTGTTTCAGTAGAACCAGTAAATGAAAGTTTAGCAATACGCTTAGATGTAGCTAAAGCTGCACCAGCTTCTGCACCAAAACCAGTTACTATGTTCAATACACCTGGAGGTAAAATGTCACCTATAAGTTCCATTAAAGCGATAACACTAGTAGGAGTTTGTTCTGCTGGCTTAACAACTGCAGTACAACCTGCTGCTAAAGCTGGAGCTATTTTCCAAGCTAGCATTAACATTGGGAAGTTCCAAGGAATGATTTCACCAACTACTCCAATAGGTTCGTGCAATACGATACTTACTGTGTTTTTATCATGCTCCGAAATACTTCCTTCATCTGCACGGATAACACCTGCGAAATAACGGAAGTGATCAATACAGTAAGGAATATCTGCTGCACGAGACTCACGGATTGGTTTACCGTTGTCAATGGTTTCTAAAGTTGCTAGGTATTCGAAGTTGTCTTCCATTACTTGAGCAATTTTCAATAAAGCATTACTACGTTCTGTAGCTGAAGAAGTACTCCATGATGGGAACGCTTCGTGTGCTGCATCAAGTGCAAGATCAATATCTTCTTGTGTTGAACGAGCTGCTTGAGTAAATACTTTTCCGTCTACTGGAGATACATTGTCAAAATATTGTCCTTTTACGGGAGCTACGAATTTACCGCCAATAAAGTTCCCGTATCTTTCTTTGAATACAGGTTTTGTTACATTTGCCATAATTATTTATTTAATTTTAATTCTTAGTTAATGCTTGCGAAAACAAGCGTTGTGTAATTACAGTGCAAATGTACGCCAGCAACAAGCCTTCCTATTTATTGATTCGGCTCAATAACTTATGAAATCAGGTCAATGTGATTGTTTAGTCTAAAAATAAGCAAGTCAACATATTCAACTATTTGATTTTCATTGTTTTAATTAATTTGTTTTTTAATTCGAAATGAATACTGGACTAATTATAGCCGTTACTCAATCAATCATATTGAAGAGAGACTTAGTTTGGGTTACTCTTAGTTGATAAAACATAAAGACTCACCTATCAAACCAAAAAAATATTGCCAAAACCTATTTACTAAGAGAATAAAAAAACAAAAGATTCTAATTACAGAGAGATTAAAATATGTTGAATCGCGTTAAATAGATTTTACACAAAACACATTATAGAAATAGCCCTCGTATTATGGAAAGTATGCTTATCGCATCCATAGTACAAGGGCTACTTTATTTTACCAAAAACATCTCTGAATGTCACATATAAAATTTCAAAATATCTATTGGTTAAGAGATCAGTTTTTTTTGACTTTACAATTATAAGAAATTATGAATTCTTCAAATATCCATTTGGATTTATCACAAACTTCTTAGAAGAACCATCACTAAATGATTTGTAAGCATCTACACCTCCTTGAATTGGCACAACCGCAATATTCATTACAGATTGCACATCGATTCGATTCCAAAGAATTGCTTGCATCAAATCATAACTATAATTCATTACTGGAGCCATTCCAGTTGTCAAAGTCAAGGATTTAACCCATGCCTGCCCAAGAATTAGATCAAGCGTCCCATTTTTTGCACGCACTAGATCACTTCCTGGATCACTACCCACGTAAATTCCTGGGATTCCAATACTTCCTCCAGCTCGAGTAACATCCATAACATCATTTAAGGCTGTCTCAGGCATTTCTTTATTCGCGTTTTCACCATGTCCGTGGGCTTCATAACCTACTGCATCAACACCACAATCAACATGAGGAACACCTAGAATCGCTTCAATTTTATCTTTTAACGAACCTGATGTCGAAAGATCGATTGTTTCATAACCCGCTTTTTTAAGAACATCTAAACGTTCTTTATTTTGATCACCTACTATAACACAAGCTGCTCCTAGTAAACGAGCTGACATAGCCGCAGCTCGACCAACAGGTCCAGCGCCAGCAATATAAACAGTTGATCCTGGTTTTACCTTCGCTGAAACACAACCATGATAACCAGTCGGTAAGATATCTGAAAGAAATGCCAGATCGAGCATGCGCTCTAGCGCCTGATCTCTGTCTGGGAATTTTAATAAAGCAAAATCAGCATAGGGAACTAAACAGTATTGAGACTGTCCGCCTTGCCATCCACCTAAATCAAAACCATAGGCGCCAACTGGCGCTTGATCGTTTACGGTTTCACAAACTTCAGGATGCTGTGTCTTACAGCTTCTACAGCGTCCACAAGAAACGTTAAACGGGACAGATACAATATCGCCCACCGCTAAATGCAGCACATCACGACCAATTTCAATAATCTCTCCTGTAATCTCATGCCCGAGAACCGTTCCTGCAGGAACATCAAAACGCCCGCGGTAAATGTGCTGATCACTACCACAAATATTTGTAGCAATAACTTTTACAATAACTGCATGTTCAAGGATTTTTCCTTTAAATTCTCTTTTCGGAATAGGCATATCAACCATTTCTAGATCCCACGGACCTGCATACGTAATACTAAGATTTGTACTCATAACTTTAAAATTTAAATTTGTATAATTTTATTCTGTATAGGGTCAAATACCCTGAGGCTTGCCTCTTTCGAAAAAAATACTGATCCTTGGCCGCTAGCCTAAGTATCCAAATCCATAAGAGCCATAACGTTTCGTTGTTGCTGTCTAATATTGTTTGTTCAACAAGCATCAAAAAAACATTCGTTCAATCTTCCAAGTAAAGAATAGTGCAAAAATCCTTGTGTAATATGCAGGTATAGAACAAGGAGGTGAATAAGCGATTACCTGAAATCAACTACGTTTATTCTGATTCAATATTAATTCTTCGAGGTGTAGAGAATTATTTACTTTTGTTTGAATAATAGCCTTTTCGAAATAAAAACCAACATCTAAAAATCCAAATCATAGGCTGTCGAATTATTAAAAACTATCATAAAAACAGTTTCACAAATTAGAAACAAATCTCTAAATCAATATCTTATGTAGCTAATTTACAATGTATTATGTGTAAAAAAAAACAGTGTTAAATTATTCTTTAAACTGATATTTAACACCTCTATTTAGATTTATAAGAGGTATTAAGTCCTCTTTGCAAATAGTAACCATGACACTACTGTTGAAAGTTTAGATTTTGAATAATAAAAAACCTCAGGAGAGGTTTTTTGAATTTCATTTTTAACAAGCAGAATGAGACCGGTAAAAGCACCTAAATGTGGTAATTGCTAAACATAGATGGAGACCTCGTCCAGTGCTCAACGTTAGGTAATAGTCGAAAAACAAAAAAGAAAGTAGCTAAATTAACTGACTGCCGATAAACATATTCTTATCTCTAAAGTCAAAGTGAGATAGCATTAATCTTGGGTCGATAGTTAAAATAATTCATTAGAGTAGAGAACCTGTGATTACTCCTGCTCATAGGCGATTTCCATAATTTCAAAAATCCTATCTTCCTTCGCAAGCTTTAATATAGCCTTGTCACCAACTTTTTTGTTGATCAATAGTTTAGCAATCGGAGAAATAAATGAGATTTTCCCTTTCGAAATATCAGCTTCATCTACACCTACAATTTGATAGTTCTGAAGTTTTGTGTTATTGCCAATTTTTAAACTCACTAAGGCACCAAAGCGAATTTCATTTTTCGGTTGTGTTTTTAAATCTACTATTTTAGCAGTAGCTATTCGATTGTTTAACAATTGTAATTTTGCACTAATATGGTTTACTGCAATTCGCCTTTCATTTTCATTTGAATTTTCCAGGTTTTCTCTATCATTAATCAATTCTTGTTTTTCATTCAAAAGCTGATCCATACCAGATTGAGTAACATAATTTGTCACTCCTTCTGGCAAATCTGCTCTTGGCGGCACGATAGGAATTTCTTCCTGATCGTCCTCTTTTACAAATCCTCTACTCATGATTTACTTTATTTTAATAACAACTTTTCCTTTGGTTCGCCCATTTTTAACATAAAGCAAAGCACCAAGCGTGTCATTTAAAGGAAACACTTTGTCAATTTTTGTTTTGATTTTTCCTGATTCTACAAGTTTGGTAATTTCATTGAGTTGTTTTGCGTTAGCTCGCATAAATACCAAACTGTAATAAGCTGATTTTTGCTTAATCTGTTTTGTTATTTTTCGCCTTTTCCAAGCTAAAAATAACTGAGCAATTTTATTGAGCTTCATTCGGTTTGCAGTCTCTTTATCTACAGTACCAACAAGTGTTATCACTTTTCCACCATCTTTTATCACAGTGAAGGCCTCCTCAGTATATTGATTTCCAAGTGTATCCAAAACCATATCTACATCTTGAACAATCGCCGCATAATCAACCGTTTTATAGTCAATAACAACATCTGCTCCAAGCTCTTTTACCCATCCAATATTTTCTGTACTTGTGGTTGTGTACACGTAAGCACCAATAGATTTTGCATATTGAATGGCAAATGAACCCACGCCACCAGATCCTGCGTGAATCAAAACCTTATCACCAGCTTTAAGCTTACCTCGTTTCAAGGCTTGTATGGCTGTAAGTCCAACTAATGGTAAACTGGCAGCTTCCTCAAAAGTAATATTCTTAGGTTTTAGACTTATGATATTCTGATTTACAGCCACAAATTCTGTAAATGTCCCCTGCTTATTAACCTTTGAAAACACTTCATCTCCGATATTGAAATTAGTTACATTCTCACCTTTTTCCACAATAATTCCACTAACATCATATCCTAATGTTGCGGGCAATTGAAAAGTACTTACGCTTTTTAACTTTCCTTCAATTACTTTAATATCTAAAGGGTTCACGCCAGCAGCATAAATTTCAATTAGTACTTCATCTTTTTCAATGATAGGTTTTTCAATTTCAGAAGTTATTATGTTTTTTGAAATATCTCCGTAACCAACGAATTGAATTGCTTTCATATTCTGTTATTTTTTAATGTTTGTGCTTTCTTCTTTATTCAGTTTTAGAAATTTTAAACCAAGAGCCAAAAGAACAATTGAAATAGGAAGTATTACAATTTCCCATTTAAGGTTATCGATATTCACAAAGACTACCTCAAGAAATTTCACAAAAAGAATAATGACAATTACTTCGGCGAGCACATTTTTTAGATGACCAATATTTGGTGTTTTTATCCATTTTAGCACGTTTTTTTCGTCGTCATATTTTTTGTTTGAAATAAATAAGGTGTAAACACCATGTGCGAAAATGAAAAGTACCAAGGCTATTAAAAACGTATCTAAAGATTTTATAAGATAAGTAGTTGCTATATCTGCTGGATGTAGATGTGCCTTATCTTCTGGAATATAATTGAAGATGACCACTCTAAATGCATTCATGGTTTTTAAAGCACCTACTACAAAAAGTAGTAAAGAACCAAGTAGTGAGCCTATGATTGCTGTCCAGCTTACATAACGAAATAAAAAGAATATTTTTTTCATAATTATAAAGTTAATTAAAATCTTTTATTTAGACTATGATTAAAAGAATAAAACCCCGGAATTTCCGGGGTTTTTATTATAAACTTATGTTATAAAGTTTTAATTAAAAGAAACCCATAGGTTTTTTGTCGTAAGAGATCAACATGTTTTTTACAACACGGTAATGATCTAAAGCCATTTTATGGTTTTCACGACCAAATCCTGATTCTTTAACACCACCAAAAGGCGCGTGAGCAGGATAAGTATGGTATTGGTTTACCCAAACTCTACCAGCTTGAATAGCACGTGGAACTTGGAATAATTCGTGAGCGTCACGAGACCAAACACCTGCGCCTAAACCGTAAGGAGTATCGTTTGCGATTGCAATAGCTTCTTCAGTAGAACTGAATGTTGTTAAGGCTACAACTGGTCCAAAAATTTCTTCTTGAAAAACACGCATATCGTTTGTTCCTTTCAATACTGTTGGTTGGATGTAATATCCTTCAGAAAGCTCACCTTCGTAGTTACCAGCGTCTCCACCAGCTAATACTAATGCACCTTCTTCTTTACCAATATTGATATAGTTAAGAATTTTTTCATATTGAGGCTTAGAAACTTGAGATCCAATCATTGTTTCTGGATCTAATGGGTTACCCGTTTTGATAGCCCCCAAACGTTCTTGCATTCTTCCGATAAAATCGTCAGCAATATCTTCGTGAACTAAAATACGAGATGGAGCTGTACAAATTTCTCCTTGGTTAAGTGCGAACATTAACGCTCCTTCGATAGCTTTGCTATAGAAATCATCGTCTTGGTCTGCTACTGATGGGAAGAAAATGTTTGGAGATTTTCCACCTAATTCCATAGTTACTGGAATAATGTTTTCTGCTGCATTGTGTAATACTTTACGCCCTGTTTCTGTTGAACCAGTAAATGAAAGTTTTGCAATACGCTTAGATGTAGCTAAAGCTGCACCAGCTTCTGCACCAAAACCAGTTACTATGTTCAATACACCTGGAGGTAAAATGTCACCTATAAGTTCCATTAATGCGATTACACTTGTTGGGGTTTGTTCAGCCGGTTTAACGACCGCAGTACAACCTGCTGCTAAAGCTGGAGCTATTTTCCAAGCTAGCATTAACATTGGGAAGTTCCAAGGAATGATTTCACCAACTACTCCAATAGGTTCGTGCAATACGATACTTACTGTGTTTTTATCATGCTCCGAAATACTTCCTTCATCTGCACGAATTACACCTGCAAAATAACGGAAGTGATCAATACAATAAGGAATATCTGCTGCACGAGACTCACGGATTGGTTTACCGTTGTCGATTGTTTCTAATGTTGCTAAGTATTCGAAGTTGTCTTCCATTACTTGAGCAATTTTCAATAAAGCATTACTACGTTCTGTAGCTGAAGAAGTACTCCAAGATGGGAACGCTTCGTGAGCTGCATCAAGTGCAAGATCAACATCTTCTTGTGTTGAACGAGCTGCTTGAGTAAATACTTTTCCGTCTACTGGAGATACATTGTCAAAATATTGTCCTTTTACAGGAGCTACGAACTTACCGCCAATAAAGTTCCCGTATCTTTCTTTGAATACAGGTTTTGTTACATTTGCCATAATTATTTATTTAAAATTATAAAAGTGTAATTATTATTAAAATCCTTTGTTTTAATTACACTGCAAATGTATGGCGAGAGCCGAGTTCCGAAGTTATTGATTTAGTTCAAAAACTTATGAAAACAGTTCAACGTTGTTTTTGGTAGATTTTTTAATTTAAATACTACGCATAACTATCTCGTAATCAATAATATGCATTAATTAGAAATATCTGTTGGACTTGTTCCGAACTTATTTTTAAAGGCTATACTAAAGTTGGACAAGTTGTTATAACCAATATCGAGATAGATATCTGAAGCTTTCAGTTCTCCCTTTTGTAATAATTCTTTTGCTCTTTGTAGTCTTTTGTCTTGCAGCCACTTTCCAGGAGGCTCACTATATTCATGAGCGAAGTAACGTTTGAATGTTGACAGACTCATATTACATAGAAAGGCTATTTCTTCCAATTTTAGATTAGAGTACACATTGCTTTCTACTATATTTTTAAAAGGAGAAACCTCTTTAGATATAAGCGAGTGTAAATAAAACTCGAATTTATCGCCATATTTATTTAAGAGATAAAGCATGATCTCTTCAAATTTCAAAGATAACAAGGCATCGCTATAACTATGATTTGTATAAGTATTAGAAGATAAGGAGTCGATAAAAGCGGCAATATATTGGTCATTTTCAATAACAAAATAAGGAACTTCCTCTTTATGAGGCTTGATATTGTTAGTGTATTTACTTAAAAAATCGATTAGCTTTTTTTCTGAAAAAAAGAATAGTTTACAATAATAAATAGCTTCTGTATCTAATAACTCAGTCCACAGCCAATTTCCTTTTTTTAATAACAAGGATTGTTTGCTATTTACGGCCATGGAAGTATCAGCGAAATGAACTTGCTTTTTTCCCACTTGAAGAAAGCTAAACATATTCATACTTAGATTGACTTTGCTTTTTACAACATCGCTAGTCATCTTAAAATCATAAACAAATATGTCTTGAGGTGTATTCTTGTTCTGAAAATAAATTTCAGGAATGTTTTCTATTGGCATATTTTTTTTTCGTAAAAAGATAAATTATAATTACTAAAACTGATACACTAAAGCTTTTGGTTTGTTTACTAAGTTACGATATAGTTTCACAATTTTGTTTCAAGATGTAATCTAACAAAACGAGCTTTTTTATAAAAGCCTAATATTCAATTTTACCTACAGTTCGCATCACACGAACAATTTTGGATTTTCGATTGTTGATATAAGATGAAGAACCGGTTGCTTTATATTTTCGGGGGCTAGGTAGTATTGCAGCAATTCCGGCAGCCTGGATAGGTGTCAAATTAGCGGCATCTTTTCTATACCAATGTTCAGCTGCTGCCTGTGCGCCATAAACACCGTCGCCCATCTCTATACTATTAAGGTACACTTCCATAATGCGTTCTTTACCCCAAACAAGTTCAATTAGCACAGTGAAATACGCTTCGAGTCCTTTTCTAACATAACTTCTACCCTGCCAAAGAAATACATTTTTGGCGGTTTGCTGTGAAATGGTACTACCTCCTTTTATTTTACGTCCTCTTGAATTTCCTTTAAATGCCTTTTGCATAGCCGTAAAGTCAAAACCGTTGTGTCTTAAAAAAGTTCCATCTTCACTAGCAATGACGGCCTTTTGTAAATTCACGGAAATATTTTCCAAAGGTTCCCAATCGTGATTAAAATAAACTTCTTTCCCTGCAGATTTATTCTCTATCGCTCTAATCACCATTAATGGGGTGAATGGAACGGGTACAAATTTGAAAAGGACCACAAAAAACAAAGAGATTCCGAAGAACCACAATAACATTTTTAATAAAAAACGGCTTATTCTATTCATAGATGATGTTGTTTCTTTTTTGGGTGTTTTTTTATTTTTCTTAGGTACTACTTTGGTTGCCATTATATTAAATCTGCTAATTCTGTTCCAATTAAACTTCCTATTGCCACTCCCATTCCACCTAATCTGACACCGCAATATACGTTTTCAGATAATTGAGAAACAATAGGGCTCTTACTTTCTCCAATTCCCATAATTCCGCTCCAACGATGCTCTATTTTGAAATCATTGTTTGGCAAAATTACTTCTTTTAATAGTTGTTCCAATTTATTTTGAATCAATTCTGTTTGAGCAAAGGCGGTTGTGGTCTCCGCATCAAAATCTAGATTTCTACCACCTCCTAATAATATCCTGTCTCCAATGTTTCTAAAATAATAATACCCTCGATCCAGATGAAATGTGCCTTTGATATTGAGATCTTTAATAGGTTCGGTTATTAACACCTGCGCTCTGGCAGGTTTTACAGCACCGTTTGTCAATGTATTTGCAAATCCATTTGTTGCAAAGAAAACTTTTTTAGTTTTAAAACTGAAATCATCCAGTACAATCTCAACATTTTCACCTTTATCTAAAAAAGAAGTTACCGTTTGTTGATTTAAAATCAGAATATTTTCGGATACAGCCTGTTTCAAGAGTGCCTGCATCATATTACCGGTGTCGATTTGTGCTTCAAAAGGATTAAAAACCATATGTTCCTTAATCCCGTTAAACCCAAAACGGTCCGTTTCTTTGGCAAACACATCCGCTTTAAAAAGAGGTTTTAACAATTCATTTATATAAGGTAATTTATTAACGCAGTCATTAAAACAACTCTCGTCTTCCTTTAAAAACAATTCGTAACCTCCATAAGATTTAAAATCTATTGTCGCGTCTCCTAATCTTTTCCTTAATAACTGCAATCCCTTCCATCGTTTTTGAACGAGATTAAAAACCTCATCTTCAGAATGGGAATTTAAATCGTCTATAATTTCAGAAATACTTCCAAAACAGGCAAAACCGGCATTTTTTGTACTGGCTCCATGAGGCAACATCCCTTTCTCAAGAACTAAAATTTTACTGGCAGGGAATTTTTCGCGTAAGCGCAATGCTGCGTGCAAGCCAACTATTCCACTACCTACAATTGTATAATCGATATTTGTAAACCAATTCTTTAATTCCCAATAACTTAATTGCATTTGATATTTTTTTATAAAAATAATAAATAACTCCTATGAATAAAAGCAAAACATAACAGAAAACCAGAAACGACATTATTGACAAATAAATTATGTAAAAACTAATGTTTTATGAACTTAATAAATACTTTTTAATTTTTTTATGCGAATAATCTAAGAATTCTTCATTCCTATATATATTTTTTTATATTTGCTTTTATAACCCAAATCTCATAAAATGATAAAAAAATTACTCTCGATTGCATTAATTGCAGTCACCAGTACCTCCTTTGCCCAGGGAGGAGATTTCTGGAAGTCATCTACTCAAAAAAGCGGGTCCACCGTTTTTGAAAACAAAAAACAACTAAAACAAACCAGCTTATTCGACCTTGACATCAACGGTTTAAAGAAAGCATTGGCTAATTCTCCAAAAAGAAATGCGCTTTCTGGAAAATCAAGTGTAGTTGTATCTTTTCCAAACGGGGAAGGGAAATTAGAAAATTTCAGGATTGTTGAATCTTCTAATATGGATCCTGTATTAGCAGCTAAATACCCTGAAATCAAATCTTACGTTGGTCAAGGAATTGAGAACCCAACGGCAACGATTCATTTCAGTTTGTCTCCTCTTGGTTTACAAACGATGTCAATTAACGCTGACCAATCGGCTGTTTTTATCGAACCTTACTCAACTGATTTAAGCACTTATACTGTTTATAAAAAATCAGATAAAGCGGCCTCACTTTCAAAATTTGATTGTACTGTAATTGACAATGCAAAAAAAGACTTAAACACAGCTACTTTAAGACCAAATGCTGATGACGGAAACTTAAGAACTTTCAAATTAGCTATGTCGGTTACAGGTGAATACACCGCTTATTTTGGAGGTACAAAAGCATTAGCCCTTGCAGGTATCAACAATACTATGACACGTGTAAATGCTATTTTCGAAAAAGATTTTGGGGTTCATATGAATCTTATTGCTAATAATGATTTAGTTATTTACACTAGTGCTTCAACAGATCCATACTCAGCTTCTTCTTCAAAAGCAAACTGGAACCAACAATTACAAACTACTTTAACAAATGTTATTGGAAATGCAAATTATGATGTTGGTCACCTTTTTGGTGGTGATGGTGGAGGTGGTAATGCTGGATGCATCGGATGTGTATGTAAAAACCCAACAACGAGTGTTCCTTTAGGAAAAGGAAGTGGATACACTTCTCCCGGTGATGGTATTCCACAAGGAGACAACTTTGATGTTGATTATGTAGCACATGAATTAGGGCACCAATTTGGGGCTAATCATACGTTTACACATTCTAATCAAGTAGTGGTAGCTCAGGTTGAACCTGGAAGCGGATCAACTATTATGGGGTATGCTGGAATTACGGGTGCTACAGATGTTCAAGCGCATAGCGATGCTTTCTTTCATGCTATAAGCATTGAGCAAGTAACAAATTATGTAAAAAGCACAACTTGCCAAACTACTACCTTAACAGGAAACGCAGTTCCAACAGTAAATGCGGGACTTGACTACACTATACCAAAAGGAACTCCTTTTATGTTAACAGGAGTAGCTACAGATGCCAATGGTAATGTACTAACTTATGACTGGGAACAAATGAATACGGGAACATCGTCAACCACTTACCCAAGTGTTACAGCGACTTCAGGACCTGCGTTTAGATCATTTGTACCATCAGCTTCACCAACACGTTATTTCCCTCAGTTATCCACTGTTCAAACAGGAGCTACTTCATGGAAATGGGAAGCAGTGCCAAATGTGGCAAGAACAATGAACTTTAGACTGACTGTTCGTGACAATCACGCTGGCGGACCTGCAAATAATAGTGATGACGCAATAGTAACAGTAAATACTACGGCAGGACCTTTCACTGTCGATTCTCCTAATACAGCCGTTTCTTATGTTGGTGGTTCGACTCAGACAATAGCATGGAATGTTGCAGGAACAACTGCAAATGGTGTAAACGCTGCCAATGTAGATATCCTACTATCTACTGACGGAGGAAACACCTATCCGATTATCATAGCTGCTGCAACTCCAAATGATGGAACACAAGCCGTAACCATTCCTAATATTGCTGGAACACAAAACAGAATCATGGTAAAAGGAACTAATCATATTTTCTTTGATATTTCTAATACTGATTTTACGATTACTGGAGGAATAATTGATAATACTGCCCCTACAACACCTACTGCTTTATCAGCATCAGGAACAACAGAGACTACAACAAATTTATCATGGAACGCTTCTACTGATGATGTAGCCGTAACAGGATACGATGTATATCGAGGGACTACTTTAATGGCTACAGTAACAACTACTACTTATAATGTAACTGGTTTGACTGCCTCTACAGCTTATACTTTTTCAGTTAAGGCTAAAGATGCTGCAGGAAACATTTCTGCTTCCAGTAATGTAATAAACGTTACAACTGCTGCTCCTTTTGTAGATACAATTGCTCCTACAGCTCCATCTTCATTGGCCGCTTCAGGAACTACTACTACAACAACTAATTTAACCTGGACAGCATCTACAGATAATGTAGGAGTAACAGATTATGATGTATATCAAGGAACAACTTTAATAGCTACAGTAAACACTACTACTTACAATGTAAGCGGATTGACTGCTGCTACAGCATATTCTTTCTCTGTTAAAGCAAAAGATGCTGCTGGAAATATTTCTGCGTCTAGTAATGTTGCAAACGTTACAACTCCAGCGGTAGTTTTATCTTATTGTGATTCGAAAGGAAATAGCGTAAATGATGAATATATTGGAAAAGTACAATTTGGCACAATAAACAATCCTTCTGCCGGCGGAACAGGTTATAGCGATTTTACCGCTATTGGAACTGATGTGACAATTGGTACTTCTAACACTATTACGATCACACCTACTTGGACAGGGTCAGTTTATAGCGAAGGATATGCCGTTTGGATTGATTACAATCAAGATGGAGATTTTGATGATGCAGGAGAACTAGTTTGGTCAAAAGCGGCATCAACCACTAACCCGGTTTCTGGAACTATTACGATCCCAGCTTCGGCTACGACCGGAGCAACAAGGATGAGAGTTTCAATGAAATACAACGGAATCCCTTCTTCTTGTGAAACATTTTCTTATGGTCAGGTGGAAGATTATACGGTAACAATTGTTGCAGAAATAGTTGACACAACTGCCCCGACAGCACCATCAGCTTTAGCAGCTTCTGGTACTACTGAAACTACTACTAATTTATCTTGGACAGCTTCTACAGATAATATTGCTGTAGTTGCATACGATGTTTACATAGGAACAACTATACTAGGCACTGTAACGACTACATCCGCTAATGTCACTGGATTAAATCCTGGTACAGCATACTCATTCTCAGTAAAAGCAAAAGATGAGGCAGGGAATGTTTCTGCTTCAAGTAATGTAGTTAATGTTACAACTTTAACTCCTTTCGTTGATACAATTGCTCCAACAGCACCAACAACATTGACAGCTTCAGGAACTACAACGACAACGACAAACCTATCTTGGAATGCATCAACAGATAATGTTGGCGTAACAGCTTACGATGTGTATCAAGGAAGCACATTAAAAGCAACCGTAACAACTACATCTTATAATGTTACTGGATTATCTTCTGCTACCGCTTATACTTTTTCTGTAAAAGCAAAAGATGAGGCAGGAAATATCTCTGCTTCAAGTAATGTGGTAAATGTTACAACTTTATCTGCAACGCTTACATATTGTGCTTCACAAGGAAACAGTGTAGCAGATGAGAAAATTGGCAAAGTAGTTTTTGGGTCAATAAACAATACTTCAACTGGAGGAACAGGTTATACTGATTTCACTAGTAAGTCTACTAATGTAACTATTGGAACGTCTAATACAATTACCATTACACCGGATTGGACAGGTACTAAATACAAAGAAGGATATGCTGTTTGGATTGATTACAATCAGGACGGAGATTTTAATGACGCTGGCGAATTAGTTTGGTCTAAAGCAGCATCTACAACAACTCCGGTTTCAGGTTCGTTCACCATTCCTGCAAATGCTAAGTTAGGTACAACAAGAATGAGAGTCTCAATGAAATACAATGGGATTCCTACCGCTTGCGAAACGTTCTCTTATGGTCAAGTAGAAGATTATACTGTAAACATTACTTCTGTTTCTAAAGAAACTGAAACTTCAAGAAGTAGTATTTCAGATATTAAAGTATACCCTAACCCTACATCTTCTCTATTGAACGTAACTTCAGTTTCTGAAAATGCAACATACAGAGTTTACAATATGCTTGGACAAACGGTTATGAACGGTAAATTATCAAATGGATCAGTTGACGTTTCTATCATTAATGAAGGAAACTACATTTTAGAAGTAACCGACAAGGGTACATCTACAGTAAAACGTTTTATCAAAAAATAATTAAAACCAAGACTTAGTTTTCCTTCTTATGTAAAGAAGAATTTTCTAAGAATCATTAATACTAAAAGCTACCTCAATTGAGGTAGCTTTTTTTTTGGAATAAAATCAGTACTTTTAAGGTCTTGAAAAAATAATTTTATTTATGAAAAAACTACTTTTTACAACCCTAACTATGATGAGTTTAAGCGCTATTGGCCAAAATGTAATGTCGCCAGAAACCCTTTGGGAACTAGGCCGAGTTGCTCCATTAGGCATTTCTAAAGACGGAAAGAACATTGTTTACAAAGTAACCATCCCTTCGATTGAAGAAAACAAATCTAATTCTAAAACGTATACCATACCGGTTAACGGAGGAAATCCTACAGAAGTTGCCGAAACTAAAGATTTACTTAAAGACAAAAACATTTCCCCAGACGGGAAATACATAGTCTATAATGAAGAGGTAAAAATAAACAAGGTACACGGAAAAGATTTCTATCCTGAATTGGAAAAATCGGATGTACAAATCTATGACGGACTGGACTATCGCCACTGGGACACTTGGAACGAAGGTAAATTCAATCACGTTTTATACAAGGAAAACGTAGATGGTTCTGTAGGCACTGACATTATGGGTAATGAACCTTTTGACAGCCCACAAAAACCTTTCGGTGGTGACGAAGACTACATTTGGTCGCCGGGAAGCAAAAGTATTTTTTATGTTTCGAAGAAAAAAGCAGGAACACAATATGCTATTTCCACAAATACCAACATCTACGAATACAGCTTAGAAACTGGAAAAACAATTAATAGAACCGAAGATAATCTAGGCTACGATATGGCGCCACAATTTTCTCCTTCAGGAAATTTATCTTGGCTGCAAATGAAAAGAGATGGATATGAAGCAGATAAAAATGACATTATTGTTGATTTCAAAGGAATAAAAATGAACCTGACTGCTAATTGGGACGGTACAGCGGATAGTTTCTTATGGAGTAAAGACAGTGATAAAATTTATTTCATTGCTCCAGTTGACGGTACAAAACAGTTATTTGAAGTTAATTTTCCGGGACTTACAAGAATTGCAATAAATGTACACCAAATTACCAACGGGGATTTTGACGTGAATGATATAGTTGGGTTTTCAGGCAACAAAATTATAGTTACTCGTGCGGATATGAACCACGCATCAGAAATATTTTCATTCGACTTGAAGAAAAAAAGCTGGAAACAAATATCAAACGTAAATACAACAACCTACGATTCTTTGGCGTTAAGCAAAACCGTAAGAAGATATGTAACTACAACTGACGGAAAAAAAATGTTAGTTTGGGTTATTCTTCCTCCAAATTTTGATGCTACAAAAAAATACCCAACCCTTTTATATTGTCAAGGCGGACCACAAAGTGCTTTGACACAATTTTATTCTTTCCGTTGGAATTTCCAATTAATGGCTGCCAATGGCTATATTGTTGTTGCGCCTAATCGTCGTGGAATGCCAGGACATGGTGTAGAATGGAATGAACAAATAAGCAAAGATTGGGGCGGACAGGTAATGGACGATTACCTTTCGGCAATTGATGACGTTTCTAAAGAAAGTTACGTAGACAAATCCAGACTTGGATGTGTTGGGGCTAGTTATGGAGGATATTCTGTGTTTTATTTAGCGGGAATCCACAACAACCGATTCAAAACTTTTATTGCTCATGATGGTGTTTTCAACACACAAAGCATGTTTGGAACTACTGAGGAAGTGTTCTTTAACAACTGGGACTTTGGAGGTGCTTATTGGGAAAAAGACAATGCTGTAGCACAAAAAACGTATACTACATTCAACCCCGTAAATTTAGTGGAGAAATGGAGCAAACCCATTTTAATCATTCAAGGAGGAAAAGATTTCCGTGTTCCAATAGGTCAAGGTCAAGAAGCTTTTCAGGCTGCTCAATTACGTGGGCTTAAAAGCAAATTTATTTATTTTCCAGAAGAGAATCATTGGGTTTTAAAACCTCAAAACGCTCAGGTATGGCAAAGAGAATTTTTTAATTGGTTGAAAGAAACCCTATAATAAAGCGCTATACTGTTAAAGTTAGTTTCTACTGTAACAATACCGGCTTTTTACCAACAAATAATAAACATCTAATATTAAAATATGTATAATTTTCCAATCAAAAGTATATTTATTGCTACTTCGTTTCTGCTAGGAATGAATAGCATTTCAGCACAAGACGGTCTTGTGAATTCTCTAAAAGTAAATGCAAGCGAAAAAAGCAAAGAAAGCTTTAAATTTACTGATGTTATCAATCTTGCCAATACATCTATAAAAAACCAAGGTTCATCGGGAACTTGCTGGAGTTACTCGGCTAATTCTTATTTAGAATCAGAGATGATCCGTTTAGGAAAACAACCTGTAGAATTATCTCAAGTATTCTCGGCTCGTAATGCTTATGTTGAAAAAGGTAAAAACTATGTTCGTATGCATGGCGCTGTAACTCTTGGTGACGGTGGAGAATTACACGATGTAACCAATATGTACAGAAAGTACGGAGCTGTACCTCAAGAAGTATATACTGGATTAAATTACGGAACAGATAAAAACAAATTTGCTGAAATGGCAGGTATCACAGAAGCATTATTAGCTGCAGTTGTTAAAAATCCAAATGGTCAACTTACCCCAAACTGGGAAAAAGCCTATGCAGCAGTTATAGACTCTTACCTTGGCGAAGTGCCGAAAAACTTCAACTATAAAGGAAAAAATTACACTCCTCAATCTTTTGCAAAAGAAGTAGTAGGTATTAATCCTGATGAATATGTTGAGTTTGCTTCTTATTCTACTGAGCCTTATTACACAAAAACAATGATGATGGTTCCTGACAACTGGTCATTTGATTTAGTTTACAATGTGAAAATGAATGATATGACAACCATTATTGATAACGCAATTAAAAATGGATACACAGTGGCTTGGGCTTCTGACGTTAGTGAAAAAAGTTTTAGCTGGAAAAACGGTGTTGCATATATTCCAACAAAAAAGATTGATGATATGTCAACTGAGGAAAAAGAAAATATGTTCAATGGCCCTAAACCAGAGTTAGAAATAACAGAAGAGATGCGTCAAAAAGCATTTGACAATTACGAAACTACTGATGATCACGCAATGCATATTGTAGGAATAGCAAAAGATCAAACTGGCAAAGAATACTACATCGTTAAAAACTCTTGGGGAGCTACAAATGATTACAAAGGATATTTATACGTAAGCAAGAATTTTGTAAAATACAAAACGACATCGTTTATGGTAAACAAAGGAGGAATCCCAAGTGAAATTGCTAAAAAACTAGGAGTATAATTGAGCTTAAATGACAATTCTCGAAATAAAATTTTAGAAATAAAATTTTAGAATAGGCACAAAAAAACCTCGCTTTATAAGCGAGGTTTTTTTTATCTCTTCGACTACTTAGTCTAGATCATTCATTTTAAATGTATCCATAAAAGCAGTTGTGTAATCTCCTGAAATATAACGAGGATCATCCATTAACTGTCTATGGAAAGGAATTGTTGTTTTGATACCTTCAATAACAAATTCGTCCAAAGCTCTTCTCATCTTACTAATTGCTTCTTCACGTGTTTGTGCAGTAGTAATTAATTTAGCGATCATAGAGTCATAGTTAGGCGGAATTGTATATCCTGAATAAACATGCGTATCTAAACGGATACCATGTCCTCCTGGCAAATGAAGAGTAGTGATTTTTCCTGGTGAAGGGCGGAAATCATTATAAGGATCTTCGGCATTGATACGACATTCAATAGCATGCAATTGAGGTAAATAATTTTTACCTGAAATTGGCACACCAGCCGCAACAAGGATTTGCTCTCTAATCAAGTCATAATCTATTACTTGTTCGGTAATAGGATGCTCAACTTGAATACGAGTATTCATTTCCATAAAGTAGAAATTACGGTGTTTATCAACCAAAAATTCTACCGTACCTGCACCTTCATATTTAATAAACTCAGCTGCTTTTACAGCGGCATCACCCATTTTTTGACGTAATTCATCAGTCATGAATGGAGAAGGAGTTTCTTCAGTCAGTTTTTGATGACGTCTTTGTACAGAACAATCTCTTTCAGAAAGGTGACAAGCTTTACCGTATGAATCACCAACTACCTGGATTTCAATATGACGTGGCTCTTCAATTAATTTTTCAAGATACATCCCGTCATTACCAAAGGCAGCAGCAGATTCTTGACGAGCGCTTTCCCATGATTTCAACAAGTCTTCTTCTTTCATTACAGCACGCATTCCTTTACCTCCACCACCAGCAGTGGCTTTTAGCATTACAGGATATCCAAATTCTTTTGCAATTTGCTGAGCCTGTTCGAATGATTCCAAAATACCTTCAGAACCTGGTACACATGGCACACCTGCTTCTTTCATAGTGGCTTTAGCCGAAGCTTTATCCCCCATTCTGTCAATCATTTCTGGAGAAGCACCAATAAATTTAATTCCGTGTTCTTGACATATTTTTGAAAATTTAGAATTTTCAGAAAGAAATCCGTAACCTGGATGAATTGCATCTGCATTAGTAATTTCTGCAGCAGCAATTATATTTGACATTTTCAAATAGGACAAATTACTGGGAGGTGGTCCAATACAAACCGCTTCGTCAGCAAACCTAACATGTAAACTCTCTGCATCCGCAGTAGAATAAACAGCTACCGTTTTTATGCCCATTTCTTTGCAAGTTCTGATTACGCGAAGCGCAATTTCTCCCCTATTTGCAATTAATATTTTTTTAAACATCTTTTTTTAAATTTTAAATTATGAATTTTAAATTTTAAATTATTTCAAATGAAAAAAAGGAATTGTCATTCGAAACTTATAATTTAAAATTAATTAAGATGGATCAACTAAGAATAATGGTTGGTCGAATTCTACTGGCGACATATCGTCAACCAATATTTTTACGATTTTTCCAGAAATCTCTGATTCAATTTCGTTAAATAACTTCATTGCTTCAATTACACAAAGAACATCACCTTTAGAAATAGTATTCCCTACTTCAACAAACATAGGCTTGTCTGGTGCTGATTTTCTATAAAATGTTCCGATAATTGGAGATTTTACAATAATAAATTTAGACTCTTCTTCAACTGGAGCTGGAGCAGCAGCAACTGGAGCAACCGGCTGAGGAGCCACTGCGTGTTGAAGCATATTTTGTGCTGGCATTTGTTGAACATAAGTAGTTTCGGCTACATTACCTTCTAAAGTAGTTCGAATGGTGATTTTCACATCGTCCATTTCTAATTTAACTTCTGCAACACCTGAGTTTGCTACAAATTTGATTAGGTTCTGAATTTCTTTTAAATCCATAGTAATTTATTTTTAGTTTATTTTTATTTTTTATCGTACGCCCATTTTAGGTATATAGACCCCCATGTGAATCCACCTCCAAAAGCGGCAAAAATAATGGTATCCCCTTTTTTTAATAAATGTTCAAAATCGTTTAACACTAATGGCAAAGTTGCTGAAGTTGTATTACCATATTTTTCAATATTCACTAATACTTTTGATTCTTCCAGGTTCATTCTGCTTGCAGTTGCGTCAATAATACGTCTGTTTGCCTGATGTGGAACCAACCAATCAACATCTTCATTCGTCAGGTTATTTCTTTTCAAAATAAGCTCACTGGCATCCGCCATATTAGTTACGGCATATTTAAATACTGTTTTTCCGTCTTGGACAATGTTGTGTTTATTGTCTTTAACTGTTTCAAGGGAAGCGGGAAGAAGGGATCCTCCAGCATCAATCTTTAAGAAATCACGACCTACACCGTCACTTCTTAAATATTCGTCCTGTAAACCTAAACCTTCATAATTAGGCTCAAATAACACCGCACCGGCACCATCTCCAAAAATTATGCAAGTAGCTCGGTCAGTATAGTCAATAATAGAAGACATTTTATCAGCACCTATTAAAAGTACTTTTTTATATCTTCCTGATTGAATATAGGCTGAAGCTGTTGACATTCCGTATAAAAAACTAGAACAGGCAGCTTGCAAGTCATAAGCAAATGCATTAGTCGCACCAATTTCTGTAGCAACAAAAACACCCGTTGAAGCAACTGGCATATCGGCTGTTGCTGTAGCCATTATCAGTAAATCTATTTCTAAAGGATCAATATTTGCTTTAGCAAGTAAATCTTGAGCAGCTTTAATAGCCATAAAAGATGTTCCTTTGTCTTTATCCTTTAAGATTCTTCTTTCTTTTATTCCTGTACGAGAAGTAATCCACTCGTCATTTGTGTCAACCATTGTTTCAAGAACTTTGTTTGAAAGCACAAAGTCCGGAACATATGCTCCGACAGCGGTAATCGCGGCTGTGATTGTATTCATTTTATTCGATTATTTTTATCAAATGCAGGCACTTGAAAAATTTTTAAAGAGTTGAAAATTACGAAAAAATCTTCAATCTTATTTTTTTAAACCTTCTTATTTAACGAAAACGACAAACAACAAAAAAACTCTCACAAAAGTGAGAGTTCAAATATCATTTACAAAAATGTATTAAGCAACAGCTACAGACTTATCTATAACAACTTGCCCTCTGTAGTACATTTTCCCTTCATGCCAGTAAGCTCTGTGGTATAAATGTGCTTCTCCAGTGATAGGACAAGTAGCAATCTGTGCAACAGTTGCTTTGTAATGTGTTCTTCTTTTATCTCTTCTTGTTTTGGAGATTTTTCTCTTAGGATGCGCCATTTTACTATATTATTTATCCGTTAATAGTTTTTTTAATTTGTCCCAACGCGGGTCAATATTTTCTTCTTCTGTATTCTCTTTTTTATGTTCTTCTTCGTGTTCTTGTTGTTCTTCTAATACTAATTCCTTGAGTTTCGTTAGAGCTTCGGTTTTCAAAGTTCCATCTTCAATCCCAGGATGAACCCGTCTTAAAGGTATCGAAAGCACAATTGCTTCAAATATATATTGTGTAAAATCAACTTCAAATTCACCAAATGGCAGAATAAGTAATTCTTCATTTTCATCATTATATTCATCACCAAACCGGACAATCAACTTCATTTCCCCTTTTACAGGTAAATTAAAATCTTCTGCTGTTAAATCACAAGGAACATTGACAGTTCCTTCGTGTTTAAAAAACAACTCCAGCATATTGCTTTTTTTCTCCAAGACCACATTTACTTTGATGTCTGAATCCTGAAATTCGTTATAATCAAAGATTTCAAAGAACGAATTGTTTATTTGAAAATCAAAATGATGTTTTCCTAGCTTTAACCCTACAAAAGGTATTAAAAATTCTTTTCTCATATCCATTTCAACAACATTATGCCCTATCCCGAGGCTTCAGGATGGGAGTGCAAAGATATAAAATTATTGCAAATCCAATAACGTTATTCGTCTTTTTTTATTTACTGCTATTTTTCCCTTGTTTTTAAGGGCTTTTGACTGATTTCCATATACTGAGCTCTTGAACGATAAACATCCAAAGCAAGATATACAGCCTCTTTGAACGAGTTATAATCCGCCACACCCTTTCCAGCAATGTCGTATGCAGTACCGTGATCAGGAGACGTTCTTATTTTATCTAAACCCGCTGTGTAATTTACACCCTTACCAAACGATAAAGTTTTAAACGGAATCAATCCTTGATCATGATAAGTTGCAATAACAGCATCATATTTCTCATACTGATTACTACCAAAAAAACCATCTGCTGCAAAAGGCCCAAACACCAAAGTCCCCTTTTCGAATATTTTTTTCAAAACAGGTTTCAATATAACATCTTCCTCTTTACCTATAACACCACCATCACCACAATGAGGATTCAACCCCAAAACAGCAATTTTAGGCTTACTGATGCTAAAATCCTGAACTAAAGTACGTCTTACCGTTTCTATTTTTCGAATAATTAAATCCTCCGTAAGATGTGAAGCCACTTCGTTTAACGGAATATGATCTGTCAATAATCCAACACGTAAATTATCTTGCACCATTAACATTAACGCATCGCCTTCCAGTTCCTGATCTAAATAATCTGTATGCCCAGGGAATTTGAATTCTTCCGACTGGATATTATACTTATTTATAGGCGCAGTCACTAACAAGTCAACCAAGCCTTCTTTCAAAGCCTTAGTTGCCGCAACAAAAGATTTTATAGCAAACTCCCCTATCTTTTCATCGTTCTCGCCGGGATTTAAATCCACCCCTTCTTTCCACACATTTAAAACATTGATCTTACCCGGTAAAACCTGGTCTAATTTGTCTATCCCATGCAATACAACCTCAGAACCCAAGCCTTTTTTGATAAAAGACATTATTTTTACATTGGCAAAAATAACAGGTGTGCAAAGTTCAAACATACGCGAATCTTCGAATGTTTTTAAAACAACCTCGCTTCCAATACCGTTCAAATCTCCTATTGAAATTCCAACAATTATATTTTCTGCATTTTTCATAATGTCTTCAAGTTATTTATTGCTAATTTTGAAGTGCAAATTTAGTAAAATAAAACAAGAAATGTTTACAGGTATCATAGAAACCCTTGGTGTAATCAAGGAAATAAAAAAAGAGAAAGACAATATCCACATTACAGTAGAATCTGACTTTACTTCTGAATTAAAAATTGACCAAAGCGTAGCACACAACGGCATATGCCTAACCGTTATAGCCATAAAAGATAATTGCTATACAGTAACCGCTATTGACGAGACAATAAAAAAAACAAATCTTTCCAATTGGACAGCAGGAGACAGCGTTAACCTAGAGAGAGCAATGAAATTAGGCGACCGCCTTGACGGACATATTGTACAAGGACACGTTGACCAAATAGGTACTTGTATCGACATTCAAGAAGCAAACGGAAGTCATTATTACACGTTTGAATACGACGAAACATTAAACAACATCACAATTGAAAAGGGATCAATCACGGTAAATGGGGTAAGTCTGACTGTGGTAAATTCAGGAAAAAATATCTTTAGTGTCGCTATAATCCCCTACACACTTGAACACACCAACTTCAAAGACTTTCAAATTGGTTCAAAAATAAATCTTGAATTTGACGTGATTGGTAAATATGTATCCAGACTGTACTCCAACAAATAAATGTCGAATACTCATAGAAACAAAAAAACTCCAGCTTTAGACTGGAGTTTTTGTTTTTATTTGACGGGTGTAAATAAAATAAAACCCTAAAATTAACGCTACAATAAGAAAAAATACGATTCCATCATCAATTGGCAACCCAGGAGGCGGAGGTAAGTGCCTTCCGGTCGGACTTGGAGGATGCGGAGTAGTACCCCCAATAGCAAAGAACGTCCCAAACAGGAAAAAAATTAAGAAATAAAATTTGCCTGAAATCGTCTTCATATATTCAAAAATAAGCAATCAATAGCTTTAAAAAAAATTAATCTTTCAGCATTTCTCATAAAAACTCTTCTTTATAAGAAACCAAACGCAAAACACGTATTTAAATTTCATTAAAGCAAGGGAATTCATTAAAGATTATCAAATGCTAAACTTTGTTTTTTTTAAATAAAAAAACCCTTCCATTTTTCAATGTAAGGGTTTTCGTGGTCCCACCTGGGCTCGAACCAGGGACCACCTGATTATGAGTCAGGTGCTCTAACCAGCTGAGCTATAGGACCGGTTATGAGGTGCAATATTACTACATATTTTCAATTATTCCAAATGTTTTTTACTTAGTTTTTATGTTCGCATTAATAATTAATCAAACAAAATTGAAAACTACTGATTATTAGATTCCTACTAAATGAAAAAAATATTTTATTTTATCTCTTGACACAATTCAATCAATACACCATTAGTGCTTTTGGGGTGCAAGAAGGCGACCAACTTGTTGTCGGCGCCTTTTTTTGGTGTTTCATTCAAAACAACAAAGCCTTCGTTTTTCAATCGCTCTATTTCCGATACGATATCTTCAACATCAAAAGCAATATGATGAATTCCCTCTCCTTTTTTTGCAATAAATTTAGCGATTGGACTATCAGGATTAGTAGCCGCCAATAATTCGATTTTATTGGGACCGCTTTGAAAAAAAGAAGTTGATACTCCTTCGCTTTCCACTTCTTCGGATTTATAAGCTGGCGCGCCAAATAATTTTTCGAAAACTAAATTCGAAACTTCTAAATCCTTTACCGCAATTCCTATGTGTTCTATTTTTCTCATTATACTATTATGTTATTTATGGAATTTTTTGAAAAGCAAACTATACATTCGATTCAATGTCCTTTTATTCGAATACAAATTTAAACATTAATAATTCAAAATAAACACAGACTATTGCTAACGCTTATCAAATAACCCCAAAAACAATAAGAAGCCTCCCTAATTACAAGAACCGGTTCTCCTTCATAATATTTATACAAAAGTTTCAATTACAGTAAATATAATTGTTATTTTGTAGCTACAAATTCTGATTTAATATGTTGAAAAATATCCCTACCTATATATTCATACTTTTTACTCTTTTATTGACTAGTTGCGCAAAAAGGGGCTCTATTACTGGAGGAGCAAAAGATACAATCGCACCTGTTTTAAAAATAAGCTTCCCGAAAAATTACAGTGTCAACTTTAAAGGAGACGAAATCAAATTAGTTTTTGACGAAAACATCAAACTTAAAAACTTAAACAAGCAATTGATTATTTCGCCACCGATGGCGCACGAACCTATAATATCACCAACATCAGCAAGCAAGTTCATTACGATTAAACTGAAAGACACTTTACAAGCTAACACAACTTACAGTTTCAACTTTGGTCAAAGTATAGCCGATAATAATGAGGGCAATCCATACAATCAGTTCAAATACGTGTTTTCTACAGGAGACCATATTGACTCTTTGGCTCTTGGAGGCCGAATAAAAGATGCCCTTAATAAAGAAGTGGATTCTTTTGTATCGATACTGCTCTATGAAGTCAATTCTACTTTTAAAGATTCAGCTATATATTCAGCAAACCCAAGATACATTACGAATACCCTAGACAGTTTAAAAACGTTTAAATTAGACAATCTAAAAGCTGGGAAATACTTATTAGTTGCATTAAAAGATCGCAACAACAACAATAAATTCAATCCAAAAGAAGAAAAAATTGGGTTTATTAAACATTACATCAACATTCCGAATGATACTATATTCGAATTAGAGTTATTCAAGGAAACGCTTCCTTTTAAATCTTTCAAACCAAGTCAAGCATCCGGAAACCGAATGATTATGGGTTATGAAGGAAAAAAAATCACCTCTGACAGCAAACCAAAAATCACATTAAAAAACGGCAAAACGATTATTCCAACTCTCATTACTCAGTTACCAAAAAAAGATTCGATTCAAATATGGTTTAAACCAATGAAAGCCGATTCTTTAAATATCAATGTAACCAAAGACAAGTTTACAACTGATTATCCTTTTAAAATAAAAGAACTAAAAGCCGATACGCTAAGCATTTCTTCAATGCAGAATAACACTCTAAATTTCAGGGACAGATATACCCTGGAGACTACTACTCCACTCACAAAGGTTGACAATTCTAAAATTAAACTTACTAATAAGCTAGGTGTTTCTGTGGATTTCACCACTCAAAAAGATGAATTCAACCAGCGATTATACCTGGATTTCAAGAAAGAGGTGGATGAAAAATATACTTTTTCGTTTTTACCAGGTGCTTTTACTGACTTTTTCGAACAATCAAACGACAGCCTAACATATAAAATAACCACAAAAAACACAACTGATTATGGAAACCTTAGAGTAACGCTTCAAAACGTAAAACATTTTCCAGTCATTGTTGAATTGACAAACGATAAAGGAGAAGTTATCGCTTCAGAATATTCTGAAGAAAACACTACTATCGATTTCAATCTACTGGAGCCTGCTCTTTTTACTCTTCGACTCATTTATGACGAGAATAAGAACAAAGAATACGATCCTGGAAATTATTTAGAAAAACGCTATTCAGAAGAGGTAATTTACTTTTCAAAAGAAATAGATATACGAGCTAATTGGGATGTGACACAAGCTTTTGACCTAAGCATTCCTTACACACCTGAACCAAAAAAGAAAACGGATAAAAAATAAAACTATTTCAGTTCAAATGGGTCTTGATCATTTAAAAAACCCAGCTTTTCACGAACTTCAGTTAATTTAGATTTATCCAAGGTTGTTATATAAACACCCTCTTGTTCGTTTGGAGCTATTATATATTCACCCAAGTAATCCACGACTTGTGAGTGTCCTATATATTCATATCCATTCCCATCCGTTCCTATTCTATTGACACCAATGGTATAACTCATATTTTCAATCGCCCTTGCGGCTAGCAAAGTATCCCAAGCTTTTATTCTTATTTTTGGCCAACTTGCCACATAAATCAACAAGTCGTAATTCTCAACATTACGAGAAAAAACAGGGAATCTCAAATCATAACACACAAAAGGACAGATTTTCCAACCTAGATATTCCACAATCAATTTTTGGTTGCCACGAGAATAGACCTTGTCTTCACCAGCCAGTGTAAACAAATGCCTTTTGTCGTAATGTTGGATTTCTCCAGACGGGAATACGAACAACATTCTATTATAAAAATTAGCATTTTCTTCAATCACAACACTTCCCGTAATTGCCGCATTTTTGGCTTTCGCCAAAGATTGCATCCATATTACCGTTTTCCCATTCATAGTTTCCGCTACTTTGACTGGATGCATTGTAAAACCCGTAGTAAACATTTCTGGAAGCACGATTAGATTGACATCATCAGCAATCGCATTGATTTTATCTTCGAAATAGGCTTTGTTTGCGTCTGGATTTTCCCAGATTAACGATGATTGAATTAAGGCTACTTTCATTGTGTTTCTTTTTGAGATTTAAAATTAGTTCTAACAATAATTATTTCACTGTGATCTCATCTACAAATATAAATGCATCCCCGCCATAACCTTGATGCCATAAAGGAAGTTTGCCATAATTATATGCAATTACTTTGATGTATTTAGCAGCTGTTGGTTTTATTGTGCCTTTAAAATCCAATATTTTTATATCATATTCTTTAGGGTCTAATTCATTTTCGATGGTTTTCACCAAAGTAAAATTAACATTATCCTTTGAACTGTAAAACTCCACCTTTTTTGGCATTAAAATCCACGAACGGCTATCTTGGAGAAAATTAGCCGATAATTCAGTTATTTTTTGTTCTTTTTGTAAATCAATAACACACTCAAAGTCTTGGCTTTGATATCCTTGCCAGTCCCCTTTTTTCCAGTTTTCCGTGCCTAGTATTCCATCAATTATACCTTCATCTCCCCCTGCCGTGTATTGGGAGTTGAATTTAGACTGAATTGCTATGGTCCAATTGTTAGGTTTTTTGAAAAAAGTAGAAGAAACAATAGTACTCTTCACATTTGATTCATTGACACTATAGCAATAAACGGTTACTGATTTATCGATTTCAAAAGGAGCAACATATTCTTTAAAATCATTAGTATTTGTAAACGAATAAAATAATTTGCTTTTATTTAAATCATCGATAGCAATAGTCGTTTTGTTCTTAAACGATTTACTACTAGCATGAATTACAGGAACCGGATTGATCTTTTGATACTGAGAAGCGGCAATTTCACTTCTTTGGTTCAAACCAAAATATTTTGAAAACCCTTGATAATTTTCCGTTTTACTGGAAGTACCGTCTTCAAAGTTCACTTTGATGGAATCAAAATAAGGCTTAGTCAAACTCCATTCTGGGTTCCCTGGTGTAACGGCATAAATTCCCATTGCACTCAATACATACCAAGCGCTCATTTGCCCACAGTCTTCATTCCCTATTAATCCATCAGGCTCGTTTTTATAAAAATCATTTAATATGAAATGAACTTTTTCGGTGGTTTTTTCTGGTTTGCCTACATAATTATACAAATAGGCCATATGATGACTTGGCTCATTACCGTGAGCATATTGCCCTATCAACCCGGTAACATCAACTTGTTTCCTACCTGTAGTTTTAGCTTCGCTACTAAACATTTCATCCAGTTTTGCTTCAAATTTTTGTTTCCCTCCATATGCAGCTATCATTCCGGGTATGTCTTGAGGAACAAAAAAAGAATACTGCCATGAATTCCCTTCAGTATAATTGTTATTGACTTCTTTTGGGTCAAATGGCTTTAACCAACCCCCATTATTCTTTGGTCTCATAAATCCTGTTTTCCAATCAAAAACATTTTTCCAGCCTTGGGAGCGTTTCATAAAATACTGATAATCCTTTTCATTATTTAATAAAGTTGCCATTTGAGCAATACACCAATCATCATAAGCGTATTCAAGAGTTTTAGAAACACTTTCGTGTTCGTCATCCATAGCAATAAAACCGTTTTTCTTGTACGATTCCAATCCCAAATGATCTAGCATTGCACTGTGTTTTGACGCTTCATACGCTTTTTCGTAATCAAAACCTTTTATCCCTTTGACCATAGCATCCGCAATAACCGAAACAGAGTGATACCCAATCATGCAATCCGTTTCATTAGAGGCTAATTCCCAAACCGGCAATCTCCCACCTTGTTCGTATTGTTTAATAAAAGTATTTATAAAATCAGAGGTTCGTTTTCTATCAATTAAAGTGTACAATGGATGCGCTGCTCGAAAAGTATCCCAAAGGGAAAACACCGAATAATAATCAAAACCCTCCGTTTGATGTATTTGATTATCCCTTCCTCTATATTTTCCGTCTAAATCCTGAGCGATATTAGGTTGTGTCATCGTATGGTACAAAGCAGTATAAAAAACACTAAGCTTGTCTTTGTCATTTGAAGTAACCTCGATTTTTGACAATTCTTTATCCCAGAGTTGTTCTGTTTGTATTCTTACTTTATCAAAATCCCAATGTTCAATTTCGGACATATTAAGCTTTGCTCCTTCATGTCCAGTTGGCGAAAGTGACACTTTAATTTCTATTTTTTCTCCTTTAGTAACTTGTTTCGTGAAGCTCAAAGCTATCTCAGTGCCTGAAAAGAATTTTGAGTTTTGATTTCCATTCCCTTTTGTTTTAGAAACTGTCATAGGTTGATTGAACTCTATACGTGCATATACATATTGATCTCGCGCCCAGGCTTCACTCCTTCTAAGAATCTCGATGGTTTTGTTATCTATGATTCTAACCTCGCCATACAACAACTTGTCACGGTGATTGAGGTCTAAAATCACATTGGCTTGACCACTGTTATTAAAAGTATATTGATGAAACCCAACTCTTGTTGATGCAGTCAAAGCAACGTCAATATTGTGTTTATCGAGCTTTACACCATAATATCCCGCTGCAGCCTTTTCATTTAAATGAGAAAATTTAGAACCATATTCTTTATTATCGAAATTAGGCTCACCCATTGTTGGCATCAACATAATATCTCCAAAATCAGAAACGCCAGTTCCATTAAGATGGGTATGCGAAAAACCAAAAATAAAATTATCGCTGTAATGGTAGCCTCCACATCCATCCCAACTACCATCTACTCTAGAATCAGGGGATAATTGAACCATCCCAAAAGGAGCCGTTACACCAGGAAAAGTATGACCGTGTCCGCCCGTCCCTATCAATGGGTTTACATAGCTATGCAGGTTAGTTTGGGCTATTGAAGAAATTGAAACCAATAATAATGACAGACAAAATAATTTTCTCATTGTAAGAAGTTTGATATTCCAAATATAGAAAATATAAATAGCTATTCCTTGCTAATCTATCAATACCATTTATGGATGAGGAAGAAGAAATATAATTTACACTTTACTTAATGACACTCTAAGAATACTCTACAAAGGCTTAAATAATGTGATAGATTTCATTAACTTAATGATATTAAGCTTGAGCTAACCGGAATTATGACTCTTCATTTATAGCAAGTAAATTATTAAAATTAAATCTGAATTTTAATGAATTTCTTGCAGAATGCACTTGAAATTCACCTAACGAAAAACTGCTTTTTCCGTATTTAATCGTGACGCTACTTTTCTTAGTAAAGTCATTAGAATAATCGATTAAATTTGGATTAAATAAAATGTTCTCCAAATCAGATTTTACAACAAGTTTAGAACTTACATTGTTTTCATTTAAATACAATGACCATAAAAGGTAATCACATTCATTTAAATATTTTACGTATTCGCTTAAAAGCAACGATAGTTTTTCTTTGTCTTTTACTAAAAGCCTGAATTTTTCTTCATTCATTTTTCCTTCGTACCATCCTTTTTTTGAAAAATGCAAGTCAAATGTTTTTGGTGATGGTTGCCCAACTTCTGGTGGACAAACTTTAAACGCTTTTGACTTATTGGTTTTTACTGATAAAGTCGCATTGTTTTCAAGAAAAAAATCAACACCGCTTTTACTATGACCGCCACGTTCTCTTTTCTCAGTTCCTGAATATTTTACTGGCTTCAAAGGAAATAAATTCGGTTTATTAATTGTGTAATGCTCTTCAAAGGCTTTTAAAATTATCTTGTCAGAGTTGTTTAGCAATCTGTCATTGTTTATTCCTGAATCAAGTTCAAAAACATTACAAATGGCTAGTTCAACTGTGTCTCCAAGCAATGAATTATTTATTTTTTTTTCAACTTTTAATAATGACGGGAAATTTTCTCGATGTAATCTAATTTTATATCCTGCACGATTTGTATGTAATTGTAATTCAACAACCGTTTTTCCTTTATATTTTATTGTATTTGACTCAACCCATTCAGCTGCTGTTGGTTTAGTGAAAGTGAAATTTTTATAGTCGAATGTCAATTCAGGTAAATCATCTCTTTTTAGAATTTCGTAATGAAATGTTTTGTCTTTAAAATAAAGCCAACAATTATAGTCGCTAACTAAAGCGTAATCAACTATAATAGGCAACATTTCATCAATATGTTTTAGGCAAAATTCTTTAAAGTTTTTTCTTGAAATATCTTCTGTTGTTAAATGCCCAAAGAAATGATTAAAAGTCTCATCGCCTGCTTGCCCAACAACTTTAGGAGCAAACATTTTTCCGCTTGCTTGAAATGTTCTTACCGAAAAAGTTTCGTCATTTGCCAGTAAAAAATTGTGAGGACATCTTTTAATGAAAGAAGAAGTGAATTCTTTTGAATCCGATAAATATTGAATTGGTTCCCTTCCTGTGAAAATTTCAGAAATTATATTTGAACTGATAAATAAATCCAGTAAATCATCGTCAACTCTTTCTATAGATATATAGTTTTCAAGTTTATATTTTAAGCAAATTGCATATTGAAATGTGATGCCAAAAGTTTCATTGTTCATTTAGTTGTTTTTTTATAATAAAAATACGGATTTTCCATACTAACAGGGCTCTAAGGAAAGCTGAAGTTCTATTTTATATCGTAATCTTCAATTATAGTTCTAATTCCTTCTTGATAAGAAGTTACTTTAAAATCAGGAAATCTTTTCTTGAATTTTGATGAATCAAAAATATTATCAATAGCATAACGAGGAAGTAGTTCTTGCGTTTCTCTAATATTTGCATTAAATAATGAACCCACTTTTAATAGATAAGCATTCAAAACATCATACTTTATTATTCTGCCTAATTGCGCTGATATTTCATCTAGTATTCCTTTATAAGTTAGTCTGTTATCATCACAAGGAAGATGCCAAGTCTGTCCATAGGTTTCTAGAGTGTTTCCTATCAACGCCATTGCCTTACTTGCATCAGGCGTGTAGATTAAAGTTCGTAACACATCGTCTTTTAGGAATACTTTGGGTTTTTTACCTGCTTTAAGTTTTTCAAAAATGAGGGTATTCGTAATTCCTTTTGTTTTTCCAGGACCATAAAATTCCGGTGCTCTACATATCACAGCATTGATATCTTTTTCTTTTATGGCATTCAACAAAATTTCAGCAGCAATTTTTTTGGCGTTTCCTTTCTTACCAATAGAATTTAAAGGTGTGTTTTCATTTTGAATTTCGCTGTCTTGAGGATAAGCATAGGTATTGTCAAAGTAAACCAGTTTACAGTTATTAGCTTTGCATCCTACGATAACATTTTGCATAATTATAGGCCAATCTCTTATCCACACATCCGATTTATAAGGAAGACCAACAGTTAAATAGGCGATTTCAGCGTTTTCTAAAGCTTTAATAACATCTTCAATATTAAGCAAATCCCCTTTGAATAAGATATCATCCACATTAACTTTTTGAGGATTTCGTCCCACTAATTTTACTTCATTCGTGTAATTAGCCCGCAATTCTTTTGCTAATTCCTCACCAATTATTCCGTTTGCACCTAAAATTACTTGCATTATCAATTTTTTCATAAAAATAAGAAATATCACAATAGACTAAGTTCATTATATTAGCAAAAAAAAGGTTTTATGAAAAAGACACTATTCTTATGCACGATGTTATTCTCAATTATGATTTTTGGACAAGATAAGTCGGGAGCGAAACTTTTTTGGGGAAATTTACAAAAACAGTGTGGTAAATCTTTTGAAGGAGAGGTGACCGAAGGAGCTGCAAACGATACTTTTCGAGGCAAAAAACTACTAATGCACGTTCGTAATTGCAATGAAAATACCATTAGGATTCCGTTTTTTGTGGGAGACGACAAGTCAAGAACTTGGGTGTTAACCTATAAAAATGATCGCATCCAATTGAAACACGACCACCGTCACGAAGATGGATCAGAAGATGCAGTTACTCAATATGGTGGGACAACCACTAATTCTGGTTCGGCAACGCTTCAATTTTTTCCGGCTGACCAACAAACTTATGATTTAATTCCAAATGCTGCTGCCAATGTTTGGTGGATTACGCTGGATGAAACTTCGTTTACCTATAATTTAAGACGAATAGGTTCAGACCGACTGTTTACCGTGAAATTTGATTTGACAAAAATGGCTCCAACTCCATCGGCTCCTTGGGGATGGAAAGACTAAAATGTTTTAAAATTAAATTATTCCATAAAAAAACGCATCCAAATCAATGGATGCGTTTTTTGATATAATATGTTTTTTAATTACAGTGCTGGCACGGATTGCAAATCCTCGCTTCGGGTATTATCAGCTTTGCAATCATAGCTTACAGCTTATTGCGAACGAGTATAACCTAAAGCGATTGCGATAGCTTCAATACCACTTGGTTCATTATCATTTGAACTTACAACTAAGCCATTTTCTAAAATCTCATTTCTTTCAATCTGAATGGCTAAAGTTAAAATTTCATATTCCGTTAATTTAGGATAATTTACTTTTAATTCTCTTGCGATTTCTGCATATTTCCTAATTGATGTTTTCATTTAAATATTGATTTATATGTTATTATATTACTTTATGTGTAAAAATAAAATAAAATTTCTTTGCGGGCACGGATTAAAAATCCGCGCTATCGGGTACAAGAAAAATTATTATACCTTTTTAATTATTTCAGTTTTTAATTTAGATTTCAATATAAACCAAATCGGAATACTGAAAATTACTAGTAAACCAAAATTGAAATTTGTTTCTGTTTTAATGCGATGAGCAGTTAAAGCTCCAATTAAAATTCCAGTATAAAAAAGACCAAATATAATTGTTTGAATTGCTTTTTTTGAGAAAGTTAAATTCCCAATTTTAATTTGTTTAATAATTTTTAAGTTAGAAGTAATAAGTTATTATGTTTTCTCTTTTTTTTAAGTCATACTCTACAACGTTTTGCCACTTTGAGATGGCTGGAAGTTCGTAACCGCTCAATTTTAGGCTTTATGAAAACTTGATGCGAAACGTTAATTCCACTAAATTCCTACTAGCTAAAAATGGCTGTTACAGGCTGGTTATTTATTTATCGCAAATTCATCTTTCCCACGTAATATTATTTCTTTTGATTTTTTAATATTCTCCTCTGATTTAGTAATCAAATTCACGAAATTCACATTCAATTTTTCGTTTTTATTTTCAAACGGCTCAACAATAATTTTTAAAATATAATTTTCGTCAACTATAAAATTATTATAATCTGCATTCACTATAGCATTGTCAATTTTAAAGATTGTTGTCTTTGCTTTTAGGTTTGTATATTTAGCTTTTAAATTATTTAATGAAATTAATTTAGGTTTATATATTGATTTAGTTACTAAATAAAGTTGTTCGTGGTATTTTACATTTTCGATTTCAATATTTTTTTTTTCAACATTATAGGTTGCAATTTCATTTGGATTTATAGTTCTTAAAATACCTTCATTAATTAGCTTTCCATTTATAAAATAAGCCGGCTTTTTTTTATTCTCAATTTCGTTTTTGTATACAACGTTAATAATTGTGTCATTTTCAGAAATAATCTCTTGTTTTGTAATTCTCAATCCTTGAGCTTTTCCTGTCAGTTTTTGTCCGAAGCTATTAATTGATAAAAGTATTATTGCACTAAAAAGTATCTTTTTCATAATTTTCTTTTTTTACATTTGGTGTTAACTAGCCACTAACGTTTCGACACTTTGAGATGGCTGGAAATTCGTAAACGCTCAGTTTTCGGCTTAACGTAAACTTGATGCGAAACGATAATCCCACTAAATTCCAGCTAGCTCAAAATGGTGGTTATGCAACGTTTTCATTAGTTTTCGTATGAGTAATATTCATCTTTTAAGTTGTTTCTCTGTAAGATGATATATTCTTTTCGTAGCTGAATATTGTCATAAATTGGTTTTTTAGTTACAGTTCCATTGACATTTATCAATCCAATTTTGTTGTTCTGCTTGATTATAAAATATCTCCAATTTTCTGACGATTTAATTTCATCATAAATGTTTGGAATTATTGTTTCATTTTTCGAGTTTATAAGACCAAATTTATTTTCCTTTTTTATAATTTGAAATAAATTTTCACCCATTGCATGGTGTCTTAGAGTTTCAATTAATTCAATTTTTTCATCTAAGTCAATATTATTTTTTGAATTTTGGAGATCAATAATTTGCGCTTTATTATGTTTAGTAGCAAATATTTTATACTCGTCAACTGTGAAAAATTTATATTCTTCTAGAATTATATTTTTCCCATTATAATCATAAACGCCATTCAGATTATTTTCATTTTCGGTTATATAAAAGTCATCGTTTTCTGTTGAAGAAACGTTTTTATATTCTACTGGTATAATAATTTTTCCATTCGTATCACATAATCCGTCTGTTGAATTATTTTTACAGAGAATAAATCTATCATTTTTCCGTGCTAAGATAAATTTAAATTCTATAGGTACTAGTTCTTTATTTTCAAGAGAAAAAAGTCCATTCAAGTTATTTTTACGTACAATCAATCGTTGATTTTCATATTCTATGAAATCATATTTAAATGGAATTATAACGTTTTGTAAACTGTCCGTTATACCGAATTTGTTATTCCTTCTTTCAATAAATCTATTTTCTTCAATCTTCATTTTAGAATCTTGAGAATAAATTAATATTGATAAAAAAAGAAACAATATTGTTGGAATAGTTCTTTTCACTGTTGTCGTTTTAAAATGTTGCATAACTTGTATATACTCGCTACAAAGTAGCGCCTACACACCCCAAATCGGGTAGATTGGCGAATATTTGTTGCGATTATTGTTGTGCATTCTATGCCAAATATAATAAATAAATTACTACAAATAAGCAACTCTATTTTCTATAATATTTATTCTTAGCTCAAAATCTCTCGGATGAAGAAAGCAGTCAATGTTATTAAATTAAGATTTTTTTGTCATTTCGACCATCGGGAGAAATCACATAAAGAGAGCAACTAATGTGATTTCTCCTTCGTCGAAAGGACAAATTTATGTGCATTAATTACTTTTTCGGGTGAGGGATAACAGTGAAAATCCTTTTATGAAATGCAATGGAATAAAAGATTGTAACGCATAGCCCGACCGTAAGGCACCCCAAAAACAAAAAACGCATTCAAATAAATGAATGCGTTTTTTAAAACTATTGGCTTAAAGCTTTCGACTTTAAGACATTTGACTTTATGACTTAAATTACCCTTTCAAGCTTGCTGACATATACTCTCTATTCATACGAGCGATGTTTTCTAAAGAAATTCCTTTAGGACATTCTATCTCACATGCTCCAGTGTTAGTACAGTTACCAAAACCTTCGGCATCCATTTGGCTTACCATGTTTAATACACGATCAACAGCTTCAACTTTACCTTGTGGCAATAATGCATATTGAGAAACTTTGGCTGCTACGAATAACATTGCCGATGAGTTTTTACAAGAGGCAACACAAGCTCCACAACCAATACATGAAGCTGCATCAAAAGATGCATCAGCATCGTCCTTGTTGACTGGAATTGTATTAGCATCAATTGTGTTTCCTGATGTATTCACTGATATAAATCCTCCTGCATGTTGGATTCTATCAAATGAACTACGGTCAACAACTAAATCTTTTACTACTGGGAAAGCAGCTGCACGGAAAGGCTCGATTGTAATAGTATCACCGTCCTTGAACATACGCATGTGCAATTGACAAGTAGTTACTCCTCTATCTGGCCCGTGAGCTTCACCGTTGATGTACAAAGAACACATTCCGCAAATTCCTTCGCGACAATCGTGATCAAATGCAACTGGCTCGCCACCTTTGTTAATTAAATCTTCATTAAATACGTCAAGCATTTCAAGGAATGACATATCTGGCTCAATTCCGTCGATTTGATAATCAACCATTGCTCCTTTATCTTGGGCGTTTTTTTGACGCCATATTTTTAATGTAAGTTTCATTGTATTTTAGTTTATTAGCCAAAAGGCAAAAGGCAAAAGTTATACTACTTGCTTAATGACTTTATAAAGGCGTTTAACATTTTACTTTCTTCAGTAATAATTTGTGTTATCTCGTTAAATTTTAATTCATTTATAAAATTCAACTCTTTTGCAATAATAAATTGTGTTTCTAATTCAAATAAAGAACCTCTAGCAATTTTCAAAAAATGAACATAGCTTAAAGTCGAACTTCTACCCCATCCTTCAGCAATATTTGAAGGAATTGAAACAGCTGCTCTTTTTATTTGACTAGTTAAACCAAAAACTTCGTCTTTGGGAAAACCCTCTAAATTATTGTAAACAACTTTTACAAGTAAGATGCCTTTTTGCCAAATTAATAAATCCTTATATGTTTTAATATCACTCATTATCTTTTACTATTGGCTTTTGGCTCTTAACTTTCTACTTGTAATTTCTTTGAACAAGTTTAACGGCATCAAATACCAAAGCTTCTTTATGTAAAACAGCGTCACTTGGTTTTCCTTTGTATTCCCAAGCGGCAACGTATGCGAAGTTTTCGTCATCACGTTTTGCTTCTCCTTCTTCAGTTTGATATTCCTCACGGAAGTGACCTCCACAAGATTCGTTACGGTGCAAAGCATCTTTGGCAAACAATTCACCTAGCTCCAAGAAATCAGCAACACGAGTCGCTTTTTCTAATTCCTGGTTGAATCCTTTGTCAGTTCCTGGCACTTTAACGTCTTTGTAAAACTCTTCACGTAAAGCGGCGATTTCTACAATAGCTTCGTTAAGACCTTTAGCATTACGAGCCATACCTACTTTGTCCCACATAATTTTTCCTAATTTCTTGTGGAAATAGTCAACAGAATGTGTTCCGTTATTGTTCATAAATTTCTCAATTTGGTCTTTAACTGCTTTTTCAGCAGCTTCAAACTCAGGCAAATCAGTAGAGATAGTTCCCATTTTAATATCTGGTGACAAATAATCCCCGATAGTATATGGCAATACAAAATATCCATCAGCTAAACCTTGCATCAAAGCCGAAGCTCCTAAACGGTTTGCTCCGTGATCTGAGAAGTTTGATTCTCCAATAGAGAAACATCCTGGAATAGTAGTTTGTAAGTTATAATCAACCCAAGTTCCACCCATTGTGTAATGTACCGCTGGGTAAATCATCATAGGTGAAGTATATGGATCTTCATCTACAATTTTATAATACATCTGGAATAAATTCCCGTATTTACTTTTTACAATCTCAGTACCTAATTTAGTAACAAGTGCATTATCGTTAGAATCAAGTCCTTTTACAAAAGTTTGCTCTTTTCCGTAACGTTGAATCGCTGCAGCAAAATCCAAATAAACTGCTTCACCTGTTTTGTTTACTCCAAAACCAGCGTCACATCTTTCTTTAGCCGCACGAGAAGCAACATCTCTAGGTACTAAGTTACCAAAAGCTGGGTATCTTCTTTCTAAGAAATAATCTCTTTCCGCCTCAGTTAAATCAATTGCTTTTTTCTTTCCTTCACGGATCGCTTTTGAATCTTCGATATTTGCAGGAACCCAAATACGTCCGTCATTACGAAGAGATTCCGACATCAAAGTTAATTTTGATTGGTGATCTCCAGAAACTGGAATACAAGTAGGGTGAATTTGTGTGTAACAAGGATTAGCAAAGAATGCTCCTTTTTTGTGGATTTTCCAAGCTGCAGTAGCATTAGAACCCATTGCATTTGTTGACAAGAAGAAAACGTTTCCGTATCCTCCAGAAGCAATAACCACTGCATGAGCAGAATGTCTTTCGATTTCACCTGTAACCAAGTTACGAGCGATAATTCCTCTTGCTTTTCCGTCAACAATTACTAAATCTAGCATTTCGTGACGGTTGTGCATTTTTACTTTTCCACGACCGATTTGACGGTTCATTGCAGAATAAGCTCCTAATAACAATTGTTGTCCTGTTTGTCCTTGTGCATAAAAAGTACGAGAAACCAAGGCACCACCAAAAGAACGGTTGTCAAGCAATCCACCATATTCACGTGCCAATGGAACCCCTTGAGCCACACATTGATCAATAATATTGTTAGAAACTTCAGCAAGACGATGTACGTTTGCTTCACGAGCACGGTAATCTCCTCCTTTTACAGTGTCATAAAATAATCTATGAACTGAATCTCCGTCTCCTTTATAATTTTTTGCCGCATTGATTCCCCCTTGTGCCGCAATAGAGTGCGCACGACGTGGTGAATCTTGAAAACAAAATGCTTTTACGTTATATCCTAATTCTGCCAATGTTGCAGCAGCAGAACCTCCAGCTAGTCCAGTACCAACAATGATAACATCTAAATTACGTTTGTTAGCTGGATTTACTAAATTAATATGATCTTTATAATCTGTCCATTTGTCCGCAATTGGGCCATTTGGGATTTTTGAGTCTAATGCCATTATAATTGAATATTAATGATTGAAATGATGAAATAAAGCAATAAAAATAAATCCGAAAGGAACTACAAATGCAAATCCTAATCCGAAATTTTTCATTCCTTTAGTGTATTTATTATTTTGTCCTACTGATTGAAAAGAAGAACTGAAACCATGTTTCAAGTGTAATGATAACAATACAAATGATAAACAGTACAATGCAGTACGCACTGGGCTTTCAAATTTTTCAGCAAGTTCGTGGAAATATCTAGTCTCGTCTAACGGACCAAATTCCACATATTTGTATGCCATTTCCGGAACCCAGAAATCATAAAAATGTAGCCCTAAGAAAGCTAAGACAACTGAACCAGTAATAATCATATTTCTTGATACCCAAGAAGAATTAGCAGCACCATTGTTTTTCGCATATGCGATTGGCCTTGCTTTTCTGTTTTGAAAATCCAATACGAAACCCATAATAAAGTGAAAAATAACTCCAACGATCAAAATCGGCTGGATTACAAATTGCACTAATGGATTATTACCCATAAAATGCGAAATCGAATTGAAAGTAGAAGAACTAAAAACCGAAGTCATATTAATAAAAAAATGCTGTGCTAAGAACAGCATTAAAAAAATTCCTGAAAGCGCCATAGCAACTTTTTTAGCTATCGACGACTTCAATAATGCAGATTTTGCCATAAGATTTGAATAATTTGTTTTGAAAAATATCACAAAAATAGAGAAAACACGGCTGAACTACAACCTTATCGTTGTTATTTATAATGATTTTAAAGTGTTTTAATTCAACTAATAGCAGACTCAAAAACCGTGTCTTTATTGATTGATTGGCGATTAATATAAATTCCGCTCTTCTTTCTTCAAGTAATTAAGAAAATCAAGATGCGAAAATGTAACAAAATCAATGAGTTTCTAGTATAAATCCGACACATTTTTTATGAAAAGTCGTATCGGCATACAGACTCTTGTTCTCTTTACGGATCAAGCGTTCGAAGTTTGTGTTTTGTACCGTTAGGCTCTAAATGTTGGTAGTAATTAGGTTCAAAATTCATTAGCGTGCCGTAGGTACGCAACAAAACGATAGTATTGCGTACCTACGGCACGCTAAATTGGCTCCAATTCATGTAGTCTACCACTATTTAGTGCCTATAGGCACATTCGAACCCTCGATTCACACTCACAATTATAAAACGCGCAACAATGATAAAAAGTTTAACTGTATTTTTCCATGTATTTTTGAACTACTGAATCCGTGTTTTCGTTTCTGATTTTTTGTTGCAAATGAATAGGCTCCGAAGCTCTTACTTCGCAATTTTTTACTGCACAAGTTTCACATGTAACACCTACAGTTTGCCTCTGTAATGAAGGATTATCAATAAACTTAAACTTTTTCTTCATACTTGGGGTGATCATAATCCCCACTGAAATACTCCTTAAATAATCCTTTTTAAAAGGGTCTTCGGTTGCTGATGAAAAAACCAAATACTCATTATTACTGTTTTCATAATGCGAAATTTGCGCGTCTAAATAGTGTATTCTATTTTGCTCTAATGAAGCTTTTATTGTTTTCACAGATACCCATCGCCTACAATAATGCTCATTCATTTCATTAGCATGTGGTTCGTGCTGGTTCGTGATATGCAACTCTTTTTTTATTTGGTACTTATCTGATCCTATTTTATGAGACATTCGCAGGAAAAAAATATTTTTTAACTGAAAATCTTTGGGTAAAATATTCGTTAACCTTTGGTAAAAGGATTCTGGAGACACATTAAATCGCTCCATCAATTGAATCATTTCTTGTGGCTTTGGATCAGTCTTCAATAAAAACAAATTCAATTCTTCCACAAGTTGCTTCCTTGGCATTAACAATGCTCCAGCAAAATAAGAAGCATAAAAATTATTTAAAACCTGATCGAAATTTTCGAATTTAATCCAGCTAAATGTATATAACCTATTAGTTATCTCAAGGTAATTATAAGCTATTTCTTTAGCCAATATAAAGGCTTTTTGTTGTGAGTCTATACCTAAAGAGAGTAATAAGGTTTTACTTTTTGGCACATAAATAGAACGCAAATCCCCAAGCTCCTCTTGTTCCGAAAAAACGATCTCTTTTATAGTGTAACCATACTCATCAGTCAACACAGACATCAACTCTTCTAAAGAAATTTTAGTGTTAATATCGATATGAAACGCTTTAGAAAAATCTAGAACTTTCTGCTCCAAGTCTTCAAAATAATTATTGTGCGCTTCCTGATACGATCGCAAAGCAGCCAAGAAAAAACTTTCACGAGTTAAGTTATAATGTTGGGCAATCTCAATAATTGTACTGATAAACGCATTGACTTTTGCAGGTGCATTAGCAATAATATCTATCAAATCATTTTCTTGAATCCCAAAAATATCCAAAGGAATTTCTTTTAAAATACCCGATTTCAAAATCTCACCAATAGGCGCCAGATTACTATCTAACTTTAAAGAAACCATATGATCGTATGAAACTTCGAGCTTTTCAGCCAAAAGAATAATCTTATCCGTCTTTGGATATTTTTTACCTTTTTCTATTTCGTTCAAATACGACTTTGAAAGCTCTGTAATTTTGGCCAAACCAAACAATGACAAATCCTTATTAGTACGTGCTTGCTTGAGCTTAAGCCCAAAAATCAATTTGATATAATCCTTTTCTACGTTCATATTTCAAATATACGCCAAAAAATAAAAACAGCGATAAAAAGTTTTTTACATTTTTAGCGTACGTTCGCTTGTTTTATAAATAACTTTTCGTAACATTGTCATGTAAAACATTTTAACCATGAAACAAACAACCGAAACTTTCGAAAAAACATTAAGAATTAACGCTGGAAAAAATCAGCAATTCCCAGATGTACTAACCGAAGATGCGATGGAGTATTTAACTAATTTACACCATCGTTTTAACAGCAGCCGAATTGAACTATTAGAAGATCGCAAAAAACAACAACTGTTATTTGATGCAGGTGCTTTGCCAAGTTTCCCAATCGAAACAAAAAATATTCGTGATAACGAATGGCAAGCAGCTACAACTCCAAAAGATCTATTAGATCGAAGAGTGGAAATAACAGGGCCTGTCGATAGAAAAATGGTCATCAACGCATTGAATTCGGGGGCTAAAACTTTCATGGCTGATTTTGAAGACAGCACTTCTCCTACTTGGAGTAATTTAATGCAAGGACAACAAAATCTTAGAGATGCAGTGAACAAAACAATAAGTCTTGAGGATGTTGCAAAAAATAAAAAATACCAATTGAATGACGATACTGCTGTTTTACTAGTTCGTCCAAGAGGTTTGCATTTGCAAGAGAAACACCTATTGATCGACAACCAAGAAGCATCAGGTTCGCTTGTTGACTTTGGATTGTATGCCTTTCATAACTTCAAACAATTACTAAAAGACGGAACAGCTCCTTATTATTATATCCCAAAACTAGAACACTATCTGGAAGCGAGATGGTGGAACGAGGTAATTGATTTTACCGAAGATTATCTGGGAATGCAAAGAGGTACTATAAAAACAACGGTATTAGTAGAAACAATAACTGCCAGTTTTCAACTGGACGAAATTATTTTCGAATTAAAGGAACACATCGTAGGACTTAACTGTGGGCGTTGGGATTATATCTTTTCCTATATCAAAAAACTAAGAAACAACCCCGCTTTCATAGTACCAAACAGAGACCAAGTAACTATGACATCGCCTTTTATGAGTGCGTATTCTCAACTGGTAATTCAACGTTGCCACAAAAGAAATATTCACGCTATAGGTGGAATGGCAGCACAAATACCAATTAAGAATAATCCGGAAGCTAATACCATCGCTTTCAATAAAGTAATTGCCGATAAAGAAAGAGAAGTTAGAAACGGACACGATGGAACTTGGGTAGCACATCCTGACTTGATTCCTCTTGCAATGAAAGTATTCGATAGAGAAATGCCAACAAAAAATCAGATTCACATAAAAAGAGCTGATTTAGACATTACAGAAAGTGATTTATTAGAAGTGCCAATAGGAACAATTACTGAAGAAGGTGTTCGAAAAAACATCAATGTTTCCATTCTATACATCGCCTCTTGGCTTCACGGACAAGGAGCGGCAGCAATTCACCATTTGATGGAAGATGCGGCTACAGCGGAAATTTCGAGATCACAACTATGGCAGTGGTTACAAAACGGAGTCACTTTGGACAATAATAAAAAATTGACCAACAATTATTACCACCGTTTAGCAATGGAAGAATATGAAAAAATTAAAAAACTAGTTGGAGAGGATAGCCACGAAAATGGAGAATACAAATTAGCCGAACAACTATTAGACGTTCTGGTTGTCAACCCTAATTTCATTGACTTTTTAACCATTCCTGGTTATAAATACATTTAATAAACTATAACGACACCTAAAAACAATATTAAGAAAAATAGAAAACAGCATTGCGAGAATGGGAGCCGAAAAATTATGGTCGAAATTAAATTCTCAGGATTTTGTTGCTGGACTTGGAGCATTAACCGGAAATCAAGAGATTCAAGAAGTTGAAACTGGACTTGAAGCCATTTATTTGAGCGGATGGCAAGTAGCCGCTGATGCAAATGTTGCTGGAGAAATGTATCCTGACCAATCATTATACCCTGCTAATAGTGTTCCTTTAGTAGTAAAAAGAATCAACAACACATTATTGCGTGCAGACCAAATACAAGTTGTAAACGGGGAACAAAATAAAAAAGAATATTTAGTTCCAATCGTTGCTGATGCCGAAGCTGGTTTTGGTGGAAACCATAACGCTTTCGAACTAATGAAATCCATGATCGAATCTGGAGCAGCTGGAGTTCACTTTGAAGACCAACTGAGTTCTGCTAAAAAATGTGGGCACCTTGGAGGGAAAGTATTGGTACCAACACAAGAAGCAATTAACAAATTAGTTGCTGCACGTTTAGCAACTGATGTAATGGGAACACCTACATTAATTGTTGCTCGTACAGATGCTGATGCAGCAAATTTATTAACAAGTGATATCGACCCTAGAGACGCTAAATTCATCACAGGTGAAAAAACATCCGAAGGATTCTTCCATGTAAATTGTGGAATCGAACAAGGAATTGACAGAGGATTGAGCTACGCGCCTTATGCTGATTTAATTTGGATGGAAACGAGCAATCCTGATTTGGCTTTCGCCAAACAATTTGCTGATGCAATTCACAAAGTATTTCCAGGGTAAAATGTTAGCCTACAACTGTTCGCCTTCATTCAACTGGACTGCAAAATTATCGGTTGCTGAAATGGAAACTTTTAGAGAAGACCTAGCCGATATGGGATACAAATTCCAATTCATCACTTTGGCAGGATTCCACGCATTAAACACGAGTATGTTTGAATTGTCAAAAGCCTATAAAGAAAGAGGAATGGCAGGATATTCAGAATTGCAAGAAAGAGAATTCGCTTTACAAAAACACGGATTTAAAGCCGTTAAGCATCAAGGATTTGTAGGGACAACCTATTTTGATGCCGTACAAAATACAGTTACGGCAGGAAAATCATCTACAACAGCGATGAAAGACTCTACTGAAACTGCACAGTTTTAAGTGAAAAAAACCCGATTTCAATTGAAATCGGGTTTTACTATTTTAAATTATTTCACAACTACCAAGTCCACCGTTATTTTTTCCTTGCCTTTCGACAAACCAACTTTATACTGACCAATAGGCAAATAATATTTATCGTTTTTGGCAGCTTTTAACTTCAGCTCTTTGTTTTTCGCAGCCCATTTCTCAGCAATAGCTTTATCAAGGGACAAATCGTATTTCACATTATTCAATCCTTTAATCGCTTCAACTGTTTTAGTATAAACAATTACTTTATCCTCATTTTCAACAGTAATTGTAACCACACCATTATCCGAAGCATAAAACCAAAAATCAGTTTCTGGCTCATAGGCTTTGTCCCATTTGCTCCAGCTTGCACCCCAGCGCTCTGATTTTTTAATTTTTTCAGTTTCAAATAAATGAAGGCTTTTATTTGTGATTTTAGCATCTAACTGCTGAACCTGAGCTATACTAGTTTTATACAAAGAACGTCCGTGAGTCCCTACAACTAGGTCTTTGGCTTTCTTCTGAATTACTAAATCATGCACCGCAACATTAGGAATTCCTGTAGAAAAATCTTGCCATGAAGCTCCTTTATCCATAGAAATATACAAGCCATTATCCGTTCCCACATACAATATTGACTCATTTACATTGTCTTCAATTATTACGTTCACAGGACTTGATGGTAAATTACCTGAAATGTTTTTCCACGTGTTCCCGTAATCTTCTGAAACGAATACATAAGGAGTAAAATCATCATTTCTATATCCATTCAAAGAAACATAAACTCTTTCTTTCTTATGTAACGAAGCCTTAACTCTTGAAACCCATAAATCTTTTGGTAAATCATCTGATATTTTCGACCAAGAAACCCCTCCGTCCTTAGAAACATTTACAAGTCCGTCATCACTACCGGTGTAAAGCAAACCAAATTGAAATTCACTTTCGCTTATGGTTGTTAAAGTTCCAAAAGGAACATTTCCTTCTTTTTTTCCTTGAGTCAAATCAGCCGAAATAATTGTCCAATTATCCCCTTGATCCATAGAACGGTGTAAAAAATTCGACCCAAAATACAATATATCTTGATTATGAGAAGACAACAAGACAGGAGTCTGCCAGTTAAATCTAAAAGGGTCTTCTCCTTTTTTACTCATAGGTGTAATTCGGGACACCTTGTTTTTAGACCTATCTAACCTAGAATAATTCCCGTGCTGAGATCCCGCTATCACTATATTGGAATTTCTATTGTCAATTTGAATTTGCATTCCGTCACCCCCAAGAATTCCCTTATAAGGATATTCTCCATTTGCTTGCCAAGATGTGCTTTCTTTAAAATCATTTGGACCTACCCAAACACCATTGTCTTGAAGTCCACCATAAATATTATAAGGCTCTTCATTATCGACATTAATGGCATAGAACTGCCCTACAGCATTACTGTTGCATTTTACCCAATGCTTCCCATTATCATAGGATATATTTACTCCTCCATCATTTCCATTAATGATATGATTGGAGTTTTTTGGATTTATCCAAACCACATGATGGTCAGAGTGAACATTATCCCCGTCTATTGCTTCTATTGATTTACCACCGTCTTCAGAAAAAAGCAAAGGTACACCTGTTAAATAAATTCGGTTTTCATTTTTCATATCCACAGTGATATCCCCAAAATAATAACCATAACTATAATATAATCCGTCTATATAATCTGTATTGGTTTTATTCCATGAAGTCCCACCGTCTATTGACTTATAAACTTCGGCTCCTATCACTTCCGTTTCAAAAAGTGCCGCATTAGCATCTTTTGGCTTTTCCCCTTTAGCAGATGGTTTTTTATTTTGATTGTCTAAAATCGCATAAATTATCGAAGAGTTATATATCGCAATCCCTATTCTACCTACATTGTCATTATTAGGAAAACCACTTCCTGAAGTAGAAATCAATTGCCAGTTCTCCCCTGCGTCACTACTTTTATAGATACCTGAATTTTTTCCATTACCCGTAAAATGATGTGCTTTCCTCCCTTTTTGCCATGCCGTTGCATACATTATTTTAGGGTTATCGGTTGCGACATCCAAGTCAATCATTCCTGTTTCTTCATCAACAAACAACTTTTGATTCCAGGTTTTCCCGCCATCAATCGTTTTATAAATCCCTCTTTCTTTGTTTTTAGAATACAAATGTCCAGTAACTCCTACTGTTACTTCATTTGGGTTATTAGAACTAATTATTATTTTACTAATATGATGACTTTCTGGCAATCCCATATTTTCCCATGACTTCCCTTTATCAGTGGATTTTAAAATTCCAATTCCAGCATAGGAAGATCGAGAAGCATTTACTTCTCCGGTTCCAACCCATATCGTTCCCGTTTTCCAATCTACTGCAACTGAACCGCAATTTAGAGTTGGTGCCGTATCCATAACGGGCTCAAAACTGGTTCCGTTATTGTTCGTGTACCACAATCCCCCAGATGCATAAGCGACATAAAATTCAATAGGATTATCCGGATTTACAGCTAAGTCAACCACCCTTCCACTCATGATCGACGGCCCTACATTTTTAAAAGCAACATTCTGAAATAAGGATTGTTTCTGTATCTCATTTTGATTTAAATTCGTTTTGGACTCAGTATGAGCTTGGGATTGTGCCCATGCCCAACTCTGTGACATAGCAACCAATAGCAGAAGCGATTTTTTCATTTAATTCAATATTTTGGATGAAATTAATTATAAATTTAATAATTCGAAAACTTTATAGGGTAATTAACAACTATTCTTCTCAAAGTTATTATTTTTGAGTCATTAAAAGTAAAATCAAAAACGTTTTGAAACAGTCTTGATTCCAGAATAAATGAATAATTCAGAATCCACTCATCTTGTTTCATTTAACTAAAAAATATCTAAATATGAAATACCATCAAATTGACCGTGACTTATTTATAAAAAATCGCGCCAAATTCATGGCTCAAATGAAGCCTAAAAGTGTTGCCGTTTTCAACTCTAATGATATTTACCCAGTAAGTGCTGATAGCACCTTGCCTTTTGCACAACACCGTGATATTTTTTATCTGTCTGGCGTTGATCAGGAAGAAAGCATCTTATTGCTTTTTCCTGATGCTCCTTACGAACACCAAAGAGAAATTCTTTTCCTAAAAGAAACAAACGACCATATTGCTGTTTGGGAAGGTGAAAAACTGACTAAAGAGCGTGCCTTGGCAGTTACTGGAATCAAAAACGTAATTTGGTTACAGGATTTTGAGAAAACATTATTCGAATTAATGACACATTCGGATACGCTTTATATAAATACAAACGAGCATTATCGTGCCACTGTGGAAACAGAAACTCGCGAAGCCCGTTTTGTAAAATGGTGGAAAGAGAAATATCCAGCTCACGCAGTTGCCAAAAGTAATCCAATTTTACAACGCATTCGTTCCGTAAAAGAAAGTGAAGAAATCGATTTGATTCAGGAAGCCTGTAACATTACCGAAAAAGGGTTCAGAAGATTATTGTCTTTTGTGAAACCAAACGTAATGGAATATGAAATTGAAGCCGAATTAATCCACGAATTTGTCCGCAATCGTTCCAAAGGTTTTGCTTACACGCCCATCATTGCATCGGGTAACAATGCTAATGTGTTGCACTACATAGAAAACAACCAACAATGCAACCCAGGCGATTTGATTTTACTGGATGTAGGGGCTGAATACGCTAATTATTCTAGTGATATGACCCGTACGATTCCCGTTTCAGGAAAATTCTCCGACAGACAAAAGGCGGTTTACAATGCCGTTTTGAATGTTAAAAAAGAAGCTACTAAAATGCTTGTTCCGGGGACACTTTGGAAACAATACCATATCGAAGTTGGGAAATTAATGACTTCAGAATTACTGGGTCTTGGATTAATCGACAAAGCCGATGTGCAAAACGAAAACCCGGAATGGCCAGCTTATAAAAAATATTTTATGCATGGAACTTCCCACCATATGGGTCTAGACACCCATGATTACGGAATCTTAACGGAGCCTATGCAAGCCAATATGGTTTTCACCGTAGAGCCAGGAATTTACATTCCAGCCGAAGGTTTCGGAATCCGTCTTGAAGACGATGTCGTGATTCAAGAAACGGGTGAACCGTTCAACTTGATGCGCAACATCCCTATCGAAGTGGATGAAATAGAAAGCTTGATGCACACTTAAGAAAATAGAATAAAGAGAAAAGAATAAAGACGGTTCGCAGTAATGTGAGCCGTTTTTTTATGCACTGCCTTTTTTGGGCACATCCCGCCTCCGTAAACTCCGGCTGGGTCGGGCTGTTCGCTAGTAGTCCTCGTCCCTGAAAAACGGGACTGTGGGCTAGCCGCTGCCATCCCTTGCGCGCGCAAAACAGCGTTAATTATTCCAAAACCACAATTTCAAAAACAATCTAAAACTGTAACTTTATCGTAGCATTTACGTCTTATAGTAGATCAAAACCTTAAAGAGCCTTAAATTCTTAATGGTTCAAAAAAACAAATCATCTTTTAAAAATCAACATTATGAGAGCACACGAAATAGATTACGCCATTTTTGGCGAAGAAATGCAATACGTGGAAATAGAACTGGATCCTCAAGAAATCGTCATTGCCGAGGCAGGCAGTTTTATGATGATGGACAATCATATCCAGATGGAAACCATTTTCGGAGACGGGTCAGAGCAGCAATCTGGATTGTTTGGTAAACTTTTAAACGCGGGAAAAAGAGTTCTAACAGGGGAAAGTTTATTTATGACTGCTTTTATCAATCAAAACAATACCAAAGGGAAAGTGTCTTTTGCCTCACCCTATCCAGGTAAAATTCTGCCTATCGATTTAACCGAATTTCAAGGAAAATTCATCTGCCAGAAAAGCTCTTTCTTATGCGCTGCCAAAGGTGTTTCCGTTGGAATAGAATTCTCTAAAAAAATAGGTCGCGGTCTTTTTGGTGGTGAAGGTTTCATCATGCAAAAGATTGAAGGGGACGGAATGGCATTTGTACATTCAGGTGGAACATTAGCCAAACGAGAATTAAGAGCAGGCGAAGTGTTGAAAGTAGACACCGGTTGTATTGTAGGATTCACCAAAGATGTAGATTATGACATCGAGTTCATTGGCGGAATCAAGAATTCCGTTTTTGGAGGAGAAGGTTTGTTTTACGCCACACTTCGTGGACCTGGAACTGTTTATATACAATCATTACCATTCAGCCGTTTAGCCGACAGAATCATTGCTTCAGCACCAAAATCCGGTGGAAACAGCCGTGAAGAAGGTAGTTTACTAGGCGGATTAGGGAATTTATTGGATGGTGATAATCGTTTTTAAAATATAACAATTAATATAGAAACGGCTTTCAGAGATGGAAGCCTTTTTTTTGAAAACTAAAAACTTAAATGAACTTCTATGCCTTATATGGTTTGAAATTTATTCACCACTACTACCTAAAAAACTTATATCAACTTATATGACTTATATGGTTTAAAAAAAATTAAAACCCTAGTTTTGCAATCGCTCAAAAACGAAACAAAAAAGTGAATCAGATACAATTTAAAAACACAAGCATATCCTACTCGGATACTGGAAAAGGCACCGCAATAGTTTTACTTCACGGTTTTCTGGAAACCCAGAAAATGTGGGACAACTACATTGCGCCATTTGCCAATAAAAACCGAGTAATAACCGTTGACTTACTAGGCCATGGCAAAACAGAATGTTTGGGTTATGTACACAGTATGGAAGATAACGCCGATGCTGTTCATGCCGTCTTGGCTGAATTGCGCATCCGAAAAGCTATTTTCGTAGGGCATTCCATGGGCGGTTATGTGGCTTTGGCTTTCGCCGAATTGTATCCTGATACTGTAAAAGGAATGGTTTTATTGAATTCAACCGCAAAAGCGGATAGTGACGAACGAAAATTAAACCGAGATCGCGCCATCAAAGCCGTAAAACAAAGTTATAAGGGTTTTGTTAGTTTGGCTATAGCCAATTTATTCAGTGAAAAAAATCGTGAAAAATTGGTTGAAGAAATTGAAAACACAAAAAAAGAAGCCTTAAAAACTCCGCTTCAAGCCATTGTTGCCTCTTTAGAAGGAATGAAAACACGAGCTGACCGCGAAGCTTTATTACATCTTACTCCGTATCCAAAAATGTTGATTCTAGGCGAAAAAGACTCCGTTTTAGGCTATAAAGAAACCAAGGAACAAATAGAAAATACAGATGTAAAACTGGTCACTTTCCCTGACGGACACATGTCACATATTGAAAACCAAGAAGAACTGACTAAGGTATTATTGCAATTTTTCAAAAAAATATAATCCAATAACTTTGTATGCTATTGGCGAAACTCCCTTTACGAACTTTCCAGTTAAAAAACTTAAACTTTCTCTTCAAACGGAATCGTTTCGTCCAATATTTCTTTTAAAAGCAAAACAATTTGTTCTAGATAATTTGCCATTACAACATTATTAATAACAAATTCACTGTCTTTTTCTTCTTTAAAATTAAAAGGCAAAAATCCTGATTTTAAATTTTTGAAAGAAATAATTCCAGCTTCAATTGGTTTGCCGTTTGCTTTTTCTTCATACATAAACGCGTATGCAAGAACCTGAATTATTTTATCGTTTTTAATTTCTTCCGTTAATCCTTTCCACGTTTTCAAAGTCACACTGGACTTCTCTACTTTACCCGTTTTATAATCGATAATTCGGATAGTTCCGTTACGTTCTTCTATTCGATCCACATTCCCTTTTATCAATACAGGAAATGGCAAACTTGGGTGCGTTAAAGTCCTTTCAAAGGTTTCTTCCAAAGCAAGTATCTTAATGGCATCCCCAGATTTAATACTTTCTAATTCTACTTTCAAGAAATTAGAAACATTGCGTTTAGCCACTTCAAAAGCGAGTAAATTTCGACCTTTCTTAATCTCTCCTTCTTTGTAAACTTCCTTGAATTGTTTAAGAACCTCATCGTCTATTTGCTTAAAACAATTTTGAATATCGCTTTCTGAAATAAACTTTCCAATAAAAGGTTCATACAACACTTTTAAAGTTTCGTGAATGATGGTTCCAAGAGTATTTAAGGCGATATTTTCTTCCACTTCTTCAACTTCACTAATGCGTAAAATCTTTTGGAAATAAAACTGAATCGGATTCCTAATATAACTCGTCAATGCTGAAGGGGAAAAACCTTTTTCTGCAATTTCTTTCAATCGAGACATCACTGCCTCCGACTTTTCAATCACCATAGGCGTATAAGCCGTTTCTGGAAGAACCGCGTTATAAATCTCGTGCGTTAGGTTATGATTGTGTTGTTTTTCCACTTCTAACTGAGTGATAAACCTGCTTTTTTCCCCTGCATCCAGTCCTTCGCTTTCGGTGTTATACAGTAAATAAATGTTCTTGGCACGTTGTAACAAGTGGTAGAAATGATATGTATAAATAGCATCTTTTTCTTTGAAAGTAGGCAATCCTAATTCACGTTTAACATCATAGGGAATAAAAGAATTTTGTGATTTACCCGCCGGGAATTTCCCTTCATTCATAGAAGTGACAATAACAGTATCAAAATCTAGCACCCTGCTTTCTAACACTCCCATAATTTGTAAACCATTGAGCGGTTCTCCTTCAAAAGAGACCTCTGCCAAATCAATTACTTGTTTATAAATAGCATACAAAGTGTCAATCTTGTCAATATGATCGTGTATTGAGTAATAATTTATAAGCTTATTGATGACTTTAAAAATAGCAAATACAAAGGCTTTTGTAATTTTTTCTTCTTCATTATCATTACTCAAATTATTCTTTATAGTCAACAATAAAGTTGAAATGGTTTCTAAAACAGCTATCGATCCACTATCCCATTTTTTGAATAACAAAAGAAATAAATCCGTAGGTTCAGGATTCAATTCCATTACCTTTTGATGCGTAATAAACGTATAATTATTTTTATTTATAATATTGACTAGGCCTGAAGTATTGGCATATGGTTCCACTAATGGATGCGTTAAGATATCCAACACATCTTTGTAATACAACACATAACTTTTTGCGTTTCGAGACAAGGCATTGGTATGCATCTTGAATAATTTAGCAATCAGGATTTGAGCCGGATTATTTTTACTGGAATATCCCATAGTTATATTCAAAGCGCCAACGGTAGAAGGAAGTGAATATAAAAGAGGTACCAATACATTTTCTTCTCCAAGAACAACAGCCACTTTATCAAGTGAGGCCGTTGGATTCTCATTGATAATGTTTTCAATTATACTTCCTGCGATTTTAGCTTGACCAATAGTTTTAGGGGTTCCAATGACTTGGATGTTTTTTGATTGTGAAAAATCATCTACAATCCATTCAAAAGGATTGGACTTATAGTACTTCCAGTTGGCTTTAAATCGTCTTAAAAAAAGTCCCGCATCGTGATAAGGATCATTTAAAAAGGTTTGATCTGCATCCCAATATATTTTAGCTTGATCAGAAGCGATAAGGTGTTGTATAATTTTTTCTTCGGAAGCGTTTAAGGCATTGAATCCTGCAAAAACATATTGCTTATCAGCAACAGAATTAGAAAATGGAATTAAGTTCTCAACTGCTTGACGGTAAATTAATCCTTGATATCCGATTCCTTTTTTTAGTAAATGCGTGTATAACGATTGATAGTAATTAGGAAGTAATTTCCAAAAATCGATATAATTTTCGAGTAATTGGGTTTTATTCTCTACTTCAATTCCCCATTTTTTTATGTCCTCAATGTCTTTTAAGTAAGACAAAACATAAGTAGGGTCTAATAAGTAGCGGTCAATTTCATTAAAATCTTGTAAAAGCATTTTTGCCCAATTGGCAAATAACTCAAAAGATTGCTGGTTTGATTTCTCGGTAACGGATAAATAAACTTCATAGAATTCAAACAATAATTCTATAGGATCAACTGTACGAATAGCGGCAATATCTTGAATAAAATCCTCAATACTAATAATCTCTGGAGAAAGTATATTTGAACTTACTTGTTTTTTCAATGCTTCGATTAGGAAAATCTTAGCTCGTTTATTCGGTAATACTACAATTGTATTTGAAAGTTTATCCGAATAATTTTCGATTATAACTTGTGCGATTTTATCTAAAAAAGAAGTATTTATCATTTCATAAAAATAAAAAAAACGCCTCGATAAATCGAGGCGTTTTCCATAAATATTTTAGAAAAAATTATTCTTTAATTAAAGAAACTTCAACTCTTCTGTTGTTAGCTTTTCCTTTTGCAGTTTTGTTAGTGTCAATTGGTTTAGTTTCACCATATCCTGTAGAGTTTAATCTATCAGGTTTAATACCATTTTCAATTAAGTTATTTGTAACCGCAGCAGCTCTGTTTTCAGATAAAGTTTGGTTTAATTCATTACTTCCATCACTATCAGTATGTCCTTCAATCATGAATTTTGAAGTAGGATATTCTTTTAAGATTTCTTTAATTGCTACTAAAACCGGCAAAGTTTCAGGCTTAAATGTTGATTTTCCTGAATCAAACAATACAGTTCTACCATATGCATTTAATTTATCAATAGCTTCTTTAGTAACTTCAGGACAACCTTTATTTGCTACAGTTCCTTTTACAGTAGGACATTTGTCATCTTTATCAACAACACCATCTCCGTCAGTATCTGGCCAAGGACAACCTGCGTTTTCTTTTGGACCTGCAACAGTAGGACATTTGTCATCTTTATCAGCAATTCCATCTTTATCAGCATCCGGACAACCTTTTAAAGCTTTTAAACCAGCAACTTCTGGACAAGCGTCATCTTTATCAGCAACACCATCTCCATCAGTATCAGGACATCCGTTAAAAGCAGCTAAACCAGCAACTTCTGGACATTCGTCACTTGCATCAACGATTCCATCTCCATCAGTATCAGGACATCCGTTGAATTGTTTTAAACCAGCAACTTCTGGACAAGCATCATCTTTGTCATATATTCCATCTCCGTCAGTATCTTTTCCTCCAAATTTGAAGATAATACCCGCAGAATGTTGGAAGTGAGATGGTGCGTCAGGTGCTCCTGAAACATCTTCTCTATCTCCAAATGATTTCTTGTATGCAGTGTTTAGAGATAAACCAACAGTTTCAGTAAACCATAAAGTTAAACCTGCACCTGGATTTAAAGTTCCAAAACTACTATCTCCGAAGAAAGTATAACCTCCACCAACAGATAACGAAGGATCAATAACTTTAGATTTGATCAAGTTCATAAAGCTATAACTTACTCTACCGTCAATTCCGTAGTACATTAAATCTCCAGGATTGTTTACTACATAACCACGTGAATCATGTCCTACAGCTGTTGGAGCAAATCTCACATATTTATCAATTTTGTTTACAGAACCAGAAACTCCAAAAGAGAAGTTGTCTCCAACATATTTAGATACACTAAGATAAGATACAGAAGGAAGAATGTTCCAATTCTCTTTAACAGCAAAAGGTTGAGAAAAATGACGGTCTAACCACCCATTCCCACCACCAGCACTTGTTTTTGTATCTACGGCATTCGCTCCAAAAGAGATAGCCCATGGGTTGTTACTGTCTTGTGCGTGAGTACTTAAACCCATCACCATCATTACAGCAACTAAAAGTTTGTTAAGATGTTTCATACTTAATTTATTTAATTACAATTTAGTTAATTATAAACAAAAGTAACGCGTAATTTTTTAACTACAAAATCTATTGTTAAAAAAAACTTATAAAAAACACAAAAAGTGAGAATTATATAACGTTTAATGCCTTTCCTACCTCAATAAATGCATTTACAGCCTTATCTAAATGTGCTTTAGTATGTGCCGCTGACAATTGGACCCTTATTCTAGCCTTGTCTTTTGGGACAACCGGGAAAAAGAAACCAATTACATAGATTCCTTTTTTTAACAATTCATCCGCCATCGTTTGAGATAATTTAGCATCATACAACATTACAGGCACAATTGCAGAATCCCCTTCGACAATATCGAAACCTGCTTTTATCATTCCTTCTTTAAAGTAATTTGTATTCCACTCTAATTTATCCCTTAGTGTTGTGTCTTTTTCTAAAAGCTCAAAAACTTTAATGGAAGCCCCAACAATGGCAGGCGCTAATGAATTTGAAAATAAATACGGTCTAGAACGTTGACGTAACAATTCTATGATTTCTTTTTTAGCCGTAGTATAACCTCCCATAGCACCCCCTAGAGCTTTTCCAAGAGTTCCCGTGATGATATCTACTCTGCCCATTACTCCTTTTGCTTCTAGTGTACCTTTTCCCGTTGCACCAATAAATCCAGCAGCATGACATTCATCCACCATAACCATTGCATCATATTTATCCGCTAAGTCACAAATTTTATCTAATGGAGCTACAACACCATCCATTGAGAAAACACCATCAGTAACAATGATTTTAAAACGACTTCCAGCCTCGTTTGCCTTAATTAGTTGTTTTTCCAAGTCTTCCATATTACTATTTTCATAACGGAAACGTGCTGCTTTACACAAACGCACTCCATCTATAATAGAAGCATGGTTCAAACTATCAGAGATTATTGCGTCACCTTCACCAAATAAAGGTTCAAAAACACCACCGTTTGCATCAAAAGCAGCCGCATAAAGAATCGTGTCTTCTGTTCCGTGAAATTCAGAAATCTTTCTTTCTAATGTTTTGTGAATATCCTGCGTCCCACAAATGAAACGCACAGATGACATTCCGAAACCATGTGTGTCCATAGCATCTTTCGCTGCCTGTATCACTTCAGGATGAGATGATAATCCTAAATAATTATTGGCACAAAAATTCAAAACAGTTTCCCCAGTAGAAATTGTAATTTCGGCATCTTGCGGCGAAGTGATAATTCTTTCTTTTTTAAAAATTCCGTTATCTTCAATTGTTTTTATTTCGTTTTGAAGATGTTCTTTAATTTTTCCGTACATTTTTTATCTTTTTATAAATTTATTTATTTTGCGAATAATTCATTTTTACACTACAAATTTACTACATCGATTTGTTTTCCTATATAAATCAATGTTTTTTTTATGACTTTATACCCCATTAACTCAATTGCATATTGATAATTTTCTAGTTGCTTTTGATATTTAGCATTATGAACACCTGTTTTATAATCTAATAAATACACTTCGCTATTCTTTGTCAACACCATTCGATCTGGCTTTATCGTACCACCCTCTTTTTGAATAATGGTTTGCTCATTCAACACTATATTCCCCTTAGCAAAAAAGAATTCCAATTCCTTATGATTGACAATATCCTGAATCGTTTGAAAAACCAACTCTTTCTGACCATAATTTATCAATCCGTTTTCGATAGCTTTATCTACTGCCAATACTACGTCGTCTTTTGTTTTTACAAACGACAGTATTTCGTGTACCACATTCCCGTACTCGATTGATTCCTGTTGATGCGTTCCCCACATTAAAGCTTCCCGTTGGGCAATTTTTATGTTTTTTGGATCTAATGTTTCCCCTACTACTACAATCTTTTTTGAAGTGTCAATATGTTTAGAATTTGAAGATAGTTTTTTAGAATTTCCAAATTCGTATTCCAACTTATTTTCTTCGAAGTCTCCGTAATTCATTAAATAATTAATAAAGAAAGCCGACATATTATTAGTCTTCACTTCACCTTTACTTGTTAAATTCATATTCGAAATGACATACAACTGCTCTTCGGCACGGGTTAAAGCCACGTATAAAACATTGATATTATCCAGCAATTCTTCTTGCTTTTTTTGATCGTAAACTAATTTTGCTTCTTCCCCAAAACCTTCCACAGCACTACTGTTGTCTATCAAAACTTTAGGAAGGCCAAAATCCATTTCGGCAGCGTCTAGCCACAGTTTGTCTTTTGGTTTCCGACTGTAATCTTCTTCAGCAAAAGGGATAATTACAACTGGAAACTCCAATCCTTTTGATTTATGAATCGTCATAATACGCACCGCGTTATTCCCTTCCGGTGATGGAATACTGAATTTCTCCGCGTTCTTATCCCAAAAATTCAAGAAATCAGCTATTCCTGCTTGGTTCCTAACATCTCTCTCGAGAACTATGTCGAGAAAATACTGAACGTAGGCATTCCCCTCCCCAGCCCTCCCCGAAGGGGAGGGTGACTGAGTGGTTACTTTGTCTCTAGAAGAATTAGCCGAACCAAATAATTCATCATTATTTGGTTCTAACATCTGTGCTTGAACCTTAACAACTTCCGATAAAAAAAGATCTCGCTCCTTTAATTCTTGCCTTATTGTGTCTAAAACTTTGGAAATACTACCTATTACTTCTTCGTTTCGAAAACGAATAACTTTATAACCTAATTCATTTAAAACATTTGTTCTTTCTTGATCAAATAAAATTTGTTCCTCCGTAAAATGATAATCTCCATCAACCTCGACAATCAGTCTTTTTGACAAACAAACAAAATCAACAATATAATTATCTATCAAATGTTGTTGCCTGAATTTACTATTTAAAGCTTGCGTTTTAAGTTCAGCCCATAATATTTTTTCAGCCACAGTAGGTTCTTCTCTATGTGCAATTGCTTTTTCTATTAAAAGATGAGAATAATTCCCACCAGTCATATACCCTTTTTTACCTAATCCAGAATCACCATCAAAAACAGCTGTGTTTTTTACATTCAGTTTATCGACACTGTCTCCCCTTCCTTCGGAGGGGGCTGAGGGGAGGATAAATTTGGATATTATAATTTCTACTGCTTCATACAATGATTTTTTACGGATGTTCTGGAATGACAAGGAAATATCGAAACTAGTTAGCCAATTTTCGAAATCGACTTCTTGTTTTTGCTCCATCCCTTTGGCTATGAAATCATGAACAGGCAATTGATCCTGAATATTCTCGGCGATATAATGCAGGAAATAGGCTTTTGCTTCTAAGTCGGCATTGTTTTTCAGGTATTTTAATAAGTGAATAATCAATCGCACTTCGGTTGCGTTTTGAATCATCAATGTTTCTGATGATAACAGCGGAATGTTTTGCTCTGTCAAATAATTGGCAATGGCAATTCCCTGGTCGCGTTTACGCGTAAGAATCACAATGTCTTTGTATTCAAAACCTTCTCGAAATACTTTCTGGATTGTATTCAAAGTGGCTAAAACAAATAGTTCTGTTTTATCCAGCGCTTCTTCATCGTCTTCGGTTGTTTCTACTTTTGGAATAAAAGAAATATTAACATAACCACCGGTTTTGCTATTCGTTTTTTGATGGCTGTGATTTTCATACAAATCTTTATAATCAGGATGCTCAAATTCCCCCGAAACCAATTTAAAGAATTCATTATTAAAATCAATTACTTGTGAATAGCTTCGGTAATTTTTATCTAAATGTTCCAGTTTTTTATCTGGATTATTAAACGGATTGTTGTCTTTACTTAATTCAATAAATTGCTCCGCCTTTCCACCACGCCAGCGATAAATAGATTGTTTGGGATCTCCCACAATCATCAAAGTTCCCTTTTCGCCAAAATCATCTTGACCCGAAAGCGCATTGTCAATCAACGGAATCAGGTTTTGCCATTGCATCTCTGAAGTGTCCTGAAATTCATCAATAAAAAAATGGCGGTAACGCTCCCCTAATCGTTCATATATAAAAGGGGCAGGCTGGTTTTGAATTTCGCGGTGAATAATTGCGTTAAATTCGGTTATGGAAAGCACGTTTTGCTCTTCTTGAATTTTGGCCAATTCATTACTCACTGTATTCAATAAAGAAAGCGGTGTTATGTTTTTAAGAAAGGCTTTGTAGAAATCTCTTTTTTCGAAATTTTTATAGATCGTTACCAGGTTTTGGATTAACTCCGGAATCAGGTTTTCTATTAAAGCGCGGTCTTTGGCTGTTTTATTGATGGCAATATCATCAAATTCGTGAAAGGTCTTGTTTTTTGGGTTGAATTTCCCGTCTCGGATACTGATTAAATGATTTGGAAAAGTTCCTCTTGAGAATGATTTTAAATCAATTCCGTTATTATCTATTAAAGTCATTAAGCCTTCAGCTAACGAGCTATTTTCTTTATCTAAAACTTTACAGGTTTCTACTAGTTTCTTTTTTATTTCAACGAAATCGGAAATGGATTTATCGTGAAAATGGGTAATTTCATTGCGGTGGTTTTCATTCAGTACTAGACGACCTGTGTCTAGAATTTCACGCGAAATATCCCAAGACTTATCGTCATCGGTTTTTTCCATAGTGAAATCGATGAGCAACTTGGTCAAGGTTTCATCTTCTCCCGCTTGCGCAATGATGGCGTCTACGGCTTCGGTCAATAAATTCTCCGTGTCCAAAGTCACCTCGAAAGTCATGGGTAAATTTAAGTCGTGCGCAAAAGCACGAATCACTTTATGGGTGAATTTATCAATTGTCGAAATATCAAAAGCAGCATAATTATGAATAATGTGCTTGATGATTTGCTGGGATTTAGTTTTTATTTGGATAATTGAAAGCTCCGTGTCAATCGCTAAATCCTGCATTAAATCCTGTGCTTTTTGGGAAGGTTCGTCTTTGGCAAATTCAGACAGACTTCCTACGATACGGCTTTTCATTTCGTGTACCGCTTTATTGGTAAACGTAATGGCGAGAATATTTCTATAGGCATCGTTTTTATGGGCTACTAGAATAATTTTCAGGTATTCTTTGACAAGCGCATAGGTTTTACCAGATCCTGCTGAAGCGTCATATATGGAGAAAGAAGGTCTTTGCATCAAGATTTTTGATTAATGATATTAGATTTCTGATTTAAACATAATTCTTTAATACCCTAAAATACCTAGCCCTGATGGAAACGGCATCCCACGCTTTTTTGCGTGGATATAGTGTACAGCAGGAAAAAGCTTCTAAAAAACAGCTTAAATATTAGGTTGCTTTTAAAAATTGTTTGTTTAATGTTTAAAAGTAGTATTTTTGCACCATGGAAACAAATAGACAGAAAAAAATAGGTGGGGTTATCCAAAAAGATTTGGTGGACATCCTGCAAGGTGAAGTGAGAAAAAACGGAGTAGCTAATTTAATTATTTCGGTATCCAAGGTTACTGTAACTACAGATTTATCTGTGGCTACGGTTTATTTAAGCGTTTTCCCCCAAGACAAAGCAAAAGAAATTTTAGAGGCGGTTAAGTCAAATGCTAAAACAATAAAACACGATTTATCACAAAGAGTTCGTTTGCAATTGAGAAAAGTACCTAATTTGGTTTTCTTTATTGATGACTCTCTAGATTACATTGAAAAAATTGACAATGCTTTATCGAACAGAGATAATCCTATTGAAAACAGGGATCTTTTAGAGAAACGCAAGCTGATATAATTTGAATTTTCCCCTTTACATAGCCAAACGTTACATCCTAAGTAACAGTAAAAACAATGCCATAAATATCATCAATCGCATTGCGAGTATGGGAATCATTGTTGGCGCAATGGCTTTGTTTGTGGTGCTCTCCGTTTTTAGCGGACTGAAAGTTTTTAGTCTTTCGTTTACTAATGATATCGATCCAGATCTAAAAATAAGCAGCACTTTAGGGAAGTCATTTTTTATTACTCCAGAACAAGAGGCCGAAATCAAGAAAATCGACGGCCTTGCTTCGTATTCCAAAATTATTGAAGAGCGCGTCTTGTTTGTTTTTAATGACAAGCAAGAAGTTACTTATCTTAAAGGTGTCGACCAAAACTTCAATAAGGTCAACGACGTTAAAAAAACGCTATATAACGGACAATGGTTTGAACCCAATACCTACCAAGTGGTTGTAGGTTATGGAATTGCACAGAAGTTCTCGATGGGTTTATTGGATTTTAATAATCAACTGGAAGTTCTTGTACCAAGACCCGGAAAAGGCACTATCGAAAGCGCAGAACAAGCTTTTAACAAAAGTGATGTTTTCCCTATTGGAATTTACGCCATCAGTGAAGATCTGGACTCCAAATATGTTTTTGCTGATTTAGGTTTGGCCCAAGAATTACTGGAATACAAAACCAATCAGATTTCAGGAATTGAGATTAAAGAAAAAACCGGAGCTGATGAAAACGCCATAATCGACCAACTGAATACTATCTTCAAAAATAAAATTACCGTAAAAAACAGGGCGCAACTCAACGAATCATTGTATAAAATGTTGAACACAGAGAATATTGCCGTGTATTTAATTTTTACTTTGGTGATTGTAGTGGCGCTTTTTAACTTAATCGGGGCTTTGATTATGATGATACTAGACAAAAAAGGAAACTTAAAAACACTTTTTAATCTAGGAACTGAAATCAAGGATTTAAGAAAGATCTTTTTGCTTCAAGGTACTTTATTGAGTGTTTTTGGAGGGATAATCGGCTTGACTTTGGGAATTATTATTGTGTTGCTACAGCAACATTTTCAGTTGGTTATGATCACCCCTACGCTGGCTTATCCGGTAGTTTTTTCTATCGAAAACGTATTGATTGTTATGGGAACGATTGTTACACTTGGATTTATTGCTTCATTGATTGCAAGTAGCCGAGTGAGCAAGAAGTTATTGGATTAAATATAAAAACATTTTATGAACCATTAAGAAATTAAGGTCCATTGAGAATAAAAACAAGAATTCCACTAAATCACATAAGAGATTTAGTGGAATTCTTGTTTTGAGTTATTTTTATTTCTTTTGGTTAAACCACTTCATAACCAGCATAAGCCAGTTCGATCTCATTCAAAACCGCAAACAATTCCTCGGGGCGATCTAAGGTTACCAGTTGCTGCTTGAACGGTTTAAAAGAATGGATTCCTTTGAAATAATTTGTGTAATGTGGTCTGGTTTCAACAATCCCTAATCGTTCTCCTTTCCATTCCATAGCCCAAGTCAAGTGATTTCGCACAGCTTCCACTCTGTCAGCAACAGTAGGTTTAGCCAAGTGCTCTCCTGTTTTGAAGTAATGCTTGATTTCGTTGAAAATCCAAGGATATCCAATAGCAGCACGACCAATCATAATTCCGTCGATACCGTATTCGTTTTTATATTGTAATGCTTTTTCTGGGCTGTCAATATCTCCGTTACCGAAAATAGGCATGGTGATACGAGGGTTGTTTTTCACCCTGGCGATGTGCGACCAGTCGGAATGGCCTTTGTACATTTGGGCGCGTGTTCTAGCGTGTATGCTCAAAGCGGCTACACCTACATCTTGCAAACGCTCAGCCACTTCGTCAATATTGATAGAATTTTCATCCCAACCCAATCTTGTTTTTACCGTTACAGGCAAATCAGTACTGTCAATTACCGCTTTTGTCAAACGGATCATCAAATCCACATCTTTCAATACTCCCGCACCAGCGCCTTTACAAACCACTTTCTTAACAGGACATCCAAAGTTAATATCAATGATATCAGGATTAACAGTGGAAACAATTTTAGAAGACAAAGCCATCGCTTCCTCATCTCCTCCAAAAATCTGGATTCCAACAGGGCGTTCATAATCGAAGATGTCTAACTTCATTCGGCTTTTGATGGCGTCCCGAATAAGTCCTTCTGAAGAAATAAATTCCGAGTACATCATATCAGCACCATGCATTTTACACAACCTACGGTAAGGAGGGTCGCTCACGTCCTCCATAGGAGCAAGTAGTAAAGGGAAATCTGGTAATTCTATGTTGCCAATCTTGATCATCTGCTTAAATTTTTTGCAAAATTACAACATTTAAGCGAATGGTTGAAAGTAGAATTACAAAAGACTTATTAGTTAAGTGATTAGTTTGCTGTTTTGGGACTTTGAAACTGTTGAATTTAGACTATCTTTGCAGATTAATTGTCGATGTTTGACGATTGCGCGTGAGGGGTAGCAGTGAAAATCCTTTTCCTTTTTTCTTTAAAAAGGAAAAGATTGTAACGAATAACCCGACCCTTGTGGTCACGCCCAAAAAAAATTGATACCAAAACAAAATGAAGAAAATACGTAATTTTTGCATTATTGCACATATTGATCACGGTAAAAGCACATTAGCTGACCGTTTACTTGGTGCTACACAAACGGTTACGGCTCGTGAGGAAAAAGCGCAATTGCTTGACAACATGGACCTAGAACGTGAACGTGGAATCACGATAAAAAGTCATGCCATCCAGATGGAATATACTTATAAGGGAGAAGAATATATCCTGAATTTGATTGATACTCCTGGACACGTAGATTTTTCTTATGAAGTTTCGAGATCAATTGCGGCTTGTGAAGGGGCCCTTTTAATTGTTGATGCTGCTCAAAGTATACAAGCACAAACGATTTCGAATTTATATTTGGCTTTAGAGAATGACTTGGAAATTATTCCGGTTCTGAATAAAGTGGATTTACCGAGTGCTAATCCAGAAGAGGTTAGTGATGATATTATTGACTTGTTAGGTTGTAAACTGGAAGACATTATTCACGCTTCGGGTAAAACAGGTTTTGGTGTTGAAAATATTTTGGCAGCCATAATTGAAAAAATCCCACCTCCATCAGGAAATGTTGACGAGCCTTTACAAGCATTGATTTTTGATTCACACTATAATCCGTTTCGTGGAATTGAAGTTATTTTCCGTGTAAAAAACGGTCAGATCAAGAAAGGGCAAAAAATCAAATTCATGGCCACTGGAAATGAATATTTTGCGGATGAAATTGGGACATTAAAATTGAACCAAGTTCCGAAGCAAGTGATTTCGGCTGGTGATGTTGGGTATTTAATTTCGGGAATTAAAGAAGCCAAAGAAGTAAAAGTAGGAGATACGTTGACGGATGCAAAAACGCCAACTACCAATATAATTAAAGGTTTTGAAGATGTGAAGCCTATGGTTTTCGCAGGAATTTACCCTGTTGATACAGAAGATTACGAGGAATTGAGAAACTCAATGGAAAAACTACAACTGAACGATGCTTCACTTGTGTTTTTACCGGAAAGCTCAGCGGCATTAGGATTTGGTTTCCGTTGTGGATTCTTAGGAATGTTACATATGGAGATTATCCAAGAGCGTCTAGAGCGTGAGTTTAACATGACGGTAATCACTACGGTTCCTAACGTTTCGTACAATGCGTTTACCAAAAAAGATCCAGAAACTGCTTTGATAGTCAACAACCCATCTGACCTACCTGAGCCTTCTCGTTTAGACCATGTAGAAGAACCTTTTATAAAAGCTACTATAATCACTAAATCTGATTATGTAGGGAATGTAATGAGTTTGTGTATCGAAAAACGTGGATTGATTACCAATCAAACGTATTTGACTACAGAAAGAGTTGAGTTGACTTTTGACATGCCTTTAGCAGAGATTGTATTTGATTTTTACGACCGTTTGAAAACAGTTTCTAAAGGATATGCTTCTTTTGACTATACGCCTATTGGAATGCGTACTTCAAACCTAGTTAAAGTGGACATCTTACTGAACGCTACCATTGTAGATGCTTTATCTTCTTTAATGCACGTAGACAACGCCTATTCTATTGGTAAAAAAATGTGTGAAAAATTGAAAGAATTGATTCCGCGTCAACAATTTGATATTCCTGTTCAAGCGGCTATTGGTGTGAAAGTAATTTCACGTGAAACCATTAAGGCGTTACGTAAGGATGTTACCGCTAAATGTTACGGTGGAGATATTTCTAGAAAACGTAAATTACTTGAAAAACAGAAAAAAGGTAAAAAACGTATGAGACTTGTAGGTAATGTTGAAATTCCACAAGAAGCGTTTATGGCTGTATTGAAATTGAATGATTAAAAATTATTTTAAATTTTGAATTATAAATGAAACCTGGCGATGTAAAAATTGTCAGGTTTTTTTATTGGCCATAACCATTCTAATCTTTGTACCTTTGCACCTCAAAATATTATAATAAAAAATGATTGAAGATAAAAACCCACAACGTACCAGTATAGCACAATTAGGAGAATTTGGACTTATAGACCATTTAACGAAAAATTTCAAAATCAATCAACCTTCTACTTTAAAAGGCATTGGTGATGATGCTGCAGTTCTTGACTTCAAGGATAAAAAAGTAGTGGTTTCTACTGATTTATTGATAGAAGGAGTACATTTTGATTTGGCTTATATGCCATTGAAGCATTTAGGATATAAAGCTGTAGTTGTCAATGTTTCGGATATATGTGCGATGAATGCCAAAGCGACTCAAATCACCGTTTCCGTTGCGGTATCTAATCGTTTCCCATTGGAAGCTTTAGAAGAATTATTTGCTGGAATTACTCATGCGGCCACTGAATATAATGTTGACGTCATAGGTGGAGACACTACTTCATCACAAAAAGGTTTGATTATAAGCATTACTGCCATAGGAGAAGCTGATGAAGAAGAGATTGTATATAGAAACGGCGCAAAACAAACTGATTTATTAGTTGTTTCTGGTGATATAGGTGCTGCTTATATGGGGTTACAAGTATTAGAAAGAGAGAAACAAGTATTTCAAGTAAATCCTAACTCTCAACCTGACTTAGACGCTTATACCTATTTAATTGAACGACAATTAAAACCCGAAGCTCGCAAAGACATACGTACTTTATTACATGCATTAGAAATAAAACCAACCTCTATGATTGATATTTCGGATGGACTATCATCTGAAATTATGCATTTGTGTAAGCAATCTAATGTTGGATGTAATTTATACGAAGATAAATTGCCTCTTGACCCACAATTAATAAGCGTTTGTGAAGAATTCAATATTGACAGTACAACCGTAGCAATAAATGGTGGTGAAGATTACGAATTACTTTTCACTATCGCTATGGAAGATTTTGAGAAAATAAAGGCTAACCCTAATTTCTCTATCATTGGTCATATGACCCAAGAAAGTGAAGGAATCCATTTAGTTACCAGAGCGAATACAAAAATTCCTTTAAAAGCAAGAGGCTGGGACGCTTTGAGTGAATAAATAGAATAAAAAAAAGGTATTGATCAAATACCTTTTTTTTATTAAAACAACAATCCTTTATCTCTTGCCTTACGGACTAAATCTATATCGCTACCGTCAGGAATTTCTAATAATTCTTTTAAATTATGTTTTCTTACTTCAATAGCTTTGAGAGAAATAGGAATGTACTGGGGAATATCCATTGCCTTTGTTCCTTTAGACAAATGAAATAAAATCTGCTTGTCAAAGAGGTCAATCTCAATATTATTATCATGTGACTCTAACATCTTTATAACTGATTGACTATAATATTGACCATTTCTAACTACTTTATCAAAAGCAAACAACAATTCATCAAAAGTTAAATCATTCTTTATTACTAATCCACAAGGGTTTATATTTTGAATTATAGTTTTTATTTTAAAGAATTCAGTGAACATTGTAAGCAAAATAATTTTACAGTCCGGCATTACCTCTAAAATTAATTTTGCCAAATCCTCGCCTGAATAAATACCTTTCTCTTCATAAGAAGGCATACTAATATCCAAAAAAGCGATATCAAAAGGGACCGTATGCGGATCCATTATAATATGATAAGCTGACTCACAATCTTTTGCTTCTGCAAATGAATATTCATTGCGTTCTGGCTTGTATCTCGTAATCGCATTCTTATACCCTTGTATAATAAACGGGTGGTCGTCAACGATTAGAATATTATTCTTTTTGATTGCGTTTGCAGTCGATTCAGTTGTCATTTTAAGCAGGTATTTGTTTTTGTTCAATAGGGACTTTAACAGTTATAGCAGTTCCTTCTCCTATTTTGGCCATTAGTTTAAATTCACCATTGCATTCATTTGTTCTTGACTGCATATTCTCTAAGCCTATACCTTTTTTCTTTGTCAAAGTGTTAAAGCCAATTCCGTTATCAGATATTACGAGCACCAAATTATGATCTATCTTCTTTATTACAATTTTAATGGAACTAGCCTTAGCATATTTGTTAATATTCTGAAGGGATTCCTGAATGATGCGATACAAATTAATTTTAATGGAGTTTTTAATCAATTCCCATTTTATTTTAGAATCAATAGAAGAGATTAATTTAGAGGAAGAATACGTTTTTCTTTGTTCTTCAAATAAATTATCTACTATGGCTACGAAGTTATTAATTAATTCTGATTTTTCTCTACTCAAATCATGTGAAATTTCACGGATATCCTGCTCTATGTTTTTTAATTCTGACAAATAACTAATTCTCTGACTAATTGCAAAATCATCATTAAACCTGTTCAGACCATCTAGATTCATCCTAACGCCAAACATTCTTCCTAAAACACCATCGTGTAGCTCCTGAGCTACGCGCTTTTTCTCTTTTACCCTGTTGATTTCAATAGTGTTTTGTTGAGAAATCATTAGATTATAAATCTCCTCATTGGCTTGTTGCTGCTGTTGCTTGTAGAGAAGAACACGATTTTTGTTTTTTTGGGTTTTTATTATATAAAAAAACATCCCCAAAATGATTAAACCACTAAATACATAAACCAAATTCCGGTTCTGAACTTCTAAATTTGTGTTTTCGTTTTTAATTTGGTCTGTTTCATATTCAATACGGGCGAATTTCTCTCCCATACTTCGCTCCGTTTTTTGGATTTGATCATTTACTCGAATATAATTTTTAGTGTAATTCGAGGCATTATTAGGATCAACGACTGCTAATTGCTTTAAAGCAATTAATATATTATGAGGCACTTTATTATCTTTAGCTAACTGCAATGCTTCTTGAGAATATTTTAATGCATTAATAGAGTCATTAATTGAAGTAAAATATTCAGATAAATGAATCTTATTTATAAATATCTCGTTAGTTAACTGAAGATTTTCTCGTAAACTTAGTGCTTCTAAAAAGAGCTTTAACACCCCATCATTTTCATTCAATTGAAGTTTAGAATAGGCCAGATTGTCCAACAACATTGCATAAACATAGGGTTTATGCAGTAAAAGATTAGGTTGCTCCAAGCCTTTTATAAAATAAGCTTTAGCTATTTTATTTTTTTTAGCATTGAGAAATAGAAATCCTAAATTATTATAAGTAGATGCTTTTGCTTGAAACACCTCTGGTATTGCAGGATCATCACTTAAAGCAAGAGCCTTGTTATGGAAAAAAAGTGCATTGTCATACTCCTCCATTTCCCCATAATTAACCCCAAGTAAATTATAGGCGTCGTGAAAAATGTTATTAGCTTTCTTTTCGTCTTTAACTAGACGCAATACTTTAAAAACGGTTTGTTCGGAACCAAAAAAATCACCTGCTTTGTATTGTAAATTCGCTTTACTAATTAAAATCGTACTTCTATTTATAATATTACCTAATTTTTCTTGCATTTTATCAGCTTTGTTGTAAAACTGAAAAGAACTGTCAAATATGGATTGAGACTCATAATAATCCCCAAGGTAAGTATAACTTTTTATTAGATGAAGGGTGTCATTAGCACTTTCGGCTCTATTCAAAACCAAATGCACTGTTTTATTATAATTATCCAAATCGTTTATATTATAATAGCGATTGGCAATTTTAAACAAATTCACTCGATGCAAGGAATCATTATCTTGACTCAATACAATATCAAGTGCCTTTTGAGTATATTGTTTTCTAACTACTACATCTTCATTAAAATCATTTGCCCTAGAAAAATAGGCATCGAGACTATCGCCAGCTTTATAGTTGCTGTTATTTTCCACTTTATTCTTAGAACAAGAATAAAAAAGCAGGATCAGGAATAATGTTAAAAATATGTAGTAGTTTTTAATCAAAAGTAATTGGTTTATTTTACCAAAAATAGTAAAATAAACCAATTAAAATAAAAAAAGCCATCAATTAATTGATGGCTTTTTTTATTTAATATTATGATATTAGATTATTAATCTATTTTTACATTTCCTGAATTTGTAGCTTTTCCACCTACAATATCAATTTTTACATTTCCTGAATTTGTAGCTTTTCCACCTACAATATCAATTTTTACATTTCCTGAATTTGTAGCTTTACCTCCTACGATATCAATTTTTACATTTCCTGAATTTGTGGCTTTACCACCTACTATATTAATTTCTTCAGAAGTTGAGAAAGAAGTCATTACCATTACTAAAGAGAATAAACCGATTGTTGAGATTACTTTTTTCATAATATGGGGATTTTTATGTTTTTAAAATTTAGCTTTTACTTTATTTTTACTTTTTGATATTTGCGCTTATCGTTTAGTAAAAGTAGACAGAAGCTCTATATTTATCTTACAAAAACTTGTGTTTATGGTAGAATATAGCCGTTTGATAGTGAATGGATACCAAATTCGGGTAGATGAACTTTTTTAGATTTCTAAATAATCTCCTTGTGCAAAACCAGTAATAATAAGATCAATATTGGCTTTGTAAGATTTAGAAAAAGGGAGTTTTGAAGTAGTGTTTTTAATATAACAAGCCGCATTTCCAGTATGGATTCTAGAAATGTAATTCCTATTAACAATGTAGCTGTTATGAATCCTTATAAAAGGGAAGGACAATATATTTTCAAAATGCTTCAATGTTTTAAAGGCAGTAATCATTTCACCATTATTAAGGTGAATATCAGTAGAATTATTATCCGCCTGGAAATAACAAATGTCTTTAGCTTGAATGTATCTGTAATCACCGTATGATTTTATACAAAGTACTAATGGTATCTCTTCCTCTAACTTTTCAGACCGTTGTTGTGGCTGAAACTCCTCAACTAAACTCTGTTCAGGATTTGAAAAAGAATTCGGTTCAGGATCAGGATCCTGAGAAGACTGTTGCACCAGAACAATTTCCCCTTCATTAGTCGTTTTTTTAATCTTTAGGATTGATTTGACTAAATCGATTCGTTTCAATGGTTTTAAATGATAATCTTCCACTCCATATTGTATCGCTTCAAAAGCCAAATCTTTCTTTGAAGTAGTAATGATTATTTTAGGAATTACTTTTAGATATCTGTGCAGTTCATTGATAAGAGATAATGACAAATTGCTTTTTTTGTTAGCAGGGTCAATTTCTAGAAAAACTAATTTTGGAGTGTGTTCTAATATAAGATTCAACCCCTCCTCGTACGTATAGGCAGCAGCTACAAAAGTAAGCTCCGAAAAACTATCAGCAATGGCTTTTGTTTTCAAAACACTTTCTTGATCGTCGTCAATAATAATGTACGAATAGTTCATTTATGTCTTTTCCTAAATTTGATAGGCATATTAACATTACATTCTGAACAAATACACTTCAGAACATTAGGTGTTTATGGTAGTTTTGGGAAACTCATTAAATAAAATCATCGTTTTTAAAACATAAACAATCGATATTTCTTTTATTTAACATTTTAAAAATACAGCTTTAAGTGTTTTTTAAAACGCTGTTGTTCATATATATTAAACAAATGTTAATACATTATGACGAAGTGCTAATAAGTCCGACAAAATGCAAGAATCGTTGTTTAAATTATAGACTCTGAATTAAAAACATTTAAGAAATAATAAATTAAAAAAAATGTTGAGAAAAAATAAACCCACTTATATAAAAATCTTTAAATCATTTATTAAACTCAATGCTAAACTACCTTATTACCAGAATTAAAGAGCTTTAAAATTAAACCAAAAGTATTCTATTTTTTACTTATTTATCTTACTTTTACCCAAAAACAATAACTCTATGAAAAAACTATTTATTCTATTGTGTCTAACTTCTTTTTTATCTGGTTTTAGCCAAGAAGAAAAAACAATAGCTGCTAAAAAAAATGAATTGAAAGGGAATGCCCTTTTCTTAGTATTGGGCGCTGGTGAAATTACTTATGAAAGAATATTCAATGAAGACTCAGGATTTGGAGTTTCTTTGTTTTTTGTTAAAGAAGAAGATTTTGATACTCAATTTAGCTTAACCCCTTTTTATCGTGCTTACTTTGGAAAAAAGCAAGCAGCTGGTTTTTTTGTAGAAGGTTTTGGAATGTTAAACTCCGGAAATACAGGAAGCTATTCACAATACAACTCTGTGAGCCAAAATTACGATACTGTGAAAGGAAAACAATTTACAGATTTTGCATTAGGTTTCGGCCTAGGATCGAAATGGGTTCACAAAAAAGGGTTCGTTTTCGAAATAAATGGGGGTATTGGACGAAATTTATTTAACAGTAATAGCACTGAAGTTGTAGGACGCGGCGGCATAACATTTGGTTATAGATTTTAATCCATTATTATAATTAAAAATCCCAAACTCCATATTAAATGGAATTTGGGATTTTATAGTTAGATACTAAATCAAATTACATTTTCATTAACCAGTTTTTCATAGAAACTTCATTTTCTATAATCTCTTTCAACTCCGTAATTTTCACTCTATCCTGCTTCATAGTGTCTCTATGACGTATTGTTACTGTTTGATCTTCTATTGTTTGATGATCTACAGTAATACAAAATGGAGTCCCTAGAGCATCTTGTCTTCTATAACGTCTTCCCACAGCATCTTTCTCATCATAAGCAACACTGAAATCCCATCTTAGCTCATCAATAATTTTATGTGCTATTTCTGGCAAGCCGTCTTTTTTAACTAATGGAAGTACAGCTGCTTTTGTAGGCGCTAAAACTGAAGGCAGTTTAAGAACCGTTCTTGACGAACCGTCATCTAAAATTTCTTCTTTTAATGAAGTAGCAAATACAGCCAAGAACATCCTGTCCAATCCTACTGAAGTTTCCACTACATAAGGAACATAGTTTTTATTCAATTCAGCATCAAAATATTGCAATTTCCTTCCAGAAAATTGCTCATGTGCTTTTAAGTCAAAGTCAGTACGGGAATGAATTCCTTCTAATTCCTTGAATCCAAATGGGAAATTAAACTCAATGTCTGCTGCAGCATTAGCATAATGAGCTAATTTTTCATGGTCATGAAAACGGTAGTTTTCTCTACCCAATCCAAGTGATAAATGCCACTTTAAACGAGTTTCTTTCCAGAACTCATAATGTTTCATTTCGTCTCCAGGACGAACAAAAAATTGCATTTCCATTTGTTCAAACTCACGCATACGGAAAATAAACTGTCTTGCAACAATTTCATTTCTAAATGCCTTACCTGTTTGAGCAATACCAAAAGGCACTTTCATTCTTCCTGATTTTTGAACATTCAAGAAATTTACAAAAATTCCCTGAGCTGTTTCTGGACGTAAATACAAGTCCATTGCCGTATCAGCAGATGCACCTAACTTAGTACCAAACATAAGGTTAAATTGCCTAACCTCAGTCCAGTTTCTTGAACCTGATTCCGGACAAGCAATCTCCAGCTCTTCTATTAAAGCTTTAACATCCTCTAGATCTTCATTTCCAAGAGAACGACCAAGTCTTTCCAGAATCTCACGCTCTTTTGCTTTATATTCAACAACTCTGGCATTTGTAGTTACAAATTCCTGCTCGTTGAATGCATCACCAAAACGAGTTTTTGCTTTTTCAATTTCTTTGATTGCTTTTACATTAAGCTTTTCAGCATAATCTTCAATCAAAACATCCGCTCTGTATCTTCTTTTTGAATCTTTATTATCAATTAAGGGATCATTAAAAGCATCAACGTGACCAGATGCTTTCCATGTAGTAGGATGCATCAAAATAGATGCGTCAAGACCTACGATATTATCGTTCATCTGAACCATTGATTTCCACCAATATTCACGAATATTCTTTTTTAATTCTACCCCGTTTTGTGCATAATCATATACAGCACTTAAACCATCGTATATTTCGCTTGACGGAAAAATAAATCCGTACTCTTTTGCATGCGAAATTACATTCTTAAATATATCTTCTTGTTTTGCCATATTGCAAAAATATAAAAAGTGAACTTAAAAAAAAGGAATTAATTGAAGTTTGAAGCATTGATTTTCATATTTTTATAAATATATTATTCTTTTCTATGTTTAAAAACATTATAAATCTGTTTTTTCCAACTGTTTGCACAGGTTGTAATTCTTTTTTGTTATCCAATGAAAATGTAATTTGTACCATTTGCAGACATAATATTCCTTTGACAAACCACCATTTGAATTCTGAAAATGAAGCTTTCAAAAAATTTTATGGACGGGTACCTGTCGAATACGCTTCCGCTCTATTGTATTTTCATAAAAAAGGGATCGTACAAGAATTAATTCACAATTTAAAATACAAGGGTCAAGAAGAAATAGGCGCTGTTTTAGGAAATTGGTATGCCGAAGATTTAAAAAAAATGGAAATTTTAAAAACAGTCAACCAAATTATTCCCGTTCCATTACATAAAAAAAAATTAAGAAAAAGAGGCTACAACCAAGTCACAACTTTTGGGTATGCATTATCAAAGGAGTTAAATTTGAACTACAATGAGACCTTGTTATTTAGAAAAATATATTCTAAAACTCAATCCCAAAAAAACTTATTAGGCAGGACAGAAGGTATTGAAGCTGTATTTGATGTGTTATTCACGCCCGAAGATCATAACAAACACTTCCTATTAATTGACGATGTAATTACCACAGGAGCAACCCTTGAAGCATGTTCACGAGCATTGCTAAAAATCCCTGGAGCGAAAATCAGTATTGTTTGTATGGCAATGGCTCAATCTTGATTTTTTTTAAATAAATTATCAGTAAAACACATTAGAAACAAGCTTATTAATAACTTCAAAACAGCTTAATACTCTTTAAAATTCTTAATAGCTATTGTGAAATTTAGAGAATTTCAGCCTAAATTAATTACCCAATAGACATCAACTAATTATGTCATCAATTTAATTAATAGAATTATAACTAAATAGAATTTCCAATTCCAAAGTTAAATGTTTAAATTTGGATAAATTTTTATAAATCATTAAACAAACATATCATGGCTTTTGAATTACCTCAATTACCTTATGCGCATGACGCATTAGAACCTAATATTGACGCACGTACGATGGAAATTCATCATACAAAGCATCATAATGCATATACTACCAATCTAAATGCTGCTGTAACAGGAACAGATATGGAAGGTAAAACAATAGAAAATATCCTAATCAATCTGGATATGAAAAATGCTGCTGTACGTAATAACGGTGGTGGATTTTACAACCATAATTTATTCTGGACGGTAATGTCACCTCAAGGTGGAGGTCTGCCTAATGGTGATTTGATGGATGCAATTGAAAGTAATTTTGGATCTTTTGAGGAGTTTAAAGGCAAATTCAGCAAAGCGGGTGCTACACAATTTGGTTCTGGATGGGCTTGGCTATGCGTTCATAAAGGTGGAAAACTTGAAGTATGCGGGACTCCAAATCAAGACAATCCTTTAATGCCTGGAATAGGATGTGGCGGAACTCCAATTCTTGGAATGGATGTTTGGGAACATGCTTATTACTTGCATTATCAAAACAGAAGACCTGATTATATTGAAGCTTTTTTCAATGTTATTAACTGGACAGAAGTTTCAAGAAGGTTTGCTTCTGAAAAATAGTTAAAAAAAAAAATAGAGTTAAGAACATAGAGAATAGACGGATGAACTTTGAGTTTGTTCGTCTATTTTTTTTCTTAATGATCTAATCCTAAATGAAAAAGACTTTTAGATAATTGACAAATAGACTGAAAATTAATTCGCCTATTTAATGTCTTTATCTAAAAGTCTATTCTCCTTTTTCTTGACTTTATTCCAATAAAAAAGGTGGAATTCCTTCCACCTTTTTTGCCCCAAATCTACCATAAACTTAACCTACTAATGTTATATGGTGGAGTAAAATTATAATACTTCTATATTATTAACAAATATTTCAGTTGAATAACCTATAAAACCGTTGAGTAACTTTACTTGTCAGTCAATTAGTATGCTCTCGCATCCTTTCCCTCATAAAAGTTCATAAACGCACGGCTCACGACTCTATTCCCTCCAGGGGTAGGATAGTCACCAGTAAAATACCAGTCACCTAAGTTTTTTGGACATGCGATATGTAAATTCTCTACTGTTTGAAAAATGATTTTAACTTCAGCTTTAATTTCAGGAGAACTTAACATCTCAGCAATTTTATCAGAAACCTCTTGTGGCTGAAAAGGCGCATAAATTGCCGTTACATAATTTACAAGTTCAGTGTCTTTTAAATGCTCTTGAGCTTTACATTTTGCATACACTTCATCAACAATATGATAAAGATTTCTCTCTTTCAATAATTCCAACGCAGCTTTAAAAGCAATCAAGCCTTCCATTTTTGCCATATCAATTCCGTAACAATCTGGGTAACGAATTTGAGGAGCTGATGAAACAACTACAATCCTTTTTGGATTCAATCGATCCATCATTTTGATAATACTCATTTTCAGAGTAGTTCCTCTTACGATACTATCATCTATGATTACCAAATTATCTGTTGGTTTAATAACACCATAAGTCACATCATAAACGTGAGCCACTAAATCATCACGACTACTATCCTCAGTAATAAAGGTTCTTAGTTTGGCATCTTTGATAGCAACTTTCTCCGTACGTATTTTTACAGAAAGTAGTTCCTTTAAGCTTTCGGCAGTTAAAGTGTCTTTGTTTTGAAGAATGAAATTATTTTTTCTTTGATTCAAGAAATCTTGAGCTTCTTCAACCATTCCGTAAAATGATGTTTCAGCAGTATTTGGAATATAAGAGAATACCGTATTATCAGTATCTTGATCAATAGATTCCAGTACGGCAGGAAGAATCAGTTTTCCTAATTTTTTTCTTTCTTGATAGATTTCAGCGTCACTACCTCTAGAGAAATAAATTCTTTCAAACGAACAGGCTTTCTTAACTGTTGGAGTAAGAATCTCCTTCATGGAAACAGTTCCGTTTTTCTTTATAATTAACGCATTCCCAGGTTCAATTTCCTGTACTTTTTCGAAAGGAACATTAAAAACAGTTTGTATAACCGGTCTTTCAGAAGCTACTACTACAATTTCGTCATCTTGATAAAAATATGCTGGACGAATACCTGCTGGATCTCTAAACACAAATGCATCACCGTGACCTAAAAGTCCTGCCATAGCATAACCTCCGTCTAAATTTTTAGAAGCTCTAGCCAATATTTTAGCTACATCTAGTTTTTCAGCAATAATTGGAGAAGCTTCCCTTTTTGTTAATCCATTATTTTTACATTCCTGATACAAGTCAGTTACTTCATCATCTAAGAAGTGCCCGATTTTTTCCATTACGGTTACTGTATCAGCCATTTCTTTTGGGTGTTGCCCTAATTCAACTAAACTCTGGAAAAGTTCTTTTACATTAGTCATATTGAAATTTCCAGCCAAAATCAAATTTCGGTGCATCCAGTTATTTTGACGCAAAAACGGGTGAACACTCTCAATACTGTTTTTACCAAAAGTTCCGTAACGTACGTGACCTAAAAACAATTCTCCTAAATAAGGGATATTTGCTTTTTGCAAGGCTACATCATCTGAATATTCAGGATGCGAGGCCATTTCTTCATTAATTCTGTCATTAATTTGAGCAAAAACGTCCTGAATAGGTTGCGCTTGATTAGATCTCACTCGGCTAATGTATCGTTCTCCAGGTTCAACATCCAATTTTATGCTTGCAAACCCTGCTCCATCTTGTCCTCGATTGTGTTGTTTCTCCATAAGAAGATACATCTTCTGTATTCCGTAGAAAGCCGTACCGTACTTCTCTTTGTAAAATTCAAGCGGTTTTAGTAATCTAACTAAGGCTATCCCACATTCATGTTTTAAAGCATCGCTCATTGTATTGTAGTTGTTTGTTGTGTTGTTGTCTATTGCATTACCCTTTAACTATAATTGTATGTAGCAAAATTCGCCTTAGGGTTTCCTTATTTTTATTAAATCAAAAAGCCCCGTTACCGAGGCTTTAAAGCATTATAATTCTATATCAAACTGAGTCAATGATTTAAACTGCATCAATCTATTCAGCACATCGTTTTTCTCTAAACCAATCATTCTTTCGGTTCCAAATTTCTCCACACAAAATGAAGCCAAATTAGATCCATAAATAATTGCGTTTTTCATGTTTTCGAAAGATACATTTTCACTTTGTGTGATGAATCCCGCAAATCCTCCCGCAAAGGTATCTCCTGCACCTGTTGGGTCAAAAACTTCTTCTAGGGGCAAAGCTGGAGCAAAGAAAACCTCTTTGTCCTGAAAAAGTAACGCGCCATGTTCCCCTTTTTTAATCACTACGTATTTAGGCCCCATAGTATGAATTTTAGCTGCTGCTTTAACTAGTGAATACTCACCGGAAAGCTGTCTTGCTTCTTCATCATTTATTGTAATAACGTCTACACGTTTAATTACTTCCATTAATTCTGGCAATGCACAATCCATCCAAAAATTCATAGTATCTAAAACTACTAATTTAGGCTGAACCTCCATTTGATCCAAAACACTGCTTTGAACAATAGGATGTAAGTTTCCTAACATCACCACATCAGCATTTTTAAAATTCTCAGGAACTTTTGGCTGAAAATCTGCCAAAACATTCAGTTCAGTAACCAATGTGTCTCTTGAATTCAAATCATTATGGTAAAGACCACTCCAAAAGAAAGTTTTTCCTCCTTTTACAATCTCAAGACCGGAAATATCAATATTCCTTGTCTTCAATAAATCTAAATATTCTTGTGGAAAATCATCACCAACGACAGAAACTATAGCAGACTGTAGGTTAAAATGTGAAGCTGACAGACCTATATAAGTAGCAGCTCCTCCTAGAATTTTATCAGTTTTACCAAAAGGAGTTTCAATGGCGTCGAAAGCAACTGTTCCGACAATCAATAATTTGTTCATTTTTTGTATTTCGAATTAAAGTGCAAAGATACTTTATAAGTTTGAAAGTTGCAAAGGGTATGATTCGTAAAATTTTCTTAATTTATTAATCTGTATTCCATAGCATTACAACAACTTACGCTCTTCCATTTCATAAAAAGAATCGACAGAAAGTGTTGCGCTTTGCGAACCCATTACAGCTAATACATCACACCTTTCATTTTGAGGGTGATTGTTATGCCCTTTTATCCATTTAAAATCGACCTTGTGTTTTCTATAAACCACCAGAAGACGCTTCCATAAATCAGAATTTTTCCTGTCAACAAATCCTTTTTTTTCCCAACCAAAAACCCAGCCTTTCACAACTGAATCTACAACATATTTTGAATCAGAAACCACCAAGACTTTTGTATTTGGACTTTTAAGTTTCTCAAGTCCTACAATTACAGCAAGTAGCTCCATCCTGTTATTTGTAGTCAACCTAAAGCCTTCATAAAATTCTTTCTTATAAATCTTCCCCATCACTACAGTTTCCATCACTACACCGTAGCCACCTTTTCCAGGGTTTCCTTTTGCAGCCCCATCAGTATATATATGTACGTCGTGTAAATTCAAAGTTTATAAATTAGATGTTAAAAGCTTTTCAATCACTAAAGGAAAATGTTCCTGTTCTAATTCATGTATTTTCGCGGCCACTTCATCTGCTGATTCAGACCCTGATAAAAGAACAGTTGCCTGAAAAATAACATTTCCTTCATCATAATGATCGTTCACATAATGAATTGTTATACCAGTCTCTACATCTTTATTATCTACAACAGCCTGATGAACTCGTATTCCATACATCCCTTTTCCTCCATATTTTGGAAGTAAAGCGGGGTGAATGTTAATTATTTTATCCGGATATGCCGCGACAATATCTTCAGGGAATTTAAGTAAAAATCCTGCAAGAACTATTAAATCAGGCTTTATTTGATTTATTTTATGTAATACTTTACTTTCATTTAAGTCCTCTTTTGAGAATATCTCAACAGATACGCCATTCTTTTTTGATCTTTCTATTACCTTGGCATTTGCGTTATTTGTAAAAACCGAAACAACAACTCCCGTTTTGCCTTTTGCAAAATATTTGATGATATTTTCGGCATTAGAGCCCGAACCTGAAGCAAAAACAACTATTTTTTTCATGATAACATCTGTTAGAATAGTGCAAAAAAAAGAATAAAAAACGAAAATAAATAACATTAAGAAGTCTTTGTTGAAATAAAATTTTTAATTTAGTTGACACATTTATTAACTTATTGGTTGTTTTAAAATAAAGTTTTTTATTTTTGCCAACAAATTAAATTCTAAAATTAAAGATTATGTCAGACATTGCATCAAGAGTAAAAGCGATTATCGTAGACAAATTAGGTGTTGACGAAAACGAAGTTGTAACAGAAGCAAGCTTCACTAATGATTTAGGAGCTGACTCATTAGACACTGTTGAGCTTATCATGGAATTCGAAAAAGAATTTGACATTCAGATTCCAGACGATCAAGCAGAAAACATTGCTACTGTAGGTCAAGCTATTTCTTACATCGAAGAAGCTAAAAAATAATAAATTACACACCCGCCTACATTTTATGTAAGCGGGTGTTATTATTATTTTTAAAAAAATGAAAATTGAGATTGAAATTCAATCAAAAGATATTTATAATTTAAGACCCACTACTCTTTTGTAATATTAATACAGTAAAGAATACGTGGGTTTTATTTGTTTAAAATAACAAAATACATACGTTATGGTATTAAAACGAGTTGTTGTAACAGGTCTGGGTGCTCTTACTCCTATTGGGAATAGTATAGAAGAGTATTGGAATTCTCTTATCAATGGCGTTAGTGGAGCTGCTCCAATAACGTATTACGATACAGAGAAACACAAAACCAAATTTGCCTGTGAAATTAAAAACTTCAACATAGAAGACTACATGGATCGCAAAGAATCCCGTAGATTAGACAAATTTGCCCAATATGCAATTGCTTCTAGCGACGAAGCCATTAAAGATGCTGGACTTACAGATGACAACATTGACAAAGAAAGAGTCGGTGTTATTTGGGGTGCAGGAATTGGTGGATTGGAAACTTTTCAAGAAGAAGTTCTAAACTACGCTAAAGGTGACGGTACTCCACGTTTCAACCCGTTTTTCATACCAAAAATGATTGCTGATATCGCACCTGCACATATTTCTATGCGTAATGGCTATATGGGCCCTAACTACACAACTGTTTCGGCTTGTGCTTCTTCTGCAAATGCTTTAATTGATGCATTCAACTACATTCGTTTAGGAATGTGTGATGTGATAATTTCAGGTGGTTCAGAAGCCGCTGTTACTATCGCAGGGATGGGTGGTTTTAACTCAATGCAAGCATTGTCTACAAGAAATGACAGTCCGGAAACTGCTTCAAGACCATTTGACGCAACTCGCGACGGTTTTGTTTTAGGTGAAGGATCTGGTGCTCTAGTTCTTGAGGAATACGAACATGCTAAAGCACGTGGAGCGAAAATCTATTGTGAAGTAGGAGGTGGCGGAATGTCATCGGATGCTTATCATTTAACGGCTCCTCATCCGGAAGGAATTGGGGTAATTGCAGTAATGAAAAACACATTAAGAGATGCTGGATTAAACCCTGAGGATGTTGATCATATCAATACTCACGGAACTTCAACACCACTTGGTGATGTTGCTGAATTAAAAGCAATTAGTGCTGTATTTGGTGGACATGCAAAAAACATTAACATCAATTCAACTAAATCAATGACAGGTCATTTGTTAGGTGCTGCTGGAGCTATTGAAGCAATTGCTTCTATATTAGCTATGAAATATGGCATTGTTCCCCCTACAATTAACCATACTGTTGTTGACGAACGAATTGACCCTTCTTTAAACTTAACATTAAACATTCCTCAAAAAAGAGAAATAAATGTAGCCATGAGTAATACTTTTGGTTTTGGAGGTCATAATGCATGTGTATTGTTTAAAAAATTAGTTGATTAATACCTATGAGTATTTTCAGAAATATATTTTCAAAATCCCGTACTAAACAAGACGGGATTTTTTTTGATTCTATTCAAGAAATATTGGGATTCGCACCAAAAAATTTAAGCTACTACACAAAAGCATTTACCCATCGCTCTACAAATCGCATTGATTCTGAAGGGAAACCTATAAATTACGAACGCCTGGAATTTTTGGGTGACGCAATGTTAAGCTCTGTTATAGCCGCACATTTATTTAATGAAGTACCGCATGGAGATGAAGGGTATCTAACTAAAATGCGTTCAAAAATTGTTAGTAGAGAACACCTTAACGAATTAGGAAAAGATTTAAATCTTATTCGATTCATCGAGAGTAAAGTTCCTATCCAGCATTTTGGAGAAAACATCCATGGAAATATATTTGAGTCTTTAATAGGGGCCATATACCTCGATAAAGGATACACGTATTGTGAAAAATTTATTCAAAAAAGTGTTATAATTCCTTACGTTGACATTCCAAGACTGGAAGGAAAAGTAATCAGCTATAAAAGTCTGGTTATAGAATGGTGTCAGAAAGAAAAAAAACCATTTCATTATGACATTTTTGAAGATAACGCAATCGATGGTCAGCGCCTTTTTGGTGTAAAACTTAGTATTGACGACAAAGTAATTGCAAAAGCAAGAGCTACTTCTAAAAAGAAAGCGGAAGAAAAAGCATCACAGCGCGCCTATTTTGCGTTTCAAGAAAAAATGGATAAGAAATAACCTCTACTTCCTTAAGACTACAACGTTTTCGTTAGTAAGTTAACCTAAACATCACGTTTTGAAGCATAAATACTTCATTAGAAACACTATATTTACATCTTATTTTTTCACGAAATGGCAATTCACAAATTGGATCTTGGTGATTTTGATGAAATAGATTATCTTCTAGTTGCAATTCACACTACATTAGAAGATTATCGATTAGCCTATTTAATCAATCAAAAACTGGACATAAATCTCAGTAAAAACAAGGATGATATTCAGGTAAATAGTAAAGAAGGAGAAGCGAAATTTTCCAGATTTCATCATTACAACTCCGACAAGACTATTTCTTGGAACTTGATTCAAAACAGAAACGAGGTATTCCAAGAGAAAAAAGATTCCATTCAAAATTTATTTTCGGATACAACATTAGAAGTATCTACGAAAGTATATTTACTTCCCGAATTTAAAAAAGCAGATTATTTTTTAAAAATCGAAAATAATATTGAAATGATAGATCTGTCTATAATGAAAAAACTTTTAAATACAATTGATTCGATATCTACTGTTTATACCGTAGATATAAATAAAATAAAATCAAAAAACAATTTAATTTTTTAATACCAATGCTTACAAACAAAAAAACCAAAATTGTAGCCACACTTGGGCCTGCATGTAGTACCAAAGAGATCATAAAAGACATGATTGACGCAGGAGTAAATGTGTTTAGAGTAAATTTCTCACATGCAGATTATTCTGATGTTAAAGAAAAAATCAATATTATTAGATCCCTTAATGCAGAATTTGGATATACCACTGCTATTCTTGGTGATTTACAGGGACCCAAACTACGTGTAGGAGTTATGAATGACGGAGTAGTTGTTAATGATGGTGATTTAATCACTTTTACAACAGCCGAAGACATTGTGGGAACTGCCAAAAAAGTATTCATGAAATACAAAAATTTCCCAAATGATGTAAATCCAGGTGAACGTATTTTATTAGACGATGGAAAACTTATTTTTGAAATTGTTGAAACCGACAAGAATACAGAAGTAATCGCAAGAGTTATACAAGGTGGGGAACTAAAATCTAAAAAAGGTGTAAATCTTCCCAATACTAAAATATCACTTCCTGCAATGACAGAAAAGGATATTGCTGATGCAATTTTTGCCATTGGTCAAGAAGTAGACTGGATTGCACTTTCATTTGTAAAAACACCTAAAGATTTACAAGAACTTCAGGAATTAATATCAGAGCACTCTGATCATAAAATTCCTATTGTTGCTAAAATCGAAATGCCAGAAGCATTAGAGAACATAGATAAAATCCTGGCTTATTGCGATGCCTTGATGGTAGCCCGTGGTGACTTAGGAGTAGAACTTCCTGCTCATGAAGTTCCACTTGTACAGAAAGAATTGATTCGCAAGGCTAAAACTGCCCGAATTCCTGTAATTGTGGCAACACAAATGATGGAAACGATGATTTCAAGTCTTACTCCTACTCGTGCAGAAGTAAATGATGTGGCAAACTCAGTTATGGATGGAGCAGATGCAGTAATGCTTTCTGGAGAAACTGCAACTGGTAATTATCCCGTTCAGGTTATTCAAAAAATGACACAAATTATTGAAGCAGTAGAGGATTCTCCGCTAATTCAAGTGCCACAAAACACACCCCACATTAGAACTAAACGTTTTATCACAAAAAACATTTGTTACCATGCTGCCCTTATGGCAAATGACATTAAGGCCAAAGCAATTTGTACTTTGACCAATAGTGGATATACCGCATTCCAAATTTCAGCCTGGAGACCTTCGGCGCATGTACTGGTTTTTACTTCGAATAAAAGAATCCTAACCCAGTTGAATTTATTGTGGGGAGTAAAATCGTATTATTATGACAAAAGAGTAAGCACGGACGACACAGTGACTGATATAAACGAAATTGTAAAAGAAAAAGGATATGTAACTACTGGTGACTTTGTCATCAATTTAGCTGCAATGCCCATCAAAGAAAAAGGAATGGTGAACACCTTGAGAATTTCGGAGATAGAATAACACCAATTTATACAAGTTAAAATCCGCTTCGTTTTATTTTTAACGAAGCGGATTTTTTGTGCTTAAAAGAAAATTGAATTACATTTGATAAAAATAAACTTATTACCCATGAATTTCAGTTCGAAAAATCCTTTTTTAAATAATAAATCTTTTTCAGCTACAACGGCTACCAGAAAAGAAGAAGTGCACCAAGCCACCATTATTGACTACAATCAAGAAATGACAATGGCAGGAACAATCAACAAAACTTTACTTTTATTTTTACTGCTTACCGCATCAGCAATGGTGATCTGGTGGATGGCTTTTAATGGCCTAAACCCAATAGTACCGGCAATAGGAGGCGCAATAATTGGATTAATATTAGTAATGATTTCCGCTTTCAAACCTCATTTATCACCATATTTAGCTCCTGGTTATGCTTTATTTGAAGGTTTGTTTATTGGTGGAATTTCAGCAATTTTTGAAGCTCGCTACCCTGGAATTGTTATTCAGGCCGTAGGCGCCACTTTTGTGACATTTGCAGTTTGTCTGGGATTGTATAAATTTAAAATTGTAAAAGTTACGGAGCAATTCAAATCGGTTGTGATAGCGGCAACACTTGCCATCGCTACTTATTATCTTATCTCTTGGGTTGTTTCTATGTTTACCAGCTTCCAGCCGGTTCATCACGGTAATTCTATGATGAGCATTGGAATCAGTGTGTTTGTGATTATAATCGCGGCTTTGAATCTATTTTTGGATTTTGACAGAATCGAAAAAGGAGTTCAGGAAAAAATGCCAAAATATATGGAATGGTTTGGCGCTATGGGATTGATGATTACACTTGTGTGGTTATATATCGAATTCTTAAGATTGCTTTCTAAACTTTCAAGTAAAGATTAATTTCAGAAATATTTATAAAATCAAACCTTCTTTAATCGAGAAGGTTTTTTTTATACAACTGATTTTGTAATTAGTTAAGATCTAAAATTTAAAATCAAATTTGAGTTGCACTACAACAGACTTTTTAATCTCAGTGTTTAAGTTATTCAGGGATATTCCGAGCAATCGAACAGAATCTTTCATTCGCTCTTGATATAATAATTCTTTAACTGTTTCGACAATCAAGCCTTTATCAGAAATGAAATAAGGCAAGGTCTTACTTCTGGTTTGCTGGCTAAAATCGCTGTATTTGATTTTCAAGGTCACGGTTTTACCTGCAATTTTGTGCTTTTTTAATCTTCTTTCTAATGTCGAAGCAATCTTATCGAGTTGTTCAACCATAAATATTTCAGAAGAAAGATTAACATCAAAAGTATGCTCGGCCGCAACTGACTTAGTTATTCGGTCTGACTTGACTTCACTATTGTGTATCCCACGAACCACATTGTAATAAAACTTACCGGATTTCCCAAAATGCTTCTCTAGGAATTCTTCAGATTTTGTTTTCAAAATAGCCCCATTAAAAATCCCTAATTGGTACATTTTCTCGGTGGTGACTTTTCCAACTCCGTAAAACTTCTTTATGGGCAGTTCCTCCAGAAACGAAAGAACTTCATCAGGATTGACGGTTTTTTGCCCATTTGGTTTATTATAATCACTTGCGATTTTGGCCACAAATTTATTTACTGAAATTCCGGCCGAAGCGGTCAAACCTACTTCATTAAAAATTCGGAGTCTAATTTCTTCTGCCAATAAGCTTGCGCTAGGATTTCCTTTTTTGTTTTGGGTAACGTCCAGATATGCTTCATCAAGCGATAAAGGCTCGACTAAATCAGTATAATCATGGAAAATCTTATGGATCTTTTTTGATATTTCTTTATACCGCTCAAATCTGGGAGGCACAAAAATAAGATCAGGACAATTGCGCTTGGCCAAAACGCCACTTATGGCACTTCGAACACCAAACTTCCTTGCCTCATAACTCGCTGCCGAAACAACTCCTCGATTTTCAGACCCGCCAACAGCAATGGGTTTTCCTCTAAGAGCAGGATTGTCGAGTTGCTCTACAGAGGCGTAAAAAGCATCCATATCGATGTGTATAATTTTTCTATTTTGAGCAATCTCGGACATACTGCAAATTTATACAAAAACAACCACTTAGATACCTTCTAAAAAAATCTCAATGGAACAAAGATTTTTTATACATTTGGATTTCTTAGCCCAGATGGTAGTGGAAATCTTCGATTGATTAAAACTATTTTTTCTTTTAAAACAAGAGCGACCCAAGAAGCTCCTTTTTTTAAAATAGAAAAAAAGTTTTACGAATGAGAAATTGAAACGGATAGCTGGATTATGCTCCTTATTAAAACAAGCATACTCTTAAAAAAATGATAGAAATAGAACGAAAATTTTTGGTCACTTCTGACGCTTATAAAAAGGAGGCTTTTTCTCAAAAACGAATTGCGCAGGGTTATTTAAGCTCGATTCCAGAACGCACAGTTCGCGTGCGTATAAAAGGAAATAAGGGCTTCTTGACCATAAAAGGGGCCTCAAACAAAACAGGGATGTCGCGTTTTGAATGGGAAAATGAAATTCCAGTTGAAGATGCAAAAGAATTGTTGCTTTTATGCGAAAAAGGAATTATCGACAAAACTAGATATGAAATAAAAATAGGCAATCACATCTATGAAGTTGATGAATTTTACAGCGACAATGAAGGCTTAATTGTAGCAGAAATTGAATTAGACTCAGAATCCGAAAATTTTGAAAAACCGGAATGGTTAGGTGAAGAAGTAACTAAAGACAAGCGGTATTATAATGCGAGTTTGAGTACTAATCCATTTAAAAACTGGTGATTTAACATTATTGCTGTACGGCAATTGTAACTTTTAAAACTCCTTTACCCTTGTGGGCTGCAATATCAAAAAAAGCTCTTCTAGTTAAGTCAAGTTCTCTTCCTTTAGTAAAGGGACCTCTATCGATAACTTCCACGATAACTGACTTACCATTGACTTCATTTGTAACTTTTAATTTTGTGCCAAATGGAAATTTTCTATGAGCCGCAGTGTATTTATTATTGTCAAATCGAATCCCGCTAGATGTTTTTCTACCGTTGAATTTATCATGATAATAAGAGGCGCTTACATTTTTTTTATGCAGTTTGTATTTAGCATTGTCAACAACTAATGTATCTACTCCAGTTTCAAGTTGCACAGCGATAAGTTTTCCTTTCTTTACAGTGTCCTTAACTGCTAGATTTTTTTGGGTAACTGCCTTTTGTTTATCTGAACTTTGACTCTTTGCTATGGTTATAATAACAAGTAAAAATAACAGTGTTATTAATTTTTTCATATGTGTTTTGTTTTGTTAATGTAATATGAGATTGTAAATCTTCATTCGAATTAGTGACCTATAACATCCAGACCATTTCATTTTTCTTTCTTTCCAGGAACCTATTAAACAAAAACTATGCCTTGAAAAAAAAAGTCCTGAAAACAGGACTTTTTTACTTAGTTTCTAGAACCACATAGACCATGGAATTCTACTTAAAATAAGCACTAACCCTAAAGTGTAAAAAATAGAGAAAGTTTTAAATTTTGATTCAGATGTAGTTAGTTTTTTATGTTTCATCCAGCCAATAGTAATTAAAGTAATGGCTATGATATTGATTAATGGATGCTCTAATGATGTTAACCGTAAAGCTTTGTCAGACATTTGGCCTAATGAAGCAATCCCTAAAGGAGATACAACATACAATATCAAACCAATCAATAACTGGGTGTGTGTTCCTATTAATCCCAAGATTGCTATTTTCCTGTCTTTGGCAGTAAACTCTTTTTTGGAAGCCATACCTATAAATGAATTAATAACGGCAACAACTAAAAGAAGTAGTGCTATATAAGCCCAGCCGGAATGGAACATTTTAATAAATTCGTACATAAATTATTTTTTAGATTTTAACAAATATAAACAAAAAAGGCAAAAAAAAGCCCTCATTTCTAAATGAAATGAGGGCTGTGTTTTTTTAAACTAAAATTAGTTAAAAGTATATCTAACTCCAGTTTGAATTTGCCATCTTGATGAATTTAAACCTGAATCATCAATTTGATTAACATTATTTCCTGCAGCAGGGTTGTATCTAAATGTTGGAGTAGTTCCATCAGCTAAGAATCCAACTTGTTGCAACAACTGAACTTGGTCAAATCCAGTAAAGTATCTTTTACCCCAATCTTTATTTAAAAGATTTGTGAAGTTAAATACATCTGCTGAAAATTCTAAAGTATGTTTCTTATTACCAACTTTAATAATGAATTCTTGAGCGAATTTTAAATCAATAATATGACTTGTCTTTAAACGATCTCCATTACGTTCAGCATAAGTTCCTCTTCTACCTCTTAGGTAATCATTCCCTTCAATAAAAGCATTTAACTCATCCCATTGTTGTTGAGCGGTTAATCCACCAGTCGTATTAACTAAGTTAATTTGACTTTGAGTCGCAGGAACAAAAATTAATGCAGAGTTAGAGAATGAATCTTGTAATAAACGACCATTGTCATTATAAACATAACTAATAGGAGTTCCTTGAGCACCTTCATAAAACATACCAATTCTTGTTTTAGTGAATTTGTTCCATTTTAATGTAGCATTACCATTAGAAATAATTCTTCTACCTTGATCAAAATCAGATCTAGATAAAGCTAAAGCATTAGATCCATTTACAGACTCCGTATTATTCCATTGTGAACTATTTTGAGATGATGTAGCATCAAGTAAAACTGTAGACTTACCATAAGAATAAGTTCCAGAAATACTTCCATCAATAAAATCAGATCTGAAGTTTTTAGCTAAAGTAATAGCAGCATTGTATGCTTTACCTTCACTAGTGTTTGAAGCTAAATAAATCCCTAAATACTTGTCATCAACTCTACTAGCTCCATTATAACGTGGTCTTGTATCAGCACCTGTTAATGTAGTAGTTGAAGCTTTAATGTTTAAGTTTTCATATTGAATTGCACTGATATTATCATTGTAAGTTATCTCTGAAGTCAAAACAAACCCTAAAGGTAATTTTTGATCTACTGCAACACTTGCTTTAAATACTTGTGGTAATTTGAAATCTTTTGCAAACAAATCAACGTTACCACCTCTACCTCCAGAACCTGGACGAGGAATTGTTGCTGCAAGTGGAGCAATTTGACTTGCAACACTTGGATTAGGATTGAAAACTGGCATCTGAGAAGCAGTTGTGATTTGGATCGAACCTTGTGTAACACCATTGTTGTTATACGTTCCACCTGGCCATACTAAAGGTAATCTTGATGTAAAGATCCCTAATCCCCCTCTAATTTGAGTAGATTTTTTACCATTAACATCATAATTGAATCCCATACGTGGAGCAAAATGAGCTGAAGTAGCAATACCTTCACCTACAACTGCACCCTTTAAACTTTTACCAGCTGCACTTAATAAACCTGCAGTTCTAGTGTTGAAATCAACATTTGTTAATCCATCTTCCCAAACTGGTACATCAACTCTTACTCCGTATGAAACTTTTAAATTATCATTAAGTTTCATAGTGTTTTGAACATAAAAACCAAATTGTTTCGTTGAGAAATCAGCTGCTCCTAAAGAAGCATCCCCTTCACCACCAATTAATGAGTAGTTCATTAAAAATCTATTTGGTTTAGCGTTATTTAAGAAATCATTAAGGTTAGAAAATCTGTATGCACCATAATTATTTCCGAAGAAAACATTTTTAGCAGAAGAAAATTCATTGTGAGTTCCTAAAGTAATCGTATTCATTCCAGCACTAATTTCGAAATTATCCGAAATTGTAAGCACTTTTTGATTAAGTAAATTAGCTGTAGAAAAAGCTTCAGATCCAAAGAAAATATTTCCTGGTCCATCAACAATTTGAACTGTTGGGAATGGACTTCCTGACGCGTTTCTATCATCATCAACACTTGTATAAGCAACAACTAAGTTATTTGAAAATTTCTCTCCAAATTTAGAACTTAATTCTAAAGATGTTGAATTAGTAGTTGAATTAAACAATTGACTTCCGTTGATAAAGTTTATTGCAGTAGAACTAGATCTGTTTGGAGAAAAGTTCTCCGCTTTAACATAACTATGCTTTAACGATAGTTTGTGATTATCACTAATGTTCCAATCAAGTTTACCAATTAATTTATCACTTTTTAGAGTTCTTACATTGTTATTAAATGATCCTGGATCATAACCGTAACTTGCAAGTTTAGTTAATAACTCACCTATTCTATTTCCTGATGTACCTACATAAGTAGCAATGTCATAAGGTTGTGGTGTTTCATTATCTTGTTTTTCGTAATTGATAAAATAAAACAATTTATTTTTTACAATTGATCCACCTGCTCTAACACCATAAGTTTGTGCAGAGAAATCAGCTAGTTTTTGTCTACCGGCAGCTCCTACTAAAGAAGGAGGTGTTTTTCCAGCTAAAGTTTCATCTCTATTTAAAAAATAAGCTGAACCTTCGAAGTTATTTGTACCTGAACGAGTAATTGCACTAATAGCACCTCCAGCAAAACCAGAAAGTTTCACGTCAAAAGGAGCAACACTTACTTGAAATTGTTCAATTGCATCAATTGAAATTGGACTTACTCCAGTTTGACCTCCATTAGTACCATTAGATGATAATCCAAAAACATCATTACTTACAGCACCATCAATATAGATAGCATTGTATCTGTTGTTTTGACCCCCAATAGATAAAACATCATCACCTCTTAATTGAGCTTGTGGTGTTAATCTTGCGAAATCTGCAATGTTTCTAGATAAAGACGGCAATGCTTTAATTTTGTCAGAGTCAATTACTGTTTGAGCACCTGTTTTTTTAGAATTAAATACATTGTCTTTTATACCCTTCACTACAACTTCTTGTAATTCATTTGTCTTATCAGACAAAGCTACTTTAAAGCTCTTAGAATCACCTAACTGAAGATACACATTATTATCTTCAAATGTACTAAACCCAATAAACGATACTACAACAGTATAAGGACCTCCAACTCTCATATTTGAGATTCTGAAACTTCCATTAACATCTGTAGAAGCCGTATAACGAGTTCCAGATGGTGTGTGTGTAGCTAATACAGACGCACCCGGCAATGTTTGCCCTTCATTGTCATAAACACTTCCGTTTATTGATGACGTAGTGTTACCTTGAGCATTAATATTAGTATTTGCAAAAAGCATTGTTACTAATACCAAAAACAACTTAAATAAGTTTTTCATATTCTTTAATTTGAAATATTTCGGCAAAAATCTAACATTTTTCCCAAATATTTGTTAATTAATTGTTAACAAAAATAGACGCTGCTATAGCTGATTTAACATAAAAAACAATATTCACAGTAATATTGTTAAAAAAGTAATTAATTACTATTCACGCATAGTGTTTTTGAAATAAAACATGCGTTATGTTTAGTTTTTACAGACTATATTTGTTAATAAAAAAACCCAAGTGTTTATAACACAAAACCTTGACTTATGAAAAATCAAGGTTTTATATATTATAATCCAATAAAAAAAACAGGAATTAATTATTTTTCAAAAAATAATTCAATAAAAACTCAGTTGAACAATCGTGGTTATCCACCTTTTTAGTGTTTATTTCCTCTAAAATAGTGTTAGCCAATTGTTTTCCAAGCTCCACTCCCCACTGATCATAACTAAAAATATTCCAGATGATTCCTTGAACAAAAATTTTATGCTCATACAATGCAATCAACGACCCAAGTGACTTTGCGGATAATTTATCAATTAGTATAGTATTCGTAGGCTTATTCCCGTTGAAAACTTTAAAAGGCAAAAGAAATTTTGCTTTTTCAGCATCAAGCCCCTGTTTGTCAAACTCGGACTGAACCTGATCTTTTGTTTTTCCGTGAAGCAAAGCCTCAGTTTGAGCAAAAAAGTTTGACATCAGTTTATTATGATGATCAAGATTACCGTGTAATGGTTTTATGTATCCTATAAAATCAGAAGGAATCAGTTTTGTTCCTTGATGAATCAATTGGAAAAACGCATGTTGCGAATTAGTTCCCGGCTCACCCCAAATAATCGTTCCGGTTTGGTAATTCACGATTTTCCCGTCGCGGCCCACACTTTTACCATTACTTTCCATGATTCCTTGCTGAAGGTATGGCGCTAATTTTTGTAAATATTGGGTGTAAGGAATCAGCGCTTCACTTTCGGCACCAAAGAAATTATTATACCAGATGCTCAATAAGGCTAAAACAACAGGCATATTTTTATCGAAATCCGCCGTTTTAAAATGCGTATCCATTTCACTAGCTCCTTCCAACAATTCTTCGAAATTATCAAAACCAACAGCTAAACTTATAGTAAGTCCTACGGCACTCCATAAAGAAAAACGTCCGCCAACCCAATCCCACATAGGAAATACGTTTTCTGGATTAATTCCAAATTCCGTCACCTTTTGAATATTAGTCGAAACCGCCACGAAATGTTTGGCTACATCCTCTTGAGTTGCCGATTTTAAAAACCACTCCTTAATTGTTTCCGAGTTGGTTAATGTCTCCTGTGTTGTAAATGTTTTCGAAACAACAACGAAAAGAGTAGTTTCCGGATTTATTTTTTTAATGATTTCGTTTACATGATCACCATCAACATTAGAAACAAAATGAACATTCAAATGATTTTTATAATATTGTAAAGCTTCCACCGCCATCGCCGGACCTAAATCAGAACCTCCAATACCAATATTGACAATATCAGTAAAATATTTTCCTGTAAAACCCGTTCTTTTACCAGAAGTAATTTCCTCTGTAAATTTTCGAATATTATTCTTTACTTCATAAACTTCAGGAATAACATTCTGACCGTTTACATTGACAACCGAAGATTCTTTTGCTCTTAAGGCTGTATGTAGCACCGCTCTGTTTTCCGTCTGATTAATGATTCCACCATCAAAATACTCTGCAATTGCAGCTTTTAATCCCATTTCATTTGCCAAATCCAGCAAAAGAGACATTGTCTCGGGATTGATTATGTTTTTGGAATAATCTATCAAAAAGTCATTCCATTTAATATTGAATTTATCTATTCTTGAAGTATCAGTTTGAAACATTTCAGGCATTGAAGCATTTTGCATATCCTGATAATGCGCCTGAAGTTTTTTCCAGGCTACTGTTTCTGTTGGGTTTAATGTATTTAAAGCCATATTGTGATTAGAATTATAGTAGTAGTAACATTGATTGGCAAAAATACTGATTTTAGGTCGAACAGATAAATCCATTTCAATTATAACCAAATTAGGAACGAAAGTGGCTATATTTTAAAATTATGGACAAAAAAAGAACGGAATAGTATCAATTCATTACAAATTAATACTATTCCGTTCTATGTGATTTATTTATAAAGGCATTAGCAAATATAACAGCCCCATTATAAACTTATCCTTTTACAAATTAGCCACACTGTCTAATTCAAATTTAAGAGGAGTAATATATTTCATATAACGTGATTTATTACTTCCATTCATAGGTTCTCCGCTAGGTAATTTTAATTTTAAAGCATCTACCTGAACATTATTTTTCCAAAAACGATAACATACATGTGGGCCTGTTGCCAGACCTGTACTTCCAACTTTTCCAATTACATCCCCCTGATTAACATGTTGACCACGTCTAACCAAAATTTTTGACATATGTAAATATTGAGTAGAGTACGTCCCGTTGTGTTTTACTTTTACATAATTTCCGTTTCCGGCAGTATATCCTGTTTGCACAACGGTTCCTGCAGCAGTAGTGGTAATTGGCGTTCCTCTTGGCGCAGCATAATCAGTTCCTTTATGCGCTTTCCATCTTTGTTGCACAGGGTGAAACCTGTTAGTTGAAAATCGAGAAGAAATTCTACTGAATTTTATGGGTGTCTTCAGGAAAAAATTCTTCAACGTTTTACCTTCTTCATCATAATACTCCGTTTTTCCAGAAGAAGAATTTTGAGAATAAGGAAAGGCATAAACGATTTTCCCTTTATATTCGAAAAAAGAAGCTTCCATATTTTCCACTCCGTCATAAATAGAATCGTTAATATATCTTTCCGTAAAAGTAATTGCAAATCGATCCCCTCTTTTTAATTTAAAAAAGTCAATAGACCAGGAATAAATTTTAGTGATTTTATTGGCTAAGGCCGCTTCAACATGTGCATTCCCTAAAGTTTCAGACAATGAGCCTTTCAAAACTCCACCAATCGTTCTTCTCTTGATGGTAATGGGTTTGACTTTTTTATAAGCAACAACTGCGGAATCTCTAAAATCAAAAACAAAATAATTTAAAGCGTCAGGTTGATAGATAAGAACCTGAAGTTTATTTTTTCTGTCTTTAGACCTTAAGACAGTGTAAGGCTTATTGTACCTGATTGTCCTTACATTAAAAGTGTCTTTAACGCTTTGAACTATATCATAAACTTTTCTGTCCCCTATATTCTGCCTTTCTAAAATAGACCCAAAAGCATCTCCTTTTCTTACCGTATCCTGAACCACATTAAAATTGGCGTAATTAAACCCAAAATCGGATTTTTTATCGACCTTTATTACAATCTTAGAATCTAACTCTTCATTAAATTCATCATTAGACTTATTACATGATAATATAGATGCTAATACTATAATTATTATTAATACTTGTTTCAAACTAACTTTGTTTTTTTTGATTTTAACCTAAATTTCCACTCCCCAATTTGCTAATTCATCAGCGCTCCATAATTCAGGAAAAAATATTCGTCGTTGGTATTTCGGGTGCATGTATTTTTTCCAATCACTTCCACCAGTTGCTTCACCTGTTCCCTGACCACTATCAATATACTTTCTTGCTGCATTTAAATGCCCCATAACCCAAGTAATATTTACCGTATGGTCATAATGACGCATTGCTTTTATTAATTCAGGATTCTTCTGATCTGAATCAGGAAGTTGTTTGAACTTTTGCCAAATATTAATGGTGTTGTATTCCTCCATATGTCTAAGGAAAGCGTCCTTGTATTTTTTTTCAAACTCATCAAGTAAAAAAGATTTTTTTCCTGTATGGTAATCTTTTCCAGCGGCTTGCCAATATAAGTGTTCGAAAGCAAATTCATAAGGAGTGTTCCTGTCAATTGTCTCTCTATATCTATGATCTATAAGATTGATTAAATCCGTAGAAGAAAATTCTATTAAACGGTATTGTGCACTTTGAAAACCACTTGCTGGTGTAAGTGTGTTTCTAAATTTCATATACTGTTCCACTTCCATTCCGTCACCCATTATATCAAATGAAGTAGTCAACATATCAAAATAACGGCTGATACGCATTAACCTTTCGGTAAAAAATTCTGTTTTAATATCTTGAGCATACGAGATTTGATTCATTTCCCAAAGAATCATCTTAAATATCAGTTCATTAACCTGATGATACATGATGAAAACCATTTCATCTGGAAGTACAGTTCTTTGAATCTGAAGATTCAATAAAGCATCTGTCTGGATATAATCCCAATATGTAATTGGCTTAGACCATAATAACCCCTCAAGATGTGTTTCTGTTTTTTGATTTATGGCTTTATATTTAAGCTCAATATCATTTAAAATCGCTGCTGAATTATCAGTAATACTCATTATATTTTTATTTTGAACGGATTTTTTAATCCTTTAAATGCATCTAAATCTGCTTTTATGGACCCTATTGCAAGATCTGCTTTTATCCGTACGGGAAGCCTGTTTTCATCATCTGAAATCCAGACTGTTAAACTCTCCTGTTCTTTAAAAACACGCCCTGACTGTACCAGTGGTCTAAAGACCATAGAAGACACAACGCCAAATTTAGTCGTAATATCTTCACGACCTATGAATTTTAACTTAAATTTTGTGGTTTCTTCATCAAAAAACATATCAATAGCGATTGACTCTCCGGGTTTAATTTTATCAATATTGGGATAATTTCTTAAATAATAGAAAGTAGATAATATGTCTTGGGTGTTTTTAGGAATTACAAAAGTCTTTTCGTTTTTATTTTTGTAATCTTTTACCAGAATTTTATTGGCTGATTGATTAAAAAAACCTTCCTGGTTTTTAGTATACCCTCCTTCATTTATTTTTCTGACAAACTGATAAGGACTTTCGGTTTCTTTATCGATATAGCTTTCATACAAGTCGTCTACTTTGAAAAAGAAGCGAGACATTCCTGTTGTATACCCTTTACCTATTACGTGATAAGCTTTTTTTCCCTGAAACATTGCGTCTTTTACTTCAAGCGTAGCGTATCCCGCATTTACAAAGCCATAATGGATTCTAAATTTAAACCATTCCCCTGTATCATAAGCGTCAACATTACGGGAATCAAAACTTACGGTTAATATCAATATTAAGAATAGTACTATTTTTTTCATAATTTACTTTGTCTGTTTATTGACAGTAGTTGCAAATTTTATTCCAAATATATTAAAACAAAAAAACTCAGTCAAATAATGACTGAGTTTTTATGCTATTAACTAACCAAAAAACTATAAATTATGAAATTTATATCAAATTGAAAGGAAACCACCCCTTTCATTTTGCGAGTGCAAAGGTAGTCAACAAATCCAGTAATTGAAACGAAAAACAAAGTTTAACACAACATGTGCAAAACAATGCGTTGTTCATCGGTTATTTTTTCACATAATGTAAAAATAATCTACTTTTATAGCGTTCCTCGCAATTCTTGTTCTCTCTCGATTGACTCAAACAAAGCCTTAAAATTACCCGCACCAAAACCTTTAGCACCCATTCTTTGAATAATTTCAAAGAACAAGGTAGGTCTATCTTGAACTGGCTTAGTAAATATTTGCAATAAATATCCGTCTTCGTCTGCATCAACCATAATAGCTAACTTTTCTATTTCAGCCAAGTCTTCTTTCATCATATCCATATGCACACCTAATCTTTCAGGAATTGCTTGGTAATAAGTATGAGGTGGTGCTGATAAAAATTCAACTCCTCTTGCTTTTAATTGCGATACTGTATTGATAATGTCATCGGTTGCAATTGCGATATGCTGAATTCCAGGTCCGCCGTAAAAATCTAAATATTCTTCAATTTGAGATTTTTTCTTTCCTTCGGCAGGTTCATTGATAGGAAATTTAATTCTTCCGTTACCATTTGACATTACTTTACTCATCAAAGCAGAATATTCTGTATTAATTTGTTTGTCATCGAATGAAAGGAAGTTTACAAATCCCATAACGTCCTCGTAAAACTTAACCCAAGTGTTCATTTCATTCCAACCTACATTCCCAACCATATGATCTATGTATTTTAGACCTGTTGGTTCCGGATTGTAATCCGATTTCCATTCTTTATATCCTGGCAAGAAAACTCCTTTGTAGTTTTTACGCTCCACAAAAATATGAACCGTTTCTCCATAAGTATAAATTCCAGATCGTACTACTTCACCAAACTCGTCTTTTTCAACCGTAGGCTCCATAAAAGAACGAGCACCACGCTTCATTGTTTCTTCGTAAGCGCTAGTAGCATCTTCTACCCAAAGAGCGGCAACTTTTACTCCGTCACCATGCTTTTTCAAATGGTCGTGTAAAGGAGAATCCTGCGTTAAAGGTGTCGTTAATACGATACGTATCTTATCCTGTTTTAAAACATAAGAAGTTCTATCTCTCACTCCTGTTTCTAATCCTGCATAAGCCAATGATTGATATCCAAAAGCCGTTTTATAATAATGTGCTGATTGTTTTGCGTTTCCTACGTAGAATTCCACATAATCAGTTCCTAATAAAGGAAGAAAATCTTGTGCTCCCTCAAATATTTTTTCTAATCCGTATTCTACTGATTTTACTTCTTTTGCCATTGTGTTTATTTTTTATGTTTCGGATTTCTTTTATGATTACCGAAAATGTTGTTGATTATTCTAAAGCCCTAGCCCTGATGGAAGCGGCATCCCACGTTTTTTACGTGGATACAGCGGACAGCAGGATATAGCTCCTAATTATTGTTATAATCTAATTTTCTTAGTGAGACTACTCTACCCAAGATTTATAGTACTGTCCATCATCTAGTCCCATTGCTTCTTCAGTCACCATTAAGGGTCTGAAGGTATCCACCATTACAGCTAATTCCTCGGTTCCTATATGACCAATGCTACGCTCCATAGCTCCTGGTGCTGGGCCGTGTGGAATTCCTTTTGGGTGTAAGGTGATGTGTCCTTGCTCAATATTGTTGCGGCTCATAAAATCCCCAGCTACATAATACAACACCTCATCACTATCTATATTACTATGATTGTATGGTGCGGGAATTGCTTTTGGATGGTAATCGTATAATCTAGGTACGAATGAACAAATTACGAAAGTTGATGTTTCGAATGTTTGATGTATTGGCGGGGGTAAATGCACACGTCCAGTTATAGGTTCGAAGTTATGAATACTAAAACCATAAGGGAAATTATAACCATCCCAACCTACTACATCAAAAGGATGAGTTGCATAAACTACTTCATGCATCATTCCTTCTTTTTTTATTTTAATTAAAAAATCACCTTTTTCATCATGTGTTTCTAACTCGCTTGGTAATTTAAAATCACGCTCACAAAATGGTGAGTGCTCTAAATGCTGCCCTGACTCGTTTTTATAACGCTTAGGGGTATAAAAAGGCGCGTAAGACTCTACATATAACAGTCTGTTTTCTGATGTTTCAAAATCAATTTGATAAATCATTCCGCGAGGGATAATAAGGTAATCTCCATATTCGAATGGAATATTCCCCATCATGGTACGCAATTTACCTTTTCCTTTGTGGATGAAAATCATCTCATCAGCATCGGCATTTTTATAGAAATAATCTCTTAAGGATTTTTTTGGCGCAGCGAGCCCTACAATACAATCTTTATTTACAAGCATTGCTTTGCGGCTGTCAAGGAAATCGTCTTCGGGTTTTAATTCAAATCCTTTAAACAATAAAGACTTAATGTTTTTACCAATGGCGATTTTAGGCTCTACTGAATAGGATTTTGTGATTTCCTTTACTTGAGTAGGTCTATGAACATGATATAATAAGGCGGAATTTCCATGAAACCCTTCTGTTCCAAAAAGTTGTTCGTAATACAAACCTCCTTCAGGCTTTTCAAATTGTGTGTGTCTTTTTTGAGGGAAAGTCCCCAATTTATGATATAACGGCATAATTTTTTTGTTTATAAGTTGTACGTTGTAATACTTTGTTACACGCTAAATAAAACCAAAAAAAGTTATTCAGGATTTCTCTTGATTAGGAATTGAAGATATTCTAATAAACCGGTCCAATTAGTTTTCATTGTAACAAATATCGTGATTATTTTTAAATAATTAAAGATTAAAACCAAAATCCAGTACTTATTGTCGTAAACCCTTTACTTAATTCCGGAGACCATGAATATTTTATTTCTACAGGCCCTATCACTGTTTCGAGACCGTAACCTACTGCAAATCCAGAATATTTAGGAATAGAAATCCAATCTACAGTTGTAAAGATATCGTCACCGAGATTAGCGAAATTAGCAGAGAAATTCAAATGATTTTTTTTGTAAATCTCATAATCGACAGTAATAGTTGACTTTATATAACTATTACCCGCTAAACTCAAATAATCATAGCCATAAAAATGTCTGAAATTATTTATTTGATTATAGCCATATCCTCCTAAAACAAAGTTGAAAAAAGAAACACTGTCAGGACCAATTGAAAAACCAGCTTCGGTTTGTACCAATAAAGTGGTTTTGTTAAATATTTTTGTAGCAAATCCAGCATCTGCTTTTGCGATAGAAAACGGATTAAATTTATTAGTATAATCAGAAGAAAATAAATACGATTGAATATCCCCTGAGAAATACCAACCCTTTTTAGGAAAATATTTATCATCCATTGAATCAAATTTCAAATAGCTAAAAATACTGAGATAACTACTTCTGTCAATTACTGGAATATTACTTTCCAGTGTTTCTGATTTGATTTTCAAAAACTTTAACTCCGCCCCCACTCCGATTAAAAATCGTTGTATGAAAAAAGACTGAAAATACACCTGATTTGACAAGTCGTAAAAATCAATATTTATAGTATTCAGATTTAAATCATCTAGACTTGACGCACTTATTTCTTTAGTTACATTTTTATTAAACCGATTGTATCGCGATTTAAAACCTAAACTCAAATTAGAACCATTGTCTAGGCTGTAATCTAAATTATATCTAAAATTATCCCCTAAAATAACATCTAAAGAAGTGACATCGTTTTTAAAGAAGGTTTTCTTACGGGTCAAATTGATTAAGACAGCGCTTTTATACAATCCGTCAAAATGTAGCCCAAATTTCAAAAATGTTTTTGTTCTGTTTTCTTTTAAATTGATCTTCAAATCATCTCCATTTCCGTTTGCCTCAAGTGAATAATTAATGACCCTGAAATTTTGCGTGGCACTTATGTTGTCCATTCCTTTTTGCAAATCGTCATAGCTGATTTTTGACCCAGGTTTAAATCTTAATTTCCCAACAACATATTCTTTTGTATAATTATCCAGTTCATTACAGTATATGTTTTGAATTTGTAAACTATCCGCAACTAATTTCAACTTAGGCTTTCTGTACTTATTCCCTTCTGGAACCAGCTCTTTTATTTTTTCATAAACAGAAAAAGCCGCGTCTTCCCCTTTCCTAATAATTTCTTGCCCTTTATCGAATGATATCACTCCGTAATTTTTGATGTCTGGTTTTACATAAACATCCGTATCTAGGATTTTTTTACTCATTTCATCCATCGATTGAAGATTTGTAATCTGCACTAAAATTTTAGTAGCATCATTCAATTGATCCCTTAGATATAAATCATTTTGCACATCGACACCAATGACAATATCAGCGCCTAATTTTCTTATTTCTTCAATTGGATAATTATTAGAAACTCCACCATCCACCAGAAGCTTCCCATCAACTTCAACAGGGGTAAACAAGGACGGGAAAGCTGAACTAGCGGCCAATGCATGGACCAGATTGCCTTTGTTCAGCAAAACTTCCTCTCCTGTTTCAATGTTTGTCCCTATACACAAAAAAGGAATCGGTAATTCATTAAAATCCCTTACATGCCTTACATTTCGTGTAATTTTACTTAATAGATTAAAATTATACATCCCTTTTGAAAGCGCCTCTGGAATTCCAATTTTGAAATTATTAAAAGGCAGGACTAATGCGTAGAGCTCATCGTTTCTTTTTTCAGAGAAATTTTTGGTTGACCTCGGTATAAAATCATTCAGCAGTTCGTCAAAATTTGTAGTTTGAAAAATGGAGTCTATCTGAGTGGCATTGTATCCTGTGGCATAAAGTCCACCTACAACTGCTCCCATGCTGGTTCCTCCTATATAATCGATTTTCACCCCTGCTTCTTCAAGGACTTTTAAAACCCCGATATGCGCAAAACCCTTCGCTCCTCCACCACTTAAAACCAAGCCAATTTTAGGCCGATTTTGTTCTTGGGAAAACAAAGTCAAACAACTGAAAAACAAAATTATTAATAAACTATTTTTTTTCATACACCGTTAATAATCACATTATAATGATTGTCTTACTATTCAGAGTCATTGATAAAGGCATTCTAAAATATTTTTAAATTTGCAGTAAAAGAACCCAATTCCATGAGTTTCAATCACTCTTTATTTAGTGTTTTGTAAAAGTCGGTAATTTTTTTGGCTTTAGACACACCTATAACGCCGGAAATTTCCTTTTCGGATGCTAATTTCAATCTTTTAACACTTTTAAAGTGCTGGATTAAAGCCAGCATTGTTTTTTCTCCTATTCCGGGAATCGATTCAATCGAGGAATTCAAAGCCGCTTTACTCCTTTTGTCCCTGTGATGTGTTATTCCAAAACGGTGTGCTTCATTCCGTAACTGCTGAATTATTTTTAAGGTTTCTGATTTTTTATCCAGGTACAAAGGAACTGAGTCTCCAGGATAAAACAACTCTTCCAGTCTTTTAGCAATTCCTATTACAGCAATTTTTCCTCTCAAGCCTAATTCATCAATACTCTTTAGTGCCGATGACAATTGTCCTTTTCCACCGTCAATGATTATCAATTGTGGCAAGGGCTGGTTTTCCTCTAACAATCTTTTATACCTACGAAAAACCACTTCTTGCATAGATGCAAAGTCATCAGGTCCCTCTACTGTTTTTATATTAAAATGTCGGTAATCCTTTTTACTTGGCTTTCCGTCTTTAAAAACCACGCAAGCTGCCACGGGATTTGTACCTTGAATGTTGGAGTTGTCAAAACATTCAATGTGTCTTGGCTCAACTGGTAAGCGCAAATCTTTTTGCATTTGTGCCATAATTCGCTTCGTATGTCTGTCAGGATCCACAATCTGCAATTGTTTCAGTTGCTCAATCCTATAGAACTTAGCATTTCGAATCGACAAATCGAGAATTTGTTTTTTATCCCCAAGCTGTGGCACCGTGACTTTTATATTCTCTCCAAGATCTACTGTAAACGGCACTACTATTTCTTTAGACAACAATTGAAAACGTTCTCTTAATTCTATAATTGCCAGTTCTAATAATTCTTCATCGGTTTCATCTAATTTCTTTTTAATTTCCATAGTATGGGAACGTATAATCGCCCCATAGGAGATTTGAAGGAAGTTGACATAAGCGGCACTTTCATCAGATACGATGGAGAAAACATCGATATTAGTGATTTTTGGATTTACAATAGTGGAACGAGATTGATAATTTTCTAGGACTTCTATTTTTTCTTTTATTTTTTGGGCTTCCTCAAAACGCATCTCCTGAGCCAATTCAGTCATCAGTTTTTTAAAATCCTTCATACTGTCCTTGAAATTTCCTTTTAAAATTTCTCGAATGGCATCCACTTTTTTTTGATATTCTTCTAATGCTTCTAGTCCCTCGCAAGGCCCTTTACAATTCCCAATATGATATTCTAAACAAACTTTAAATTTTCCACTGTCGATATTCGATTTGTTCAAATCATAATTACAGTTTCGAAGCGGATACAGTTCTTTTATTAGCCCCATTATTGTATGTACTGTCTTGAAACTGGTGTATGGCCCAAAATATTCCGATCCGTCCTTAACCATTCTACGGGTAGCAAAAATGCGCGAAAAAGGTTCTTTCTTAATACAAATCCAAGGATAACTCTTATCATCTCGCAACAACACATTATACCGTGGTTGCAATGTTTTTATAAGGTTGTTTTCCAATAAAAGAGCATCCGTTTCTGTAGGGACAACTATATGTTTTATACTTACAATCTTCTTGACCAGCACATTCGTTTTTGCCGTGTCATGAATTTTATTAAAATAGGAGGAAACTCTCTTTTTTAAATTTTTTGCCTTTCCTACATACAAAATTTTCCCTTCCTTATCATAATATTGATACACGCCGGGACTGTCTGGTAAAGTTTGTATTTGAAGTTCTAAAGAAGGAGTTGTCATTATAGAATGCTGCTTTTTGATTTTTTTTCGTTCCTCAAAATTACAAATAAGAAATTCTAATTTAGGAAAACTACTCATAACTTATAATTCCTATCCTATAATTGTATAATTTTATCGTTTTTACTTACTATGAACAGTCCCGAACAAAAAATTATTACCATTTTAGGAGAAACTATTTTACCCGGAGAAAGCAAAACCATTAATATGGAAATTGCAAAACTCCATACGATGACCCCTCTTAAAATCCCCATTATTGTTGAGCGTTCTAAACTTGACGGTCCTACCGTTTTACTTTCGGCGGGATTGCATGGTGATGAAATTAATGGGGTTGAAATTGTTCGTCAGCTCATTACCCAAAAAATAAACAAACCAAAAACCGGAACAATAATATGTATACCGGTTATAAATGTTTTTGGTTTTATCAATCAAAAACGAGAATTTCCTGACGGTCGTGATTTAAACAGAATATTCCCTGGAAACAAATCAGGTTCCCTAGCCAGCAGGTTTGCCTATCATTTATTGAATGAAGTATTGCCTCATGTCGATTATGCAATTGATTTTCACGCAGGAGGTGCCAGTAGATTCAATGTATCACAAGTTAGAATTGCTCCTAACAACTCGGAATTGAAATCCTTGGCTGATGTTTTTCACGCCCCTTTTGCATTGTATTCAAAAAACATTGCTGGTTCTTATAGAAATGCCTGCGAAAAAATTGGGGTGAAAATGCTTTTATTCGAAGGGGGGAAGTCCATTGATTTGAATGAAGAAGTAACAAGACAAGGGGTAGAAGGCAGCAAGAGAGTATTAAGTCACCTTGGAATGTTAAGTGATCTTCAAAAAATTATAATTCCTGATGATGAAACCATCTATATTAAAAAATCGAGCTGGATTAGAGCCAAATATTCCGGAATGTTTCACAGTATCACTAAGGTAGGAAGTTACATTGAAAAAGGACAATTATTAGCGACGATTTCTGATCCTTACGGTAAAATTGAGCACAAGGTAAAATCACCAAATTCGGGGTATATTATCAACGTTAATGAAGCTCCCATTGTTTATCAAGGAGACGCTATTTACCATATTTCGAATAAATTAGAAGAATAATAAGCTAACATTTATCATGTTTTTTATCGTTTTATCTCAATAATTTTGAATAAAAAATTACTGAGCATGCAATTCTGGAAAAAACTATCTCAAACTGAAAGACAAGAACGCATTCAAAAAGCGTTAGATGAAAATGTAAATTTTGCAAAGGACACTTCCCTAGGATATCCCGCATCCAAATTAGACGGAAAAGTATTTAATAGTGACGCCCCTTTTTTGAAAGACGCACCAACTCTACAAACCTATGTAGCTAATCCCAATCACATTGGTTGCCATACCTTAGGCACTTCGGAAAAAGCATTCAAGGGAACCCAAGAAATGGAACGCGAGGTTTTGAATGTCCTTGCAGTTGATATTTTCAAAGCAGAACCTGATTCCTTTGATGGATATATCGCCCCTGGAGGAACCGAAGCTAATATTCAAGCTATTTGGATGTATCGCAATTACTTTATTTATAAACAAAATGCTAGGCCTTCTGAAATAGCCATTATTGCCTCCGAAGACACCCATTATTCCATACCGAAAGCGGCTAATCTACTAATGCTCGATTGGCTTAAAATCCCTATAGATTTCGAAACCCGTGTAATTGATATATTTGCTCTTGAAAATATCATTATAAACGCCAAAGAACGAGGGGAAAAATATTTTATCGTTGTTTCAAATATGGGAACTACCATGTTTGGTGCCGTTGACAATCCAGATGATTATATTCAAGTTCTGGAAAAACACAATTTAAAATACAAATTGCATATTGATGGTGCCTATGGCGGATTCGTTTATCCATTTAGCAACAAAAATTGTGACATCAATTTTGAAAACCCTAAAATCAGTTCTATAACCATTGATGCCCATAAAATGCTTCAGGCGCCATATGGTACCGGGATTTTCATATGCAGAAAAGGACTGATTGAAAATGTCCTGACCAAGGAAGCCGAATATGTGGAAGGCATGGACTTGACGCTTTGCGGAAGTCGCTCAGGGGCAAATGCCATAGCGGTTTGGATGATCTTATTTACTTACGGCCCTTTTGGATGGTGTGAAAAAATACGTGTTTTACAAATGAGGACGGAATGGTTGTGCGAACAATTGAAACAATTGAACATATCCTTTTTCAGAGAACCTTTTATGAATATTGTAACCATCCCAGCTCAATACATCACAAAAGAACTGGAAGAAAAATATGATTTAGTCCCTCAAAAACACGACAATGGGAATCAATGGTATAAAATTGTGATTATGGATCACGTTGAAGTAGATCATTTGAGTACTTTTATAACCGATTTAAAAGTTACCCTACATGATAAAAAAAGAATTACGATCGAAGTATAAATCATTAAGAAGCCAACTTTCAGAAACTGAAATAGAAAACAAGAGTTTAGAAATCGCAAACAAACTGATTTCACTTCCTATTTGGGAGAAAACTTATTTCCATATTTTTTTGCCTATTACAGAACATAAGGAAGTAAACACTGAATATGTTTTGCATTTACTTTCAGGTAAGGACAAGGAGATTATCATCTCCAAAAGTGATTTTGAAACGAGAGAAATGACTCATTTTCTATTAACGGACAATACAAAAATAAAGAAAAACGAATACAATATCCCTGAACCTGTTGACGGATTAGAAGTGCCTTGCAAAAAAATAGAAGTCGTTTTCATTCCACTTTTGGCATTTGACACAACCGGACATCGGGTGGGTTATGGCAAGGGGTTTTATGATAAATTTTTAAACGAATGTAAACCCGAAACTATTAAAATAGGTCTTTCTTTCTTTGAAGCTGAGGAATTAATTGAAGATATTTTTGAAAGTGATATAAAACTAGATTATTGCGTGACGCCAAATTCTATTCAATCTTTTTAATTTTGAATACGTACTTTCGCATCAGATAAAATCTAATATAAGTTATGAGAACATTTAAAAATTCAAGATTTGCTTTAACCGTTATGGCAATGCTATTTGCATTTTCAATATCAAACTGCAGTATTCACACTAGAACCAGCAGATCAACATATAAAGCCAAAAAACTTCCTCCTGGACAGGCTAAAAAAATATATGGTGGAAAAAGCGCTAAACGTTATGCTCCGGGGCATAACAAATAAAAAAAAGGACCTATTTGAAATATCAAATAGGTCCTTTTTTAATAATCTAAATAGAGAAAATTTACTGTTTATGAAATGCTTTTTTATTGAAAACAATTAAGATTCCCACACCCGTAGAAATTGCCATATCGGCAACGTTGAAAATAGCGTTGAAAAAAGTAAAATCCCTTCCTCCCCAAACAGGCAACCAAGAAGGTAAGATTCCGTGCCAAAACGGAAAATAAAACATATCAACTACCTTACCGTGAAAATATTTTCCATAAGGCTCCTCGGCAAATAAAGTAGCTAATTGTGAGTGACTATCATCGAATATCACACCGTAAAAGACAGAGTCTATTATATTCCCGAAAGCTCCCGCCAGAATTAAAGAAATGGCAACAACTAAATAGTTAGAACTGTGTTTTCTCTCCACAGAATCCCACAACCAATATCCAATTCCAGTAACGGCAACCAGTCTAAATAAGGTTAAAAACAATTTACCGTATGTCCCAGGTATTTCAGTTCCCCAAGCCATCCCTTCGTTTTCAATAAAAAGTATTTTAAACCATTTAAAAACTTCTACTTCTTCGCCTAAAATAAAATTAGTTTTAATAAATATTTTTGAAGCTTGATCAACGATTAAAATCAGGAAGATCAATAGATACGCTTTTCGTAATGACATTTTGTATTTTTTTTTAAGTGGCGTAAAAGTAATTATTTTATCAAAAAAAACGCTCCATTAGGAGCGTTAAATATTATATAATTGCAGTTAATTAACGTTGCAGGTTTTTAGCTTCGATACTCATAGTTGCATGAGGTACAATTCTAAGTCTTTCCTTAGCTATTAACTTACCTGTGACTTTACAAACGCCATAAGTTTTATTCTCTACACGGAAAAGCGCATTTTTCAAATCACGAATGAATTTCTCCTGACGGATCGCTAGCTGTGAATTTGCTTCTTTAGACATACTTTCGCTTCCTTCTTCGAATGCTTTGAATGTAGGCGATGTATCATCGGTACCATTATTCATGTCATTTAAATAGGCGCTTTTTATTAAATCTAAATCAGATTGAGCTTTATGTATTTTATTCAAAATTATCTCTTTGAACTCTGCTAAATCGGCGTCAGAGTATCTTTGTGCTTCATCTACCATATCCTAGTTATTTAGTAATTATTATTTTTGTTTTTACTTCGTCAAACTCAATTTCAGCACCATCAATTATATTGTCTTCAAAAACCAACTCTTCAGTTAGTGTTTCGGATTTAATGTATGCTTCATTGGCTTTTACCGCTTCCTCTAAAATGTCATTTTTTTGCAAATGCACTTTAATTTTATCAGTCACTTCAAATCCAGATTCTTTTCTAATATTCTGAATTCTGTTTACCAACTCTCTCGCTACCCCTTCTTTTCTTAATTCTGGTGATATGACAACATCAAGGGCAACTGTTATTCCATTAGAATTTGCCACTAACCACCCTTCAATATCTTGTGAGGTAATCTCAACATCTTCCAATGTTAAAGTTAAGCTATTTCCTGCAATTACAAGCTCTAAGCTCCCTTCCTTGTCCAATTGATTGATTTGATCAGCCGAAAAACCTTGTATTTCCTTGGAAATCAGCCCCATATCTTTACCAAAACGAGGTCCTAATGTTTTAAAATTAGGCTTGATTTGCTTCACTAATATCCCAGATGCATCATCCAAAAGTTGAATTTCCTTGACGTTTACCTCCGCTTTTATAAGGTCGGAAACGGCCTCAATTTCAAGCCTTTGACTCTCGTCAAGTACCGGTATCATTACCTTTTGCAGGGGTTGGCGTACTTTAATCATTTCCTTTTTACGGAGTGATAAAACCAACGATGAGATGGTTTGCGCTTTCTGCATTCTACTCTCTAACGATTTATTAACAAAGTTTTCAACTTGTTTTGGGAACTCTGCCAAATGTACACTTTCGTACTTTTCTGATTGTGTTGCCTGCGTTAAGTCTCTGTAAAGTTTATCCATAAAGAAAGGGGCAATAGGAGCACTTAGCTTGCTAATAGTCAGCAAACAGGTATATAATGTTTGATAAGCCGCGATTTTATCCTGCCCATAATCCCCTCTCCAGAAGCGACGACGACACAAACGTACGTACCAGTTGCTCAAGTTTTCCTGTACAAAATCAGAGATTGCACGGGCCGCTTTCGTTGGTTCGTAATCCGCATAATAACTATCTACGTCTTTTATTAAGGTATTCAGTTCCGAAATAATCCACTGATCGATTTCAGGTCTTTCATTTAATGGGATCTCAGCCTCTTCATATTTGAATCCGTCGATATTGGCATACAAGCTAAAAAACGAATACGTATTGTATAAAGTACCAAAGAATTTCCTGCGAACCTCAGCAATTCCTTCCAGGTCAAATTTCAAATTGTCCCAAGGATTTGCATTCGAAATCATATACCAGCGTGTGGCATCTGGACCATATTCTAACAATGTTTCAAATGGATCTGCAGCATTCCCTAAACGTTTGGACATTTTTTGTCCGTTTTTATCTAGAACTAAACCATTCGAAACAACATTTTTATAAGCTACTTTATCAAAAACTAAAGTTCCTATAGCGTGAAGTGTATAAAACCATCCACGTGTTTGATCCACTCCCTCAGCTATAAAATCAGCTGGAAAATCTTTATTATTGTCAATTTTGTCTTTGTTTTCAAAAGGATAATGCCATTGCGCATAAGGCATAGACCCTGAATCAAACCAAACATCAATTAAATCAGCCTCTCTTTTCATAGGTTTCCCAGATGGAGAAAGCAAAGTGATTTCGTCAACTACATTTTTATGCAAATCGATTAAATCATAATTCGACTCCGCCATATTCCCTATTTCAAACCCTTTAAAAGGATTTTCTTTTTGGAAACCTGCAGCTATAGATTTTTCTATTTCGTTATATAATTCTTCAACGGAACCTATTAAGATCTCTTCTTGTTTGTCCTCGGTTCTCCAGATAGGTAAAGGGATTCCCCAATATCTTGAACGGGAAAGATTCCAATCGTTTGCGTTTTTCAACCAATTCCCAAAACGTCCTTCTCCAGTAGCTTTTGGTTTCCAGTTGATCGTTTCGTTCAAGTCGAACATTCTGTCTCTAACTTCTGTGATTTTTATAAACCATGAATCTAAAGGATAGTATAAAATAGGCTTATCGGTTCTCCAGCAATGTGGATAACTGTGTACGTATTTCTCTACTTTGAATGCTTTATTTTCTTCTTTTAATCGAATGGCAAGCTCCACGTCAATAGAACGTTCCGGTGCTTCACCATCGTTATAATATTCGTTCTTAACATATTTTCCAGCATATTCACCCATATGAGACGTGAATCTACCTTGTAAATCCACTAAAGGAACCGGAATTTCGTTTTCATCTAATACTAATAATGGTGGAACTTCAGGAATGGCTTCTTTAGCCACTTTTGCATCATCAGCACCAAATGTTGGTGCAGTATGTACAATTCCCGTTCCGTCTTCAGTAGTTACAAAATCACCTGTAATTACTCTAAAAGCATTTTCAGGATTTTGGTATGGTAGAGCGAATGGCAATAATTGCTCGTATCGAATACCTACTAAACCATTCCCTTTTACCTCAGCGAGGATTTGAAATGGAATCTTTTTATCTCCAGCAGCAAAGTTTTCAAAATCTGAAACTTCAGTACTTTCAAAAAATCCTTTTCCAAATTGTTTCCCAACTAAGTTTTTAGCTAAAAGAACATTTGTAGGCAAAAAAGTATATTGATTGAAGGTTTTTACTAAAACGTAATCGATTTTAGGGCCTACAGTTAAAGCTGTATTTGAAGGCAAAGTCCAAGGTGTTGTCGTCCAAGCCAATATATGCACATCCCCAAAGTTTTGTAAAACTTCTGGCAATGTATTGTTAATAGCTTTGAATTGTGCCACAACAGTAGTATCCGTTACATCACGGTAACTTCCGGGTTGGTTCACCTCATGCGAACTTAATCCAGTACCCGCTTTTGGCGAATAAGGTTGAATGGTGTATCCTTTGTACATCAAATCCTTATTATAGATTTGCTTCAAAATCCACCAAACCGTTTCCATGTATTTGGATTTATAAGTCACATATGGATCTTCCATATCAACCCAATACCCCATTTTTTCAGTTAAATCGTTCCACACATCCGTGTAACGCATAACCGTTTTTTTACAGGCTTCGTTATATTCTTCAATGGAAATTTTCTTTCCAATATCTTCTTTGGTAATTCCTAATTCTTTCTCGGTACCTAATTCAACAGGTAAACCGTGCGTATCCCAGCCTGCTTTACGCTTCACTTGGAATCCTTTTTGTGTTTTATATCTACAAAAAATATCTTTAATAGCACGCGCCATTACGTGGTGAATTCCTGGCAAACCATTTGCCGAAGGAGGTCCTTCGAAAAATACGAATGGCTGGTTCCCTTCACGAGTGGTTACACTTTTCTCAAATATGTTTTCTTTCTTCCAAAAATCCAGTACTTCTGATGCTACAGTTGGTAAGTCAAGTCCTTTGTATTCAGTAAATTTTGTGCTCATTTTATCCTTTTCTTTAATCGAAGTGCGAAAGTAAGGAATTTTCAATAATTAAACACGAAATTCACGAATTGACACGAATTTTGTTTATAGTCATAAAACCGAAACCTCTTTTTCGATTAAGAAAAAACTTCCTTTAAAACGTCAAGGGATTTTGGTTTTCTAAAACCGTCCAAGTGAAGGCTGTAGTAATCAATTAGAATTTTTAAAACGATTTGCCTTTCAATCACGTGAAATATTTTTTGATCGTTATCGAATTTTAATCCTATGAGTTTTTTAAACAAATTCGTTTCGTGCTCCGTTAAGGAATTAATAGCGTGAAGCGGTGTAAAAACACCTTCAGTCATTTCGAAAAAAGGCATATCCATATCGGAAATATCGGGGTAAAAACCGAGGTGTTTTGTGGTTCCCAACATTAAAATTAAGTGGAAATTGGCAATTTCGTCATGATTGTCGAGCCAAAGCAAGGCTGCTTCTAAAAAATCAAAAAGCGACTCGTTTTTTTCTTCTTCATGTATCGAATGATGCAGGATTTCAGAAATGAACATCACAATCGTACTCTTGTAAATATCAGAATGAATAGACTGAAACGGAACGCTTAATTTAATTTCTTTGAAGTTTTCCAATGTTCCTTTATTCTTATGCACCGCCTCAATTTCAAGAATTGAAAGTGGCTGAAAATAAGCGATTTTTTGGTTTGATTTTCTACCGGAAAAAGCGTCCCTGACAAAATAAGATTTCAAACCATGAGATTGGGTAAAACACTTCACTATCAGCCCTTTTTCCTGAAATTTTATTGATGAAATGACTATGGCTTTGGTTTTGACTTGCATTATTATAATTAAAAAAATTAGAAAATTTAAAGATTGAAAAATCTATTCATCTCTAAACTATCTTACAATCATTACTTTTTTCACTTTGGTCTCCACACCGTCTTGCGCCGATATAAAAATCATATAAACCCCTGACGCTACTTTATATTTACCAAAGGCTGTAGTATCCCATTCTATTGTACCTCCTTCTGAAGTAGTTTCATGAACTAGATTCCCTTCGATATCCGTAATTTTAATATTGGCTTTATTTATCAAGCCAGATATTTTAACCGTTCCCTCATATTCAGGACGCACCGGATTAGGATAAACATAAACTTCATTCAAATCATCACTGGCACTCGTTGCGATTCCTTTAAAAGAAATCAACCCTTTAGCAGTTGCTATAAAAACCTCTCCAGTAAGGCTGTTGATATCAATGTCGTTTATAATGTTGCTGGGTAATGGCGAGTTGTTTATCGTAAAATGATATTTCGTTTCTTGCCCGTTTGCCGATACTAAAAACAATCCTGAATCAGCTGTTCCTATCCATTTATTATTAGATCCATCCACTACAATATCCGTAATAAACTGCTCATACAATAATTCTTGGGCTAAGTTGTCATCCAAAATAATAATGGGATTAGTAGTCATCTGACTCTCCGTTTGAAAATTACCAACATTCGGAAGAATTCTCAATCCTTTTGCCGTCCCTATCCAAAGCTGATTCCGATTATCTACAGCAACAGCTCTAACATCTCTTATAGGCAAGTTTCCGGAATCAGGACCAGCGGTGATTTTCTTGAACTTATTAGTGCTTTCATTAAATCCTATCAAACCATCTCTATACGTAGTCATCCATTTTGTGCCAAATTTATCAATTACCATTCGACCAAAACTATTGTCTTCACTCACATCAAGAATAGTACTCATACTGTAACTTTGCCATTGCCCATTGGTACGTAAAACTTTTAAACCGTTTTTTATTCGGCTATTAGTCACCCACAGATTTCCTGATTGATCAAATGCTGTTCCATTTATTCGAATATCGATATAAGAAGGCCCTGCAAAACTTAACGATTCTAATCCGCTATTGGTTTGATTGTATAAAATGGAAGGCACATCATTTACAATTTTTAATAAACCTGAAAAAAAAGAACTCACAAATACCTCATTCTCTTTATTAGGATTCACCGTAATTCGACTCAATGATTTCGCTCCTAAAACCTTCTCGTATGGAATATTTAACCACCCAGAAGCAGTATACTTACTCAGCCCATAGCTGTCTAAATCATAAGGATTATACGAAATGTCATAATCCCCATACGCCGCCCAAAGCGCATCGGAAGTCGTTTGAAGTGCAAAAACATTGTTTTTTAATGGGCCACTAGGTGTACTATTTTTAAAAGCAGAAGATGCTGTTATTGTTGTGGTTAACATACCGTTTTCTTTGGTACCAATGTAAAGTGTCCTTGCAATTCCAGTGGCGCAGCTAAAAGCAGAAACATTTCCTGGAAGTTGGTTTTTACTTATCTGGCGAACTAAAATCATTTGTTTATTATAAACATAAATATCCGCGGCAGTAGTTACAAACAAATACTCTTCTTTTGCTCTCATGTCTACAGACGGCAATGAAAGAGAGACAAAACCAACAAACGAATTCAACCCGTACCTATGTATATATCCAGAAGAGTTTATGGCTATTAACTCCGTGTCGAAAGTTTCAATACTCGACCAACTCCCTATTGCAATTTGTTGCCATTGTTGATAATCATTCAGGTTTTTTCCTTTTATGTCCGCTCTTCTAATTCCGAAGTTAGTTGCCGCATAAATAAATCCATTATAAACCGCAGTTTGCCTTACAATTATCTCCGCACCACCATCACCAATAAAATAAGTGTCTCCAAAAAGCAATGTAGCTAAATTGAATTGTACTATTCCAAAATCACATGACACGTAAACAATGCCCTCAAACTCCATAAAATGATTTATTTTTTTAAGGTTTGCCGGAAGTTGTTTATTGATAATATCAACCACTTTCAACATACTTCCATCGACTTCATTCACAACAATCATCAATCCGTTTTCATAACCCACAACAGTCTTATTGTACTGAGGACTGTAATGCAAGGAAGAAATAGTCTGGCCGGAAAGTCCGTCTATTGTATTTGTCGTTTTGATTTGGCCAGAAACAGTGCTTTTAGAAAATAGGGCGTTTTCTGAAGCCGCATATATTGTAGTGGATGAGGCAGAGACATCCTTAATGTCATTATATGAAAAATAACCCTTCCAAGATAAATTGCTTTGCGCAAAAATAAATTGTAAGGATAACAGCAGTAGAAAAGATAAAAAGCGTTTTTTCATTATTAGAAAACTTTGTATTGGCAAATATAACACAAACAGAAGAAATCACTTTTTGTTGTAATCAAAAAAAAGCCTTCTAACCAAAAGTAGGTTAGAAGGCTTCTTAAAATATTTAAAAAAGATTTATACTACCCCTTGAGCTAGCATAGCATCAGCTACTTTTACAAATCCAGCGATGTTAGCACCTTTTACATAGTCAACATAACCTGTAGAATCAGCACCGTACTCAACACATGAAGAGTGAATAGCAAGCATAATTCCTTTTAATTTTTCATCAACTTCTTCAGCAGTCCAGTTTAGTCTTAAAGAGTTTTGAGACATTTCTAAACCTGAAGTAGCAACTCCACCTGCATTAGACGCTTTTCCTGGAGCAAATAATATTTTTGCTTCTTGGAAAACTGTAACTGCTTCTGGTGTAGTTGGCATATTAGCTCCTTCAGCCACACAAATACAACCGTTAGCAACTAAAGCTTTCGCTTCGTCATCATTCAATTCGTTTTGAGTTGCACAAGGCAATGCGATATCTCCTTTCACTTCCCATGGACGTGCTCCGGCAACATATTTAGCATTAGGGTATTTAGTAACGTAGTCACTAATTCTTCCTCTTAATTCATTTTTGATAACCATTACGTGAGCTAATTTCTCAGCATCGATTCCATCTGCATCGTAGATATAACCAGCAGAATCAGAAAGAGTAACAACTTTACCACCTAATTGAGTCGCTTTTTCAGTAGCATATTGAGCTACGTTTCCAGAACCTGAAACAACAACTGTTTTTCCTGTAAAGCTATCTCCTTTAGTAGCTAGCATACTTTGTGCAAAATAAACTGCACCGTATCCTGTAGCTTCTGGTCTGATTAACGAACCTCCAAAAGAAATTCCTTTTCCAGTTAAAACACCAGTAAATTCGTTTCTTAATCTTTTGTATTGACCGAATAAAAATCCAACTTCTCTTCCTCCAACACCGATATCTCCAGCAGGAACGTCAGTATTAGCGCCAATATGTTTAGACAATTCTGTCATGAAGCTTTGACAAAAACGCATTACTTCATTATCTGATTTTCCTTTAGGATCAAAATCTGCTCCACCTTTTCCACCACCCATTGGCAATGTAGTCAAGCTATTTTTGAAAGTTTGTTCGAAAGCCAAAAATTTCAAGATGCTTAAGTTTACAGAAGGGTGAAAACGAAGACCACCTTTGTAAGGTCCGATAGCAGAATTCATCTGAATACGGTATCCTCTGTTCACTTGAGTTTCTCCTTTATCGTCAATCCAAGCTACTCTAAACATAATGATTCGATCTGACTCGACCATTCTTTCCAAAAGCATTTTGTTCTGGTATTTTTTATTTTTTTCGATAAATGGAATTACAGTTTCAGCAACTTCAACAACAGCTTGCATGAATTCTGGTTCATTTGGGTTTCTTTTAGCAACCGCTTCTATAAAAGTAGTAATACTTTGTGACATGACTATTAGATTATTAACGTTTAAGAAAACGTTTTCGTTAGTGAGTACAAATATACATTTTATAAAAATATTTTTGTTTTTTATTTCAATTTATTGATAGAATTATCTTTTTATTACCCAATCAATAATAATTCAGCTTTTGATACCGTTTAATAAAGACAAACGTTGTAGTTTTCTTAAGCAAATAAGAATATGTCTGCTTATTTTTAATTTTAATTGCAATGCGGGATTGATGTTTTTTATATATTTGTCGGGACCTGAAATTATAATCAAAAATGCTCAAACCTATAATCCTTGTTTTATTTGTTTTATTTGGCTTTACACAAAGTTCAAATGCACAATATGGCTTTTCCCATGAAATAGGAGTTATAGCTGGACCTGTAGCCTTTCAATCCGACTATGGCCAACGTTATCATTTTAAAACTAATGCTGGAAATACAGGTTATGGTATTGGAATAATTCATTATTTAAATTTTTCTTACGAAGCAGAGTGTAACTGTTATACTCCTGAAACCTATTTTAATGACCACTTTAAACTTAGAAGCGAACTTTCATACAATAAAACCGAATTAGAGCATTTTGGAGAATGGGTAAAGCCAGAGAGAACTTCTCTTGGAGCAGACCAGTTACGAGCAATGAAAGGAAGTACAGCTGTTACTAATATAGGTATGCAACTGGAATATTTCCCCTTAAGCATTAGACGTTTTACGGCAACCATAGGTAGTTTCGGGCCATTTATAAGCCTTGGAGGTCAATTTAGTTATTACAATCCAGAAGCACGCTCTTCCCTTGGACCTTTAGGAACTCCATTGACTACTTTCCCAAAATACTTAACTCCTACTGACAATCAACCATACGGTTTTACAAACGAAAGTGGCACAACCTGGTCTATAGTCTCAAGTGTGGGAACACGATTTAAATTAAGTCCGTTACGTGATTTAATGGTTGATTTAAGATTTCAATATTATTTTTCCAACTGGGTGGAAGGTTTAAATCCTAATCCTGCTATTTACAAAGAAAACAAAGCCAATGACTGGCTGGTATGGTTTAATGTAGGATATATCTATTACTTACAATAGCCCTCAAAATAAAAACTCAAAAGCCCCAAATCTACATTGTAGATTTGGGGCTTTTATTATTTAAGCCAAACTACCCTAGTGAAAAGGATAAGCCAGCATTTCAATTTTATATTATGCTAATGCTTGTTTTAGGTCTTCAATTAAATCATCGGCATCTTCAATTCCTACGCTCAATCGAACCAAGTCATCCGTAATTCCAATTTCTCTTCTTATGTCCTCTGGAATAGAGGCGTGCGTCATCAAAGCCGGGTGATTTGCCAAAGATTCCACACCTCCCAATGATTCCGCCAAGGTAAATATTTTTAATTTTTCAAGAAATTCAATTGAATCTTGTTTTTCTCCTGAAACGAAATTAAACGAAACCATTCCTCCAAAACCTCTCATCTGCTTTTTGGCAATAGTATGAAAAGGATGACCTGACAATCCTGGAAAATAAACCGTTTTTATTTTTGGATGGTTCCTTAGAAATTCCACCACTTTCAATCCGTTTTCACAATGCCTTTGCATTCTTAAATGAAGTGTTTTAATGCCTCTCAACACAAGAAAACTGTCCATTGGTCCAAGGGTTGCTCCAGTTGCAAATTGCTGAAAATACAATTGCTCTGCTAATACCTTGTCCTTTATAATTAAAGCTCCCGCAATAACATCCGAGTGTCCTGCTAGGTATTTAGTTGCTGAATGCATCACTACGTCTGCCCCTAAATCTAATGGGTTTTGTAAATAAGGCGTTGCAAAAGTATTATCTACAGCAAGAAGAATTTTCTTTGGAATAGTGATTAAAGCAATTGCTTCAATATCGGCTAATTTCATCAAAGGGTTTGTTGGCGTTTCTAACCAAACCAGCTTCGTGTTTTCGTTTATCAGTGACTGGAATTTCTCCATATCGTTCATATCTACATAATGGAATTTAATCCCTGAATCTTTATATATTTTAGTAAACATTCTATAGGTTCCACCATACAAATCGTCCATTGCAATGATTTCATCACCTGCTTTAAAAGAGCGCAACAAACAGTCTGTAGCCGCTAATCCTGATGAAAAAGCTAATCCTTTCACTCCGTTCTCTAAACTTGCCAATGCATTTTCTAATGCTGTTCTGGTAGGATTTGCTGAACGGCTATATACGTAATCACCTATAGGCTTCCCAGGACTTGTTTGGGCAAAAGTAGAAGTTTGAAAAACGGGAGGCATAACTGCTCCAGTACTTGGATCGTGATGCTGCCCGCCGTGTATTGCTTTAGTATTGAATTTCATAAATTACATAGATTAATTAGTCATATGGAGTTTACATTTTTCAACGGTGTTGCATTGCAATTCCGTTATGTTTCATTCACATAAACTATTGTTTTGTTTTAGTTTTATAAATTTACTTATTAATTCAGTCTTGACAAGGCACAAGTAGGTACCTTTGTGTTTAATTAACACTTTTTTTGAAATGAAAAATTATATTTTTTTAGTATGCTTACTTTTTTTAATGGCAGGATGCAAGAAAGAACTAGTTTTTGAAAATCAGTCATTTGATAAAAAAACAAGTTTGCCATGTCAGGAAAACTGTCCTCAAATAACATTAGAAATTCCCGTTGCTAAAGGCATCCAAATTGTAGCTGACAGCATCAACAACACGATATTTTCGGTAGTGAAAAATATCGTTTATTTTGGCGAAAAACCATATACCGTAACTGATTATGACGGACTGACTTCCTCATTCATTCATTCCTATGAAAAAATGAAGAAAGACTTTCCGGAAGACTCTTTTGGTTGGGAGGCCAAAATTAATGGCTCCATAAAATACCAGTCTGAAATGATTTTAAATATCGAAATCAATTATTACTCATTCACTGGAGGCGCTCACGGATACCAAGGTTTGAAATCTTTGCTCTTTGATCCCAATACAGGTAAATCCATTTCGAACAATCTTATTTTTAAAGAACCACTTGCTTTTAAGGCTTTCGCCGAAAAGAAATTCAGAGCAAAATACAACATTCCTGAAAACCAAAACATCAATGCAACAGGAATGCAGTTTGAAGATGATACCTTTCAAATTGCACAAAATATTTTCTATACAGACAAAGGTCTGCTTTTACTTTACAATCCGTACGAAGCCGCATCTTATGCAGATGGACCCCTAGAGTTATTTTTTCCTTATAATGAAGTGAATACTTATTTGCTTTTAAAATAATCTTGATACAACTGCTCCCCTAGCCCTGGTAGCAGTGAAAACCCTGACACTCGAAAAGCTATTTATTTCAGGCAGAAAAGAGCGACCAAAGGAAGCTCCTTTTAAGCCTTTGAAATAAAAGCTTTGAGAAGGAAGGTTGTAACGAATGACAGGATTAGCTTCTAAATAAATTTCCTGATACCCATCATTATCCCTAAATGTACTGCTTCGTGGTAATTGTTGAAATGTAAAGCATCGGTTGCGTTTTTAATGGTATAACCAGTCATAACAGTGAATTCAATGTAATTATTGAATGCCTGATTTTCAAAATCCATTTCAGATTTATTTATCGTTTCATGAAGAAATGAGCGTATTTCATCTACTTCTTCCTGACTGAAATCTTGCTCAGGTTTACTTCCTTTTTTATATTTACTGACCATTTCGTCAGGGATCATCATAGGTAATCCTGATAATTTATAAACCAGCATTTGCTGAACTACCACGGTATGACCTATGTTCCAGATTAAATTATTGCTGTATCCTTCAGGAATTTTATTGAGTTGTTCTAATGAATAACCATTTAAAAATTGAGTTAAAGTATCTCTATTGCTTCTTGTAATCTCAAAAATTCGCTTCATTTTTCTAAGTTTTTGATAAAAATAATCATTTTCAGTGTCAAATGAATTTTCTTTGTACCAATAAAATGCAACTTATTATGAACAAAATATATTATCTCGCTTCTTGCGATACGTGTCGAAAAATCATCAAAACTTTACCAAAAGACAATGATTTGGTTTTTCACGACATCAAACAAAATCCAATTACGGAAGAAGAATTAGAAGAAATGCACCAACTTTCAGGGAGCTACGAAGCGCTTTTCAGCAAAAAAGCACAGTTGTATAAATCTATGGATTTAAAGAACAAATCCCTGACTGAAGCCGATTATAAAAAATACATATTGGAACATTATACATTCCTAAGCAGACCTGTTTTCATCATTGACAATGCCGTTTACATTGGCAATACACAACAAAATATGCTTCAGGTAATGAAAGCTCTTGGGAATGTATAAAAGGAGTATTGCACTTTTTGGGGCCACTCTGGTTTCTATAATTTACGGAGTCACTTTTACTATTGCAAAAGATGTAATGCCTAAGTATATTGATGCTTATGGCTTTATTTTATTGCGTGTAAGTGGGTCAATGCTTTTGTTTTGGATCTCTTGGTTATTTATGCCAAAGGAAAAAATAGAAACAAAAGATTTTCCTAGAATTATTGCCGCCGCTTTCTTTGGAGTCGCTTTTAATATGCTTACGTTTTTCAAAGGATTAAGTCTTACTTCACCTATTTCAGCATCAGTGATTATGGTGACGACACCTATGATTGTACTGGTGCTATCAGCAATAATAATCAAGGAACGAATGCGGAAACGCATGGTTTCGGGCATTATTCTGGGATTAATAGGAACGGCATTTCTTATTCTTTATGGTAAATCAATAGGCAGTGCCACTAACGCAGCATTAGGGAATTCCCTGGTATTAGTCAACGCTTTGTCTTATGGTTTTTACTTGATTATCGTTAAGAAATTGATGGATAAATACAATGCTTTTACGTTTGTGAAATGGATTTACTTGATAGGATTCTTGATGGTATTGCCTTTTGGCTGGAGCCAATTTGAAATGGTAGACTGGACTATAGTTCCTACGGTAATTTACTGGAAAATAGGTTTTGTGGTGATTTTTTCAACTTTCATTACCTATTTATTAAACTTGCTTACCATGAGAGAATTGAGTCCTACAACTGTCGCTGTTTTCATTTATTTACAACCTGTATTCGCGACTGTTTTTGCCATTGGTTTAGGAAAAGACGACCTGAGTATAGTGAAAGTTGTTTCGGCAATTTTGATTTTCGCAGGGGTTTATCTTGTTACCCAGAAAACCTCCCCTAACCCTTCCGAAGGTGGGAAATAAACCTAAAAACGTGAACTTCTAGGATTAGTTGGCTTTTTATAAAAATGAAAATTCTATACTTGGAAATTAGTGACTAAACCAAATCACTGCATACTAAATACGGACCACTGACCACTTTTTTATTATCTTTGAACTCTTTTAGAAAAATATATGATACAATCAATGACTGGTTTTGGTAAAGCAACTTTGCAACTTCCAACCAAAAAAATAACAGTAGAGGTAAAATCCCTAAACAGTAAAGGTTTAGATTTAAACGTGAGAATGCCTTCACTTTACCGCGAAATGGAATTGGGTTTACGCAATCGCATTGCATTAGCACTGGAAAGAGGTAAGGTAGATTTTTCTATTTTTATCGAAAGTACCGCTGACCAAACCACAACGAAAGTCAATGTCCCTATCGTGAAAGCCTACATCAATCAATTGAGGGAAGTGTATTCTAATGCTGATGAAACGGAATTAATGAAGATGGCAGTAAGAATGCCTGACGCTTTAAAAACGGAGCGTGAAGAAATTGATGTTGATGAATGGTTGAAAATTCAAACAGTTATCGACGAAAGCATCATTAATATTTTAAATTTTCGAAAAGACGAAGGAATGTCTTTAGAGAGAGAATTTCAACTGCGTATAGGAAACATTCGTCAATATATGACGGAAGCTTTGGCTCTAGATCCAGAACGTGTTCAAGCCATAAAAGACCGTTTACAAACTGCCATTTCAGAACTGAAAGTGAATGTGGACGAAAATCGTTTTGAACAAGAATTGATTTACTACCTAGAAAAATTAGACATCACCGAAGAAAAAGTACGTCTAACCAATCATTTGGATTATTTCCTTGAAACTATAGAAGGAACAGAGGCCAATGGTAGAAAATTAGGTTTCATTACTCAAGAAATGGGACGTGAAATCAACACTATGGGTTCAAAATCGAATCACGCACAAATGCAGAAATTAGTCGTTCAAATGAAAGACGAATTGGAAAAAATCAAAGAGCAGGTTTTAAACGTGTTGTAATTATCACCCATTATTATGCGTAGAGACGCGATTAATAGCGTCTCTACCAAAATCAAAATCAATGAACAAAGGAAAATTAATCGTATTCTCGGCGCCATCAGGGTCGGGGAAAACAACTATAGTTAGACATTTATTAAGTAAAGAAGATTTAAATCTGGAATTTTCCATTTCGGCTGCTTCTCGAGAACCAAGAGGAGAAGAAATCAACGGAACAGATTATTATTTCATCTCTACTGAAGAATTCAAGAAACACATCAAAAACGAGGACTTTCTGGAATGGGAGGAAGTGTACAGAGATAATTTCTATGGAACTTTAAAAAGCGAAATAGAACGCATCTGGGCATTAGGAAAAAACGTTATTTTTGATATTGATGTGGCCGGAGGTTTGAGAATCAAGCATAAATTTCCTGAGGAAACATTAGCTGTTTTTGTAAAGCCGCCAAGCATCGACGAATTAAAAATTCGATTGAAAAAAAGATCTACTGAAAGCGATGACAAAATCAATATGCGTATCGCAAAAGCATCTGTAGAACTGGCAACAGCACCACAATTTGACACTATTATCAAAAACTATGATTTAGATACTGCTAAAGAAGAGGCGTATCAATTGGTAAAGAATTTTGTAAAATAAGGTATTCGGTTTTAGGAGTTGGGCATTAGTAAATTCTAAAGCTTAAAACCTAAAACCTAAAACCCAAAACCCAAATTATGAAAATAGGATTGTATTTCGGAACGTTTAACCCTATCCATATTGGGCATCTCATTATTGCCAATCATATGGCGGAAAATTCTGATTTGGACCAAATATGGATGGTCGTTACACCACACAATCCTCATAAAAAGAAGAGCAGCCTTTTAGACGACCATCACCGTTTGCAGATGGTGCATCTGGCCACAGAGGAATTTCCAAAAATCAAACCTTCGGATATTGAATTCAAGTTGTCACAGCCTAATTATACGGTAAACACCTTAGTTCATCTGGAAGAAAAATTTCCTGAAAACGAATTTTCATTGATTATGGGTGAGGACAATTTAAAGTCTTTGCACAAATGGAAAAACTATGAAATCATTCTTCAAAATCACAACCTATATGTCTACCCTAGACTAGAAATAAAAAACCAATCTGGTGAAAAAAACCAAGCAGAATCAGACAATTTCGATTTGAAAAAACATCCGAAAGTACATTTAATAGATGCTCCGGTTGTTGAAATTTCATCCACTTTTATTCGAAATAACATCAAAGAAGGGAAAAATATCCAACCCCTTTTATCCGATAAAGTTTGGAAATATATCGACCATAATAATTTCTACAAGAAATAATCAGCTCAACACCTTTTTCAATTCCTCTTCAATCTCCTGAAAAGCGGTGTTTAGATTATCGTTTTTCGCCGACAACAAATACACTTCCGTGCTAGGCATTTGTTTGCTATTCCATAATAGTTTCAGTTTTTTGCTTTCAATAAACTCTTTTGCATTGCAATTCCAAGTCACGACAACTCCCGTATTTTTCGAAAGCACTTCTAACATCTCATACTCTGACGGAATTATGAAATTTGGAATCATCGACGGTCTTTTTTTATTAAAAACGTGCAGCCAGAATAATTTGATATGCGGAATTCCGGCATCGTGACTGTACCATTTTTGTTCGTTTAACCAATGCTCGGTTGCGCTAAAATCCTTTGATTTGATTGTGGCTTTTAATTCGGTTGTATCGATATTGACTGAACCAACAATGACTTGTTTGATCTCCCCAATTTTTTTTTGGATAGTATCAAAGGTGTCATATTTCTGGGTTACAATTGCAAAATTGAGTTTTTTAGAGTCAACCAATTCAAAAAGCATTTGGTTCTCCTGAAAACTAAAATCGATATAATCAAATTTGGATATCAATGCACTTCCAATACTGCTAAACAAATGCTTGGAAATCCCAACCGAAATCAATCGATTTGCATTGAACGCCTTGGCACGAAAACCGTTCTCTACATTTTCAAGTCGGTCTAGAGCCTCAATGATTAAATTATTGAGTAACTTAGCGTACTCCGTTGGTTCCACCCCCTTGGACTTCCTATTGAATAATTTATAGCCTACGTGCGCCTCAAGCATAGATATTTGCTGACTTACAGCGGGTTGACTTATAAAAAGCTCCTTTGCTGCAACGGAAAAATTACCGTTTTTATAAACAGATTTAAACGTTCTGTACCATTCGAGATTAACCATGATATAAATATATTTATCACAAACATAATTTAAATTATTTTTACTAATAACATATTCGCCGTAAATTTGTGTAAACAAAATTAGAAATGAAAAAAGTAGCATTATTAGCATTAATCGTATTAACAGTAGGTTGTTTTACAGCAACTGCACAAAAAATAAACAAAAACAAGATGAAAAAAGTATTATTCGTTCTTACTAGTCATGATAAACTAGGAGACACAGGAGAAAAAACAGGATTTTGGACAGAAGAATTTGCAGCACCTTATTATGAGTTAGCAGACAAAGGAATTCTAATTGATATTGCAACACCACTAGGAGGACAACCACCTATTGACCCAAAAAGTGAAGATCCATCATCAGCAACAGAAGACACCAAACGTTTTGACAAAGACACTGAATTATTGGCAAAATTAAAAAACACACACAAACTAGCCGATGTAAAAGAGGCTGATTATGATGCGGTTTTTTACCCTGGAGGTCACGGTCCATTATGGGATTTAGCAACCGATAAAAATTCATCCGAATTAATAGCTTCTTTTTATTCGAATAATAAACCCGTAGCTTTTGTATGTCATTCGCCAGCAGTATTGAAGAATGTAAAAGTAAATGGAGAATATTTAGTTAAAGGTAAAAAAGTAACTGGTTTTTCAAATACCGAGGAAGAAGCAGTAGGATTAACTAAAGTCGTTCCGTTTTTATTAGAAGATGCATTAAAAGCAAATGGTGCAACTTATTCTAAAGGTGCAGACTGGAATCCATACGCTGTTGAAGATGGTTTATTGATTACAGGTCAAAATCCAGCATCATCAAAACTTGTTGCAGAAAAGTTATTACAACAATTAAACGCAAAAAAATAAACATGTTAAACTTCGAAATATACAATCCTACGAATCTAGTATTCGGGAAAGGACAAATAGAGAAATTAGGAAGCCTTGTGCCGAAAGGAGCTAAAATATTATTGGCTTACGGTGGTGGAAGCATCTTTAAAAACGGAATCCACGAGCAAGTAATCAACAATCTTAAAGGTCACGAAATTGTGGAATTTAGCGGTATTGAAGCTAACCCACATTTTGAAACTTTAATGAAAGCAGTTGCAATTGTTAAAGAACAAAATATCGATTTTATCCTTGCCGTTGGTGGTGGATCTGTAATTGATGGTGTTAAATTTATTTCGGCTGCGGTTCATTTTGAAGGTAACCCAATCGATATTTTACAAAAACGCATATTGATTAAGGAAAACGCAGTGCCTTTTGGAACTGTATTAACCTTGCCAGCTACTGGAAGTGAGATGAATTCAGGTGCAGTTGTAACTATTGAATCAACCAAAGAAAAGTTGGCTTTTGGTGGTTCAGCTATGTTTCCAAAATTCTCGATATGCGATCCAACAGTAATCGAGTCTTTACCAAAAAGACAATTACAAAACGGTGTTGTTGATGCCTATACACACGTAATGGAGCAATACTTGACTTACCCTCACGAAGGATATTTGCAAGACCGCATTGCCGAAGGTATTCTTCAAACATTAATCGAAATAGGCCCTAAAGTAGTTGAAAACCCAAAAGATTATGCCTTAGCTTCAAACTTTATGTGGAGCTGCACAATGGCCTTAAACGGATTAATCCAAAAAGGAGTTCCTAGTGACTGGGCAACCCATATGATTGGACATGAATTAACGGCTATGTACGGAATAGATCATGCACGAACTCTTGCAGTAATCGCACCTAGTTTATACAAAGTGATGTTTGAAACCAAGAAAGGAAAACTAGCGCAATACGGAAAACGCATCTTCAACTTAGAAGGAACGGAAGACGAAATAGCAAATGAAGCCATTAATAAAACAGTTGAATTCTTCCACACTATGGGAATGGATACTAAACTGTCTGAATATACTTCAGACTACAGTAAAACAGCTGATTTTATTGTGAATCGTTTTGACGAAAGAGGATGGAAAGGATTAGGTGAAAAACAAAATATCACTTTAGAGAAAGTTAAAGCTATTGTAGAGATGAGCTACTAATTTCTTTGGAAATAATAAAAAATGAAAAAGGCGTTCTAATAAAATAATTGGAACGCCTTTTCAAAACACCAAAACAAAATTAACTAATTCAATTCTCATTTTTCATCTAAAAACTTAATTTATAATCACTTATAACGCATTAATAATTTATATATTGTATAAATAATATGTTTTTAAACAAAAAAATTTATTCTAATCCTCTAAAGGGTAGCTTTCAATCTTATTTTTTTGTGTGATTAATTCATTTTTAAGTACTTTTGGTTAAATTTAATAACATAATGACCGAGAATATAAAATTTGCAGTAATTGGTGGTGGAAGTTGGGCGACAGCTATAGCAAAAATGCTATGTGTAAATTTACCTGAAATCTCATGGTACATGCGTAATGAGACTGCAATAGAACATCTTAAAACACACAAACACAATCCAAATTACCTGAGTTCAGTAGAATTTGATATTTCTAAATTAAAACTAACCTCAGATATAAATGAAGCAGTGGCTTATGCTGATTATATCATATTTGCCATTCCATCAGCCTTTCTAAATGGTGAATTAGAAAAACTAACCGAGTCATTGAAAGACAAGGTGATTTTTTCGGCTATAAAAGGAATCGTACCGGAAACGAGTTTGATTGTTGGAGAGCATTTTCACTTTAAATATGATATCCCTTATTACAATATTGGTGTAGTAACAGGCCCTTGTCATGCTGAAGAAGTGGCATTGGAACGCTTATCCTATTTGACAATCGCCTGTGGTGATGCACAAAAAGCTGAAATTGTTGCCAAAAACTTATCAGGCAACTATATCAAAACTAAAATTACAGATGACATTATTGGAACTGAATATGCGGCTATGCTTAAAAACATATATGCTATCGCAGCCGGTATTGCACATGGTTTAGGATATGGAGACAACTTTCAATCCGTGTTAATGAGTAATGCGATTCGAGAGATGAAGAAATTCATCAAGAAAGTCCATAAAATGAAGCGAAACATCAATGACTCGGCTTATTTAGGTGATTTATTGGTAACCGGTTATTCTGTGTTTTCAAGAAACAGAATGTTCGGGAATATGATAGGTAAAGGATACACCGTAAAAAGCGCGATGATGGAAATGAGCATGGTTTCTGAAGGGTATTATGCCACAAAAAGTGCTTATAAATTAAATCAAGGTTATGGAGCAAAAACCCCAATCATAGATGCTGTATACAGTATTTTATACGAAGGAAAAGAAGCTAAAGCAGTGTTTAAAGAATTGACCGATAAACTGGATTAATACTTAGAATTATTCTAACTTAAAAATTCGAAATATGGTATTTTCATTTACTGGCACAGCAAACCTATTCCCAAAACAAATCCTCTTGGGATTTTGTTTTATGGTGGCTTTTCAAACATCGGGGCAAGAGCTTTCTGGGCAAGATTTACTTAAGAAAACAATTGAATATCATGATGCCAATAACAACTGGGACACCTTTAATGGGAAGTTGTTTATTGAAATGAAAGCTCCTAATGGAAGCGACCGTTTGAGTGAGGTAGTTATTGATTTACCTAACCAATATTTTAAACTTAGCGCCCTTAAAAACAACACGAAAGTTGAGCATATCGTTGATAAAAACATTAGTTCTTTTACCTTAAACGGCAATTCTACATTTACAGAGGAAGAGGCTAAAACGTATAACTTGACCGAAACAAGAGCGAAATTCATGAAAAACTACTACACCTTTTTGTATGGTTTGCCAATGAAGCTCAAGGATTCAGGTACAATCATAAACCCTGCAGTTGAAAGAAAAGAGTTTATGGGTAAAGAATACTTAGTGCTAAAAGTTAAATATGAAGAAGGAGTAGGAAAGTTCTTGGTACTTTTATTTTGATCCAAAAACCTATGCAATGGAAATTTATCAATTCTATCATGACGAAGCTAAAAATGATGGGGAATATATAATCCTTAACGGAGAAGAAGTTTTTTCTGGGATTAAATTTCCTAAATCTAGAGCTTGGTATTTGAATAATGACAAAGCTTACCTAGCTACAGACAAACTTACAAAAGTGACTCCTTTATAAAAATTCAAAGTGAATTATTATAGGTTATGGAACATATTGGCAAAACCCTTTTTATTGGTGAATATGAACGACGAAATAGTTAATACGTGTACTAATACCTAGTTGTTTCTTCATTAATTGTTATTTATATAAGCTTTGTGGCATTCATACCAATTTCCAAACTCCTGAGCCCAAAATATTTTATAGTTTTGAATTTAAAAATTCAAAACTATAAATCAAGATTTTTTTGTCAATTACTTGAATTCTCTATTACATTTATAATAAAATATCCTAAAAAAAAGACCTTACATTGCTGTAAAGTCTTTTAATTTCCATTTCGTATTTCACTCTTAACTAAATTAAAAAGTTAATTTATAACTTAATTACTTTTGTGGTGGTAATACCTCCTGAAGTAAATATTTTCAAGAAATAATTCCCACTAGTCAGGTTTTGGAGTGAAATAGTGTTTTTAGTATACTCGCTAATAAATTGACCCAAACTATTATACATTTCTATTTTCTCCAAAACATATTCCTTTGGTATTATGATTGTCACAACATCAGTTGTAGGATTTGGATAGGCTTTTACCAAAATCTCTTTATTAAATGACTCGGTTGATAAGCCATTTGCAGTTATTTCAAACTGGTTAGGTACGGAAAATTCAGAACCGGAATAAGAGGCGTCAATTGCTTGTACCGACCAATAGTATGATCCGACAGGCAGACTTAAACGCCATTTTTTATTGTGTTCCACATTTCCTTTTCCAGAAACTTTACGTTTCCCAGATGTATTTGCATCTGCACCCATAATATTTTCACCTCCAGGTGTTGTTCCTATTTTAATGGCATAAGTTAGACCAGCGCTAGGTGTATGATCATCCGTTGACGCGAGCCAAGAAAGCTCTACTGGATATGTTCCCGCTTTGCTGCTCACGTTATTTAAAAATTTCACAGGAGCACTAGTTATCAATGGGATTGAGGGCTTATCATTTTTAGTAAAAGTGGCTGATTTTGGGCTAAATGTTTTTTTAGTAGCAGATTGTTTACCCGAAGATGCCAAGACTTTAGCGGATTCATTTCGGACATTAATGTAGGTTCTGAAAATAAATGGTTTGCTTATTCCATTAATGTTATTAGGGTCATTTGGATTGTAATTTTTATTTTTTCCTACAATCACAAAATCCAAATCGTTATCCCCATCGATGTCCCCAAACACCACTTCGGCATTCTGGATATCACTTACATCAAATGCACTGTCTGTATATTTTGAAGTACTGGGGTTATATTCACTCAATTTGGTCACTTTTCCAGCTCCACCACCTGTTATACCGGAATACAATAAATCACTGTATCCATCTCCATTAAAATCACCTAAACTAATTTTACTTTGCCTCATTGGTTCTAAACCACTTGAAAATCTCGGCCAGGTTGTAATACCTTCATCCAGCTTATTGATATAAATTTCGAAAATATCATTAGTAACGCTTGTTCCGGTAAATACAGCATCTAAATCTCCATCTCCATCAAAATCAATAAAATCAGTTGTTCCGTCCTTGATAGCGACCAAATTATTATCTGTTGCTTTCAAGGTGAAGCTACCGGCCAGTTCCGTGACATTTTCATAAATAATACACTTCAAGCCGTCTGAAGCACTGAACCCCGTGATTATTAAATCAATATCCTGATCTTTGTCAATGTCCCCTAAATCGAAAGAGGCATTTGCAAGGGGAGCTATTTGGGCAGAAGCATCTGTCTTTTTGAAGCTTGGCGGATTGGTAGATTTATCATATTCGTAAATCCACAATTTTGGCAGACCTGATATGGTATTTGTAGACATTCCCAATACTACAATGTCGGGTTGGCCATCATTGTTCATATCTACAATTTTGATTTTGGATTTGAATAAGCCGCCACCTAAAGCAGTGGAAGTATAATCAGTGCCGTTACTTAAATTTAAAACTAAATTATTTGTCGAATTTAAATCATTTCTAACCACGTCAGCAATACCATCCCCATTAATATCGCCAACTGCTAAACTATTAATATTATTTATATAGTTAATGGTATAGAGAAAGCTGTTTATATTAGAAACATTAGTATCGGCAAGTAATCGTTTACCGTCAAATCGTAAAATTTGAGATCCAGATCCATTAGCATTGGCATAAATTAGATCTAAATCGTTGTCATTATCCAAGTCGGCTAATTTAATGACCGGAGCCTCTATTCCGGAGATAGATCGATCAATAATTCCACCTTGGTTTAAAATTTTCCAATCATAGGTTAAGGTAAAAGAATCCTCTGCTGAAAAGGCCCCTCCTTTTAATCCCGTATCCACGGCCTGTACTGACCAATAATATTTTCCGGGATTAAGCTGCATTTCGTAAAACCCAGTATAGATAGCAGCCGGTTTTGTAATCAATCTTGTACCTGTTGTCAGGTTACTTTCCGTATTGGAAAGTTCTGTCCCTCCGGGAGTCGTTCCAAGCTTAATGACATAGCCCAGATTAGTGCTGTAATCATCTTTTGGGGCGCTCCATTTGAATTTTATTTTACCGTTGCCTAAATCTTCTGCAATTAATCCCGAAACGGCTGGTGGCGCCACATTTTTCTTGTTGGCGATATTTGACACGTACAGTAAAGATTTAGCACCGCCTGTAGCGCTAGTCCCTGTTAAAAACAAATCCAAATCCCCATCCATATCATAATCGACCCAGTTTGCGGTTGAATTTCGTAATCCTTCCAAAACAATTGGAGATTCTTTATAATTTCCATCGGTGTTTTGAAAATACAATTTTGTTGTTGGAATGCCTGCGGAATCTTCCCCAGTGAACAAGATGTCATTTGTGCCGTCATTGTTATAATCCGCAACGGCGATATCTCCATTTTTTAATTTTGGATATTGAGAAACACCCAAAAGCATATTTCCAGATAATGGAACACTTGAATAAAACTGATTAGCTCCATTGGAATCGACTCCGCTTGATATAATGGTTAAAGTACTTTGGGAAGCATTCATTTTGGCGACTTCAATCACCGAATTTTTTAAACTTAGAGATTGATTGTAATTATAATTATTTGGAACGGTAGTTTTTATATAAGAGTTATAAATAATGTTGCTAATAGGTTGACTGGATGAATTTTCACCATTATAAATAATATCATTATCTCCATCTAAGTCAATATCGACAATTTTTAAATCTCCTTTGATAAAACCTTGTTGAATATTACCGACTAAATTACCATTAGTGTTTAAAGTTTTCGGCTCAATAACAAACATATTTTGATTGTCTTCTTTGTATAAAATATTAAATACATATTTTTCATCTTTGTCAATTCCGGAAATCACTAAATCAATGTCTCCGTCATTATCCAAATCTCCCCAAGCCATTTTAGTGGAATACAATTGTGGCAGTCCATACTCGGTAGAAGGATTAAAACTAGTTCCTTTGTCATTGATATACACCTTTGTTTGCGGAGTTCCGTTAAATCCGGATACCACTAAATCTATCCAGCCGTCTTTATTTAAGTCTACCCAAGAGATATCCCCTCCGTATAGCTTTGCGAAATTTTGATTGGTATCAATAAAAACACCGTTTCTGTTTTCATAAAGTTTGGTTACGGCCCCGCTGTTACCTGTTCCCATTACGGCTACATCCTGATCTCCATCACGGTCATAATCCCCCCAGGCTACAGCACCGTTTTCCAATCCTATAAAAGGACTACCAACTTGAAGTGTTAATGTCCTAGTGTTATCCAACAAATTAATTTTTATTTCTTCAGGAGAGTTCAGGGTGGCTTTCTGAACGGTTATTTTTAAGACGATTAGTTCTGTTCCTTCATTTTCCAGCTCGTCCTCTATTCCGCTAACGATAAGTTGCGCGCTCGTTTGTCCGGCTGGAATGACGATTTGAGGGGCTAATTGGTATTTTATAACTCGACTAGAATTCTGGTCGCTTATATAAACATTCCCCGAGGTATCAACCAAAAAAAAAGTTTGCCCACCCAGCTGATCAATGTTCGACCCCATACCATTACCTCCCGCTACTTTCGTTCCTGTAATTGCTCCAGGAGCCCATTTCTGAATCCGGTAATTAGAACTATCATGAATATAAATGTTTTCCGCAATGTCAAAATAAAACTCATAAGGATAGTTTAACTGATTAGCATTTGATCCTTGTCCAATTCCGCCTGCTACTGTCGTTCCTGTAATTGCTCCTGGTGCCCATTTTTGAATTCGATGATTATTTGAATCCGCGATATAAATATTATTCGTAGCATCAAAATATAAATCACTTGGTCGATTTAATTGATTAGCATTTGATCCTTGTCCATTTCCGCCTGCTACTGTCGTTCCTGTAATTGCTCCCGGTGCCCATTTTTGAATTCGGTGATTGTTAAAATCTGCAATATAAATATTACCGGAAGTATCAATATAAAATTTTTGTGGGCTACTCAATTGGTTGGCATTTGAACCTTGTCCGTTTCCTCCCGCTACTGTCGTTCCTATAATTGCTCCCGGTGTCCATTTCTGTATCCGGTCATTACTAATGTCATTTATATAAATATTACCTATGGCATCAATATAAAATTTTTGTGGATTACTCAATTGGTTGGCATTTGAACCTTGTCCGTTTCCTCCCGCTAATGTCGTTCCTGTAACTGCTCCCGGTGCCCATTTTTGAATTCGGTTATTATACTGATCGGCAACATATACGTTCCCTTCTTTATCAACAAAAAAATAAGATGGTGCAGATAGTTGGTTGGCACTGGATCCTTGTCCATTTCCACCTGCTACTGTAATTCCTGAAATTGCTCCCGGCGCCCATTTTTGAATTCGGTGATTTAGTCTGTCATTAATATATATATTGCCAGCATCATCAAGGGAAATAGTATTGGGATAATAAAATTGATTAGTGTTATTTCCCTCACCGTTTCCTCCAGCTACAATAGAAATTACCGTATTAAAATTAGTTTTAAAATCCTGATCGTAAATTGCTGTTCCTTTAGACTCAAGACTTATTGTAACATCCTTGTCGGTTGGTGCATCAAGCGTGGCTGTTATAGTTGTGCTCTCGTGTTCCGCAATTGTCGTTTTTGAAGTTGTTAGTGTTACTTTCTGCGCAAATAGATTGGATTGAATTGCTGCAAGAAGAAACAAGAATAAGAGTAAAGTTTTTTTCATATTTAAATTATTTAAAAGTAAAAACAGCATATTGGAGCTATAGCGGTTAGAATAAATTATTACGACAATGTTTACAAAATCAAACAAACATAATCCTATTTAATGACATTACTTTACGGGTTTCCGTAAACGGTAGTTTTAAAATGAAAATTATTGTTTTTTAGAATCTAATGCGTTAAGAAGGAATCCCTTAACATACAAATAAACAGGAATTATTTTCATATCACAATACCCACTTTTAGTGATATTTTGATTTATACCAAACACATGTATTATATGGCCCAAATTTTATCTAAAAATACATAGCTATATCCACAGATACTCATTACCTCTTTTTTGCTTGTAGCTTTTACGACATTAGTAATGAAATCTTCTACATCTTCCAATGAATTATAAAATTTATTAGAAAATTCTCGTTTGTATTTTGCCCACATTTTTTCAGCGGGATTAAGTTCTGGACTATATGGTGGTAGAAAAACCAAAACAATATTTTCAGGAATGATTAATTTTTTTGCCTTATGAAACCTTCCATTATCCAGCACCATTATTTTGAGTTCTTTCGGATTTTCCTTTGAGAAATTATCTAAAAAAACTTGAAAATTATCAGCGTTGCAATGTGGGAGTATTAATTGAAAATGGTCTCCAGTTATGGGCGAAAAAGCTCCAGAAAGCCAAGTTGATTTAAAAACTTGTTGGAAAGCACAAATCGGCTTAACACTAATAGCAGTAACTGATTTTCCGTTTCGAGTGAACAAACCAAAACGCGATTCATCTTGAAAATACAAGTTTACAGAGTCAAAATCACCCACCGTATTTAGTGCTATTTCTTGACAGATTCGTCCGAAGTCTTTTTAAAAGAGATTCCCTGATCTTCGTCTTTTTGTGACTTTTGCGGGCTACTTTTACACTTGATTTAAAATTCCTGATGCAATAATAAAGCAACGTATTGTAATTGAAAGTCTTCCTGATTCTTTTTCAATCCAATCTTTAAGCTCAACATAGCCTTGAAGTCCATTTTGAGGGTCGTTGAGTTTTGTTTCCAACATATTGTGTTCAATAGCATTAAAAGCCGACGGCTTAAAACCTGTTTTTTGATGCTTCATCAAACCCTCAATTCCAGAATTAAGGTATAATGTCCTCCAATTCTGAACGCTATTAGGGTCAACCACAGCTAATTTAGCAACCTCACGTTTAGAAATCCCTACTTTTTCGTTTTGCTTCAAAATCAGCAGAACTCTCAAACGTTGACCAATAAACGGAATAGATTGTTTGAGCAGATTTTTTATTTCTTTTTCGGTTTCCTTAATTACCAAAATTTTTGCATGCGCCATGATTACTTTTATAATATAGTCCAAATATAACATAAAAAAACCAATTATCAAAATTGGTATATATTATATTTTCGTTTGGTATTACTTATAATTAGCATTTTGGGTTCTTAATTTCAACTATTTAAATCGAAAAAATTGGGCTAAGGAAGGATTAAAATTTCTCTTTTTACGATGGTTAATCAACAACTAAGTCGGTAAAATCTCTTATGATTTGTATTGTTTACGGGGGATTGTAAACAGAATCGTAATTTTTTCTTGGCGAATGTTTCCAATTGATTTTGAGTTAAACAATTGGCATTTCAATTAGGATTTATAAAAAGGGAACCTCTAGGTTTTTATAAGTCAACACTTTTTTGGTTTAAAAATCTACCTCACTATTACTCCATCAACGAATAAAATAGGCACTTCTTCTATCTCCGATTCAGAGTTGAAATTGGCTTTGAAAATAAACTTCTTATCGTATAATTTATTTCCAATAAAATATGAAACTGAAAATTCATTGTTTAGTGTCAAAACACTTTTCTCAATCATCTCAATTTTAACTACAGAAACAGCAGGAACTTCAACAAATGCATGGCGCAAAAGCGACGTCTTTTTCATTTCTCCGTCAATCGTTCCAAAAGCTTTAGAAACAACCATTACACTTTCTATAAGAAAGTCACTGTCATTTACTAAATAAGCATACCATACTTTCTCCATGAAATCGTCGCTCCATTCTTGAACGGCAGCAACAAATACATTTTCTACTTCGGGGATTTGAATGTCTTTTTTCATAAGTTAGTCTAAAAGTCTAAGGTCCTAAAGTCTAAAAGTCGGATTCATCTTCAATAGATGATCTTTCGACTTTTGACGTTATGCCTTTTGACTAAATTGAGGATTTGAATTGCTCTAAGAAACGCACGTCGTTTTCATAAAACATTCGGATATCACCTATTTGATAAAGTAACATAGCAATACGCTCTATTCCCATTCCAAAAGCAAATCCGTTGTATTCATCAGGATTGATTCCGCAGTTTTTAAGGACATTAGGATCTACCATTCCGCAACCCATAATTTCTAACCAACCAGTTCCTTTAGTGATTCTATAATCGGTTTCTGTTTTCAACCCCCAGTAAATATCCACTTCAGCACTTGGTTCCGTAAACGGGAAATAAGACGGACGCAAACGGATTTTAGATTTACCGAACATCTCTTTGGTGAAATACAACAATGTTTGTTTTAAGTCAGCAAAAGAAACGTCTTTATCGATATACAATCCTTCTACCTGATGAAAAATACAGTGAGAACGTGACGAAACGGCTTCATTACGGAAAACTCTTCCCGGAGAAATCGTACGAATGGGCGGTTTATTGTTTTCCATATAACGCACTTGAACAGATGATGTGTGGGTACGCAACAAAATATCAGGGTTTGTTTGAATGAAAAAAGTGTCTTGCATATCACGTGCCGGATGGTATTCCGGTAAGTTTAATGCGGTAAAATTATGCCAGTCATCTTCGATTTCCGGACCTTCAGACACATTGAAACCTATGTTTGAAAAGATATCTATGATTTGGTTTTTCACCAATGATATAGGATGACGTGAACCAATGGAAATAGGTTCAGACGAACGTGTCAGATCACCATAGAATCCTTTGGTTTCTTCCTTGCTTTCCAGGGCTTCTTGTATTGATTTTACTTTGTCTTCGGCAGTGGTTTTTAATAAATTAATCACCTGTCCGAATTCCTTTTTTTGATCGTTTGGAACGTTTTTGAATTCAGCAAAAAAGTCTTTTAAAAGTCCTTTACTTCCCAGAAATTTAATTCGGAATGCTTCTAATTCTGATGCGTTTTGTGTCGAGAAAGCTTGAGCTTCACCAATATATTCTTTTATCTTGTCTATCATTTTCATCCAATAATTGAGAGTGCAAATTTACAAAATTTGTTTCAGGTTTAAAGTTTAAAGTTCAAAGTTTACACGCTAAAATCAAAAATCCTAAATATGCTCCCGAAGCTTCGGGACTAAATCCTTACTTTATAAGTTCTCTTTCGATAAAATAGCTAACAATCGCTTCTTTCATCAATACTGATTGTTCCCCTGCCCTCAGTGGTGGCAACTCTTCTTTTACACTGTAATGCGGCCAACCTTCTTCGTCAAAATAGTCGAATTCATAAAACCCATAAGGCTCTAATAAACGGCAAATGGCAATATGCATCAAGTTAAGTTTTTCGTCTTTTTTATATTCACGATGTACTTTTCCTAGTTCCTGAACGCCTATTAAATAAATAATGGCGTCTAAATCTAAATCTTCTCCCTGTGAGAATTGATCCGAAAGTATATTTACAAGCTGTTCCCAGCGTTCTTTAAGTTGTGTGTCTCTTGACATATTATTAATTATGAGTTGTGAATTATGAGTTATAAATTCATAATTTATAAAATTATTTCGGCAAAGATAGTAACTTGAAAATTGACATCGGATAACGGACAATTCTTTTATCTTTGCTTTTTTAATTTTAAGAACTGGAATATGAGTTTTTTAGATATTATACTGGGTGGATTACTGGCATTTTCTTTGTTTAAAGGTCTTAAAAACGGCCTTTTTGTGGAATTGGCTTCACTCGTTTCCCTTATCGTAGGAATATATGTTGCTTTAAAATTCTCGTCGGCAATTCAAGAAATTTTGTCAGGCTTTGTGTCTTGGAATCCACGTACTATTCAAGTAACCGCATTTATCTTTCTCTTTATTGCTGTTGTTGCGGCAATCTACTTTCTCGGTAAGATCTTAACAGGTATTGCTAATTTTGCTCAAATCGGTTTGGTAAACAATCTAGGAGGAGGTTTTTTTCGGGTATTAAAAACGGTTATGATTATCAGTATCTTCCTTTCTGTTTTCGAAAAAATAAATTTCAACAACACTTTTGCCGAAAAAGAAACATTAGACAATTCTCTTTTCTATAACCCGATCCAAAAAACGGCTGGTTTCTTATTCCCAACCATTGAAAACTGGTATGATAGTGTTAAGAAGAAAGCTACCGATAAGAAAAAATAGCTTACTTCACTTCTCTAATTGCTGCCGACTCAATCCAGCCTTCGGTTCCATCTGTTAATTGGATTTTTTTCCAGTTACCAACAGAATCTTCCACAAAAACTTTGGTTCCTTCGTGAAGCATTATTATATCCGAGCTTAACTTTTTAGGTTCGCTTTTAACTTTTGTCATTTCGGCAAAAACTATAGCAGGTTTTTCATTTTCGTAATAGCTCTTTTCGAATAAGGCGGCCATCATACTTATAGCCAACAACACCAATAGTGCAAACATCCCGAAGAAAAAAAGTCTTTTTACCAATGTCATTTGTGAAAAGTAATAACCCAAAAACGAAAATAAAAACAAAAACGAAAAAGAGATAGCAATCCATCCCCAAGTATTGTAATGGTATATTCCCGTGAAATCTCTTAGCAATTTGGCAAAACCCACCTTTGGAACCACTTTTATCTCATCAATAGTTCTTTTTTGTGCAAATCTAAGGTTGTTTAATACGTCCTTGTTTTCTGGACTTAACACTAATGCTTTTTCATAATTATAAATTGCAGGCGCTACTTTATTGAGCTTATAATAACTATTCGCCAAGTTAAAATACAATTCGGCTGAATGCTGTTTATTAATTTCCAACACGCCTTCATAGGCTTTAACGGCCTGATCGTAATTCCCTTTTTTATACAAATCATTCCCTATTTCGAAGCCATTTTGGGCAAAAAAGATTTGGCTGGTTAATAAGAGGATATATAGTATGTTTTTCATTTTATTGTAAATTAACAATTGTTAAATCTGTTTTTCCAAAACAGAAATTATCGACACCGCCTTATCAAAATCCTGCTGGATACTCGCACTAGACGAAGGAGCATAACGCGCCACTTCACAATTTTCAGTAAGTGCTATAAAATCAGCTACCGCATCTGGATCGGAATTTTTATTCAACAATAACTCTTTAATATTGTCCTTACTCATTTCTGATGTTTCAATATGAAGTTTGGCTTTCAAGAAATTATGCATTGCTTTTTCAAGCGCTACATAAAACAGTTCTTTATTATTGATTTGTTTTTTGGCTTCCGATAAATATTTCTTAGCAAGCTTATTGTTTCTTCTTATTCTATTCCCCACTACATCACCGTCAATAGCTTCTTTTTTCTTTTTAAGTAAAATGACAATTGGCAGAATTAAAAAAGGCAAAAACAACAAACTGTAAAACATTGTAGACCCAAAAAAATCAGTTCTTTTTACTGGTGTTAGATTAGTCGCAAGTTTAACGTATTTGAATTGTTCCGCAATAACGCTTTTAGATTTGGTATTATTTGGGTTTGATGTCGTTCTAGTGTCTGTAGGACCATCAAGGACATTAATCATAATTTCAGGTGAATTTATAGTTTTATAAGTTCCCGTTGATAAATCAAAATAAGAAAAACGCATTGGTTTCACAGGGTAATTCCCTTTATACTGTGGAACGATGGTATAACTATCTGAAATTTTTCCGGTCATTCCGGCTAGAGAAGTATTTACCTGATCTGTATGAACTGCATCATACATTTCAAGGGCGTTAGGCACTACTGGTTTTGGTAAATTGAATAATTTCATATTTCCCTTACCGCTAACACTAACAACTAAATCAAGGCTTTCCCCATTTTTAAGGTTCGTTTTGGAAGGCGTAACCTTAAAATCAAAATTCCCTACCGCTCCTGTAAAATCTTCAGGTTTACCGGCTTCAGGAAGTTGTCTAACTGTTATTGTTTTGGCTCCAGCCGAAACTCTTTTATTCCCTTCAGTGATAACTACACGACCAAACATATCTCTTCGATTTGTTGGCAATTGTACATCAATATCCATTGACAACGGCTCAATATTAAGCTTTCCTGTTTTTTGAGGATACAATACCGTTTTTCTTAATACTATATAACGGTATTTCTCGCCCTTAAACATTCCTTCTTCGGCAACGAGTTGTTTTATATCAATGTTCTGACTCCAGAAATCATTGTATTTTGGCTTGTTAAGTTCTCTCCAATTTGTTATTCCAATGTTATGACTGAAATACAATTTATAGACTACCGTAATGGGTTCGTTGATGTAGGGATTTGTTTTAGAAATATCAGCGATTAGATACAAATTATCATCCGCAGAAATGCTGGTATCATTTGGATCCTTTGGTTCTTCAATAGCAGCAGTTACTGTTATTTTAACTGGTGACGTTTTATAAACTTGCCCATTATATTCAATTGCAGCTTGCTTGATAACCAGATTCCCTTTTTGATTAGGCAATAGATAGTATGAATATATTTTTTCGAATGAGCTCCTTCCGTTTACCCAAGACTGACTCACTTGCTGACTTGGGCCAGCAATGATTCTAAAACCATCAAATGACGGCTGAATGAAATTATCGCCATCGATATTCATAATGAAATCGATGCGCAATCTCTCATTAAGTCCAAGGGTAGTTTTGCTTACTCTGGCTTCAAATTGTACCTGAGCCAGAAGTCCTTGAAAACTTAGCAGTATTAAAAATAAATATTTTCTCATTTTTTTCCTCTCCCCAACCTGCTCCAAAAAAGAGCGAGTCAAAACGGAGTATATTATATTGTTATTATAAAAAGCTCAAACTGTTTAGCATTTATTTTTACCAGTCTTTTTCAGTTTTTACAGGTTTACCTTTAACTTTATTGGCATTAACCTTATCTTGAATTTTCTTTTCTTCATTATTCACAGCGTCCAAAAGATTCTCTAGACGTTGTTTAGAAATTCCTCCAGGCTTCGGTTTTGGCTGATCTCCTTTATCGTCTTTTTTATCCTGATCTTTCTTGTCTTGATCGCCTTTGTCGTCTTTTTTATCCTTGCCCTTATCGTCTTTTTTATCCTGATCTTTCTTGTCTTGGTCCTTCTTGTCCTGGTCCTTTTTATCCTTATCCTTGTCTTTTTTATCCTTGTCCTTATCGTCTTTAGGCGGATTCTCTTTTAGCATTTTTTTAGCTAAAGCAAAATTATACCTCGTTTCCTCATCCGAAGGTTTATTACGAAGTGCGTTTTTATAGGCTTCAACTGCTTGTGAATAATCCTTCTCTTTCATAAAAACATTTCCAAGATTATGGTATGCTTTATGTTTTTGAGGTCTGGATTTTATGTTTTCTAAGGCTCTTAAATAAGATAATTTTGCCTCAGACACTTGATTTTGTTTATAAATTGCATTTCCTAAATTGTATGGAGCTACTGTTCTTTTAGAAAATTTAGATTGCGAAATCCTATAATTTGCTTCAGCATCAACAAATTTATTTTGGGCATATTCCTCATTTGCAATTGGCAATGCTTTATCTTTTTCTTGAGCATACAAACCTCCCGCTCCCCATATAGGGAACAAAAGCAAGACCTGTAAGTATTTTTTTTCTATTTTCATTTTCATTAAATTATGTTTGCCCTTTCTATTAAAAAGGAATAAACATCTATTTATCTTCATTAAATAAATTCAACTTGTTTACCCAGTTTGTTTTTCTTTCGAGAAAGAAAACATCCATAAACAACAGTACAAAAGCAAATCCTAAAAACCATTGAAATTGAGATTGAAAATCGGCCATTTGTGTGGCTTCAAATTCGGTTTTCTGAATGTTATCCAATGTGTTTTTTATATATTCCAAAACTTCCTTGGTATTATTCCCATTTACATAACCACCTTTTGTGGTTTTGGCAATAAGTTCTAAACTCGGTTTATTTAGTTTCGTTATAACCACCTCATCGTTATTGTCTCTTTGATAGCTTTCCACTACCCCGTTTCTTTTCAATGGAATTGTCGCTCCTTTTTCAGTCCCCACGCCAATAGTGATGATTTTCATTCCCAGTTTATTGGCTTCTTCAGCTGCAGCTTCCGCTCCTTCTGAATGATCCTCTCCATCAGAAATCAAGATCAATAACTTACTGGTTTTGCTTTTATCGTCAAAATAAGTAGAGGATAATGTAATGGCTTCATCAAGCGAAGTTCCTTGAGAAGAAACCATTTCAGTATTCATACTTTGCAAGAACATTTTGGCAACACTATAATCAGTTGTAATAGGTAATACTGGAAAAGCACTTCCTGCATAAGCCACAATTCCTATTCTGTCATTCCCCAGTTGTTTTAATATCTGGGAAACTAATTGTTTGCTTTTCTCTAAACGGTTTGGCGCAACATCTTCCGCCAGCATACTTTTGGAGACATCCATAGCAAAAACGATATCGATTCCCTCGCGTTTTACCGTTTCCATCTTAGTCCCTATTTTTGGATTTACCAATCCTAAAATCAAACCAGCGAAAGCCAAAAGCATCACTACCAATTTCAAAACAGGCTTGAAAACTGAACTCTCAGGACTTAGTCTTTTCACTAAATCTAAATCACCAAATTCCTTTTGTTTCTTTCTTTTCCAATACATATTGAATAGAAATAACAATACTATCAATGGTAGTATAAAAAGGAGGTATAAATATTTTTTTTCGTCTAATTCCATATATTTTTTAAATTCCAAATTCCAAATAGCAAAACACCAATTCCAAAAACAGTTTGCAGTTCCGGCTCCCTCCCCTTTGGGGAGGGTTGGGGTGGGGATTCTAAATAAAGCTTCTGTAAACCGTCTTTCTCAATACTATTTCCACTAAAAGCAACAACCCTGCAAACCAAACAAAAGGCCTGAATTTTTCATCATAATCATAGAATTTCAATTCTTCGATTTCTGTGGTTTCTAATTTATTGATTTCACCATAAATCTCAGCCAGCTTGCTATTACTTGTCGCACGGAAATACTTCCCGTCTGTTTTTCTAGCAATGCTTTGCATCAATTTTTCGTCAATTTCGACTTTCATCATCTGGAATAAAAATCCTCCATTAGGAGCAATTGCGTATGGGAATTCGGCCATTCCGTTTGTTCCTATCCCGATGGTATATACTTTGATTCCGTATTGTTTGGCAATATCTGATGCTGTTTCAGGCTCAATAAATCCGGCGTTATTTACTCCGTCAGTCAAAAGTATAATCACTTTACTCTTGGCTTTACTGTCTTTCAATCGGTTTACGGCTGTCGCCAATCCCATTCCGATTCCTGTTCCATCCTGTAAAACATTATCGTATTTTATACTTTTTATTGCTTCCAGAATAATTGCTTTATCACTGGTCACAGGCGTTTTAGTATATGCTTCCGAAGCATAAACGACTAATCCTATTCGGTCATTAGGCCTTTCGCCAGCAAAGTCAGCCGCCACTCTTTTAAGTGCTTCCATACGGTTTGGCTTTAAATCTTTGGCTAACATACTCCCGGAAACATCGACAGCCATAACGATATCGATTCCTTTTGTCGTTTTGGTTTTATTACTAATATCAACTGTTCTAGGTCTAGCCATAGCAACGATCAATGAACTAAGCGCTACTAATCGCATCACTCCCAGTAAAGGTTTTAATCTTGCCAACAATGATTTGGAAGATTTAAAACCCTGAATCGAACTTATTTTCAAAGTTGCTGATTGCGTATTTCTCCTCCAATACAACCACGCTATTGCAACTGGTATTAAAAGAAACAACCAAAAAAACTCTGGATTTAAAAACGTTATACTCGCCATTATTTACTTGCTATTTTAAGTTCTACAGAACTCAATATCCTGTCTGATATATCATTCGCATAAGTATCTCCTTCTTCGTGAAAAATTATGATTTGTTGCAATCCGCCATTTTGCTTAAACAACAACACTTCATAATACAGCTTCATACTACTTTTACTGTCTTTGTCTAATTTAGAAAAAGAACCATAACTTTTAAGACCTGTAATTCCTTCATTGGTTTCAAAATCTTCATCTTTGACAATCATATTTTGAGCACCTTGAGATTCTAAGGTCAATAAAGTAACCTCCATTGATTTTTTTAAATCAATTTCAGCCTCTTGTTTGTATTTAATTGTGGAAACCATAACATAGAAATTGTCTAACATACTTCCATAAGCGAAAGACTGCATTTCCTTAATTAAAGCCAATCCATCTTTAGGCAATGATTTAGTAAGATCAATTCTCTTAAGTACTTTTGGCGTTTCTATTATAACACCCGGGTTTCCGTAATTACTTTTTATCCATTCCCCTTCCAGCAATTCTTTTGTAGGATGGCCTAGCACATTGTCTTTCACATAATCAAAACCTTTAGTGACTATGAAAAAACCTGTAATAGTTACCAACAATAAAAGAACCGAAGAAACTGCTACAAGAATGCGCTTGCTTCTTTTTTTCTTAAGCTGAATTTCAACTTGTTTTTGTCTTTGTGCTTCATTAAGCAAAGTATCTTCTTCTATTTCTACAACTACCGGTATAGAGTTGTCTAGCGTTAAGATTGCTTTTTGAATTTTATTTCGGTCTTCGGTTATCTCATAATCTAGTGGTTTTGATTTGGCAAACTTCACTAAATCGGCTTGCTTCAAAACTCTTTCCAGGTTTTCGATTGTTTCTTGGGAAACCGTCATTTTCTTTTTAAGTGAAGCGGCTCTTAGACCAACAATCAATTCAGAAGTCGTGCTTTCCATAGCTGGAATTTCTATAGCTTCCTCGATATAATTTCGAGCAATATCAGTCAATTCACTATAATACGCTTTTACTTCTCCTTTTTGCCAAAGTTCTTTTTGTTCTAAAGTGTTCAATAAACTCGTCGCTCTTTCGATTGGCGTTTTATACACTTCTTCTTCAATCTTTTTCTTTTGGTGTTTTTTTATGTACCAATAAACCAAAGCTCCAATTCCAACAAGCAATATAATCGCTAAAAGATATTTCCACCAATTCCCAATAGGATTGTTTACGGGAACTATGTCTTTAATATCATACATCTTTTGCTTCAAAGTATCCACCTGCACATTAGCCACTTCCACTAAAAGAGAATCCGACAGATAGGCTTTGCCGTTGATTAGAATTTTAACACTTGGAATAACATATTTACCCGAATCAAATTGAGTCAGTCCGTATTTTTTGATTAATTCATACCGGTCATTGTTTTTAACGGTATCAATAGGATACGACTGAATCACCTCTAAAGCCCCAAAATTTTTCAATTTAGGAAAAACGACCTTAGACAAAGTATCTACAGATGTCTTAAATGTCAGTTTGAATTCGGCTCCAATTTTGTTTTTTGTAGTATCTATACTCGTCACTACGCGCTTTTGTTGTGCAAAAACGGCAGTAGATAAAAGAAGTAATAGTAGGTATATGTTTTTTTTCATTCTTTATTTTTGAAAATCACTATCTCGATTTAAAATAGCCTAATAATTTGGTTACATAGCTTTCATCAACCCTAGTGTTCACCACTCCTGAACCTGATTTTCTAAAGGTTTCCTTGAAATAGTTCACTTTGTCATGATAGTATTTTTCATATTCAAATCGAACAGATTTAGAGGTAGTGTCAATCAATTGCGTTTCTCCAGTTTCAGCATCAAGCATTGAAACAACACCTATGTTTGGCATTTTTTCTTCTCGAACATCATACACTCTAATGCCTGTAATGTCGTGCTTTTTAGAAGCAATTTTCAAGGTATGCTCATAATCATCCGCCATAAAATCAGAAATCATAAAAACGATTGCTTTCTTCTTTTGGGTTCCTGATAAAAATTTCAAAGCCTGGGCTACATCCGTTTTTTGACTTTTTGGGTGGAATTCTATTAATTCTCGAATGATACGCAACACATGTGAACGTCCTTTCTTTGGTGGGATATACAGTTCTATTTGGTCTGAAAATAATATCAAGCCAATTTTATCATTGTTTTGAGTGGCAGAAAAAGCCATAGTTGCTGCAATTTCAGTAACGATTTCTTTTTTGAATTGGTTTTTAGAACCAAAACTTTCTGATCCCGAAATATCGACCATTAACATCATAGTCAATTCACGTTCTTCTTCAAAAACTTTCACATGCGCTTCATTGTAACGCGCAGTTACATTCCAGTCAATGGCACGAATATCGTCTCCATACTGGTATTGACGCACTTCACTGAAAGTCATTCCACGTCCTTTGAAAGAAGTATGGTATTCCCCCGAAAAGATATGATCGCTCAGCCTTCGGGTTTTGATTTCAATTTTCCGTACCTTTTTTAAAAGTTCTTTTGTATCCATTTTTTAATTTGTTTAAAGTTTAAAAAGTTTAAGGTTTCAAGTTCGCATTCTAATAACTTGAAACATTAAACATTAAACAAATCTTAAGGTACTTCTACTTCGTTAATAATTTTGTTGATGATATCTACAGAAGTAACATTTTCCGCTTCTGCTTCGTATGTAACACCTATTCTATGACGCAATACATCATGAACTACGGCGCGTACATCCTCAGGAATTACATAGCCACGACGTTTAATAAAAGCGTAACATTTAGCCGCAACAGCTAGATTGATACTTCCACGTGGAGATGCTCCAAAACTGATTAATGGTTTCAAATCAGCTAATTTATATTTCTCTGGAAAACGAGTTGCAAAAATGATATCCAGAATGTATTTCTCGATTTTTTCATCCATATAAACCTCACGAACTGCTTCTTGTGCACGTAAAATTTGCTCTACAGAAACCACTTGGTTTACTTTCTCATAACTCCCTTTAAGGTTTTGACGAATTACCAAACGTTCTTCATCCATTTTTGGGTAGTCAATAACCGTTTTCAACATAAAACGATCGACTTGCGCTTCTGGAAGTTGGTATGTTCCTTCTTGCTCAATTGGATTTTGAGTTGCCAATACTAAGAATGGTCTGTCTAACTTGAATGTCGTGTCTCCAATGGTTACTTGTTTCTCTTGCATCGCCTCAAGCAATGCCGATTGTACTTTGGCTGGTGCACGGTTAATCTCATCCGCTAAAACGAAATTGGCAAAAATAGGCCCCTTTTTAATTGAGAACTCATTTTGCTTAATATTGTAAATCATGGTTCCCACTACATCGGCAGGTAATAAATCAGGAGTAAACTGAATTCTGCTGAATGAACCGTGAATGGCTTGTGATAATGTATTTATAGCAAGAGTTTTTGCTAATCCCGGAACTCCTTCAAGTAAAATATGTCCTTGACCTAAAAGTCCAATTAACAATCGTTCGACCATGTGTTTCTGACCTACGATAACTTTATTCATTTCCATACTAAGGAGATCGATAAAAGCGCTCTCTCTTTCAATTTTTTCATTGATTGACCTAATGTCTATTGTCGCAGTATTTTCTTCCATTTTTTATTTTTTAAAGCCTTGATTTTAATGTCTTTCTTTTGAGACTGCAAATTGAATTTTTTTTTAGAGGTAAGATGTTAAAAAATGGTTAAAACTTCCACTAATCCGTTAATTTTAAGGTCGAATTGTGATACAATTTTCATAATTTTAAGAACTTGTAGAATACATTCGATTTTTAAATACAATTTCCTGATTTGTGTCAGGAAAATAAAATAATAATATCATGAGTAAAACAAAACTATCTCCGGTAATAGCCGGAACTATGAATTGGGGAGTTTGGGATAAAAACCTTACAATAAAAGAAATGGAGAGCATGATTCACATTTGCATAGAAAACAAAATCACAACCTTTGATCATGCTGATATTTACGGTGATTACACTACCGAATTTGAATTTGGAAAAGCTTTTAACAACAGTAAAATTGATCGTAAGAAACTCCAATTAATTTCGAAGTGTGGCATTCAATTACAGTCAGAAGAACGAAACAATTTAGTTAAACATTACGACTGTTCAAAAGAGTATATTATTTGGTCCGTGGAGCAATCCTTAAAAAAATTACAAACTGATTATCTAGATGTCCTTTTATTGCACAGACCTAGCCCTTTAATGCAAGCTGACGAAATTGCAGAAGCTGTAGAAAAACTTAAAAGTGAGGGTAAAATCATCGATTTTGGAGTTTCAAACTTCAGCTCTTCTCAAACAGAATTGATCCGTCAAAAAACGGAAATAAGCTTCAATCAATTACAATTTTCTGCAACTAATTTTGAGCCCATGAATGATGGTAGTCTTGATTATATGCAAATGCACAACATACGCCCTATGTCATGGAATCCATTGGGATGTGTTTTCAGGGAAGATATTCCACAAACACATCGTTTGAAAAAATTATTAGCAAATTTAGTTTCAAAATACCATCTAGGTTCTGACACTCTTTTATTAGCCTGGATATTAAAACATCCCGCGAAAATCATTCCTATTGCTGGAACAGTAAACGTGATTCGAATACAATCCTTAATGAAAGCTGTCGAATTAGAATTGGATATTGAAGACTGGTTTGCAATCTGGACAGAAAGTATTGGGGAAAATGTACCATAAAGACTGAATACACTAATTTACATAATTCTTTAAACTTAAAAAGAATAAGAGACTCAAATCATGAATAAAACAGCCCTGATTACTGGTGCTACCAGCGGAATTGGAAAAGCAACAGCAGAACTATTAGCCCAAAAAAACTATAAACTTATTCTTTGTGGAAGACGGAAAGACCGATTAATAGAATTAGTTACTTCACTATCAAAACTAACGGAAGTACATACTTTAAACTTTGATGTTCGGGATAAAAAAGCCGTTATGGAAAGTATAAATTCCCTACCAGAAGCCTTTTCTAAAATTGATATTCTAATCAACAATGCAGGAAATGCGCATGGATTAGACCCTATTCAAAGCGGAGATTTAGACGATTGGGACGCTATGATTGACATCAATGTAAAAGGGTTGTTGTATGTTTCTAAAGCCATTATACCCCAAATGATCGAAAGAAAAGCAGGTCATATAATCAACATTGGTTCAACCGCAGGAAAAGAAGTGTATGCGAATGGAAATGTGTACTGCGCCTCAAAACATGCTGTTGACGCCTTAAACAAAGGAATGAGAATGGATCTTAATCCATACGGAATTAGAGTTGGTGCCATCCATCCAGGAATGGTGGAGACGGAGTTTAGCGAAGTTCGTTTTAAAGGTGATACTGATAAGGCAGCAAATGTGTATAAAGGACTCCAACCTTTGCGTGCCGAAGATATTGCCGATATCATCCATTTTGTGGTTTCAAGACCGTATCATGTCAATATTGCCGATTTGATTGTGATGCCTACCGCCCAAGCTTCATCAACGATTGTGAAAAGAGACTAGTGTAATTATAGTTTTTGAATAAAAAAAAACAGCTAGCTAGCTGTTTTTTTTATTCAAATTAATATCTCTATTATGGTTTTAAAACAAACGATTGATCGCCTACATCAGTAATTGCTCCGTTGATCACAACAACATTCTCAATAGTTTTCGTTGCATAAATCGAGGTTGCACCTGGATCTAAAGTTACAGTATACACACCTGTAGGTACTCCGTTTAGCTGGAACATCCCATTTTCTATTTTCATAAATGTTGTAATCGTTCCTCCTTCAATAGGAATTGACACCAAGACCACAAAATCAGTTGGAAAAGGCGAAGGACTAATTATAACTCCTTTTATTCCACCAGTATTTTCTTTAGTTGAAACTCTAATAACTGGATGTAGGTTATAGTTCCCTGAATTCCCTGCTTTAACTACAGAATTTTTTACATCAAAATCCAATAAAAACTCATAACTTTTCCCCGCTTCTAAAGTTTGATTTACTTTTAATTTCAATCCAGATTGTTGAGCACTTGGTGTTTTCAATGGAATAGCATTAGTGCTTCCTTTAAGCACAATAGTATTCTCATCACCAAGTAACAATCGAACTTGACCCAAATATCCTGACGGCACATCATTGTCCGCTAATAATACATTTACACCGCCAGTTAAATCCAGCAAATTATAAATCTTGCCTTCTCCTACTTGGGTTTTATCCCCAATGCTTATCCATCCTTGATCGTCCGTATTTGAATTGTCTTTTATCAAAACATCCAGTACCTCCACATTCACTTCGTCATAATCTCCTGGAGCATCTACCATTCTAATGGTCACTTTCGATGTTTGTGAAGAATCATTATTAGAACAGTTTGTAAACAACAAACTTATCATTGCTACCATAAAAAAACTCGAAACGTAAAATTTTATCTTTTTCATAATTCCTAACTATTTAATTTTGTTCGTTTTATATACTCAAATTTACTAAATTTAAAACGCGTAACATTTCACTTTAGTACGTTTTAAATTCAAACCAGCGACTTTAACAATGATTAACAAACGATTACTTATAAAAAACTTACTTGCTCACAATGATGAGAGCAGTTTTTATGATAAAAAGCGTCAGTTGAATTTACATACCCGTGAGGGAAAGTCAAAATTCCTGAAACACATCTGTGCATTATCAAATTCTAATCCTTCGAATAATTCCTATATTGTTGTTGGGGTTGAAGATCAAGACAATCAAATTGTGGGTGATGATTTTTTTGATGACAGTAGAATTCAAAATTTGGTGAATGCATACCTGGATAACCCTCCAATAATTCAATATGAAAACATCCCCTTTCCTAATTTGCCAAAGGATAAGGTAATAGGGCTAGTGACCATAAAACCAAAAACAGAAATTTCATCTTTCAAAAAAGGAATACATACCATTTCAGCAAATAGTGTTTTCATTAGACGGGGCAGTAATACAACACCCGTGGGTAGGGATTTTGAAAAAAATTTCCAAAACACCGAAACCGTTACCGGTATTGAAAATATCTCCCGAAACAACATCAAACACACCCTCGACGGCGTGATTGATTTTATGAATTTCAGACATAAGGATATGGCGCCAAAATACAAGGTCTTTAAAGAGCTATTTGTGATTTGCTGGGCAGGAATTCCAAAAAGAGTACGAGATAAAACCTATCTGTCCCGTGTAGATATTGAACTGATAAACGAACAGATTAAACTTTTCTATTCAGCTCAAGATGTAGTAACCATCAATTGTGACGAGGATAGTTTCACCATTATTGAATACATTCCGTTAGGATTGAATGACAAAACAAGTTTCTACCCTTTAGAACAACAGACGATTCATTTTCAGGAAAATGGGTATTACAAAATAGAAACTGAAATGCTGTTTCAGCCACCTGAATACAACAAAAAAATGCTGTTCCATATTTACAATACCAACATTGCTTTGCTGAGTAAATTAAAAAAAGGACATTCGTTAAGTGGACGAGAACAAAAGGATTTAGAAAACCTTCCCTCGACTTTTATGATTTGCTACCTCAACGGATTTGAGGATGCAAAAGATAAATTGATTGATGCTAAAACGCAACTAAAAGAATTCCCCCAAATCTACTTGTCTTTTAAAGAAGCTATGCGGATTTTAAGGAAAATGAAATATAATGCTAAATATGAAGACTGAAAATTGATAAAATATCATTTAATAAACTACAGATCATTCGAACAATAAGAAGGGACAAGGCGATAAGTGTATTCATCTTAAAAAAATTTATTTATTTGTAAAAATTTAAATTATGACACAAAACAATCACTTTAATGGGTGACATTCTTGAATTACAAATTAATAACATAAAATGTTAATTCGGAAGTATTTAACATAAATTTAAAGATAGTTTAATAGAACTATTCTTAAAGACACAAACTGAACTGTCCTTTTTAATACAGTTTAATCAAAGGCTAAATATTCTTTTTAGTTAGAAAAAACCTTCCTAATCTAGTTTAAACGCGATTATCAGTGAGGATTTATATTAACTGGAAGTTGTAGTTTTCAATTTAGATTATTCTAACAATGATAACAGCTGACTTTTTCTTGTGTATAAATAGATCCAACTAATAATTAACCCTAATGGTTGTAAAACTATAAGTAATAGTATTAAAAACAATTTTGTAATTGGTTCCATTTGTTGAAATTTTATCAATTTATATAATGAGAAAATCCAAAAAAGAAAATAGAAAACAATTAGACTAATATATGCGAATTCTAACATAGTGTGTTTATTTAATTAGAGAGTAGAATTTTTTATGAATGTTTTATTTTTCACAAAACACAATTCCACTCGATTACCTTGTAATCACGTATTATTTCACTAAAAAAATACTGAGACACTTATTCATATTGTTTTTAACTAAAGAAGGTCTCTTTTAAAATATTACACAATACCCGAACCATCAATAATGTAAAAGCGATAATTGCATTCATTTGAATAAAATTTTATTTTTTGTAAAACTAATCTTAATTTCAACATCAAACAATCACCAAAAGTGGGTATATTTAAAAGAGCCATTCCAGATAAGTTATACAAGTATATTTTACATCAATTAAAAGGGACAAAAAGGCAAGATGGGACAAAAAAACACAGAATAATTGAAGTCTTTACTTTCTTTCAAACGGAGAATTAAAATACACTACCCTAAACTTAAATAATTATTTATAACAATTGCATTGGATTTCCTTATGAAAAATTCAGTAAAATATTCTTGGGTACTAACTCTTTTTCCTATTTTTATAATGTAAAACAAAAGCACCTCAGCCATTTTACAAAACACATTGAGAACATTACAAATGAGAACATTAGTTATAGGCGACATACATGGTGGTTTGCGAGCCCTTCACCAAATCATGGAAAGAGCCAAAGTGACTCCAAAAGACACTTTGATATTCCTCGGGGATTATGTAGATGGCTGGAGTCAGTCACCACAGGTTATTGATTTTTTAATCGAATTGAAATCTACTAACGAATGTTTTTTCATTCGGGGAAATCACGACGATTTATTATTGCATTGGCTAAAAGACAGTAAAGAAAATTTAATGTGGTACAAACACGGCGGGGAATCAACAGTTTCGGCTTATGAAATAGTTCCTGCGGAGACCAAACAAAAACACATTGAATTTTTACAATCTTTATTAGATTACTATCTGGACAACAAAAACCGCTTGTTTATTCACGCTGGTTTTACCAATATGAATGGAGTTAAAGCGGAATATTTCCCTAAATTATTTTATTGGGACAGAACCCTGTGGGAAACTGCATTGGCTTTAGACCCAAGCATCAAACCCAATGATTCCTTGTATCCAAAAAGACTGACTTTATACAACGAAGTTTACATTGGGCACACACCCGTAACCCGAATAGATAAAACCATTCCAGTACAAAGAGCCTGTGTTTGGAACGTAGATACCGGAGCCGCATTTAAAGGGCCATTGACCATTATGGACATTGACACTAAAGAATTTTGGCAAAGCGAACCCCTGAATCACTTATATTTTGAAGAGAAAGGGAGAAATTAGAATTTAATGAACTAATTTTGTACGAATATTATCATTTATATAAAAAGTATGAAAAAGATTGCTACGTTGTTATTATTGCTGTCTGTTTGTCTGTTAAACGCACAAGCATTCAAAGGAAATGGAGATGTTAAAGGGCAGATAGGTACTACTATTCAAAACGGAGGTACAGGTATTTTCGTGTCTACAGATTTTGGAATTGGAGAAAACATGTCACTAGGATTAACTACTAATTACTTATTGTCTGCTTCTAAAGATGCATTAGGCAACCTTCCTGAATTTGGAGATAGAATTGACTTAAAAGCTAGATTTAATGCTAACTTAGGTAGTGTATTGCAACTTGAATCTAATATGGATATCTATCCTGGACTTGATTTAGGTCTGAAAAATTTTGGGGCTCACTTAGGTTTCCGTTATTTCTTTACGGATGGTTTTGGATTATTTGGTGAAGCTGGAGTGCCAATTGCTAAATACGACACTAACAAGACCTCTTTTGGTCATAATTTAAACAACCAGTTTACGTTCAATATCGGAGCTTCGTTTAATTTGTAATTTTCGTTTAGCGCAAAAATTTATTAAGCATAAAAAAAGGCAATTTGAAAAACTCAAATTGCCTTTTTTGTTGGTATGCTTTTTTTACCAAAAAATAGCATACACCACAACTAAAACAAGCATAATGGCAAATGAACAAATGTTGAAAAGGGGACTCGTTTTGAATAATCCTTTAGTCAATGGAATCCCTTTAGCATCATCTACTCCTTTGTTTTGAAATAAACTAATCACCACAATAAGCAACATCGTTAAAATAGCGGTATATCCCATTTGATCCATCCATGGCAATGTTGGAAAAACAGCTTCTAAACCACTTCCTGCAACCCATCCTTTTGGTCCCACTTTAAAAAACATAGCAATTGGAATAGAAAGTAATGCACCCCAAATGGCGGCTTTATTAGTGGTTTTTTTCCAAAACAAGCCTAATATGAATACCGCCAAAATACCAGGGCTCACTATCCCGGTATATTCTTGTATAAATTGGAATGCCTGATCTATTCCTCCCAAAAGCGGCGCCATTATTACTGCAATTACTAATGCAATTCCTGCCGAAAGACGACCCACATTTACAGTTGTCTTGTCATCCGCATTTTTATTGATGTATTGCTTGTAGATGTCCATGGTAAAAATAGTCGAGGTCGAATTTAACATCGAGGCCAACGAGGATACAATCGCTGCCGCCAAAGCAGCAAACGCCAATCCTTTCAATCCTGCCGGCAAGAAATGCAGCAACCAAGGATAGGCTCTGTCTGCAGTTCCTAATCCCGGTAAATTTTCCATTGCAGAGATACCTAATCTAGCCATAATGGCAGGATCGTTTACCATTACATAAGCTGCAATCCCAGGCACGACAACGATGAAAGGAATAAGTAACTTTAAAAACCCAGCTAGAAGTATTCCTTTTTGAGCTTCGCGCAATGATTTTGCTGCCAAAGTTCTTTGTATAATGTATTGATTGAAACCCCAGTAATAAATATTAGCAACCCAAAGACCACCAACCAACACCCCTATTCCGGGAAGGTTCATATATTCCGGATTTGATTTATCCAAAATCATCACAAACCGTTCTGGTGCCGCTTCATAAATCGTTTTTAATCCTTGCCACATTCCAGCTCCTTCTGAGACTGTATTCAAGGCTAAATAGGTCGTAACAAGTCCTCCCAAAACCAGGAAAATAACTTGAATCACATCTGTCCAAGCAACGGCAGAAAGCCCGCCGTATAAAGAATAAGCTGCTGCAAAAAGTGCTAATCCAATAATGGCATACATCATATCGACACCCAATATTGTTTCAATAGCCAATCCTCCTAAATATAAAACAGTCGTTAGATTGACGAAGACATACAAAGCAATCCAAAAAACCGCCAAAATTGTTTTAAGATTTGTCGAAAAACGTTTTTCGACAAATTCAGGAATCGTGTAAATCCCTTTTTCGATAAAAATAGGTAAGAAATATTTCCCTACTATAATTAACGTAAAGGCCGCCATCCACTCATAAGAGGCAATTGCTAAACCCAAAGCAAAACCCGAACCAGACATTCCGATAAATTGTTCAGCCGAAATATTAGCGGCAATCAAAGAAGACCCAATGGCCCACCAAGGCAAAGACTTACTAGCAAGAAAATAGTCTTCTGCATTTTTTTGATGTCCCTCTTTATCTCTAGACACCCACAATCCTACCCCTAAAATAAGTACTGCATAAGCAGTAAACACCATATAATCCATAAATCCAAAATGTGTTGTCATCCTATTGTTGTTTATAATGTTTAATAGATAAATTTTTCAATACAGTGGCACTTTTCTCGGCCGTAATGTCTCTTTGTGATTCACCCAACATCTCATACCCTACCATGAATTTTTTTACGGTAGCCGAGCGCAATAAAGGCGGGTAAAAATGCATGTGAAATTGCCATTCGGGATGTTCTTCTCCATCTGTTGGTGTTTGATGAATTCCCGAAGAATAAGGGAATGACGTCTCAAAAAGATTATCGTATTTTGAAGTTAACTGTTTTAAAACAGTCGCAAAAGAGGTCTTCTCATCCGAAGTAAAATCAGTAATTTTCCCAAAATGACGTTTACTGATAATCATTGTCTCATAAGGCCATATCGCCCAAAAAGGGACCAATGCAACAAAATGATCATTCTCGATTACAATCCTTTCGTTCAACCTTAATTCTTCCAGCAAATAATCCTGTAACAAATTCGTGCCCTTTTTGTCAAAATAGGTTTTAAGGTTGTTTTGGGTTTTCTCTACTTCCGTTGGCAAGGAAGATTGTGCCCAGATTTGCCCATGCGGATGTGGATTGCTACATCCCATCACACTTCCTTTATTTTCGAAAATTTGAACATAATTTATGTAATCCATTTTACCTAAATCACAATATTCTTTTTGCCAAGTGCAAATGACATTTTCAATGGCATCAATTGACATTTCCGGTAAAGTAAGATTGTGTTTTGGCGAAAAACAGACTACTCTAGAGATTCCTCTTTCGGGTTGTATTTTAAAAAAAGTGTCCTTTATATCCTTTTCAAAAACAATTTCTTCCTGCTTTAAAGCGGCGAAATCATTCTCAAAAACATACGAATTCTGATAGTCTGGATTGGTCATTCCGTTGGCACGAATGTTTTCCGGGCATAAATAACAACTAGCATCATATTCCGACAAAGAATCAGAGGGAACAGTTTCTTTTTGTCCTTGCCAAGGCCTTTTTGATCGGTGCGGAGAAACCAAAACCCATTCGTTAATTAATGGATTATAGCGTCTGTGGGGGTCTTCGTTAATATCAAAATTTTTCATTGCAATTATTGTATATAAAGTGATGTTCCGTTTCCTATTTTGACATCATAACTTTTTAATTCGATTCCAAAAGCATCAAAATAAAGAGCTCTAAATTTTGATTTCATCTCTTCTTCATGACCTTTCTTGACCAAGTTAATTGTACAACCGCCAAAACCGCCACCCATTAATCGAGAACCAATAATGTATTGCTCCTTTTTAGCCAAATCAACTAATAAGTCCAACTCAGCGCAACTCACTTCATAATCTTTCGATAACCCTTCGTGCGTTTCAAACATTAATTGCCCCAGCAATTCAATATCCCCGTTGTCCAATGCTTCACATGCTTGGATTACCCTACTCATTTCGTTAACTACAAAACGGCATCTTTTAAAAACGGCTTCAGGCATCAAATTTTGCAAACCCAACACTTGCTGTACATTGCAATCTCTAAAGCTATTTGTTTCAGGAAAATGCTTTTTTATAATAGCTAAACCTTCTTCACATTCTTCTCTTCGCTTATTGTAGGCTGAAGTAAACAAAGAGTGTTTTACATTACTATCAAAAAGAATTAAGGAATAGTCATTAAAATTAGCGTCATGATATTCAAAATCTAATGTCCTGCAATCGATTTTCATCACTTTGTTTTCTAATCCCATTACACTGGAAAACTGATCCATAATCCCACAATTTATACCTACCCAATGTTCTGCTTTTTGTCCCAGTAAGCCAATGTCTACAGGTTTAATATCCAAATTAAAAAGCTCATTCAATCCAAATAAAAACCCGCATTCTAATGCCGCAGATGATGACAATCCTGAACCTAAAGGGATGTTACTGCTGAAAACACAATTAACCCCTTGGAATTTAAAACCATTACTTTTTAATTGATGAATAACGCCTCTAATATAATTAGTCCAAACCCTATCATTCAACTGAACGGCATCGTCAAGATCTATTTCGAACTCCTCATCAAGATCTATTGCTATTATTCTGGATTTATTAGAGTTGCTTTTTTCGAAAGCAAAGCAAATAATCTTGTCGATTGCCGCTGGCAAAACATAACCATCATTATAATCGATATGCTCCCCTATTATATTTATTCTTCCCGGAGAAAGGACAATTTTCTCTGGAACAGCATGGAACGCCTTTTGAAAAAAGGCATTCGTTTTATTAATTAAAATATCATTCATTATTTAGAATTGTATAAGTCAAAATGTGCCCTTTTAAAAATTGAAACTATTTCATTTCAAAAAAACAAAGTTTACATTCTCTATTAAGATAATTCGAATTTATAGGTTGTTAAATGCTGGTATATCTCCTCTTTTTTCAAAATTGAACTGGGGAAATGTGGATGATTAGTTGCATTGGGGAAATTTTGCGTTTCAAAACAAATACCACTCAATGAATGATATTGTGCTCCATCCTTTCCGCCTATATCTGCAGTATCGCCACCAACATATACATGTACTGTAGGCTGATTCGTAATAACAACCATTTTGAGATTGTTTTTAACACTAAAAAGTGAAGCCGCAACCCTTTTCTCCTTATTTAAAACAAATGTCCTGTCAATGTTAGACGGGCATTTATCCGGAAATGAAAAGTCAGAAGTAGAGTTTAGCACATTTAGAAACCTTCCTGTAAAGATATTTTCATCATTTATTTCCAAAAACTGTTGAGCATTAACAACTATTTCTTGATCAGAAATAACTGCTTTATGACCCTCTAGATTAAAATAACTATGATGTGTTAAATTCACGATGGTATCCTCTGACGCTGTGGCTTTGTACTCTAATATCAGTTCATTTTCATCCGATAAAGTATATTTTAGTTCAACTGACAAATCCCCTGGGTAATTTTCTTCCTGATTAGGACTGAAATAGGCTAGTGTAATTGATGGGTTTTCACCCTTAGTCACTGTTTTAACTTCCCAAACCTTTTGGCTAAAACCGATATTCCCTCCGTGCAAGGAATGGGAATTGTTGTTTGTATTTAAATGATACGATTTTCCATTTAAATTAAATCTCCCTTTATTAATTCTCCCTGCAAACCTGCCAACAGTCGCTCCTAGGTAGGGAGCATTTTCTAAATCGAAGGATTTTACATAATCCTCTAAATTGTCAAACCCTAAAACCACATCAATGGTATCGCTTTTATTTAAAGGCAATTTCAAAGAAGTAACCGTTGCGCCGTAATTGATTATGGTAAGTCTTAGTCCGTTTTTATTCGTTAATTCATAAGAATAAATTGCCGTACCATTTGGTAATATTCCAAACAAATCTCCTTTAGAATCTTCAATAAATTTTGACATAGGTATTCTTTTTTAATAATGTAATGCTCAAAAATGAAAATCAAAAATATATTAATTCTAAAAAAAAACATACCAGTACCTACCAGTATTTTTTTTAACTTGCAAAAAAATTACTTTTCTATGAAAATCATTTCAATCCAAAATAATAAGGGAGTCCCTAAATATAAGCAAATCATTTCATCAGTTGAAAAAGCAATTGAAGAAGGAAGGTTATTAAAAGGGGAAAAACTCCCATCGATAAATAAAATTTGTCTTGAATATTCTTTATCTAGAGATACCGTAATGCAAGGCTATGAAGAATTAAAAAAAAGAGGGATTATATATGCGATTCTAGGCAAAGGATATTATATAAAAAGCACCGAAATCACTATAAAACAAAGGATATTCCTTCTTTTTGATGAGCTAAATATTTTTAAAGAAGATATCTATAATTCGTTTTTAGAAAATATAGGCCCAAATGCCCAAGTTGACATTTTCTTTCATCATTTTAATGCTAAAGTTTTTCAAAAATTAATAGATGACAGCAATGGGAATTACACTAAATACATTATAATGCCCACAAATTTAGCTGAAGCGTCATCAATTATAAAAACCCTACCAGTCAACGACGTATTCATTCTGGATCAAACGAATCCAGAACTAAAAAAATATCCGGCAGTTTATCAAAATCACAATAAAGACATCTACCAAGCCTTAGTGAAAGGAGAATCTCATTTAAAAAAATATCGAAAAATGATTTTGATCTTTCCTGGATTTAGAGAACCCCTTGGAATGAAAATGGGATTTGAAAACTTTTGCAAGAATTACAATTATCAATATGAAATCATAACTGAATTTGACGATCGAAAAATCAATGTTGGGGAAGTTTTCATTATTCCAAATGATCGAGATCTGGTACGCGTAATAGAGAAATCTAAACTTCAAGGATTAAAACTGAATCAAGAATTTGGAATTATTTCCTATAATGAAACACCACTAAAAAAAATAGTGGAAAACGGCATTACAACTATTTCAACTGATTTTCAAGCAATGGGAGAAATAATGGCCAAAATGATATTAAAAGGAAAAAACGAACAGATAGAGAACAACTGTTCCTTGTTAATCAGAAATTCATTGTAGATTGAATTCCATTAATAAAAAAAGGCAATTTGAAAAATTCAAATTGCCTTTTTTGTTTGATATCAATTAGGTATTACAAATCGAATTTAATTCCTTGTGCCAATGGCAAAGAAGTTCCATAATTGATTGTATTAGTTTGTCTTCTCATATACACTTTCCATGCATCTGAACCAGACTCACGTCCACCACCTGTTTCTTTTTCTCCACCAAAAGCACCACCGATTTCAGCACCAGAAGTTCCGATGTTTACATTGGCAATACCACAATCTGAACCTGCAACAGATAAGAAATGCTCTGCTTCTCTTAAATTGTTAGTCATAATAGCAGAAGATAATCCTTGAGCTACTCCATTTTGAACGTCAAGCGCATTTTCTACAGTTCCAGAGTATTTCAATAAATACAATACTGGTGCAAAAGTTTCGTGTTGTACTATTTCAAATGAATTGTCAGCTTCTGCAATTGCAGGTTTCACGTAACATCCACTTTCGTACCCTTCTCCTGAAAGAACACCGCCTTCAACGAGGATTTTACCACCTTGTTCTACTACTTTAGTCAACGCTCTATTGTACATTTCAACAGCATGTGTATCGATTAGCGGTCCAACGTGATTGTTTTCGTCTAATGGATTCCCAATACTTAGTTGCTTGTAAGCAGCAACAACAGCATCTTTTACCGTATCGTAAATACTTTCGTGAATAATTAAACGACGAGTTGAAGTACATCTTTGTCCTGCAGTTCCTACAGCTCCAAAAACAGCTCCAATAACAGTCATTTTAATATCTGCATCTGGTGTAACGATTATTGCATTGTTTCCACCTAATTCTAATAAAGACCTTCCTAAACGACCTGCGACAGTTTGCGCAACGATTTTCCCCATACGAGTTGAACCAGTTGCAGAAATTAATGGTACACGTTTGTCGTTAGTCATTAATTCTCCTATTTTATAATCACCGTTGATTAAACAAGAAATTCCTTCTGGAAGGTTGTTTTCTTTGATTACCTCAGCAATGATATTTTGACAAGCAATTCCACAAAGTGGAGTTTTCTCTGATGGTTTCCAAACGCAAACGTCACCACAAATCCAAGCCAAAGCTGTATTCCAAGCCCAAACTGCTACCGGAAAGTTAAACGCTGAGATAATCCCAACAACTCCTAATGGATGGTATTGCTCATACATTCTATGTTGTGGACGCTCAGAGTGCATTGTTAATCCGTGTAATTGACGAGAAAGACCTACTGCGAAATCACAGATATCGATCATTTCTTGAACTTCACCGTAACCTTCTTGCAATGATTTCCCCATTTCATAAGAAACCAATTTCCCTAACGCATCTTTTTTCTCACGCAATTTTTCTCCAAATTGACGCACGATTTCTCCACGTAATGGAGCAGGCATCAATCTAAATGTTTTGAAAGCTGCTGTAGCTGATTGCATTACTGCTTCATAATCTGCTTCAGTTGACATTTTTACTTTTCCAATCAATTTTCCATCTACTGGAGAATAACTTTCTAAGATTTCTCCATTTGAAAAATGATTTAATCCTGTTGATGTTCCTTCATTTATATCTTTGATCCCCAATTGTGCCAAAGCTTCTTTCATTCCGAATTGATCTGCTATTGTTATCATTGTAACTTTTTTGTTATATTTTGTTATATTTTTTTGTAAAGATATTATTTAAAGATGTATTATACAATTCTCAGGCTGAAAAAAAACCTAGGAGTTACTTCAAGAAACTCTTCAAACCTATTTTCCCACAAATTCCAATTCAAAACCCACTTAAAAGACTAATGTTTAAATCAATAAGTGTTTTTTGTCCTTATTGAAACGGCTTTTTTATCTAATAATAAAGATCACTTCGGGTTTTGTGCAATTCGAAAAAACAGTTTCTAGAGCTCTATAAATTATTCTAATTAGAATCGAATGTAACATTACTTACCCAAATCTTGGATCGGTTTCCATAACAGTTCCACATTTTTCACAAGTACGCAGTATCTCTGAATTGTAAAAATCTTGAAAATGCGGCATAAAATCTTTTTCGATATCATGCAGTTCAAAATAAACTTCATGCAATTTATGATTGCAGTTTTCACAATACCAAAGTAATCCATCAGTAAATCCTTTCCCGACACGTTTGCGTTCAATCACTAATCCGATAGAACCCTCTGAACGTATAGGTGAATGTGGAATTCCTGCTGGATGAAGATACATATCACCCGCGTGTAGTTCCATTTCTTTTCGCTCCCCTTCCTCCTGAATGATTACTTTTATAGATCCCTCGAGTTGATAAAACAATTCTTCAGTTTCATTATAATGAAAATCCTTTCGAGCATTAGGTCCCGCAACAATCATCACAATATAATCCCCAGACTCTCTGTACAAATTTTTATTCCCAACTGGTGGTTTTAATAAATGCCGATTATCATCGATCCATTTATTAAGATTAAACGGTTTTGCTATTGCCATCGTCGATACATTATTAAATTACGAATTGCTAAGGTACTAAAAAGTCACAAGCAGTAAAGTTACAGATTCAAAAACTGGTGGGGGAAGCTTTCATAGCGGTTGGGTCTCTGGAAATGAAATCATTACTTTAAATTTTACGGCTAAATTTCACTTTACTTCTTTTATCAAATACAGATAAACAGGAAAATGGTCGCTGAAGCCCACTTCATTTTCTGAATGCCTCTTTGGATATCCTTTATACTGTCCATTTGTTTGGATCAAAAAGGGTTTGTTATATATTCCAGCTTTCCAATACCTATAGGACAAATAATCCTTTTGTATCAAAGTTTGCGAAACCATAATCTGATCAAAAATATCCCAAGAGTCCCGATATGCAATAGTGCCTAACCCTTTTTTGGCCATTTCTTCAAATGGATTGTAAACCCCAAAAGGGAGTACTCCCTCTTTACGAGTTTTGGCACCAATTCCTATTTTAACGCTTTTATTATAGGGACCGTCATTTAAATCACCCATTGTTATTATTTTTGCGTTAGCATTTATACGTTGTAATGAATCGATAATCCTTCTGTTTAATGCTCCTGCAGCTTCCCTAAAAAGGCTGGTTTTTTTCTCTCCTCCTGATCGGGAAGGCCAGTGATTGACAATAATATGAATTTCTTCCTCTTCGAGAAAACCTGTAACCAGCAATTGATCACGTGTAAACACCCGACGATTTATAGTGTTTTCGATCTGATCATCATCCGTTTTCTCATAGACTTCTGCCTTGATGATTTCTTTTGCTTTTATTTCTTCCTTATATATATGTAAAGGAATATTAGTGAATGAAGTGGGGCGGAAATATTTTTTTTGAAACAACAAGGCCACATCAATTCCGCGTTTATCTGGTGAGTCAAAGTGAATGATACCGTATTCTTTTTCAATCAACTTTGGTTGTTTTATGAGATCTTCAAGAACCCCTCTATTTTCTATTTCGCAACCACCAATAAATGTGGGTGAATTTGAGTTTTCTGTAGAACCTATTTCTGATAAAACTCTAGAAAGGTTTTGAAGTTTTTCACTGTATTTTTTGAAAGTCCAATGTTGAGCGCCTTTTGGGGTCCATTCATCATCGTTAGTATTGGGATCGTTTATGGTATCAAATAAATTTTCGAAATTATAAAACGCTACTGTATGTATGTTATATTTTTTTTGTTGTGCTGAAATTTTAAAACAAAATAAACATATAACAAAAAAGGCATTCGATCTTATTAATCTCATAGTTACATTATGAATTTGAAACACAGTAATTTAAAAATACTTTTAGTAAAAATACTACAATTAAAGTTGAGAGTTAAAACTATTTTCAAAAAACCTATCTTTGTTTTTTACTACATTTCAATACTAGCTTTCTGGAAAATTAAAAACATGTATTCTACTTCTTATTCAATTAAAAAAAAATCTTCTTATTTATATAAATTCCTATTTATTATTTTTGTTTTACAAACATTCAATAGCCAAGCCAATACACTTATGACAAGACCACCCAATTTACAAAAAGGAGATACAATTGCAATTTTGGCTACAGCCAGAAAAAACATCTATGATAATCTAAAACCTTCAATAGACTTATTACACAGCTGGGGATTAGAAGTTGTAATAGGAAACACAATTGGATTAGATGATAATCAACTGGCCGGCACCGATGAACAACGCGCCCGTGATTTTCAAAAACAAATGGATGATCCAAAAATAAAAGGAATTTGGTGTGTTCGTGGAGGTTATGGCACTGTTCGAATGTTAGACTTACTGGATTTTACAAAATTCGAACAAAATCCAAAATGGATTATTGGGTTTAGTGACGTTACTGTTTTACATAACCATTTAAACACATTAGGCTACAAAACAATTCATGGAATTATGCCTATAAGCATTCCTAAAGCTTCTTCCGAAGCTATAGAAAGTTTAAGGATTGCCTTGTTTGGAGAACAGCTAATTTACGAAATTCCTTCAGACAAAATGAATCGTTTGGGCAGTGCCAAAGGGGAATTAGTTGGAGGAAATTTATCTATTCTATACAGCTTACTGGGTTCAAAATCATCTATTGATTGTCATGACAAAATCTTGTTTTTAGAAGATTTAGACGAATACCTATATCATATAGACCGAATGATGATGAATTTAAAACGTAACGGATGTCTTGAATCCATCAAAGGTATTATTGTGGGATCGATGACAAAAATGAAAGACAATGATATCCCTTGGGGTAAAAATGCAGTTGAAATAATTGAAGATGTTACCAAAAAATATGACATTCCCATATTATATAGTTTCCCAGCAGGACACATTAATGACAATAGGGCTTTGATTCTAGGTAGTATAGTTTCTCTAAATGTGGGTGAAAAAAGCTCAAATGTTATATTTGAATAAAAAAAATTAAACATACTGTTACTGAATACTGAACGTTAATTTTATGGCTGAACATAACGAATTAGGTAAATTAGGGGAAGAAATGGCTTTGGAATTTCTACGGAAAAATGGCTACGAAATAGTGGAAACAAATTGGACTTTTCAAAAAGCCGAAATTGATATCATAGCCAAAAACGGAAACGTTCTAGCAATAATTGAAGTAAAAACCCGCTCGTCTATTGAATTTGGACTGCCTCAGGATTTTGTTAAACCAAAAAAAATTCAGCTATTAGTAAAAGCGGTTGACGCATACGTAACCGAGAAAAATCTCGACATTGAAGTTCGTTTTGACATAATAGCCATACACAAAGAAGGTAAATCTTTTGTAATTGAACACCTTACAGATGCTTTTTATCACTTTTAGTTGTAATTTTTCATTGTTATATTCTTAACAAAATGTTTTTTTATTTATATTTGCAAAGATTTTTCAACATTTTAGCTTGAGAAATTTACTTTTTAAGTATAAAAACAAACTCTAAATATGAAAACTGTTTCATCAATTGTAGAAAATTACATAAAAACAAAGCCTTTTTTGCTAAACGCTTTGTCTCTTGGAATTATTAATTTGACTTCCCTATCAAGAAACATTATGTCCGAACTGGAAAGTGATTTCAGTAAAGATGTGAAACAAGGTGCTGTAGTAATGGCGCTGAAAAGACTAACCGAAGAACTGGATTTCAGATTAAATCATAAGATCAACAAGGTTATAAAAAATATTGGAGAGATAACCGTTCGATCTGCATTAACGGATTATACTTACGGTGTTTCTGAAACTGTATTGTACAAGCAAGGAGGTTTAATTACAGATATCAATACAATGTCAGATATATTCTATACCTCATCCAGAGGGGTAAATGAAATCAATATTGTGGTAAGCAGCAGTGTAAATCACCTTGTTGACAAGCATTTTGTTAATGAGAAACTAATTCAAAAACTGGACAATCTAGCTTCAATAACAGTTAAATTACCAAAAGAAAATGTAGCTGTACCAGGGATATACTATTTCATTTTCCAGCGTCTTGCATGGGAAGGAGTTATTATCAATGAAGTAATTTCTACCTCTAATGAGTTTACAATTTTAGTAAGCGAAGAACAAGTAGATGTTGCTTTTAAAGTAATTAAAGATTTAAAGAATTAATTGAACTTTTAGTTCTTTTTTCATGAAATCAGCTTTCTTTTTTAAATTTCATTTTGCAATTTTGATTGCAACACAATAAACACCTTATAATAACTCTTTAATCTTCTAAGTGTTATTATAAGGTGTTCTTTTATAGTTTAAAACAACTTTAAGATAGTCTCATTAAAGTAACTTCATAATAGACTGGTAGGTTTTTTTTTTAAAATCTTGTCCTAAATAAATTTATTTCGGTGTGTTTTCCATAAGCCCGTTCTTTTTACACTTTATAAAAAACACCAATCACATATAAAACATTAATTATGATGTTTTTATACAAAAAATATTCTTGCTTAAATCTCATTAAAAAGAAATTAAAAAACAGCCTGTATCCTACAGATTTCTTATCATCTATACTCATTAGACATAGGGTAAAAGATCAAACTCATTCAGAGATTTTTTAAAAAGTTCAGAATGAAAATTAATCCGCAAAGACAATATTAGTTGCAAACAATTCCTTTTTTGGTGGCTATATATTTATCTAATTACTCCTTCAAAAAATAAAAAATCAGTAGTTCAATTTATGAATACAATCAATAATTTTTAATTCAAATGAATTAATTATTGATCTATTTTTTCTGATGAGTCATTATAACTGGTGGGTACTGGTATGTAATTTTAATATTTTATTTTATTTTTGGAATTCAATTTTTCATGAAAAAAAAATTAATAATAATAATAATAATAATAATAATAACATATCGCATTTTATTAGTCAGTTTTCAAAGGATTAACTAAAATAAATTGCTTTAGGTCAAAAAAAAAAGATGGAGGTAAAAACATAAACAAAGATGAATAACTGGGAACTAATCCGCCGAATATTATAATTAACCAAAAACTATTATCAGATGAAACAACTAATCTTATTAATTAGGAGACTAAATTTTATCCCCTTACTCCTATGCTTGTGGATACCAAATATCAGTCTCGCACAAGAAAATCAAGCACAAAAAACAATTTCAGGTAAAATAACAGACCATACAGGAAGCAGTGTTCCTGGAGTCAACTTAAACGTAAAAGGCACACAAACTGCAACAATTACAGATGTTGACGGCGACTATTCTATAGTAGTTCTAAACAACAAATCAATATTAATTTTTTCAGCCATTGGATACATTACACAAGAAATTACGGTAGCAAATAAAACCAAAATCAATGTCTCTCTTCAAACTGATATCAAAACGCTTGAAGAAGTAATCGTTGTGGGCTATGGAACTCAAAAGAAAAGCGATGTAACAGCTGCAATAGCAACTGTTAATATGAAAAATTTAGAGAAACAACCAGCAGGAAATCTTGGCACACTACTGCAGGGACAAGTAGCCGGTGTTACTGTTTCAGCTGGTTCAGGTAATCCGGGAGGTAATCCTGTTATTCTAATACGTGGAGTTAATTCATTCAACAAACAAAGTCCACTCTATGTAATTGATGGAATTCCATTAGAATATTCTTTTGACCTTAATCCAAGTGATATCGAAACTATCAGTGTATTAAAAGATGCCTCTGCATCAACAATTTACGGAGCTAGAGCAAGTGCAGGTGTAATTATTATCACCACAAAAAAAGGAAAAAGTGGAGAGCCTCGTATCAATTACAATATGTATACTTCGAGCAATACCCTTAATCAAAACATAGATTTGATGGATAAGTTTCAAATGAACAAAACCCTCAAACAAGCAGAAGCAAATGACTCAAATGACCCAAACCCTTCAACAGCGCCAAGTTATGCTTTTGATGACACCAAATATGCTAATACCGATTGGCGAAAAGCGTATTTTAAAACTGCCGTAGAACAAAAACATGATATAGACATATCTGCTGGAGGAGACAAAGTAAATTATCGTATTTCATATAGTCATTGGGAAAACAATGGAAACATTATTAACTCTGGGGCAAAAAGGGATAATATTCGTTTGAATTCTGGTTTAAACTTTTTTGACAAGAAATTAACTATTTCTCCAATACTAGCTTATACCAGTTTCAAGAATAAAGATTTTGGAGATGTGACTGGAGATGGCAATGCCGGGTTTTCAGACATTATGAATATTTATGGACAATTGCCACATAAAGAAATTTATGACGCTAATTCACCAAATGGTTTTGCCAAATCACCTTCAGAATTAGGAAGTGCTGGAAATGGAAACCCTATTGGGGAGCGAATGCTGAGTCAGAACAGGACTGAAGACGATTATTTTCAGGTAAATTTATCAGCCGATTTGAAATTATGGAAAGGTTTGTCCTATAATTATACTCTTGGAAATACCTATAAAAACAGTTTCAGTTTTTCACAAACAAACCCTTATGATTTTGGCCCGCAATCTTTTGTAGAAAACCCAAGCAGATTTGAATCCAGAGGTAGAGAGGAACGTCATGTTTCAACACATACCCTTAATTACCAAACAACATTTGGCGATCACAGCCTGAAACTATTAGGTGGCCTATCAAGAGAAGAAAAAATATTTAAAGGAACAACTGCTGGAGGAAATCATTTATACTCTCAATTATTAGAAGTGCTTTCTAGATTAGTTGTAACTAATGGTTCTGATTATATTAGAGCTGGCGGCTGGAATTGGACAGAAAGATTACAATCTGCTTTTGGAAGATTAAACTATACCTTCAAGGATAAATACATTGTTCAAGGAAGTATAAGAAGAGATGGCTCTTCTAAATTTGGGCCTTTGAATAAATACGGTACTTTTTGGTCCGTTTCTGGAGGTTGGGCTGTCCACAAAGAAGACTTCTTTAAAAGTAGTGTAATAAGCGAATTAAAGCCAAGGCTTAGTTATGGGGTTTTAGGAAATGAGGACATCCCACCATTTCGTTACCTTTCTGGCATAACCGTTGGTGGTAATCAGTTAAATTATGCCTTGGGAAATCTGGCTAGTCAGGCAGTTTCTGTTGGAGCGATAGCTACAACATTAGGAAATAACAACATTAAATGGGAACAAACAGCCACTTTTAATGCAGGTGTTAATGTTGGCCTTTTTGATAATATCTTGACCGCCAATTTTGATTATTTCAACTCAACAACAACAGATATGTTGGCACCAACGCCAATACCATCTACTTCAGGAGTTGTTGAAAACATCTATACCAACATCGCGACAATGAAAAATATGGGATGGGAATTTTCGACCACTTATCGCCATACTGGTGAAAACGGATTTGATTTTGACGTGACAGGAAACATTTCCCATACCGAAAATAAAATTGTTAAACTTGGTTCTGAAGACGCAGCGATTGAAGACGGTTTTCTTGATTTCAATAACAATGGAACAACAATTACAAAGAAAGGGCTTCCTGTAGGTTCCTTTAATTTGTTTCAAACCGCAGGAATTTTTCAAACTACTACTGAAATTAATGCATATACTAATTCAAATGGAGATAAATTGCAACCAGATGCAAAACCTGGTGATTTAAAATTTGTTGATGCTGATGGTAACGGTACAATTGATGACGGTGATAAAGTTATAATGGGTAGTGGATTGGCCAAATTAGACCTAGGTCTTAACTTTAATGCTTCTTATAAGAATTTTGATTTCTCAATGTTCCTAAACGGGAAACTGGGGCAAAAAATGTATAATGCTACCAAATCCTTTTTATACAAAGGGTTTCGATCTACAGATGTTTTGGACGCATGGACACCTACAAACACCAATACAAGTGTATACCGAGTGTCTAATAACGATTTGAACTTTAACTCACGTGTCTCTGACTATTTCTTAGAAGACGCTTCCTTCGTTAGATTAAGAAACCTTCAAATTGGTTACACAATCCCTAATGAATTTGTGAGTAAATATAAAATAAACCGTTTGCGTGTTTACGCTGGTGCTTATAATCTATTAACAATCACAAAATACTCGGGATTTGACCCAGATCTTTCAAACACATCAACATTTAGTCGCGGTGTAGATAGAGGATATTACCCTATAAGTAAATCTTTTGTGGTAGGAATTAATGTGGGACTTTAATTAATAAGACTAAAAACTACTAGAATATGAAATCAATTATAAAATTACAAGTTGTTGCAATTCTGATTGCAATTCTATTTTTTTCTTGTTCAGATAATTATCTCGACTTGAAAGACAAACAAAACATAACCGAATCCTCTTTTTGGTCAACAAGGGACCATGCATTACAGGGGATAATAGCAACCTATGGTGCTTTACAAGGACATGACGGAGATAAATGGACTTTTTTTGAAGAAACTTACACTTCAATCGCTTATAAAGGGGATGATATTGACAACAACAAATCCGAAGGGTATTCAAAAACTATTGCCAACTTCACCAATGGGACTGAGGTAAGTGGTCCTTTTAATATTTGGGCAAGCTGTTATGCAGGTATTGGCAGAGCCAATCAGGTAATCGAAAAGGTTCCAGGAATAGCTACAATGTCTGACCAAGAAAGGAAAGAGATTATAGCTGAAGCAAAATTTCTTAGAAGTTATTTTTATTTTATGCTAGTGAATGCATTTGAAAATGTACCATTGGTGCTGACATTTGAAAAAGACTTAACAAAATTACAGGTTCCTCAAGCTACTCCTGACAAAGTTTGGGAACAAATAGAAAAAGACCTACTTGATGCCGAAATAGCATTACCATTCGCCTATAATAATGATAATCTTGGTCGTGCTACAAAAGGTGCAGCAAAGGCACTTTTAGGAAAGGTGTATCTTTTTAGAGAAAAATGGCTTCCAGCAGAAACAAAATTCAAAGAAATATATGGACAATACTCTTTAAATGCCAATTACGAGGACAACTTCAACGGAAAGTCAGAGAATGGCCCTGAATCAGTTTTTGAAATTCAGTTTAGTGGTGACAGAACTCTTTCTGATGAGCGTCACCCATTTAACTATGAAGTAAAACCATACGCAGTGGATGGATGGGAATTGTTTTACCCTTCAGATTGGTTAGTATCCGAATTAAAAAAAGACAAAAAAGCAGATGGCAGTTTCTCAGATCGTGTTTATGGAACCATTTTCTTTAATGATCCGAAATCAGAAATATGGGATTTAAACCAACCCGCAAGCTTGGTTTCCTATGCGAGTATTTCCTCTAGTTTATCTAAACCTAATTATTTCAAAAAATACGCTTATCCTACTGACAGGTCGGGATCATATGTAGGAATCAATATAAATGTAATTCGTTATGCGGATGTATTATTAATGCTAGCAGAATCTTTAAATGAGAACGGAAAAACAAATGAAGCCATTGCTCGTATTAATGAAGTGAGAACAAGAAGTGGAGCTGTTGCCTTGGCTTCCGGATCTAAAACAAAAGAAGAATTACGTGATTGGATACGCAACCATGAACGCCCAATCGAATTGTCTATGGAATGGACTAACCGTTGGTTTGACCTAGTGCGATGGGGACGTGGCGCAACAGCAAAACAGTCTATTAAATCGATATTAACTGCTCATGACAAACCATTTTCTAGCAACTATATTGAAAACAAACACATCCGTTTTGCCATCCCAAGCAGAGAAATTAAAGTAAATTCTCAGTTGAAGCAAAATAATGGCTATTAATACCACGAAAAAAATACTGAAAAGAATAACCCTAAGTTTTAGGGTTATTCTTTTTATATATTCCATAAATTAGTACCTCATTCAACATTATATTTAACCAATGATTTAAAAGTTTAATAAACCAAAAAAACTGTAGTTTTCTAAGTATACCATTTTGTATAATTAAGATATACTAAATCAGAAAACGACAACCTCTTTTTTTTAAAAAAATAGACCCTATTTAATTTATAGCATAACTAATTCTGTAGATTACAATTTTATAAAACATTCCATAAAACGAAATAACATGTACAAAAAAGAACCCTTTTATATTCTTATTTTCTTTTTTATAATACAAGGTAGTTTTGCACAAACGACATTTACAAACTTAGAATTAAGCAAAAACAGCTTAAATTATAAAGGAAACCCAAAGAATGCAACCGATAGAAAATCTTTAGCATTTTCTGACAAAGGGGCTTGGTTTGGATTTGGATTTCTTGAACCATCGGAAATTCAAGGCGGTTTTTCAGGTCCTTTTTTAATGACCGAACAAAATGGAGTCTGGTTAAGTTCTTCCTTGATTTCATTACATCTTATTGATGACAATCAACAAGAACTTATCAATTGGAAAACTGCTTTGGTAAATCAAAATAGCTACAACAGCCATTTAAAACAAGAATTTCGAAATGAAAAATTAGAGATGAAACAACAACTTGTTTTTTCATCGGGTCATTCAGCAATTCAAAAAACGAGCATCACAAATCGAACTTCAAAAACAATAACAATAAACCCCGTTTTTGATTCAAAAATATACCTAGATAACATTCAACTTTTTAAAGAAGGGCAAATTTTAAAATTAATTTCCACAAAAAGTAATGCGGTTGGCTATGTTCAGTTTTTTAATGAAAATATCGAAATTGAAATTACAAAACAAGGCTTTACAGCAAAAGCAAAAAAACTAACGTTAAAACCAAATGAAACCAAAGAAATAGTGGTATCACAAACCTATATTTTCCCGCAATACGATTGGAAAAAGGAAAAGGGAAATTTGGCAAAAATAAAATTCAACACTATTTTAAAGGACACAAAAAAAGAAAAAGAAAATCAGCTAACCCAGTTAATCGCAAAAAAGAAAACTAGATACAAAGGAGCGGAGTATTCCGTTTTCTTAGCGAAATTAATTCTTACTTTACAAAATAACACTAGAATTCCTGCCGAAGGATTGAAACACGAAGGCCTTTTTCCTAGTTATCATTATGAATGGTTTCACGGTTTCTGGGCTTGGGACAGCTGGAAACATGCCGCAGCAGTAGCCCATTTCAATCCAAAATTAGCTAAAGACCAAATGCGTGCTTTGTTTGACTATCAAGAACCAAATGGCTTTATTCCGGATTGTATTTATAGAGACACTTTAATTGAACCCAATAATTACAGAAACACAAAATCTCCCCTTGCAGCTTGGGCCGTTTGGGAAATTTATAAACAAACCAAAGACCTCAACTTTATAAAAGAATTTTATCCAAAACTAAAAAAATACCATTTTTGGTGGTACAAAGAAAGAGATCACGACCAAGATGGGCTGTGTGAATTTGGTTCAACCGATGGTACATTAGTCGCTGGTAAATGGGAAAGCGGAATGGATAATGCCGTACGATTTGACAACAGTAAAACATTGAAAAATGGGGAACACGCCTATTCATTAGACCAAGAAAGCGTGGATTTAAATTCCTTTTTATATGCCGAAAAAAACTATTTAGCCAAGATGGCGAAAGTCTTGAAATTAGAAAGCGAAGAAAAAAACTGGACTGAAGAAAGTGCCAAATTAAAAAATCAAATTCAAACTCAATTTTGGGATGCCAATACTGGCTGGTTTTATGATACTTCAATCGATGGGAAAAATATCATAACCGATATGGGTTGTGAAGGTTTTTTACCGCTTTGGGCAGAAGTTGCTACTAGGGAACAAGCAAAATCCATAAAAGACAACTTACTCAATCCGGACATTTTCAATACTTTTGTTCCTTTACCAACCTTGGCAGCAAACCAAGCAAAATTCAATCCTGCTAACGGCTACTGGAGAGGACCAATCTGGTTGGACCAAAGTTATTTTGGGATCAATGGACTGGAAAAATACGGGTATCAAAACGAAGCAAATCAACTGGCTCATAAACTCATTCACAATGCCGAAGGAGCATTGGAAAAAGGAAAATCCATTCGGGAAAACTACCATCCTACTACTGGAAAAGGATTAGAAGCCGAAAATTTTAGTTGGTCAGCAGCCCATTACTTAATGTTACTTTTAAAAAACTAGAAAATGAATAATCAGAATACGTTAGTAGCCAAATTTATACTCTCTCTTCTATTTATAGCTGGTTGTCATTCGACTTCCTTATTTGCGCAAGAAAAAAAGGCAACAGCGACAACCAAAAAAGACCCAAAATCCTTTTTCGCTAAACCTGATTTAATGCAAATTGGGGTGTATTATTATCCCGAACAGTGGCCAAGAGAACAATGGGAACGGGATTTGAAAAACATTAAAAAACTAGGATTTGAATTCACCCATTTTGCTGAATTTGCTTGGACTTACATGGAACCCGAAGAAGGGAAATATGATTTTAAATGGCTTGATGAGGCGCTGGCTATAGCCGAAAAAGAAGGTTTAAAGGTAATTCTTTGCACCCCAACGCCAACCCCTCCGGCATGGATGGGCGATAAACACCCCGAAATCTATTTGGTGGATGCTAATGGTCGTCGAAGGGAACATGGCAATAGAGCTAATGTATCTGTGACTAATGAAAAATACCGCGAATATACGGATCAGATTGTGTCTGAATTAGGGAAACGATACGGCAAAAATAAAAACATTATGGGCTGGCAAATCGATAATGAACCTTTGGCTACTGCCGATTTCAGTCCTTCGGCACGCAAAGCATTTCAAATTTGGCTTAAAGCCAAATACGGAACTATTGAAAAATTAAATACAGAATGGGTTGGGAATTTTTGGAGCACCCGTTATAATAACTTTGAACAAATAATTCTGCCCAATGCTGAAATTTATTTTGAAGATAAACTAAGTCCGCATGCTATTTTAGATTTCAAAAGATTCACTTCTGATGCCCAAGCAGATTACCTAAACAGACAGGCGGAAATCCTTCGAAAACACATCGATTCAAAACAATGGATAACCACCAATTTTACCAATGTCATTTATGATGCAGACCCACGAAGTGCCGATAAAATGGATTTCATTACTTATACCATGTATCCTGTAAGCGGACAAAACCATCTTGGAGGCGACAATTTTAGAATGGGATCCCCAAATAAAATCTATGAAGCCAACGATTATTACCGTTCCATAAATGGCGTTACTGGAGTGATGGAATTACAGCCGGGACAAGTAAACTGGGCGGGAATCAATCCTCAATTATTGCCGGGAACGGTGCATATGTGGATTTCACAAGCCTTTGGTGGCGGATGTTCTTTTACCTGTACGTACAGATACAGACACCCACTGGGAAGTAGCGAAATGTACCATGACGGAATAGTAGGAACTGATGGAGTTACCCTTACAACAGGCGGGAAAGAATTTGTGGAGGCGATACAAGACATGAAATTATTGCGAAAAGAATACGATCCGAAAGCGCTTCTTCCTCAAAATACCGCCAAAAGAAAAACGGGATTTTTATGGAGCCATGAAAATCTTTGGGATTTGGAAAACCAAAAACAAACTAAATTTTGGAACACTTGGAAACACAGAAACACCTATACTGCTGCCATAAAATCTACTGGAGCCCCAATGGATTTTATCACTGAAGAAGATAATTTTGCTGACTATCCGTTTATTGTGGCACCCGCTTACCAGCTTATCGATCAAAAAATAGTCGCAAAATGGCAAAAATATGTAGAAAATGGCGGGAACTTAATCTTATCTTGTCGTACGGGACAAAAAGATAAAAACGGACACTTTTTTGAAGCCAATTGGAGTGCTCCTATTGTACCGCTAATTGGTGCTGATGTTGACTTTTTTGATATGTTAATCACAGATGTAAACGGAATTGTGAAAGCGGGAGAAAACAACTACCAATGGAATACTTGGGCAGATGTATTAACCCCTAAAAAAGGAACGGAGATTTTAGCGACCTACGAAGATCAATTTTACAAAGGAAAAGCAGCAGCTGTTACACGAAAATTAGGCAAAGGAACCGTTACTTATATCGGGGTGGAAAGTAACGATGGAAACTTAGAAAGACAAATTGTACGCACCGTTTACTCTCGAGCCAATGTGGCAATTGAAGATTTACCAAAAGGCGTTTTCATAGAATGGCGAGATGGTTTTTATGTGGGTGTGAATTACACTAACGAGCCAATAAATCTGCCTATTCCCAAGGGAAACAAAATACTGATTGGTCAAAACCCTTTACTGCCCGCACAAGCTGTAATTTGGAAATAAAAAGGAATGTTTAAAAACAAATAAAAAGTAACGATGACTTTTTCAGAAGCAACAATTCAACACTTAGTAAAAGAACATTACGGATTAACAGTAACCGTGAAATCATTAAGTGGGTATGATGAATTAAATTTTCTTTTATCGAATGAAAAAAAAGAAAAATACATTCTAAAAATATCCAATGAGAGTCATCCGTTTCCTTTTTTAGAGGCACAGGTTAAAATCATTCAGCATCTAACAAACAGTGCAATTTCAGATCGTTTTCAACACTTTTCAATCAATAAACAAGGCCAAGAATTAACCAAAATAGTGGTGGATTCAAAAACCTATTATCTACGAATTCTAAACTTCTTGGAAGGAGTTTTTTGGGTTGAAAAAGAAGCTAAATCAACTGAATTATTTTACAATTTAGGCTGCTTTATGGGGAATATGGATCATGTTCTTCAGGATTTTTCCCATCCGGCAATGCATCGCAATTATACATGGGACATCAGTAGAGCCAGTGAAGCCAATGACAGTCTAAAACACATTCCAGATCACGAAAAAAGACGCATTGCAGGCTATTTCCTGCTACAGTTTGACACAGAAGTACTGCCGCAAATACATCATTTACGACACGCTTACATTCATAACGATGCCAATGATTACAACCTATTAGTTCAAGATAACCGAGTGAGCGGTTTAATTGATTTTGGTGACATGGTTTACACTGCACTTATCAACAACTTGGCGATAACTTGTGCCTATGCGATGCTTGGCGAAGAGGACCCATTAGCCGTTGCTGCTTTGATTGTAGAGGGATACCATAAATCCTATGCGCTTACCAAACAGGAATTGGATTTATTGTATTATTTGATAGCGGGAAGACTTTGTATCAGCGTAACACAATCTGCTTATAATGCTTCGTTAGACAGCAACAATGAGCATCATTTTATCACTGATAAACCAGCCTGGGCTTTATTGTTCGAACTTATAAAAATCAACCCAATCAAGGCACAAGATGCGTTTCGAAGAGCCTGTGGTTTTGAAGGTGTAATCAATGATGATGATTATGCCGATTTATTGGAAATTCGTCAAAAAAAGGTAGGTCGAAATTTGAGCATTGGCTACAAAGACAAATTGAAAATTGTTAAAGGAGCCTTGCAATATATTTACGATGATAAAGGAAGAACCTTTGTTGATTGTGTAAACAATCCTTCACATGTAGGGCATTGCCATCCTGTTGTGGTTCGAAGAATGCAAAAACAAATTGCCACTTTAAACACGAACACTCGATATTTAAACGACACGATAATAGAATATGCCGAAAAACTTACTGCAACATTACCACCCGCTTTAAGTGTGTGCTATTTTGTGAATTCGGGTAGTGAGGCTAATGATCTGGCGATAAGAATGAGCCGTCATTACACCAAACAAAAAGATCTTATCGTACTGGATCATGCGTATCACGGAACCTCAACAGTTGCTATGGAAATGAGTCCGTATAAATTTGATGGCAAGGGCGGTTTTGGTAAAATGCCTTGGATTCATAAAGCCATTAATCCCGATTTATACAGAGGTCCTTATAAATATGGTGACGCAAATGCAGGCGAAAAATATGCCGCCGATGTGCAACGAATCATCGAAGATTTAAAAAAAGAAGGAAAAGCACCAGCTGTTTTTATCTGCGAAACCCTATTGGGTGTTGGTGGACAAATTCCGCTTCCGGAAAATTATTTAAAAACGACTTATGAATATGTGCGAGCCGCAGGCGGTGTGTGTATTGCTGATGAAGTTCAAGTTGGTTTTGGAAGAATAGGCGATTATTTCTGGGGATTCGAATTGCAAAATGTAGTGCCAGATATTGTGGTTTTAGGGAAACCAATAGGAAATGGTCATCCGTTAGCCGCTGTTATTGTCACTAATGAAATTGCTGATGCTTTCAATAACGGAATGGAATATTTCAACACCTTTGGCGGAAATCCTGTTTCTATGACTGCCGGTTTAGCGGTCCTGGATGTGATTCAGGAGGAGGAAATGCAACAACACGCACTTGAAGTGGGGAATCACCTAATGGATGGATTGCGGAATTTAATGGAAAAATATCCGATTATTAGCGACGTTCGAGGACGTGGATTATTTATTGGTGCGGAGATGGTGAAAGACCGACACACAATGGAACCAGCAGTCTCTGAAATTGACATCGTAGTAGAAAAAATGAAAGAGAAAGGATATTTATTGAGCACTGATGGACCTTTACACAACGTTTTAAAAATAAAACCGCCGATGCCTTTCAACAAACAAAATGCCGATGAAATGGTACAGTTTTTAGATATCGCTCTTAGTGAGTTGTAGAAAAAATTACCTGAAATAATAAAAAGCTTCCAATTGTAATTGATTGGAAGCTTTTTTATTTATTTACCTCCCAACATTTCCATCAATTCCAAGGCTCTTCTGGTAGATTTTACATTGTCAAAAGTCAAAAGTAATCGCAATCCGTTTGGAGTTTGTTTTTCTTTTATTTTGCAAATGGCACTTTGGGTTTGAACAAACTGCATAACGGCCAAGAAACGGTTTGATTGGTAATAATCGGACTGTTGATCTGATACAAAATAACCAATCATCTTTCCTTGTTTCATTACCAGTTTCTCAATTCCTATGCTGCTGGCAATCCACTTAATTCGGATGCTGTTCATTAAAGCAATCGCACGTGGTGGCATAGGCCCAAAACGGTCAATTAATTTTTTCTGGAAAAGCTGTAAATCTTCTTCGTTTTTAATAGCGCCCAATTCGTTATACAAATTCAAACGTTCGCTAATATTATTGATGTATTCGTCTGAAAACAGCAACTCAAAGTCGGTGTCGATTTGCAGGTCTTTTACGTATTCCTTAGTCTCAATATTATTCTCCGTAGGGTACAATTCTTTGAATTCGTTTTCTTTCAATTCTTCGATCGCCTCGTTCATTATCTTTTGATAAGTGTCAAAACCTATTTCGTTGATAAAACCAGATTGTTCTCCTCCTAATAAATCTCCAGCTCCACGAATCTCCAAATCTTTCATCGCAATATTAAATCCACTTCCCAGTTCACTGAACTGTTCCAAAGCTTGAATTCTTTTTCTGGCATCATCTGTCATTGCTGAATAGGGAGGACAAATAAAATAACAAAATGCTTTCTTATTGCTACGTCCCACACGACCCCGCATTTGATGCAAATCTGACAGTCCGAAATTATTGGCGTTATTGATGAAAATGGTATTTGCATTTGGAACATCTAACCCGCTTTCGATTATGGTAGTCGCGACTAATACATCAAACTCTCCATTCATAAAAGCCAGCATAAGTTCTTCGAGTTTTCTTCCCTCCATCTGTCCGTGACCAATTCCTACTTTTGCATTAGGCACTAATCGCTGAATCATTCCGGCCACTTCCTTAATATTCTCAATTCGGTTATTAATAAAGAAAACCTGACCGTTACGCTGAATTTCATACGAAATCGCATCTCGAATCAGCTCTTCGCTAAAACCAACTACATTCGTTTCGATAGGATAACGATTTGGCGGAGGTGTCGTAATTACGGATAAATCCCGGGCCGCCATTAACGAAAACTGCAAGGTTCTTGGGATAGGTGTTGCAGTCAACGTCAATGTGTCGACATTGGCAGCTATTGTCTTTAATTTGTCTTTTACGTTTACACCAAACTTTTGTTCCTCATCCACAATCAGTAATCCCAAATCTTTAAAGACTACATTTTTATTGACCAATTGATGGGTTCCTATGACGATATCGAGTTTCCCTTCGGCCAATGCTTTTAAGGTTTCTGCTTTTTGCTTGGCTGTTCTAAAGCGGTTTAAATAACCAATAGAAACCGGCATATCTTTCAACCTTTCCGTAAAAGTGCGGTAATGCTGGTAGGCCAAAATAGTTGTTGGGACCAATATCGCCACTTGTTTACTATTATCAACGGCTTTAAAAGCGGCACGAATCGCTACTTCTGTTTTTCCAAAACCTACATCACCACATACCAAGCGATCCATTGGTCTATCGCTTTCCATATCCGCTTTTACTTCGGCTGTCGATTTCGTTTGATCCGGCGTATCTTCATATATAAACGAACTTTCCAGTTCGTTTTGCAAATAGCTATCGGGCGCAAACTGAAAACCTTTGTCCAATCTTCTTTTGGCGTAAAGCTGAATCAAATTGAAGGCAATATGTTTAACACGTGCTTTGGTTTTTTGTTTTAAAACTTTCCAAGCATTCGAACCTAATTTGTAAATCTTGGGCGGAGTTCCGTCTTTACCGGTATATTTTGAGATTTTGTGAAGCGAATGAATACTCACATATACAATATCATTATCTGCATAAACCAGCTTAATAGTTTCCTGCGTTTTACCCTCAACTTGTATTTTTTGCAATCCACCAAAACGCCCTATTCCGTGGTCGATATGCGTTACATAATCCCCAACGGACAAAGTAGTCAATTCTTTTAAAGTGATGTTTTGCTTTTTCGAATAACCACTTTTGATGTTGAATTTATGATAGCGTTCAAAAATCTGGTGATCCGTATAGCAGGCAATTTGGTTTTCCTCATCAATAAAACCTTGGTACAAAGGCAAAACGATGGTGTTGTATTGTTTTCGAATGTTCTCCGAGTTGGCTTCATCTAAGGTTTTTTCCCTCGTTTTTATTGTTTTTGATTGGTGGTCAAGAACCGTCTCATCAGCTTTACTTTTCTGAATGAAATTTTCATCTAAGACGGTTTCAAAAATATCGTGAAAGCGTTTCGCCTGATTTTCATTCGAACAAAACAAATAATTCTTGTAACCGTTAAAATGGTTGTCGTTCAGATTATTCAGCAACAAATCAAACTGTTTATTGAAGGACGGCTGCGGCTGAATGTGAAATTCAAATTTCTTTGCAATTTTATAAACAGGCTTAGCACTCAGTTCCACAATCGAGAAATCCAACGCTCTTTTAACAAAAGCAGCTTGATTCAGGAACAATTGATCTGGTGTGGCGTGTTTAATATCCTTAGACAATTTTTCGAAAGCTTCTTCGGCTTTGGCAAAATGGGTGTCTAATTGTGCTAATAAATCTTCGGTATTTTGAATGAAAATTACGGTTTTCTCCGAAATGTAATCCAAGAAACTCTCTCTGTTTTCCTGAAATATTTTGTTTTCCACATTGGGAATAATGGTAATCTTTTTTTGGATTTCCAATGACAATTGAGTCGCTACATCAAAGCTTCGAATGCTCTCCACTTCATCACCAAAAAACTCGATACGGTACGGATTATCATTCGAAAAAGAAAAAACATCGACGATTCCTCCACGAACAGAAAATTCACCCGGTTCTGTAATGAAATCGACTCTTTTAAATTCATATTCGAATAAAACTTCATTGATAAAATCAATAGAAATCTTGTCTCCTACAGATACTTTTAGCGTGTTTTTGTCGAGCTCCTTCCGAGTCACCACTTTCTCAAAAAGGGCCTCAGGATAACTGACGATAATTGCCGGTTTTTTACGGGAATTGATTCTGTTGAGCACTTCGGCTCGAAGCAAAACATTCGCGTTATCCGTTTCTTCAATTTGGTACGGACGACGATAGGAACCAGGGTAAAACAAAACATCTTGGTCACCAACCATTTGCTCCAAATCATTCAAGTAGTAAGCGGCTTCCTCTTTATTGTTTAAAACAACTAAAAATGGGGCTTCGGCTTTTTTAAAAATGGCCTGAATAACAAATGAAACTGCAGATCCCAACAAACCATCAAGATGCATTTTTATCGAATTATTCTCTTGTAATCCCTTAACAATCTGTTGGATTTTAGGCGATTTATCGTAGATAGTATATAAGACAGATTTACTCAACTCGAGGTAGATTTGGGTCAACTTTCACATTTGGAATCGCTCTGGCGGTATCCATCATTTTCATTAATTCAGACTCGCCTTCTTCCAGCGGAATTTTGCTTTTTTCCACAATTTTGTCCATTTGTCTCTGTAAAGAGGCTAGTTCAACATTGATTTCTCCAACTAACAAAACCACCTTTTTATCAGGAATGTTATCCAAGTGGATGAATAAATCCAACAAGCTTACTTTGGTAATCAAGGTAGCGATGCGGCTTCTTATTTGGGGCTTGTTAAATTCAGGTGGGATATTGTTATTAAGCAAAATAGCTTTTTTAGTAATTGCCGTTGCTTTATTTTGAAAGGCACCAATGGTTTTCTTCGGTTTCTGAGCTAATTCCTCTAAGAATTGGCGAAATTCATTCCAACTAGCCACAGTGGCTTCTGAAGCGGTATTGATGGGAGTATCATAAAATACCCATCCCTTATTTATATTTGAAAAAATGACTTCCTTCTTTTTGATGTCTTTTTCATTTTCAGCTAGTCGTTTCCCGTTTTCATCCTTGCAGGAATGCAGAACAAAAACTAGAAAAAGAAGGCTTGCTATTTTATATTTCATATTTGTTTTTTATTATTTTTAATGGTCATCTACTCTTTCCTTGGAATAAGTTCCGTCTTAAATAAGGTTCCATTATCCCTTTTCAACTGCATTTGCATTAAAGCACAAAGTTACAAAGTAAATTTACAAATACGAATTACAAAAGGCGAATTACAGATTGATGCTTTACATTGCGTTTTTTACACATAAAATGCCAAAAACATAAATTCTAAATAGCCAATTCAGTATATTTTATATCGAAATTACAAAGTCAATTTAGCAGTCATTAATTATTTACGAAAACGTTATATTTGTGCTACAAAAACTATCAAGATGAATCCGAAAATATTAATTATAGGTGCTTGCGGGCAAATTGGGACGGAACTAACCCAGAAATTAAGGAAGATGTACGGGACGGATAACGTCATTGCTTCAGATATCCGAAAATTAAACATTGATGTAGTAAACTCAGGCCCTTTTGAAGTGGTGAATGCCTTAGATTTCAATCAGATTGAAAATCTAGTGGAAACACACCAAATTACTGATGTCTATCTAATGGCTGCCTTATTATCTGCAACAGCAGAGAAAAATCCCGCTTTTGCTTGGGATTTGAATATGAATTCACTTTTCCACGTTCTTAATTTGGCGAAAGCCGGAAAAATAAAGAAAATATTTTGGCCTTCCAGCATTGCTGTTTTTGGGCCAACCACTCCAAAAGAAAACACACCACAATACACCATAATGGAACCTTCAACCGTTTACGGAATAAGCAAGCAATCCGGAGAAAGATGGTGTGAGTATTACCACAATATCTTTGGGGTTGACGTGAGAAGCATCCGTTATCCTGGTTTAATCAGCTGGTCATCGCCTCCAGGTGGTGGAACTACTGATTATGCAGTTGATATTTATTACAAAGCACTTGCCGACAAGCAATACGAATGCTTTTTATCATCGGAAACTAAAATGCCAATGATGTATATGGACGATGCTATAAACGCAACCATAAATATTATGAAAGCGCCTGCGGAACAAATCAAAATTCGTTCTTCTTATAACTTAGCGGCAATGAGTTTTACGCCAACAGAAGTTGCTGCCGAGATTAAAAAACACATTCCAGAGTTCACCATCTCCTACGAACCAGACTTTCGTCAAAAAATAGCCGATAGCTGGCCAGCGAGTATTGATGACCATCAAGCTAGAGAAGATTGGGGCTGGAATCACGAATTTAATCTAGAAACCATGACGGTTGATATGCTAGAGCATTTGAAATAATAAATAGGGTTAAAAACAAAAAAATAGGCTATCCAAAAATAATTTTGAGATAGCCTATTTTTTTTAAGTGGAATAGTTATGCTTATTTTGAATCAATTATATTCTCGAAATCAATTTTTTCAAACTCGAACTCCTTTGTTTTACCATTAATGCATTTATTAATAATTAATGGAAATAATCGTGCGTTTTCAGCGACCACCATAAGTCTATAGTCTACCTCATTATTCTTTCTTGTATATTTAAAAACAGTTACTCCCTTTTTCTTGTCAAGAATGAAAATTTCAAGTTTCGTCTTTTCGTTTTCAAGACCTTTATAATAAATGATGCATTTGTTATTTGACTCTTTACTAGAATTTATTTGATAGTTATACAATTCAAAATCATTGAAAAAAATCGCTTTATCATAAATACCTACTTGTTGGTTTGTGCTAAAATCACAAGGAGAATATACATAATAGTCCATTTTATAGGAATACAAAGGAATCCATTTTGAAGGTATCTCTTTATATCTGTTTTTGTTCTTATTAGAAATTTCAGGAAACGAACTGAAATCAATAATATCTTTATAGTTATCAGAATTCTTATTAGGTTCAATAAATATTTCATGTCGTTCAAAGCCATTATTTTCTTTTAATAAAAAAATGGTGTCACTTAAATGCTGTGCAAATAAATTACTCGCAAATAAGTTCACTGCGGATATGAGTAACATTAGAGCTGGTTTTTTCATGTTTTTAAATTCTCAGATTTAATCCTTGTTGATGACATGTTTGCGTTTTTCAAGCAATCTCTTTAGTTTATAATATTTTTACAATTTAGGAGTTTTTATTAAAATTATAGCTTATTACTTATAAAAAAAATACTTTTTGATGTTGTTTTAAAACCACTGTATACAACAAGAGGCTGCCTTATATTAAGACAGCCTCTTGTTGTTTATCCATATGAACTATTACTTCACTTCATAAACATTATTTGCTTGCTTCACATCGGCCATTAAACCGCTTGGATCAATGGTAATTTTCTTGATCGTGTTTTTTGCTTTAGCAATAACAAACTCATAATTAGATGCTGCCCAAGTCCAGTCATTTAAAACGGTTCTTTTCACAGATGGATTTGGATTTTCTTTTTCGAAATTCATCATACGCAAGGGAACGTAAAAACTTTCTTTACTTCCATCAACATATTCCACTAATAGGTCAATAGGCATTGGCATTCTACCAATTCTTTCTAAACTTACAGTGGTTGCGTCACCATTTTCAACGACACTTTTAATTCCGTAATCAATAGTGTTTGTGGTTTTAGTCCAATCAGTCAAATACCAATCTAAGTTAGCGCCTGAAACACGTTCCGCTGTTCTCTTGATATCGTTTGGCGTAGGGTGTTTGAACTTAAAATCTTGGTAGTATCTTTTAATAGTTTTAGATAAATTGTCTTCCCCAATAACATAGTTCAATTGCGATAAAAAGATGCTTCCTTTTACATAGGAAGAAACGCTATAAGGTCTGTTTTCATCATAACGATCACCGTGCGTAGCCTGTGTTTGCTCCTTACCGGATTCTATTAATTTATAATAAGAATTATAATTCCCCTTAAACGGGTTTTCAACTTTTTTATCTGACAAGTCATTTATCACTAAGTCTTCTACATAAGTTGTAAAACCTTCGTCCATCCAAGGATGTTTGGATTCATTAGAAGCTAAAATATGTTGAAACCATGAGTGTCCTAATTCATGTGTTGCCGTTCCATAAATACCTTCAATAGTACCGTTTCCTAACATCAAAGTACACATTGCATATTCCATACCGCCATCACCACCTTGTATGAATGAATACTGCTTGTATGGATAATCCCCTATTTTCTTGTTGTAAGAATCCATTACTTTTACCATCATAGGTTGTAATTTCTTCCATTTTTCAGTAGTTTCTGGATTGTTTTTATACAAGAAATGAATCGCTACATCATTAGGTCCGTTTACCACATCGTGTGAATAATTTTTGTCAGCAGCCCAAGTGAAATCATGTACCATTGGTGCCACAAAATGCCACGTTAAAGTTTTGGTTCTCCTAGGATAATTAACTGTAACTCCTTCGTCTTGGTATCCCTTTCCTATTTCGTTAGGATTTTGCAAATAACCAGAACCTCCTATTACATAGTCTTTATCGATTGTAATATTTACATCAAAATCTCCCCATACACCGTGAAATTCTCTAGCGATATAAGGATCAGCATGCCAACCTTCAAAATCAAATTCGGCCATTTTAGGGTACCATTGTGACATTGACAATTCCACTCCTTCGGAATTGTTTCTACCAGAACGACGGATTTGTACCGGAACTTGACCTTCAAAATCCAGCGTTAAAGTAGTTTTCGAATTAGGCAAAATAGGATGTGCCAAAGTAACTTCAAGAATAGTTCCTGCCGTTTTTGTAACAGCAGCAACACCGTCTTGTTTAAAATTGGTTACATTTAAATACCCAATTTCATTTGGCTTCAAATATTGAATACGGCTTTCTTTAATTTCTTTTCCGTCCACTTTCGTTTTAGTGACCATTCTTGCATCAGGATCTTTGATAGTATACAATCTTGCATCCATTTCGCTTCCTGGTTGGAATGCATTATTAAACAAATGGTAATACACTTTTTTAAGAGTATCAGAAGAATTATTGGTGTAAACCAATTCTTGCTTCCCTTTATACAGATAGGTTTTCACATCCATCTTCACATCCATTTTATAATCGACATGTTGTTGCCAATATCCTGAACTTTGAGCACTTAATGACCCAAAACTAAGTGAGATAATTGAAATTAAAAAAAATCTTTTCATGGTATTTAAATAAAAAATGGAAGGACGTGAGTCCTTCCATTAGATTAACAATTATTTGGTTTATTTCTTAGACATTTTTTCAGCCATTAATAAAGCATTGTAAGCATTTACTATTTTTCCAGATTTAGACAAAGTTGTAAAAGAACGAACGTCTTTTGGGTTACCCCCAACAACTACATCAGCAGTAATTGCAACACCTGAATCCATTAAAATATGTTTTACTTGAGAAGCTGATAATTTTGGATAATAAGAACGAATCACCGCAGCAACTCCAGCTACATTAGGCGAAGCCATAGAAGTTCCTTGTAAATATTTATAGCTGTCTTTTGGAGTAGTTGCGTAAATTTTTACTCCCGGTGCAAAAACGTCAACATTTACTTTTCCAATGTTTGAGAATCGAGCCACTACTTTATTCCCGTATTCAAAATTCAAAGCTCCAATTGTGATTAAATTATCTGCAAATTCAGTTACTTTATCAGCTGAATCATTAGGGTAATTATGTTCCGTATCGATATCTTTTGAATCATTTCCGGCAGCATGAACAATTAGAACATCATGCTTTTCAGCATATATAATTGCATCATAAACCCATTGCTTATGTGGAGAAAAGCTTTTTCCAAAACTTCCGTTGATTACTTTCGCTCCATTATCAACTGCATAACGAATTCCTAAAGCAATATCCTTGTCATATTCATCACCGTCAGGCACAGCACGAACAGTAAGAATCTCAACATTTCCTGCTATACCATCTCCTCCAATAGCGTTGTTTCTACTTTGAGCAACAATTCCAGCAACGTGAGTTCCGTGAAGAGCACCATCTTTGTCTGGTCCTATAACATTATTGTTCCCGTATTTAGTATCCGTTAAATCATCTGGATTATCACCTACTACTTTTCTGTAATCTTGCTTTAAATTATCACCACTAAGAACGCCAGTTGCTTTTTCTATTTCGTCTTGCAAACCCGCTTTTAAATCTTCAATTGGCATCCCAAAAGAAAACATCTTTTGAATCATCTCTTTAGCCTTTAAAACAGTTTCTTCTTTCGAGTTAATTGCTTTAACTTCTTCTAGAGTGTAGCTTCCTTTTTTTAATTCTTTTGCGATAATTTCATCCGAAGATTTTAAACCAGACAGCATTTCCTCGTATCTTGATTTCCCTACTTTTGCTTCAGCTATTTTTTCGTCATTGATTGCTTTAGCTTCTTGATAAGTTTCCTCATCAACCAGGTTTTTATTTTTAATGATTCTTTCATATTCAAGATTTTCTTTGGTGGTATCTCCTAGAAAATTCCAACCGTGAATATCATCGATATAACCGTTATTATCATCATCAATTCCGTTACCTGGAATTTCTTTTGTGTTTGTCCAAACAACTGATTTCAAATCTTCGTGTTCGATATCAACACCAGAATCTACAATCCCAACAATTACTTTTACTCCAACTTTGTTTTTTAACAATTCAGAGTAAGCTCTATCTACACTCATTCCTGGAATCGTATCATTAACGATATCTAAGTGACTCCAACGTTTTAATTCATTTTCTTTTAAAGTTAATTTTTTAGTAACATTTAAAGGAGCGCTTATCACTGCTAAAGAACTGAAACTTGAAACTTGTTTTTGGGCTCCACATCCTGCTAATACCAATACGGAAAAAGCAGAAAGGAAAATGGGTTTAATACTATTCATTATATAATTTTATTGAGTTTGATTATGCAATATTAGTCTAATCTTTGTTTTTTTGTTACACACTTCACTGGGATTAACACTATCTTAAGATTTCCTCACAGCTATAAACGTCCTTCAACCTCACCCCTTTTTCGGTATGCTGCACAGTTATGATTTCGTTATGAGCATCATGTTCCAGGAACAAATAGTAATTGTTATCGACTGCGGCATTCAGGAATTTGGTTTTCTCCGGCATTGTCAATAAAGGTCTTGTATCATAGCCCATAACATAAGGAATAGGAATGTGTCCGGCTGTTGCCAATAAATCCGCCATAAATACAATTGTTTTACCCTGATATTGAATGTGAGGAATCATTTGCTTCTCGGTATGACCATCGGCAAAGAAAATCCCAAAACCTAACTCTGATTTTTCCAAGAAATCTCCTTCGGGTCTTTTGATAAAATTCAGTTGGCCGCTTTCTTGCATTGGTAAAATATTCTCTGACAAAAAAGACGCTTTCTCTCTAGGATTTGGTTTTGTTGCCCATTCCCAATGATTGTCATTAGACCAGAACTTAGCATTCTTGAAAGCGGGTTCATATCCAGTCTTGTCTTTGTTCCACTGAATGCTTCCGCCACAATGATCAAAATGCAAATGCGTCATAAAAACATCCGTAATATCATCACGATGAAAACCATATTTAGCCAAAGACTTATCCATAGAATGGGTTCCCCAAAGGGAATAATGACCATAAAACTTCTCGGATTGTTTGTTCCCCATTCCGGTATCAATCAGGATGAGTTGGTTTCCGTCTTCAATTAGCAAACATCTTGCTGCAATATCTATTAGGTTATTCGCATCGGCAGGATTTGTTCTGTTCCAAATTGTTTTTGGAACCACACCAAACATACCGCCACCATCGAGCTTAAAATTACCAGTTTCTATAGGATAGAGTTTCATTTTAAATAAATTTAAAGATTGAAAATTTAAAGATTACTTCCTCTTTAAATTAAAAAACAGTTGCAATTTACTAAAATCAGTTGGTGTAGAAAGGAATTCAATAGACATTTTCTATTTCTCCATTAGTTATAAAAATGTTATCGATTATGGAAAAAGGTTTTTATACACTACCTTTGTCGTTAATTTAGACAAAATCAATATAACGAAGAAATAAGCATCCTGAAACTACTGATTCTCAAATCACTGTTTCAGTGCAAATTCTAAGTTTACAATAATAATAAACAATAAAACCCATGATAAAAGTTTCTGATACTGCCAAAAAGAAAATCATCGATTTGATGAATGACGATGGCTTTGACGCTACTACAGACTACGTTAGAGTAGGTGTGAAAAGTGGTGGATGCTCTGGTTTGTCTTATGATTTGAAATTTGACAAAACCAAAAGCGAAGACGATAAAATTTTCATTGACAACGATATCACAATTGCTGTAGAAAAAAAATCTTTCTTGTATCTAGCTGGAACAATATTAGAATTTTCAGGCGGAATAAACGGAAAAGGATTTGTTTTCAACAATCCAAACGCGAATAGAACTTGTGGATGTGGAGAATCGTTTTCTCTTTAAACAAATAAAAAAGATTTAAACTATTAATAAGCTAAGTTAATTAAGCCTTAACGAACCTTAATTTCTTAATGGTTTTAAAAAACAAAAATATGTCAAAATACACAGAAGACGATTTAAAAATCGAACTCGAAAATAAAGAATACGAATACGGATTTTACACCGAATTAGAATCGGAAACGTTTCCTGTTGGTTTAAATGAAGATATTGTTCGTGCCATATCACTTAAAAAAGAAGAGCCACAATGGATGACCGACTGGCGCATTGAAGCTTTTCGTGCTTGGCAAGAAATGATTGAGCCGGAATGGGCAAATGTAAATTATACAAAGCCAGACTTTCAGGCCATCTCTTATTATTCAGCTCCAAAAGCGATTGACCCTAATAAAACATTAGACGATGTAGATCCGGAACTTTTAGAAATGTATAAAAAGTTAGGTATCTCAGTCGATGAGCAAAAAATGATGAATAATGTGGCAATGGATATTGTAGTAGACTCTGTTTCAGTTGCTACAACATTCAAGAAAACATTAGGAGAGAAAGGAATTATCTTTATGAGTATTTCTGAAGCCATTAAAGAGCATCCAGAATTAGTTCGCAAATATTTAGGAACAGTTGTTCCGCAAAAAGATAACTTTTATGCAGCATTAAACTCTGCTGTATTCTCTGATGGATCTTTTTGTTATATTCCAAAAGGCGTTCGTTGTCCAATGGAACTTTCGACTTATTTCAGAATCAATCAAGCAGGAACAGGACAGTTCGAAAGAACATTACTTGTTGCTGACGAAGGTAGTTACGTAAGTTACCTTGAGGGTTGTACTGCGCCAAGTCGTGATGAAAACCAATTGCACGCAGCAGTAGTGGAATTGATTGCCCTTGACGATGCCGAAATTAAATATTCTACCGTTCAAAACTGGTATCCCGGAAACAAAGAAGGTAAAGGAGGAGTTTTCAATTTTGTAACCAAAAGAGGGATCTGCGAGAAAAACGCTAAAATTTCTTGGACACAAGTAGAAACAGGATCTGCAATAACTTGGAAATATCCATCTGTTATTTTAAAAGGAGAAAATTCAACAGGAGAATTTTATTCGATAGCTGTAACTAATAATTTCCAACAAGCAGATACAGGAACTAAAATGATCCATTTAGGTAAAAACACTAAATCGACCATTATTTCTAAAGGTATCTCAGCAGGAAAATCACAAAACAGTTATAGAGGATTGGTACAAATTAGTGCTAATGCTGATAACGCCAGAAACTTTTCGCAATGTGATTCTTTGCTAATGGGTAATAATTGTGGTGCACATACTTTCCCTTATATCGAAAGCAAAAACCCATCTGCCAAAGTGGAACATGAGGCTACAACAAGTAAAATTGGTGAAGACCAAGTTTTCTATTGTAACCAACGTGGAATTCCAACAGAGAAAGCAATTGCTTTAATTGTAAACGGTTTCAGTAAAGATGTATTGAATAAGTTGCCAATGGAATTCGCAGTAGAAGCACAAAAATTATTAGAAATTTCATTAGAAGGATCTGTAGGATAACCTTTTTAAGACAATATAAAAAAAACAACATGTTAAGTATAAAAAATTTACACGCCTCAATTGGGGATAAAGAAATTCTAAAAGGAATTAACCTTGAAGTAAAAGCAGGAGAAATTCACGCAATAATGGGACCTAACGGTGCTGGGAAAAGTACACTAGCTTCTATCATTGCAGGAAATGAAAACTACGAAGTAACCGAAGGTGAAATATCTTTAGAGGGCGAAGATCTTAGTGAACTAGCTCCTGAAGAAAGAGCGCACAAAGGAGTTTTTCTTTCATTTCAATATCCAGTGGAAATTCCGGGTGTATCAGTTACAAACTTCATGAGAACGGCTATCAATGAAACACGCAAAGCAAACGGACAGGAAGAAATGCCTGCTAAAGAAATGCTGAAAGTGATTCGTGAGAAATCAGAATTATTAGAAATTGACCGTAAGTTTTTGTCACGTTCTCTTAACGAAGGTTTCTCTGGTGGAGAGAAAAAACGTAATGAGATTTTCCAAATGGCGATGCTAGAACCAAAACTGGCTATCCTTGACGAAACTGATTCTGGATTGGATATCGATGCATTGCGTATCGTTGCTAACGGAGTGAACAAACTGAAAAGCGATAAAAACGCAATTGTAGTTATCACCCATTACCAAAGATTATTAGACTATATCGTTCCTGATTTCGTTCACGTATTATACAATGGAAAAATTGTAAAATCAGGCGGAAAAGAACTAGCTCACGAGCTGGAAGAAAAAGGATACGACTGGATTAAACAAGAACAAGAAGCGTAAAAATAGTTTGCAGTATACGGTTTGCAGTTTGCAAAACTCATAACTTATAACTCATAACTTATAAATACCAAAAATGGATTTAAAAGAAAAATTAGTATCGTCTTTTATGGCTTTTGAAGAGCGCATCGATGTTCACTCTGAACTTCATGATGTACGCACAGAAGCGATAAAAAACTTTGAAAATAAAGGTTTCCCAACTAAAAAAGAGGAAGCTTGGAAATACACTTCGCTTAATGCCATCCTAAAAAATGACTTTTCGGTATTTCCAAAAGTAGAAAACAACATCCAGTATTCTGATGTTAAAAAATATTTTTTACATGAAATAGACACGTACAAAGTAGTGTTTATCGATGGTGTTTTTAGCTCGCATTTATCATCAACAACACATGAAGGAATTGATGTTTGCTTGATGGCATCGGCATTGAACAAGCCAAAATACAAAATGATTATTGACACCTTCTTTAATCAAATTGCCAATAAAGAGGACAGTTTAACTTCGTTGAATACGGCTTTCGCCAATGAAGGAGCGTATATCAACATCCCAAAAAGCAAAGTAGCGGATAAACCTATTGAGATAATGTATTTCTCAACAGGAAACGAAGCTGCCCTTATGGTACAGCCAAGAAACTTAGTGATTGTAGGCGAGAATTCTCATGTGCAAATCATCGAGCGTCATCAAAGTTTAAGCGGAAATCCTGTTTTAACCAATTCGGTTACCGAGATTTTTGCTCAAAAACGTGCTATTGTAGATTACTACAAAATTCAAAATGATGATCTTGCAGCGAACCTAATAGACAACACTTACGTTTCTCAAAAACAAGAAAGTCACGTTTCAGTTCACACCTTCTCTTTTGGAGGAAACCTAACTAGAAACAACCTGAATTTCTATCACTTTGGTGAAAGATTGACAAGTACTTTGAACGGAATCACGATTATTGGTGAAAAGCAACACGTAGATCATTATACTTTAGTGAAGCATTCCACTCCAAACTGTGAAAGTTTCCAGGATTACAAAGGAATCTATTCTGATCGTTCAACGGGTGTTTTCAACGGAAAAGTATATGTTGAGAGAGAAGCTCAAAAAACAAACGCTTTCCAAAAAAGCAATAACATTTTATTGAGCGACAAAGCGACAATCAACGCAAAACCACAATTGGAAATTTTTGCCGATGACGTAAAATGTTCTCACGGATGTACAATTGGACAACTGGATGAAACTGCTATGTTCTACATGCAACAACGTGGAATTCCTAAAAAAGAAGCCAAAGCTTTATTGATGTACGCATTCTCAAATGCCGTAATCGAAAGCATCAAAATACCAGAATTGAAACAAAGAATCACAAAAATCATCGCTACTAAATTAGGAGTGAAAATTGGGTTTGATTTGTAAAATATAACCACAAGGTTCACGCAAAGGGCGCAGAGTTTTACTAAACTTTGCGCCCTTTGTAATTTTAATTATTTGAGGAGCTATTTATTTCGTCAGTTCGCTTCGCTCGTGCCCTGCTATACATTTCATTCACATCAAACTTACCGTCACTTTAATACCCATCCATACGATTACTAAATATAGAATCGAACAATATTAGCTGTCAAATTATTAATTTTATATATAATCAGTAAAGTTGGTTTCTAAATTTTTCCATATATTCATTAATATATTCGTGTTCTCCGAGGCGTTACTATATTCCAATTTACCAATAATAGTCAATTCATAATTTTTGCCTTGTTTAACGATAAGTCCTTTACGTATTAACCATGAAATAGAGGTTTGTAATTCCTTTTGAGAAGGTACTGCATGATTAATTCCATCAGCAACCGAAATAATTCCGTTAATATCAGTTGGCTGGGTATTTGTAGCAAGTGCAATAGCAAAGAATATCCAAGATGTAGTTTGTTCCTCTTTCATAAAATCGAACATAATTTATATTAGTCATGTAAAACGTGAAATCACTTCTTCAAACTCCCAATTATTCCTTTTAAAAAACCATTAAAATCAAAAGCGGGATCTTCTTTCAGTCCCATTCGAACAATAACTAAATCAAGGGAGGGAATAATAGCTACCATTTGTCCTTGATAGCCACTGCAGTAATACATATCCCGTGGAACATCCGGAAATCTTCCGCCAGCGTTAAGCCAGAATTGGGCGCCATAAGCACCATCCGAAGTATTAGTAGGCGTAGCTGAATAATGTACCCAAGAAGGATCTAAAATTTGCTCTCCTTTCCAATTCCCGTTGCGCAAATACAATAATCCAAATTTAGCCCAATCCCTAGGAGTTGCCCATCCATAAGACGAACCCACATAATTCCCTATCATATCCGTTTCAATAACCATAGAATTCATCCCTATTTTATCAATCAAAGACGAGTACCAAAAATCTAAATATTCCTGATGTGTTTTAAATTGACTTCTAATTATTTTAGACAATAAATTTGTCGTCCCCGAGGAATAATTCCAATGACTGTCAGGCATAAAAACGGCCGGTTTTTCCATTTGTATTTTACCCATATCTTCGGCTAGAAAAAGCATTTGGGTTGCATCACAAATGGTGTTGTAATTCTCCTCCCACTCTAATCCGGAGTTCATATGAAGTAAATCGTTAGTGGTAATTATCTTTCGGGTATCCTTTTGCCAAGATGGAATAGGAGCGGGTGTGTATATATTAAATTTCCCTTGTTTCTGCAGTACGCCAAATAAAGCGCCCGTAATACTTTTGGTCATCGACCAACCCAATATTTTACTGTTTTTATTAAATCCAGTAGCGTATTTTTCCGCAATGAGTTTGTCTTTGTAAAGAACCACTACCGCTCTTGTTCTTTTATCTTTCTTTTCAGAAACATCAAAAGCATTGGCTACAGCCGCATTCAATTTAGTATAATCGATAGTTTTAAAAACGGAAACTTCTGGGTTTTCATTACCATAAGGATACGGCAAATTATTGTTTAACAATGTTCTTTTGGGAGTTTCATACGGCAAAGTCTCATCAAAATCTGAATTTACCAACGTAGCACCTAAGCCTTCTCTATAAATAGCTTTTCGTTTTTTTAATCCATAAACTGATGCGGTGGCAAACTTCCCATTTTCATCAATCTTATTACTGGCCAAATCAATCATTTTAATATCATTGTCTCCATTCTCAATCATTTCCTGGGAACGGTGATCTATAAAATGGCCTGAAGCCATACTTTTAGCCGAAAAGCCAGAAATCAAATCCAATTTGGGATAGTTAACAAACCCAAAATAGAGAATAACAATTGTAAATAGTAAACAGAGCGTTTTAAAGATGTTTTTCATATGTAGATAATATTAAAATATGGAAATATGGTATACGCTATGAGGAGATATCCATATTAGTGATTGCGTTTCTAGATTCATCGCTATTTCATAGAAGTTTGAATTGTACGAAATGCAATTTAATTCTTTTTTGGCTTGGAATTGAAAATTTGTTATTTATAAAAAGAATAAGTAAGGATTAAAAAGGAATTCCTGCCTAAAACAATTTAGAATTAGTACTTTTGTATTTAGAATTTTTCTAAATAATTATGCTAGACATTCAAAAAATAAGAGCCGCTTTTCCAATTCTTTCTCAAAAAGTAAATGGAAAACAATTAGTTTATTTCGATAACGGTGCCACTTCACAAAAGCCACAAATTGTAATAGATGCAATTTCCAAATATTATCAGGAAATCAATGCTAATATTCATCGTGGCGTACACACTTTAAGCCAGTTAGCCACTGATGCTTATGAAGAATCTCGTGGTAAAATACAGAGCCATATTAATGCAAAACATTGTCACGAAGTGCTTTTTACTTCGGGAACAACTTTTGGAATCAATTTAATCGCCAATGGTTTTGCCTCTATATTAAAAGCGGGAGATGAAGTACTAGTTTCTGCATTAGAACACCATAGCAATATCGTTCCTTGGCAAATGCTTTGCGAAAAAACAGGAGCCATTCTTAAAGTCATTCCAATGAATGAAAATGGCGAATTGATTATGGCGGAATTCGATAAATTAGTATCGGACAAAACCAAAATCGTAGCTGTAAATCACATTTCGAATGCGCTGGGAACCATCAATCCCATTAAATACATTATTGATAAAGCACATACTTTTGGGGCTGCCGTTCTAATTGATGGAGCTCAAGCGGTACCGCATCTTAAACCAGATGTACAAGCTTTGGACTGTGATTTTTATGTTTTTTCAGGACATAAAATGTGCGGACCTACAGGTGTGGGAGTTCTTTATGGAAAAGAAGATTGGCTTAATAAATTACCTCCGTATCAAGGTGGTGGTGAGATGATCAAAGAAGTTACTTTCGAAAAAACCACTTATGCTGAATTACCCCATAAATTTGAAGCAGGAACGCCTGATATTGCTGGCGGAATTGTAATGGGGACAGCAATTGACTATATGAATTCAATTGGTTTTGAGAACATTCAAAAACAGGAATTAGAATTATTAGAATACGGAACGAAGCGATTATTGGAAATCAAAGGATTGAAGATATTTGGTACTGCTGCAGCAAAAACATCTGTGATTTCGTTTAATATTGAGGGAATCCACCCGTATGATATTGGTACGATAATTGACAAATTAGGAATAGCAGTGCGAACAGGACATCATTGTACCCAACCGATTATGAATTTCTTTTGTGTTCCAGGAACGATAAGAGCGTCATTTTCATTCTATAATACCAAAGAGGAAATCGATATATTTGTAGAAGCCGTGAAAAGAGCACAAAAAATGCTATCCTAAACCAACAAAAAAAAATATGAAAACAGTATCCCTTTTAGCATCGATTTTATTTATTTTTATGAGCTGTAATTGTCAGAAAAAGATAGCTGAACAAGCGAATATTACTGAAGTACAAAATGACACTATGGCTATAGCTCAAGAAGATATGAGAATAGAATATGAGGCGAACACAAGAGGGTTTTACCAAAAAATAATTGTCCAAAACCAAACGATATCAGTGTCAAAAGACCGAAAAGGGTTGGACAAACCCGTTGAGACAAAAATTTCGAATGCCGATTGGAAACAACTTATGAGTTCTTTTAATGCCATTCAACTGGAAGAATTACCCAACTTAAAAGCGCCAACAGAAAAAAGATTTTATGACGGTGCTGCTATAGCGGGTTTAAAAATCACATCTAAAGACAAAACTTATGAAACAAGTAGTTTTGATCATGGTTTCCCACCTGCTGAAATCAAAAAATTAGTAGACAAAATAGTTTCATTTACAGAAAAAGAATAATGACGATAAAAGAAATACAAGAAGAAATAATAGACGAGTTTTCAATGTTCGACGATTGGATGGAGCGTTATGAATACATCATCGAATTAGGGAAAAATCTTCCACTTATCAAAGAGGAATTCAAAACCGAAAACAATTTGATTAAAGGTTGCCAGTCGAAAGTATGGTTGCAAGGAGAACAAACAGATGACAAAGTAGTATTCACTGCTGACAGTGATGCCATACTTACCAAAGGAATCATCGCGATATTAATTCGTGTTTTTTCTAATCAATCGGCCACTGACATCATCAATTCCGAGATGGCATTTATTGACGAAATTGGGTTGAAAGAACATTTATCACCCACTAGAGCCAATGGCTTGGTTTCGATGATAAAAAATATTAAAATGTATGCTTTGGCATTCAGTGCTAGAAAATAATGATTCCAAACATATAAGTAAATTAATAACTTATAGAGTTTAAAAAATAAAAAATTATGACAGAAGAAATAGACACTAACTTACTAGGGGAAGCAATTGTAAAAAAATTAAAAACCATTTACGATCCAGAAATACCAGTTGACATATACGAACTAGGATTGATTTATGACGTTATGGTAAATACGGATTACGAAGTAAAAATCTTGATGACACTAACTTCTCCAAACTGTCCAGTAGCTGAAAGTTTACCTAGAGAAGTGGAAGAAAAAGTAAAGTCAATTGAACACGTAAAAGATGCTGAAGTAGAAATTACTTTTGACCCGCCATGGAGTAAAGATTTAATGAGCGAGGAAGCAAAATTAGAATTAGGGATGCTTTAATTAGTCGTAATGTCAAAAGTCATAAAGTCGAATGAAAGACCTTGTGATTATTGTAAAATCAGTAAGACTAAATTAATTTTCGTATTAATCATAACAAAGTCTTTAAATCTAAAACGAAAACTTTCGACATTAGACTTTAAGACTTTAAGACTTCAATAATGGAAGAAATAGTAAACAAAGTAGCCAATAGCGTTTTGGAAGTATTCGATCTTGAGGATTATTTTCCAAAGGGAACCCGGGTGCAACTCGATATTTCGCAATGGCTGTTAGAAGGTTTTTTATTGAAAGAAAAAGACTTTAGAGAGCATTTGAAAAATCACGATTGGACGCAATACCAAGATCAGTTTGTGGCCATCAATTGTAGTACTGATGCTATTGTTCCGGCTTGGGCTTCTATACTCGTAACGATCCAATTAGCTCCTTTTGCCAAGAAAATCGTAGATGGAAACATTGATGATTTAAATTCGGCTCTATACGAAGAGTTGCTTGCCAAAATAGATTATTCGGTTTATGAAAATAAACCTATCATTATAAAAGGCTGTTCCAGAAAACCAGTGCCTATGCGTGCCTATATATTGGCCGCACACTATTTGCAACCATTTGCAAGAAGCATTATGTACGGCGAAGCCTGTTCAGCGGTTCCTTTATACAAGGCGTCAAAAAAAGAATAACTTTACTCATATGTAAAATAAAAGTCCGAATAGATCTACAATCTATTCGGCTTTAATGCTTTATGTATTTATATTCTTTTTATCTTTACTATATAAAATAGTATCAGATGAAAAAAATACTACTCCCCTTAGCATTTATTTTAGGTCTGTTTTTGGCAAACGCTCAAGAAACTCCACAAGACACTACAAAACTCTGGACCAAAATAGGAAACATCACATTGCTTTTTAACCAATCTGAATATAACGCCGAATGGTTAGGTGGTGGTACTTCTAACATTGCAGGAAACTTTGGCCTCAATTATGATTTTAATTATATGAAAGGTGATGTAGTATGGGATAATAAATTCATTCTCGCTTATGGTCAAACCAAAATAAAGAATGCCGGCAAATGGGCAAAAACAGATGACCGCCTGGAACTAAATTCCCTTTGGGGGAAAAAGGCAAAAGGACAATGGTACTACTCCATATTCTTTAATTTCAAAACACAAATGGATGTGGGTTACAGCAAAGATGGAGAACGTCTTTCTCATTTTTTTTCTCCTTCATATACTCAATTTGGTCCCGGAATGCTTTGGAAAAAAAACAGCCGCCTGAGTTTAAATGTTTCCCCTGCTACGGCAAAATTAATATTGGTTCATGAACACTTTACTGATTTAAAATCTTCTTTTGGAGTGCTTCAAGGCGATAGTTCTAGATTTGAATTTGGCGCCAGTCTTTCAGCTTATTATAAATTCAGTATTATGGCAAATGTGTCCATTGAAAATCGCTTGAATTTATATTCCAATTATCTGGACAAACCAGAAAATGTAGATGTGGATTACCAAATGAATGTCCTTATGAAAATCAACAATTACCTCTCAGCGACATTAGCTTTACAGGTAATTTATGATGACAATTCCATTAAACATCATCAGGTTAGGGAAGTGTTTGGGCTGGGAGTGAATTATGGGTTTTAGAGAATGTCTTTAAGCAACTTTCTTAGTATTTACATTCAATACGATTTAAAGAAGTTTGTTATGAACATTCAATGTTTAATTGTCTATTTTCTTCTAAGGCTTTTTTGTCCATTTTTGAACCCACTGCGATTCCGATTAACATACCAAATGGCAACCCTAATGCCAATAAACCTAGATTACCAACCATTAATCCAAATGCAACTCCTAATGGCAAGCCAAAAACAGACATCCCTAAAGCTAGCCAAAGATTACGATAGTGGTTTTTAGTTACAATTTTAAGTTCCTTCTCAATTACCCTTAATATATTCGTTTGTTTCTTTTTAACTAATTTGGAAAGATCATTATGTGCTAGAGAAGAAGAATTTAATTCTTCAATATCCTGATTAATGTTTTCAATAATATTAAGAGGCAAACCCTTTTTATCTAATTCTTTTAGAATATTTCCAAAATGAATATAAATTTTATTTAATTTAATATTGTTAGAAATGTTTTGTCTTTCTTTTAGTTCAATTAGGTTCATGTTATTCTGTTTTTTTAATTGGATGACGCTCGTAAGTCATTTTTTATTTAATGGCTTTATACATTATTACAAACACTTCAAATAAGTTTCTCAATGTTGCAAGCTATGAAAACCAATATCCATTTATACGAAAAACGAATAAAACGTCTTTTCCACTGAATTTGCAAATGCCAAGGGAAGTGTGTTTCTAGCTGCCTTTCGGTTTATTTCAAATGTGGTCATTTTATTTTTAATTCGCTAAAAATAAATACTTTTTTTCTTGTTGCTGTTAGAAATTTGTCCGTAAATTTGTCCGTATCCGTAAAAACGTCCGTAAAATGATAAATGTCAAATTCTATTTAGATAAAGCTGATAAAAGTAAAAGATTCCCAATTCATCTTGTTTTGCGTCAAAAAGATTTGCAAATCAAAGTTGCAACTGGAGAAAAAATAATGAAGAAAGATTGGGACAGTTCCAATCAAATGGTTTTGGATTCCGAAAGCTCATTTAAATCAATAAATAAATTTTTAAATTTTTTAAAACAAGAGGTTGAGAAATATTTTGAAAATGAACCACATACAAACTTTACAGACAAAAAAATTAAAGAAAAAATAGCGTCATTGGTATATAATAGAAAAGAAAATACCGAAATTAATATTCTTTCGGAACCTCCAACAGAATATGAAACAAAGTCTAAAGTAACTTTTGTTGATTTATTTGCTGGAGCGGGAGGTTTTAGTGAAGGTTTTCTTCAAGCAGAATATGGAAACAAGTTTTACGATTTTAGATTAGCAAGTGATATAAATGAAAATTGTGAACTTACACATTTGGCAAGATATAATTATCAACTTGGGTTAGATGCCGAATTTCTTCGTCAAGACATAACAGAGCCAGATTTTTTGGATAATTTTTTAAAGAAAATTAGTAATAAAGAAATTGATATTGTTTGTGGCGGACCACCTTGTCAAAGTTTTAGTTTGGCTGGCAAAAGAAAAAAGTTTGATAAAAAAGATGATTTATTTGCTCATTATTTAAAAGTGATTAGACAATTGCGTCCAAAATATTTTGTTATGGAAAATGTCAAAGGAATTTTGACAAAAGAACAAGGCAAAATTAAAGATATGATTTTGCAAGAAATTAGGTCAATTGTAGATTTAAAAGAATTCAATCAACTTATATTTTTCGTTGCACAACTTAAGAAAATAGAAACGGAACAATCTTTTATTTTAGAATGTTACAATTTGCGTTTACAATTTGAAAAGGCTACTGATAAAGAGTTAGATAATTTAAAGAATAGTTATATTAATAGCTTAGAAAACAAATTTAGAATATTAACCCCGAAAATTGTTAATTACAAAACAAGTAAAACAGACAAAAACATCAGTACAATTCGCCACGGTTTTAATCTTTTAAAACGTGTTAAAGAGCTTCAATATATTAGAAAAAAAGTAATTAATGAAAAAGCATTTTCAAATGTAGATAATGATTTTTTTGCAGATGATTTTGATTCTTTTTTAACTTCAATTGAACCAGAAACAATTATTGAAAAAATACATACTTCTTTTAACAATTTAAAACCAAACGAAAATTTTTCTGATGAAGTAAAACAAATTATTACAGCACTTGAAATATTTGATTACTCTTTTGATGAATGTGTTAAAGGTTTAAATTCATTTGTTATAAAAGCTAATAAAGTAAACCAATTTGAAACTATTTTATCTAAAATCAGACTGTACAATATTGAGCAACCATTTGTAGCATTAGCATCAGATTATGGTGTTCCTCAAAATCGAGAAAGAGTTTTGTTCATTGGATGTAGAAAAGACCAGAAATTAATAAATGATGTTCCTGCAACGGTAAAACATAACGAAAAAGTTAATGTATTTGAAGCTATTTATGATTTGGATTTTGTTGGGAATGATGATGAAAGATTTGATTATGAAAAAATTAATTTAAAAGCACAATTCAATGGTTCTACTGAAAAAATGAAATCGTTAATTCAGAAAAGAAATATAGATGGTAAACCAAATGAAAGTGATGGGTTAAGCTATTCTGAATGGTCAAAAAAAGGGCGTTTAAATGAACGCTTTGCAAATGCAAAGAACCCGTTTTATGTTAGAAGTTTCGAGGAACTCGAAAACACTTTATCGCATTTAGTTGCACCATTACAAAATCATAAAACCAGTAAACAAAATAATGATGTTATAAAAAGGCTCTCTGTTATTTTAAAGTCAGGAAATTACGAATCTGCAAAGGCAAATCTTAAAGCAATTGGTTTAGAATCTGATAAAAGAAGTTATACTGTTTTAAAACCGGAAGGTCAAAGTTCTACAATTATGACTATTGCAGACGATTATATTCATTATTCAAATCCAAGATCATTGACTGTTAGAGAAATGGCAAGACTTCAATCTTTTGATGATTCTTTTGTTTTCCAAGGAAAACGTTCTACAGGAGGAAATAAACGTAAATTCGAAGTTCCACAATATACATTAGTTGGTAACGCAGTTCCACCACTAATGGCTAGAGCGGTCGCTTTAGAAATATTGAAGAATATCAAATAAATAGTTTATGAGAGATTTAACCACAATTGAGATTGATAGGATAAAGATTTTTGCCGAGAATACGATTTCCACAACATTAATAGAAATTACTAAAACAGGTTTGGAAAAAGGAATAATGGATGCAACTGGTTCTGTTAGAAGTTATTTAAAAGAAAATGATTTACACGACTATGAATTTCAAAAGCAAGGAGCAAAAGAAAATGGTGTTATAATAGATTCCATTATAGTCACAAGTGATGCGTTTGTTGATTCAAAAGCTTCTCTTTACAGGCCTAAAGCAAAAAAAAATGGCGGTGATCCAAGAATTTGGTTTTATGGAATTTCAAAATATTGTAGTCCAAATGATATTTTAGCATTAATAAGCTTTGAAAAGCAAATTTGGGTTGTAAATTTAACAAAGACTCCTATTGAATCACTAATAAATTCATCACTTGTAAATCCAATTAAAGAATTAATCAATGATATTAACAGAATATCAAACGTAATTAGTGATGAACTTTTAATAAAGTTACGAAATATAGCTTCTGCTGGATTTATTCCTGCACTTTTACAAGCAGATACTTCAATTGGAAGAACTTTAGAACATTTATTAGGAATTCAAATGAACTCTTCTAAAAGTCCTGATTATAAGGGAATTGAATTGAAGTCTGCAAGAGAAAATAAAGGAACAAGAAAAGGATTATTCGCCCAAAAACCAAATTGGGAATTAAGTAAATTTAAGAATAGAAATCAAATACTCGATGAATTTGGATATTGGGAAAAAGGAATTTATAGATTATATAATACCATAAGAGCTACTGGACGAAATGCACAAGGTTTAATTTTAAAAACAGATTATGAATTAGACCATCTTTTAGAAAATTCAGATAATCCAAGTATCGGTGATTTTTTGACTTGGAAATTAGAAGACTTAAAAAGTACATTAATAGCAAAGCATAAAGAAACATTCTGGATAGAAGCTGAAAGTAAAATGATTAGGAATGAAGAGTATTTTTTATTTAAAAAAGTTGTTCATACAAAAAATCCATTAGTAAATCAATTTGGATTATTAATTGATATTGGAGCAATTACAGTTGATTATAATATGAAAAGAAAAGCAGATGGAAAAGTTGAAGATAAAGGATGTAATTTTAAATTAAGAGCTTCTGCTATGAGTTTATTATTCCCACCAAGTAAATCTTATTCTTTGATAACAAAATAGAGGAAAATAAACGTCTGTTTACATAGACTTGTGAGGCAGATTTACTTGTAACAAGTATATACTCTGACGTTATCAGACTTATTTCCTCTCAAATATATCGTTTTTTTCGTATAAAACGTTTGTAAAACACAATCGTGATTAATCCCAAAAACCCGCATAAAGGATGGCAGTGTAAATCCTTTTATGTAGTGCAACGAAATAAAAGATTGCAGCGAACAGCCTGACGCTGCTGTAACGGAGTGGAAGCTGGGGGATGCCCAAAAAAAATCCCTAATGAAAAGATCAAAAGGGATTCGTGTATTTATTTTTTGGGGTAGAAAATAATTATTCCGTTTCTTCCTCTTCTTTCTCGATAGCATCCTTATAATCCGGATATAAAAACTTGTTGTAAGGAAAACGGGTAATGTGAATTTGTCTTACCGTTTCGTAAACACGCTCTCTAAACTCTTCGAAGTTTTCTTTGTTTGTTGCTGAAATAAATAACGCATTTTCCTCTCCTACTCGACTCATCCAAGTGGACTTCCATTCTTCTAATGTGTAGTGTCTTGGCGTTTTTTCGGTCATTAAATCATCTTCGTCGATGGTCAAATGTTTATACGCATCAATTTTATTGAAAACCATAATTATCGGTTTGTCATTAGCTTTGATGTCTAATAAAGTTTGGTTTACTGATTCGATATGATCTTCAAATTCTGGATGCGAAATATCCACAACGTGTAACAATAAATCAGCTTCACGAACCTCATCCAGTGTGCTTTTAAAAGAATCTACCAGCTGTGTTGGTAATTTCCTGATAAAACCTACGGTATCAGAAAGCAAGAACGGGAGATTTTTAATCACTACTTTTCGAACAGTGGTGTCTAAAGTAGCAAAAAGTTTGTTTTCAACAAACACATCGCTTTTCCCTACTGCATTCATCAAAGTGGATTTACCAACATTAGTGTATCCCACTAATGCCACACGTACCATAGAACCACGGTTGCTGCGTTGCGTACCCATTTGCTTGTCGATCGCCTTGATTTTATCTTTCAATAATGCAATTCTATCGCGTACAATACGTCTGTCCGTTTCAATCTCAGTCTCTCCAGGTCCGCGCATTCCAATTCCCCCTTTTTGGCGCTCAAGGTGAGTCCACATTCCGGAAAGTCTTGGTAATAAATATTGGCATTGTGCCAGTTCTACTTGCGTTCTCGCATAAGAAGTTTCGGCTCTTTGGGCAAAAATATCCAGGATAAGGTGAGTCCTATCTAGAATTTTACATTCCACTATTATTTTTGAAATATTCTTTTGTTGCGAAGGAGATAATTCATCATCAAAAATCAATGTTGAAATTCCGTTCTCTTTTACATACAAATGAATTTCCTCTATTTTTCCTGTTCCCACGAAAGTTTTAGGATTAGGGCGTTCCATTTTTTGTGAAAAACGCTTTACCACTTCACCGCCCGCTGTAAATGTTAAAAACTCCAATTCGTCAAGATATTCTTTTAATTTCTCTTCGCTTTGATTTTGAGTTACAATACCTACAATGGCTGTTTTTTCGAAATTTAATACTTCTTTTTCTAACATAACTTTGAATAAGCTACAAATTTAATGATTTGCTAGGTAGAAATCGAGTATATCACATCTTAAAAAATTAAAACTGTGATTTATGATACTTTTTTTATGTCTTGACAGGAAACATTTCGTTCCTCTTACCAAAAAAAATTATCCGACAACAAAAAGAAGGATTCGTTAAGAGAAAACTATTGAAAAAACTTGACTTAAACAGTCCAAAACATCATCTTACATTAATTCCCAATCCTATGAAAAAACAGATTTTTAGTATCTTTAGATTTTGAGAAGTGTAACAATTGGTGCAAGTGAATTTTACACCCATATGAAATGGATAAAGAACAAAACATTATGACTGAAAAAATAGGGCTTGGAGGCGGTTGTCATTGGTGTACCGAAGCTGTTTTTCAATCTTTAATTGGAGTTGAAAAAGTAGAACAAGGTTGGATAGCCTCAAATGGAAATAATGAATCTTTTTCGGAAGCGGTTATTATTCATTTTGATGCGTCAAAAATTTCATTAGAAGTGCTTATTGAAATCCATCTTCACACACATAAAAGCACAGTCAAACATTCTATGAGAGAAAAATACCGTTCGGCTATTTACTTTTTCAATTTAGAACAACAGGCCAAAGCAAAAACTATACTTTCAAAATTACAACCGCATTTTAAAAATGAGATTATTACAACTGTAATGCCGTTCCTTAATTTTAAAGCGTCCAGGGAAGAGATTCTAAATTATTATTATAAAAATCCAGAGAAACCCTTTTGCAAAAATTACATTGATCCAAAACTAAAAATCCTTTTAGAGAAGTTTTCTAAGTATACAGCAATGGATAAAATAAATTCAAGCCTTAAGAAAACCACTTCTTGATTACAAATTCAAACCCTTGATTTGCAAGTGCCGTTAGGTACAAAATATTGGTAGAAAATATGAATTGTTAGAAATTAACAACTACCAATATATAGTGCATAAATGCACAAAAAAAGACTTTACACCACCAATATTTATAAATTAGTCCGATTGTCAGTTCGAGCGCAGTCGAGAACCATTGCAGCATCTCGACTGCGCTCGATGTGACAAAAAAAACATTGGACTAAAGTATATTGACAAATGGTATAATACTCAATTCTTATTGCCTTTTTTATATAATTTATAGTGTTAATCCCTTAATTCACAGAGATTAGTTTAATATCAAAAATAAGAACTGAACCACCTGGAATTCCATTATAATCATAATTTCCATAACCAAGGTGTGCCGGAACTAAAAGGATTCCGCTACCACCCTCTCTAAAATAAGTAATTCCTTCTTTCCATCCATTAATTACTTGATACAAGGTAAACGATATTCCAGTAGTAGTACTTTGATCAAAAATAACACCATTTGTATAATACCCTTTATATGCTACTCTTACGGTTGAAGCCGGCGCAGGGTGAATACCTTTACCTGTTTCATTGATTACATAATACAACCCTGTACTAGATTTAGTAGCTTTTAATTTATTTTTAGCAACATAAGCAATAATATCTTGGTCGTTTTTAGCAGCGTAACTGATTTCTTTTACTTTTTTAACAGCAAAATCAGTTTCTTTATCTTTTCCACAAGAGATAAAAAGTGATAATGCCAGAACAAATAGAATTTTTTTCATGATTGATTTTTATTAGGAAAGTCGCAAATATAGTGAAATTGCCTAAAGAACATTCTTAAAAAAAATTCAAAATTGTTGCCTACAACAACAACTTATTTATCCCCATAAACCTGAACATCATCAACTTGAAAAGCGCCATCCAAAGCCAAGTTCTTACCTGATCCAGTATACTTAAATGCAATGTTGATTTTTCCTTTAAAAGAAGACAGGTCCACTCCTCCACTTCCTATAAATTGATACCACGGAGTTCCCTGCTTAGGCAAAATAACACTAAGAGGAATCCAAGTGGCTTTGGTCACATTCAGTCCGTCAAAATTATTTGAGGCATAGACTTCAAGCGAATTCAAGGGAGAGTCGACATCCAGATGATGCTGGGCTGACCTAAAAGTCAATATTTCATTGGTATGTATATCCATATCTATTTTGGGAGATATGAGCCAGGCAATGTTAGAAACAACTTTGGCTCCCGTGGTATTAAATTCAGCACAACCATTGCCGGAATACACCGTTCCTTTCCAGAATATTGTTCCTGCTTGGGCAATATTGGCCCATCCCGGAAGACTCAGATTCGTTTTGTCAACTGCCGTTTGGAAATCTTCCGAAAAGAAAGGGACTCCTTTTGCGCCAGTCATGTCAACATCTTTCTCAGATCGGGCAACAAGCTGATAATCGGGACCGTATCTAGTTAAAATTCCTTTTACTTTTCCGCTTCCATTAGGCACTAATTTAGTGGCAAAATCCGAATAACTGCTGGTTCTAAAAATGATTTGGTTTCCTCTTTTATCAATCAAATTCCAGTTCGTCGCCCCTCCCACATCCTTTGTGCTTTCATAATAACGGCGGCCAGATGCCGCAGCAGTAAACTGAACGTCTGACAACTCAACTAATGTGTTTAAATTAGAATCATTCAACAGTTCTGGAATTGTAATCGACCTGACCAGTTTTTCTTCTGTCAGAGTTGTACAAGAGGCGTGAAGTACGTCTTTATACTCGTTTTGAGACAATCTCCCTATAGCCGCTTCGTTGAAGGAGTTTACATAAATCCCCCCAATTCTAATTCCGCCATGAAAAACATCTGAATATTGCCCTTTGAGTTTTATATACACCTTATTCCCAAATCTATAATCGATATAGGTATTAGTGGCATCAACAGCGACACTAAAACCTACTGCAGGAGCTGTGGCTGTTGCCAAAGTTTGAAAAGAGATGGATTTGAAAAAATTACCAGACTCATCGCTGGAAACCACATAGGCCTCAATAATATCATCAAATCCATATTGCGTCACCACCGAATTAGCATTGGCACGAATCTCTTCAACCCTTTTGTTTGTAACTAAATCTTTTTGGGTGCAATTCAGTTTAGGAATGGTTACTTTATCGCTTTCACAACCCGAAATAACAAAAAGAAAAAATACCAAAAGAAATGATTTACCAGAATACGTTTGCATAAAGAGGCGTTTTAAGTTTATAAATTGATATAAAGATTTATGAAATAAGTACGGCCATAGCCATAAAAATATTTGTTCCCAAAAGAAGGTGTACCGCTGGAAACGTCTTGATTTAACTTTCGGAAATTCGCGTTTCGTGCTTGCTCGTAACCTCCCGTTTTATAACTAACATCGAGTACATTATTAATACTCGCAAAAAACCCAATGTTTTTCCCTTTGATACGCCAGGATTTTCCGCCTATAATATTTAAAAGTGCGACAGGATCAAATTTTTCTTGTTTTAATAATTCTGCTGCTCTTTCCTCTGTAGCTTCGGGGAAAAGGAAGCCACTGTTGGGATTCGTATAAAAACGATCGGTTCTTGAAATAGGTGACACGTCGATATAGGTATCTTTCAGGTAATTCATATTGGCAGCTATCCACCAGTACTTAGGGTCTCTGTATTCCAGTCCTACACTATAGGCTTGTTGAGGCATTCCGGCCTGCTTGTAATTTTTTAATGCCGCCGTTCCAAAATCAAACGTCGGTTTGCTGTTCTCCGGCGTAGCGAGGGCATCATTATTTATACTTACTTTGGGATTATTGCTATAGGTGAATTTTCCATAAGCTGCAGATAAGGTTGATTTTAAAGTGGTGTTTATTTGGTATTCCATACTTAATTCTGCTCCCATGTTTTTCTTATCAAGCTTTGATAAAGTCTGGCTCACAAAAGCATTTGTATTGGTATAACCCGCGCCATTATCAAAAATACCTTCGGCATAAAAAAAGGAAGTTTTGACCGCATTTTTCATTGAAGTATAATAAGCGGTGAGTCGGGTTTTTAGTTTCGGAGAACGAAAAATATAACTCGCATCCAGACTGCTGATATTTTCACTATCGAGTCCGTTGGCAATAGAATTATTCAAGCGTGCATTTGGAAATGTGTTTCTTACCGTTGGAGCTTTGGTCGAATGAGCGCCATTAAAAGTCAACAACTGCTTTCCTGATAATTTATAAATTAAGCCTGCTTTGAAACCAAAATTTTCGAACACCACTTTCTCGCTTTTGCCAAAGGAGTTCTTTTCATATATCCCGTTTTGGAACAAGCCTTCCCTTTGATAAGTGGAGCTACTGAAATTTTGAGCCAAATAGAAATCAATCTTATTGTACGAAAACCTAAACTGTGTGAAGGCATCAAAAGTAGTCGCTACATAATTATAATTGTATCCATAGGCGTCCCCAACAACCACTTGGCGATTAGGATTATTCAAATCAGATTGTGCCTGATTACCAGAATAAAAACCATCAATATCCTCGAAGTATCCACCTCCTAATAAATCCAATACATTTTGATAATTATGGGATTTCAAATTCCGAAAAAGACCTCCGGCATTCAAAATTATATTATCAGTCAATTGTGTATTGAAAGTGGTATTTACTGCTATCGTTTTATCATCAGTACGGTCTTCGTATAAAACATATTTACTTTTTGCGGCTTCATAACCCGTTGGATTTCCATTGGAATCTAATATTACATTTTGATTGGCTTGATACATTGCGTTCCAATCGATTTGAGGATTAGCCAAAAACAACAGCCTGCTTTTCTCGGCATTTTCATAATCAGGAATGAAGTTTCCGGGATATTCCCCTTTGTCTTTTTCGTAAAGCGAACTGAAATAGCTTGGTAACTTCCTGTAATTAGTTGGGTCGGGACTGTTGGCGTTTTGGAAATCAATGTTGGTGTTACCAATTTTCCCAAACTGATACATCACACTAGAATTAAGATTAGTGTGATCGTTAATTTTATAATAATGGTTCAACATAAAAATGGGTTCTTCGATGGTTTTCGTTCGGGCGTTCCGTTTTTTCCCGTTCTGCCATCCCCAGTACGAGTTGTACTTTTCACTTGTAAGTTCAGTTACTTCTGTGGTGTTTGGGGAGTTTTTGGCGCGGGTATTCGGAGTGTAAAATGCCGTGATATTCAACGAATGTTGCTCACTCAGCTTTTTTTCGATACTTATAAAAAAAGAATTCGCGTCATAACTAGTCCCTTCGAAATATCCTTCTTGAGCCATTCTTTTACCTGCTGAAACTACATAAGCCCAGCCCCGACTATTCATTCCGGATGCATGCGTTCCCATCATGCGCCAACTATAATTAGTGTTTGTTCCGGAAAAGGTGATTCGGGAGCCCGTTCTATAATTAGAAGCTCGGGTATTGATTTGTTGGGTTCCCAGAATCCCTCCAAAAGTATAATCAGAGGCAGAGGTTCCTATTGTGAATTCCTGATTCCGAATGGCATCATTCAATCCGCCCCAATTGCCCCATTGCGGTCTGCCGTCATATAGTTTATTCATAGTCAAACCGTTTATCATCAACGTGGAATACTCACTGTCTAACCCCCGAATTCTAAATCGTGCCTGTCCCCAGTTGAATGCTGCCGCTTGCTGAAATGCATCTCTAGAAGATTGCAAAAGCCCAGAAGTACTCTCGGAACCGCTATTGTCATCACTTAAATCAGTTTCGAAAAGTCGGACCATTCCTAATTGCAGTTCAGTGGTTTGATCCTCCTCAAGAACCACCGTTCCTAAATCCAGCATTTGTCCCTCAATAATAAATATTGGAAACAATTCGTCCTTATAGCCTTGACTCCTTATAAGAACAAGCTGATCACCTACATCAATGTTCTCAATAGAAAAGACACCTTCTTTTGAAGTTAGTTGCATCAAACTGGTATTTTGAATACTTACAACAACGTTTGTTAAGGGGTTTTGGGTTTTAGCTTCAATCACTTTTCCTGTAATACCAGTTGTGTTTTGGGCGCTTAAAAATCCTATAGGCAGTAATAGAAAAAGAATCAGACCAATATTTTTCATAGTTGTATTTATAGTTATAATAATAGAAGGCATCTTTGTAAATAGCCGCTAAAGTCATTTAAATTGCTTTTTTGGGCATAGAAAATGCTTCCTTATGGAATATTGAATCCGGAATAATAGGTTGCTGTTTTTGAAAATTTGGTGTAAAACCAAATAATAGAAAGTCCTGGATAGTTATAAAGTGGTATTTAGGACACTTGTTGAGATCATAACAACTGATTGTTAAGACCTCACGGTTTAAATGTAGTAAAAAAACTACTGCAGTTGCGTTATAATTTGAAAATAAAACTAAAAAAAGAAATTTAAAAAGGGAATCCTCCAAATGGAGATAAAAGGCAATACAGAAAGCTAGAGTGAAAATGGTGATTATTAACAAACATTTATTACATCGTAAAAACTAAACCTTTATATATAAAATAGAAAACCTTACTTTTGTGCGTCATATTAAGAATCAAAATTAAAAAATGGATATATTTATCAAGCTTTCTCAATTTTTATTGAGCTTATCATTACTGATTATACTTCACGAATTAGGGCATTTCATTCCTGCCAAGTTATTTAAAACCAGAGTCGAAAAATTCTATTTGTTTTTTGACGTTAAATATTCCCTTCTAAAAAAGAAAATTGGTGATACTGAATATGGTATTGGATGGTTGCCTCTAGGTGGTTATGTAAAAATATCAGGAATGATCGATGAGAGTATGGACAAAGAGCAAATGGCTTTGCCACCACAACCTTGGGAGTTTCGTTCAAAGCCAGCTTATCAACGTTTGATTATTATGCTTGGTGGAGTTACGGTAAACTTCATTTTAGCGTTTATCATATATATTGGGATGGCATTTGCTTATGGCGATACGTATATTGCCATGGAGGATTTTAAGGATGGTTTTTTAATTGAAAACCCCGTGATGCAAAAAGCTGGTTTTAAAACAGCCGATAAAATCATTGCTGTTGACGGAGAAAAAATTACCAAATTTGATAATGAAATCACTATTAAAATTATTATGGCAAAACAGGTTCTTATCGAAAGAAACGGAGCTGAACAAACCATAAAAATGCCTGCTGATTTTATTGATCAACTGTCAAAAATTGAAAAAGAACCTTTGCTTTCCAGGAGAATGCCATTTATTATTAGTGAAGTATCTGAAGGTTCTGTCAATACGGTTTTTGAACCAAAAGATTTAGTAATAGGTCTAAACGGTCAAAAAATTAAATATTTTGATGAAGTACAATCGATATTAGATAATAGCAAAGGAAAAACTATTTCTGCGACTATTTTACGCGATCAAAAAGAACAAGAAATTCAAATTGCTGTAAACAACAAAGGAAAATTGGGAGTTATTCAAGGAGGTTTAAGCAATTCCGCTATGGAAAAACTGGGATACTATAAAGTAAGCAAGCAAGAATTTGGATTCATGGAATCAATTCCTGTAGGGATAACAAAAGGAAAAGACCAGTTAGTGGGTTACGGAAAACAACTGAAGATGATTTTCAGCCCAAGTACGGGTGCATATAAACAAGTAGGTGGTTTTAAAGCCATATTTGATATTTTCCCAAGTTCATGGAGCTGGGAAGTATTCTGGAACATCACGGCATTATTATCAATTATGTTGGGAGTAATGAACTTATTGCCTATTCCAGCACTTGATGGAGGTCATGTAATGTTTTTATTATACGAAATTGTTAGTGGTAAAAAGCCAAGTGACAAATTCCTTGAAAACGCTCAAATGGTTGGTTTTGTTTTACTTATAACGCTATTATTATTTGCAAATGGAAACGACATATACAAGTCAATTGTAGGGAAATAAAAAAAACAAAAAAAAGTTTAATTTTTGCTTGCAGAAATCAAATTAACCCCTATCTTTGCACCGCTTTACAACTGAAACAAACATCATAATAAAGCACCAAAACAAGATTAAAAAGTTCTTATATATAAAAATATACAGTTTCCTTCTTAGCTCAGTTGGTTAGAGCATCTGACTGTTAATCAGAGGGTCCTTGGTTCGAGCCCAAGAGAGGGAGCTTTTTAAAAGCCTGACAGCAATGTCGGGCTTTTTTTTGCTTTAAACTGAACGAAAAAACAAGAGTTGCTCGCGGTTTTATATTTTTGTTATTAAAAAATTGACAAATTGAACTTAGTATCTATTCAATATAAATAACCATCAAACTACTACTTTACAATATCTAAAATAGTTGTTGACAAGAAACTTTTTAAAAGCGTAACTTTACGTTTAAACAGTGTCCAATGCAAACGGATCGAATGGAAGTTTCTTGAGTTTTTCTTTAGGTTCGATTTCTACTTTGAAATAGGGTATAGAGCATCAATATTGACGGTCACTTTTTAACTGGAAACTCAAGTCCTACCAGTATTTATAAAACCATTCTTTAAAGTTGGTTTACTTTTTTAATATCTTTATTATCAATTAAAAAAGAGTACGGCCATGAAAAAAATTGCACCACTACTATTTCTATGCTTTTTTATAAGCTGTAACTCACAAGTAAAGCAAAACGATGTCGCGCTCAAGGACGAAGTACAAAACTATACTTTTAAAACCATAGCATCTGGAATTTCTATCCCTTGGGGAATGACTTGGCTTCCGGATGGCTCTATGCTAATCACTGAAAAAAGCGGGGTATTGTACCATTCTAAAAACGGTATAAAAACCGAAATTAAAAACGTCCCCGAAGTTTACAACCGTGGTCAGGGAGGATTACTTGATATCGCAACACATCCACAATACGTTAAAAATGGCTGGATATACATCAGCTATTCCTCCGCAGAAGAAGGGGGAAAAGGAGGCAACACCAAACTGATAAGAGCAAAACTCCAAAACGAAAGCCTAATCCAGATTGAATCCATATACAAATGCTCCCCAAACACCACTGCAGGACAGCATTTTGGCTCCCGAATCGTTTTTGACAATGAAGGCTATTTGTATTTTTCAGTGGGAGAACGCGGAGAGGAATTCGTAAACCCGCAAGACATCAATCGTGATAACGGCAAAATATACCGTTTACATGACGACGGTCGTATCCCAAAAGACAATCCGTTTGTGGGTAAAAAGGGGGCGAAAGAGGCAATATATACTTATGGAAACCGTAATCCACAAGGACTGGCGAAACATCCTGTTACCGGCGAAATTTGGGAACACGAACATGGACCTAAAGGCGGTGATGAAATCAATGTTTTAAAAAAAGCCGCAAATTATGGGTGGCCAGTGGTAACCTACGGCATCGACTATGACAACACTACCATAAGTAAAGTGCAGGAAAAACCGGGAATTGAAAATCCTATTTATTATTGGACTCCATCCATCGCCCCTTGCGGAATGACATTCGTTACCAGCGATAAATATCCTGATTGGAAAGGCCATTTACTGGTAGGTTCCCTAAAATTCCAATATCTGGAATTACTGAAATTGCAAGGTAAAAAAGTGATAGGCCGACAAAAAATAGCCGCCGACATAGGTCGTTTGCGGAACGTGGCACAAGGACCTGACGGTTATATCTATATGGCTGTGGAAGGAAAAGGCATCATTAAAATAATACCGAATTAACAAATTTAACTGCTTCAATTTTAATTTGAAGAGTGCTAATGCTGCAAGTGTTCTTCCTTATTTCTTATCGAAGTTTATATCAATTCGACAAAAAAATAATTATCTAAATCCTCTTTGTTTCCGGATACCTTTGTGTATTTATTTAAGATTGATATGTCGTTAAAAGGTTGCTCTTGAAGTAAGACGAAATAGTTATAAGATGCTTTTGAAAAATATTTTCTAAAATCTTAATCGCCGGATCCATTCATTTGCTGAATATAAATTTATGAGCAAATTCCGGGTTTATTTATCACTTGAAAATTTTCATTTAAAGAAAGGGCTTAATATTTTGAAAATTCAAATTTAGTCCTATCTTTGCACCTCTTTACCGCTGAAACAGGCTTCGTTTCTAAAGTAATAAAAAACAAGATCAAAAAGTTCTTACATATAAAAATATACAGTTTCCTTCTTAGCTCAGTTGGTTAGAGCATCTGACTGTTAATCAGAGGGTCCTTGGTTCGAGCCCAAGAGAGGGAGCTTTTTAAAAAGACTTTACAGCAATGTAAGGTCTTTTTTTTGCTTAAAAGTGAAGAGTAAGATTGCTTACAAAAGCTTTAGAGGCGAAATAAGATCTTGTCTACTAACAAGTTATTATAGAATAATGAGAACTAAGGCAATCCCCTTTTTAAAAGAAAGGTATAATTAAAATCAATTGAATACGCACACCAAGCGAGTTTAAAGATTAACCAGTACTTGATGGTTTTTTTAAGCAGTCTTTTTTTGTTCTTTGGTGTTAATGTATAATGGCAATGTAAACTTAAATTCGCTTCCAACATTGACAATACTCTGAACCCAAATTTTACCTCCTTGTTTTTCAATAAAATCTTTACACAAAACTAATCCCAGTCCCGATCCGTTTTCATTTGCAGTTCCTTCTTTAGAAACATTATAATCAACCCTAAATAAACCTTCGACTTCTACCATCGTCATACCTACTCCATTATCCTTGATAGTTATCTCCACAAAATTATCTGCTATTTTAGAAGTTACCAAAATTTCACCTTTTGAATGAGTGAATTTTATAGCATTCGAAATCAAATTTCGTAGAACAGTACCCAGCATATCTTCATCAGCCTTAACATAAATGTTATTTTCAACGTTAATTAGTACAGATACTTTTTTATACAATGCCTGAATTTCCAATAGCTTTACTTCATCCTTTAGGAGACTAAAAAGGTTGATTTTTTTAGTCTTAAGAATTTTTTCTTGATTTATTGCCCAAATAAATAACCCATTCAAAATGGAAGACGCTTTATTAGCTGAGTTTTTTATTGTTGTTAAAAACAACATTCTTTCCTCCTCATCACTCCCGGCACCGTCTTCAATCATAAGATCTGTAAATCCTTCAATTGAACTTAACGGGTTTTTTAAATCGTGTGCCAAAATTTTAAAAAGTTTGTCTTTTGTACTGTTTAAATCTTTTAAGCGATCGTGTTGAGTTTGAATTTCATCTTTCATTTTTACAACTTGCTCGCTTTTATAGGCTAATAATTTATACGTTTTTCTTTTAGCTCTTTGTTGGAATATTAAAAAAACAATAAAAATTATAGAAAGAATAGATGTTACTATAAAAAAGGAACTTAATCTGTTTTTGTATTCTAATTTTAAGCGATTGTTTTCGTTTTTTATAGTCAATTCATTTATGGTAGATTGATTTGATTCCAAGTCATTTAATGCTTGGAAAAAATGAGCTTTTTCAGTGTTGTCTTGCAATAACATACTGTCCTTAATTGCTATATATTGATTTTTAAACTTCAAAGCCATTTGAAAATCGTTGCTATCTTCATAAACCTTAGATAAGGTCAACAAACTTTCTGACTGAATTCCCAAATCGTTAATTTCAACAGCAATTTTCAAACTTTTGTTTGCATAATCCACTGTTTCTTTGAAATTATTTTGTGCTTTTTTGATATTAGCAATATTCGAATAAATTATAGAAGTTAAACCCAAATCATTAATATCTTGGGAAAGAGCCAATGCTTTTTCAAAATAATCCAGTGCGTAGTTGTATTTTTTTAAAACAATATAACAGTCTCCAATATTATTGTAATTTGTGGCAATGCCATACTTGTCCTTTAATCTTATTAAAATCACATTAGACTTATTGTAATATTCTAATCCTTTATCAAAATCGCCATTATCAGAAACCGCGTTAGCTAGATTCGTATAACTGTCAGCAATTCCTAATTCATTATTATTTTTTTTATATAATGAAAAAGATTTAGTGAAATATTTAATTGAAATGTCATATTGTTTCTTTAGATAATATATGTTTCCAATTCCCGAATAAACTTTTGCCGAACCAATTTCGTCGCCTATTTGCTGGTAGTGTTTTAAAGCCTTTAAAAAATGTTTAAAAGCTTTGTCATAAGAATATAAATAACTGTAATTCTTACCGATGTAATCATTGATTAACCCAGTTTTTTTATGGTTTTTTAATTCTTCGAATAGCAAATCCGCTTCATTAAAAAATTTAATAGCTTTAACATATTTGTAATTATTATGAAAAAAAAGTCCTTGACTATATAAAACTTCGGCGACATCCTTAGTGGAATTTAAAGAATGAGCAATTTCAATTGCCTTGTTAAATTGATATGAAGCAGAATCAACGTTTTGAATAGAATATGAATTTGCTTTTTTTAAATGAAAAGATATTCTACTACTGTCACTGGAATTAATTTGAGTCTTGGTTGTTACAACATCCTTTTTTAAAGCACTTTGTCCAAGAGCTAAAGAAAAGTTTATAAAAATCAATATGCCTAAAAACCAATTTTTCATATAGGTTGTTTTTATACTTGTGGGGACAAACATAATTACTTCAATAATTTGTAAATATAATGCTAATTATCAAGTTTTTACTACTATATCATTATTAAATAAATTTCAAAATTTAAAGTAAAAAAAATCTCTTTTGCTTTTTTACTGGAAAAGGCAAAACATTAACAAAATCAAAACATTTCTCCACTATCTTTCTGTTTATAAATACTTTACCTTTACTATTGAGATAAACAGCATGGGTTATGAAAAAATATTTTACTCTGACTATACTTCCTCTACTTCTCTTTTCGATTTTACTTTTTTTAAATTGCTGCAATCGTGGTAATGCTGCTGATATTAAAATTGAAGCAATAAAAGCAAAAACGGAATCAGTTAAAAACACGACTGTACCGGAAACATCCTCCTTTATCATCGATACCGCTGACTACAACAGAAGAATTCTGATTTTAAGCAACAATGATGATTCTGGCAGATGGCCTGTTAAAGGCGCATATCCGTTACCCGGTGCTGTTTTACCATACAAAAGGATTATTGCATACTATGGGAATTTATACTCGACGAGAATGGGGATATTAGGCGAACTACCCAAAAAAGCCATGTTGAAGAAACTTGAAGGTGAAGTGAACAAATGGAATCAGGCTGATGTTGCCTTTCCAGCAATTCCTGCCTTACATTATGTCGCCATTACGGCACAGGTTGCTCCTGGCAAAGAAAACAAATACCGAATGAGAATGCCTTTCCATCAAATTGACACTATAATAAGTTGGGCAAAAGAAATAGACGCGTTGGTTTTTCTAGATATTCAAGTAGGACATAGTACTGTAACAGTTGAAGCTTCTTCACTAGAAAAATACTTTGTTTTACCGCAGGTTCATCTAGGAATTGACCCTGAATTCTCGATGAAAAACGGAGAGCGTCCCGGAACAAAAATAGGAACTTTTACTGCTGATGACATCAACAGCGTGGTTGCCTATTTAGCGGACATTGTCCGTAAAAACAACCTTCCTCCAAAAGTATTAGTAATCCATCGATTTACACAACGCATGTTAACCGATTACAAAAGAATAAAAATAGTTCCGGAAGTTCAGATTGTTATAGATATGGATGGTTTTGGTAGTAAAGTATTAAAAAAATCCACTTATGTGGCTTATATATACAGGGAACCAATACAGTTTGCGGGTTTTAAATTGTTTTATAAAAACGACACCAAAAACAATCCAAACGGCCTCTACACTCCTGAGGAGATTTTGAAACTCAAACCCAATCCTATCTATATCCAATATCAATAAGACAAAGATGAAAACTGCAGAAAAGATATAAAAAAACCTAAATAAAAAAGAGTTATAACGCAATTCTTTTGTTGTCTTAACACAATACAAGGGCGCTTTTAGCAACTAAACAGGTAATTTTTGAAATATGAAAAAGACACTTATCTCAATCCTTAGCACTTTGCTTCTGCTCATTGGTTGCCAAACCAAACCAGATAAAACAAAAAAAAATCTTATTAATGCGGGCCTCTTTATTGAAAGAGATATCTCGAAAAAAATATTAGAAGAGCCATTAATACAAGTCACAAAAAAAGAAGTCCCTGTTTTGTGTTACCATCGCATCAGAAACATTCTCCCGAGAGACGGAGCAAATATGAAAACCTATTCTGTAAGTCCCGCTGTCTTTGCTGAACAAATAAAAGCTTTGTCAGATAATGGATATCAAACTATTTTACCTGAACAACTTTTCGAGTATTTAACTAATGGCAAGCCTTTACCTGCTAAGCCCGTCATAATCACATTTGACGATACACGTGAGGAACAATATCGATTAGGAGCTGTAGAAATGAATAAATATGGATTCAAAGGCGTTTTTTTTATAATGACAGTGGCTATTAACAAACCAGGGTATATGTCAGAGTCCCAAATAAAAAAATTATCAGATAGCGGTCATACAATAGGGGCACATACTTGGGACCATCATATGGTGACAAAATACACCGCCGAGGATTGGAATACGCAACTGGTAAAGCCTAAAAAACAACTCGAGAACATTACAGGCAAGAAAGTGGACTACTTTGCCTATCCCTTTGGTTTATGGAATACGAATGCCATTACAGAGATTAAAAATCAGGGATATAAACTTGCCTTTTCTCTTTCGGATAAAAGTGATCTTAAAGAGCCAAACTATACCGTCAGACGGATTATTGTACCCGGAAGCTGGAGTGCTCCCCGAATGATAAAAGCAATGGAAACGTCATTTAATAAACAGCATTGACGATTTATAAAAAAACCGTTTTACTCTCAAGGAATAAAACGGCTTTTTCTATTTATTATTAAAACGGGTTTTTACTATTTAGGTGACAACCATCCTTTGGGATCTGAATAAGATGTGTTTTGAGCAATTGTGAATTTCAAAACGGTTTTCCCGGTTTCTCCACTGGTTCTAATTCTACCTAAAACCTGTTTTATACTGACCTTATCACCTTTGCTAACATTTACAGAACTCAAATTCTGATATACTGTAAAATAATCTCCGTGTTGAATCATTACAGCTTTATTGATAGGTGATAAAAGCATTACACTTGCTACTTCTCCTCCAAAAACAGCTCTGGCATCAGCACCATCGTTAGTCGTGATTTCGATTCCACTATTGTGTATCACTAATGAAGAATAAATAGGGTGTGCTTGATTACCATAACCCAATGAAACAAATCCTTTTTCTACCGGCCAAGGCAAACTTCCTCTGTTAGACCTAAAACTATCGGCTATTAATTTAGATTCCGGTGTTAATTCAATTCTAGATGAAGAAACAGGATCTTTGGCAGCTTCTTTTTCAGCTTCTCTTACAGCCTCTTTTGTTTCACTTTTTGATGTCGACTTAGTGCTATTTGCTAATGCTAGCGCTTTGGCTTTGGCTTTCTCTATAGCAGCTTTTCTGTTAGCTTCAGCAATAGCCTCACGAATAAGACGGTCAATTTGTCTGTCAATGGTTTTTGATTCTCTTTGTTTTTTTCGAATATCAGAAACGATTTTGTTCTTGTCTTTTTTAATAGCGTTTACTAATTTCTCCTGTTCTTGTTTTTCTTTCTCAAGAACTGAACGTTCTTTTACGTTTTCTACAAGTAGTTTTTGTTTGGCTACTTTTTGAACCTGTAACTTATTGTTGAACGTAATAAGATCCTTCGATTTAGAGTTGATCTCCTCCCCTTGCGCCTTCCTGAAATTAGTGTATTGTTTCAAGTATTGTGCTCTTTTATACGCTTGTAAAAAAGTCTCTGATGATAATATAAACATCGCGCGGCTTTGCTCGGAACGGCTTTTATATGATTTCACAATCATCTTTCCATAATCTTCTTTGAGAATCAACAGCTCTTTATTCAGCTTATTGATTTTCATTTGATTAATATACATATCATTCCCCAAAAGTTTGGTTTGCTTTTCGGTCGTGTTAATCAGAATTTCTTTAAGTCTAATCTTGTTTTTTTGAATGGAATAAATCCCCATCGCTGATTTTTCCTTTGACTTAACTGATTGCAATAATTTTTCGTTATCTCTAATTTCCTGTTGGATTTGAAGTTTTCGTTGTTCTAATTTTTCTTGTTGAGAAGACTGACTCCATAGAACAGAAGTCATGCATATGAAAATTAGGCTTAGGAGAAATTTTGGCATCTTAAAAATATATTTTTGGCAAATTTAATTAATTAAAATTCTTTTATATCCATTTGGCACACTATATGGAAAAGAAAGTTCTTCATTGAAAGAAATAGTGTTGTATTCTAAATTAATTTCTGTTTTCCCTTTGGGTTGATAGGTTTCTATTGCAACATTTGTTGGCATAACAATCTCATTGTATAGCTTGTTATTATCATAAGCAACTTGAATCATTCTGTTCTCTTGCTTTTGAGTGATTTCCTGTTTTTTGACCCTGAAATTTTCGGCTTCAAAATAGAACGTCTTTTTTGTGTTTTTATTAGAAACATCATCTAGGCGATACAATTGATCAATTAATGATTCTGTATATTTTCCTTTTTTCAAATCGTCCATTGCTTCCCCTAATAACATATTTTGAATTTTACTGTAATCCAAATCTGTTCCTAGCCATTGACTCAATGCACTGAAATCACCTTCAAAATAGGTTCCTTTAATTTTCTCATAATAGCTCACAGAGTTTGGAGTGATGGAAGCTTTTGCCATTGTTATCCCCAGAAAACGAATGCTAACTAAAATTTGTTCGTCCTTTTTAATCTTAATTTCCGCAGTTACATTTTGAGTTTGTTTTTCATCAGCATATCTTGCATTAGCTTTGATATATAATGTCGAAAATTCATTTTTATTGTTGTAATGATTGTCAATTATTTTAGAGGCACTCATTTTAGTTACTGGACTGGAAACTGTAGTAACAACCGATTTAGATTTACAAGAAACAAGTGTCAGCGAACCAAAAACGCAAACCATAAAAACGGGCAATACAAATGCTTTATATCTATTCATTAGAGTTTTATTTTTTTAATAATTGATTGGCTTTAGAAAAATAGAAATCCTTTTTAGTGAAATCCCCTAAGCCATTGTATGCTTCGCCAAGTTGTATGTAGAAATTTATTTCAAGGCTAATGTCATTTACCAAATAATCTAAACCTATTTCAAGTATTTCTTTGGCCTTCTTATACTCTTTAAGTTGATTTTTGGCTAAACCATAATAATAATAAAATTGTGGCTGATTAGGAAAAATCTCCATCTGTGTCATTGCGTTTTTAGCAACAACATCAAACTGTTTCATTTGGGTATACGCTTGAAGCAAAAGCAAATTAGTTTCTATGTCTTCATTACCGCTTCTTTTAATTACTTTTTCATAATAACCAATGGCTTTTTCCCATTGCTTTTTACTGTGATAATACTTCCCTATTTCCTTAGCCACATTGACTTCGGGGTCATTGTCAAAATAACGGATCGCTTTATCTAAATCTGGACTGAATTGAGGATTTGTATTTACAAAAAGTAAAAATTCATTCAGTATTCTGTGTTTTATTTTGGAATCAATTTTGGGACTGGCTAAAGCAATATTCATCGCATTTACGGCCTTTGCCCCTTCATTATTTTCCAAATACTTCTTGAATAAACTCACCTGTGCCCATTCGGAATTAGGGATAGCGGATTCTAGTTTTTCTGCAATTTCAATAACTTTGTTATCCTCGTTATTCTTCGAGTATAAATAGATTAGTGAAATATAATTCGATTCCTCTTTTGGGTATTTATTTATCTGCTCGAGTAAATTTGTTATTTCGGCATTTTGATATTTCCCCTGAGATAAAATCTGAATTTTATACGATTCTCTTCTGTCTGATTTTCCAAAGGTGTCGTTCAGTTCATTGATCAACTCCAATGCTTTGTCGAATTGATTTGTACTCATATAAAGTGAAGTCAAATCTTCTTTGAATTTTGAATCGAAAGTAATCAGTTTATTGATGGCAATAATCGCGCTATTGTAATCTCTGGTTTCGTAACTCACATCATACATCCCAACCCAAAACCACTTATTTGTAGGATCAATCTGGGTTGCTTTCTCAAAAGAAACATACGCCTTTTTATAGTCTTTTAAAGCCAAGTGATTTTTACCAAGTTCGAAATAAACAACGGCACTTTCTGGACTCAACATTAGACATTGATCTAAATAAATCAAAGCCCTGTCATAATTTTCGATTCCTTTTTGCTTTAAAGCCTCAAAGAAATAATCCTGGAATTTTTCCTCTTTTGACTTTACCTCTACCGGTTCAGCTTGAGCCAATAACGTGGCCGAATTGCCAAGCAAAACTAAGATAAGAAGTAATAAAAGCGGTTTTTTCATTTCCCTATGATTCCATTTATAAATATAAACCTCATTGTTAAAAGCACACTACAGTGTATTGAAAATTATTCTAAAATCGAATAATCTCCAATGCTAATGTTTTTAAAATTACCATCAAAAGTAACATGATTCCCTATCATGGCATTGTCTAGATTGGCGTTTTTTATCGTCGAATTATTTTGAATCAAGCTGTTTTTTATAGTGGAGTTTTCAACAACACAACCATTTCCCAGTGAAACATTAGGCCCTACAGTAGCGTTTTTCAAAACTACGTTTTCACCAATGTAACAAGGAGGAATAATCGTAGCGTTTTCAGACTGTACTCCAAAGTCAACCAAATGTTTCCCGTCATTATACAAAAAACCAAGCATCCTAGAATTGGTTTCCACGGTAACGTTCTTGTTACCGCAATCCATCCATTCGTCTACACTACCCGTTTTGAATATTTTACCGTTAGCCATCATCGCTTTGATACCATCATTAATTTGGTATTCGCCACCATTCTTAATATTGTTGTCCAAAACATTTTGAAGTTCTTTTTTCAAATCACCAACTTCTTTGAAATAATAAATTCCGATAACCGCTAAATCGCTTACAAAGTCCATTGGTTTTTCAACCAATTCAACAATTTCGTTTCTTTCATTTAACTTCACAACACCAAAGGCTTCCGGTTCATCCACTTGTTTCACCCAAATAACCGCATCGGCAGCAGGATCTAATTCAAAATCGGCCCTAATAAGCGTATCCGCATAAGCAATTACAGCTGGTCCTGACAAGGAGTCTTTGGCACACATAATTGCGTGACCAGTTCCTAGAGGTAAATCTTGACGGTAAATAGAAGCTTTTGCCCCTAAACTTTGAGCTAGTTCTTCTAGACTCTTAACCAAATCCTCTCCAAAAAATGCTTCGTCACCAAGGATAAAAGCAATCTCTTCGATAGGTTCTTTTAATATTTTGGCGATATCTTCCACTAATCTATGAACGATGGGTTTTCCTGCTACTGGAATTAATGGTTTAGGAACAGTCAATGTATGAGGGCGAAGACGTGAACCACGTCCAGCCATAGGAACTATTATTTTCATTTTTTATCTTTTTAACCGCAAAGTTCACAATCCCGATAACTATCGGGATTCGCAAAGTTCGCTGCTTTTATTATTGTATTTTATATTTTAAATATTGCCTCGGTTGCGCTCAGCCTAAATATCATTAAGTTAAAGGTTCGTCAGTTCGAGTTGAGTAATAATTTACGATAGAAAATTATAACGAAGTATCGAGAACCTTTTGTTTTAGAAGCTTCTCGATACAATTTCAAACATTAAAGCTATCGCATTATTGTTTGAAATCACTCGAAGTGACGGGTGAATCAGTTTAACATAACGTCATTGCGCTCAGACTGACAACTGAACACTGAGACTGAATACTATTTTACTCCAGTACTCCCAAAACCGCCTTCACCTCTTGAAGTTTCAGATAATTCTTCTACTTCAGTCCAGTCAGCGCGTTCGTGTTTTGCAATGATAAGTTGAGCGATACGTTCCCCGTTTTGAATTACGAAAGCTTGATTTGATAAATTTACTAAAATTACTCCTATTTCGCCTCTATAATCAGCATCAACCGTGCCAGGACTATTTAAAACTGTAATTCCGTTTTTAAATGCCAATCCGCTTCTAGGTCTTACCTGTGCTTCGTACCCTATAGGTAACTCAATAAAAAGGCCGGTTTTAACTAAAGCTCGCTCTAAAGGCTGTAATGTTATTGATTCCGTTAAATTAGCTCTTAAATCCATTCCTGCTGATGCTATGGTTTCATAGTTAGGCAATACATGCTGAGATTTATTGATAATGTTTATGTTCATTTTTTATGTATTAGATATCGGATTTTTAGCCGTGATGGAAGCGAAAAGCCATTTGAATTAAAACTGCTTTTTTTCTTGGACAGAAAGAGCGACCGCAGGAAGCTCCTTTATGGCCTTAGAAAAAACAGTTTTAATTCAAATGCTTGTAGTGTACAGCGAGAATAGCTCCTGATCATCGAGGCGAAATCCTAATTAATTTAATTTTTTGGGCGCTTTATAATTTTGATTAATGTTTCTTTTTCGTTGTGATATATAAAATAAAGGAAGGCAAGCAAAAGCGTGATTCCCACAAAATAATTTTCTCTAAAACCGTAAAATGAAATGGCCGAAAAGACAATTGACACTGACATATAGCCACCTATTTTCTCCAGATCATACGGTATAGGATAGTATTTATTCCCTAGATAATAGGAGATGACCATCATACTCCCATAAGCGGCAATTGTCGCAATGGCGGAACCGTAATAACTCATCGAAGGTATTAGCAAATAATTCAGCACTAAGGTAATAATGGCCCCAACAATTGAAATGTAGGCACCCACATAGGTCTTGTCTATTAATTTATACCAAACAGAAAGGTTAGTGTAAATACCAAGGAAAAAGTTGGCCAAAATAATCAAAGGCACCACTTTCATAGCAACCCAATAGGATTCATCCCTTATCATAATGTACTTAAAGAGATCAGCAAAAACAATGACAGACAATAATATGAAAGACCCAAAGATGACAAAATACTTGGTGATCATAGCGTAAGTTTGAGGCGCATTTTTATCAGCAGAATGACTGAAAAAGAATGGTTCTATCCCGAGCGTATATGCCGTTCTATACAAAACCATAAACAACCCCAATTTGTAACATGCGGAATAAACACCAACTTCGGCAGCTGCAATGTTAGCAGGTAATAATTTACCCAATAAAACTTTATCGAATTGTTCATTAATGGCAAATGCAATACCCGCAATCATAATGGGCATTCCATATTTCATCATGCGTTTCCACAATTCAAAATTAAAATTCCATTTTAAGAAAACATAATCAGGTGAAAGCGCAACAAATGTTAGTAAACTCGCAATGATATTAGCCATGAAAATATATCCTACTTCAAAATTGTCAATGTATAACGAACTCCAAAAGCCCGCTGGATTGTCTTGCACAATTTCAGGTAAAAAATACAAAAACAAAACGTTTAAGCCTAGATTTAAAACAACGTTACCAATTTTAATGGCGGCATACACCATAGGTTTTTGAAAGGCCCTTAATTTAGAAAAAGGAATGATTACCAAAGCGTCTAATGCCAAAATCCAAATCGTATAAGTAATATACTGATCATCAATACCAGACCATCCCGCTAAAGTATTACGAAATAATAAAGCAATAAATAGAAAGGAAATTGTAGTCCAAAATATTGAAACCATAGAGGTTTCAATTACATTGTTTTTATTAGTTTCTTTATTGAAAAACCTGAAAAAAGAGGTTTCCATACCATACGCTAAAATAACATTGAAAAATATCATCAATGCAAAAATGATGGAAACTTTTCCATACTCGGCTTTAGGCAACAAACCGGTATATAGCGGAACTAAAATGAAGCTAAACATTCTTGGAACGACTGTTGCGATTCCGTAGATAGCCGTTTGTTTAAAAAGATTTTTATATAATCCCAAAATGGTTTGTCAATTAAAATTTAGAAAAACAAAAATAACGAATTCTTTGGTTTAATAGGTCCCGTAAGACATTTGTTTTCAAATTGAAGTGTAAAAAACAATAGGAAAAAACATCATGTTTTAAAGTAAAAAAACTAGATTATTTGATGTTAGGAAGTGATTTCAATGGTTTTTCAACAACATTAGTTAATTTGTACAAACGTATGACATTGTTTTCGCTATATTCTAACATCGCTTCATTAGCCTTCAAATTAAATTTTGGCTTCTCCAGAATTGGTGCTTTATTACCATATTCTTTAAGAGTGTCACTATCTAAAATCAAATCAGTTTTTGGATCTATGTAACTAGCAAAATAAGTAGTTGATGTTTCTTTATTCAACTCAGAGACTTGATTGTGAAAATAGAGTTTCGTTAACTTAATTTCCGGCGGCAATGGTTTTTTAAATTCGATATAAAATTGTGTTTGTACAATAGCGTTTTCTTGATCAGAAACTGATTGATGAAAATAAACCGAATCTATTTCTTGAGGAAAGCTCATACTTCCGTTTTGATTAGAACCGCAATTAGTAAAACTGAACACAACCAACAATAAGAAAAAAGAAAAAAATAAATTCTTCATAAAACTCAATTTAAGATAAACTGTCTTCATTTAATATTTTTAAAAAATGAAATCCTTTAGGGACATAGCCCTGATTATAATAAAAACGATGAGCCGTAAAATTACTTGTGAAAGCGTCTAAAACAATCATTGTACAACCTTCCGCTTTAGCTTTAATATCTATGTAATCAGTCATTATTTTACCTAAACCCTTTGAACGATGACCTGGATGAACTACAAAGTTATCTATCTCAATGTATTTCCCCGACCATAGTTTTGTTCCTGTCCAAAACCCCGTAATGGCTACGCATATTTCATTTTCAAAAACCGCCAGTTGTTTGTAATTATGAGGAATCATTTCACTTAGATACGATTCGTATTTATCTAATGTGAAATTAGGATATAAATGACGTATCATTTCTATTTGGGCTAACATGTCTTCTATTGTGGTAAGTTCTTTAATATTCAAAGCAATGTTTATTTGATAAATTATTGTGAGTTAAATTTAATCAAAATTAAAGAAAAAATAAGTGCGTTCCCGTTAAAAATATCGGAAATATGAAACAACTTATAAGTAAGTGAAATTAAAAACTGATGAAAATAAAAAATTACATGAAACCCAAAACTATGTCATTACATACAAATATAACTAGGTGTTTTTACGTGATTTTAAGTCAAAAAAAAGAGCCTACATATGTAGACTCTCTCTGTTAATATGAAATATAAAATATTTCTATCCTTTCAAAGCTTCGCATTTTGAAGATCTGAAAAAACCTGCGTTTTTTCTATCCTTTCAAAGCTTCCGCTCCACCAACGATCTCAAGGATTTCGTTTGTGATGGCAGCTTGACGCGCTTTGTTGTATGTTAATTTCAATTGATTTCTCAATTCAGTAGCGTTATCCGTTGCTTTGTGCATAGCAGTCATACGAGCACCATGTTCTGAAGCAAATGAATCTCTAATACCTTTGTACAATTGTGTTTTTAATGATTTTGGAATCAAAGTCAACACAATTTCTTCTTTTGAAGGTTCGAAAATATAATCTCCTGTTGAAACTGTCAAATCCGATTTAATAGGTGCTAAAGGCAAGAACTGTTCGATTTGAACGATCTGAGTTGCAGCATTTTTAAATTGATTGTAAATCAATTCGATTTTATCGTATTCTCCAGAAACAAATTTCTGAGTTAAAGCGTCTGCTATTACAGCAACATTATCAAAAGTAAGCGCATCAAAAACAGCACTTTGATTGTCAATAACGGTAGCGGTCTTTTCTAGAACATCATTTCCTTTTTTACCAATAGCAAAAATATCAACTTGTTTTCCAGAATAAAAACCAATACGGCTTTTCGCTCCCTTTATTACATTAGTATTAAAAGCACCACATAAACCTCTGTTTGAAGTAATGACTACCACTAACACTTTATTTACTTCACGTTGTGTAGTAAATTCTTCTCCAGCAGCACCTTCAAGTGTAGCAGAAAGATTTTGTAATAACTCCGTTAATTTTTCGGCATAAGGGCGCATCGCTGTGATTGCATCTTGTGCTTTCTTTAGCTTTGCTGCAGAAACCATTTTCATTGCCGATGTAATTTGCATCGTAGATGAAACGGAAGTAATTCTATTACGGATTTCCTTTAAATTTGCCATTTTTATTTTGGTTATTGGGTTTTTGGTTTTAGGTGTTTGGTTCAGAAAAATCTAAAACCTAACACCCATAACCTTAAAACCTAATTAGTTATATTTTGCTGAAACTTCTTTTGCTACAGATTGAATTACATCAATAACTTCGTCTGTTAACTTTCCTGCTTTCAAAGCATCAAGAGTAGCTCTGTGTTTGTTGTTCAAGAATTCCAAGAAATCTTTCTCGAATTCTTTTACTTTATTCACAGGAACGTTTCTCAAAAGATTTTTTGAACCAGCGTAGATAATTGCTACTTGGTCTTCAACAGTGTAAGGATCGTTCAAACCTTGTTTCAAGATTTCAACGTTTCTTCTACCTTTTTCAATTACGTTCAATGTAACTGCATCTAAGTCAGAACCAAATTTAGCAAACGCTTCCAATTCACGGAATTGTGCTTGATCTAGTTTTAAAGTACCTGCAACTTTTTTCATTGATTTAATTTGTGCATTTCCTCCAACACGAGATACCGAGATACCTACGTTAATAGCTGGACGAACCCCTGAGTTAAACAAATCTCCATCAAGGAAAATTTGACCATCAGTAATCGAAATTACGTTTGTTGGGATATATGCAGAAACGTCACCAGCTTGAGTTTCGATAATAGGCAAAGCAGTTAATGAACCACCTCCTTTAACGATACCTTTCAATGAATCTGGTAAGTCGTTCATGTTTTTTGCAATTCCATCATCGGCAATTACTTTACAAGCACGCTCTAATAAACGACTGTGTAAGTAAAAAACGTCTCCAGGATATGCCTCACGTCCCGGTGGTCTTCTCAATAAAAGAGAAACCTCACGGTAAGCAACAGCTTGTTTAGATAAATCATCATAAACAATTAATGCTGGACGACCTGAATCTCTAAAGTACTCCCCAATTGCAGCACCTGCCATAGGAGCATATACTTGCATTGGAGCTGGGTCAGAAGCGTTTGCAGCAACAATAACCGTATAAGCCATTGCACCTTTTTCTTCTAACATTTTAGCGATTCCTGCTACTGTCGAAGCTTTTTGCCCGATAGCAACATATATACAGAATACAGGTTTTCCTGCTTCGTAAAATTCTTTTTGATTTAAGATAGTGTCAATACAAACAGTTGATTTACCTGTTTGACGGTCACCAATAACCAACTCACGTTGTCCTCTACCAACTGGGATCATAGCATCAACTGCTTTTATTCCTGTTTGTAATGGTTCAGTAACTGGTTGACGGAAGATAACTCCAGGAGCTTTTCTTTCCAAAGGCATTTCGTATAAGTCTCCACCAATTGGTCCTTTTCCATCAATAGGAAAACCAAGAGTGTTTACTACACGACCTACCATTTGCTCTCCTACTTTAAGAGAAGCAATACGTTGTGTTCTTTTTGCTGTTGAACCTTCTTTGATTCCTGTAGATGGTCCTAAAAGTACCACACCTACATTGTCTTCTTCAAGATTCAATACAATAGCCTCAAGACCATTGTCAAATTCTACTAATTCTCCGTATTGAACATTTGAAAGCCCGTAAATACGAGCAATACCATCTCCAACTTGAAGTACTGTTCCTACTTCCTCTAGTGTAGCACCAGATTCAAAACCTTCTACTTGCTTTCTTAATATTGCTGAAATTTCAGCAGGTTTGATTTCCGCCATCTTAATTTATAATTTAGACACTTAAATGTGTAATAAAAATTAGTTACTTAATTCTCTTTTTAATACTTGTAATCTATTAGCGATTGAAGCATTGTACTGCTGATCACCAATTCTTAAAATAAACCCTCCAATAATTGAAGCATCTACTATATTTTCTATCGTGATTTTTTTATCTGAAAGGGTAGCGATTTTAGCTATTACTTTAGCTTCTAAAGCTGAATCCATAGGGAAAGCTGTAGTTACTTTGGCTATTTCTATACCGTTTAACACATCAAACAATTTATTGTATTCTAAAGCGATAGCCTCAAGAATTTCAAATCTTTTGTTTTCGAATAATAAATGAAACAACCCTTTAGTCACTCCGTTTATATCTGCAAAAACTTCCAATAGTGCATTTTCTTTTACATCAACACCAATAGTAGGATTTTGAATAAAAGTATCCAATTCCAGGTTTCCTTTGATCGTTGACGCAATTAAAGTCATATCATTATTAACTTCATTGGCAACACCAATAGAGTCTGACATATCTAGAATTGCTTTTGCATAACGAATTGCTGCTCTTGTACTTGCCATAATATTAGTTTAGCTTTACGTCACCTAACATTTTCTCAACTAATTTAGTTTGAGCTTCTTTATTAGATAATTCGTCTTTCAATAATTTCTCTGCAATAGTAAGTGATAAAGTAGAAACATGAAGTTTCAATTCAGCCATAGCTGCATTTTTTTCACCTTCAATAGCTGATTTAGCTTGCTCGATCATTTTTAGACCTTGAGCTTGCGCTTCATTTTTTGCATCAGCAACCATTTTCTCTTTCATTTCACGAGCATCTTTAAGCATGTTGTCACGCTCTAATCTCGCTTCTTGTAAAATACGTTGGTTGTCAGCTTGTAAATTTTGCATTTCTTGTCTTGCATTTTCAGCAGACAATAAAGCATTTTTTATTCCTTCTTCTCTTTCATTAACCGCATCAAGAATTGGTTTCCAAGCGAATTTTTTTAATAAGAATATTAATCCAACAAATATTAAAACTTGCCAGAAAAACAAACCTAATTCAAACTGATTTATTAACTTTTCCATATCAATGTATCTCTAAAAATATTTAATTTTTTTAATAAAACAATAGTCGCAACCAACCGTTGCAACTATTGTTTTTAAGTTTTAATTAAGCTGCGAATAACGCTGCGAAACCAATACCTTCAATAAGTGCAGCTGCGATAAGCATAGCTGTTTGGATTTTTCCAGATGCTTCTGGTTGACGAGCGATAGCGTCCATTGCTGAACCACCAATTCTACCAATTCCTACAGCTGCTCCGATAACGATTAATCCTGCACCAATGTAATTTAAACCTTCCATAATATATTTATTAAAAATTAAACATTCTTTTTTAAAATGTCTTAAGTATGTTTTTGATTCGAATACTTAAAACGGGTTGCATTTTGCCAAAGGCTTAATGCGCTTCTTCGTGGTGGTGCTCTTCAACAGCCGATCCGAAATATAAAGCAGATAACATTGTAAAAATATAAGCTTGTAAAAATGCAACTAATATTTCCAATAGTGAAAGTGCAAATGACAATCCAAATGACAATGTACTTCCTATCCAGCTTTTAAAGATAAACATCAAACCAATAATACTCATCAAAACGATATGTCCTGCAAAAATATTTGCGTACAAACGTATCATTAAAGAGAATGGTTTAATTACAACTCCTAACAATTCAATAGGCGCTAATACAATACGCATTAGTTTTGGCACACCTGGCATCCAGAAAATGTGAGCCCAATAGTTTTTATTCGCTGATAAATTTGTAATTAAAAATGTCATTATAGCTAATGCCGCAGTAACAGTTAAATTTCCAGTAACATTTATTCCTAGAGGAGTTAATCCAAAAAGGTTTAAGAACAATACAAAGAAAAATATAGTTAACAAATAACTCATGTATCTCTTGTGGTGCTTTTCTCCAATATTAGGAATAGCTATCTCATCACGAACATAAAGAACAACTGGTTCGAAAATTCTTCCAACTCCAGATGCAATTCCGTTATTTTTCTTATAAGACCTAGCTAGGCTAGAGAATATAATGAACATTAATAAAGCGGCTACCATAATTGACAATACCGATTTAGTAATAGAGAAATCTAAAGGACGTTCATTAGATACAAAACCTGTTTTTTCATCTTCAGTAAAAGTTCCTGAAGCGTCTGTTTTGTATATTTTACCGTCGTGGTGATTAATTGCGTAGAAATTTCCGTTTGATTCAGCTACTGCTTCACCATGTTCGAATTTAGAAGAAGAGAAAAACTGAACTCCGTTATCCCAAATAATTACAGGTAATGAAAAACCATAATGTATTCCTTCAGCTTCATCTGAGAAAAAAGTGAAGTCATGAGAATCCAAAACGTGATGACCAATAAATGCTTTGATTTTAGTTTTCACATCTGTTGGTTCGGCATGTGTTCCTTCATGACTCTGAGCAGCTACCTCGTGAGCAGCTTCAGTGTTTACTTTTACAGAATCAATTTCTGTATTAGCAAAACTTACTAAAGGAAGACACGCTACTAATGTCGCTATTATTAATCTAAGTGGTTTGTTTGAAATCACCATAACTGTTAAATATCTTATTTTTACGTTTCTAAAATTTGGTGCAAATGTACCTTTTTTATTTCTGTTCGAAAGAATATATAAAATTATTTTTCTTTCTTTTATTTAGTTTTCCTCTTTTTGAGGCTTTTCGTTTAATATTCTTATAGTTAAAACAGTCTCTATTGATAAAAATATAAAGAATATCATAAAAAAATTGATTTTCTCTATTTTGTTAGCGTGCCCAGGCACTTGTAGTAAAGGTCTTAATATAATATAACAGAAAACCATTTTCACAGATGTGGCTGCTAAGAAAGACATACCCACATTGTCAAAACTCTTTTCTTTAACTTTTAATAAAACTATAAACACTAAAATAGACAATCCTAAAAACTGGATATATAAAAATTCAAGAGAATATTGAAAAGAAGTAGTGTCTAAATTAAAGAGAAAAAACACTAATTTATGGAGTGAATATACTATTGCTGCGATAGTTATTAAATGCAATAATGACTTGTTTATTTTTAATTTCATTTGTATTTTATTGACGCCTTATCTACTCTTTTAGAGGCTAAATTATTCTGTTTTGTTAATTTCATTAACTTGTCTGATGACATTGTATAGGGCTAATACTACCCCTATCATAACTAATATTTTATTATAATAAACTTTGGGATTGGGATAATTTTCATCAAGCCATCCCCCAAAATAGGAGAACAAAAAAATGATTGCTCCCATTTGTATTGGAATGTTGATAAGAGACAACCATTTACTAGCTTGTTTTTTGTTGGGCTTCTTTTCCGTCATTTAGCAAAAGTTTTTTTACAATGTTATTCATGGCACAACTAGCACTAAAGTTTGCTCCCGGTTCAACAGATAATTTCCCTACGGTAACCTCTCCGTGAATGGTAGCTTTGGACTTTACATTTAGGATTTCTTCAACTTGGATTTTACCATTGAATTTCCCTTCTATATCCGCATTTTTACAAATAATATCACCCGTGATACTTCCTTGTGGACCTATAACAATTTTCCCGCTGGTCTGGAAGTTCCCAATTAATTCCCCATCTAATCTAAAATCAGCTTGGGAGACTATATCTCCTTTTATAATGGTTCCTTCTACAATTCTATTGGTTTTTCCTAAAAGATCAGTGTAGGGTTTTGTTTTTTTATCAAACATACTTATTTTATTTTTGGTGTCAGATAGTCACCAAGATTTTTCTTGATTTGGATTACTTTATAATTTTCATTAGAAATTACCACAGCAGTTGCTTCGTTTTTATATTTCTTTTCTTCTTTCATTCGCTTAATAATCTTATTCGCGTAGGGTTCGGTTTTTATACCGTGAATGGTAATGAAACTTTCTTTATCCGTGTAAACATCATAGGAATAGGACAATTCTTTAAACTCATCATCAGCAACATATTTCTTGATTATTTCCTCTACTGTTTTTGTGGTTTTATCTCCTCTAGCCGAAACCTTGTAAAGAATTTTCCAGTTTTGAGTATCGGTAGTACTGAAATCCATTTGTTCCAGAAACGGAATTTGAGTAGCTATAATAACTACTGCGTTTTTCCCTTCGTCAGAGTTTGGATAATTATCCGCAACAAGCTGTAAGGCATTTTTATAGGCATACAAACCTTTAAGTTTTCCTATTGCATTTGCTTTAAGCAATTCAAATTTTGACACAATCGCATCTCCTGAATATTGAAGAATCAATTCATCCAGTTTATTTAAAACGGTTACATATTCTCCTGCTTTATATAAATTATACCATTTATTGTACTCTGTTTCTGGGGTGTCAGTTATCGAAATTTCCTCTGGATTCGTATTGTTTATAAGGTGCGCATAACGAGAATTTGGGAACTGTTCCGTAATTCTGTTTTTCATGGCAATTGCCTTAGATTCATTCGTAATTTGGTATATTTTATACAAATTATACAACGTAGGAAGAATCATTTTTCCTTCTGGATTGTTCAATAACAATTGCTCCAGTTTGTTACTGGCCAAGTCGTATTCCTTAAATTTTTCTTTATAGATAAAACCAAGTTGGTAGTAGGCATAATTACGTTCTTTAGCGATACTGTCAATTGCCGTTTTCTCCGTAGGAAGTTGCGCTAGATAGAAATCAGCCGTGTATTGTTCCACTATTTCTGCAATAGCCTCTTTGTCCTCAGTAATCGCTTTAGTGTCACTTATAGTATCCGTAGCCGTTAAAATGGATGTGCTATTTGCCAATCTCCAGTTTCCAGTCATAGGGCGGTTACCCCAATTTTTTTTGAATTCCACTTTTCCATACGCAATCGTGGAAGGATTATAAAAATAAAAAGTAGAAACGCCTTGACTTCCCGGGCTATCCGAAATTGTAGGAGGTGCCAAAGCTGATTTTCTCATAGGACTCACAGATGCTGGACCGATTGCAGGGTTTGAAGCAGTTGCGATACTGTTTCTTTCTATATTCTCTTGTATTGTTTTTTGTTTATCCTCAGCAATCTTTTTTATTTCATCGGATTTTTTTAACTTTTCAATATAATTTTCGAAATAAACAATTCTATCTGCATTTGATAAAGCCACTACATTAATAATACTATCATTTCTTGTTGCAATAGCTTCATATAAAATCACTTCGTCAAGATCTTTTCTTCTTTTTTGAAAATGAATAAACTCTCTGGATTTAAGATCTAACTTTACTAAAGTACTGTCGTAATATTTAGCCGCAGTGGGATAATCCGCATTTTTAAAATACATGTTTCCCATATTTCTATAATCTGACGCAATTAAATATTGGTCTGATGTTGCTTTTTTAAGAGAAGAATTGTAAAATTCCAAGGCTTGTTTTTGTTTATTGTTGTTGTCGTAAAACACCCCCATTTGATAAAACAAGATGTCCAAGAACGGTCTGTTTTCTCTATCGGCAATAAGTTTGTTGTATGTTTTTAAAAAGGCTGTAGTATCTCCTTTTTGATAATTAAACAATTGTGCTTTTCTCGCATGTGCCTGCATTACATATTTCCTTTCGGATTTTCTGTTCATTGCAATAACGGATTCATAGCTGTATACCGCGCTGTCTTTCTTTCCTAATTCTTCATACAACTGACCCAGTATAAAACGGTATCTTGCTCTTTCGGTATTTGAAGTAGTGAATTTTTCGGCAATTTTTAATTTGGCCACCGCGCTGTCTTTTTCTTCGAGATTTAAAAAAGCTTCCGATAATAAAGCATTCGCATCCGCAAAAACCTGGTGTTTCACTTTTTTGCTTTTCAACATCAAAGTCATATTTTTCACAACCACAGCATCGTTCCCTAAACGCATATTGGTTTTTTCACGCCATATTTTAGCTTCGTAAATTTTACTGCTATTAGGGTATTTGTAAAGGATGTAGTTGAAGGCTTCCAGGGCAGGAAGAAACCGTTGGTCGTAATAACGGGATTTTCCAAGTAATAAATAAGCCTCGTCAATCTGGCTGTTTCTTTCTCTTCCATCAATGTTCATGGAATGTTTCTGGATTGCTTTTGTTGCTTTGGCTTCAGCCAATTCAAAATCAGCGTTTTTAGATTTTTCTCCAGTAGTAATTTCTTCCTTAATTTGCATTCTTTCGATAGGCAAACGCTTCCAAAAATCATCATGGGATTGTGACTTAATACCGTCAACACCTTTGACTAATCCAAGCTGTCCGTTGTATAAGATATTATATTTAGTGCTTAAAGCATGTGAATTTCTGGACAAGAAACTGTCCTTCCTGGTAGAACAAGCTACCAGGAATATTAAAAACAGTACAGAAATTGAATATTTAAATGGGTTGGTTTTCAATGGGAAACGGTTTAATCATTAAACTTTCAAAAATGTTTTTTAGTATAATGACTTGTAAAAATACGTTTCTTTTTGAAATATTGAAATTTAAACGGCGAAAAACATTTCCAGCTCCTGTAGCGTTTCTTCAGATGTTTGAATGTCTTTTTCTATTTCCCCTTTATTAAGCGCTACAATTCGATCGCAAACTTCAACAGTATGTTGTAAATCATGGCTTGAAACCAAAACGGTTACTTCAGGATTTTCAGCCAGTTTTTTGATTATTTTTTTAAGACGGTTTACGGTCGTAGGATCTAAATTAGCAAACGGTTCGTCAAGAATTACAACTTCCGGATTCCCAATAAGAGTGGCAATAATCCCCACTTTCTTTTGGTTTCCTTTGGATAAATCTCTTAAATACTTTTTGTTTTTCAAGATTTCCCCGTTAAAAAATTCTTCGTGTTCAGCAAGCAAGGCATCAATGTCAGCTTTGTTTTGACCACGTAAATCTCCAATGAAATAAAAATATTCCTCAGCAGTAAGGTATCCTATTAAAAAGCTTTCGTCTATAAATGCCGCAGTAAATGGTTTCCAAGCTTCACTGGTGTTTACCTGAATATCATTGTTAGTAATGTTTCCGGTTGTGGGACGGATTAAATCCAGTAAAATACTGAAAAAAGTGGTTTTCCCGGCACCGTTATTCCCTACTAATCCAAAACTTTGTCCTTTAGGGATTTCAAGATTATTAATATTTAATACTGTGGTTCCGTTATATTTTTTTGAAAGTTGGTTTACTTGTATCATAATGTATGTTTTTATATGTTGTGACTACTCGATAGCGGTCAATACTAATTTTCTTGTTGTTTGAATCCGTTTATAGTTGCATATTTTCTTTGGCTATAGCCAATGGCGATTTTATCCAGAATTAGGTTTCTAAATACTAATCCCACAATTCCAAGGCTTGCAATCACAACTATAGCAGTTTCAGCATTTACCAATTTATAAATCCCGTAAAAGATAAGCGCTGGCAATACCATTATAGGCAAACCTACAATCCACTGAGTTGCACCGGTTCCTTGGTAATTCATAAACGGACTTTTCTCCAGATCAATTCTTTTTTTATTGTAGGAACCCGCAAACAACAACACCGGAACGTTAACGCCTAAATTATACAACGCACACGCAAAATTTATTGCCACTATATTCCAACCAAAATAAGCATAAGGACTGGTCAATATAGCCAGTACAATTACTGAAACCGACATCAAGCCTGCTTTTGAAGCTAGATATTGTTTTATGGGAATGTTTTGCGACATCATCATTCCATAATAATTACTGTCCCAAGAAGGAACAAACTGTCCGTAATTCAACATAAATACTCCCGTCATTAAAATCCCAACAACAACAAAAAATGCTGGCATCTCTTTATAGTGTGGATTGGTGTAAATCATTAGTCCATACGCCAGGAAAATAAAAGAAATCCAAATCGTTGTTTTTGGTCTTTTATTTCTCCAAATCATTTTTATATCCAATGCCAAAAATGGAGCGATGTCCCCAAAACGTTTGGTCCAAGATAAATCAGAAGTTGATGCTTCCTGAACCTTAGATTGTAAAGTGTCGTCTAAATAGAAATTGCTTTTTAAATAATTAAAATTTAATACATACAAACTAACTAAAAGCACAATTAGAACTAAAGCCAATATTGGTTGAAGTACCAAGGTGTCCATAATACTTCCTGAAAGATCACTGATTTTAAAAACCTCAAAATAATCCAAACCAAAGAATGCAATTCCTAAAACCACGAAAGGAAGAAAGGCTTTGATATTCTCGGCAAATTTCTTTTTGATTAAGAAATTGGCATAATTCACTGTTAACGCCAAAACGTACATGGAAACCATCCAAACAATCATATTAAGCGGATTGTGATTCCCCTTAACGATATTAAAAATTCCAAAAGGAACAATGACTAACAATGGAAAGATGTTATATACCGAAGTCAAACTTTTTAATAATACAAAGTGTATTACCGCCTTCTTTTTTACGGGGATAATCAGTAATGGTTTTATATTCATTACAGGTAAACTTTGCATAAAAAAGCGCAGCACCAGTTCGAAAAACAACCAATAAATCACAAAAGTATTAACTATGGCCAGTGGTTTTTGGTCTGGAAAATTTTCATCCAGTAAAGGATAAAGCGCAACTCCTACGGCTAGAAAAGCAACCAAAAAATAAACAACCAGAAATCCCAAAAGTAATTTTAGACCTATGCTTTTCCCTACACTTGCCGAGCGAAAAAAGGCTTTCAATTCTAAATTTATAAAATGCTTGAACATATAGTTTTGATATTTAGTTTTACAGTAAGTACGGAAAAGTAAGAAAACGTTACGGTTTTTCTAATTTATATTCTGGGTAGGTTTCCAATAGGTACTCAGTAGCTTTAGATGGAATGACGCGAAATATGATGTAATTAATTATACTAATAATCACTAAAAAGAAACACATAACAAATAGCCAATACTCATTAGTTAAAAAATACTCGGATTGATTAAACAATCTTAAAAATATATGTAACGGTAAAATAATAGCACCTGAAAGACTTCCGTATTGATTAATAATATCTTCTAAAAGCCAGATTTTTTGATTCACTTTCTTTTTCCTTGCCCTTCTATTTTTGATCATTTCATAAAAGCTATATACAATTATACTAAAATAGAGACTTATAAGTATGTAGGCATTATATTGACTCGCTTTCAAAATAAAGTACAATGATAAAGTCATTACAATCGTCAATACAATTTTAGGGACACCAAAAAATGTTTTGAAATGCTTCAAGATAATTCTATTGTATTTTTTGCCTAAAACGCGTTGCCTACTCTCTACCACATCCATAAAACCAAAAACACCAAACTTCTTGAATTCCCTACTCAAGGCTTCGTCAAAACTAAGCTTAGGGTTTTCCTGCCATTGGGTTTCAATAGCATTGGCAAGGTGATCCACGAGTTCAGTTTGTAAGTCATACCATTCCACATAATGCTGGCGCGTGAAAAGATAAAGACGGTCTATTTGTTCTACGGTTAGTTTCATTTTAAAAATGGATTATACTAATTTATATTTTTTAACTGTTTCAAAGTGTTTCAATACCATCGTGATATGATAAAAGGAATAGAAAAACTCAAACCCATATAAAAACCAACTTATAAAATTATGGCCCCAAGAATCATTTACATCAAAACGATGCGTCGATTCACTGAGAAAATTGGACTGGTAAAAAAACAAAAACACTAGCCAGCTTCTCAACAAAAACAATTTTCCATAAGTAGTTTTTATGGTTGATCTCCTAATTAAAAATACCCCTAAAATTGTGGCCAAAGCAATTAAAAAAAACATCCCTTTTAGCCCTAAATCCAAAGCGTAAAAAAACTTTTCCTGCTTGTTAACAGTAACTATTGAACCAATTAAAATTCCAAAAATAAGAGCGGAAATAAATATAAACACAACTTGCCTTTTAGTATAAGAAACCATTTTGTTTACAACAGCTTTTGGAGCTTCAAATAACATTCCTAACCAAGCAGAACTAGATGTTGATTCTAATAATCCTTCCCATTTATTAAAAACGGTTTGAAATATTTCATTAAAGTCAACTTTATTAATTTCTATTTGATTTTCAATATCCGAAGCGATATGATCAATCAATTCAAGTTTTACATCCTCATAAAAAACCCCATTGTCTATTAAGTTTTTATCAATGAATCGTATTTGTTCAGCGGTTAGTTTCATCTTAAAAAATTAATATTCTAAATTTGGTTTTGGGTTCACTAAGCTTTGCATGTTTCGAATAAAATCTTCCAGTTCAGCCAAACGATTTACCGTTTCCTTCTCCCCTGTTTCAGTCAGCTTGTAATATTTGCGCAAGCGATTATCCACTTTTTCAATCTCTACATCGAGCAAACCTTCGGCTTCGAGTTTATGTAAAGCAGGATAAAGCGCCCCTTCGGTAATATTGAGTTCCCCTTGGGTAATCCCTTTTACTTTTTGGGTAATTTCATAGCCATACATCTTTCCGTTTTCCTCCAGTAACTTCATGATGATGGTGTTCAAACTTCCTTTATATAATTGTGAATTTTTCATTGTTTTGTCATTGCGAGGCACGAAGCAATCTCATTTTGAAAAACAAATATACATAAGTTTCTTATACATAACTATCCTATGTATGTAAACTTTCAAACGTTTTGATTTCAAGAAACCTATTCTGTTTAGTATATTTGCATAAAAAATATAGCTCATGTCATCCTTTTTAAAACTAATCATAAAAGAAGTACGCCGCGAGACTGCTGCTGCAGTATCCATACTTTTTAACGTACCGGCTGAATTAAAAGCTGATTATCGTTTTGTTGCTGGTCAATACATCAACATAAAACTAACATTAGACGGAAACGAAATCCGTCGCGCTTATTCTATTTGTTCTTCTCCTGATAGCGATGAATTACGAATTGCGGTTAAAGTCGTTAAAAACGGAGCTTTTTCGCAATTTGCCAATACAAAACTAAAAGCTGGTGATGTCCTTGAAGTAGGAAAACCGGAAGGTGGCTTTACATTCGAACCTGAAAATGGCCGACAAAAAAATTATGTTGCATTTGTAGCCGGAAGCGGAATTACACCTGTGATTTCTATTATTAAATCGGTTTTAAAAAGCGAACCTAAAAGTTCATTTGTACTTGTTTATGGGAACCGTACTCCTGATGAAACGATCTTTCATCAAGAATTGCATGACTTACAGTTGAAATATGTAAGTCGCTTTTTTGTTCATTTTGTCTACAGCCAGGCTACAGTAGAAAACGAATTGTTTGGCCGTATTGATAAATCTACTGTCAACTTTATAATGAACAACAAACACAAAGAATTAGAATTTGATAAATTCTATTTGTGTGGACCTGAAACTATGATTGATCTGGTTAGTGCTGCTTTAAAAGAAAAAAACGTAAAAGAATCGGCTATTAAATTCGAACTTTTTACTGCTTCTTGTCATGAAAACGTTATATCAGAATCACTAGAAGGGCATTCGAAAATAACAGTTATGGTAGATGATGATGAAACAACTTTCGAGATGTCTCAAAAACAAACCATACTGGAAGCGGCCTTAAAACAAGGACTTGACGCTCCCTATTCTTGCCAAGGCGGAATATGCAGTAGCTGTTTAGCTCGTGTAACTTCAGGAACTGCTGAGATGACTAAAAATTCTATTTTAACAGATAAAGAGATTGCCAGCGGATTGATTTTAACTTGTCAAGCGCACCCAACATCAGAGAGTATTTACGTAGATTATGACGACGTATAGGAAAGTATTCCGGTGGCAGTGTTCAGTTTGACTTGTACTATTGATGAACTTATATTTTGTTAAAAAACAGTACTGTCTCAATGGCAGCGTTCAATTATAAAAAAGAGTTTGCAATGTGCAAACTCTTTTTATTTATAACGAAATGTTTTTGATACTTCTTGGGATTTATAAAACCATTAAGAAATTTAGAGAAATTAAGGTAAAGCCTAAATGAAACTTAATTTCTTAATGGTTTATTTTTTCTTTGATTTTTTCAACGACTGCTTCTGGAGAAATTGTTCGCATCGCCTCTTCATAACCCGGAATTAATTTATTCCCATAGACAGAAGTTGGCAACATAGGATAAAGCGTCCTGTCAGAAACTAATGAATTAGATAATGGTTGATTAAAAGGCCTAAATCCTGCATAAGGATGTGTAGCTCCCCAAAGGGAAATTACGTCAACCCCTAGCATCGCTGCTATATGTGCATTCCCGGAATCCATAGAAAGCATAACATCAAGATTACTCATCAATTCCAGTTCTTGCTGAAACTTGATTTTTCCAGCCATATTAATGACATTCTCTTTGTTATTTGAAAGTGAATCTAAAATTTCAATTTCTTTTTTTCCTCCACCAAAAAGTAAGATTGTGTAAGAGGAATTATTCGCCAGTTGATCAATTACTTTTTTTATCAAATCCAAAGGATAAACTTTAGAATCATATTGTGCAAAAGGAGCGATTCCTATAATTTTATGGTGATTTGATCCAATTAATTCAAGAATATCTCCACTTAACAATGCTTTTTCAGGAAATGCTGGGTTCGATAAATCCAATTGAAAACCAAGCTGTTCAAACACTTTCTGGTGTCTTTCGAACATACTGGGAAGTGATTTGAATATTTTATTTTCTAAAAGAGTTAGCGCCTTTTTACCTTCACGTCCTTTATCTACAGCAGCATTTTTTTTTCCGCTTAAAGCAAATAATGTTCGCACAACTTTAGAACGCAATACATTATGCAAGTCGGCGAAAGCATCGATTTTCAGCTTTTGTAAATCTTTGAATAATTGAATAAGCCCTAAAAAGCCTTTATGACGCTCCTTTTCATCGAATGCAAAAAAAGAAACGTTAGCTATTCCTTCGAAAAAAGGTTTAAAAAAAGGTCTGGATACCACCGTTATTTTAACCGCTGGATACTGATTTACAAAAGCGCGTAAAACAGGAACCGTCATGGCGACATCCCCCATTGCGGATAGTCTCATGACGGCTATATGTTGAATAGTATTTGGCAATTTTTTTAAAGCCAATTATTTTTTGTTTTGGTACAAAACAGGATTCAAATCATCATCGTTGTACATTTTCATTTGTTTGTACACTTTCATGAATTTATCCCCGTTTTCAATATCAGTCAATAAATCATCAATTGCTGTTGACAAGTCAGATCTTTGCTCTAACAAGATGTTAAGTTTCAATTGACATTTGTCTCTATGGTCTTGAGAAGCTTCTGCACGAGTTGCTTCTTCATTCATGTGATAGATTTTTAAAGCTAAAATTGACAATCTGTCAAATGCCCAAGCCGGACTTTCAGAATTTATTTTAGCATTGTCTTTTACTTTCACTTCAGTGTATTGTTGTAAAAAGTAACTGTCAATATATTCCACCATATCCGTTCGTTCTTGATTTGAAGCGTCAATTCTTCTCTTCAAAGTTAAAGCGGCAACTGGGTCGATATTAGGATCACGAATGATATCTTCAAAATGCCATTGAACCGTATCAATCCAGTTTTTTAAATATAATAAATGTTCGAATTTATCTTTTGGGAAAGGATTGTTTATCGGTTGATCAACATTATCAAATTTATGATAATCTTTAATACTTTGCTCGAATACAGAATAAGCTAATTTTGAAAACATATTTTTAATATTTTATGGATACAAAGATACTTTTTATACTTTTATATTCTAAAAAAGTTTAAAATATTAATACTTAACCATAAGAAATGCAAATTCACCACCTATCTAAAGACAATAGTGTTCTCAATCATTTTCTAGGACAAATTAGAAATGTAGATGTTCAAAATGACAGTATGCGATTCAGAAGAAATATTGAGCGTATAGGAGAAATAATGGCTTATGAAATGAGCAAAACATTGAAATATAAGGAGGTCGAAATTAAAACTCCATTAGGAATTAAAAAAACCACTGAAATAGCCACGCCTTTAGTCTTGTGTTCCATATTGCGAGCTGGTTTGCAATTGCATCTGGGGTTTTTAAACTATTTTGATGATGCTCATAATGGTTTTATATCGGCTTATAGACACCATCCAAACAATGATGATTATTTTGATATTCTTGTCGAATACCAAGCTATCGCTGACATAAACAATAAATGTGTATTGCTTATTGACCCTATGCTTGCCACGGGACAATCTATCGTTGCCGTTTTTAATAAATTAATGGAGCGAGGTCTTCCAAAAGAAATCCACATTGCAGTTGTTATTGCAGCACCAGAAGGAATTGCACATCTTGAAAAACATCTTCCTGACCATTGTCATCTTTGGATTGCTGATTTAGATGAAAAACTGGATGAACACAGTTACATAGTTCCAGGTCTTGGTGACGCAGGTGATTTAGCCTATGGAAACAAATTATGATTGAGAGATAAACGCAAATAAACTACAGCAAATAAGCACAAATAAAACGATTTCCTGTCTCAATTTATGTTGGGGAATTTCTATATGACTGTTAGCCATTATTGCTAAAGGGGCAATGGTAAAAATCAGCAAATCATTACTTTTATTAGAGGAAACCAGAAAAATCAAAACACCTATAAAGAAGGATGCAATAACCTTTTTGAAAGAGTCGTGCAAAACTAACGGCCTGTTTGATATAGAAGCAATCATTGAAATAACAAAGAACAAAGCGATAGTAGCATAAATTGACAAGGCCCCGTTTTGATAATTATTAGTGAAATAATTGATTTCAAAGTTCGTGTTTACGCTTCTATAAATATATTCGTTGATGTCAACTTGGGATAAGATTCCAAAAAGAATGAAAATAATTCCAACAGCAATAAAGGCTATAAAAGGTAAAATCCAGTTTCTATAATCTCTGGCAACATGGAAAATGATCGAAATAAAAACCAGTCCGATGTACAGTATGCTCCAGAAATGAAATAAAGAAGCTACAAAAATCCACAATGAGGCGTCAAATATTTTTTCTTTTGTCGTCTTTAAGGATTGTAAAGCAATCAGTTTTCTAAGAGCCAGCAAGATGAAAAAGCTAGAGAATACCAAGTTTATGTTATCTAAAACTGGAGGGAAGAAAAGCAGGAATAAAAAATAGAATACTATCGTGTAACTACTGTCTTTACTCAATCCATTTCGTTTTGAAATGAAATTTGTAATTAAAACAGAAGCTAATAAAACGATAAAAATTCCGGCTTTTTGAATAATCAACAAAACGGAATTTGTCCATTCCAGATCTTGCGTTTGATATATTGAAAAGAAAACCAGCATTAAAATTACGACCAATGAAAAATTTAATGGTGTAGATTTTTTAAAAACACTTGTTATCATAAGGATATTTTATACTTTTGTGACTGTAAATATAATACTTGTTTAAAAAGGATACCCTCAAGTTGCAAAAAGATTCATTATTTAATTTTTTAAGCTTCCTGAGAATCTCAAAATAATCAATAACAAAATAATTTTATACAATATGAAAGCATTCTTTGAAGGAATTCAATACTTATTTGTGAATATTTTATTTGCTCCTATGGACTTTTTAAGTTCTTTAGAGCTTAAAAGTTGGTTTGGTGCCAATACAATTAACTGGATATTCATGATTATCTGTGCGTCTGCAATGGTTTATTGGATCAAACAATTAAAATTGCACCAAGACAATAACGAAGAAAACCAAGATACTACGGCTCACTCTTTTTTCTCAAAATAATCCCCCTAACTCCCTACTGGGAATTAGAGGATTAATTTAGGATTAAATTAAATCGAATCCGATATCTTTTCTAAAATACATCTTATCAAAATTTAGTTTATCTATGTTTTGGTAAGATTTTTTTATGGCCTCTTGAAAATCATCTCCGTATGATGTAATGGCCAAAACGCGTCCGCCATTAGAAACCACAGCGCCGTTATCTAATTTTGTTCCGGCATGGAATACAATAGAATCTGTAATGTTCTCTAATCCGGAAATTACTTTTCCTTTTTCGAAATCTTCAGGATAACCACCAGACACAACCATAATAGTAGTCGCGCTTCTTTCATCAATTTCCAGTGTAATCTCGTCCAGTTTTTCATTGGCCACAGCCAAAAACAACTCCACTAAATCAGATTTCATTCTTGGGATAACCACTTCGGTTTCCGGATCCCCCATTCTCACGTTATATTCAATAACTATAGGTTCGTTTTTTACATTGATCAATCCTATAAACACAAATCCTTTATATGGAATTCCGTCCTTTTGCAATCCTGCAATTGTAGGTTTCACAATACGTGTTTCTATTTTTTCCATTAATACGGCGTCTACATAAGGAACCGGAGAAACCGCTCCCATTCCACCTGTATTCAAACCTGTATCGCCTTCACCAATGCGTTTGTAATCTTTGGCTGTAGGTAAGATTTTATAACTTTTCCCGTCAGTAAGAACAAAACAACTTAATTCTATACCGTCAAGGAATTCTTCGATAACCACTTTAGAACTTGCAGCTCCAAATTTTTCATTCACAAGCATGTTGCGAAGTTCTTCTTGAGCTTCGGCTAAATCTTGAATAATCAAAACGCCTTTTCCAGCCGCTAATCCATCTGCTTTCAATACATAAGGAGGTTGTAAAGTAGCCAGGAAATCACATCCTTTTTCTACAGTATCAACTGTAAAACTATCGTAAGCTGCTGTGGGGATATTGTGTTTTACCAAAAATTCTTTGGCAAACTCCTTACTTCCTTCCAGTTGCGCTCCCATTTTAGAAGGTCCAATAACTGGGATATGTTTTAGTTTTTCGTCATTTAGGAAAAAATCGAAAATTCCTTTTACTAAAGGATCTTCCGGGCCCACGACAACCATATTTACATTTTCTTGGATTACAAATGCTTTTATGGCATCAAAATCAGTAGGACTCATATCAACATTTTGCGCTATTGATGCTGTTCCTGCGTTCCCAGGAGCTACAAAAAGTTTATCGCAAAGCGGGCTTTGAATCATTTTCCAAGCGAAAGCGTGTTCTCTTCCTCCTGAACCAAGTAGTAAAATTGTCATTTTGTTTTAGTTTAGTTGTCGTGCAAAAATAATTGCTTTTAGACTTAAAAAATAATTAAATGCCAAAAAATTGACGCTTCTTTCCTTTTAGTTGTAAGTAAGTATTATTTTTGATAAAACAATTGCTTAAAATGCTTCCAATTTTCGATTTAACGCTTCAAATAAATGGCTACCCAATTAAGGAAGCTAAAGCCGAATTGAATAAAATAAGTTCCTTTTCTGAAAAGGAGTACAATACTTTTATAGAAACCCAAAAAACCGCTATTGTTAATTATCATTTGCAAAACAATCCTTTTTATCAATCATTAGTTGGTAAAAAAACTTTTGAGAAATGGGATGATTTGCCGGTTCTAAATAAAACAAACCTACAAATACCTATATCTGAAAGACTTTCGGAAGGTTATACTTCGAAATCAGTGTATATTAATAAAACGTCAGGGTCCAGCGGGACACCTTTTATTTTTGCTAAGGACAAATACTGCCACGCTCTTACCTGGGCTTCGTATGTATATCGTTTTGGATGGTTTGGAATTGATTTCAACACCTCTTATCAGGCTCGTTTTTATGGAATCCCATTAGATTTTATTGGTAACAAAATAGAACGACTTAAGGATTTTTTGAGCAATAGGTTTCGGTTTCCCATTTTTGATTTATCAGATGCTGTTCTAGAAAAATTTTTAAGGAAATTCAAAACCAGAAAGTTTGATTACATCAATGGATACACGAGTTCTATCGTTTTGTTTGCCAAATTTCTACAAAAGAAAAACATTGTGTTAAAAGACATTTGTCCCACATTGAAAGTGTGTATGGCAACATCTGAAATGCTTTTTGAGGACGATAAAATTCTTTTAGAAAAACAGCTGGGCATTCCTATAGTCAACGAATATGGAGCTTCTGAACTGGATTTAATTGCTTTTCAAAATCCTGATGGAGAATGGCAAGTGAATGCCGAAACCTTATATATAGAAATTCTTGATGAAAATGACTTGGTTCTAGAGTATGGAAAAGAAGGTCGCATCGTGATAACTTCCCTTTTCAATAAGGCGCATCCATTTATCCGTTATGATATAGGAGACATTGGGATATTAGATGAAAAAAGCACCCTGCAAAAACCCATTTTGAAACAGTTAGTAGGCCGTACTAATGATATTGTCCATTTGCCAAGCGGTAAAAAATCCCCGGGATTGACTTTTTATTATGTAACCAAAAGCATCATAGAAGATGATGGCAACGTAAAGGAATTCATCATCAAGCAAACGAAAATTAACACTTTTGAAATTGAATATGTAAGCGATTCAGAATTAAATTCAGACCAAATTCAAAAAATAGAATATGCAATTGCGCAATATCTAGAACCCAATTTGATCTTTAGTTATAATAGAAAAAACACTTTAGAAAGAGCAAACAGAGGAAAGCTGAAGCAGTTTAAATCGATGCTTTAATTTTCTTGATGTACTTGGGTTTTATTAACAATTGCGTGAATAAAAACAGCTTCATACAGGCTACAGCGACAGGAAAACTAAAACCGTGAAACTTGCTATAAACAGCAAAGTTATATTGTATCAAATCAATTTTAGAAGTCGAAATAGAATTGTCACGGATTCTATAAAAAGCCAGGCTTTCAGGAACGGGTTTTGCGGTTTTTATTTTTTTAAGAATCGTAAGCCAAAGCATCCAGTCTTGGCGTTTTCGAATAGGAGAAATAGGGATTTTACCAAAATATTCAACATCATAGATTCCGGTTAAATTTCCAACGTAGTTGCATAAAAACAATTGCCTATAACTTAAATTTATTGGAGCTTCTACCCTTTTATTCAACGACTCCCCTTTTTCATTAATACAATCATAAAAAGAAAAAGTAAATGGTAAATTATTGACTTGCATAAACTCGATTTGCATTTCAAGTTTATTATTTTTCCAAAGATCATCCGCATCCAAAAAAGAAATATACTTCCCATTGCATTTAGAAAGAGCCGTATTCCTGGCGATACCAGTACCTGAATTTATAGCAAGTTGACAATACTGAATCCTTTTATCCAGCAGTGCCATTTGAGTAACTATAGCCATCGTATTGTCCTGAGAACAGTCGTCAACTAGAATTATTTCCCAGTTTTCATACGTTTGCTCTTGGACAGACCGTAACGTCTCTTCAATAAACACTTCGGAATTATACGTTGGGATTATAACAGATACTAATGGTTTTTCCATATTAATAAGCCTTTGATTCTCCTTTGAAAATATTGACAACCGTTTGAAAAATAATTTTTAAATCCAGGATTAAAGACCAGTTTTCGATATAAAAAACATCCAGTTTTATTCTATTGATCATATCCCTGTCATTTTCTATTTCACCCCTAAAACCACTTACTTGTGCCAGCCCGGTAATTCCAGGCTTAACACTATGCCTTACCATGTATTTTTTTATTTTGTTTCCGTAGGCTTTATTTTGAGACCATAAATGCGGACGAGGTCCCACAATAGACATCTCACCTAATAAAACATTGATAAATTGCGGCATTTCGTCCATACTGGTTTTTCTCATAAACCGTCCTATTTTAGTCACCCGTGGGTCGTTTTTGGAAGCCTCCGTTTCTGTCGATTTGTTGATTCTCATGGAGCGGAATTTATAACAATGAAATTCGTTTTCATCAATTCCTGGCCGACCTTGTTTAAAAAAAACAGGACCTCTAGATTCCAGTTTTATTAAAAGTGCTAAAAGCGGTGCAAGCCAAGACAACAAACCAATAATTACTATTAAAGAAAAAATGATGTCAAACGTTCTTTTAAAAATTCTTGTCTCAGGTTCATTTAACAACGTTTTTTTAAGAGATAGAACTGGGAAAAAATCGTAATAATCAATCTTTAATTTTTTTGAAAAAATGTCTTTAGTGTCAGGAATAAATTTTATGGTTTTATTATTCTCATCGGCAAAATCTATCAAATCTTTCAGTTTTCCATTTGGGATTTCATTCAGGGAGCAATATATTTCATGCACTTCATTTTCTAAAACGAATGACTTCAAATCTTCAATATTTCCTTTAATTTCAGGATTAGTTTTCTTTTCTGAAAAATATCCCAAAAACTGATAACCATAATCTTCCCTAATTTCAAAAAGTTCTTTTAACCGAATTGCTTCTGCTGTATATCCTATAATTACGGTGTTTCTATAATTGTTTCCCGTTGAAATCCTGTATTTTTTCAAATAATAAAACAAGCAAAATTTCGAAAAGGAAATTAGAAAAAAACTTGAAATTACAAATACAGTGATAGTCTTTCCGCTAAAAACCACATCAGTCGAAAATGGAAAAAAAGCAATGATTACCAAAAGAAACAAAATTCCTTGTTTCACTATTTTAGAAATGATTTCTACCGTGGTTGTAAAACGATATATACCGTAAAATTTAATAAAAAAAGCAATCGTAAGCCAAGCCGTTGTTTGATATAAAATATAATAAACAAAATTTAGATTTAGCCCCTTAAACAGCAAAATACTAAACACAGAAATGACCATTAGGTCAATAAAGATGCTAATGGGCCTGATGTATTTTGAATATCTTCCTATGCTGTGATTCACTAATTTATAAACTTAGAAAAGTCTTTATGCTCTTCTTTTAGAAGCTCTTCGCTTGATAATGATTTAAAATAGTCATAGGTGATTTTCATCCCCTCAGCACGATTTACTTTTGCTTCCCAACCCAATAATTCTTTTGCCTTTGTAGTATCTGGCTGTCTTTGTAAAGGGTCGTTAACAGGCAATGGGAAATAAACAACTTTTTGTTTAGTTCCTGTTAATTTAATAATCTCTTCGGCAAAGTCTTTTATCGTAATTTCATCGGGATTACCAATGTTTACTGGATAAACATAATCAGAATGCAGTAATCTATAAATACCCTCAACCTGATCATCAACATAACAAAAAGAACGGGTTTGCATCCCATCACCAAAAATTGTTAGGTCTTCACCACGTAGCGCCTGACCTATAAACGCAGGAATAACCCTTCCGTCGTTAAGTCGCATTCTTGGTCCATAAGTATTAAAAATTCGTACTATTCTAGTTTCAACACCATGAAAAGTATGGTATGCCATTGTAATCGATTCCTGAAAACGTTTGGCTTCATCGTAAACTCCTCTTGGCCCTATGGTATTTACATTACCATAGTACTCTTCCGTTTGTGGATGAACTAATGGATCTCCATATACTTCTGAAGTGGAAGCGATAAGAATTCTGGCATTTTTCACTCTAGCTAATCCTAAAAGATTATGAGTTCCCAGAGAACCTACTTTTAATGTTTGTATCGGGATTTTTAAATAATCAATTGGACTTGCGGGTGATGCAAAATGTAAAATGTAATCCAGCTGACCTGGAACATGGACGAATTTTGTAATATCATGATGGTAAAACTCAAAATTTTCAAGTTTAAACAAATGTTCTATATTTTTTAAATCTCCAGTAATGAGATTATCCATTCCAATTACAAAATAACCTTCTTTAATAAAACGATCACATAAATGTGACCCTAAAAACCCCGCAGCACCTGTGATAAGTATCCTTTTCATAACTAATTTTTACTGATGCAAGGTATAAAAAAAACATTTAACAATATAGCACCTGACAAAACCGGTTCATTAAAAGAAAAAAATAGAATCGTATTAATTCAAAATATTCCTTTTCCTATTGAAAGCATTCCTACATCAATTTTATCTATTTTTGTGTATCTAAAAAACATCCATTTTGAAAGTTGTTCATGTTGTAGAAGCACTTGCTGGTGGAGTTACCACCTATTGCAAAGATTTATCGTTTTTTTTTGGAAATCCTGAAAAAAATGAAGGCATTAACACCACTATTATTTATAGTGCAAATCGTATGGAGGTCGATCCTGTCAACATTGCAAAGGAATTTTCAAAAGGAATTTCGCTTATTGAATTGAATATGGTTCGGGAATTTTCTCCGCTTCAGGATATAAAATCAGTCCTGAAGTTAATAAAAGAACTTAAAAAAATCAAACCTGATGTTATCCACCTACATTCTTCAAAAGCAGGAGTTTTAGGCCGAGTTGCAAGTTTCTTTCTATTCAAAAAAGTTAAACTATTTTACAGCCCTCATGGCTATTCTTTCCTTAGAACTGATATATCTAAAACCAGTAAAAAAGTCTATTGGATGATTGAAAAAAGTTTTCAAAAAATATTTGGAGGTAAAACCGTTGCTTGTGGTGATACCGAATATGAAATTGCAAAGAAAATAGGGGATTCTTCTCTAGTGAGAAACGGTATCAATATAGAAGAGGTAACTAAAAATTGTACCGAGAATAAGAACGACATTTTAACGGTGGGAATTGTAGGCAGGATTACATATGCCAGAAACCCTAAATTGTTTAATGAAATAGCTTTAAAACACCCTAATCTCAATTTTGTATGGATAGGTGATGGGGAATTAAACCACCTAATAACTGCCCCGAATATTAGAATCACGGGCTGGTTTTTACAACGAGAAAATGCTTTAAAGGAATTGGATAAAATTGATATTTATCTTCAAACTTCGCTTTGGGAGGGACTGCCAATAGCTTTATTAGAAGCTATGGCAATGAAAAAGCCAGTTTTGGCCACAAATGTAATTGGAAATAAAGATGTTGTAATTCCAAATGAAACAGGATTCCTGTTTGATGATATAAATGAGCTAGATAGTTATTTCGAAATTTTAAAAGAGGAAAAAACAAGGGTGCGTTTTGGTGAAAAAGGACTAATAAGATGTGAAGAATTATTTGACCAAAATAAAAATTTTAAAGAACTGATTTCTCTTTACAAACAATAGCTTTCTCTTGCAACCAATAACTCCCAAAGATTGAAAACCACAATCCGCTGAAAGCAATTCCGTCAAAACGAAGCAGAAAATCGTCCGTGAGATTTGAAGTAAAAAAAAGGAAAAAGAACGAAAAGATAATTCCGTTTTTTAAATCAAAACCTAAGTAACCAATTGTGAAAATGTATAAACTCACAACTACAGGTCCTAAAACGCCAAACTTCAATAAAAAATCAAGAAACTGATTGTGAGTAGGAAATTCATATTTGGCCAGAAAATGTTGGTTCGTTTCTTTATAATATTTAAATAATTCCGGCTTACCATCTGAAGCTCCCACTCCAAAAGGAAGGTGTTTTATGGACAATTCCCAAGCTGATTTCCAAATTGATAAACGAGTTACAAAGGAATTGAAAACTTTATTTTCTGGATTTTCAATTTCATCAAGTTTCCCCACTTTATCCATATAAGCAAATGTAATTGAAGAATATTTTTCTTTCATATAAGTATTTTTTTGAACAAATAAATAAACTATCCCTCCTAATAAAAGTGTTGTAAATGCAACTATAACAATGACTTTTTTGAAATTTTGATTTCTTGTAATTTCGAAGAAAAAGACAATTCCAATGCCTACAAGAACATTAAATAATGCCATCCTGGTATTTACAAAAAGTACGAAGAAAAAAGAAGCCATAAAAACCAAGAGCCTAAAGATCTTATTGATTAAGCTTTTTCTTTTTCGAAAAGAATAAAACACAAAATATAAGTTGATTATGGTAACAAATGCGAGATGCATATTAAGTGCTGGAGCGTGTATACCTATGCTGTTTGAGAATTCATATCCCATTTCCCATAAATCGATTCCGCTTAAATATTTATGCATTAACTCCGGATAAACAACATTAAAACGAACGAAGAAAATTAAAATAATTAGCGTGGTTATAACACCATAATACTGGATTAATTTATAAAATTGCACTCTTTTATAGTTCCCTAAAATAATAAGCGGAAAAAGGAATAGAGAAACACTTTTTTCTAAAGATTTTAAACCTCCACTATAAGAATCGTTGTTCCAGAAAAAGAGCAATTCGAGAACAAATGGTGATGCTATAACAAGCCCTAATACTAGTGCTTTTTTATTTAATTCTGTTTTTTTAAAAAACAGCAAACTAAAAACAGCAAATAGTAAAATTAACCAAGTACAAGGTTTCCTAAAAATCATCATACTTGCAATTGAAATCAAAAAAACAGTGAAAATTTTATTGAAGTTCTTTTCGGAAATATTCATAATACAAAGCATAATAGATTAATGGAAAAACTCCTATTTTATGTCGAATGGCGGTTCCTAAATCGGGTTCAAATACACCTTGAACTATAAAATAAGAAAAGAGGATAAGCAATATCCAAAGTTCATTTTTATACTTCTCCCTTTCTTTTAAACATTTAGAAAAACGAACAAACAAGATATAAAATAGTAATAATTCCCAAATAACAAAAGCAATAATTTGAGGTGACAAAAGATGTTTTAAACCGTTTACAGGAATATTAACAGAGAAAAAACCATAAAAAATGCCAATCGTTTCTCCATACCAAGTGTCAGGTTTAATGGGAGATGCTATCATAGAATTAGCATCGGCTGAATTCATTCGATCCATATTCACCACTTCCCTACTGCGTTCCGATAAATATTCCCCTTTCATCATCCCATAACTTAGGGACAATAATACTGCCGTTATAAGTCCATAAAAAACAGTTGTAAGTGTTTTATTTTTAAATTTAATAAAACTAACGAAATACATTGCAAAGGCAATTATGGGTATTAACACAAAATATGGGCGATATAAAACTCCAAATAAAACAATCAGAAACATAGAAAGGAAAAGTGCTTTTTTAAATCTTATCTTACTATTATTAAACAGGAATACGATTAGTGACAAGTATAAAAAGGTAATGAACTCTTTTGATGGCATCGACATAAAAATCGCAATCATAAAAAAACCCAAATAAACCAAGAGGTTTTTTACGTAAATTTTTTCAAATTTTTCTGGAATCCCTATTTTATAAAGTACATAAATGAGTATTGGATATTGTATTAAAGCGATCAAAGGAAAAGGTAAATAACGTAAACCTGATACTTTATAAAACAGTATTGTAAGCGGGTAACTGCCAAAAAAACCTATTTCATTTCCTTTGTCGAATGCAATTAAGGCTGCGTCATAAAAAAAACGTTTTGGCAATATATAAAACGCAAAAAAAGCCACAAATAAATTGGTTACAAATAACATTAAAAAAACCGTTGTGCTTTTTTTTATAGTAATTCTCATTGTTATTAATTCTATTTATTTAATAGTTTTTTATATAATTCTAAATGTTTTTCTTCCATAAACTGAATGTCATATTGTTTAGATTTTGTTTTACACGCATTTGCTATTTCGTTATAATAACTTTGATTGTTAATTAACTTTTCAATGAAAAACACCAATTCTTTTATGTTCCCTTTTTCAAACAAAATCCCACCGCCTTTTACTATATCTGACATTCCGGGAACATTAGACGCAACAAAAGGTTTTCCTGCAGCCATACTTTCCACTGCCACTAAACCAAATCCTTCCCAGTTAGAACTTAAAATAGATATGTCAGCAGTTTTTAAAAGTTGTGGAATATCCATTCTCAATCCCATAAATATCACTCTACCATTTAAATCAAGTTTTTGAACTAAATTTTCGCAGCTTTTACGTAAAACCCCGTCTCCTACTAATAGTAATTTCACCTCTTTTGGTAAAAATTTCAAGGCATTAATTACAGTTTTTTGATCTTTCTGTTTACTAAATCGGGAAACTTGAATTAACAATATATCCTGATCTTTCCATAAACTAGATATTTCGCTTTTTAGATATGGCGTGGCTTTATAAATTTCATTTAAATTAATCCCGTTTTCGATTTTAATAAACTTAGTTTTTTCTAATCGAGTATACTTCTGAAATGTATTTAAAATTTCTTCAGAAACACAAACTACTTTGTCATAAAAACGATAAAAAAAACGGTCAATATTCCTTAAAAAATAATTCTCTTTTCTGGGGTTTGTCGTATTGTGTTCCGTTAATACAAGTTTAATTTTCGAAAACGAAAATAGCTTTGCCAAAACTACCCAATATTGAGTTGGGAATAAATGTACATGAGCAATGTCATATTTTTTTAAAAAAGGGATGATTTTAAAAATAGTAATCGGATTATAAACTGAATGTTTCCCTAGTGAATAGATAGAACAACATTCAGCCGCTTTTAAAGCAGTCATAAACGGACAATCAACATCTTTTAAAACCAGTAAATCAGCTTGAATTCCACTATTATTATAATACGGCAAGGTCTCTAAAAGCAGCTTCTCAGCTCCTCCGGATTCTAAACTATTTATAATATGTATAATTTTCATATGATGTCTTCTAGTGCAAAAATACCTTTACTTTATCTTTACGCACTATTATTAGTGCCGAAACTAAATTCCAAAATATCGAACTCGCCACAAAAGCAATTGCAGCTCCATTCAAGCCAAATTCAGGTATTAGAAACCTATTTAAGACGAAATTAATGCATACTGCAATTAACAGTATAACTTGAAAATTCTTTTGCCTACCGGTCATGTTTAAATAAACCGGTGCTGATCCAAAAGCAGAGCAAATAACTTGGCCTATCATTAATATAATTAATGCTTGTTGAGCAGCTATATATTCTTTACCAAAGAAACCCAAAATCTCTTCCGAAAAAAAACATACAATTAACGCTGCTGGAAAAGTCAACAAAAAAATCAAACGGGAACTATTTCTAACTGTTGATGCTAATTTAATTGCATCATTTGACGAAAAATATTCAGCAATTTTAGTAGAAACAGTAATGTTTACCGTAATAATAACCATCGAAATAATAGTCATTAATTTTACTGATAAAGCATAAAATGCGACAGCTTCATCATTTAAATATTTTTTCAAAAAAAGTATATCAAGGCTCATTAATAAGAACAAAGCCATGCCGCTAATGGCTATAGGATAGGATTTAGTTACTATTTCTTTATACGTAAAGGAATTAACCTCGTTTTTGCCTGGAAGTTTTTTTAAATAATAATAGAGCAAACCACTGGTTACAAAAGCAAGAATTAAAAAACCAATCAAAAAAACGTCTATCAAAAAATGTTCGTCATAATAATAGAATACTATAATGGCACCTATACTCATTGGAATATACTTAATAGTATTTCTAAAAATCTCAGCAACGTATAAACGGTCTAAAGCCCGAAAAACTTCTGTATTTAAAGTGGTGATACTATAAAAAAACAAAACTCCCGAAGATTTTAATAACATAGGGTGAACCGCTGGATCCGAAAAAAAATGATCAATATATTGTTTATCAATACACAGTATCACTAAAAATATAAGGATTGACATTGAAAAAACAATGCCAACCATCTTTTTATAAGTATTTTTAATATCTGAAACTCCATTTACACCCTTTATTCTTCCGCTAAAATATAATATAGACTGGTCACAACCTAAAAGACAAATACTCCCAATTACCAAAAGAAATGAACGTACAAAATCATATTGACCAACGGTTTTTGGCGTGAAATTTTTAGTGAGAAATAAAGTAAATCCAAATAAAATAACAACCCCAAAAACTCTAAATAATAAAGTTGTTACGCTTTGAAAAATAAAAGGATTCTCCCTTATTTTTTGAAGATTAGAGCTAATTATATTCAAGCTTACACTATTTAATTTGAGATATGAATTGAATTTTATGGATAAAATATAGCGTTTATCAAGCCCTTTCTTCAATTAATATCACTTGTTTTCTATAAAAGGAAATGAATAATTTGATGGAAATAAAAAACAACAATAAAGCCAATGGCAAAATAAATTTTAATTTACCATTGATGGATTTAGTATTTGTAATGTTTAAAGCAACTGCATTATCATTAATGATTTTAGTAGCATTGTACTGCTCTATTTTCAACGAACCAACTTGACTAACTAATGAATCTTTTGTATTAACAAGACTGTTTAATTGTGTGTTCTCGTTATAATAAATGAGCTTATCGCTGGTTATGGAATTCAAATTTTTATTCGAAAATTCCGAAATTATTTGATCAATTTGAACAACAATTTCTTCTTTTGCTTTTATTTTATCTTGAATGTTAGTTGCTGAAATTTTTTGAATTTCCTCAAAATAAGTACTTCTGTTTAAGAAGTTTAATACAGGTTCCACAAAATCATTATTAGTTGATTTCTTAGTAGTTGAAATTATAATGGTATGGAAATTATAATTTTTACTAGTGGTACTTTCTTTCACTATTGTTTTTAAATCACCGTTTTGAGCCATTAATTCTAAAAGCTCAATATTATGTTCGTTATTGTTTATAAACTTATAAACGTCTACAATAGGTTCAATTGAAACTTTGGTTATTTCTAAGGGTTTTTGAATGCCTAAAGACTTTAAAAACAAAGTATCCTTTTCATTAATTTTTGAAGCTATCAAATCAATTTTTGAGTACAAATAGTCCGTGGATTTAAAGTTAGGAGCTACAATTATTTGATGATCGTAAACTTTTCTGTTTTTATCAATGTAAAAACCTATCCCGAAACCAATAATTAATAGTATCGAAATTAATATGGCGTTTTTCACAAAAAAGCGAATACATTTGAATAATAATGTATTAATCCACTGGAAAAATTCTCCAATTTTATTAAACAGTGAAAATAAATCAATCTCTTGATTTTCCTGATTATTAGGTACGTTTGTACTCATTAAATTCAATTATTTTACGTTAAAAATTTGTTCCAATATCTTAATGGTGATCAAATAAGTAGGTTTTACACCCGTGGTTCCTAGACCTCCAGAAGCTAAAGTACTACCTGTTTCTAACGGATTATCCGAGGCATAATAAGCATATCTTACTTTTACGTCTTGCGGCACACTTTTTCTGATTTTTGAAGCGGATTGAATGGCTTTTTGATAATAAGAACCTTCCATCTCTAGTCCAATAACTCCCCAAGTTGATTCGTGGAAGAATTTTAATAAATCCCTGTTTTGCAATGAAGTTCCAAGAACGGTAACCATAGGTCCGGCAAAAACAGCGATGTCATTGCCTTCAAACATATCTGCTGTTAATTCATTTTCAAAAAAGTAATTGTCAGCAGTTCCTTCATTAATATGTGCATTTGGAATCATAATATCCCCTTTTCCGCCTTCAAGAATTCCTGCTTTTCCCATAATGGAAACCGACTCCACATTAAGCAGGGTGTCTTTTTTAAATGGTTTCAGCAACTCGTCAATTGTCTCGTAAGCCTGTTCTCCAAAAGCGTAATCCATAACGATTAACACCGGTTTTTTATCTCCTAAATTAGCTGTAGGAAAAGATGAGTTGGCCCAATTAATCTTAGCCGTATCAAAAATTTGAACATCTATATTAGTCCCTGAACTATCCAGTACTGAAATCATTCCTTGTTTTAGCGCTACATCAGTTACTTTATTACGCACTTCATTCGCCCCTGATTTACTCAACTCCTCGTATATAAAGAAATCAGATTTTTCCTTGAACTGATTTTTTAAAGTTTTTGTGGCAAAAATAGAATTCATTACTGAATGCATGTTCGCGCTAATGACATGAATGGGACGATCAATAAGATTGTTTTCTTTTAAAACCTCCTTAATGTTAGTAGCCCATATTTCACCGTGAATGTGGTGTCCTAAACGCTCCCTTAATATGGGACTGAAAGTGATTGTTCTTTTATTGTTTTCGACAATTTCTTCAATGGCTAATTTTCCCAACCAATAAATCACATCTAAAAAACGGTCAGGTGAACTGTCAGACCCAAAAGAATCATATATGTCTAATACTTCTTCAAAAGTTCTTCCCAGAATATTCGCGGTATGAGAGATTGCTTTCTCCTTCTCAATAAGGGTTAGTTTTTTTGTTTGTGAAACCGCTTGTTCCAGTTTCATCCAATCACGGGAAACTTCTCCTGCATCGTCCAATAAAACTCTGTTGCGAATTTTATGCGATTCAATGAAAATAAAGGTTAGATGCGTCAAAATATCATAGATATCCGAGCGTCCACGAGTGATTTCCACATTCATTTGCTCCTCATCGATACGGTAACAATTTCTTCTTCTTTTTGGAGGAACAATCGCTTGAAAATGAGATTTTGAATAACCTTCGTCAGAAGTAAGGTTGATAAAACGGCATTCTTCAATTCCCTTTGGAAGTCTTTCTATAACGTATAAAAGTCCGTTAAGTTCCACTTTTTCCTCAGCAATATTTCCATAAATTTCAGGACGTAAGGCCAATAATGCTTCACGCAATGTATCACCCGAAACACCCATTGGTTTGTAAAAACCCCTGTTGAATAAATGGCGCATAGTGATGTACATTTTCTCTATGGCTGCCGATGATTCCTGCGCTCTTGATCTTGATATATTTTTAGTCTCTTTCATTTTTATTCAATTTTCTTACAAGCAAATGTAATTCTTTTTATTTCTTGTTTAATAGATCCACTATAGCTCTATCATTAGATAGTCTCGGGATTTTATTTTGTCCGCCCAATTTTCCTATGGATTTCATGTAATCCTGAAAACCATTTTTAGCCACTTTTGTAATTACCACTTTTCTCAAGATGTTCCCAACGATCAAATCGTCGTAATACATGTTTTGTTTTCGCATCGCGTTGTCTATCGCTTCCGCAAATGCGGCACTGTCGTCCGGTTCGTTTTCAAATTCAATGAACCATTCGTGATAGGGCAATCCGCTGGCAGGTGAAATTTGTGGCGCAACAGTAAACTCATTCACTCGAGCATTTGTACCTATCATCGCTTCCTGTAAAGCGCTTTCCACTTCTTTACCAATTACATGTTCCCCAAAAGCAGAAATAAAATGTTTGATTCTACCGGAAACTATCACTCTATAGGGTTTCAACGAAGTAAACTGAACTGTGTCTCCAATATTATACCCCCAAAGTCCGGCATTAGTGGAAATTATTAAAACATAATTCACTCCCATTTCAACTTCGCCAATGGTATATCGTCTAGGTTTATCCGTATAAAATTCATCACTTTTTACAAATTCGTAAAAAATACCCGCGTTCAATAAAAGCAACATTCCCTTTTCTTTTTGGGAATCTTGGTATGCAAAAAATCCCTCCGAAGCTGGGAAAAGTTCGATACTGTCGACTTTTCGACCTATTAAATTTTCGAATTTCGCTCTATAAGGTTCGTAATTCACTCCTCCATATATGAACAAATTGAAATTCTTGAAAATTTCACCTACGTTCTTCCCGCCTTTTTGCTGCAAGCGTTCAAAGTACATTTGTACCCAAGAAGGAATTCCAGAAATCACTGTCATGTTTTTATCGAATGTTTCTTCGACAATGGCATCAATCTTAGTTTCCCAGTCTTCAATGCAATTTGTTTCTAACGATGGCATTCGGTTTTTTTGTAAATATTTTGGAACAAAATGAGCCACAATTCCTGACAATCGTCCAAATTGTATTCCGTGTTTTTCTTCTAATATTGGACTTCCCTGCAGGAATATCATCTTACCATCCACAAAGTCTGAATTTCCAGTTTCGTGTATGTAATGTAAAATGGCGTTTCTAGCCGCTTCAATATGATACGGCATTGATTCCTTAGTTAAGGGAATGTATTTGGCACCGGAAGTAGTTCCAGACGTTTTGGCAAAATACAAAGGTTTCCCTTTCCATAAGATGTTGGCTTCTCCTTTTACCACTTTTTCGATATAAGGCTTCAAATCTTCGTAATCCCGAATCGGAACCTGATTTGCAAAATCTTCTGTGGTTTTTATTTTTGCAAAATGATGGTCAACACCAAATTCAGTGTTTTTGGCATCTTTGATTAATTGGGCAAAAACAGCTTTTTGGGTCGCAATTGGATTACTGGCCCAGGCTAGAGTTTTCGCATATATTTTTTTGGCAAATAGTTTTGCCGAGACTGATTTTATGGACATTTATTTTGAAAATTTATTTTTTAATTCTTTTTCGGTACTAACAATAACATAAGCAACTGAAATTATTATGGCAATTAAACCTCCTATTGTAAATATTTCTTTTTCCAAGATAATTCTTGAACCTATTATTGAAAATAAAATCAAAAACACCCCTGCTTGAATTAGTTTTACTGAAGAGTACTTTTGTGAGTATTTCCATTTCTCAGGGGAACTCATAGAATTTGAAGTTCTGTATCCGTAAAGGTAATTTATCTTTTTTGGCGGAAAGAAATACGTTATAATTCCTGCGATCAAAAATATTATCCCCGAAACAATGGCGGGATTGATATATTCGTTAATTGTTTCCATCCTTATTTTTTATTGCTTTTTTTATCTTTCTTGACTTCTTTATCGACTTCTTTCCTTAATTCCAGTTCTTCCTCTGAAGGGGTTAATTTCCCGTGAGGAACCACTTCTTCTGTAGAGGCCATTATGGAATCTTTATTGAATTTTGCATATTCTAATTCTCCATTTAGCACTTTTTGAATGGATTGAATATAGGCTTCGTTTTTCTTTAAAGCTAACGTTAAAGAATCTGATTTTAAAGCTAATACTGTAGCGTCTTTTTTTAATTTAGAGGAAGAATAACCCGGTATAAACTCTCTTAGAGGTGTAAAAGCAATAATTAAAGTGGTGATTGAAATTAGAATAATAGCCCCTATTGACGCTACCACAAATACGTTCATCATTGTCAGTTTTAAAGAAAAAGTTTCTTCAAAAGTATCTTCATTAAGTATTATTAAACGCCTTTTGTTGAATAGATTTTCCTTGAGTTTTTTTCTTTTTAATCTTTTCTCGGACATAAAATTTGATTATTTAACAAATATAACAATTTAACTTAATAATTGTATCGGCTGGCCTATATCCCTTTTAATCTATTGATTGAAATTGTTTTAATATTTATTTAACTTTATTGAAACCAAATAATTGCCTATAAATAGAATCTTATTAAGTTATTCTTTTTACCTTTGTACCTTATTCTAAAAATTAGAAAGATGAATTTTTTAACTATAACATTAGCTCTAATGCCCGGCGGATCAGAGTGGATATTAATTATTGCAGTTGTTTTATTACTTTTTGGAGGTAAAAAAATTCCAGAATTAATGAAAGGATTGGGAAGCGGAATTAAAGAATTTAAAAATGCCGCCAAAACTGAAGAGTCAGCTGATAAAAAAGAAGAAAGCGAAAGCGAAAAAAAATAAAAAAAGTCCCGAAATTTCGGGACTTTTTTTATAGGTTTAAATTATCATCGTCAACTGAATTCGTTTTCGATCCTCATCCACTTCCGTGACTTTTACCTGAACGTGTTGGTGTAACTTCACCACTTCGTTTACGTCGCTTACAAAACCTGCTTTTAGCTGTGAGATGTGAACCAAACCACTTTCTTTCACTCCGATATCCACAAAACAACCAAAATTAGTGATGTTATTCACAATCCCCGGCAAAATCATTCCTGATTTTACGTCTTTTATCGTTTTTACGTTGGGATCAAATTCAAATACTTTGGCTGATTTTCTTGGATCCAATCCCGGTTTTTCCAGTTCTTTAATAATATCTTTCAATCCCAATAAACCAATTTCTGCAGTGATGTAATTCTCCGGTTTTATCAAAGCCGTTTTTTCTTTATTGGCAATCAAATCATTGACGGTTAATTTTAAATCTTTAGCCATTTTCTCCACAATTCCATACGCTTCAGGATGTACGGCTGAATTATCCAAAGGATTTTTCGCATTAGCTATTCGAATAAAAGCAACCCCTTGTTGATAGGCTTTTTCTCCAAGTCTTGGTACTTTTTTTAATTGTTTTCTATTTTCAAAAGGACCGTTTTCTGAGCGATAATTAACAATGTTTTCGGCCAGCTTCTCTCCTATTCCACTCACATAACTCAACAAATGTTTACTTGCGGTGTTGATGTTTATCCCTACCGAATTTACGCAACGAATTACCGTATTATCCAGTTCTTCTTTCAGTTTGGTTTGGTCAACATCGTGTTGGTATTGGCCTACGCCAATGGCTTTCGGGTCGATTTTAACCAATTCGGCCAAAGGATCACTCAATCGTCTCCCAATAGATACTGATCCACGAACGGTTACATCATAATCCGGAAACTCCTCACGGGCAATTTTAGAAGCTGAATAAACCGAAGCTCCAGCCTCGGAAACGATGAAAACTTGCACGGGTTTGTCAAAAGCTATTTTCTTGATAAAGAATTCGGTTTCTCTTGAAGCGGTTCCGTTTCCTATTGAAATAGCATCTATTTTATACGAATTCACCATCGAACGGATTTTTTTCATCGCCATTGCCTCCTCTTTTTGAGGAGCGTGTGGATATATGGTTTCGTTGTACAACAAATCCCCTTTTTCATCCAAACAAACGATTTTACAACCCGATCTAAAACCAGGATCAATAGCCAAAATTCTTTTTTCTCCTAATGGCGGCGCTAATAAAAGTTGTCCCAGATTATTGGCGAAAACCTGAATCGAATTGGCATCCGCTTTTGCTTTGGCTTCTTGCAAAGCTTCATTGGAAATTGCTGGATTCAGCAATCTTTTATAACTGTCTTCAATGGCCAGTTGAACGTGTGGCGTGGTTTTATTTTGACCTTTTAAAACTAATTCGTCTATAATTGAATAGGCATCATCAATGTCAACTTCGACTTTAAATTTAATAAAACCTTCGTTTTCAGCACGAAGCATCGCTAATAATCGGTGAGATGGCGCTTTAGTCAACGGTTCTGACCAATCAAAATATTGATTGAATTTTTGTGCTCCTTCTTCGTCTTTTTTAGTTTTTACAACCTTAGTGGTTATGGTAGCTTTTCGTTCGAATAAACGTCTTAATTGTTTTCGAACATAGATGTTTTCATTAATCCATTCGGCAATAATATCACGCGCCCCTTGCAAAGCCGCTTCTTCATTTTCTACATTTTCATTCAAATATTGAGTGGAAATAAAATCGACATCATCATTATTTTGCGCCATAATGATTTTAGCTAAAGGCTCTAATCCTTTCTCGCGTGCCATATCGGCTTTTGTTTTTTTCTTCTTTTTATAAGGAAGGTAGAAATCCTCCAGTTCCTGTAAATCAAAACTTTTATCAATTTTAGCAAATAAACCTTCGTTCATAGCGCCTTGCTCTGTAATCGATTTTAAAATCGCTTCTTTGCGTTTTACTATAACTTCATATTCTTTTTGAAGTTTGGCTATATTTTCAATCTGCACTTCATCAAGATTTCCGGTTGTATCTTTTCGATAACGGGAAATAAAGGGAATGGTACAGTCTTCTTGTAAAAGCGCTACCGTTTTTTGAATATTAATCGCTGCCGTAGCAACAATTTTTGAGATGAATTGTATGTTAGTCATTTTACTTTTTTTCGAACAGCTAAAATAATATCTTTGAACCTTAAATTGAGTTAAATGACTGTTTTATTCTACTGTATTTTGATTATAAATAGTTTTGCCTTTGTATTAACCGGTTATGATAAGCGACTGGCAATAAAAAATAAAAGAAGAGTATCTGAGAAAACGCTTTTAAGTATTGTGGCTTTCGGAGGTACTGTTGGAGCCGGAATTGCAATGGGACTTTTTAGACATAAAACAGCTAAAAGATCTTTTTTATTTAAGTATTTCGGAATCCTGTTAATTCAAGTTTTGTTACTTTATTATTATTGTAAGCTCTAAAATAAAAATAAAAAAGCCGAATTTAAAAATTCGGCTTGATTAATATTATAAGGTGCTAAGCACCCAAAAAAATTTATCGTTAACAATAAATCTTATCAATTCTATTTTGATGTCTTCCTCCTTCAAAATTAGTATCTAAAAAAGTCTCAACCATTTCTACTGCTTGATGAATAGAAGTAAAACGTCCAGGGACGCATATAATATTAGCATCATTATGCTGACGTGATAATGCAGCTATTTCTTTATTCCAACATAGAGCGGCACGCACTTTTTGGTATTTGTTTGCTGTCATGGCAATTCCGTTTCCGCTTCCGCAAATTAAAACTCCAAAATCAACATTTCCATGTGCTACATCTTTTGCAACTGCATGGCCAAAATCAGGATAATCCACACTGTCGCTTGAATCTGTACCGTAATTAGTAACCTCATGTCCTTTTGCTTTAAGCATTTCAACAATGGCTTTTTTGTAATCTGGACCAGCGTGATCGTTTCCTATTGCTATTTTCATTATATATATATTAAGTTGTGTGGTGCAAATTTACCAAAAGATTATTAAAATTTATATTATAGATGATTTTGTTTATTGGATATAAAAAAAGTTTTTATAATTATATATGGATATGTGTGTTTAAGTGCCACATTACTAATAAACTAGTAGTTATTAACAATTCTTAATAATATATAAAACACTGTAAATCAATACGTTTTCAATAATTAAAATGTTAAAATTTTACATTGTTAATAACCAAACTTAAATCCTTGAAAATCAAGGAAACGTATGTTGATGAAAAATGTTGATAACTTGAGATAGAAAATAAGAAGTTTATTTTGGTGTTTATTAAAAAAAATGTAATCCAAAACCCATATTTATAAACCTAATAAAGTTTGATGAATTTTTAGAATAGTTATCAATACTCAAAAACAGTTTATCAACATAAATTTTAAAAATACTTATTTACAATTTGGTTAGTTTTTAGTTTATCAACCATTGTTAATTAAAACTTAAAAACACTTTAAAACTAGAACTTTAGATAAATATAACATTGTTGATAACTCAGAATAACATCCTTAAACTTGATATCATAGCATTTCTAAATAAATTTATTGCCACTATTAACACACTATAATAACCATAAATTAATTAATTAAATTTAAATTTTCTTTTTGTTGTATTATATATATGTTGACAACTTTGAAAAATTTAAACGATTTTTAAATTGTTATCGTACTTCATTTCCTGAAGAATAGTTTTGACACTCAAAAAATCATTAGGATGAATTTTAAGTTTAATTCCTCCAAGAGCGTTTGAGTACATTGGAACAATCGATGACATCATTTCATTCTCAAAAAAGTATTTCAATCCTTCTTGATCTAAACGATGTTTAAGAATTTCTATTTCATGAATGTAATCAAAAATAGCAATGGTGATAAATGCTTCCATTTTTGTTGTTTTTATAAAGATACAACTATTCTTGAAAGTTATTTTTTCTTTAAAACTGGGAGCTATTTTCTTATAACTGTTAACTATTTCGTAATTTTCGACTTTTAAGAAACGATTTATGAGTAAAAGATTAAGAAAGCCGGTAAAAAAAGAGATAGATTTCTCTGAAAAAATTATAAAAATATTATCGCAAAGTGCTAATAAAGCATTCAATTATAAACAAATAGTAGCAAAGCTTGACCTTGATGATACACAAAGTAGAAATCAAATTATCAAAGATTTAAAGATAATGGCTGCTGCAAAATTAATTATAGAATCAGAACCAGGGAAGTATTTAATTAAAGCCGAAAGTAAAGAATATTACGAAGGTAAAATTGATATGACAGGGCGAAGAACTGCTTACTTTGTTTGTAGTGAATTAGATGAAGATGTCTTTATTCCAACAAATAATTTAAACCATGCACTAGATAAAGATATCGTAAAAGTGTATGTTTATAACAAACGAAAAGGGAAAAAACCAGAAGGTGAGGTTATTGAAGTTATCGAAAGAAACAAAACTGATTTTGTGGGAGTAATTGATATTCAAAAGAATTTCTCTTTTGTATCTACTGCCAATCCAAAAATGTATACCGATATTTTTATCCCAAAAGATAAAATAGGGGAGGCGGAACAAGGAGATGTAGTTTTAGTTCATATCGAAGACTGGCCTGCTAGAGCGGATAGCCCTTTTGGTAAAGTAATAAAAGTACTAGGAAAACCAGGAGAACACGATACAGAGATTCATGCTATTTTAGCCGAATATGGTTTGCCATCAGAGTTTCCTATTGAAGTGGAAACCTATGCTCAAAAAATAGATACTTCTATAGATGAGACTGAGATTGCGAAACGTCGTGATATGCGGGATACACTAACTTTTACAATCGATCCAAAAGATGCTAAAGATTTTGATGATGCATTATCATTTAAAATATTAGAAAATGGAAATTACGAAATAGGTATTCATATTGCCGATGTTTCCCATTATCTTGAAGAAGGAACCATCCTTGATGATGAAGCGTATCAAAGAGCAACATCAGTATATTTAGTGGATAGGGTAGTACCTATGTTACCTGAGGTGTTATCTAATTTCGCATGTTCTTTGCGTCCAAATGAAGAAAAGTATACATTCTCGGCTGTTTTTGAAATTTCACAAAAAGCCGAAGTTGTTAACCAATGGTTTGGTAGAACTGTTATTTATTCTGATCAACGATTTGCGTATGAAGAAGCACAATACATTATTGAAACCAAAGATGATGTAATTCCTGAGGAAATTTCAATAACAAATTCATCTTATAAAGTATCAGAGAATATTGTAAATGCTACTTTAAAACTAGATGAGTTAGCTAAAATTCTTAGAAAAAGAAGAATGGCTGAAGGTGCTATTTCATTTGATAAAGTAGAAGTAAAATTCAATTTAAATCAAGAAGGAGAACCTGAAGGTGTTTATTTTAAAATATCAAAAGATGCCAATCATTTGATTGAAGAGTTTATGCTTTTAGCTAATAAAAAAGTGGCTGAATACATTGGAAAACAAAAGAAAACTTTCATTTATAGAATTCACGATGAACCAAATGAAGATAAACTGTTTGCTATGCAAGCTGTTATTGCAAAATTTGGACATAAAATTGATTTCAAACAAGGTTCTATTTCCCAGGCTTTAAATAAGTTAATGGCAGATGTTAATGGAACTAAAGAACAAAATCTTATTGATACTCTAGCTATTAGAAGTATGAGTAAAGCCAAGTATTCTACCGATAATATAGGTCATTACGGATTGGCTTTTGATTATTATTCTCATTTTACTTCCCCTATTCGTCGTTATCCTGACGTTATGGTACACCGTTTGCTACAGTTTTATTTAGACGGAGGTAAATCAGTAGATGAAGAAACTTATGAAGTAAAATGTTTGCACTCTTCCACAATGGAAGGTTTAGCTACAAATGCTGAAAGAGATTCTATCAAATACATGCAAGTAAAATACATGCAAGATCATCAGGATCAAGAGTTTTTAGGTGTAATTTCTGGAGTTACCGAATGGGGTATCTATGTAGAAATTATTGAAAACAAATGTGAAGGAATGGTGCGTATTCGTGATATAAAAGACGATTATTACACATTTGATGAAAAGCAATATGCACTAGTTGGAGCAACTTCTAGCAAGTTGTTACAATTAGGGGATGAAATCTTCGTTAAGGTTAAAACTGCCGATTTAGTTAAAAAACAATTGGATTTTAACTTTATAAGAAGAATGGAATAATCAATAAATTATAGAATATGAAAAAGATAATGATACTAGCATTGGCTTTTGTTACTCAAGTAACATTTGCCCAAGTGACTAAAAATATAGGTGATTTTAATCAAGTTAAAGTTTATGATAAACTGAACGTAAAATTGATTTCATCATCTGAAAACAAAGTAATTATAACAGGGGAGAGGGAAGATGAAGTAGAGTTTGTTAATAAAAATGGGGAATTAAAAATTAGAATGCCTTTTCCTAAACTTTTATCCGGTACTGATATTTCTATTAAGTTATATTATAAAAACATAGAAAGTATTTCCGCTAGTGAAGGATCTCTTGTTTCCAGTGAAGATGTTTTTAAACAAACTATTATGGATTTGAATTCTAGAGAAGGTTCAGAGATTAATCTACAATTAGATGTTCAAAAAGTAAATGTAAAAGCAGTAACTGGTGGAAAAGTGGTGTTATCAGGAAAAGCGATAAACCAAGATGTAGTGATAATGTCAGGTGGAGTTTTAGAATCAAGAGATTTACATAGCTCACAAACCACAATAACTGTTTCTGCGGGAGGAAATGCTGAAATATATGCTACTACTCTTGTTGACGCAAAAGTTAAAGCAGGAGGCTTTATTTATGTTTATGGTAATCCAAAACAGATCAATAAAGAAACATTACTTGGTGGAAAAATTATTGAGAAAAATTAATCTTTTACCGATTTCACAAAAACAAATTTTGATTATTCATGATTAACGATATTTTATCCGGAATTCCCTGGGGAATTTTCTTGAGTTTTATGATAGGTCCTGTTTTTTTTATTTTACTTGAAACTAGTATTATAAAAGGATTTAGAGCTGCATTTGTATTTGATTTAGGAGTTGTATTAGGAGACATTGTATTTATTGCTATTGCTTATTTAGGGAGTTATAGATTAATTCAAAGTTTAAAAGACAAGCCGGCTCTTTTTATTTTTGGAGGAATACTGATGTTATCTTATGGTTTAATTTCTTTTATCAGTTTACGGAAAGAGAAAAAAGTTGATACTAAAGCAATTGACCGGGAAATAATAAAGAAAGACTACTTAAGTCTTTTTATTAAAGGTTTTTTTTTAAATATTATCAACATTGGAGTTCTTGGGTTTTGGTTGGCTGTTATTATTTCTGTAGGGCCAAAACTAGAAATGCAAAGCTCCAGAATGATAACTTTCTTTACAACTGTTATTGTAACTTATCTAATTATTGATTCTATTAAAATTGTATTGGCTAAGCAGTTAAAAACTAAAATGACTCCTTCTAATATTCTTAAAATTAAAAAAATAATTAGTGTTGTTTTAATGGTTTTTGGATTGGTTTTAATTACTCAGGGTTGGTTTCCAAACGAAAAAGAAATGGTCAAAAGAGCTTTCGAAAAAATAGAAAAAAAATAATTATAAAGATTTCTAAACCTCTCTATTCGAGAGGTTTTTTTATGCTTTTTTTCTTCGAAGGTCATCGAATAAACAAGCAGATTCGAACCTACATTTATCTAAGGTTTATTAATATTTAATATAATAATACGTCTTAATTTCTTAGAAGGTTATCGAATAATAGAGCAGATGTGAACATTCCTTTACTTAATTTTCTTAAAAATTAAATATAAAAATAACTTTCAAATTTCTTTTAAGGTTATTGAAGTAACGAGCAGATTCGAACATTCCTTTACCTAATTTTTATTACAAATTAAGTATAAAAAAACACCTTCAAATTTCTTTTAAGGTTATTGGATATTCCGCTGCAAAGGTCGCCACGATTCCGCTACAAAGTACGCCACCCATTCCGCTACAAAGGTCGCCACGATTCCGCTGGAAAGGTCGCCACTTATTCCGGAGCAAAGTACGCCACTTTACTCTTGGTTTAACACTTTTAACGGACTGACATTCCGGCACAAAGGTCGCCACCTATCCCGGGTCCATTATCTCACTAAGTAGAGATTTAACCGCCAATTACTATAAGTTTGGTTTATAATCAAAAAACCACTTGCAGTATGGCAAATAAACTACTTAGTATGATTAAGATAAGACAGATACTTTTATTCTTAGAACGTAGTGTTTCACAGCGTTCTATAGAAAAGGAAGTGAAAATTTCTAGAAAAACAATCGCACTGTATTTGCAAAAATTTGCGCAAACTGGAGTTGATTTTAAAGAATTATTAAAGCGTTCCGATCAGGAGCTTGAGCAAATACTTGGGCTTATAAAGCCTGTTGTGGTAGACGATACTGACCCTCGGAAAGATCATTTTAACAATCTGAGTGGGTATTTTAATAAGGAACTCAATCGAACCGGTGTTACGCGTCTACTGCTTTGGGAAGAATATATTAAAGAATATCCATCAGGATTTCAGTATTCCAGGTTCTGTGAACTTTTACAGGATCAGGAGAAGGTTAACAATGCGGTGATGCATTTCGTCCATACCCCTGCAAAGCTACTCGAAGTAGACTTTGCGGGTGATATGCTTCACTATGTAGATACTTCAACAGGAGAACTAATTGCGTGCCCGGTATATGTTGCAGTGCTTCCTTTTAGTGGTTATGGTTATGTAGAGGCTTTACCGGATGCAAAATTACCTCAAGTGGTTAAAGCTTTGAACCATACTATTGCGTACTTTGGAGGGGTTCCCCTGACTGTTAAATCGGACAACATGAGGCAATGGGTGTCAAAAAGTTGTAAATATGAACCTGTATTTACTGATATGCTCGAGCAATGGGCAAACCACAATAATATCGCTCTGCTGGCAGCTCGTCCCTATAAACCAAAAGATAAACCCTCTGTTGAAAATAATGTAAAGATCACCTATAGGCGCATTTATGCCACTCTGCGTAACGATACTTTTCATAGTCTTTCTGAACTTAACAAGGCCATTAGAGAGAAACTCGATAGTCATCATCAGTTGAACTTTCAGAAGAAAGTATTCAGTAGACTTGAGTTGTTTGAAAGCCAAGAGAAAATAGCACTACAACCCTTGCCAGAATCCCCATACAGTATCAGACATTACACCAAGGCAAAGGTGCAAAAGCATTACCATGTGCTTGTGGGTGAAGACTGGCACTTTTACTCTGTTCCATACCGCTACATTGGAAAAGAGGTACGCATTTCTTATGATCAAGACATCGTAGAGATCTATTCTGATGGACAAAGAATTGCTGTGCATACTAGGAATTATACCAGCCATGGCTATACCAGTACTAGGGAACATATGCCCGAAAGACACCAGGCCATAAGTAATCAACGTGGATGGAGCCCTGAATACTATCTCAAAAAAGCCGAAGAAAATGGACCGTATAGTTTTGAATTCTTCAAAAAAGTAATGGACAGTAAACTGATAATCGACCAGTCCTATACCGCTTGTTTGGGTCTGCTGAGATTAATGAATTCGTATGGCAGTATCCGAATGGAGGCTGCATGTAAGCGGGGTTTAAGAGGTAACAAAATCAGCTATGGTGTCATTAAAAATATCCTGGAAAACAATATGGATTTACTCGAAGAAGAGGCTCCTGCTGAATTCCGTATCCCTGACCACAAAAACCTCAGAGGCCCTGAAGCCTATAATTAAACAACTTAAATAAATCCTAATAGAAATGAATACACAAAACACATTAGAACAGCTTAAAGGTCTTAAATTAACGGGCATGGCCAAAAGGTATGAAGCCGCACTATCACTTCCTGTACATGAAATAGAGGATGTCCATTCTTTGATTGCTATGATTACTCAGGCAGAAGTAGAATACAGAGAGTACACCAGAACACAAAAGTATCTAAAGGTTAGTAAACTGCGTTACCATGCATTACCAGAAGATATAATCTGTAATGCAGAAAGAGGCATTACACGAGAACAGGTATTAAGACTTTCTGATGGCATGTTTATAGAAAAAGGCGAAAACGTTCTGATAACTGGTGCCACTGGTTGTGGTAAATCTTTTATGGCCTGCGCCTTAGGGCGCAGTGCTTGTTTGCTTGGTTACCGTACTCAGTACTTTAGTATGAATAAGTTCATGGATGCCGTGACCCAAGCAAGGCTCGATGGTTCGTATCTGAAATGGATTAGGGGTATCTCTGCAAATAAGCTGCTGATCCTAGATGACTTTGGGTTGAAAGCCCTGAACAATGACGCAAGGATTGCATTGCTTGATATTCTCGAAGATAGATATGGTTTAGGGTCAACTATGATTACTTCACAGTTACCCGTGGACACTTGGTACAACTTCATTGAGGAGCCAACTCTGGCCGACGCTATTATGGACAGATTGTCAGCTTCGGCACACAGAATAGCACTAACAGGCAAATCTTTGAGAACTAAAAAAAATCATTAACTTTGAAAAATATCATCTTTACTTAGTGATGATAAAGGACGGTTTGACTGGCGTACTTTACTCCGGAATAAATGGCGACCTTTAGCGCGGAATGGTGGCGTACTTTCGTCGGAATATCTAGTTATTGAAGTAACGAGCAGATTCGAACATTCCTTTACCTAATTTTTATTAAAAATTAAACATTAAAAAAATCTTCAAATTCCTTTTAAGGTTATTGAAGTTACGAGCAGATTCGAACATTCCTTTACCTAATTTTTTCTAAAAATTAAACTTAAAAAGACTCTACAAATTTCTTTTAAGGTTATCGAAGTTACGAGCAGATTCGAACATTCCTTTACCTAATTTTTTCTAAAAATTAAACTTAAAAAGACTCTACAAATTTCTTTTAAGGTTATCGAAGTTACGAGCAGTTTCGAACATTCCTTTACCTAATTTTTAATAAAAATTAAACATAAAAAAAACCTTCAAATTTCTTTGAAGGTTTTAGAGGCATCGAGCAGATTCGAACTGCTGTAGGAGCTTTTGCAGAGCCCAGCCTAGCCACTCGGCCACGACGCCCATTGTTGAATGGATGGCAAAAGTAGGTAAAAAGTTTAAAAATTTAATACTAAATCTTGAAAAATTTTAAAAAACTTTTGTTTCATCCTTTCTGAATTAGTTTAAATTCTCTTGGCTTCACTCTAATTTATGATCTGTATTCTTCCAGTTCTATAGTAACTGCTTCTACATCACCACCAATAGGAGGATTCAATTTAGAAACACCCAAAAGTATTCTTGATACCGATGCTATTTCATTAAATATTCTACTTATAATTCTATGACCCACATGTTCTAATAAATTAGCACGAATTGCCATTTCTTCCACTACAATCTTATTTAATAACACATAATCTACTGTATCATTCAAATCATCTGATAGGCAAGATTTCCTTAAATCAGTCTTGATTTCTAAATCTACGGAGTAATCCGAACCTATTTTTCCTTCTTCAATCAAACATCCATGATAGGAGTAGGTTCTTATATTTTTTAGTTTTATAGTGCTCATTTTGCTGTTATTTTAAAAATTGTTTTTCCTTTATTCGATAAAAGTACGAAGTTATTTAAGTTTTATCCATATATAGTTAAATTACCAAAACATCAATTAACTAATTAACGAACTATTTTGGTAACTTTGCTCTTTTAATATACAAACATGTCAACTGAAGAAAAATCACTCCATTTTATAGAACAAATCATTGAAGAAAATTTAGCTAACGGTTTTCCTAAGGAGAATCTACGTTTTCGTTTTCCACCAGAACCTAATGGGTATTTACACATAGGTCATGCTAAATCAATTTGTTTGCAATTTGGTTTAGGATTGCGTTATAACGCCCCTGTAAATTTACGTTTTGATGATACTAATCCTGCTAAAGAAGAGCAAGAATATGTTGATGCCATCAAGGATGATTTGCTATGGTTAGGTTTTAATTGGGCCGAAGAACGCTACGCTTCTGATTACTTTCAGCAATTGTATGATTGGGCTGTTGCTATGATAAAAAACGGTAAAGCATATATAGATAGTCAGTCTTCTGAAGATATGGCTATTCAAAAAGGGACACCTACACAACCCGGAGTTGATGGTCCTTATAGAAACCGTTCAATTGAAGAGAATCTTACTTTATTCGAAGGAATGAAAAACGGTGATTTTCCGGAAGGAAGTCATGTTTTAAGAGCAAAAATTGACATGAAATCAACTAATATGTTGATGCGTGATCCATTGATGTATAGAATTTTACACCGTCATCATCATAGAACAGGAAATGATTGGAAAATCTATCCTATGTATGATTATGCGCATGGTGAAAGTGATTATATAGAACAAATATCACATTCTATTTGTACGCTAGAATTTGTAATGCATAAGGAATTATACAACTGGTTTTTAGATCAAATTGCTGATGTTTCTAAAGTAAGACCACATCAATATGAATTTGCTCGTTTGAATCTTAATTATACTGTAATGAGCAAGCGTAAATTATTACAACTTGTTCAGGATAAAATTGTTAATGGCTGGGACGATCCTAGAATGCCAACTATTTCGGGTTTACGCAGACGTGGTTATACAGCTAATTCTATTCGTAAATTTTGTGAAATTATAGGTGTTGCAAAACGTGAGAATGTGATTGATGTATCACTTTTAGAATTTTGTTTACGGGAAGATTTAAACAAAACAGCGCCTAGAGTCATGGCTGTTTTAGATCCAGTAAAATTAGTAATTACGAATTATCCTTCTAGAAAAGAAGAATGGTTTGATGCCGAAAATAATCAGGAAGATGAGGCAGCAGGTTTTAGAAAAGTACCTTTTTCAGGTGAATTATATATTGAGAGAGAAGATTTTTTAGAAGTTGCTCCAGCTAAATTTTTCCGTTTGAGTATTGGTAATGAAGTTCGTCTTAAAAATGGGTACATCATTAAAGGTGAAAGTGTTACTAAGGATAAAAATGGCGTAATTACTGAAATTCAAGTAACATATGATGAAGACAGCCGAAGCGGAAGCGGGAGTGAAGCTTCACAAAGAAAAGTTGCTGGTACCTTACACTGGGTTTCTATTCCTCATGCTTTAGAGGTGGAAGTTCGTATGTACGACCGCTTGTTTATTGATGAAGCTCCGGATACTCATAAAGAGAAAAATTTCCTTGAATTTATGAATACTTCTTCACTTGAAACCGTAAAAGGGTATGTGGAACCAAGTTTAACTACTATTCAACCTGGCGACAAATTCCAATTTCAACGTTTGGGTTATTTTAATGTTGATAAAGATTCAACTACCTCTAAATTAGTGTTTAACAAGACAGTTGGTTTAAAAGATGCTTGGGAAGAAAAAGGAAAAAAAGAAGCTAATTTATTGATGAATACCCAAAAAGAAATCAATAAATATGTAAAAGAGAAAGATGAAAACAACGCTGCTGTATTATTAAATAGCATTGTTGATAACATAGAGAGTATTGACAATTTCAGTTTATTAACTCAAACTGTTGTCAAGAATGTCAAGAATGACAATAACTCATTATTGTTTGCTAATTTGATTTTACTAAATTCTGATAAAATTTCATCTAAGGATATCGAAAAAGATCCTTTATTGAAATTATATGGAATGTCATTGAAAAGTCAGTTGGCGTCTGTTCGAATTTTAGCCATTCAAAATATTTTAAGTGATATTCAGAATAGTGTAGATTTTAAAACTCAACTCTCAGATTTAAAAAATTTAGAGAAAAATGAAAAAGTACTTGAAATTTTAAATTACTTTTATCCAGTATAGTTTTTACCAATTGAAAGCGTCTTTTATAAGGCGCTTTTTTTATTATTGTATTTTACTATTACTTATTGAATTATTATAATATTTTTCGATTATAATCGACCTTCATATATTGAATTTAATTAATTAAAAAACATTATTTGTATTCATATGTGTTTTGGTGTTTTTGTGTCCAGAAACAGCTTTATATGCGTTTTTACCGCATTTATTTTCAATTTAACTGCTTATTAACAACAAGATGTTAATAAATATTGTATCTTTAGAATAATATTAACAATAATCATAAAATTTATGTCAAGTAATACAGGGAATACATTATTAGCTCTTTTAACTGGAGCGGCTATTGGAGCAGGAGTAGGAATTTTGTTTGCTCCGGATAAAGGTTCAAAAACTAGAGTAAAAATTAAAGACGGATATAAAGTAGCAAAAAAAGATTTGAAATTTAAAATTGACGACGTATCATCAGATTTGAAAAGTAAAATGAAAATAGCAAAATTAGACCTGGAAGAAACCTATGATGATATGCTTTGTAATATGAGTGTAAAAACAGAAGAGGTTATTACTTTTTTGGAAGCTAAACTAGCAGACTTAAAAACACAAAACGCAAAACTTCAAAAATAAATTATTTTTCAAATTACTATTGATAACTTAAAAATCAAAATATGGCTTTTGAAGAATTAAAAGAAAACGCTGAAGACATTCAAGAACAAGCAAAAGCTTATATTGAAACTAATGTTGCTTTTTTAAAATTATGGGGTTTCAAGATGATTATGAAATCCACAACAACAATATTGAAATTTATTTTAATACTTTCCTTTTTTTTAATTTTTATTTTATTTCTTTCAATTGCAGGAGCTTATGCATTAGCTGATATTTTAGACAGTTTTGCATTAGGTTTTCTTATTGTTGCTGGAATTTATTTGGTTTTAATAATTTTAATTTACATTTTTAAAAATAAAATAATTGAAAAACCGTTTTTAAAGAAATTTTCCGATATCTATTTTAATGACTAATCTATGAAAAACAAACAATACACTTCTTTCGATCAGATTGACAGAGAATTGGAAATTTTAAGAATTGAAAAAGAAATCAATCATCAAAAATTACTTTTAGTCGTTCAAAAAACAAAAGAAAGTTTACAACTTCTTAATATGGTTAGTGGTTTAGTGGGTACTATTAGTGCTCCTTTTTCTAATGCTTATACAGGTATTTTAAAAATGGGTATTCCACTGATTATCAAATTTCTAAGGCGTAAAAAAAGAGGCTGTTAAGCCTCTTTTTTATTTTATGGTAAAAACTATTCCTCTTCAGATTCGTCCTCTTCAGACTTTTTTTCTGGTAGATTGTCAGTATATTTATCCTCTTTTTTAGTTACAATTCTTTTATTTTTTTTCATCATTTCTCCTACTTGATTAGAAGCGCTAAATGAAGCCACCATATTATTTAGCATATCGCTTCCAGCTTGTGGTGAATTAGGTAATAATATTAAATTCGAATTTGTGTCTGCACCAATTGCTTGTAAAGTATCATAATGTTGTGTAACTACAATCAATGCCGAGGCTTCTTGTGAGTTAATACCAACTCTATTTAATACATCAACACTTTCTACTAATCCTCTCGCAATCTCTCTTCTTTGGTCTGCAATACCTTGTCCTTGAAGACGTTTACTTTCCGCTTCGGCTTTTGCTTTAGCTACAATTCTAATTCTAGATGCTTCGGCTTCAAATTCTGCTACCGTTTTCTCTCTGTCTGCAGCATTTATTCTATTCATTGCATTTTTTACTTGAATGTCTGGATCAATATCAGTAACCAAAGTATTAATGATCGTATAACCGTAAGTAGTCATTGCTTCATTTAATTCTCTTTTTACCGCTATTGCAATATCGTCTTTTCTTTCGAATACATCATCCAGTTTCAACTTTGGAACTTCAGCTCTAACTACATCAAACACATAAGAAGTAATTTGATCATGAGCATATTCTAATTTATAAAAAGCATCATAAACCGTTTCTTTTACAACCATAAATTGTACAGATACTTTTAGTTTTACAAAAACATTATCTTTTGTTTTTGTTTCGATGATAACATCCAATTGTTGGATTTTTAAATTCACACGTCCTGCAATACGGTCTATCAAAGGTATTTTTAATTGTAATCCAGAATGTCTTACACTGTGAAATTTACCAAATCGTTCCACAATAACGGATGTTTGTTGTTTGACTGTGAAAAAGGAGGATAGAAAAATAAATAATCCAAATACAAGAAAAATAATAAGAGCAATGTCCATAATTAGTATATTTTAGTTAAAAAACACTGTTAAATTACAAAAAAACTTTAGGTTTGTCACGGATTATAATTTTTATTGTGGTTTTGCCTTAATATCAATAACATAACCATTAATAGATTTTCAGTTTTAACCCATTATAATACCACAATAATGAAAAAGTTATTTATTAGCTTAGTTTTTTTTATACTAAGTAGTTCCGTTTTTGCACAATATTACTATAGAGATTCTAATCGAATTGGAATTACAGTAGGAGTTAATCAACTTTCTTTAAACACTGAAAATTTTACCACTAATCCTGAAATGGGATGGAATGCAGGACTTTCTATGCGTGGAAATTATTATAATAATTGGGATATGGTTTATTCCCTACAGTTTAGCGAAAACAATTTTACAGTACCAACAAGAAAATTAGGTATACTGGCTCAGGACGTTAATTATAAATTAGCTTCTGCTCAGGTATCTTTACAAATGAGTTATAGGTTAATTGAAAATCATCTAACTTTTGAGTTTGGTCCTATAGTTCAGGTCAATGGAAAATTAAAATTGGATGCAGACAAAGAAAATAATATTATAAACGGTACAACACTGTTGGCCAAAAATATAGTTGATGTTTCTAATTTTAATTTTTATCCTAGTGTGGGTTTTACCGCTGGAGTTAAACATTTTCGATTTAATGTTTCCTACCAATACGGTCTAAATAACTTTCTTGGGAATTTAAACAAGAATAATTTAGGGGTAGATTTTAAAGGAAACCCGGGTATTTTAAATGGCAATATTATTATTTATTTATAAAAAAAGCTCCCAATTTATTGGGAGCTTTTGGTTTTATAGAGTAGCTATTGCTTTCTGAATTCTGCTTATAGTTTCTTTTTTTCCTATAACTTCAACGATATCAAATAGGTGAGGACCTTTAAGGGCTCCAACTAAACTCAATCGAAAAGGCTGCATTACTTTACCCATCCCAATTTCGTTTTTCGTCATCCAGTCTTTTACAATAGTTTCGATATTCATAGATGTAAAATTTTCGATGTTTTCAAGAACAGTTGTCAGTTCCTGCATTAATGCTGGCGTCTCTGCTTTCCAGTTTTTAGATGCTTTCTCATCAAAAACTGTAGGAGCCACAAAAAAGAAATCACTCATTTCCCAAAACTCTGACACAAAATGCGCTCTTTCTTTGATTAATGAAACGATTTTTACAACTACATCATCTGCAATTGTAATCCCTTTTGATTCTAAAATAGGAGTGAAGTCTTTAGCTAAATCTTCGTTTTTTGCATTAATTAAGTATTGATGATTGAACCATTTGTTTTTCTCAGGATCAAATTTTGCTCCCGCTTTATGCACTCTATTCAAGTCAAAAGATTCTATTAGTTCGTCTAAAGAATATAATTCTTTTTCTGTTCCGTCATTCCAACCTAATAAGGCCAAGAAGTTAACAACTGCCTCTGGGAAAAATCCTTTCTCTCTGTATCCTGATGAAATCCCTTCTTCGGTATTCCATTCTAATGGAAATACAGGAAATCCTAATTTATCTCCATCACGTTTTGATAATTTTCCGTTTCCTACTGGTTTTAATATCAAAGGCAAATGAGCAAATTTAGGAGCTTTCCAATCAAATGCTCTGTATAATAAAACGTGTAATGGCATTGAAGGCAACCATTCCTCTCCACGAATAACGTGTGAAGTTTCCATTAAATGGTCATCCACGATATTTGCTAAATGATACGTTGGCATACCATCACTTTTAAACAATACTTTATCATCAAGTAAGTTGGTTTCAAACTTTACATCACCACGAATGATATCCTTTAAATGAAGTGTTTCATCAACCGGAGTTTTAAAACGGATAACATAATGTTCTCCATCAGCAATTCTTTTAGCTGTTTCTTCCACAGAAATCACTAAAGAAGTGTCCATTTTTTCTCTGATGGTATGGTTGTATATGAATGTTTTTCCTTGTTCTTCATCTGCTTTTCGTTGTGCATCTAATGCCTCTGCAGTATCAAATGCATAGTATGCCCAATCTGAATTGATTAATTGATCAGCATATTCCTTGTACAAATGTTTTCTTTCGCTTTGACGGTAAGGACCAAATTTTTCATTTTTACCAATAGTTTCGTCTGGAGAAATCCCTAACCATTCCAAGGCTTCCATAATATAGGCTTCAGCACCTGGAACAAAACGATTTTGATCAGTATCTTCAATTCTTAGAAAGAAGGTACCGCCATTTTTTTTGGCAAATAAATAATTAAATAGGGCAGTACGGACACCACCAATATGTAAAGGTCCTGTAGGACTTGGTGCAAAACGCACACGAACTGGATTCGACATTTTTAGTAAATTTTGCTGCAAAGATACAATTTCATACAGTCAAATTGATTGTTTGAAAATGAGATTGTTTATAGACTGTTTAATTATTTGAATTTGTATTAACATTTCTATATTGATATAAATTGTTACTTTTATAGGTTATAATATAATAACTTATATATTTTGGATACTTCAAATGTTATTTATCAAAAGCTGGAACAGTTTATTAGTAAATATTATACTAATGAATTGATACGTGGAACCCTCTTATTTATAGGTTTTGGGTTGTTGTATTTCTTGTTCACGCTCTTTGTGGAATATTTTCTTTGGCTTAAGCCAATGGGTAGAACGCTTTTGTTTTGGACATTTATAGGTGTTGAAGCGTTCCTTTTGTTTCGTTTTATTTTGTTTCCAATATTCAAACTATTAAAAATTAAAAAAGGTATTGGGTATACAGATGCTTCTGTTATTATTGGTAATCATTTCTCGGAAGTGAAAGATTCACTTACTAATTTTATTCAATTGATGGATTCTGGAAATCATCAAAAATCAGAATTGTTATTGGCTTCCATTGAACAAAAAGCCAATTCGTTGCAACCCATTCCTTTTAGTAAAGCTGTAAATTTTAATTCGAATCAAAGATATTTACCCCTTGCTATTATTCCCATTTTGTTTTTTGCTGTCTTTTATCTCTCGGGAAACAACTCAATAATCTCTCAAAGTTTAAATAGGGTAGTGCATTTTAATTCTGTTTTTCTTCCTCCAGCACCTTTTCAATTTGTGGTTTTAAATTCTAAATTACAAACAGAACAGAATCAAGATTTCATTCTTAAGGTTAAAACAACAGGTAAGGTGGTTCCTGAGAATGCTATGATTTATTTAGGAGACGAAAGTTATTTTATGGAGGCTGGTAAATCAGGTGAATTCGAATATAAGATTACTAAACCTATTGCCGATATTTCATTTCATCTTGAAGCAAATTCAGTTTCTTCTAAGGAATATGAACTCAATGTTATTACGGTTCCCTCAATTGCAAATTTCGAAATGCAGTTGAATTACCCTTCGTATCTTAAGAAAAAACCTGAAGTAGTTAAAGGAACTGGGAATGCTATAATTCCTGAAGGAACTCTCGTTTCTTGGAGAATAAACACTTTGGCAACCGAAAATATGGTTTGGATGGATGCAAAAGCGGTTTTTCCTTTTGTAAAAGCGGAAAACAACTTTTCTTTATCTAAAAACATTACTCAAAACACAGAATATCAAATTATTACGTCAAATAACAAAATAAAAAACCACGAAAAACTGAATTATCAACTTACTGTCATCAAAGATCAGTATCCCACCATTAATGTTAACCACGCTCCAGACAGTTTGAAGGTAGATAAGAGTTTTTTTTTGGGTCAAATATCAGATGATTATGGTTTATCCAAGTTGCACATTATTTACTATCCAAAGAGTAAACCTGAAGGAGTCAAACGTGGAACAATTGCAATTAAGCAAGATATAAATGACCGTTTTGTTTTTTCTTTTCCAGGGAATCTTCCTGTTGAAAAAGGGGTTTCTTATGAGTATTATTTTGAAGTTTTTGATAACGATAGTGCTCATAATTTTAAAAGTACTAAGTCTTCTATTTTCTCTAATCGCGTTGCTACTGATGAAGAGAAGGAAGATCAGATATTGAAAAACCAAAAAGATAATATCAACAGTTTAAATAAGTCAATAAAAAATCAAGACAAGCAAATAGCTGAATTGGATAAGTTGCAAAAATCAGGAATGGAGAAGAAGAGTTTTGAATTCAAAGACCAACAAAAAGCTAATGATTTCATCGATCGTCAAAAAATTCAGGACAATATGATGAAGGAGTTTGCGGAGAAAATGAAAGACAATTTGGATCAATTCAAAACGGATAAAAAAGATGAGTTTAAAGAAGAACTTCAAAAGAGGTTAGATAAAGCTGCTAATGATTTAGAAAAAAATCAAAAACTATTGGATGAACTTAAAGAGCTTAATGATAAAATAAAGAGTGAAGATCTAATGGAAAAGTTAGATAAGTTTAAACAAAATAGTAAGAACCAGATCAAGAATTTACAACAGTTAGTAGAACTTACTAAGAAGTATTACGTAGAAAAGAAAGCAGAACAAATTGTAGATAAATTAGAAAAGCTTTCGGAGAAACAAGATGCGCTTTCTAACAAGGAGAAAGAAAATACGTTAGACAAACAAAAGGATATCAATAAGACATTCGATAAAATACAAGAAGATTTAAAAGACCTGCATAAGGAGAATAAGGAGTTGAAATCTCCTATGGATATCCCTACAGATTTAGAGAAAGAACAAAGTATAGACGATGATTTAAACAAAGCTTCTGAAGAATTACAGAAAGACAATGCCGCTAAAGCAAAACCAAAACAGAAAAGTGCTGCCAAGAAAATGAAAGAAATGGCCGGAAAAATGGCAAAGGGTATGGAAGGTGCTGAGCAGGAACAAATGGAAGAAGATGTGAAAATGCTAAGACAGATTCTGGATAATTTATTGACTTTTTCTTTGTCTCAAGAAGATTTAATGAAGCAGTTTAAAAGTCTTAGAATAGGTTCTCCTGCATTCAATAAGAATATTAAAATTCAACAAAATCTCAAACAACAGTTCAAACACATTGACGATAGTTTGTTTTCTATGTCACTGCGTAATCCTAAAATCACTGAAGATGTAACTAAAGAAATTGGGAATGTGCATTACAATATAGACAAATCTTTAGAGAATTTTTCAGATGCCCAGTTTCCAAAAGGATTGTCGCATCAACAATATACAATTTCATCAGCTAATAAATTAGGTGATTTCTTAAGTGAGTTATTGAATAATATGAAACAGTCTTTATCAGGAATGGGTTCAGGCAAACCAAAACCGGGGAGTGGAAGTGGAATGCAATTGCCAGACATCATTAAAAAGCAAGAAGGATTGTCTGAAAAAATGAAAGAAGGTATGAAACCCGGACAAAAACCGGGAGAAGGAAAAGACGGCAAAGATGGCAAAGAAGGTTCTGGAAACACAAAGGGTTCTGGTAATGGTCAAAATGGTGAGGATGGAGAAGGGGATGCCAAAGCGATTATGGAAATTTACAAAGAACAAAAACTCCTTCGAGAATCACTTCAAAACGAATTAAACAAACAAGGATTAGGTGGTAGTGGCCAAAATGCAATGGAGCAGATGAAGCAAATCGAAAAGCAATTATTGAATAAAGGTTTTAATAATGAATCCCTTCAAATGATGTTGAATTTAAAGTATGAATTATTAAAATTAGATACCGCCGTTCAACAACAAGGACAAGAAAACAAAAGGCAGTCTGAGGCCAATAAAAGAGAATTCAATAATCGTTCTAATGTACTGCCGGAAGCTTTGTTAGATTATTTAAACAGTATTGAGATTTTAAATAGACAATCATTACCTTTGCGCTCCAATTTTAACCTTAAGGTTCAAGAATATTTTAATAAAAAATGATTAATTTCAATTACGAATCCGACTTTAATTTAGACAATGAAGAGGTTATTGCTTCTTGGTTGTCTAATGTGATTTTATCCGAGAACAAGAAAGAAGGAGAGATCAATTACATCTTCTGTGATGACGAATATCTTCACAACATCAATATGGAGTATTTAAACCACGACACCTTAACTGACATAATTAGTTTTGATTACTCTATGGGTAATGAATTACACGGTGATATTTTTGTTTCCGTGGAGCGTGTCGCAGACAATGCCGCTGATTTTAAAGTTTCTTTTGATGAGGAACTGAAGCGTGTTTTAGTTCACGGTGTTTTACATTATTGCGGTTACAAGGACAAAAGCGAAGAGGATGCTGCTTTAATGCGTTCAAAAGAAGACGAAAAGATTGCGTTGTTCCACGTGGAACAGTAAACATCGATTCATAAATAAAACATAATGTTTCACGTGGAACATTATGCTTTGATTAGTTTTGCAGAACAATTAGTTTCACGTGGAACAATGTATAAATAAAAAGGTGTTTAACGGGGTGAAACCCTGATAACAAAGCCTTCGCCCGACGTCAGTCGGGACAAATAATTAAGAATATGTTTTTAGAGGAATACGATGTTATTGTAGTTGGTGCTGGTCACGCAGGTTCTGAGGCAGCCGCTGCCGCTGCTAATTTGGGTTCGAAAACTTTATTGGTTACTATGAGTTTGCAAAACATCGCGCAGATGTCTTGCAATCCTGCGATGGGTGGTATTGCAAAAGGCCAGATCGTTCGTGAGATTGATGCCCTTGGCGGATACTCCGGAATTGTATCTGATAAAACCGCGATCCAATTCAAAATGTTGAATAAATCGAAAGGTCCTGCGATGTGGTCGCCAAGAGTTCAAAGTGACCGTATGCGTTTTGCTGAAGAGTGGCGTATGATGTTAGAGGGAACTCCAAATCTTGATTTTTATCAAGAGATGGTTCAAGGGTTGATTATTGAAGGTGGGAAGATAAAAGGAATTCGAACTTCGCTTGGAATTGAAATCAAAGCGAAATCAGTTGTTTTGACCAATGGAACTTTTTTGAACGGTTTGATCCATATTGGGGAGAAACAATTCGGTGGAGGTAGAGCGGGCGAAAGTGCTGCTTATGGAATCACTGAAGATTTGATTAAAGTAGGTTTTGAATCCGGAAGAATGAAAACAGGAACGCCTCCAAGAGTGGACGGACGTTCTTTGGATTATTCAAAAATGAACGAAGAAAAAGGAGATGCGAAGCCAGATAAGTTTTCCTATTCGGATATGACCACGCCGTTAATTCATCAAAGATCTTGTCATATGACGTACACGTCTTTGGATGTGCACGATATTTTAAGGGAAGGTTTTGATCGTTCTCCTATGTTTAATGGAAGGATAAAAAGTATGGGCCCGAGATATTGTCCTTCAATCGAGGACAAGATTAATAGGTTTGCTGATAAAGAAAGACATCAATTATTTGTTGAACCAGAAGGTTGGAAAACGTGTGAGGTTTATGTGAATGGTTTTTCTACTTCTCTTCCTGCGGACATTCAATATAAAGCTATGAAATCTGTTGCTGGTTTTGAAAACGTAAAATTTCTTCGTGCGGGATATGCAATCGAATACGATTATTTTCCACCAACACAATTAAAACATACTTTAGAAACGAAGTTAGTGGAAGGGTTGTATTTTGCTGGACAAATTAACGGAACTACGGGATATGAAGAAGCAGCTTCTCAAGGATTGATGGCTGGTATAAATGCACATTTAAAAGTTCACGAAAAAGCGCCTTTAATTTTAAAAAGAGACGAAGCGTATATCGGGGTTTTAATTGATGACTTAATTACTAAAGGAACCGAAGAGCCGTATAGAATGTTTACCTCTCGTGCAGAGTATAGAACTTTGTTGCGTCAGGATAATGCCGATTTCAGATTGACGCCAATGTCACACGAAATAGGATTGGCTTCTGAGAAACGTTTACGTCGTATGGAGCATAAATTAAAAGCTTCCGAAAAAATGGTAGCTTTCTTTAAAGAGACAAGTGTGTCGATTGCTGAGGCAAATCCTGTTTTGGAATCTAAAGGAACTGCTTTAATTTCTCAAGGGGATAAAATGTTTAAAGTTTTCTCTCGTCCACAAATAGATTTAGAGGATATGCTTAAGTTTGATAAAGTTCAAGATTACATTAACGAGAATGAGGTGGATCAGGAAATTCTGGAACAAGCCGAAATTCAAGTAAAGTATTCTGGCTATATAGAGAAAGAAAGAAATAATGCTGATAAGCTAACGCGTTTAGAAGATGTGAAGATTCCTGAAAACTTCGATTATGAAAAAATTAAATCGATGTCTATTGAAGCAAAACAAAAACTAAATCGTATTCGTCCTGTAACGATTTCTCAAGCATCAAGAATTTCAGGAGTGTCACCAAGTGATATTTCTGTACTGTTGATTTATATGGGACGTTAAGAGTTTGTTAGTGATCAGTGGTCAGTGTACAGTTTGTAGGGGTCTGTTTAATCTGCGGTCTATTTTGGCCACTGAATACTGATCACTGTTTACTGAACACTGAATAAAGAACACTGAACACTGAACACTGAATACTGATTACTAAAATTGTTCCACGTGAAACTATTGCCGAAAGCCAGGCTGTGACTGAAGAGTTGTTGAAATAAAATTATGGAGCCTCAAGGAAATTTTATTTCTTTTGGTTTTCGAATAAAAGAAGAATAATTACAATTAAACTAATTAATGGATATTTCAGAAAAAAAGCATTTTCTAACCTTGAAGGATTATTCCGTTTCCAAAGAAACTTTCGATTTGTATCAGGACGAAGCCTTGGATATGTTAGTTACTTTTCCGCAGCCTGATGAAAATAATCTGGCTCGTTATTACGAAAGCGCCGATTACATTTCGCACACCGATTCAAAAAGATCGTTATTTGAAAAAGCGTATCATTTTGTAAAAAACATTGCTTTAAAAAACAAACTGGATTTGATTAATTCACTTCAGTCTAATAAAGGAAGGATTTTGGATATTGGAGCCGGAACAGGAGAATTCCTTTCGGTGACTAAACAAAACGGTTGGCAGACAACAGGAGTGGAGCCAAGTGATAAAGCCAAGTCCATTGCAATGAATAAGGGAATTTCGTTTGTTGAAAACACATCCGAGTTGGAAAGCAACACTTTTGACGTGATTACAATGTGGCACGTTTTAGAACACGTACCTGATTTAGATAAACAACTAAAAGAATTAAAGCGCTTGTTGAAAGTGGACGGAACTTTAATTGTGGCGGTTCCTAATTTTAAATCTTTCGATGCAAAGCACTACGGAAAATTTTGGGCGGCTTACGATGTACCCATTCATTTTTGGCATTTTTCAAAAACTTCAATTAAATTACTTTTCGAAAAAGAAGGAATGCAATTGAAAAAAGTGCTTCCTATGAAATTTGATTCTTTTTATGTGAGTCTTTTATCGGAAAAATATAAAACCGGGAAAATGAATTTCATTAAAGCTTTTTTTGTCGGTTTACGGTCGAATTGGAAAGGGAAACGAAATTTTGAATATTCGTCTCACATTTACGTCATAAAAAACAGCTAATTTTGATTTTAAGCCTGTTTAAGCTTGTTTTTAATCCGTATTGAGTATTTCATATGCTCTTTTATAGAAATTCGCTTAAATTAAACCCTGTAAGGTCAATTTTTATAATTATGTTTTATAGCTATTGTTATATCGATAATTAAAATTTATACCATAAAAAATGTCGCATTTATCAAACTTTTTGAGGATGCTGTCTATTTTTTTATATTTTTGTCATCAATACTTAAAAAAACTAGAAATACACCAAAATGAAAAAAGGATTATTAATTATCGCATTATCTATATCACTTTTCGCTTGTAATAAAACTGCGGAAGTAAAAGAAGTTAAAACCGCTTATGTAGATACTTCTATTTTAATGAAAGAGTATACAGAAGCAAAAGATCTTGAAGCTAAATATAAAGCACAGTCTGAAGAAAAAGGAAGATTGCTTGAAGCAGAAATAAAACGTTTCAAACAAGATGCTGCCAATTTTCAATCTCAAGCACAGGCTAACGGTCAATCTTGGGCACAACAAAGAGGAGCTGAATTACAAAAAAGAGAACAAGAATTGAGTTATGCTCAACAAGCCTTGTCTCAACAATTACAACAAGAAAGTGGAGCCGAAATGGATTCATTAGTAAGTGGAGTAAAGAAATTCATCAAATCTTACGGTAAAGAAAAAGGATATTCTTATATCTATGGAACTGGAGACGCTGCGACTGTTTTGTATGCTGAAGATAAATTTGACATCACAAAAGATATCATTAAAGCATTGAATGACAAGTACAAATCTGCTGCTAAAACTGAAGATAAAAAAGAAGAAAAAGCAGAAGCTAAGAAATAATACTTTCTGTTTCTATTACATCAAAATGCCTTCATCTGAAATTCAGAATTGAAGGCATTTTTTATATAAGATATTGAAAATAATATGGTGTTATTTTCAATATCTTTATCTTTTAATTATACGCCTAATGCAAGAACTCTCTGAAGCAGCTGCTTACACACTGCAATTCATCAATCAAACACAACGTTCTGTTTTTTTAACAGGAAAGGCTGGTACCGGTAAAACAACTCTGTTACGTGAAATTATAGCTACCACCCATAAAAACACGGTAGTTGTTGCGCCTACAGGAATTGCGGCTTTAAATGCTGGTGGAGTTACAATTCACTCCATGTTCCAACTTCCTTTTGGTGGATTTATTCCTTCTTTTAACGTGGAATCCCAATTTACGGAATCGATTAAATTTGAGTCCAAAGACACTTTGCGCAGGCATTTTAAAATGGGAGGTTTAAAGAAAGCGGTGATTCGCAATATGGAACTCCTGATTATAGACGAAGTGAGTATGCTCCGTGCGGATTTATTAGACGCAATGGATTATATGATGCAAACCGTTCGAAAAAAAACAACTCCTTTTGGTGGAGTTCAAGTATTGTATATAGGAGATTTATTACAATTACCTCCCGTTATTCGCGACGAGGAATGGCGAACGTTGCGCAATTATTACAAAGGGAAATTCTTTTTCCATTCCCACGTGGTGCAACAAAATCCGCCTTTGTATATTGAATTATCTAAAATTTTCCGTCAAACGGATGATGCATTTATAGCCGTTTTAAATAATCTGCGTAACAACCAGATTTCGCCCCAGGATATTCAGGTGCTGAACAAGTTTGTAAAACCAGACTTTGATTTAAAAGCCAACAAAGGTTACATTACATTAACCACCCATAATGTCAAAGCCGATGCTATCAATGCCCAGGCTTTGCAAGACCTGAAAGGGGAATTAATAACATATAAGCCTGATGTAGTAGGGGACTTTCCTGAAAAAATATTTCCAGTTGAAGAGCGATTACAACTTAAACTTGGTGCCCAAGTGATGTTTGTAAAAAACGATCTGTCTCCTGAAAAGAATTATTTCAATGGGAAAATGGGGGTTATCCAGTCGCTTTCGTCTCAGGAAATTCTGGTTCATTTTCCTGAAGAAGACAAAACCATCGAAGTGGATAAATACGAATGGCAAAACATTCGCTACAAAGTGGATGAAATGACAAAGGAAATCGAAGAAGAGGTTTTGGGAACTTTCGTCCATTATCCTTTAAAATTGGCCTGGGCCATTACGGTACATAAAAGTCAGGGATTAACTTTTGATAAGGCTGCAATTGATGTGTCGCAAGTTTTTCTTCCGGGACAAGCATATGTGGCGCTTTCCCGTTTACGTTCGTTAGAAGGGCTTATTTTGCTCTCACCGTTGCGTATGAACGGAATTTCTAACGATCAAGATGTGATGGATTATTCGCTGAATAAAGCTTCAGATGAATTATTAAAGAATTCGCTGCATTTCGAAACCAAGAATTTCATCCATAATTACCTGATTAACACCTTCGAATGGGCTGATTTGGCACAGGAATGGCGCAATCACAAGTACAGCTATACTGAAAATTCAGAAAGTTCGGCCAAATCAAAGCACGCACTTTGGGCAACCAAGCAAATGGAGGCTATCGATTCCCTTTTGGATCCATCCAAAAAATTCATCATCCAGCTGAATAAAATATTCGCTTCTGAAACGGTGGATTTAATTCACGTTTCCGAGAGAATACAGGCGGCTTTCTCTTATTTCTTGAAACCAATGGACGAATTGGTTTTTGAACTTATTTGGAAACTGGAAGAAGTAAAGCGCGTCAAAAAAGCAAAAGCATTCCACGATGAGTTAGTGGTGCTCGAAGAATTGCAAACCAAAGCGGTATTGCGATTAATGAAAGCGAAACTTTTAATAGAAACGGTAGTTTCCGGGGAAACCATCTCCAAGGAAAAACTTACTTCCGAAGAAATTAAACAATACAAAACACGCAAAACGGATGCTATTCAAAAACAATTCAAGGAGCTAAATATTACTTTGATTGAGGATGATGCGGCTATTGAGCGTTATACATCCAAGAAAAAATCAGATACAAAAGCGCCCAAAAAATCGACGGTAGAGGAAACCCACGAATTGTGGCTGGCTAAAAATTCGATTCAGGATATCGCCACGATACGAAAACTAACCACACAAACGATTGAAAGTCATCTGGTGAAGTTGATACAGTCTAAAAAAGTAGTCATCAGGGACGTTTTGCCCCAGGATAAAATCGAGGAACTTACGGAAGCTTTCCGTTACCACAAAGAAGAATCGCTAAACGGTTTAAAGGAGCAACACGGCGATAAATTCTCTTGGGACGAACTTAGGATGTATAAAGCGAGTTTGAATTAGGAACACCACGATCGGGTTTTTTAAGGAGCATTGTTCCCGCTATTCGTTATAATCTTGTGGGGCAAAACAAAAGCCCCACAAGGATTTCCACTGCTATCGGGGTTAGGGAATAAGATTTGGTGATTTAAGTGTCATTCCAACCTGCCAAATTAAAAGCGCAATCTGAGTTATAAACACGTGATGCAGCAGCCGTGATTGCTTCGTTCCTCGCAAAGACACAAACCACGTTATTGGCGATCCCGATAACTATCGGGAGAAGCAATCACACTAACAATGATAACAGAAAGACGATGAAAGATAAATCAAATCGCTGCGTTTTTCATCCTTAGGCAAAGGACAAAGCTCATAAAAAAAATCCCCCAAAAAGTAAAAACTATTTGGGGGATTTTAAACCTTAAAAAGGGTTGTTATTATAATGATTCTATCAAAATCCAAGCTTCTGGATTATGTGTTTTTTGAATTTCATTTTTAGCTTTTTCCGCTTCAGCAAAAGTTTTGTAGCTACCGTATAAAACGGGAAATAAACCGTGCTTGTTGATATCTATTCTTCGGGCTTTAAAACCTAATTTGTTTAAGTTTTTAAATATTTTCTCCGCATTTTTTTCGTCTCTAAAAGCACCTGCCATAATGTGGTACGGTAATTTCCCTTCTTTTATGGAAAGTGTAACCGCTGGAATTGGGCTTTCGATGAAAAATGTAGCTTCTTGTATTTTTTGTTCTACTTGTTTTTGTACCGCTGATTCTACTAATAAAGTTTCAGATGCAATTTGGTTTTGGTATAATGGGTATCCAACACTTCCCGTTAATCCTAATCCAAGTACAAAGATCGCTGCATATCGTAAATAAGGACGACTTCTTCTTTCCTCAAGTTCCACAATTTCTGAAACAAAAACATCTTCTTCTAAAGCTTCTATTTTTTGTTCGAAAATTTCTCTTTTTACAAGTGGGGAAACAAAAGAATTTAAACCAAAAGAACTTGACAAATAATTCGTTTGATCGTAAGGGGTGAATATCACGCCATTGTCTACATTCAAACGCAAGTCACCCACGTTTTTAATCGAACAAATTCCAGTTTCCTGAAGCGTTTTTTTCCAATTCAAAACCTCATATTGGATAGCGCTTACCGCATAATCGTAAGATGTCTTTTCTGATTGCGCAATATGATTTGCTAACAAGCCATCATTATTTTTAATGTTGGCATTAAAAGAAATCATTTTTTTCGGTGGAAAAAATGAATTTGAGCTTTCATTCAGCTGTGCCGACTGAATTTCGGTCAAAAAAGCGCCGAAACCAGGAACGGTAACACATTGATAACGATATAAAAGCTGGGCGATGTAAGGTTGGATATTCATACTTACAAAGTTATACAATGAAAATAGTTATCAAAATTTTATTCACAATTTTTATTAACAATTGCCAGAAATAATTTATACTTTTCAGAAACAATAGGTTAGCCTTAAAAACCTATTTATAAAAAAATGTTTTATTTGAGTTTAAGGATGCTTTTTGTGGTGGCCAACAGTACTATTTTATAAATTGTAATATCGTTTTTATAATGACAGACCAGGATTTATTTCATTTAATGGCCTTGCAAAGGGTAGAAGGAGTTGGGGACATAATGGCCAAAAAACTGCTGACTCATTGCGGAACTGCCGAAGCCGTTTTTAATTCCAAGACCTCTCAACTTGCCGCAATTGACGGAGTGGGAGCTATGTTGTTAAAAAGTTTAAAAGACAAATCGGTTTTTGAAAAGGCCAATCGGGAATTGGAGTTTATAAAATCCAATGACATTAAGGTGTCCTGTTTTCTGGACGAAGATTATCCTGATCGACTAAAACATTGCTTTGACGGCCCCGTTTTATTATTCACTTCGGGGAACATCGATTTAAAAAACCGAAAGATCATTAGTATTGTGGGCACACGACAAATCACTTCTTACGGAACGGAGTTTTGCAGAAAACTGATTGAGGATATCGCGCCGCTGGATCCCATTATCGTGAGCGGTTTTGCGTATGGAGTGGATATCGTGGCACACCAGTTGGCTATGGATAACAATCTCCAAACGATAGGTGTGGTGGCGCACGGTTTGAACCAAATATACCCCAAAACTCATAAGAAGTACGTCGCCAAAGTCGAAGAAAACGGTGGTTTCATGACCGAATTTTGGAGCTCTTCGAATCCCGACAAGGAAAACTTCGTGCGCAGAAACAGAATCGTGGCCGGAATGTCTGAAGCCACAATCGTGATTGAATCCGCGGATAGGGGAGGTTCGTTGATTACCGCTAATATGGCAAACGATTACAACCGCGATGTATTTGCCGTTCCGGGACGCGTAACTGACAAGTACAGCGCAGGCTGCAACAACCTGATAAAAACCCAAAAAGCCAATGTGCTCACCAGCGCCGCCGACTTGGTTTACATCCTGAATTGGGACTTGGAGAAAGAAACCAAATCCGTGCAAAAACAATTGTTTGTTACCCTGGACGACGATGAACAAAAAGTCTATGACTACCTCTTAAAAACTGGTAAAGAAATTATGGACATCATTGCCTTGCGTTGTGATTTCCCCATTTATAGGATTTCAGGACTGCTATTGAATATGGAACTCAAGGGCGTGGTAAGGCCGTTGCCGGGGAAATTGTTTGAGGCGATATAGAATTATTTAACCGCAAAGTTCACAAAGAAAACACTAAGGCCACAAAGTTTTTTAAATGAAAAAACGCAAAGAATTATTCTATTAAATAATTCTTTGCGTTCCTAGTGAAACCCTTTGGGCTCTTTGTGGTTAAGTATAAAGTTTTCTCGCTAAAACTTAATTATAGACCCCATCAAAATACTCATTAATAACAACCCATTTACCATCTTTTTTTTCTAAAACATATACTCCCCCAGCTGATGAGTCTCTAAAAATAATTGTATAGGAATAAAAATATAAAAGCGCATATTTATTATTTGAAAACAATAAAGGTCGCGATATCTTATACCCTTTACTAAGGTTTTTTAGATGTTGATCAATTTCACTTTCTTGAAATTGCTTATTGTATTCCATAATTGGAATATGCAATAGGTCGAAATCTGTTTTTTTCCAATAATAGGGAATAGTATCATTTTTGTATTTAGCCTTCAATATGGCAATCCCTTTTCTATTTATTGACCAATAATCTTTTTCTTTTAAATTATTATTTAAGTAATAGTTTACGTCTCTTTTGTTATATACTTCTTCATAAGTCTCTATTGCTCGATTTCTAGTAAGCGATTGATTTATAAGGTAAATCATCTTTACGTATTTTTCATTCTTATATTTTTCATTTAAAAAATCTTTAACGATTTCATTCTCTAGTTTAGTAGTGGAACAGGAGAATAATATAAAACAAAGGAGGGATAGTGACAGGTATGTTTTCATTATTCAATGGGTTTATTCAATTTCAATACCCGATTCTACGTGTATATATTCTGTTTTTTTAGTGGAGTTCTTTACTAAAAACACGACATAATTACTAAATAAAGCAGCAAGTTTTTGATCCTCCAATTTTTTATTTTTATCATAAAACTTTGATGAACGCACATATTTTTTAAGTGACAGAATTTTTTTGGGATTTAGATTGTTTTTTACCTCACCTTTTTTAAAGAAAAAAGACCCGTTGTTGCCACCACTACTGTCATCTAGATAAAAATGACTAGGGATTTCAACATATGCATTTATATATGTTTTGTCATATTTAAAAAAAAGTGTGTCTTTTGGTTTTTCTTGAGCCTTTAATTTCGATGTCGAAATTAAAGAAAGTAAAATAATAATAACGGTTTTCATTTTTAAATTTTTATTAGACTTTAATTAATTCTCATAAAATAGCGTAATATCCACAAAGTCTTTTAAATGAAAGAACGCAAAGAATTACTTGATATAATAACTCTTTGCGTTCCTAGTGAAACCCTTTGCACTCTTTATTGCTAAATAAAATCGTTTCCGTTATTTTAAAGCATTGTATAATATCTCAACAGGATGTCCCGCTTTTCGGCCCGTACCGTCCGCTATTTGATGTCTGCAGCTGGTTCCAGATGCTGAAATCAAAGTGGCTTCTTGTTCTGAACGAATGGCCGGAAACAAAACCAGTTCCCCAATTTTCATCGAAATGTCATAATGCTCCGTTTCGTATCCAAAAGAACCCGCCATACCGCAACATCCGCTTGGGATATTCAGCACGGTATAGTTTTTAGGCAACATCAATATTTTCTTTAACGGCACTAAGGACGACAGGGCTTTCTGGAAACAATGTCCGTGCATGCGCACGCGTTCTTCTTTATCGGTAAAACTATCAGATGTAATGCGTCCTTCGTCCAGTTCTTTAGCCAGGAACTCTTCGATCAGGAAGGTTCTGCCGGCAAATGCTTTGGCTTTGACTTTCAAATCACCACGACACAAATCAGGATATTCATCCCTAAATGACAATATCGCCGAGGGTTCGATCCCTATTAATACCGCATTCTCCGGTATGGATTTGGCGAAAGCCGCCGTATTTTTTTCGGCAATATCACGCGCTTCTTTCAGCATTCCTTTCGAAAGATAGGTTCTTCCGCTGATGCCTATTTCAGGAATCACGACTTGGTAACCCAAACGGTTCAACAGGTAAATTGCTGTCTGGCCTATTTCAACATCATAATAGTTCAAAAACTCATCATTGTACAAATACACCGTACCGTTGACAAAGTCTCCTTTTTGACTGTGTTTTTTAATCCACTTGGCAAAAGTGATTTTGTGCATCAAAGGCAGTTTTCGCTCGGTTGCAAAACCGGTCAATTTCTTGATGATATTTCCTAAAATCCCTTTGGTCGATAAATTATACGCCCAAGGAATGGAAGCAAAAAGCCAGTTTATTTTTGGTGTATTTCCTATCAATTTAGAACGGAATTTCACCCCGTTCTTATCGTGGTATTGTTGTAATGTTTCCGCTTTCAGTTTTGCCATATCCACATTCGAAGGACATTCGGATTTACATCCTTTACAACTCAAACATAAGTCAAGCACTTCAAGAAGGCCTTCATCATCAAATCTATTTTCTTTGGTAGAGTTGGTGATGGTTTCCCTAAGGATATTGGCTCTGGCACGCGTGGTGTGTTTTTCGTCACGGGTGGCCATATAACTTGGGCACATCGTTCCACCACTTTTTTCGGTTTTTCTACAGTCCCCAGATCCGTTACACATCTCGGCAGCACGCAGGATTCCGTTGTGTTCCGAGAAATCAAAATAGGTTTCTGGCATAGGCGTATCCTGACCCGGTGTGTACCTTAGGCTGGTGTCCATAGGCGGCGTGTTCACAATTTTCCCGGGGTTGAAAACGCCCCAAGGGTCCCAAGTTTGTTTCACTTGAATGAACAATTGGTAGATTTCCTCGCCAAGCATTAAGGGGATAAATTCCCCGCGAAGTCTTCCGTCACCGTGTTCCCCGCTCAGCGAACCTTTGTATTTTTTTACTAAATGGGCTATATCGGTCGCTATGGTTCTAAAAAGTCCGGCGCCTTCTTTGGTTTTTAGGTCAATGATAGGGCGAAGGTGCAATTCTCCCGTTGCCGCGTGCGCATAATGCACGCAGTTTAGGTTTCTTTCTTTCAGGATGGCATTGAAATCTTCGATGAAATCAGGTAAATCATTCACGTCAACCGCTGTGTCTTCTATTACCGCAACGGCTTTAGCGTCACCAGGAATATTAGACAACAATCCAAGACCAGCTTTTCTTAGTGTCCATACTTTGTTTGTGTCTTCTCCATAAACAATAGGGAAATGATAGCCCAGATTTTTAGAACGCATCAAAGCTTCCATTTCTTTGGCAATACTATCGATTTCTTCTTGGGTATCTCTTAAAAATTCAACGGCCAAAATAGCCTGAGGATCTCCTTTTACGAAGAAACGGTTCTTGCTTTGCTCTATATTTTCCTTGGTACATTCCAGAATATAATGGTCAATTAACTCGACACTGTCCGGATTAAATTTTAGTGCTTCTAAGTTGGCTTTCAACGATTCGTTGATGCTGTCAAAATGCACGCAAACCAAGGCTGCGAAAGGTTTTAAGGCATCAACCAAATTCAGTTTTATGGCAGTTGAAAAGAACAAAGTTCCTTCAGACCCTGCAATTAATTTACAAAAATTGAATTTTTCGTTCGGATCGCCAAAAGGCATACTGTCTGCCAATAAATCCAAGGCATAACCGGTATTTCTTCTCGGTATTGATTTTTTAGGGAAATTATCGTCGAATAAAGTTCGGTTTGTTGTAGATGACAATATATCTTTGGCCTGAACATAAATGGCCTGTTCGAGCGGGCTAACTACATTAATTCCGTTGCATTTGTCTTCAAATTCTGCATTTGTCAAAGCGCCAAAAGTCACTTCGTTACCATCAGCCAAGAATCCTTTGATTTCAAGCAAATGCTCCCGCGTAGAACCGTAAATAACGGATCTCGCTCCACAGGCATTGTTTCCTACCATTCCGCCAATCATACAGCGGTTACTGGTGGAAGTCTCAGGACCAAAAAACAATTTATAAGATTTTAAATGAAGATTCAGTTCGTCCCGAATCACTCCCGGTTCTACCCAAGCCGTTTTATTGGCTTGATCTACCGAAAGGATTTTGGTGAATTCTTGCGAAATATCAACCACAATTCCGTTCCCAACAACCTGTCCAGCAAGCGAAGTTCCTGCCGCACGAGGAATCACGCTGCTGTTGTTTTCTCTGACAAAAGCAATGATTTTTTGGATGTCTTCCTTTGTTTTAGGAATGGCTACCGCCAAAGGCATTTCTTTATACGCACTCGCATCCGTGGCGTAAAGCGTACGCATGGTGTGGTCATAAAATAATTTACCGTCTAATTGCTTCTCTAAACTTTCAAGTTTGCTATTGTTGATGGAAAGGGTGTTGTTATTTTTCATTTAAAACAAAATCGTATTTTTAATATAGAATTCTATATCGAATGGTATTTGGAATCTTTTTTAATTTTTTCTCCAGCTCTTTGTTATGGAAATTATCAATATCCGTAATCACGTAACCTAAAGTTTCGTTTGTTTTTAGATACTGACCTAGAATATTATTGTCATATTCAGAGAGTATGGTGTTGATTTGTGCCAATATTCCTTTTACATTTTCATGAACGTGCATAATACGGTGCGCACTTTGAAGTTCAGGAAGTTGAATTTCAGGAAGGTTGACACTTCCGTAAGTGGTTCCTGTATTGATGTATTGGATTATTTTTCGGGCTACATAATGGCCAATGTCAAATTGTGCTTCTTCGGTACTTCCACCAATGTGTGGCGTAAGAATCACATTAGACATTCCGCGCAAGGATGATAAAAATGGCTCTTCATTGTTACTAGGCTCTTCAGGGAAAACATCCACTGCCGCTCCGCGAATTTTACCGCTTTTTAAATTGGCTGTCAAGGCTTCAATATCCACCACATGACCTCTAGAAAGATTCAAGAAAATCACTCCTGGTTTCATATATTCAAAAGCTTCGGCATCGATTATATTTTTATTGCTTGCTCGTCCATCAACGTGTAGCGAAACCACATCTGAAAGTGCTAATAGTTCTTTCAAAGAAGAACATTTCTTAGCGTTTCCAAGTGCCAGTTTATCAACAGAATCATAGAAATATACTTTCATTCCCATTGCTTCAGCAATGATGGAAAGTTGGGACCCGATACTTCCGTATCCTACGATTCCCAATTTTTTACCGCGAATCTCCACGCTATTTGTGGCTGATTTGTCCCAGATACCTGCATGCATTTTTGTGCTTTTGTCGAATGTATTTCGAACCAACATAATAATTTCACCAATGGCAAGTTCCACAACAGAACGGGTATTGCTATACGGCGCATTGAATACAGACACTCCTTTCATGCTACACGCAGTAAGGTCTACCTGATTTGTACCAATGCAAAAAGTTCCAATGGCATGCAGTTTTTTAGCACATTCCAAAACCTTCTCCGTAACATGGGTTTTAGAACGGATTCCAAGGATGGAAACTCCTTTTATTTTTTCACACAATTCATCTTCAGATAATGCGCCTTTGATCACTTCTACATTGTAGCCTTCGTGTTCAAATATTTTCACGGCATCTTCATGCACGTTTTCTAATAAAAGTACTTTTATTCTGTTTTTTGGGTAAGAAACCGAAGCTTTATACGACAAATCATAAAGAATTTCATCTAATGATGGCGCAATTCTATCCGCTTTTTCAACAACTATTGGTCGGCTCACGTTTTCTGTAAAAGCAAAAAACTTAGATACGGCACCACCTTCCAGCGTTTCATAATCCGTATATCCATCACCTATCATAATCACCTCTCCAGGTAGATTAAGTGATTTTATTTTGTACACTTTCCCTTTGTTCTCACACAACTGGTCTTTCTCGTCAAAACCGATGATTTTTCCATCATGATCGAATTTGAAAGTATTGGCCAAAACATGTTCTGGTTTGATACCATACTCTTGAACGATAGGGATAATGATTTCTTTAAACCCATTAGAAATAATATATATATTTTCTGAATGTTGCTTGAAGAAAGCTCTGTTTCTTATGACTGATGCGGTTACTTTATTTTTTAATTCTTCGATTACAGCTCCTAAATGATCTCTATTTGCTTCTAATAAATTAATTCTGCTGGTTAAGGATTCTTTTAAGGATAGTTTTCCTTCCATCCCAAGATCAGTTAATCGTTGGATTTCGCTTAATATTTGTGTTCCTGCAGCGCTATTGTCATAAATTACTTCGCATAATACATCAAGTGCTTCCACTCGAATAAAAGTACTGTCAAAATCGAATATGAATGTTTCTGGATTCTCTGTCATTATCTTATTAGTTGAGTGTTTGTAGTAGTCAGTTAAAACGGTTAATTATTTGCTCAAAGATAAGACCTCAATTGGAACTGAAAAAATATAACCTTATAATCCTTTGCTAGTTGAATAAGAAATGGTGTTATTGTAGTAATTGTACTTTTTAATTATACATATTAAATCAAATAGCTGTTTTTAATATTAATAATAAGATTATAGATAATGTAATTTACTGTTCTAGTGACTTTTTTTCTAAGTCAAAAACTATTAATAAGTTGGTTTAGGAAGTATTCGACCTTTTTTAATATATAAAATTCCCCTTTTTCAGGAGGGGAATTCGATGTGTTTATATTCTAAATGTGTAATTAGAATTATGTTGTGACGAATTATGCGTTTTGCAACTTAACATCAGTACTTTCAAAAATCTTATCAGCAGATGCTGCGATAAAACCTTGGTACAATTCTCCGTTTGGCATTGCATAACGAAGTGCAAATTCATAATAACAAGATGGAATTTCAAACGTTCCCTCATCAAAATTCACCGTATACAAATCAGCTAAAGTGCTTGATTGCTCTAGCAATTGTTCTGGTGTACCTTTAATTTTTCCTCCTGATGCGTTTAGTTTCCATCCTTGAGCTTCCAAGAAATCATTCAATTCCTCTAAAGTGTCAAAATCTCTTAATGCATTAGTGTTTATGGTAAAGTGATTAGCACGGAATCCGTAGATATACATCCAAGCGGCATATTCAGATTCTTCCAACAATGATTTATATATTGCCTGAGAATTTGCTTCCCAAACTGATCCACTCAATACCAATTCAGGATTGTTAAAGATGTTTTGGTCGCAATTGTCCAACATGTTTTTTACAGTTTCTTGCAATTCTGTCGAACATTTTTCCAACTCTAATTCAGAGATAAAAATTCTTGGGGCATCTTTGTCCGTAGTGTGTTCGTAATGTTTTGCAAATAATTTTTTCGAATCAAAATTATAGTCACCTCTTGCTTCGTAACCAACATTTAAGAATGGTTTTTCCAATACTTCGATATTGACACGCTTATCATTAAAGGTACGAATTGCAATATGGTCGTTTTTGATTTTTTCTCCTTTTTCTTCTAATAAAGCATGGATTTTTTTTGCAGATGGGGTAATATCAGCGTATTGTTCCCATAATTTCGAAAGTAGTTGATTTTTGTCCATTTCTAAGTATTTTTTATCGTTGTGATTATGACACAAAATTATATACAATTGTGGTATTGTAACATATTTATTGTTCGAATATTTATAAATAGACATTTTGATTCTTTTTTATTGTAATTTTGACACTATAAAACTCTGTTTTAACAAAAGAATTGTCAAAATAATAGAATCGACTATATCAACTTTAGCTACGCAATTATGAAACACCATGAAAATACTGACTATTTAGACCAAGAAATCATTAGAAAGCTTAGTGAAAACGGAAGAATGCCATTTTCTGAATTGGCTAAAGAATTAAATATTTCCAATTCATTAGTGCATTTGCGTGTTCGAAAACTGCAAGAATCTGGAGTTATTACTGGATTTTCGGTGAAATTGAATGCCAAGCAAATTGGTTTTGAAACGATAACTTATACTGGGATAGCGACTAAAGAAGCGCGTTTTGCATATGCCATTTCAGAGCAATTAAAAATGATTCCTGAAGTGGTGGAATGCCATTGGGTTTCCGGTAAATACGCGCTTTTCATAAAGATTGTTGCGGCAAATAATGAAGCACTTCGAAAGGTACTTTACGATCAAATTCACGCCATAGAAGGAGTAGGGGGAACCGATTCCTTTATTTCTTTTGGTTCAGCGTTTGAGAAGAACCTGCCTATGAAATAAAAAAAGACCCTTAAAACATAAATTAATTATGCTTTAAGGGTCTACTATTTTAAAGGTTGTTTTGGGTAATAGATTCTCAAAAGATAGCTTTTTCATTAATTGACATTTGATCCCTAAAATTATCATAATCACTCCACTTTTACCATATTTCTAACTCAATCTTTTTCTCTATTTTCCAATGATTATTTATTTTTTTTAATAAAAAAGCATTAACAACTCCGTCTTTTTGAGAAGATTGCTTTGAATAGAATAGTATTGCATAATCATCACTGATATATGGTTGATATAACCTTATTAATCCTACATATCTCTCTCTAAAAGCCTTGCTCATCTTGAAATTTAAGAATTCAACAATTTCGAACTTTCCAGTTTTCTTTAATCTACTTAGATCAATAGATTCTATTTTGACTTTTGGTTTTTCATTCAGTAATTTTAAATATTCAGGGTATTCCCCGTTTTTTAATTCACTTACTACACCACTACTGTACTCATCTGAAGAAGCAATTTTTTTATCTACACATATTTTATAATCTTTGAAGACCCTTTGTTTTACCGGATCATTTGGAGTTAAAAAAAAAGTATGATAATCATAAGCTATTGTATCTGTTAATACAAGAAAATTATCATTCAAAATATCGTAAAAAGCATCATTTTGATTTTTTTTACAACTCAAAATTGCTGTAAGGACAAAACAGTAATATATATACCTTTTCATAATAATAAAAGAATTAAAAATATTTACTAAATTTAATCACAACGATCCCTGCATTGTCATACTCAATAAGCACATTAAAAGCATCTCTTTCAAAACCTTTACCAAAATCATAAACACCTTCACTTTTTTTATTTTGAATGATTGGAGCTTTAAAAAATTGTATCCCATTTTTTCTAAAATATCTTTGAATTTACCACTCACTAAAAGTTTTGAATTAAATCCAATACTAGGACAACTAACCAAATCTGTTAATTTGGCTTTTTATTTCCAAAATAGCATTAGAAGTTATTGGTTCAAAATCTATTTTTTCAAAATTAATATGCCCAATAAATTTGGGTTCTTCCCAAACATGACAATTATGTACCGCATTAATAGCATGGAAAAACTTACCTACAATTTTTTTGTTCATACTTTCTTGAATGATATAATACATAACTTAAAAATTTAATTGATTAATAGGTGTATTAGGATTATTTGCTATTTCTGTTCTAATTTGTGAAATAATTTCATTGACTTTATTATAACATTGACTAGGAGTAGCATTCGGATTTGCTTCTTCAAAAAGTTTTAGTTTCTGAAAAATTAAATCATCATAATGACCGTGACTACCTCTATGAACTGCCGTACTCAAAGGAATTCCCTTTAATGCTTCGTTCATATGAAAAGCATCAGCAGATTTAGCTGCTTTTTGTACGATAGGATTTTTTTTATTGCTAAATAAAATTATTTATTAATCTACATTTTTAGTAAAATAAGTACATCCCAATTCAAACCAACTTTGTCCAATCTTTATAGGTTTCATTTCAACTTCTATATCTTCTCCTTTGTATCCAAAGCCTTGCAAATCATCTTCTCCCATATACTCGTCTAATTCATCATCAAATAAGAATTCAAGTTTGTTTTTTACTAGAAATATTGCCATTAGGACCTGACTTCTTATATCTTCTTCTTTTTGATCAGTAAATCGGATTATGCCAAGTTGTTCATAAACTGAAATTGGATCATAAAAATGATAGTCAACTACTTGAATCATTTCACGACTTTCTATATCATCAGGATACTTTGGCAGTTCATATTCTTCACACAATGTATGAAAAGCAATATTAGCTTGCTCCTTATGAGACTTTGTTTGACTTTCAATTTCTTTTAATATTTTAGATAGTTTTGCATCGGTATTTATCCATTCCTGCAATGGATTGTGTTCATTATTACTTTGCTTTTCCATATATTTTTTCTCTTTCGCCTCCTTGAAGCCATTCATTTAGTGATAATTCTATAGGTTGAAATTCGATGCCGGTACAACCAGCATCTTCTATTTCTTGTTTTAGTTTTTCAGAAACAAAGTATATTCCTGAAAACGAATATCTAATCATAAAAAAATCGTTATTGATTTTATCCTTTGATAATACTAATTTTTCAATCCTCAAATTACATTCTTTTTTACCTCTTACTTCTTCAATTTTCAATTCATAATCTTTCAGACTATTTATGCTTAAGTATAAGCTATTAATATTTTCAGATGTTATTTCTTCAAGCAAAATTTTTGAATTTAAAAAATCAACGTAATCATTGTTGAATTCATACATATTCAAAATCCAATAATCTTCGGCTAATAAATTGTTTTGAATTATTGGTGATTTAAAAAATTGCATTCCATTTTTTCTGTTTTTTTCTAAAATTGTTTTCAATTTCCCACTAATTAATAGTTTGTTTGAAAAACCCATTGCAGAATTCGTATCTATCAAATCTGTTTGTTTTGATTTTGGGTGTAAAATTGCATTTGCTATTATGGGTTCAAAATCAATCTTTTCAAAATGTATCTGTTCAATGAATTTTGGCTCGTTCCAAACATCACAATTGTACTGAATACCTTTTGTTTGAGGATATTTTCCAATAATTTTTAAATTTCCAGATTCTTGTATGATATAATAATTCATATTAGAAAATTAATTGATTAATTGGTGTATTTGGATTATAACAATACAATACTTACTTTTAAGAGTGTTGTGAATACTAAAATAATACCCCATTCTGTTTGAAATAGTATGGTGTTGAGTGTCATTTTTTTAAGAATTAAACGGCTTCAAAACCTTTATTAGAAGGAGTACAAGGTTATTGTGTTAGTTCTAAGTGACAAAATAAGCCTAAACTTAAAGACATTTCGCGCTAGCGAGGTATTAAAATATCACTGGATTTCCGATCTGCATAATTCCCATGATTTATTCGAACAATGATGCTTGAATTATTTTCTGTAACACTTCCTACTTTTATGTTAATCAGGTTTTCAACAATAAATAATTTGCAAATCAACAACTCTCCACTTTGGCAGTTTGAAATATAAATAGTATCTGAAACTTCACCCGTTTCTGGATTGCCGGCACTCCCGGACGGATTTGAAGTGATAATAGTTTTAACAAAATTTTCTTTTAATTCAAACCGTTGACAATCAATAATACTCCCTGCAAATTGATTTAATTCAGAGCTTCTAACTTCTTTATATTTTAAAGATTGAGCTTTACACCCAATTGATAAAACAGAAAGAAACAAGAATATAAATGTTTTCATAAATAATAATTTTAGTTTAATTGCTTTGCACTGAAACATGAATATGTTCTTGATGTCCACCTACAGGCCAATATGTTTTAAATAGATAAAAATAATTTCAAATTTAACTATGGCCAATTAACAAAACAATACCCACTTTTAGTGATTTTTTAATTTATAAAACAATACCCCGTTCTGTTTGAAATAGAACGGGGTATTGTGTGTCATTTTTTATGAATTAAACGGTTTCAAAACCTAATTTTTCTCTCACTCTAGCCAAAACACCATTGGCAACAATTTCGGCCTTATTTGCGCCTATTTTTAACAAACCATCTACTTCAGCAAGGTTGTTCATATAGTAATTGTATTTTTCTCTTTCTGTTTTGAATGTTTCTGTTATGAGTTCAAACAATGCTTGTTTAGCATGGCCGTAACCATAATTTCCACCTAGATAATTAGCAGTCATAGCATCTAATTGCTCTTGGTTTGCCAATAGTTTATATATAGCAAAGGCATTACAGGTTTCCGGGTTTTTTGGGTCTTCCAGTGGAGTGCTGTCGGTATCAATACCCATCACTTGCTTGCGCAACGCTTTGTCGTCAAGGAATATATTGATAATGTTATTGGCTGATTTGCTCATTTTCCCGCCATTGGTTCCTGGAATAAGCATACTGTCTTCCTGAATTTTAGCTTCTGGAATGACAAAGGTCTCTCCCATTTGGTGGTTGAATCTTGAAGCCACATCACGTGTGATTTCAAGGTGTTGCAACTGGTCTTTCCCAACGGGAACCAATTGTGCATCGTATAATAAAATATCGGCAGCCATCAGCATTGGATACGAAAACAAACCTGCATTTACATCTTCCAGTCTATCCGCTTTGTCCTTGAATGAATGCGCTAATGTCAAACGTTGAAAAGGGAAGAAACAGCTCAAATACCAAGACAATTCCGCAGTTTGAGGCACATCGGATTGTCTGTAAAAAACAACTTTATTCACGTCTAAACCACAAGCAAGCCAAGCCGCAGCCGTGCTATAAGTATTGGTTCTCAATAAAGCACCATTTTTTATTTGTGTAATCGAATGCAAATCTGCTATAAAAAGGAATGATTCGTTTTTGGGATCGTTAGATAATGCTATTGCCGGAATAATTGCTCCTAGTAAGTTTCCTAAATGTGGTGTTCCTGTACTCTGAACTCCCGTAAGTATTTTTGCCATTATGATTTTTTTCTGAACCGCAAAGTTCGTAAAGATTTTTACAATTTACACATAGTTATTTTTTTTAACCCTAATGGATTTAAAGTTTTTAATTTTAGAGATGATTTTTTTGTGTAAAAAGAAGATAAAAATCAATCGTTGCTGTAATTAAAAATTATAATACCGCAAATTCACAAATTTTAAATGCACTGAGAAACCTATGTAATTTGCGAATTTGCGGTTGTAACTTTAGATTCTCAATTTTAATACATTTTGTGCTCTTTATGGTTATTAATAGCAAATTCAATTGTTTTTAATAAAAGTTACATAGGATTCCCTATTTTTGGACATATGAAAGGAATGAAGATTGTTTTTTGGACATTATGGCGTGTATGGTTTTATATTTTAATGACCATTCCCATACTTATTATGTTTCCGTTTTTATTGGTTTCCATAACTTCTGACAAAGGCTATAAATATTTTTTTAAAATGGCTCGAATATGGGCCCGGTTTATCCTTTTTGGGATGGGGTTTTATTATAAAATTGACAAGTCACAGGAATTAGATTCCCATAAAAGTTATATGCTTGTGGCTAATCACACTTCCATGACTGATATTATGCTGATGCTTGTTACCGTAAAGAACCCTTTTGTTTTTGTGGGTAAAGTAGAATTGGCTAAAATTCCTTTATTTGGATTTTTCTATAAACGAACTTGTATTTTAGTGGATCGTTCCTGTTCAAAAAGCAAGTTGGGGGTTTTTAACAGTGCCCAGGAAAGAATCAATCAAGGTTTAAGTATTTGTATTTTTCCAGAAGGTGGAGTTCCTGATGATGAATCGGTACTATTGGACACCTTTAAAGACGGAGCTTTCCGACTGGCAATCGAGCATCAATTACCAATTGTCCCTATCGTTTTTGCCGACAATAAAAAGAGGCTGTCTTACACGTTCTTTAGCGGAAGCCCAGGAGTTATGCGTGTTAAAATTCTTTCTAAAATTGACACATTAGAAAAAACTAGTGTAAATAGAAAGGAAATTAGAGACCATGTTAGAGAAGAAATGTATTCTCAACTAATAAAATACGAAAATAAAAGTTAGCAAAGGGTTTTTAAAGACCGTTTCTGTTTGTATTATAAAAAAAAAGAGCTGACCGTAGTCAGCTCTTTTTTTAGTTATTAGCAAGCTCTAAAATGTGAGCTTTGATTTTCACTTCTAATTCATCAGCTAATTCTGGGTTGTCTTTAATTAAAGACTTCACAGCATCACGACCTTGTCCTAACTTGGTGTCACCATAGCTAAACCAAGAACCTGCTTTTTTAATGATGTCAAATTCTACTGCTAAATCTAAGATTTCTCCAGTTTTAGAAACTCCTTCTCCATACATGATGTCAAATTCAGCCACTTTAAAAGGCGGAGCCACTTTGTTTTTAACCACTTTTACTTTAGTTCTGTTTCCTATTACATTATCACCGTCTTTTATTTGAGTAGAACGACGAATATCTAAACGAACCGAAGCGTAAAATTTCAATGCATTTCCTCCCGTTGTTGTTTCTGGATTTCCGAACATTACTCCAATTTTCTCTCTCAATTGGTTAATGAAAAACACAGTACAGTTTGTTTTGCTGATAGTTCCAGTTAATTTTCTCAAAGCTTGAGACATTAAACGAGCGTGTAATCCCATTTTAGAATCTCCCATTTCACCTTCAATTTCACTTTTTGGTGTCAAAGCGGCAACCGAGTCAATAACAACAATATCAATTGCTCCTGAACGAATCAAGTTTTCAGCAATTTCAAGTGCTTGTTCCCCATTATCTGGTTGCGAAATGATTAAATTTTCGATATCAACACCTAATTTTTCAGCATAATTTCTGTCGAATGCGTGTTCAGCATCGATAAAAGCAGCAATTCCACCCGCTTTTTGAGCTTCGGCAATAGCATGAAGTGTTAATGTGGTTTTTCCAGATGATTCCGGACCGTATATTTCTATAATTCTACCTCTTGGATATCCACCAACTCCTAAAGCTAAATCGATTCCTAATGATCCTGATGAAATGGTTTCTACCTCTTCAATGGCTTTATCACCCATTTTCATCACCGTTCCTTTTCCGTAGGTTTTGTCTAGTTTGTCAAGCGTAAGTTGTAGCGCTTTTAATTTGGCTTCTTTTTCTGAACTCATCTTTTCTTTTACCTTTTCTTTCATCAATTTATGTTTTTTAAAACTCTAAGAGATTGACAGTTTGTATTAATTAACTGTCGGTTTTATGTTTATCGTAATTTATATACTCGTAAAAATACTTCTTTTTTTGTTTCGAAAACACAATAAGAAGTAATTAGTGTTTTACGTTTAAATGAAGAGCGCTTTTAACTCTGTAGCTTCTTCAGGTTTGATTTTTCCGGCTAATAGTAAACTTAGTTGTTTTCTTCTTAGTGCGGCATCAAAACGTTGTTTTTCTAATTCTGTTTCAGGAATAATTTGAGGGACTTCTACCGGTCTTCCAGCATCATCAACCGCTACAAAAGTATAGATAGCTTCATTCGCTTTAGATTTGATTCCTGATTCGCGGTCCTCAATCCAAACATCTATGAAAATTTCCATAGAACTTCTAAAAGATCTCGAAACTTTGGCTTCAACCGTAACCACACTTCCTAGTGGGATTGCCTGGTTAAAAGCAACGTGATTTACAGAGGCGGTAACGGCAACTCTTCTGGAATGTCTACGCGCAGTGATACTTGCGGCACGATCCATACGCGCCAATAATTCACCTCCAAAAAGATTGTTTAAAGGATTAGTTTCGCTTGGTAATACTAAATCGGTTAATATTGTTAACGATTCCGAAGGATGTTTAGGTGTCATTTTTTTATTTGTAAAAAGGATTACGGTTTTTTTAATTTAACCAATATACTGCCATAACAGCAGGAATAAAATACATAACGATAGTTCTGGCTCCGTCATAATCTTTTGCTAATCGTTGACCAAAAAGCAACATAAGCAAAGTGATACAAGAAAAAACAGCTCCGTAAAACCCGAATATTCGACCATTATTTATTAATAATTCGATACAGCCTACAATACATAAAATTCCTGCGATTAATTCTAAAACAAGAATGTTCATAAGCGCCAGAGGGACGTGGTTTCTTAAAGGAGTATTGGCAAAATGACCTTTCAACCAGTCGACATTGTCTTTCCAATAAAATAACTTGTCATAACCGGATTGAAGAAATGAAATAGCCAAAAAGACTAAAATTAACATAGAGGCAACGTTGTTCATATTTATTATTTTTTATGGATTAGACGTGTGAGTTTTATGGATAAATCAGTTAATATGATTTTTGCATTTCCGTTTCGTTCCACATGATACATAGCATCAGATAGTTCCTTGAAAATGTCTTGAATGTTATTCCCGTTCACGAAAGGCGCGAAATTCTCCAGTTTAAATTTATCTACTTTTGGTTCGAAGTAAACTAAACTTTTGGTTTCATAATTAATCAATAAAGCTTGACGGAACATTTCAATGCAAAACTGCAGAAATTTTTTCTGGGTTTCTCTTCCCAATCCAGCAATTTTTTCGCTCCAAAGAATTAAATCTTGTATGGCTGCAGCATTTCCTTTGGCTTTAAAAGCAGCACGAACCCAGGTTACAAACCATTGTTCAAATGGGAATTCGTCATTGTCATCATGCAATAAATGCAAAGCAACATTATAATTTCCTTGTGCTTGATGTGCAATTTTAGCGGCTAATTTTGGCTCGGTGTTTTCTCGAGTGACTAAAGCTTCAGCAATTATAGGTTCGGTCAATCCATTGAAATGTAAAACTTGACATCTGGATCGAATGGTTTGGATAATATCTTCTTCGTTTTCGGAGATTAAAATGAAAACCGTTTTTTCTGGTGGCTCTTCCAGTAATTTTAGCAGTTTGTTTGAAGCAGCGATATTCAATTTATCGGCCATCCATACAATCATTATTTTATGACCGCCTTCATACGATTTTAAGGATAATGCTTTTAAAATTTCCTGCGCATCATCGACTCTGATTTCTCCTTGTTTATTTTGAACTCCTAATATAGCATACCATTCAAACAAGCCACCGTAAGGGTTTTGCAAAATGAATTGTCTCCAGTCAGTTATGAAATCAAGGCTTTTTGGACTTTTTTTCACTTCTTCGGTGGTAACCGTAGGATAAGCAAAATGCAAATCAGGATGTGAAATTTTATCAAACTTCAAGTTACAGGCTGTATTAGAACCTGTATTTTCTCCGTTTTGATTGCTGCATAAAATATATTGCGCATAGGCAATTGCCATTGCCAATGTGCCACTTCCTTCAGGACCCACAAACAATTGTGCGTGAGGAATTCTACCTAAATTGGCACTTCTTGTCAAATGACTTTTGATGTGTTCCTGTCCTAGAATTTCTGAAAATCGCATGAAGCAAAGATAGAAGAAAATGGGTTAGTCTAAAATTTTCAACTGTAAAGTTTAAGAAAAGAAAATCTCAAAACGGAATCCTTTTAACAGCTGTTATTTAATCTTTATGGAGGTTGTTTTGAGGACAGAAAGGGCAACCTGATTAAACTTCATTTTATTTATTAATTTACAACGATTTCGTTGATTTTATGCTAAATTTTTTGATTTTTTCAGATTTAGGGGTGCTTTAAAAGTTCTATATTTGCTATTCTTTAAAAAACAAAAACACACAACAAAATGAAAACTTTAAACAACTTTGATTTTAAAAATAAAAAAGCAATAATTCGCGTTGATTTTAATGTACCCTTAGATGAGAATTTTAATGTAACGGATGCCACTCGTATTGAAGCGGCAAAACCTACTATTGATGCGATTCTTGCTCAAGGTGGAAGCGTGATTTTAATGTCGCATTTAGGAAGACCAAAAGGAGTTGAAGAGAAATATTCATTAAAGCATATATTAAAAAAAACAGCTGAAATTCTTGGAGTACCGGTTCAGTTTGCTGCTAACTGTATTGGTGAAGAAGCTGCAACTGCGGCTTCAAACTTACAAGCGGGAAGTGTTTTATTATTAGAAAATTTACGTTTCCACAGTGAAGAAGAGGCTGGAGATGTTGTATTCGCTAAAGAATTAGCTTCTCTAGGGGATATTTATGTTAATGATGCTTTTGGAACTGCTCACAGAGCCCATGCTTCCACAACAATTATCGCTCAGTTTTTCCCGAATGAAAAATGTTTCGGATTATTATTGGCTAAAGAAATTGAGAGTTTAAACAAGGTTTTGAAAAACAGTCAAAAACCAGTTACTGCTGTTTTAGGCGGATCTAAAGTATCTTCTAAAATCACGGTTATTGAAAATATACTTGACAAAGTAGACCACATGATTATAGGTGGCGGAATGACTTTTACTTTTGTAAAAGCATTAGGAGGTAAAATAGGAAATTCTATTTGTGAAGACGATAAGCAGGAATTAGCATTGGAAATATTAAGATTGGCCAAAGAAAAAGGAGTGCAAATACATCTTCCAGTTGATGTTGTTGCAGCCAATGCTTTTTCTAATGATGCCGATATTCAAATTATAGGCGTTAATGAAATTCCTGATGGATGGCAAGGACTTGATGCGGGACCTAAATCACTAGCCATTTTTGAAAAAGTGATAATGGAATCTAAAACTATTCTTTGGAATGGTCCTTTAGGTGTTTTCGAATTAGAAAAATTTGCAAACGGTACAATTGAACTTGGAAACTATATTGCTGCTTCCACTAAGACTGGAGCTTTTTCTCTAGTAGGTGGTGGTGATTCAGTTGCCGCAGTGAAGCAATTTGGTCTGGAAGACAAAATGAGTTATGTTTCTACAGGTGGAGGCGCTATGTTAGAGATGTTAGAAGGTAAAGTATTGCCTGGTATTGCTGCAATTTTAGACTAAAGTTTCATTTTTAACAATATTTATTGATTTATTTAGTTTTAACCTATTAAGTTTGTATTCACGATTTTTCATAATCGTTTGTAATTTAGTAAGTTGATAAAAAATAAAATGAATATAAAAAATACCACAGTAATATTTTTACTATTATTATCAATCCCTTTGTTTTCACAAAAATTTGTCGAAAACAAAGGGATTTCTAATGCAGTTTATTTAGATTCCATAAAACGTTCTTTTGTCAATGATGAACTGGCTACTTGTGTAGACAGTATGTGGATGAAAGAATTGACTAATTTAGACTTGTATAATGATATAACCTATGATATTGAGAACCTCAATGTCGATAAAAAAGTCGATTATGATTTGCCAACAGACTTGTTGAAATCAAGACTTTTAGCTATGAATGCCAAGTCCCCTTTCCGTATTGAATATAATGAGAGTCTGGAAAACGTGATTAAGTCTTTTTTAAAATACCGAAAAAGATCTTTTGAAAGATTAATGGCCATTTCTGAATACTATTTCCCAATGTTTGAAGAGGCTTTCGCCAAACAAAATGTACCCCTTGAGATCAAATATCTTGCGGTCGTAGAATCAGCTTTAAATCCTAAAGCAGTTTCTAAAATGGGCGCAACTGGTCTTTGGCAGTTTATGTATCAAACAGGAAAACAATACAATCTTAAGATTGACTCCTATGTGGATGAACGAAGCGATCCTTTGAAAGCTACAGCAGCTGCCGCACAATATATGACCAACATGCATTCTATTTTTGGCGACTGGGAATTAGTTTTAGCTTCGTATAATTCGGGTCCTGGAAATGTTTCTAAAGCAATTAGACGTTCTGGAGGTCAGCAAAATTATTGGAATATTCGAAAAAACCTACCTAAGGAAACACAAGGATATGTTCCTGCTTTCCTTGCAACAATGTACATTTATGAATACCATAAAGAACATGGAATAAAACCGGATAGAGCTATTTTGCCTCATTTTGCAACAGACACGGTTATGCTTAAAAGACAAATGTCATTCAAGCAAATTTCTGACTTACTGGATGTTCCTATGACACAATTGCAACTTTTAAATCCTTCTTATAAGTTAAACGTGATTCCGTTTTATGAAGATCGTAGTCATTTTTTAAGATTGCCAAAAGACAAGATTGCCGTTTTTACTTCTAATGAAGATAAAATTTATACCTACGTTCAACACGAAATGGATCTTCGTGAAAAACCTTTTCAATTTTCTAAAGCAATTGCTGTAAAAGAAACTACGAGTTCATCAATGCAGAATAACATTGGAACCAAAACAAACTTTTACAAGGTGAAACGTGGGGATAACCTTGGGGTAATTGCCACTAAATACAATGTTGATATTTCCGATTTAAAAAAATGGAACGGACTTAAAAGCAATGCTATCGTTTCTGGGGCCAATTTGAAAATTATGGTGACCGAATCTATTGCTGCTGTTAAAAAAGAAGTGGTTGCTGAAAAATTAACTACCGATAACCATAGAATTGTTACCGCTGAGACAAAAGCACATAAAGAGGATAAAATTAAAAAAACGGATTCCATTGCCACTGGCCATACCACTTATTATGTGGTTCAAAAAGGGGATAACCTTGGTAATATCGCAAAAAAACACAATGTTACCATCGCCGATATCACGAACTGGAACCATATTTCAGGAAACACTATAAATCTAGGCGCTTCATTACAAGTTTCGGCAGCTGATGTGGAGTCTAAAACTGAAATAGCTTCTGCTCCTGAATTAAAAGACATTGAATATGTAGTTCAAAAAGGGGACAACCTTGGGAATATTTCTAAAAAATTCGGAACCGCTTTAGCCGATTTAAGAGAATGGAATAAATTACAAGATAATAACATCGCATTAGGGAGCACGTTAATCGTTGCCAAAAATGAAATAGCAATTATTACATCCAATGCCGTTGCGAGTTCATATAAGAAAAATGAATTGTCAACCGCTAAAAAAATGGAGGCTGATTACCATGTAAAAAAAGGAGATTCTTTATATAGTATCGCCAAAAAGTACCCTGGAGTGACCATTTCCGACTTGAAAAAATGGAACGATATCAAACCCGAAGGAATAAAACCCGGAATGAAATTAAAAATCAACGGATAATACAATAATCTTCTATAAATTTGGGTTTTATTTTATAATTGAATTATAATGAATAAAGCCCATTTTTTATTTCTCTTCGTTTTCCTTTTAATAATATCCTGTAAAAAGGATGACCATGTTCTTGCCAGAAAAACAACAGGATCAATCAACACTATATCAGTTATTATAGATGATCAGTTATGGAATGGCGAGATAGGAGACACTATTCGCAATAAGTTTGCTTCTCCCGTTGTAGGATTACCTCAAGAAGAACCTCTTTTTACCATAAATCAATATCCAGTTAAACTTATGGAAGGTTTTATGACCGATAGCCGAAATATTATCGTGGTTAAGAAGGAAGGAAAAAACAAATTTGAAATCAATAAAAATCAGTACGCCAGTCCTCAAAATGTTTTTCATATTTCAGGAAAAACGGCAGACGATATAATAGCTATTATTGAAAAAAACAGTTCTGAAATAATTAAGATTATCAGACAAACGGAAATTGAAGAAAACCAAAGAATCAATAATAAGTCTCAGTTTAAAACAAAAATTATTACTGATAAATTTCATATTTCGCTACAAATCCCTTCTAATTATAAATATGTATTTCAAGAAAGTGATTTTATTTGGTTGAAAAAAGAAATTGTTAGCGGGAACACAAGTTTGTTGATTTATCAGGTTCCGATAAATGCCATTAAAAACGACAAGAATATTGTATCCAATATTATAAAAATGCGTGATTCTATTGGTGAATTGTATATTCACGGAAAAGAACCTGATGCGGATATGAGGACTGAAGAGGCCTATTCTCCCTATTTTTTTAAGATAAAAATTGATGGTAAGGAAGCTTATGAAACTAAGGGGACATGGGAACTGAAGAACGATTTTATGTCAGGCCCTTTTATCAATTATGCTATTATTGATAAAGAAAATGACAGAGTATTGGTTTTAGAGGGATTTTGTTATTCACCATCAAAAGAAAAAAGAGATTTGATGCATGAACTGGAATCTATAATAAAATCAATTCAAATTATTGAAAAATGATATTTAGAATTTATAACACAAACAACTTATGGCTATACAGTGGCAAATAAAGGCTTTTGAGGGGCTTTCAGTGCATGAATTATATGATTTACTGAGATTAAGAAGCGAGATCTTTGTCGTGGAGCAAAACTGTGTTTATTTGGACCTCGACGGAAAGGATAAAGTGGCGCTACATCTTTTCGCAGAATATGAAGGGAAAATTGTGGCATATGCCCGTCTTTTTAAAGCAGGAATTAGTTTTGATAATGCATCAATAGGCAGGGTAGTTGTCGATGCCAATTATCGAGACAGGAAATGGGGACATGATTTAATGAGGGAGGCAATTTCCGGAATCGCACATCATTTTGGCGAAAGCCAGATTACAATAGGAGCTCAATTATACTTAAAAAAATTCTACGAAAGTCACGGTTTTGTTCAAACAAGCGAGATGTATCTGGAAGATGATATTCCACATATTGAGATGAAACGAGAATAATTATATTTTTGTAATTAGAAATTCAACTCTACGATCTAGTGCTTCCCCCATTCCAAGGGGGAATTTGTTTCCAGAACCTCTGTAAGACATTCGGAGGCTATTGATGTTTTTTGATATTAAATAGTGGAAAACAGCTTTGGCTCTGTTAACAGAAAGTTTTCGTTCTCTGGTTTTCTGGTCTATAGCGTCTTCATAATAACTAGGCGTGCAGCACACATGGCCTCTTATTTCAAATTCTAATGTTGGTTTTTTTTGAAGAATAGCTACGATTTTGTCTAACTCCTCTTCAGATTGTTTGCTAATTACACTGCTTCCTAAATTAAAATAGATCTTCTCAAAATAAATCCGATCACCTATAGAATGCTTTTCTTGAATGGAGTTGTAGATTCCTTTTCCAAAAGTGTTTTTCTTTACGATTAATAAATCGACACGCCTGTTTTTGGTCCTCACATCCATAAGGTTTTCTACCTCGTCATTTTTGATGATAACACGTCCTCGGCCTTCAATGATAACAATTTTGTTTTTATTAAAACCATTATTTGTAAGTAGGGTTCTTACTGTGCTTACCCTGTTTTCAGATAGTTTATAATTGTAGTCATTGCTACCTCTATCATCACAGTATCCATAAATTTGTATCGATTCAATTTTAGATGTATCAGCCTTTTTGACAAATTCAAGGATTTTGTTTTCCTGAAACTGATCAATAGCATATTTATCAAATTCAAAATATACTGTTTCTACCTTTTCCCCTTGAGCCATAAGAGAATTAAGCGTTGTAAAAACAAGAAAAAACAAGAATTTTTTCATCATATTTTTAAGATGCTTTTATATTGAGTTGAATTGTTTAAGATACTCACGGCTTTCTTTATTTCGATATTGTTTTTTATATAATAGTTATAAACGCCTTCTTGATATTGAAATCTTTTTATGATTTCATCTACCATCAGACTTTTAATTTCATTTTGATTTTTATCTAACAATTTTTCCTCGCTTTTTTGGACAGAGGTTAATAATTGTTGGTATTCTGCTATAATAGCATCGTCTATTTTTTCTTTTTTGGCTACAGCCAATGTGTTTTTCAAAGCGATTTCGGTTTCGGTATCAAAACTGATATTTCGTGCTTTTAGAAAATTCTTGAATTCTTGAAAATCGGTATCAGTTATAGTTGGGATTTGCTCTCCTAAATTTGGGTTTTTATAATAGTAATCCGTTACATAATTAAAGATGCCGTCATTTTTAATTAATGCATTTGTAATAGCGCTTTTTTTAGATTCCTCAAGTTCCACATCAGGCAATATGCCGCCTCCGTCATAAACCGTTCTGCCTTTACGGGTTTTAAAGGCGTTGTAGTTTTTGCCTTCAGTTCTTGTGGCCAGTCCGTTTTTGTCTTTATGCGCATAATCTAAAGCCTGAATGCATCTTCCGGAAGGAGTGTAATAACGGGAAATAGTAACCTTAAGCTGTGTTCCATAGGTAAGATCCACAGGTTTTTGCACTAATCCTTTTCCAAAACTTCTGCTTCCTAATACAACGGCGCGATCTAAATCTTGTAGTGCTCCTGATACAATTTCTGATGCTGAGGCGCTATTGCCGTTAACGATGATAACCAGTGGAATTTCGGTGTCTACAGCTTCGTTAACTGTTTTATAAGTGTAGTTGTTTTTTTCGTTTTTAGATTTAGTGGTAACAATGATCTCATTCTTTGGAACAAATAAATTGCAAATGTTTACCGCTTCATTCAATAGCCCTCCTGGGTTGTCTCTTAAATCTAAGATGATCCTCTCAGCACCTTGTTTTTTTAAATCTTCTAAAGCTTCTTTGGTTTCCAGTGCCGCTTTTTTATTGAAATGGGCAAGAACAATATACCCGGTATTTGCGTCTATTTTCGCGTAAAAAGGGACTGATTTAACGGCCACTTCATCTAGTATAAGTTGGGTAGTAAGTGTTTTTCCCTGACGCAGGTATTTAATGTCGATTTTAGTGTTTTTTGTTCCTTTTAAGAGCTGTGAAGCCTCGTCTTTGAAATCAGCCAGAAGCACATCTCCTATTTGGATGATTTCATCACCCGCTTTTAAACCTGCTTTGTCCGCGGGAAAATTTTTGTAGATTTCCTTAATGGTTAATTTGTCTTCTTTTCGAGTGATTAATGCTCCAATACCGGTATACTCTCCGGAATTGTTTATTTTAAATCGAAGTACATCCTGTTCGTTAAAATAAACGGTATAGGGATCTAAACTGGCGAGCATACCCTTGATGGCTTTGTCCATAAGTTCCCCAGGATTTGCCTCGTCAACATAATTAGTGTTTAATTCTTTAAAAAGAGTAGTGAATATTTCTATTTGTTTGGCGATTTCAAAAAAGTCATCTTTGAAGCTGCTGCCCACAAAAAGAAATGCTGAGGCAACAATAGGAATTACGAATTTTTTTTTGAAAAAAGAGGCCATGTTTATTGTCTTTAATTATTGATGACTAAAATAGCAATTATTCATCAATAACAATACCAATACAATAAGGAATCTCTTAACGGAGCTCAAATATCAAGAAAAGTTATTCTGGTTTTAATTCGTTTTTGTCACTTGGAGTCGTGTTTTTTCCTGTTTGGATTAAAAACTTTTCAAACAACTGGATGGTTTTAGTGTTGATTTCTTCATAAGATAAACGGTCCTTCGTTTGATAAAACAACATAAAAGCATAGGGTTTGTCTAGATTATCGATAAGAATATGTTTGTTAAGACGATAGGTTTCTCTTAATATTCTTTTGTAATAATTTCGGTCCACAGCCCTCTTGAAGTTTTTCTTGGAAACGGAGACTCCCATTTTAATTTTTTCCTTATCACTTAATTTCCCGGAATAATAAACCAATCGCAATGGATATTTTGACACTGATTTTCCTTCAGAAAACAGTAATCCTATAGTGATTTTGCTTTTTAATTTTTCGTTTTTTGGATAAGTGAAGTTCATTTGTATAAAAAAAGGACAAAGATTTAAGTCTACAAAGGTACAATTAAACCCCAAACCTATTAAAGTTTAGCTTTTAAATACCACTAAAAAAATATTTCTTACTTTTGCGGCTAATTTTTTAAGCATGAAGAAACTTTTTTCGTATCCCATATCGGTAATTTATTATTTGTGTTTTGGATTAATGCTGGTTATTTTTCACCCTATACAATGGGTTTGTTTCAATTGGTTTGGATATCAGGCACACAAAAAAAGCGTTGATTATTTGAATTTTTTCTTAGTAAAATGCACAAACATATTAGGGACAACCTATAAATTTGAAAACATAGAAAGTATCCCTAAAAATGCTCCTTTGATTTTTGTGGCTAACCATCAAAGCTTGTATGATATTGTTGCTATGATCTGGTTTTTACGCAGGTTTCATTGTAAGTTTGTCAGTAAGAAGGAATTAGGTAAAGGGATTCCAAGTGTATCTTATAATTTAAGACACGGAGGATCAGTGTTAATTGACAGGAAAGACCCTAAACAAGCTATCCCTACAATAAAAGGGCTGTCTGAATATATAGAAAAACACAATCGTTCAGCGGTGATTTTTCCGGAAGGAACAAGAAGTAAAACAGGAAAACCAAAAGAGTTTGCTCAAAGTGGTTTGAAAATATTGTGTAAGTATGCACCCTCTGCCTATGTGGTTCCCGTGAGTATTAATAATTCATGGAAAATCGTTAAATACGGATTTTTTCCGCTTGGTTTAGGAAATCGTCTTACCTTTGTAATACATAAGCCTTTAGCAGTGAAAGATCATAATTTTGCTGAACTAATGGAAAAAACAGAATTTGCAGTAGTAAATGGAATAAAAATTTAAATTATATAAAATGTCTATTAAAAACATTCGATTAGAAGTAATGCAGTTTTTAGAGAAAAACGTTGACAGTTTTGTTGATCAGTATTTAATACCGGTTGAGAAAATTTGGCAACCTTCTGATTTCTTGCCTAATTCTGAAAGTGACACTTTCTTTGATGAAGTAAAGGAGTTAAGAGAAATCGCAAAAGATTTACCTTATGATTTCTGGGTTACTTTAGTAGGGGATACCATTACTGAAGAAGCTTTGCCAACATACGAATCATGGTTGATGGATGTAGAAGGGATCAATCAAATTGAAGGCGGCGGAAATGGTTGGTCTAAATGGATCAGACAATGGACTGGGGAAGAAAACCGTCATGGAGACTTGTTGAATAAGTATTTGTATTTGTCAGGGCGTGTTAATATGCGCGAGATTGAAATGACAACACAACATCTTATCAATGATGGTTTTGATATTGGTACGGGAAGCGATCCATACAAGAACTTTGTTTACACTAGTTTTCAAGAATTAGCAACTTATGTTTCTCACAACAGAGTGGCACAAATGGCTAAAAAGTATGGAGACAATAAACTTTCAAAGATGTGTAAAATGATTGCTGGAGACGAGATGCGTCACCATCATGCATACAGTGAGTTTGTAACCCGTATTTTCCAAGTGGACCCTAGTGAAATGATGCTTGCTTTTCAATATATGATGAAGCAAAAAATCGTAATGCCAGCGCATTTCTTGAGAGAATCTGGACAAAAGATTAGCACTGCGTTTGAGCAGTTTTCTGACTCAGCACAACGTATTGGTGTTTATACAGCTGCTGATTACGTTGATATTATGCAAAAATTAATTGACAAATGGGAAATCGACAAGATTACTGGTTTGACTGACGAAGCCGAAAAAGCGCGTGACTATCTAATGAAATTACCTGCAAGAATGGCTAGAATTTCTGAGAGAATTGTTATTCCTCAAGAATCTCATATTTTCAAATGGGTGGAACCAGCCAGAATGTAATTTTTAGTTTCATAAATTTAAAGTGTTGATTTTTGAAGTTTCCAACTTTGAAAATCAACATTTTTTTTAAAAGTATAAATAATGATCAATACGGATATAGTAAGTAAAACAATCAGTTTTGTAAAAGAAAAGCTTAATGATGCCGAAGGCGGACACGACTGGTTTCACATCGAAAGGGTTTATAAAAATGCTTTGTTGATTGCTAATGATGAAAATTGTGATGTAACGGTTGTCAAATTAGGCGCTCTACTTCATGATATAGCCGACAGTAAATTTCACAATGGGGACGAATCAGTTGGACCAAAAGTAGCTCGCGAATTCTTGGAATCTTTGAACGTGTCTGAAGAGGTAATCGTTCACGTGGTTAACATCATTGATAATATCTCTTATAAAGGAGGCAATTTTGAAAAGAAATTCACTTCTATTGAGTTGGATATAGTTCAAGACGCGGATCGTTTAGATGCTATAGGAGCTGTTGGGATTGCCCGAGCGTTCAATTATGGCGGATTTAAAAACAGAGCGCTTTACGACCCTAAAATCGCTCCAAACACATCAATGACAAAAGAAGAGTACAAAAGCAGCAATGCGCCTACCTTAAATCATTTTTACGAGAAGTTATTGCTATTAAAAGACAAAATGAATACCCCAACCGGAAAACAAATAGCACAAGAAAGACACCGATATATGGAAGGGTTTTTATCTCAGTTTTATGCGGAATGGGATGGGGAAAAATAAGTGTTCAGTGTTCAGTGTTCAGTTTTTTGTACTTCCCTGATATAGGTTGACCACAAAAGTCAAGTTATATGAATGCAAATTTAAAAGAAATTAGGAAACTCCGAGTTTATTCGGAAGAGTTTAAAAAAGGAATCGTAAGTTTTTACGAAAGCGGGAAGTATAGTGTTCTGCAATTAGAACGACTTTACGGAGTAAATAACGTTACAATCTACAATTGGATTTATAAATTTTCTACTTTTAATGAAAAAGGAATTAGAGTTGTAGAAATGAAAGATAGTAACATTGATAAGCTAAAACAGTTAGAACTCAAGATAAAAGAACTTGAACAAGCGGTTGGTCAGAAGCAAATAAAAATTGATTATCTCGAAAAGATGATTGATATAGCTAAAGATGAATTTAATATCGACATAAAAAAAAACTCCAACACCCCACAATCAGCTGGTTCGTTGAGAACCAGAAAGTAATAAGTTTTTCTTTAAATCAGCTTTACGAAACACTTGAAATAAGCAAGCAAGCAGTTAATCAGTATTCAAAAAGACAGGTTGCTTTTGAAAGAAAGATAGAATGTCTGATTTTAGAAGCAGAGGAACTAAGGAAAGAACACCCTGGTTGTGGGGTTGAGAAAATGTATTATGCTTTGCGTCCTAATTTCATAGGAAGAGATAGATTTATCGATACGTTTATGGATTTAGGGTTCAGGATAAAAAGGCATAAAAATTACAGGAGAACAACGTTTTCTGTGAAAGTTTATTTTCCGAATCTAATAAAGTCAATGTCTGTATATGCTCCGTCGACGATTTGGCAATCGGATATAACTTATATTTATGTTGGAGAAAGATTTTATTACGCAGTGTTTATAATAGATGTTTATACAAAGAAAATCGTTGGACATCAACTATCTAATCATATGAGAGCTACTGCTAATACCAAACACATGTATTATATGGCCCAAATTTTATCTAAAAATACATAGCTATATCCACAGATACTCATTACCTCTTTTTTGCTTGTAGCTTTTACGACATTAGTAATGAAATCTTCTACATCTTCCAATGAATTATAAAATTTATTAGAAAATTCTCGTTTGTATTTTGCCCACATTTTTTCAGCGGGATTAAGTTCTGGACTATATGGTGGTAGAAAAACCAAAACAATATTTTCAGGAATGATTAATTTTTTTGCCTTATGAAACCTTCCATTATCCAGCACCATTATTTTGAGTTCTTTCGGATTTTCCTTTGAGAAATTATCTAAAAAAACTTGAAAATTATCAGCGTTGCAATGTGGGAGTATTAATTGAAAATGGTCTCCAGTTATGGGCGAAAAAGCTCCAGAAAGCCAAGTTGATTTAAAAACTTGTTGGAAAGCACAAATCGGCTTAACACTAATAGCAGTAACTGATTTTCCGTTTCGAGTGAACAAACCAAAACGCGATTCATCTTGAAAATACAAGTTTACAGAGTCAAAATCACCCACCGTATTTAGTGCTATTTCTTGACAGATTCGTCCGAAGTCTTTTTAAAAGAGATTCCCTGATCTTCGTCTTTTTTGACATGACTTTTGCGGGCTACTTTTACACTTGATTTAAAATTCCTGATGCAATAATAAAGCAACGTATTGTAATTGAAAGTCTTCCCTGATTCTTTTTCAATCCAATCTTTAAGCTCAACATAGCCTTGAAGTCCATTTTGAGGGTCGTTGAGTTTTGTTTCCAACATATTGTGTTCAATAGCATTAAAAGCCGACGGCTTAAAACCTGTTTTTTGATGCTTCATCAAACCCTCAATTCCAGAATTAAGGTATAATGTCCTCCAATTCTGAACGCTATTAGGGTCAACCACAGCTAATTTAGCAACCTCACGTTTAGAAATCCCTACTTTTTCGTTTTGCTTCAAAATCAGCAGAACTCTCAAACGTTGACCAATAAACGGAATAGATTGTTTGAGCAGATTTTTTATTTCTTTTTCGGTTTCCTTAATTACCAAAATTTTTGCATGCGCCATGATTACTTTTATAATATAGTCCAAATATAACATAAAAAAACCAATTATCAAAATTGGTATATATTATATTTTCGTTTGGTATAATTTAAGCGCAATGCAAATGGCATTAGAAAACAATCAAGCTCCAATGATACACCACTCTGATAGAGGTAGTCAGTATATTTACAATGAATATATAGCTCTTCTCAAAGTGAGTGGATGCGAAATCAGCATGGCATTGTCAGGACAAGACAATGCTTATGCAGAAAGGATTAACAGAACAATAAAAGAAGAGTATATAGACCATTGGAAACCTAAAACATTTGAACAATTAAAAAAGGATGTAGATAGAGCAGTTGAACATTATAATAATAAGAGACCTCATAACAACATAGGGAAATTAAGCCCTGTTGATTTTGAAAATAATTGGTTCAATAATCCTCTTTTTTCTAAGCCTATTATTACTATTTTTGACAATGATAAATTAATAGAAATCGGTCAACTTTAATTAGGGACGTGCATGATCAGTAATACTGCCAACTAATTACTGCCAACTGAACACTAAATAATCCCCTTCGCTTTCATTTCTATAATTACATCCGCAGCATTCTTAAATGTGGGTGCTTGTTCAACAATACTTCCCACTCTTTTCTTGTTGAGTTTAAAAGTGATATCATTTTCTGTAGTGAATAATAACGCGGTTAAAAACGGGTTATTCATATATGGAGCCAAAACGATAAAAGCTTCGTCAAGCGTATGGAAACTCTCTATTTCTTCGGTTTTGTATCGGGCTGTGACTGATAAAGTATAGCCGCCTTCTTCCAGTAAAACGGGTCTTACATAGATGTTTTTTAATTCCGTATCCCCAATGGTTTTAGCCAAAGTTAATTTAGCATAAGTACCGTTTTGGACACTTTCTTTTACTTTTTCCCAAAATTGAACGAATACAGGTTGAAAAGACATAAACTTATTTTTAAACGTTGGATTATTTTCCAATATCGATTTGCAAAATTAAGATTTGTAAATCAGAATTACAGTCTATTAAATGAAAATTTAAACTGTGAATAACTTTATTAAACAAAAACCGCCCATTCTCAATGTGAATGGGCGGTTTGTTATTTATTTTTAACTTGAAAACAGCAAAAAGGATTTTCAAGTTGTAAAGGATTATTCTCCCGTAAACACTGCTTTCCTTTTTTCTAAAAAGGCAGTTGTTCCTTCTTTGAAATCTCCGGTACCAAAACATTTTCCGAATGCTTTTATTTCGGTTTCATATCCGTTTTCTCCGTCTTTAAAATTAGCATTAATTGCGTTGATGGCTTTAGTAATGGCCAAAGGAGAGTTTTTCATAATTCGTTGAGCGATACCATTACAATAATCTAAAAGTTCAGCTTGAGGAACCACGTGGTTTACTAATCCTGTCCTGTAAGCTTCGTCAGCAGTTACCATTCCGGCTGTCATAATCATTTCCATAGCGCGTCCTTTACCTATCAATTGTGGTAAACGTTGGGTTCCTCCATATCCAGGAATTACTCCTAATGAAACTTCCGGCAATCCCATTTTGGCATTGTCAGAAGCGATTCTAAAATGACAGGCCATAGCCAGTTCTAATCCGCCTCCAAGTGCGAAACCATTCACTGCCGCAATTACAGGGATTTTTAAGTTCTCAACAAAGTTGAATAATATTTCTTGTCCTTGTGCGGCTAATTGAACTCCTTCTTCTATTGAAAAGTGAGCAAATTCAGCGATATCAGCACCAGCTACAAAAGCTTTTTCTCCGCTACCAGTTAAAATAATTACACGCGTATCGTAACTTTTCTCCAAAGTTTCAAAGGCGCTGTGTAATTCTAATATCGTTGCTTTGTTTAATGCATTGAGTTTAGTAGGACGATTTATAGTTATGGTTGTAATGTTATTTTCGGTAGCGATTAAAATGTTTTCGTAGTTCATTATAATGATTTAAGAGTTAGTTATTGGAAGGCTAACCGTAAAACGAGTTCCTTTTCCAAGTTCAGTATCAAAGGTAATTGTTCCTTTGTAATTTTCAATAATATTTTTAATAATACCTAGACCTAAGCCCATTCCACTGCTTTTGGTGGTAAATTTAGGTTCGAATATTCGGCTTATATCCTGAGGGTTTATTCCTATTCCGTTGTCTTCCACAGTAATCAATACATTGTTTGACTCTTTGTTTACAGTCACAAAGATTACCTTATTTTCCTGTTCCTCGGGAATAGATTGAATAGCGTTTTTGACCAAATTTGTAATGATACGAATAAGTTGGGTACGGTCTATTTTCGAAATAATCTCTGGTGATTCACTTTTAAAAATGATAAGTTCGTCATTAAAAATGTCTAATGCCAGTTCAACGACATCTACCACATTCAGTGTTTCGTTTTGTTGGGCCGGCATGGAAGCAAAATTCGAAAAAGCAGAAGCAACTGCATTCATTGTGTCAATTTGCTGTATTAATGTTTCTGAGTAATCCTTCATTTTTCGCATTATTTCTGGATCATTCGGGTTGAATTTTCTTTCGAAACTCTGTACCGTCAAACGCATTGGAGTAAGCGGGTTTTTGATTTCGTGTGCCACTTGTTTGGCCATTTCGCGCCAAGCTTCTTCTCGTTCACTCTGGGCTAGTTTTACGGCGCTTATTTCTAGTTCATCAACCATTCGATTATAAGCGGTAATCAACAGATTAATTTCTTTACTGCTGGCTTCCAAAACAATTTTCTTGTTCTTTTGATTCAAACTTGTTTCGTTCAGCCTGTCGGAAATCGTTTTTAGTGATTTTGTTATATAGGAAGAAAGAAAATAGGCCAGTGCAAAAGCGACAATCAGCATAAAAGAATACACTTGTCCTAATCGAATAAGGAAATTGTTTAGCTCATTTTGATAAAAACTTTCGTCTTCCAGATAAGGCAGGTTTAAAACACCCAAAGGCTTGAATTTATCATCTTTTATCTGGCTAAAAGAAGATCTTTTCTTCGTTCCATCTATGGTTTTAATATCAACATATCGTTTTTCTATTGAAGAACGCACGAGTTTTAAAATGTATTTTGGAATAGGAGGCGCTTCTTTGTCAACAGAGAAAGATTCTTTGGAGGATTTTAAAAGTTGGCCATCCAGACCATAAATATTTATCTCTATGTTGTGAATATGCGCCAGTTCATGAATTTTATCCTTGAAAATAAGGTCTAAATTCTCAGTGGTTAACGGGTACGTTGTTGTTGAAAGCACATAATTAATATGTTCTTTTATCGCGTTTTCCTTGCGTTCCAGTCGTTCCTGATGGTATTCTTTGGCTTCGTTTTTAAATTGAATAATCGATATGGTGGCCAGCAAAACAGATGCTACCACAATAAGTACGATCATCGAAAGGAATATTCGAATTCGCAGCGAAAGCATAGATATTTTGAAGCCTTTTAACATAGTGTTCAGTATTCAGATTTCTTAGTGTTCAGTATTTAAATTTTCAATATTCAGTATTTCTACTGATTACTAAAGTTCTGCTTACTGATCACTATTTTTCTCACGAATTCGTTTGTAAAATTTAAACCCTAACATTATAGTTATCGAAAATAAAAATATCCCGACAACTCCGTAAATCCAGTTCACGGCATTTTTTAAAATTACTAAAAATACTACTGCAAAAAGAATTATTGTTGCGCCTTCATTCCACAATCGCATAAAAGTAGTTGTGTGTTTTACTTCGTCATTTTGTAATTGCGTGAATATCTGCTGGCATTTTCCATGGTATAAGTACAACAAGAATACAAATCCAAGTTTTACGTGCATCCAGGGCATTTGTAGCCATATTGCTCCAGCATCAGTGAAAAACAACATCCAAAAAGCAAATATACTTGCCAATACCGCTGAAGGCCAAGTGATGATATACCACAAGCGATAGGTCATTATTTTGTATTGTTTTTGTAATATTTCTTTTTCAGGTGAAGGTTTGTCTGCAGCTTCAATTTGGTAAACAAACAAGCGTACGATATAAAACAAACCGGCAAACCAGGTAATTACAAAAATAAGGTGCAGGGATTTTAAGTAATTATAATATTCCATCACTATTTATTATTTGGCGGAAGCCCATTCATTAATCCAGTTACTTACCGTTTTACACCAATCATCGCTGTCGTTTAAACAAGGTACCGCCGTGAATTCTTCACCTCCATGCGCTTTAAATTCGTGATTTGCTTCCATAGCTATTTCTTCTAATGTTTCTAAACAATCAGCGACAAAAGCAGGGGTTACAACAGCTAATTTCTTGATTCCCTTTTCAGGCATTTTATTCACTTCCACATCCGTGTAAGGTTCAAGCCATTTGTCACCCGCTAAACGCGATTGAAAAGTTTGACTGTATTTTCCTTCTGGAATACCAAGTTCTTTAATTACTAATCTTGTAGTTTCATAACACTGGTGACGGTAACAAAATTCATGCGCTGGCGAAGGAGTGTTGCAACACGATCCGTCAATTTTACAATGTGATTTTGTAATGTCGGTCTTGCGAATGTGACGTTCCGGCAAGCCGTGATAGGAGAACAATAAGTGATCGTATTCAATGTTTTCTAGATGATTTTTAATGGAATCAGATAGGTTTTTTATATAATCAGGTTTGTTGTAGAATGCAGGAACGGAAGAGAATTTCATATTAGGAAAATATTCTTTTCTAATTTCTTCTGCTTTTTCTAAAACCGTAACAGTCGATGACATCGCGTGATGAGGATACAATGGAAAAAGCAATACTTCAGTTACTCCCTTATCAGCTAATTCTTTTAACCCAGAATGGATATTAGGATTTCCGTATCGCATTGATAAAGCCATTGGCACTTTTACCTGAGGTATAACTTTATCAAACATTCTTCTGGATAAAACCACTAAAGGAGATCCTTCTTCCCACCATATTTTTGCATAAGCTTCGGCTGATTTTGCAGGTCTTTTTCTAAGGATAATTCCTCTTACAAGTAATGCTCTTAATAGAAAGGGAACGTCAATTACGTATTTATCCATTAAAAATTCATCTAAATAGGGCTTTACATCTTTAGCTGTTGGACTTTCCGGGGAACCTAGATTTACTAATAATACACCTTTCATTTTATATGTTTTTGTTTCGTAAAAGTAACTAAACTTACTTTTTTATAAATTTGGATTAACTATTTTTTATTGATTGTAATATAGAAAATCAATCTTGATTATGTTGTAGGATTGATTGACATCAAATATTTTTTGGGCGTGGTTGCAAATTTCTTTTTGAAAGCAGCTATGAAATGACTTCCTGTGCTGTAACCTATTTTCAGTCCTACTTCATTTACGTTATAGGAACCGCTGTCTAATAGTTTTCGGGCAAAATCCATTTTGTAGTCAAACAGAAAGCCGTAAACCGTGTCGCCGTATATTTGCTTGAAACCCATCTTTAGTTTCTTTAGATTCAATCCTACCTGATCTGCGAGTTCCTGTAGTCCTGGTGGCTCGACCATATTGGCAATGATGATTTCCTTTGCCTTTCTTATTTTTAGCACATTGTCTTCGTCAGTTAGAAACGGACATTGTTCTGCATTGGGATCTTCTGTCCTATTAAAATACAAACTTAATAATTCGTACCCTTTTCCTTTATAATACAAGTTTTTAATGGAAGGATGTAAACTGTAATGAAACAACTGACTTAATACAATCGCCATTGACGGACTCACATTTCCTTCATTGTAATATTTCTTGTCTTTGTTTTCCCCGCTTAAAAAAGTGATGTAATCCGCTTCTGTTGAAAATAAGGCGTGGAATTTTTTGATGGAAATGATTACCGATATCACCCATGAATTAGGAGCCAACTCTAAATTTAAAGGCAATTCCTTCTGGGGATTGTACAGTAGCAAGGATTTCTCCTCTTTAAGTTCCAATGCGTAATTCCCTTGATTGAAAATAAATTTAGCACTTCCTTTCAGTCCAAAGTGAAACTGAATCAGTCCGCTGCTTACTTCACGCTGTGCATGAAATACCTCAGTGCCGTCATTTAGAAAACGTATTAATGTAAAATCATCTTCAATTTTTATAATTTCTTGAGAACCCATAGCGACATTTTTAAATTAAAAATATGACAATTATCAGTATTTATTATTTAGAGTCACTCTAAACAAACCAGCTCAAACACCCTGATAATAGAGCAAAAATAGTGTTTTTTAGATAAAAATAGCTGTTTAGGAACAAAAATACATGTAGCGATACAAAAAGAACTTCTAGCGTTACTTTTATAAATAGTATAGTGATAATTTTGTTTCACTTTTTAGAAAGTAGTAATATGGAAAATAATAACCTATCTAAGCATCATTATTTTTACTCTGTTGGATTAAGCTATAAAAAAGCAGACGCCGATATGAGAGGGAAATTTAGTCTTGATGCATCAGCAATAATACGTTTACTTGAGCAGGCAAAAAGCGAAGGAATAGAAAGCCTAATCGTAAGTTCTACTTGTAATCGTACAGAAATTTACGGATTTGCTGAGCACCCTTTTCAATTGATAAAATTGATTTGTGAAAATAGTAACGGTACTGTTGAAGAGTTTCAAAAAGTAGGTTTTGTATATAAAAATCAAGAAGCGATAAGCCATATGTTTCGTGTAGGAACAGGTTTAGACAGTCAGATTTTAGGAGATTTTGAAATCATTTCTCAAATAAAAAGCAGCTTTATCCAATCTAAAGCAATGGGATTAGCTAATAATTTCATGGAACGTTTAGTAAATGCGGTTATTCAGGCCAGCAAAAAAATCAAAACAGATACCGAAATAAGTTCAGGGGCTACTTCAGTCTCTTTTGCCTCTGTTCAGTACATCATTAAAAACGTTGAAAACATCGGTAATAAAAACATCTTGTTGTTTGGTACCGGTAAAATAGGGAGAAACACCTGTGAAAACTTGGTAAAACACACCAAAAACGAGCATATTACCTTAATTAACAGAACGAAGGACAAGGCCGAAAGATTAGCTGGAAAACTAAATTTAATAGTAAAAGATTATTCTGAATTGCATCTGGAACTTCAAAAAGCAGATGTGGTGGTTGTTGCAACGGGAGCTCAAAACCCTACGGTTGACAAAGCCATACTGAATTTAAAAAAGCCATTGTTGATTTTAGATTTATCGATTCCTAAAAACGTACATGAAAATGTGGCCGATTTAGAAGGAGTTACTTTAATCCATATGGATCATTTGTCTCAAATGACAGATGAAACCTTAGAGAACAGAAAAAATCATATTCCTGCAGCCGAGGCAATTATCGAAGAAATAAAAGAAGAATTTAATATTTGGACCAAAGGAAGAAAATTTGCTCCAACAATCAATGCGCTTAAAGAAAAACTGAATGCCATTAAAAATTCTGAATTGGATTTCCAAAGCAGAAAAATCGTTGGCTTCAATGAAGAACAAGCTGAAATTATAAGCGCAAGAATCATTCAAAAAATAACCACACACTTTGCTAACCACTTAAAAGATGATGACACTATGGTGGATGAAAGCATCGAGTGGATTGAAAAAGTTTTTAAAATAGGTGTTTTAGCAAAATAAAAATTGATAACATTAAGAAATTAAGATACATTTAGTGTTTTAACTATCTTAAAATTCAAATTTATGACGCAGAAGCAAGTTACACAACTGTCTTACGAAATAACAGGTTTTGCCATTAAAGTACACAAAAATCTAGGGCCTGGACTTTTAGAAAGCGTTTATGAACAATGTTTGAAATTTGAGTTAGAAAAAAATGGTTATGAAGTAAAACAGCAATTGATTGTTAAGATTGATTACGATGGTCTCGAATTAGAATCAAATTTAAGGATAGATCTTTTAGTAAACGATTGTATAGTTGTGGAATTAAAAGCGATAGAAAATGTGTTACCAATTCATGAAGCTCAATTATTGACTTATATGAAGTTACTTGAAAAACCTCAAGGGTTGCTAATTAATTTTAATACAATGAATATAACAAAATCATTAAAACCCCTTGTGAATGAATATTTTTCAAGATTGGATAGTTATTGAAAAGGAACTTAATGCTCCTTAACTTCTTAATGGTTTAATAAAAAATCAAATGATTATTTATCATTTGTAAAAACAAAAATGGCAGAAAAAACAATACGAATAGGAACTCGCGATAGCGAACTCGCGCTTTGGCAAGCTCATACAGTAGAAAAAAAACTGAATGATTTAGGATATAAAACCGAAATTGTTGCCGTAAAATCTACGGGAGATATCATCCTTGATAAACCTCTTTACGAACTTGGAATCACCGGAATTTTCACTAAAACGCTCGATGTTGCCATGATCACCGGTCAGGTGGATATCGCAGTGCATTCTATGAAAGATGTTCCTACGGCTTTGCCTATAGGGATTGTCCAAGCCGCAGTTTTAGAAAGAGCAAATACAGTTGATGTGTTGGCCTATAAAGAAAATTTAGATTTTTTGGAATCGAATGGAACTATTGCTACCGGAAGTTTACGACGCCAAGCTCAATGGTTAAATAGATACCCAAATCATAAAGTAGTTGATTTAAGAGGGAATGTTAATTTGCGTATGCGAAAATTAGCAGACAATGACTGGAATGGCGCTGTGTTTGCAGCAGCCGGACTGGAAAGAATAAATCTTAAATCCGAAAACCAAATTGCTTTGGACTGGATGATTCCAGCTCCTGCACAAGGCGCAATGTTAGTTGTAGCTATGGGAAATGACAATTTTACTTTGGATGCCTTATCGCATTTAAATGATATAGAAACTGAGATAGCCACTTATATTGAACGTCAGTTTTTGAAAACATTAGAAGGTGGTTGTACGGCTCCTATTGGTGCTTTGGCAAAATATAATGAAGAAGAGGACACTATCCATTTTCAAGGTGCTTTATTCTCATTAGACGGAAAAGAAAAAATTGAAATCGATAAAATTGTTCCTATCGAAGAATGGAAAAAATTAGGTTTCTATTCAGCACAGGAAATTTTAAATAATGGAGGAACAAAATTGATGACGGAAATTAAAAATAATTTGAAGAAATAATGAGCCAAATAAGCATTTTATCAACCAAAACATTGTCAACTGAACAAAGGCAAGCATTTCTTGAGGCTAATTTAGATGTTTTAGAACAAGATTTCATCGAAATAAAAAACAACATTTTCGAATTGAATAAAATCAACACTAATTTGATTTTTAGTAGTCAAAATGCTGTTTTAAGTTTAATGGAACAAAACGATTGGGAAGTTCTTAAAACTAAAAGTGTTTTTTGTGTTGGAATTAAAACCAAAGAATTACTTGAATTGAATGGTTTTCAAGTGGATGTTTATATGGATTATGCATCTGAACTGGCTGAAATTATTACTTTAATTTATAACAAGGAAAGTTATACTTTTTTAAGCGGGAATTTGCGCAAGGAAACGTTGCCGAAAGCGTTAAAAAGAGGAGGAATAACATTTAATGAAATAGAAGTTTATCAAACCAAGTTAGCGCCTTTCAAAATATCGGATAAAGAGAAATTTGATGGAATTATGTTTTTCAGCCCATCTGCCGTTGAAAGTTATTTGACAAACAACAAAATCAAGAACGAAATTTGTTTTTGCGTAGGCAATACTACGGCAAAAACATTAGAAACAAATAAAATTAAAAACATTGTAATTGCCGAAACACCTACAATTGAAGAGGTGATTGAGGAAGTTATTGAATATTATAAAACAGAAAGTATCTAGCATTCAGCTAAAATTAAAGTATATGATAAAGAACGACTTATTTTTAAAAGCATTAAAAGGAGAAACAGTTGAACGCCCACCAGTTTGGATGATGCGTCAAGCAGGTAGATATTTACCGGAATTTATCGCATTGCGTGATAAATATGATTTTTTCACCCGTTGTCAAACTCCAGAATTAGCTGCTGAAATCACCGTACAACCCATTCGTAGAATTGCTCCAGATGCAGCTATTTTGTTTTCGGATATTTTGGTGATTCCACAAGCAATGGGAATTGAAGTGTTGATGAAAGAAAATTTTGGTCCGTTTTTGCCAAATCCTATTCGTACGATTCAGGATGTGGAAAAAGTAATTGTTCCTGATGTTCACGAAACGCTTGGTTACGTTTTTGATGCTATCAAATTGACGAAGGAAATGTTGAATGATGAGGTGCCGTTAATAGGTTTCGCAGGTTCTCCTTGGACAATTATGTGTTATGCAGTAGAAGGGCAAGGTTCTAAAAGCTTTGATAAAGCAAAAGGATTTTGTTTCCAATATCCTGAAGCAGCACACGTTTTATTGCAAAAAATTACCGATACCACTATTTTATACCTAAAAGAAAAAGTAAAAGCGGGAGTAAATGCCGTTCAAATTTTTGACTCTTGGGGAGGAATGTTATCACCAGTTGATTATCAAGAATTCTCTTGGAAATACATCAACCAGATTGTTGAGGCATTGGCCGATGATGCTCCGGTAATTGTTTTCGGAAAAGGATGCTGGTTCGCTCTAGGCGAAATGGGAAAAAGTAGAGCTTCTGCATTAGGAGTTGACTGGACTTGTTCACCAAGAAACGCTAGATATCTTTCAGGAGGAAATATCACATTACAAGGAAATTTTGATCCATCAAGATTATTGTCTCCAATTCCTGTTATCAAAAAAATGGTACACGAAATGATCGACGAATTCGGGAAAGACAAATACATCGTGAATTTAGGTCATGGTATATTACCAAATATTCCTGTTGATCACGCGAAAGCATTTATTGATGCTGTGAAAGAGTATAAGCAATAATTACAACGAGTATTCCTGTAAGGTGTTTAACCTTGCAGGATATCAAAAATCACAATGAAAGAACAATTCTTTAAATACATACAAAACCTTCAAGACACCATAGTCGCAGGACTAGAAGCGGTGGACGGTCAAGCCAAATTCCGTGAGGATATTTGGGAACGTCCTGAAGGTGGAGGAGGAAGAACCCGCGTTATAGAAAATGGTGCCGTTTTTGAAAAAGGCGGCGTGAATATTTCTGCTGTTCATGGTAAATTACCGGACAGCATGCAAAAGCTGTTCAATGTAGGCGAAGCAGACTTTTTTGCGTGCGGACTAAGTTTGGTTTTGCATCCAAAAAACCCAATGGTTCCCACAGTACATGCTAATTGGAGGTATTTCGAAATGTACGATGATAAAGGAAATGTAATCCAACAGTGGTTTGGCGGAGGACAGGATTTAACACCTTATTATTTGTTTGAAGAAGATGCGATTCATTTTCACCAAACCTGTAAAACGGCTTGTGACAAACACAATCCCGAGTTTTACCCAAAATATAAAAAACAATGCGATGCTTATTTTTGGAATGCACATCGAAATGAAGCCAGAGGAATAGGCGGATTGTTCTTTGACTATTGCAAAGAAACAGAAACGATGTCAATGCAGGACTGGTTCAATTTTGTGTCTGAAGTGGGAAATAGTTTCCTGGAAGCGTATGTTCCCATTGTCGAAAAAAGAAAAACATTGTCGTGTTCTGCTGAACAAAGAACTTGGCAGGAAATTCGCCGTGGTCGTTATGTGGAGTTTAATTTGGTTCACGATAAAGGAACTCTTTTTGGACTAAAAACTAACGGAAGAATCGAAAGTATCTTGATGAGTTTGCCGCCTAATGTACAATGGGTTTATGATCATCATCCTGAAGCAGGAAGTGAAGAGGAGAAATTAGTTCAGGTTTTAGAAAACCCAGTCGATTGGATTAGTTTGGAATAAGTATTTCGAACACAATAAATTGTGATGAAGTTAAAGGTTGTTTTTATTGTCTTACTATTTTGTAATTTGCTTTCAGCTCAAGAAGGTGAATTATTACATGCTGAGCGCCATAAATACAACCCTTTATATCGGGCAAACTACTTTAATAAGATGATTTTTAAAGTAGATTTAAACAGTGATATAGATAATTTTTATGTGGCAAATCTAAATAGTACTGAGAATAGTCAAAGCAGTTTTATTCCAAATCAACGTTTGAAATTGAGACTGTCATTCGATTATAAATTTTTGGGTGTGTTTCTGTCAACATCCCCAAGTTTTTTGCCGGGAAACAATCGTGATTCTGATAAAGGGAAAACAAAAACACTTGATTTAAGTTTTAAATTTTTTTATTCAGACAGGCTAAGACAAGAAATAGATTTTAAAAAAACAAAAGGGTTTTATCTAGCAAATCCACTTAAACCGTCCTCTGTGGATATTTATCCGGATTTACAGATAAATACAATTGGTGGGCGAACTTTCTATATTCTAAATAATAATTTTTCATATAGAGCTTTCGAGAATATGACCGAAAGACAATTAGTAAGTGCGGGAAGTTTGATTCCTTCTTTAAGTTATTATTTTAATAATTTAATTACTAGCGAATATAATACGGGCAAAAAAAATCTGTTACAAATTCATTCTTTTGATAGTTTATTGCAACTGGGTTATATGTATAATTTTGTACTTGGAAAAAAGTGGTATGCAACTGTAGGGTGGCATCCTGGAATTGGATATAATGCTTCAAAAAGTTTTTTTAACGATAAAGAAAAAGAAGCTGATTTTGAGATTAAATCGACAAATTTTAATTTTAATTTCGATTTCAACATATCTTTAGGGTACAACAATAAAAATTTATTTTCAGGGGTGAAATTCAATTACAGAGACTATGAATATAATAATCAAAGAACAGCCGAATTGATAAACTCTAAAGCTCATTTCGAACTGTTTATAGGATATCGTTTTAAGACTGTGAAGTCTGTTGAAAAAGTATTTGAGTCTGTAGAAGACGTTTTTTAAGTTAATTAACAAAAAATATATATGTTTCCATTACAAAGAAATCGCCGTTTAAGAACTAATGAGTCTATTCGTTCTTTAGTTCGTGAGACTAGTTTAAGTCCCAATGACTTTATGCTACCTATGTTTGTAGCCGAAGGGAAAGATGTGAAAATCGCCATTCCATCTATGCCAGGAATTTACCGTCATTCATTGGATAATACAATAAAAGAAGTAAAGGAAGCTTGGGATTTAGGAATCAAGGCTGTTAATATATATGTCAAAGTAAGCGAGAGTCTTAAGGATAACGCCGGGAATGAAGCTTGGAACAAAAACGGATTGATGCAACAAACCATCCGCGCCATAAAAGATGCAGTTCCGGAAATGATAGTAATGCCAGACGTGGCTTTAGATCCTTATTCGATCTACGGACACGACGGAATCATAGAAAACGGACAAGTAATCAATGACGCAACAGTTGATGCTTTAACGCGAATGAGTTTAAGCCATGCTGAAGCTGGTGCCGACTTTGTAGCGCCAAGCGATATGATGGACGGACGCGTTTTAGCCATTCGTAAAGCATTAGAACAAAACGGTCACCATAACGTGGGGATTATGAGTTACAGTGCTAAATACGCCTCGGCTTTTTACGGACCTTTCCGTGATGCTTTGGATTCTGCACCCGTGAATTCTTCAAATGTTCCCAAAGACAAAAAAACATACCAAATGGATTATGCAAATCGCATCGAAGGAATTCGTGAGGCTTTGCTAGACGTGGAAGAAGGTGCTGATATCGTTATGGTAAAGCCAGGAATGGCTTACTTAGATATAGTGCGTGAAGTAAAAAATGCCGTTCACGTTCCAGTAGCTGTTTTTCAGGTTTCTGGGGAGTATGCTATGGTCAAAGCCGCTGCCGAAAGAGGCTGGTTAGACCACGATAAAATTATGATTGAGCAGTTGTATTGCATTAAAAGAGCCGGAGCGAGTATTATTTCGACCTACTTTGCTAAAGAAGCTGCAGCAATATTAAATAGATAGATTTTAAATTAGGGTTAAGATCCACAGGGTGTTACAAAATAATTAACTTTGAGATATAAATGATAAATTATGAAAAAAACACTTATAATTGGATTTGTAGCTCTTTTAGTTTTTGCTTGTAAAAATAAAGAAGAAGAGTCATTTGGTAAACAAGAAGAAACTTCTACTGTAGAATCCGCATCTTCTGAAGGGATGAAAGCAGCTACTCCAGAAAAAATGGGAGAATCATTATTTAACGGTAAAGGGAATTGTTTTAGCTGTCATAAAATTGACACTAAATCCATTGGTCCCAGTGTTCAAGAAATCGCTAAAATATACAAGGATAAAAATCAGAACATGGTCAGTTTTCTTAGAGGGGAAAGCGATGCCATCGTAGATCCAACTCAATTTGAAGTGATGAAAGCTAATTTTGCCATTACAAAAGCGATGTCTGAAGAGGAATTAAAAGCTATTGAAGCTTATTTTTATAGCCATTTAAAATAAATAGTAGATTGCTTTTTTAAGAAGCAATTCCCGCTATCCGCTATATCTTTATATTTTTAAAGAAAAAACATAAAGGATGCCGCTTTTATCGGGGCTAAAAACAAAAACCATTCGTTCATCCGAATGGTTTTTTTATGTAAAAGAACTTCTGAATTATTTTATTTCAGTCATCAACCTCTTTTTGCGCCATTGTGTTTTATTTTTTCTATTTTTATTTAATGGAAACAGCATACATAAAAACACCTTTGGGTACAGCTACAATTATTGGAGACGAAGACGGAATTTCAGTAATTTCCGTTTCTGATGATGGTGAAATATCTGTGACTATTCCAGTAGTGCTTCAAGAGGCAGTTTCTCAATTAAACGATTATTTCGACAAAAAACGAAATGATTTCAGTTTCAAACTTAATCCTAAAGGAACTGAATTTCAGCAAAAAGTGTGGAATGCATTATTAGATATCCCTTATGGGAAAACGAGAACCTATCTTGAGCAGTCCAAGATTTTGGGAGATGTTAAAGCCATTCGTGCTGTAGCTTCCGCCAACGGGAAAAACCCGTTGTGGATAGTGGTTCCCTGCCACAGAGTCATCGGTTCTGACGGTTCACTTACGGGTTATGCAGGTGGTTTATGGCGTAAAAAATGGTTGTTGGAACACGAAAACCCTACAAACCAACAAAGTTTATTTTAAAAATATTTTTATGATAGAAAAAATCCGCTTAGACAACATCTTATTTCTTGACATAGAAACTGTTCCGGAAGAGGAAGATTTTAATGCTTTGGATTCAGAGATGAAAGACCTTTGGGAACACAAAACCCAGTACCAACGCAAAGACGAATTCACTCCAGAAGATTTTTACGATCGAGCAGGTATTTGGGCCGAGTTCGGGAAAATCGTTTGTATTTCAGTTGGTTATTTTGTAACCAAAAGTGATATTCGTAATTTCAGGGTGACTTCCTTTTTTGGTGAAGAAAAGAAAATACTACACGATTTCAATAATCTGCTAAACAATCATTTCAATCAACCGCAACATGTATTATGTGGACATAACGCAAAGGAATTTGACATTCCTTTTATCGCGCGCCGAATGATCATCAACCAAATAGCCATTCCTAATAAACTGAATCTTTTTGGTAAAAAACCTTGGGAAATTCCGCATTTGGATACTTTAGAACTTTGGAAATTTGGCGATTATAAACATTATACGTCCTTAAAGTTGATGTGTAAAGTGCTTGGAATCCCTTCTCCAAAAGGAGATATTGACGGAAGTCAAGTAGGCCACGTATTTTATGTTGACAAAGACATTGATAGGATTGTAACCTATTGTGAAAAAGACACTATCGCCGTTGCCCAGATTTTCCTTCGATTAAGAAGAGAAGATTTATTGATAGAGGAAGAGATTTTTCACGTTTAAAGAAGTATTTATTGACATTGTAATTGTTTCTTGCAATTGTTATTGATTTATTACATTTACAAAAATTATAAGATATGGTATTGAGTAGATTTTGGTTGGTGATCTTTATTTCGTCAATTGTTTTTATTGTAGCGAGTTTGTTTACCGGAAACAGTTACACTATTGATTTTGTTTTAAACGGTAAGAAAGACGATCCTATTTTAATATCCGAAAAATACGTAGACCAATTGCCTGCTTTTATAAAAGACAGCATCGCTAGCGCTCCTAATAAAACGATGGTGATTAACAATATCACAACAAACCCTGATACAACTTATGTTTATTCTGCCAAGACAGTAAAAATCTATAGTGGTGTTCAAAAATCAGACGGTTTATTACCCACTTGTAAAAACACCTTACTCGATTTAATAATTCCGCTTATTGCTTATTTAGCCTTTTTCTGCGGATTGATGGAGTTGTTGATTATTTCTGGGGCTTCGGGTAAATTAGCTGTGGTTCTGAGTCCCGTATTTGTGAAAGTCTTTCCTAGTATACCTAAAAATCATCCGTCAATATCTTATATGACTCTAAATTTCGCCGCTAATTTCTTGGGTCTTGATTCAGCAGCTACGCCATTTGGACTAAAAGCAATGGAAAGTTTACAGGAACTCAACCCCGAAAAAGACAAAGCCAGTGATGCACAAATTATGTTTATGTGTCTCCATGCTTCTGGACTAACATTGATTGCCACTTCTATTATTGGTTATCGTGCTGCTGCCAATGCCAGCAATCCAGCCGATGTGATGTTGCCTTGTATTATAACTTCGTTCATTGGTACTATTGCCGCTTTTCTTATTGTAGGTGTCAAACAAAAAATCAATTTCAAGAGCGCTTCCTTAGTGGTAGCCTTGTTTTCTTTAATAGCTGCTATAATTGGTTTGTTGATGTATATAAACCATTTGGATTTAATAGAAAAAAATTATTTTACAGCTAATCTTTCAAGTTTGATATTAGTGGGAATAATTGTTTTCACTTTGATCTTTTCATTTATTAAAGAGAAGAAATTCGCTGATGCAAACACTACTGTTTTTGATTCTTTTGTTGTTGGAGCTAATAATGGTGTTAAAACAGGAGTGGTTATTTTTCCTTATGTTTTAGGAATGTTAGTAGCCATTTCTTTATTTAGAAACAGTGGTTTATTTGAAATAATTAGCAACTGGATTGCTTTTATCTTCTCTAATATGGGTGTTAGTAAACAAATTACGGATGCTTTGCCAGTTGCTTTGCTTAGGCCGTTTAGTTCTGCTGGATCACGTGGATTTTTGATTGACTCTATGAATACTTTTGGAGCTGATTCTTTAACAGGAAGATTGAGTAGTATTTTTCAATGTAGTGCTGAAAGTACTTTCTATGTAATTGCGGTTTACTTTGGATCCGTAAATATAAAAAACACTCGTTATGCCTTGCCTATAATGTTATGGGTTGATTTAATTTGTGTTATAACAGCTATCTTTGTGGCAAGTTGGTTTTTTTAAACCGCTATGAATAGTTCTCCATAAATATTTAAAATATATATATTTAAGTTCATTGAAGTTTGACTATTATTGGTCGGATTCCAATGAGCTTTTTTTGTTTTGGGTGTTTCTTTTTATAATTATTTAAACAAGAAAACAGACAATTAAGGACTTATATCACAATAAATTCCCTCTACAATTCTTATATTTGGCGTTTAAATAATCATCATATATTATGGAATTTATATACCAGGATCCTTATCCAATTTTAAAAGACGATACACAATACCGTAAAATCAGTTCTGATTTTGTAAAAATGGAACAACTTGGAGACAGAGAGATTTTAACTGTTGACCCTAAAGGGTTAGAGTTATTAGCTCAGGAAGCGTTGAAAGATGTTTCTTTTATGTTGCGAACAACGCATTTAGAAAAATTGAAAGCGATTCTAGATGATCCGGAAGCGACGGATAACGATCGCTTTGTGGCTTATAATTTATTGCAAAATGCCGTTGTGGCTATAGAAGGTGAATTACCTTCTTGTCAAGACACCGGAACAGCGATTGTAATGGCTAAAAAAGGAGAAAACGTATATACAGGTGTCGATGATGCTGAATGGCTTTCAAAAGGAATTTTCAACACGTATCAGGAACGTAATTTAAGATATTCTCAAATTGTTCCTATCAGTATGTTCGAAGAGAAAAATTCAGGTTCAAATCTTCCGGCACAAATTGATATTTATTCTAAAAAAGGAGCTTCTTATGAATTTTTGTTTTTAGCAAAAGGTGGAGGTTCTGCCAATAAAACCTTTTTGTATCAAAAGACAAAATCATTACTGAATGAAAAAGCAATGGATGAATTCATCCGTGAAAAAATAAAAGATTTAGGAACTTCTGCTTGCCCGCCTTATCACTTGGCGTTTGTAGTGGGAGGAACTTCTGCGGAAGCGAATTTATCGGCTGTTAAGAAAGCATCTGCGGGTTATTTTGATAATTTGCCAACAACTGGAAACATGGCTGGTCAAGCTTTCCGTGATTTGGAATGGGAAAAAAGAGTGCAATTGATTTGTCAAGAGAGTTTGATTGGGGCACAGTTTGGCGGAAAGTATTTTACGCATGATGTTCGAGTGATTCGTTTGCCACGTCATGCCGCTTCTTGTCCAGTAGGACTGGGTGTTTCTTGTTCAGCGGATAGAAATATAAAAGGGAAAATCACTAAAGACGGAATTTTTGTCGAGCAACTGGAAGTGAATCCAAAAAGATTATTGCCAGAAACAGCACCACATTTAGAACCAGCCGTTGAAATTGATTTGAACCAACCAATGGCAGATATTCTTAAAAAATTATCACAATATCCTATCAAAACCCGTTTGAAACTAAACGGTACTTTGATTGTGGCGCGGGATATTGCGCATGCGAAAATAAAAGAATTGCTGGATGCGGGTAAACCTATGCCAGAATACTTTAAAAATCACCCAATATATTATGCAGGACCTGCAAAAACTCCAAACGGAATGGCTTCAGGAAGTTTTGGGCCTACAACCGCGGGACGTATGGATGTTTATGTAGATGAATTCCAAAAACACGGTGGTAGTATGGTTATGCTTGCTAAAGGAAATAGAACTAAAGAGGTAATGAATGCTTGTAAAACCTATGGAGGTTTCTATTTAGGATCTATTGGTGGACCAGCAGCTATTTTAGCCAAAGAAAATATTCTTTCTGTTGAGGTAGTTGATTTTGAGGAATTGGGTATGGAAGCCGTTCGTAAAATCACGATTAAAGACTTTCCTGCTTTCATTATAACTGATGACAAAGGAAATGACTTCTTTGAGAATTTGTAATTGTAAATTTCAAATAATAAAATATTGTACAAATATATTAGTAAAAAAGGTCGCTGTAAAGCGACCTTTTCTCTGGATTATTGTTTCTCAAATAGCCCTCTTTTTTATATGTCCTAAGTATGGTAATGAAAGTTTATAAGGATGGGTTAAAAAAATGCATCCTGATAAGGGATGCATTTATGTTTAAAAGATATTTTTTAAATGGGTTTTATTCTATTATCATTTCTGGAATATCTCCTTCAATAATTAATGTTGCTTCGGTGGAAGCGATAATATGTTCTACAGAAACTCCTGGAGCGCGTTCCAATAATTTAAATCCTTTAGGAGTTACTTCTAATACAGCCAATTCAGTTACTACTTTTTTCACACAACCTACACCAGTTAAAGGCAAGCTGCATTTTTTTAGAATTTTAGACTCTCCTGCTTTATTAACGTGCATCATAGCAACGATAATGTTTTCTGCAGAAGCCACTAAATCCATTGCACCACCCATTCCTTTAACCATTTTTCCCGGAATCTTCCAGTTAGCGATATCACCATTTTCGGCTACTTCCATCGCGCCTAGAATAGTTAAGTCAACATGCTGACCACGTATCATTCCAAAACTCAAAGCCGAATCAAAATAAGACGCCCCTGCTAAGGTGGTTATGGTTTGTTTTCCTGCATTTATAATGTCAGCGTCTTCTTCCCCTTCAAAAGGGAATGGACCCATGCCTAAAACGCCATTTTCACTTTGAAATTCGACATCAATTCCTTTAGGGATATAGTTTGCTACTAATGTTGGTATTCCAATTCCTAAATTCACGAAATAACGGTCTTTAAGTTCTTGTGCAATACGTTTTGCTATTCCTATTTTATCTAACATAGTGTTAACTGTTTATTTTTATTAACCATTAAGAAATTAAGATTCAGTAAGCTGTGTCTTGGCTGAGTAGTACTCTTAAATGAAGAGGAAATTTATTAAGACTCAGTATATGACAGAACACTCAAAACTGAACACTGATTACTCTTTTTGTCTCACGGTGCGTTGTTCGATTCTCTTTTCGTATTGCTCTCCTTGAAATATTCTTTGAACAAAAATTCCAGGAATATGTATTTGATTAGGGTCTAATGTTCCTGCTTCAACTAATTCTTCCACTTCTGCAACGGTGATTTTAGCTGCACCACACATTGAAGGGTTGAAATTTCTTGCCGTACCTTTGAAAATCAAATTTCCTGCAGTATCTCCCTTCCAAGCTTTCACAATAGCAAAATCAGCTTTGAAAGCATGTTCCATTATGTGCATTTTTCCGTTGAATTCACGAACTTCTTTCCCTATTGCTACTTCAGTTCCATATCCAGCGGGTGTGAAAAAAGCGGGAATTCCTGCTTGAGCAGCACGACAACGTTCTGCTAAAGTTCCTTGAGGAATTAATTCAACATCGAGTTCTCCAGATAACATCTGACGTTCAAATTCAGCATTCTCCCCAACATAGGAAGAAATCATTTTCTTGATTTGCCTTTTATGTAACAACAATCCAAGACCAAAATCATCTACACCCGCATTATTAGAAATACAAGTAAGGTTATTGGTTTCCTTTTTTACAAGCTCTGCAATAGAGTTCTCTGGAATTCCGCACAATCCGAAACCGCCAAGCATAATGGTCATTCCGTTTTCAACTCCTTGAAGTGCTTCTTGAACGTTTTGAACTTTTTTGTTAATCATATGTTTTTTTTTAAGCCAGACGACAGTTTTGTTTCACTGTATCAAAGTGATTTCTTCTGTATCTGGTAATAGAATTTATAATGAAGCTATATTTTATAATTCAAATTCATCAGTATTCTGATCCAGTTCTGTTGAGTCTTTTGCAACAGCTCTATAACAGTCTACTTTTATGGATAGATTTGCCGGTCTTTCAAAGCCTTCTTTAGATACTTTTAAATTTTCATCGGCATAACAAAGTTTCATAAAATAAGCCCAAACTGGCAAGGCTGCTGTTGCTCCTTGACCATAAGTAATACTTTTAAATCGAGCTGAACGGTCTTCACAACCTACCCAAACCCCCGTTACTAAATTTGGAACCATACCCATAAACCAACCATCAGATTGGTTTTGTGTTGTACCCGTTTTACCGGCAATAGGATTTTTAAAAAGATAAGGATATCCTGTCCATCTGTTGTCACCGCTTCCTCCATCTTGTGTTCTTAGTCTGTTACCAGATCCACCTTCAGTAACTCCTTCCAATAATTTGATTACTGCAAAAGCAATATCTTTATTTAATACATCGTGAGATTCAGGAATAGGTTCGAATATTACTACACCACTTTTATCTTCTATTCGAGAAAGAAATTGAGGTTTAGTATACACACCTTGATTTGCAAATGTACTATAGGCAGCAACCATATCTTCAACCGTTATTTCAACCGCTCCTAAAGCAATAGAAGGTTGATGTGGAATTTTAGATTTCACTCCTAATTTATGTGTTAACTCCACAACTGCTTCTGGACCTACTTTGTCCATCAATTTAGCAGATATGGTATTGATTGAATTAGCCAAAGCTTTTTTCAAAGTAACCATTCCGCGGTATTTATTGTCAGAGTTTCTTGGTGTCCAACTTTCAGTAACGTGATGACGGCCTACTGGAATCGTAAATGGTGAATCAATAATTGAATCGCAAGGAGACATATTTAATTGTTCAATAGCGGTGGCGTATACAAAAGGTTTAAATGTAGAACCTACTTGTCTTGCCCCTTGAGCTACGTGATCGTACTGAAAATATTTGTAATTTATTCCTCCAACCCAGGCTTTTATGTTTCCTGTTTGTGGCTCCATTGCCATAAGACCTGACTGTAAAAAATGTTTGTAATAACGTATTGAGTCAATTGGCGTCATTATCGTGTCTTTTTCTCCTTTCCAGGTAAAGACAGTCATTTTTGCTTTTTCACTAAATGATTTTATAATTTCTTCTTCACTTTTGTCCATAGATTTTAAAACGGCCCACCTGTTAGAAGTTTTCATGGCTTGGGTTAAAATTCTTTGTGTTTCAGCATCAGATATGTTTACAAAAGGAGCGTTTTTATTGTTTTTTGATTGAATAAAAAACTCTTCTTGAAGATTTGCCATATGGGCAGAAACCGCTTTTTCTGCATGCAATTGCATTCTGGAATCGATAGTGGTGTAGATTTTTAACCCGTCTTTATAGATGTCGTAATCTGATCCGTCCGGTTTCTTGTTTTCATCTACCCATTTCTTCATGTAATCACGTAAATACTCTCTAAAATAAGTCGCTGAACCTTCACGGTGGCTTTCTAATTTAAAATGTAAAGTGATAGGTAAACTTTGAAGTTGTAATTTTTGTTCTTTGGTAATCATGCGTCCTTTCTCCATTTGCGCAAGCACCACATTTCTACGATTCTTTACTCCCTGAGGGTTTCTTACCGGGTTGTACAAACCAGAGTTTTTAAACATTCCCACTAATATAGCCGATTCGTCTATTGTTAAATCCTTTGGGCTTTTCGAAAAATAAGTTTGTGCTGCAGAGCTCACTCCTACGGAGTAATTCCCGAAGTCATACACATTGCAATACATGGCCAAAATTTCATTTTTGGTGTATTGTCTTTCCAGTCGAATGGCAATAATCCATTCTTTTGCTTTTTGTACAATTCTAAAAGGTAAAAATTTAGAACCTTCTCCGTGAAACAATTGTTTGGCTAATTGTTGGGTTAAAGTACTCGCTCCTCCGCTGGTTCCAAGGCTTAACATAGCTCTCAAGGTTCCTCTACCGTCGATTCCGGAATGTTCGTAAAAACGCTCGTCTTCGGTTGCAATTAATGCCTGAACTAGATTTTTAGGCAAATCAGAATACTTCAGTTGAGAACGGTTTTTTTGGAAATATTTACCAATTACCACACCGTCAGCCGAGATGATTTCGGTAGCTAAATTAGAGTCAGGATTTTCTAGGTCTTCAAAAGAAGGCATAGAACCAAAGATTCCCCAAGATGCAAATACGAAAAAGAGAACTAGAGCTCCAAGTCCAAAAAAGAAAAGTTTCCAAAATTTCTTTGAGTAATATTTAATGTCTTTTTCTACAGCTTTCATCTGATTGTTTTTTTTATTAGTAGCCATAACTATTTATCCAATTCTTTTTTTTCTATCCTAAAACCTATTTCCGTAATTCCGTCCAAAAGCTTGACGCCAGGAACCTTTCCAGTTTCTCTGACAGCCTGTTTTATATGGACTTTATGCTTGCCTTTTAATTTTATGTTCTCTTTGTAAAAAAGTTTGCTTTCTTTAATGTCAGAAAAGCCGTTGCCTAATAAACTACCGTCAGGATTTGCCATTTGGTATTCTAAGGTGTCCACTTTCGTGAAACCATTTGGTTTTTCAATAGCAACTATCAAAAACAAATTGTTAAAAGGGTAATTGTTATTGTCTCTTAAATTGATAAACAAATCATATCCTTTTGTAGAATCCAATTCGGGCAATTCGAAAGTGACAATACTGTCTTTGTGCCAGGCGCTTCCAACAGATTTATACTCGTCAAACACTCTTTTTTTATCACATGAGAAAAAAAGGACCACAACCAAAAGGAGTAAGGCGTTATTTCTTAGGCTCATTTTTAGTAATAATTATTGGTTTTCTAGGTGCTGCAGGTTTGTTCTCCTCAGGATTTGTCTGATTCGTGTTTGCAGGTTTGCTGTTTGGGTTTTTGCTATTCCCTTGCTTTTTATTCCCTCCTTTATTTCCTGGTTTTTGATTCGGATTATTAAGAACAGCTTTGTTAGGAACTACTTTGTTTGCAGGATTATTAATTGCAGGGGCACTAATTGCAGGTTTGTTTTTGTTAGCAATTATTACATTTTCTCCAGCTTGTTTCGGTTTGTTGTTTGGTTTTTTCTTTTTCTTAGGTTGGTCAAAACGCGTTAAACTTTCTTGACCCATTGCATTATTAAAGTCTTTTTCTATTTCCTGAACGATTTCGATAGCGAAATCCTCTAAAGAGCTGACTTTAATTTTTAGCTTGTTTTGAGCCATTACCTCTTTTACTTTTTCAATACTCAATACATGCCAGTTAGCATAATTGTTAGTATAGGCAAACCACATTAAACCTTTGAAAATATCTTGTTTTTGACAAACAGCCTCTCCTTTTTCAGTAACTAATTTAGTGTCAAAATCAGGAAAATCTTTCAATGCATCCATATAAGTGTCTAACTCATAGTTCAAACAGCATTTTAATTTCCCGCATTGACCCGCTAATTTTTGCGGGTTTAAAGACAATTGTTGGTAACGTGCAGCCGAAGTGTTTACACTCCTGAAATCAGTTAACCAAGTAGAACAACACAATTCTCTACCACAAGAACCAATACCTCCTAAACGAGCCGCTTCCTGACGGAAACCAACTTGTTTCATCTCTACTCTTGTACTGAATTCTTTTGCGAAATCCTTGATTAAAAGTCTAAAATCGACTCTATCGTTAGCAGTGTAGTAAAAAGTAGCCTTAGATCCATCACCTTGAAATTCAATGTCAGATATTTTCATTTCCAGTTTTTGGGCAATTGCAAGTTCACGAGCTCTAACTTTCATCGGCTCTTCTTTGTCACGTGCCACTGACCAAATATCAATGTCTTTTTGGGATGCTTTTCTATAGATTTTTGGAACCTCATTACTAGTGTGATTAACTCCTTTTTTCTTCATTTGAATCTTTACCAGTTCCCCTGTTAAAGTTACAATTCCGATATCATGTCCTGGAGAAGCGACTGTCGCCACAATGTCTCCCATACTTAAAGTTAATTTCTCCGTATTGCGGTAAAACTCTTTTCTTCCATTCTTAAAACGAACTTCAACACAATCAAAGGGAGCTTCTCCAGTGGGTAAACTCATGTTTGAAAGCCAATCGAAAACAGTTAATTTATTGCAGCTATCGGTGCCGCAAGTCCCATTATTTTTACAACCCTTTGGTGCACCACCATCAGAAGTTGAACAACTTGTACATGCCATAATTTTATATATAGTGTTGTGATAAACACAACTTATGTTCTTAAAACGATTAATGGGTAAAGATAGTATTTTTTAATTTTATGTTACAACCTTTGAAAACACCTATTATTCATAAGATTTTATTAAAAAACCCATTAAAGCGAATGCCTTAATGGGTTGGTTTTGAGTTTTGATAATAAATATTTTTATCCGATGACTTTGTATAATTTATCTGATAATCGAATTCTGAATGGTAATTTGAAAGTACAAGTATCTCCAGAAACCGCTTTTTCAGCAGGTACTTCATGGACAAACATTTCTGAAACCACTAATTTTTGTTCTCCAGTAGTTTCTCCTTTGATCAAAATTGTGTCGCCAATGTTAAGTTCGTTTTCTTCAATCAAAAACTGACCTACACTTGGTTTTGGGAAAAAGTGAGTTCCTTTTCCAAGATATTGTTTTTTTATTTTAGGTTCTTTTTTCGCCAATGCTTTCGATTTTGTCAAATCACTAAGATTTGGAACATTTGCCAATGGGTCTTGATTAGCATCTCTGTTTTTAAAAGTCAATACATCCGATTTTCCTTTTTTGAAAATCATATTGCCATTTTTGATACCTCTTCGAATAGTTTTTTGCTCTTCTTCCGGTAAATGAATCACTTCGATACAGGCTGTAGAACAACAACCTTGCATCGCTTGAGCGCATTTTTCACATTGGAGAAAAAGTAAATGGCAACCTTCGTTGATGCAATTGGTATGTACATCACACGCATCACCACATTGATGGCATTGGGACACGATGTCGTCTGTTATTCTTTCGCCTAAGCGGTGATCAAAGACAAAGTTTTTACCTATGAATTTACTCTCCAGATTTTCTTCCTTAATTTGTTTAGCATAATTAATTATACCTCCTTCTAGCTGGAATACATTCTTAAATCCTTGATGTTTAAAATAGGCAGATGCTTTTTCGCAACGAATTCCTCCGGTGCAATACATTACTAAATTTTTATCTTCCTTAAAATCTTTTAATTGCTCATTGATAATAGGTAATGATTCCCGAAAAGTGTCCACATCAGGTGTAATGGCTCCTTTAAAATAGCCTATTTCACTTTCGTAATGATTTCTAAAATCTACTACAATGGTATTTGGGTTTTCTAAAATTTCATTGAATTCTTTTGCTTTCAGGTGAACCCCGATGTTTGTAACATCAAAAGTTTCATCATTTAATCCGTCAGCAACAATTTTATCACGCACTTTTACGGTCAATTTCAAGAAAGAATGGTCGTCATGTTCCACAGCCACATTCAAGCGAAGCCCTTTCATAAAATCGTAGGCTTCAATCGTGTCTTTAAAAGCATAGAAATTATCGGCAGGAAGGGATAATTGGGCATTAATCCCTTCGGTGGCTACGTAAATTCGGCCTAAAACTTCGAGTGGGTTCCAAGCTAAGAATAATTCGTTTCTGAATTCTGTTGGATTTGGTAAATGCGCATAAGCATAGAAAGACAAAGTAAGTCTTTGTTTTCCGGCATCATCAATCATGATGGCTCTTTCTTCTGCGCTTAAAGTGTTATACAGTTGCATGCTATAAACGGTTTAAGTGTGAAAAATTATTTTTGCAAAAGTAGGGAATTTTTTTAGAGCTTCAAAGTTGCAAAGGTTCAGAGTCGCAAAGGTTCAGAGTCGCAAAGTTGCAAAGTTGCAAAGTCGCAAAGTTGCAAATGTTCAGAGTTTCGAGTTTAAGAGTTTCAAAAATTGGAGTAAACCAGTTCCCGCCAATCCTTAATTTAACTTAATTCCTTAATGGTTTAAGTTATTTAGCCGTTCATTATGTTTTATGCCGTCCCGAAAAGTAGGTACTGAGATAAAAGGATGCTGTTTCCATCCGGGTATAATTCTATCATATAAAACAGAACGGGTTGTTTAATTCAAATAAAAGGTGTTACTTAGTTTAATGTTATGAAAATCAAATTGATAGAATGTTTTTATTTATTTAATCGAAGAATCTATGAGAAGAATCTATTTTGTTATTTCGACCCTTTTGTTATCATCGGCTGCATTTTCTCAGGGAAATAGCGCTAATGGTGGTGACATAAAAAAGAATGCAGTTTCTTTTTCTATTTTAGGGACAACTCCAATAGTGGGTTTGACTTATGAAAGGATTTTATCAAACCACCTCAGTATAGAAGCGGGGATTGGACTTCCAAGTTTTGGTTTAGGAGTAAAGGTGTTTTTTAGTGAAATTAAAGAACAGAAAATGATGTTTAATACTGGATTAACTGCAACGTATGTTGATTTTGGTGACTCTTATTTGTTTTCGGGAAATACTGTAATCCTCTATTTACCCATAGGACTTAGCTATTACGGAGTTAAAGGATTTAATTTTGGAATCGATTTAGGCCCAGCATTAAATACAGGTTATGAAGACGCAGCAATTATCATTCCTTATGGAGGTATTAAACTTGGAAAACGGTTTTAATTGAAACTCCTCTTACTTGTTGTTATTGATTACGTTCTCAGTAAGTATTTGAGACACTTCTTTCAATTTTCCTTGTTCGTATAATTTTGGTAAATCCTTTAAAGGAGTTTCTAAAGCCGCTTCATAATTGATATAATCCTGAAAAGTTACCCCATCAATTACCCTTGTGTTAAAAGCGCTTCTAAAACGTACCCCGCCTTCATTTACGCGATAATTATAAGCTAAATAATCAATCTTATGGGTTTGTTTATTTATCCAATAATGGAATTCATCATCAAAATCTTTACCTCCGCCTTCTTGACTAAAAGTTACTCCCACAACATCATACTTCTTTCCTTTAATTGTAATTTCTTCAATAAATTTCTTGTTTACTGAAACATCTTGAAGTTTATAGGGAAGTGTTGCAAAATAAATCACGGAATTTAGTGCTTCCGAAAATTTACCAATATCTTCTTTGCTTAAAGTTTGTAATTTATTGTTTATATACCTTTCAAAGGTTGCGTTGCTGATTTTATCTTTAATAAGGGAATCATTCTTTTGTACCTCAGATGAGTATTCAAAATTTTGTCCGTTGTTTTGAAAACGATACTTTTTACCTCTAAAAACAAATGAATAATCAGCATTATTGTATAAGTCACCTCCGTGAGCCACGATTGCTTTATTGACTAAAGAATCCGCTTTCGAGAATTGTTTTTCAGCTGTAATGGTATCAGATTTAATAGTTTCCTCCTGGCTGTCTTTTTTCTTATTACAAGAAAATACTACAGCAGCCAAAACACAAAAAGAGAGTATCGATTTTTTCATTTTTTAAAAGTATTACATTTTGTAAGGAACAAAAAGAACAAATGAGTTTTTATAAAAATTTTAACTATGCCTGCTTTATTACGCTGACTTATTGGTTTCTTTAGGTGTCAACTAATTGGTAGTGGGGCATAATGTAATTTTGCTCTAACGGTGGTAGTATCCTCGCGCACTCGGGTTTGCACAGACAGTTTTACAAGTCGTTTAATTCATTTATTTTATATAGTTTAAACTCAACGTCCATATCTTTAACATATTCTTCTATGGTTTGTTTAAATCCTGCTTCTTTTCGCCAACTATTTATTGAATCAACGTTTTTTATTGGCCATAAAAAGTAAATCCATTCGCCTTTTTTGTTAGCTTGTCCTTTTATTTGGGTGCCATAAATTTGCTCTATTCCCTTGTACATTAAATTCCGGTCCTCCATCATAGCTAATGAAGTTTTAGCGAGATCTCCGTTTTTAGTTGCTTTTCTAATTAATGGAAGGTACTCATCGATTTTTTTAGAATGTTGGATTACATAAAATATGGCATTATTAGAAGTTTCACCGGCTATTGATTTACTGGGGTAGCCATATTTCTTGATAATACTTTCTACTGCCACTAAATTTGCACTATCAATTTCGCGTGTTAAGTTGTATTTTTTATTGCCTTCTAAATCTTTCTCAGAAATTTTCATTTCAGAAAGTAATTGCGCTTTTCTTTCTGCAGATATATTGCCATTTAATATTTCTCGAATTCCTTGGTCTTTTAGTAAAATGGTTTCCAGTTTTTCTCTAAGTTTAACATTAATTTTATTTTGCCCAAAGTTGGCTTTATCCTTTTTATTTGCCACACAAGAGATAAAAACGATCGATAACATCAAATAAATTATTCTTAAATATTTCATTTTTCAAATTGGTTACAACTAATTAACATTATCAAATATATACATCTTTTTTCGCTTTACTCCCCAAATGTTTTTAGCCCAGATGGGAACAGCACCCTTTTACTGGCTTCTTTAGCCAGGAAAAGATAGAGTGTACAGCTGGAAGTTGCTCCAAATAAAAAAACCACGTGTAAACGTAGTTTTAGAGTAATTGTAACATTTATTTTTTATTTGATAACGGTACAAACTCCGTTGACACATTTAATTTCTGTAGGTGGGGATACTAGCATACAGTCTGAAACTGCATTGTTTTGAATGTTGTGTAGTCGATCAATTTCATTGTAGGCTTTTACCATATCTTGCAATTTGGCCAAGTCAACGCTGTTTGAAAAAACTAAATAAGACCTAGGACCACCACAAGGTTTAGATCCAAAGGCAATGTAACTGCATCCTATACTATCCGAACAAGAAAAGGAGTTGATGTAATTCTGAATTTCTTGTTTTTTGGTTTCTAATTGTGCTGAAGTTATGGGGTCTGATGTGTAATTGTCGTCAGAACATTGAAAACTTTGCAGCACAAATGAAAGCGCTAAAATTTTAAAAAACCATTTCATAAAAATTTATTTTGGTTAAAGTAAAAACTAAATTTACGCTAAATATGTAAATAAACAATAGTTTATTAAAAAGCAAAAAGCACTAAATTAATAGTGCTTTTTGAAAATTTTGTGCCTAAAATAATTAACAATACTCGTTGAAAGCATCTTTCAAGTTTTCTGCAATCATTTCTGCTGGGCGACCTTCAATGTGGTGACGCTCTAACATATGTACTAATTCTCCGTTTTTGAACAATGCCATAGATGGTGAAGATGGAGGAAAAGGGAACATATGTTGTCTAGCTGCATCTACTGCTTCTTTGTCAACACCTGCAAAAACCGTGATTAAATGATCCGGTTTTTTTGCTCCGTCTAAGCTCATTTTTGCTCCCGGACGTGCGTTTCTTGCTGCACAACCACAAACCGAATTCACAACAACTAATGTTGTTCCTTCTGATTTTATTGCGTTTTCTACTGCTTCTGCACTATGTAAATCTTGAAAACCTGCTACTGTCAATTCAGCTTGCATTGGTTTTACCATTTCTTCTGGATACATATCTTTGTATTTTAAATATTAGTTTTTGAAAGTGCAAAGTTACGAAGTTCTAACGGATTAATGTGTTAGAATCTTGTTAATGCCTTTTTGTGATTTCTTTCAGCAGTACCAAAATTTTTCTTGAATCAATATACGAACTTTGCTGATACAGAATAGTTTGGTTTGTGTCCAAAATTGCAATGCTGGGGTAGGAGACAATTCCATCTATAGTTCCAAGCGCTTCCGCTAACTCGTGAACACCAGTATTTTGACCTTTTGGTTTGTATTCGAATGTGTGCTTGTTGAATGTAATTGGTTTTTTACTTTCGGCATCAAGGGAAACAAAATAGAAGTTTTCATTCAGCAGCCTGATGACTTCGGGGTTTTTGAAAGTGGAATTCTCCATTAGTTTGCAATACTTACACCACGAAGTATGTATAAACACAAATGTAGGTTTTGGATTTTCAATTGCTAGTTTCTCCGCTTCTTCAAATGAATAAGTTCTTAGTTGGGCAAAACCCGATGGGATCACCATAATCCAAAACAAGAGTATAACGACTGTTTTTTTCATAATATCATTTTTACTTTGTGTTTTTTGAAACATATAAGTGATGTAAGAACATATAAGTAGATTGTCTTTAAGTTTCCTGATCCTGCCTTAAATTAACTTATATGTCTTATATGGTTAATAAATCAGTTATGAAATTGTTTTTATTTTAAAGTATATCTTAAACCAAAAAAGCTTCTAATTCCTTGATTAGGCCCGTAAACATAACCCGGATCGAAGGTTAAGGCATAAGGATTATCAGCAGTGGTTTGTACATTTCCATTGGTGTCATAATCAACGTTTTTATCGAATGGATCATTTGTTCTTGCAATAATAAACGGGTTTCCTTTATTCGGTGTCCAGTTCAGCAAGTTTTTTACCCCTGCGTAAATTTCTATATTCTTGAATTTATTGAAAGTAAACTGGATGTTCTGGATACTCCAAGTAGGCGAATATTCCTTTCTTGGGTCTAAGTCTCCCAATAAAGGCAAACGCATAGGTCCGTAAACATTTCCGGTGTAATCCACATCCAAGAACATTTTATTTATTCGATACGAAATCGCCCAAGTCCCCGTGAATTTCTCCGTAAGCAATTGACGAGATCTGATGTTGTTTTCTGTTTTGGACACATCCATAAATGTCGCGCCAAGAATCAATTTCAGGCCATTATTGAAAACCATATCCAGGTTGGTGCTTATCCCTTTTGTAACGGCAAATCCATCTAAGTTTTTGTATATAACTTGATTGGGGTTGCTGTCATAATCTGGAATAATGGAATTACTGAAATGCGTGTACCAAGCCGTTGTTTCCCAACCGATGAAGTTTCCGTTTCCGGTGTACATTTTCTTCAGGTAGTTGATGTTGGCATTATAGGAACGCTCCGGTTTTAACTCTTCAAGTACAATCACATCACGTGATCCTGTTAGGGCTGCGTGTTCTTCGGTAAAAAGATTGACGATTCTAAACCCTGTTCCGGTATTGAATCTCAAAATATTGTTGTCATCTATTTTCCATTTATAGGCTAATCGGGGCGTAAAAATCGAACCGTGATTGTTGTTGTAATCGTAACGAGCTCCAAGAAGTATTTTATGGTTTTCATTTATGGCAATTTCATCTTGGACAAACAAACTCGGTATCCAATTGATGTCTTCCTTGACAGTTGCTGGAGTATTATCATCATAATATTGGTAACGTAGAGCTGTTCCAAAAAGCAAATCGTGATTATTTAATTTTTTATCCCAAGTCAACTGTCCAAAACCGATGCGTTGTTTAGCCAAGTAAGGAATGTTCCCATAAACCGAATTCTGGTCGTGATCCGTATAAGAAAAGGAAAACAACATTTTTTCGGCAATTGGCAATTCATAGGCACCAAGCAATTCCCAGCGTTTGGTATAGATGCTTTCGCCATAAACCTCGCTGCCTCCACGGTGTTTTTTCTCCCATTGCAATTCGCCACCCCAACGGTCTTCATAAAAATAACGCCCCGCCATAGAGAACAATTTGTTGTTTTTGCGATTGAAATTCCACTTTTGAAAAACCGAGATTCTGTCTTGTAGCGTTAAATCTGTAAAATTGTCGTTGTTGTTGTCAACTGGGTTACTATAGTTGAAGTAATTTATTCCAGTTAACAAAGATGCGGTTTTACCAATATTAGCTTTAAAACCCAAATCCACATTCAGTTCGCCCCAATCAGTGATAAAAGAATCTGCCGAAAAAGCAGCTGCGTTTTTAGGGTTTTTCGTGATGATGTTGATTAATCCACCCACGGCTTCACTTCCATATAAAGAAGAAGCGGGGCCTTTCACTATTTCGATACGTTCCAATAATGAATTGGGAATTCCAGACAAGCCATAAACCGTCGAAAGTCCGCTAACAATAGGCATTCCGTCAATTAACACTAAGGTATAAGGGCCTTCAAGACCATTAATATGAATGTCACCGGTGTTGCAAACGTTACAATTCAATTGAGGACGTACACCATTTACATTTTGTAGGGCTTCAAAAATATTTGCTGTTGGGTTTTTTTGAAAAAACACCGGTTTGTACACTTCCACAGGAACGGGACTTTCTATTCGGGATACCGGTTTTAATGTTCCGGTTATTACCACTTCGTCCAGGGAATTGTTTTCTTTTAGGTTAAAATCTAATGTTATGGTAACGGTGTCAGTAACAGTAATATTTTTTCTTTGGGATTTGAAGCCGGTATAAGAAGCTACAACTTCATAGTTTCCAACACTCACTTTTTTTAAGCTATAAAGACCATCTCCATTGCTAATAGTTGCGTTTTTAGTGTTTTTCAGCACAATATTGGCTAAGGGTAGAGGCATCCCATCAGAAGTTACTTTCCCTTTTATGGTAACTTGGGCAAATGATGCAGTATTAATTAGAATACAAAAGAACAAAAACGGTATTAGATTTTTCACAACTATGTTTTAGATTGGTATAAACTTTAAATTTAGGCAAATCTAAAAATAATATTTCATAAAACAAAAAAACATATCTATATTTGCCTCAAATAGTTATAAAATGGGTAAATCGTTAGAGGAAGTTCACGGATCAGTCACTACACAAAATAAAAAATCGGTATTCAAGAAAATACTTGCTTTTTTTGGTCCTGCATATCTTATAAGTGTAGGATATATGGATCCGGGGAATTGGGCAACTGACATTGCTGGAGGTAGCCAGTTTGGGTATTCTTTACTTTGGGTTTTATTGATGAGTAACATTATGGCTTTGTTGTTACAAAGTTTGAGTGCGAGATTAGGAATTGTTACCCAACGTGATTTGGCCCAAGCCTCTCGAGAAACGTATTCTCCTTTTATTAATTACATTCTCTATTTTCTTGCTGAGGTTGCGATTGCCGCCTGTGACCTTGCCGAGGTTTTAGGAATGGCCATTGGTATCAATCTATTGTTTGATATTCCGCTTATTGAAGGAGTAATGATTACCGTTTTGGATACTTTTTTATTGTTGTTTCTTATCAATAAAGGAATCCGAAAAATGGAAGCTTTTATCATTGCTTTGGTAATGGTTATTGGTGTTTCTTTTATATTCGAAATGATTTTTGCACAACCTGAAATGGGGAAAGTAATCTATGGTCTTATTCCTTCGATGCCTAATGAGGCTGCATTGTATATTGCAATTGGAATCATTGGAGCAACCGTTATGCCACACAATTTATACTTGCACTCTTCATTGGTACAAACCAGAAATATTGATAGAAGCCCTGCCGGAATAAAACAGGCTTTAAAATACAATTTCATCGATTCTACCATTGCATTAAACTTAGCCTTTTTTGTAAATGCCGCCATTTTAATATTGGCCGCAGCTACGTTTTATAAAGTCGGAATGTATAATGTTGCCGAAATTCAAGATGCACATAAGTTTTTAGAGCCGCTTTTAGGAACGAAGTGGGCACCTGTTTTATTTGCAGTTGCTTTAATTGCAGCGGGTCAAAGTTCCACTATAACAGGAACATTAGCCGGACAAATAATTATGGAAGGATATCTTAATTTAAGAATCCAACCTTGGGTACGTAGAATAATCACACGACTAATAGCAATTGTTCCTGCCGTTATTGTGATTACTATTTTTGGGGAAGGGGTAACAGGAAAATTACTGATACTAAGCCAGGTGATTCTGAGTTTACAACTTGGGTTTGCGATTATTCCGCTGATTCATTTTGTGAGTGATAAATCAAAAATGAAAGGATTTCATATTGGTAAATGGACTAAAATCGCTTCTTGGATTGTTGCTTTAGTTATTGTAACGCTGAATGCAAAATTAGTTTTAGACGAAATTTCAGGGTGGTTAGAAACTTCAGATAATCCAATAGTATTATGGTTAACAGTAGTTCCTCTGGCGATTAGTTTCTTGATTTTGTTGCTGTATATCGTATTTAAACCATTTGTTTCAAAATCTAAAATAGACATTCAAAACCATTCTCCACACAGTTTAAAACTTCAGTTTACTAAAGGGGTAATATGTTCTAAAAAGAATATTGCCGTAGCATTAGATTTTTCAAGTGCTGATGAGGTTGCCTTAAACAATGCTTTTGAGTTAGGAGGAATTGAAGCTGTATATACTTTAATCCACGTGGAGGAATCAGTAGGAGCAATGCTTTATGGCGAAAATGTTGAGGACCACGAAACCTTGATTGATGAAAAATTATTGAAAGAATATAAAGAGATGCTTTCCGAAAAAGGATTTAAAGTAGAAACCAAATTAGGGTTTGGTAATCCAAATAAGGTGATACCGGAGATTGTCAATGCAGGGAATTTCGATATTTTAGTAATGGGAACGCACGGTCATACTGGGTTTGGAGATTTGATTTTTGGAACTACAGTCGATAAATTACGCCATAAAATTTCAATACCTTTGTTGGTTGTAAAACAATAATATTATTTAGGAGCTTTTTCCCGCCATCCGCTATATCCACGCCAAAAAGCGTGGGATGCCGCTGCTGTCGGGGCTAAAAATATAAAAATGACACACTCAGAAGAAAATTATCTCAAAGCCATATACCATCTTGCATTAGTTTCAAATGCTGATGTAAGTACAAATTCCATTGCGGAATTGATGGATACCAAAGCGTCATCAGTAACAGATATGCTTAAAAAATTGGCTGAAAAAGATTTGGTTAACTATAAAAAATACCAAGGCGTATCTCTAACGGATAAAGGAGGCTTAGCAGCCAAAATGATTGTTAGGAAACACCGTCTTTGGGAAGTTTTTTTAGTTGAAAAACTAGATTTCTCCTGGGATGAGGTGCACGATATCGCGGAACAATTAGAACACATAAAATCAGAAAAACTGATAAATAAGTTGGATGACTTTCTTGGGAATCCTACCGAAGATCCTCACGGAGACCCGATCCCAAATGCTGACGGACAGATATTAAAAATCGAAAAACAACTGCTTTCTGAATTAACAGAAAATCAAAAAGGGATATGTGTTGGCGTTAAAGACACTTCCTCTGAATTCTTGAAATACTTGGATAAGCAGGAAATTGCGCTTGGTTCCATAATTGAAATCATTGGTAAGGAAAGTTTTGACCTTTCTTATAAAATCAAGGTTGACGGTAAGAGTTTGACTATTTCGAATAAAATTGCGAGCAATCTATTTGTAAAGCTAACTTAAGTATCTTTATCATTGTTGTGTGATATACATAAAAAGTTTTTTAACTCAATAGATACAGTCCCTACGGGACATTTTACAGGGACTTATATTAGATTGCTACCGATTTTTAGCTCCTAAAGGAGCAACCTTTTTTTGGTTTAGATATTGGTTTGCAACTTCAATTTTTATTTTGCTAACAATATTTAGCTTCTTTAGGATTTACCCCGGTAGGGGTTTGATAACGGTAGCTATGTTTTACAAGATGCAATATTGTCCCGTAGGGACTTAACCGTATTTATAATGATCAATAAAGATTACTTAACTAACCCCATTTAAAAATGAAAAATATATTCGTTCTGTTTCTATTGACATTTAGCCTTCTGACTTTTGCTCAAAATGATGATAATTCAGCTCTTAAATATCAAAAGATCACTCAAAAACTATGTCTCAGCAAAAAGGGATATCAATTAGTGCTTAAAGAAGTTGTAAATGATTCCCGTTGTCCTGAAAAGGTTACTTGTATTTGGGCAGGAGAGGTTTCAATTGTTGTTTCTGTTTATATGGATGGAAAATTAATTGAAGACAATACAATTACAATTCCAGGCAATAACAATCAGAATTATACAACTTGGGTTTCTAATTACTTGCCTGCTGCTAAAAAAAATGTTAAAAACATAACTGTTTTTCCTTATCCAAAAGAGGGAAGTACAATCAATCCAAAGGATTATTACTTGAAAATTGGTTATTTGAAATAATTTAAAATCGCTTTTATCGTCCTCTTTTCTGCTGATAAAAAAAATAAATACCATAAAAACCGCATTAGTGAACATTTGTTTATTAATGTGGTTTTTGTGTTTACTGAGTTCAATGTGTTGAAAATAAAGTGGTTGTAAGTAAGTCGATGAAATCACTTTCAATGAATTTGATTATTATTTATAAATAATCTAAATAAACGTTTGTTATTCTAGAATTGGTTTTTATATTTGCACTCGAATACTATTTTAATTCAATCTAAATAAACAACAATGCAATATAGAAATATTTTTTTAGCTTCAATGGCGGTCCTAGCCTTAACTGCCACATCTTGTTCCACTGACGATGCTCCAGCTGAATTAGCTGTTCCAACAGCATATTCATTTAATCGTAATGCAACAACCTCTGTTGATTTTTCAGGTCAAAAAAGTCGTTTGTTAATGTTAGACGCAATGGGAGAATATATAAAAGTCAACGCAACAATTGGAGTAAATGACACAAAATTGGTTGCGATGTACTCAAATACTGGAAGCCCTTTTTCTGCTTCAGATTTAAATGCTTCTGGAAAACAATTGTTTGACAAAACAGCTTCTTCAACTGATTATTTTAGTTTGAATCTAGGAGGGGGATCTTCAGTAGAACAACAAGCGGTTAGAAATCTTTTCAGTGCTACATTTGTAGATGCTAAAAACGCAAGTCAAGGAGCAACTGCTGCTGCTGGAGTAGCGGGTCTTTATTTAGACGTTAGCACTTCCGGAACAAGCAAAAGGCTTTTTGCTGCAAACGGTCTTGAGCCACAACAAGTATTGTTGAAAGGTATGATGGGTGCTTGTTTTATGGACCAAATCGTAAACAATTACTTAAGTGTAAATAAGTTGGATGCTGTAACTACTAAAGCAGATAATACAAACAAGGTACTTGTGTCTGGAAAGAACTATACCGAAATGGAGCACAACTGGGACGAAGCTTACGGGTACATTTATGGTGCAGATGATTTGACCACTACACCATCTACACCAGTATATAAGTTTTGGAGCAGTTATATAAATCAAGTAAATGCTGATGTTGATTTCAACACGGTTTCTGCCGATATTAATCTTGCTTTCCGTAAAGGTAGAGCCGCAATTACTGCCAATGATTATGCTACTCGTGATGCACAAATTAATATCATTAAAACTAAAATCGCGTTAATTCCTGCCGTTAGAGCGGTGTTTTATCTTCAAGAAGGTAAAGGGAAATTAACTGTTGATGGCGGGGCAAAAGCTTTTCACGCTTTATCTGAAGCTTATGGTTTTATAATGTCATTGCGTTATACAAACAAACCAGGTACAAACAACCCTTACTTTTCTAAATCAGAAGTCGATACGATGTTAGCGTCTCTTACTAGCGGAACAAACGGATTGTGGGATATAAATACTTTACCGGCTAAATGTGATGCAATTTCGATTCAAATTGCCACTAAATTTGGTTTCACTGTTACTCAAGCGGCAACAGTTAATTAATACAATTTAGAAAAGTAAGAGAACCACGATTCTCTTGCTTTTTTTGTTAACTTTGCAAAAAATTTGAAGAGATGAAAAAAGTGATTTTATTTTTAGGTATTGCGGCTATGTTGTTTGCCTGTTCAGGCGAAAGTTCAAGCTCCAATACGGACACTTTCGACAGAAAAGGAATGCTAGAAAATTGGGCTGATAATATCATCATTCCAAGTTTTCAAAACTACCAGTCTAAAACAAGTGCTTTAGCAACAGCTTCAGCTACTTTTACGACTACACCTACTGAAGCTAATTTGACAGCACTTAGAGCTTCTTGGTTGGAAGCTTATAAAGCGTATCAAAAAGTGGCTGCTTTTGAAGTAGGAAAAGCACACGACTTGATGTTCCGTTACTATAATAATTCATTTCCAGTTAGCGTGTCTGACATTAACGCTAACATCGCTGCAGGTGATAATCAATTGGATTTATTGACAAAATTTGATGAGCAAGGTTTTCCTGCCTTGGATTATTTATTATTTGGTGTGGGAAATGATACCGCTTCAATTCTTGCAAAATATACTACTGATACGAATGCAGCTAAATATAAAAGTTATCTTATGGCGGTAAGTACTCGTATAAAATCATTTTCTGATTTAATCGTTGCGGACTGGACAACTGGTGGTTACCGTACAGCGTATGTATTAAACAATGGAACAGGAGTAAGTAGTTCAACTAACAAAACAATCAATCTTTTTGTACAGTATTATGAATATTACCTTCGTTCTGTAAAAATAGGATTCCCAGCCGGAAAATTTTCAGCAACTACAAGACCTTCAGATGTAGAAGCATATTATAAAAATGACATTTCAAAAGAACTATTGGAAATTGGACTTCAATCTTCTAAAGACTTTTTTAACGGAAAACATTTTAACTCCACAACTACGGGATTAAGTTTAAAAGCCTATTTGGATTATTTAAACGTAGTACGTTCAGGTGAAAGTTTAAGCACTACGATTCTAAGTAAGTATGCTGAAGCATCTACTTCTATTGGTGTTTTGAACGCTAGTTTCTCTCAACAAATTCAAACTGACAACACTAAAATGCTTGCTGCTTTTGATGCTTTGCAAAAAAACGTTGTCTGCTTTAAAATTGATATGATTCCTGCATTGAATGTTGTAATTGACTACCAAGATAACGATGGTGATTAATTATGAATTTCAATCTAAATAACTATATAAACAAATACACAGAAGCCGCAACGCTAGCCTTTTTTAGGCTGGCGTTTGGTTTAATGATGGTTTTGAGTATCATCCGTTTTATAAGTTATGGATGGGTTGAAAAACTTTATATTGACCCAAAATTCCATTTTACTTTTTATGGTTTCGAATGGGTGAAACCCCTAGGGAATTATACTTATTTGTTGTTCTTCATCTGCGGATTATCCGCATTTTTTGTTGCTTTAGGGTACAAATATCGAATGGCGATTATCGTTTTCTTCTTTAGTTTTACGTACATTGAATTGTTAGACAAAACGACCTATCTCAATCATTACTATTTTATTTCCATAATTAGCTTTTTGTTGATTTTTTTACCCGCTAATGCTAGCTTCTCCATAGATGCTTTTAAAAACAAAAACCTGGTTTTTCAAAAAATCCCTAGTTGGAATCTAGATATTTTAAAGCTAATGCTGGGAATAGTCTATTTCTATGCGGGATTGGCAAAACTAAATTCTGACTGGCTGATAGACGCTATGCCGCTTTCTATATGGTTACCCGGAAATGCAAATCTACCATTGATAGGTTCGATCTTGGAAAAAACTTGGGCTCATTATAGCTTCAGTTGGATTGGCGCACTTTATGATTTAGCCATTCCATTTTTATTATTGTATAGAAGAACCCGAGTTTTCGCTTTTGTTCTAGTCGTGATTTTCCATATTCTTACCAGGATTTTGTTTCCTATTGGGATGTTTCCCTATATTATGATCGTCAGTTCACTGATTTTCTTTGATAGTTCGCTACACCTTCTCTTTTTTAAGAAAATAGCATCTGTATTAAAATTCAGCGCGGAGTATTTTGAAAACGGGAAAACAAAAATTCAAAATTATAATGGATTGTATAAAACCAAAGTGGCGTTTCTGATGGCATTTATGGCGTTTCAATTGGCATTCCCTTTTCGTTATCTATTGTATCCCCAAGAGTTGTTCTGGACTGAAGAGGGTTATCGATTTTCGTGGCGAGTAATGCTTATGGAGAAAGCCGGTTATGCTAATTTTATCATTACAGATTCAAAAACTAAAAATTCTTTCCAGGTTAATAATAGCCAGTTTTTAACCACTTTTCAGGAAAAACAAATGGCATTTCAGCCTGATTTTATATTGGAATATGCCCATTATTTACACGATTATTATTCAAAACAAGGCGTGACTAATCCCGAAGTTCGAGTAGAAAGCTATGTCGCACTCAATGGTCGACTTAGCCAGCCTTATATCAATTCAAAAATAAATTTAATACAAGAATATGAATCATTCAAACACAAAACTTGGATTCTTCCTTTTAATGATGAAATTAAAGGCTTTTAGTTGTATTCTGTTTTTAATGGTTTCCGCAGCTGGATTTTCTCAAAATAAAGTTTCTGGAATTGTTAAAAACACTGAGAATAAAAAACTAGCTGGAGTAGAGGTTTTTATCGATGCATCAAATCAAAAAACAATTACGAATAAGGAGGGTTTCTTTGAGTTTAAAAATGTCAACACAGGAAGTCATAAGTTTGTTTTTTTTGCTGAAAACTACTTTTATTCTGAACAGACAATCACTGTTAAAGAGGGTGCGAATGATGTTGCTATCGTTTTGTCTCCTATGAATGTGGAACTTTCTGAAGTTGTCATTAAAAAGCAAAAAGAGAAAATATTTGCTTTGAGAAGATTGAAAGATATAGAGGAAACTGCTATTTATGCCGGAAAAAAAACAGAAGTAATCTCTATTGAAAAATTAACCGTAAACAAAGCTACTAATAATGCTCGTCAAGTCTATTCTCAGGTAGTGGGATTGACTATTAATGAAAGTAACGATGGTGGTTTGCAGTTGAGTATTGGTGGACGTGGTTTAGATCCAAACCGTACTGCCAATTTTAATACACGCCAGAATGGTTATGATATCAGTGCCGATGTACTGGGTTATCCAGAGAGTTATTATGCAACTCCAACCGAGGCTTTAGAAGAGATTCAAATCGTTCGTGGTGCTGCATCTTTGCAGTATGGAACACAATTTGGCGGAATGGTTAACTTTAAATTAAAGAGTCCAAGCAAAAAAGAAATTGAGTTTACTAATAGGTTAACGGCAGGTTCTTATGGTTTGTTTACCAGTTTCACCAGTTTAAGTGGAACGGTGGATAAATTCAGTTATTACACTTTTTACAACTATAAACAAGGAGATGGTTTTAGACCCAATTCAGAGTTTGATTCGAAAAACTATTTTGCTAATTTAAACTATCAATTCACTGATAAAACATCAGTACATTTTGACTATACCCATTTCAATTATTTAGCGCATCAAGCCGGCGGATTAACGGATGTTATGTTTTTGGATAACCCAAAACAAAGCAATCGTACTCGAAACTGGTTTGGCGTGAACTGGAATTTATATGCATTAAAATTGAAACACAAATTCGACCACGATGCTGATTTTTCATTGCAATTATTTGGATTGGACGCCAGCAGAAAAGCGGTTGGTTTCAGAGAAAACCGTGTGAATACGCAAGATGTTCCTGGTGCTGAAAGAGATTTGATTGTTGGGGATTTTGTCAATTGGGGAGCAGAAGCCCGTTATTTAAAACGCTATTCGATTAAAGAAAATAGTAGCGCATTTTTAATTGGAACCAAATACTATCAATCCAAAAATTCCGGAATTCAAGGTCCTGGAAGTTCGGGATCGGACGCTAATTTTAATTTGGCTACCGATGAATTTCCAAATTATAAAAGCCAGTCGGATTTTAGTTTCCCGAATTTGAATGTGGCCATTTTTGGTGAAAACATATTCAAGCTAACGCACAATTTCTCTCTTACACCGGGTTTTCGTTATGAGAATATTAGAACGCAAGCCAATGGATATTATAGAAACATAGTTTCAAATCAAACGGGAGTGATTTTAGACGAAACAAAATTCGAAAACAAAACGGTTAATCGGGACTTCTTTTTATTCGGACTAGGGATGAGCTACAAGCCATTTAAAAACACCGAAATTTACGGTAACATTTCTCAAAATTACCGTTCAGTTACTTTCAATGACATACGTACAGTAAGTCCGAGTAATATCATCGATGAAAATATTAAAGATGAGAAAGGATATACTTCTGATATTGGAATTAGAGGAAATATTGAAGATAAATTAACTTTTGATGCCAGTATTTACGGTTTGTATTATGATGATAAAATAGGGGAGTATCCAAAAGCGATTCCTGCAATTGTGCGCTATCGTTCAAATATTGGTACAGCAGTAACCTATGGTTTTGAGGCATTGGTGGATTGGAATATTCAAAGGACATTTTTCCAGGAAAAGGAAGATTTTATATGGAAGTTATTTTCGAATATAGCATTCACGGATTCTCAATATTTAAAATCAGATGTTAATAATATCAAGGGAAATAAGGTGGAATTTGTTCCGCTTTATAATATTAAAACAGGAACAGGATTAGGATATAAAAACTTTATGACGAGTTTGCAGTTTACCTATTTGTCAAGTCAATTTACAGATGCTTCAAATAATACAACAAATGTTAACGACGGGGTTTATGGAATATTTGGCCAAATCCCATCTTATTACGTTGTCGATTTATCGATGTCTTACAAGTGGAAAAAATGGAAACTAGAAGCAGGGATCAATAACTTAACAGATAAAAGTTACTTCACCAGAAGAGCAACCGGTTATCCCGGTCCAGGGATTATCCCGTCTGATCCAAGATATTTTTACACCACTTTAGAATTTGTGTTTTAGTAAAAGATACTTCATTAAAAAAGGACTGCATTGCAGTCCCTTTTTTAATGGTTTTAAGTCAATGTTCCCGAATTAAAGCCTAGACGAAGTGTTGGCAGACAAACTGTGTTTAAAAGACGAATTTAAGATGTTGAACATTAATTAGGATCCTTTTTTAAAACCAATCAAATTTCTATATTTCTTTTCGCTTTCTTCCAGGGCGACTTCCAGATTTTTGAAATAAGTGATATCTTTTATGTTTGAAACTGCAGCGATCACATAATTGTTTTCATCTACAATTGGTCGGCCACTAATAACAACCCGTTTCTTCACTTTGGTTTCATTGTCTTCAATTATTATTTCGACATCCTCAGTTGTTTCTCCTTTTAACGCTTTCTCTAACGGGAGGTTTTGTGCGGGAAAAACGGTGCGTTCATCAGGATAATAGAGATCGTATTTTGTTGACCAATCTATGGTTGCTGCAACTTCAGAATCTTGCTTAATACCAATGATTTCTTCTGCCATTCGATTCGAAAGAACTATCCTTTTTTGGCTGTCAGTAACTATAATCCCTTCTCCAATATTCTCAAGAATTAGTTTTAATTTCAATTCGTTAAGACGCACCAGTTTATCAGCTTCTCTCTTCTCATTTTCCATTTTTTTAGTTAATGAAATATCTTTTATAAAATAAATAAAGATATACTTGCCCAAAATAGTGGCCTCAGAGACGGTTAGTTCAATTTCAAACTCAACATTTTTTTTGTTTAGTCCAGTGATTTCAATAGTTTTATTAATCATAGGACCTTCACCTGTTGACAGGAAATGTTTGATTCCTTCAATTTGGTTTTCTCGATGTTGAATCGGGATAATTAATTCATGCATGGATTTTCCCAAAGCTTCTGCTACTGACCAACCGAATATTTTTTCGGCTTTAGGATTCCATCTAATAATACTTCTCTCTTCATTTATTACAATCAAGGCATCTGGAGCTTCTTCAAATATGGTTTGCAATTGACCTTCGCTTTCTTTTAATTTCTGTTCGGCTGCTTTACGTTCGGTAATATCCCTCATAATCGACTTATGTCCCGTAATTCTATTGCCTTCTCTTAATTGAATTACCGTTTGTTCAATCCATTTTTGCTCTCGGGATTTGGTTATTATCGGGAATGAAAACAGCGTTTCGTCTATTTTATTTTTAAACTGGCTTAAATAAAATTCTTCGACCCTCTCCTTCCATTCTGGAGCAACGAGTTCTGATATTTGTTTTCCAATAAGTTCCTTTTGGGTGAAACCCGTAAGTTTTTTACAAGCAGGATTGATATATGTAAATACGCCTTTATAATCTGAAGTATGAACTACATCTCCCACATTTTCTACTATTTCACGATATTTTTCCTCACTTGTACGGAGCGTTTCAATAGCTTGAGCTAATTGAGCTGTACGTTCTGTTACTTTTTGTTCTAATTCTTCATTAAGGGTTTTAATCTCGGTTTCTGAAGTTTTTCGTTCCGTAATATCATGGATTACTAATACTCCTCCAGTGATTTTTCCAGTTAAATCTTTTAAAGGTCGCGCTGTTGCTACCACAAAAAGGCCTTCTGTTTTTCTATAATTTTGAATGAATATTTCCATATTATCCACTTCTTCCCCGTTTAAAGCTTTTACAAGTGGAAGCTCATTTGTGTTTATAACTGTTTTAGTTTCTGGCCAAAAGAAGCCGTATGTTTCTGCCCATTTGTCTATTGCAATTTCCAGCGGTCCCAATCCAATTATTTTTTCACTTGCGGCATTCCATAGAATGAATTTTCTGTTTTCATCTACAACAATTAATCCATCACCCATATTCTGAATAACTGATTGTAAAAGAATGTTTTGTTCACTCAATTGAACTTTTGATTGCGCTACTTCATTATCTCTTTTTTCAATGTTCTCTAACATATCATTTAGCCCTGCGGAAAGAATGCTGATTTCGTCTTTACCTTCAACAACCATTCTAATTTTATAATCAGCCGTGTCTTTTATTGTTTGAATTACCGTTACCAAGTTCATCAATGGTTTCGAAATATACTTTTTGATGAACAGTGCAATAAGAAACGCTAATGCAATTCCTACTATCAATAAAACAATTCCCAGACTCAAAACGTCCATTTTTATTTTATTCAGTTCTGATAATTCAAAACGAATTCTAACTTGTCCTATAATTTCATCGTCTTTTGTAATGTTACTGTAAACAAACAAATTTTCCTTTGTAAATAGAAAACTTTCATCTTCTTCTATTTGATTAGAAAACTTAAATTTTTTGTTGGAACCTGGTTTAGTATAGCTTGCAAACACGTTTCCTTTTTTGTCTAAAATGGTAGCGTTTAAAAGATCATTTTGTACTGTTAGTTCCGATAGAATTTTTTCGGCGGCGCTATTATCAAGAAACTCCAATGCTGAAACAGAATTGAAACCTACTACCTGTGCGATAGCAATGGAGCTTATTGCTTTTCGGTCTTTAAATCCTTTTATGTCTATTAGCACAAAAGCGGTAATGCAAATCCCAAGTACTAAAGCAGATGTAAATACCTGCATAAGGACCAGTTTATTCTTTATTGATATGTTTCTTATATTTATCATTTGCAGGTTTTTTTTAAGCTTTTAGGAATTTGATAGACTTCTATTTTGTTGCGACTATTGTACAATTATGGCATGTTGCAGTAAAAAGGAACTAACTCCTATACCAGCTTTGTTTATTGCTTTTAAATTCACTTCAAATTTTAATTTATCATCTATATACACAAAATTCATATGTGCTCCTTTTTTTCCGAAACCATTACGTTCTGTTACAATTAAAATAGGTTTTCCGGAATATTTTGAAAGTATTGTTTCTAATGAGACTGAAGTGTTATAGGGCACAAATAAGATGTGGCAAAACCGTAGATCTGATAAGTTTTTATATTCCTTTATTTCTATGTTTTTGTTTTTAGCCAAAGCGGTTAAGGACGATGTAATAGGACTGTCTTCTAGAATAGCGATTTTAAAAGTTTGTTTTTTTGAGTAATCTTTCCAATACACATAATCCACAAAACGATTTAGAAAATCGGCTTTTAGTTCATATTCTTTAGTCTCTGATTTCTCCTGTGCTGAAATAAAATTCACTCCTATGAAGAGGATAAATATTCCGAAAAAGAATATGCGGATTTTAGTTTTCATACCTGATATTTTTTTTGGTGTTCTCTAGTGCCTTTGTTTTTATTCAGTTCCAATTAGAATTTATAAATCAATGCTAGATTAAATAAAGTTCCTAATTGGCTGAAATGATATCCCTGATAGGTCATTTGTGAATAACGTCCATTGAATGTAATTAGATTAAATTGAGATCTCACTTGATTGGGATCATTTAAAATGGCTGTTCCTATTTCATTTTCGGCTTTAAATTTCCATTCTGGTAATACGTTTAAAATATTATTGACATTAAATGCTATTGTAATTTTTTTTGTTGCGTTGTAATTAATCCCTATATCAGTTACTATTTTAGGGGTAAACTCGGTTCTTAAATTTGGATCCAAACCTTCTTGTTTGAATTTTGTTTTCCCGAATAATGTGTTGTTTAGGGATAAATCAAATTTTTTAATTAAATAATTGGTTCCCAATATCCATTTTGTGTTTGGCCTCGAAGTAAACATTAATGCATTTAAGGATGGTCCGAAATTATTACTGGCTACTTCTGAAATTCTTTTGTTTTCAAGTGTAATGTTTCCAGACAGGTTAATTCCTAATTCTCCTTGACCAAGTTTTAACTCATTGTAATTCAATACAATATCTAGGCCAGAAGTTCTGGAATCAAAAGAATTTTCAAACCAGGCCACACTTCCAAATTGAGTATCGACTCTGTCTCCTAAAATGATTCGGTCTTCTACTTTTATGTTATAGTAATCGATCGTTAAGTCTAGTTTTTTTAATGGGCTGGCTCCAATTCCTACAGTTATGTTTGTCGATTTTTCAGCGTCTAATTTGGGAATTCCTAATTTACGTGCCTGTAGAGAAATATTGTTAATTAATCCCACTATCTGGATTCCTTGACCTGGAACGAAGGAGAATTGTGATTTTTGAGTGTAAATTTGGTGTAATGTTGGGGCTCTAAAACCAGTGGACACTGATCCTCTCAGTGTTATTTTGTCCTGATTGAATTTATATCTTGAACTTATTTTCCAAACTGCGGCTCCTCCAAAATCGCTATAATCCTCATATCGAACCGTTGCATTTACTAAAAAATCCTTGTTGAAATCATAAGCCAAATCAAAGTAACCCCCGATGTTGTAACGGTTCCATTTTCCTGAATCTTCAGGTCTGTTTCCTGAAAATGAATCTGCGCCTTCCCCATCCCACGAAGCTTTATCTCCTTCGATAACCTCGAAAGTTTCACTTCTAACTTCAGTCCCAAAAGCAATACTTACTTTATCAGATAAGATTTTTGAAATATCTAAATTCCCAACGATGTGGTTAAAAGCAGCTCCTCCCGGTTTGAAAGATATTGGACTGTTTTCCTGATAGACATTCGATCCATTGCTGTCTTTTATCTGGGATTTGTTTTGGCTGTTTTCAACAGTATAAGACTGTGAGTTTCCCCCAACGGTTATACTCGTTTCCGTATTCCATCCATTTTTAATTGATTTATACCCAAGAGTAGCATTGTAATCATTCAAATCTCCTGTAAACGTAGGTTGATAGCCTTTGTATGAAGCTGCAGTTCCGTCACCAAACAAATCTTTTAAATAATCTGGATATGCAGCTGAATTACGCCAGTTTGGGATGCTACTGTTTTCAAATGGATTCTTGATTGGTCTGAAATAAGAAGTTCTATAATTAGCAAAAGAGTTTACTTTTTTATAGACATAAGCCGCGTTATAAAACAGTTGGGTTTCATCAGATAAATCTATTCCTCCGTTTACTAAAAATTTAGCCGTGGCTGTTTCCGGAGCCCCATTGATGTTGCCCGCTTCGGGGTTGTCCTTTAGAAAGGCATCTATGGTTTGTCGTCCCGTTATATTCCCTTGGTTTATAGTTGCATATTTTGCATTATAATCTGAAGTTCCTATGTAATCATTAAAAACAGAATTTATCTGGGTTTGTGTCATCCCCGTTATATCGATTCCGTTCAATGTATTGTTGTTATTTATATAGCTTGATGGTGTGTTTGGGTTTATTTTGATAAAATCATTAAATTCTCCTTCAGCATCCACGCTTCCGGGTCTATTGGCTAAGTTAACTTTAGATACATCGATAGTATAATTTACAAAACCTTTATTGCCTACAGTGGATCCATCGTTAAAGCTTACTCCAAACATTTCCCCGTCACCTTCTGAGGTAATCCCTAATCTTTTAGTTACTGATGCCTCATCTGTTCTGTTTTTTAATATAATGTTTATGACACCAGCAATCGCATCCGATCCGTATTGTGCCGAAGCGCCATCGCGTAAAACTTCAATTCTTTCTATCGCATCCATCGGTATTGCTGATATATCTGCTGCGGTTTCTCCTTGACCGGGAGAAGTTTGAACATAGAGCAACGAGCTTAAGTTTTTCCGTTTTCCGTTTATTAGAATTAAGGTTCTGCTAGGTCCCATGTTTCTAATTTCATATGGATCAAGTAATGAAGTCGCATCGTTAACGGGAGTTTGTGCTGTGTTAAAAGAAGGGATTTTATATTGTAGTGCTTTATCAAAAGTAGCTTGCCCTGTAGCTTTCAGTTCCTCAGATGTTAGTACGTCAATTGGTAATGAAGTAATGGTATTACTCCTTGGGACAGCTCTGGTTCCGGTAATCACGATCTCGTTTAGACTTTGTCTGCCTTCTTCTGATAAAAATACATTTAGGGTTGTTTCATTTGTTTCGTATTCTAACTTGGAGAATCCCAAATAACTAAAGACTAAAATTGCACCTTCACTAACCTTTATTTTATAGGCACCATTGAGTTCAGTAGAAACGCTATTGCTAGTCCCTTTTTCGGTAACATTTACGCCTGAAAAACCTACTCCAGCGTTATCAAATACATAACCGGAAATTTCCTTTTGTGCAAAAAGGAAACTTAGGTTCAGTAAAAACAGTATTAAGGTTAACTTTTTCATTATAAGTTGTATTGGTTCTTAAATAATAGGAAATCAATTGCAACATATTAATATTGAATGTTTTAAATAAGCCTTTTTATTATTGATTAATATAAATAGGCAAAGTATATATTCGAATAAGAAAATAAATGATAATATAAAGTTGGGGTATTTATGACTAATTTTAGATTTGGCTTTCTATAAAAGCATAAAAAGAGATAAATTCTCAGTTTTGTAAAAATTATAATTATCTAATCTTTAGGATCGAATTTTATAATAGTTAAAAAAATTCCATTTTCCAGTGCAGGTTCGAAATTGAAATTATGGTTCAAAGACATTATTGTTCAAGTGCAAGTTGAATGCTGTTTTTAATGTGAAACAAAACACAAACAACTGATAATTAGATTAAAAAGACCGAATAATGCTATGTAAATTTAGTTAATTTAAGTCAATTAGTATTAAATAAACAACGCTTTTTTTGTGTTTTAAGAAAACTTTAATCCGATTTTAGAATTCTATAAAATCGGAAACAGAGGAGAAATAAAGAGAATAGTTCCCGAAGATTAAAGCTATTTAGCTTTAATCGAATAGATTAATGACAACCGCAATCACCATCACCACAATCTTTGTCCGACTTCTTCTTTTTGAGAAAGAATTTCCGGAACAAGAAAGCTACTGCAATTCCCAAAGCGATAAAAGCAACTAGTTCTTGAATCATATTGTTTTATTTTAATAATTGATAAGCAATCAGCGCTGTTGCATAGGCAAATCCAGTCATAAAAATAAGTTGTCCCAAAGGCCATTTCCAGGTATTGGTTTCTTTTTTGGTAATGGCTAGCGTACTGGCACATTGTAACGCAAAAGCATAGAATAACAATAAAGATATTCCAGAGGCAAAGTTGAATATTTTTTTTCCTGTTTCAGGATTGATCTCTGCCGCCATTTTATTCTTGATCGTGTCGTCGTTATCGCTGCCACCTACACTGTAAATAGTGGCTAATGTACCCACAAAAACCTCTCTTGCCGCAAATGAGCTGATGATGGCAATTCCTATCTTCCAGTCATATCCTAGTGGAGAAATAGCAGGCTCTATGGCTTTACCCATTATCCCTATATATGAATTCTCCAGTTTAAAAGAGGCTATTTTACTGTGTAATTCATTTTTAGGAAGGTTAGCATTCTCTATTTTAGACAGCTGTATTTGTTCAGCATTTTTAAAATTTTCTCCAGGACCATAAGAAGCCATAAACCACAAAACAATTGATATGGCCAAAATGATTTTTCCGGCTCCGGTAATAAAGGCTTTTGTTTTTTCAATTACATTAATTGCCACATTTTTGAACATAGGCAATTTGTAATTTGGCATTTCTACCACAAAGAAGGTTTTCCCTTTTATTTTTAATATTTTATTCAATATATAGGCTGAGAAAATTGCCATTCCAAAACCCAAAAGGTACAGTAGCATCAGGGTTAATCCTTGGAGATTTAGTATCCCCAAAACACGATTGTCAGGAATTACAAGTCCAATAATAATGGCGTAAACGGGTAGTCTTGCTGAGCAAGTAGTAAATGGAGTAACCAGAATTGTAATTAATCTTTCTTTCCAGTTTTCGATATTACGGGTAGCCATAATTGCAGGAATGGCACAGGCTGTTCCGGAAATTAAGGGCACCACACTTTTACCTGATAAACCAAATTTGCGCATTATTTTATCCATCAAAAACACTACTCGGCTCATATAACCACTTTCTTCCAATATCGAAATAAATAAAAACAAGAAGGCTATCTGGGGAATAAATATTAGTATTCCGCCTATTCCCGGGATGATTCCCTGCGAAATCAAATTAGTTAACACTCCTGCCGGAAGGGAATCATTTGCCAGTGTGCTTAAAGAAGCAAAAGTGGTGTCTATAAAGTCCATTGGAATTTTGGACCATTCAAAAATGGATTGGAAAATAACAAACAATATGGCAAAGAATATCACATAACCTCCCACTTTATGTGTCAACACGCGATCCAGTTTAGAGCGAAAATCTTTAGCAACAGCTGTGTTTACCTTAAGTCCCACTTTTAGAACATCATTGATGAACTGATATCTTTTTATTGTTTCTTTTTGTTGTAATCTTTTTAAATCTGAATGTGATTTGGTGAAAGAACTGTGGATTTCTTTTCGTTCCAAGTTCAGGAAATTTACATCCTGGGTAATCACCAGCCAAAGTTTATACAATAACTGATTTGGAAATGCTTTGCGCAAATTATTGAAATAATCAGGATCAATGCTTGAGGCATTCAAGCAGGGTTCGGTTGATATGGTCTTGTAAGTAACAATAAGGTTTTTCAATTCTTCGATACCAAAACCTTTTCTGGAACTGATAAGGGCAATCTTGGTTTTTAAGTGCTCTTCAAGATAGGGAATGTCTAGTGAAATTCCTTTGTATTCCATTCTGTCAGCCATATTTATGACTAATATCGTTGGAATTTCCAAGTCTTTTATCTGGGTAAAAAGAAGTAAGTTTCTCTTTAAATTTTCCACATCGGTAACCACAAGGGCTACGTCTGGATATAATTTATCGTTTTTGTTTAACAGTAATTCAATCACTACGTTTTCATCAATCGAGCTTGCATTAAGGCTGTAAGTCCCTGGTAAGTCTAGGATATTGGCTTTGACATTATTGGGTAATTTGCAAAAACCCATCTTTTTTTCAACCGTAATACCTGGGTAATTCCCTACTTGCTGGTTAAGACCTGTTAACTGATTAAAAACAGAAGTTTTACCTACGTTTGGGTTCCCTATTAGAGCGACGTTGATGTTTTGCATGCTTATTATAGATTGCTTTTGATTAGTTCAACTTCAATTTCACAGGCAGTTTCTACACGAATAGCAAGGTGTGAACCATTTACATTCAAATAGAGAGGATCACCAAAAGGGGCGATTTGAAGCAATTCGACTTGATTCCCAGGCAAACAACCCATTTCGAGTAGTTTTAATGGAACGATATCAATATCAAAATCTTTGATAATGGCTTTTTCGCCTTTTTTAAGTGAATTTATCGTTGTTCGCAAGTCTTATTTAGATTGAATTAAGATTGCAAAAGTACATATTATAATAGTAAAATAAATGATAATTGTCATTTTTGTAAAAATGAAGGAACGCAATTGTATCTGTATTGTGTTATTCCTTTGACAAAAAGTTAATGTCTTCAATTAATTTTTTCATCTCTTCTTTATTAGTTCCGTCATAAAACCCACGGACTCTTTTTTTAGAATCCACCAAAACGAAATTTTCAGTATGTACCATATCGTAGAGTTCACTTGGCTTTCCTAGTTTCACTGCCAAATACGATTTTCTTGCCATAGTGTAAATTTCTTTTTTGTCGCCGGTAACCAAGTTCCATTTGCTATCAATAACACCATGTTTTAAAGCATAGGTTTTCAACACAGGAACACTATCGGTTTCTGGGAAAACGGTATGGGAAAGCAGCATTACCTTAGGATTATTTAAAGTCGCTTTTTGAATGTCGGCTAGATTTGTAGTCATCTTAGGACAGATAGACCCACAAGTTGTGAAGAAAAAATCGGCAACGTAAATTTTGCCTTCATAATCTTTTTGAGTGATCGTTTTACCATTTTGGTTAACAAAAGAAAAATCGGCGATAGTGTGGTATTTACTAATGTATTGCACCGTACTGTCAACCAATTCTGGATTAACATCAGCCGGATTATAAATGGGAAGCATTTTAGCTGGTTTGAGCGCCGTATAAAATAAGTAAAGGGTAATGGTTGAAAACACAACAAACACGCCAATAAATTTCCAGTACTTATAAATAACAGACTTCATAAAAAATATTTTTGCAAAAATACAAAAAAATGCCCCTTTTCCCATTGATCTAATTATTATTTGAAGCCCATTAGATTATAACTTAATTTATCGATAGCTTTGTAATACTAACCAAACACATTAATAAAATGAAAATAAAGCTTAATAAACAGCTTCTTTATGCGATTCCTGCAATAATTGGATTCGCGGAAGCACAAGCACAGGCTGTGCCGGCTAATAAAGTACCTGGAATTAATACTTCCTATTTTGATAATACTGTAAAACCTGCTGATGATTTCTTTCGATTTGTAAATGGGGCCTGGCTTGATAAAACCGAAATTCCGAGTGACAGGACTACCTGGGGAAGTTTTAACGAGTTGCTTAAAAAAACAGATAAAGACGCATTAGAGATACTGAAACTTGCGTCTAAAAACACAAAATACAAATCGAACACGGATCAAGGAAAAGCGGTAAATCTTTACAAATCGATATTAGATACTGTTGCTAGAGACAAACAAGGAATCATTCCGTTATTGCCTTATTTAGCAAAAATTGACGCAGTAAGAAGTGCTACTGATTTGCAAAAATTAATGATCGAAATGGAACCTGTCGGCGGAATTGGTTTTATAGGAATAGGAGTTGGAGCTGATGATAAAAACAGCACTAAGAATTCTCTTAATTTGGGAGTAGGTCGATTAGGATTGCCTGATAACGATTATTACTCTTCGGATGAAAAGGACACTAAAGAAAAAAGAGAAAAATACCGTGCGCATATAGCAAGAATGTTGCAGTTTATAGGGGAATCTCCAGAGAAAGCAAAGGAAAGTGCTGACCTGGTTTTGGCTTTAGAAATTGAATTGTCACAACCAAGGTTGGATAGAGTAGAGCGTAGAGACGGTAGATTACAATACAATCCTATGACTATTGCTGAATTGCAATCGATGACTCCTGCCATTAACTGGAATGAGTATTTTACAGGTCTTGGTTTCACGAAATTAGACACTGTAATTGTTTCTCAGCCGAGATATATGAAGAAATTACAAACCATTCTTGCTGAAAACAAAGTGGAAGCGTGGAAAGAATACATGAAATGGACTTTGCTAAATAAATCCACTTCAATGTTAACCACTACTATAGAAGCAGCTAATTTTGATTTTTACGGTAAGACATTAACCGGAGCGATAAAACAAAGACCTCGTGAAGACAAAGCATTACAAATGGTTAACAATACCATAGGTGAGGCTTTAGGGAAATTATATGTTGAAAAAATGTTTCCTGCTGAAGCTAAATTAAAAGCAGAGAAAATGATAAAGAATATTATTCTTGCGTATCAAAACCGTATCAATAATTTGACATGGATGTCTGCTGACACTAAAACGAAGGCCATAGAAAAACTGAATAAAATCACTATCAAAATAGGATACCCTGACAAATGGAAAGATTATTCGACGTTAGAGATTAGTGACATTGCTAATGGGGGGACTTATTTTGAAAATATGAAAAATTTGTCAAGATGGAGTTTTCAAAAAGATATTGAAAAATTATACAAGGCAGTTGATAAAACAGAATGGTATATGTCACCACAAACTGTAAATGCTTATTATAACCCTTCTTATAATGAAATCGTTTTTCCGGCAGCCATACTTCAAGCTCCCTTCTATAACTATCAAGCTGATGAGGCGGTGAATTACGGTGGTATAGGGGCGGTTATTGGACATGAAATTTCACATGGTTTTGATGATTCTGGAGCTAGATACAATGCCGACGGGAATTTAGTGGACTGGTGGACAGCTGAAGATTTAAAACAATTTACTGCTTTAGGAACTGCTTTATCTGATCAATATAGTGCTTTAGAGCCATTGCCTGGTGTACATGTTGACGGTAAATTCACTTTAGGGGAAAACATAGGGGATTTAGGCGGAATAAATGCTGCTTATGATGGCTTACAATTGTTTTTAAAGGAAAAGGGAAATCCGGGACTTATTGATGGTTATACTGCTGAACAAAGATTCTTTATCTCTTGGGCTACTGTATGGCGTACAAAATCGCGTGATGAAGCCATAAAAAACCAAGTAAAAACAGATCCACATTCTCCAGGGATGTACAGAGCTTACGTTCCTTCACAAAATGTCGATGCTTTTTATAAGGCATTTGGAATTCAAAAAGGAGACGGTATGTATATCGAACCGGAAAAAAGAGTTAAAATCTGGTAACAGATAAATTAAGTTGAAAAAAATCTCAAGTGAAAGCTTGGGATTTTTTTGTTTTATTCGAATATTAATTAAGTAGTCTAGTTTTGAGGACTTTAATTTTTAGATAATATTAACATATTCAAATGCATTATTAATTAGATTTGTCAGGATAACCAAGAAACAATAAAAATGAAAAAAACCGTCAATAAGCAGCTTCTTTTTGTGATTCCTGCAATTATGGGACTTACTGTAAGTCAAGCTCAAAATGTACCGGCCGCGAAAGAACCGGGTATCAATGTTAAATACATGGATACAAATGTAAAAGCAAGTAATGATTTCTTTCGATATGTAAACGGAACCTGGTTAGAAAACACACAAATACCTAGCGATAGAAATTCTTGGGGAAGTTTCAACGAATTGCGTCAGCGTACAGATAATGATGCTTTGGCTATTTTAAAAGAAGCCTCTTTGAATCCAGTTTATAAGTCCAATACCGATCAAGGAAAAGCAATCAATTTATACAAATCCATTTTAGATACTGTAGGTAGAAACAAAGCTGGAATAGCTCCTTTAAAACCGTATTTAAAAAAGATAAATGCAATTAAAAACACTAAAGATTTAGAGGCATTTTTAATCGAAATGGAGCCTGTAGGTGGGATAGGGTTTTTTGGAGCAGGCGTTGGTATAGATGCTAAAAACAGTAATAGAAATGTAATAAATGTTGGTTTAGGGAGCGTAGGTTTACCTGACAGGGATTATTATTTGTCAGAAGATGCTGACTCTAAAGAAAAAAGAGAAAAGTATGTTTTGCACGTTGCTAAAATGTTGCAGTTCTTAGGTGAAAAACCAGCGGATGCTAAAGTAAGCGCCGATAAAATTCTAGCTTTAGAAATAGCGATGTCAAAGCCTAGATTTGATAGAGTTGAGAGAAGAGACAGAAGAAAGTCATATAACCCAATGACTATTAAAGACCTTCAAAAATTAACTCCTTCTATTAATTGGGATAATTATTTTACTAAAATTGGTTTGGCTAATGTTGATTCTCTAATTGTTTCACAACCTAAATACCTTACTGCTTTAGAAGATATTTTTAAAGAAAACAAAGTTAATGATTGGAAAGCATACATGCGATGGACTTTGTTAAACAGAGCCTCCTCTCAATTATCAACTGATATTGAAAATGCAAACTGGGAATTCTATGGTAAAACTTTAACTGGAGCTGCTAAACAAAGACCAAGAGACGAGAATGCACTTCAAACCATTAATGGTTCTATAGGGGAAGCTTTAGGGAAATTATATGTAGAGAAAAAATTTCCGGCTGAAGCCAAAGAAAAAGCGGCGAAAATGATAAAAAACATATTTCTAGCTTTTGAAAACCGAATCAATAATTTGGCTTGGATGTCAGCAGAGACTAAAGTAAGTGCTGTTGCAAAACTGCATAAATCAAGAGTAAAAATTGGATATCCTGACAAATGGAAAGACTATTCAGCTCTTACAATAGTAAGTCCAGAAGAAGGTGGGACTTATTTTGACAATGTTAAAAACTTATCAAAATGGCGTTTTCAAGAGAATTTAGCTGAGTTGAATAAACCGGTTGATAAAGAGAAATGGGGAATGTCGCCTCAAACTGTAAATGCATACTACAATCCTGCTTACAATGAAATTGTATTTCCAGCAGCTATTTTACAACCTCCGTTTTACAATTACCAAGCTGATGAGGCTGTAAATTACGGTGGAATTGGAGCTGTTATCGGTCACGAAATATCGCATGGTTTTGACGATTCAGGTTCAAGATACAATGCTGACGGAAACTTGGTTGACTGGTGGACTGCTGATGACTCAAAACAATTTAGCGCTTTGACAACTGCTCTTGCTGATCAATATAGCAAGTTAGAGCCTTTGCCAGGGACTTTTGTAGACGGTAAATTTACTTTAGGAGAAAACATTGGTGACTTAGGTGGTATAAATGCAGCTTATGATGGTTTACAATTGTACTTAAAAGACAATCCTAGTCCAGGTTTAATTGATGGTATGACACCTGAACAACGTTTGTTTATTTCTTGGGCTACTGTATGGCGTACAAAATCACGTGATGAAGCAATTAAAAATCAAGTAAAAACGGACCCGCATTCTCCAGGAATGTATCGTGCTTATGTGCCGTTACAAAATGTTGATGCTTTCTACAAGGCTTTTGATATCCAGTCTAATGACGGGATGTATATTGCTCCTGAAAATAGAGTTAAAATCTGGTAGTTTAAAGAATATGTGATGAAAGCTAAAAACCCATCTTTACGATGGGTTTTTTTGTTAGCTATTGTAGGATGAGGTAATTGGTAGTGCTAATTTACACTTCATTGTCAGTACGTTACTGGAAATGCTTTTAACCAATAACCTGCTTTTTCAAGAGGGAAAAAGGTCTAGAATAAGAAGTATTTATTTTTTAAAAAGGATTTTTTCTTTTCCGTTTGTATATTCGACAGTCAAAATGGGCTCAAAAAATCCTTGCTTATTTTGCTTTTTGACATATTTTATGGAGTCTGATACGAAATCGACTCTCTTAACTATTGTTTTTACCATACAGGTAATTAGACCTTTTTCTTTATCAACTATCATATGACCTAAACTCAATATGCTATTATCCTTATAATAAATACAGGCGCAGATAGATTGTTCTGTGTTTCCTTTTTTGAAAAAAAGGGAATATCCTTTTTCATTTACTTCGTAATGATTAAAATTTTTATAGTAGGCTTCATATTTATACTTTCCAATTTTAATTTTTTCCACCTTTTCAGTCTCCTGACAATAAATGAAAGGAGTACATGAAATGGCGATGAATAGAATTGTTCTTTTTGTTAATGTCATAATGCGTTGTATTTAATTTAAAACCCAAATTCTTATTGATTTCACTCCGCCGTTGGGAGATGTATTTGCGCCTCCAATTACATATCCGTTCTTAATTAGATCAGCATGTCCCGAATAGCCAGCACCCAAAAGTTTGTTTTCATAATTCAAGCTGGTACTTGTTTGGATAAGCGCAAGTTGATAAATCTTTAAACTTATGTTAATAAGAAAAGCGGTTGTAAACAAGTTTAAAACCGCTTTTCGTTATTGTTTAAGATTTAATTTGTCTCATTATAACTATATAGAATACAAATAATGCAATTAATCCTAAAAAGTACAACCAGTCTTTGTAAAAATATTTACCTCCTGTTTTTTTGATTATATAGATAATTGACATAACTATTAAATTAAAGATTGTTGCAATTGCAAAATAGGCAGGATATAAAAAAGCCAAAGCATCAGATTCTATTATTCCCCAATAAATAAAAAATGTAAGAGATAGAATTTGTAAAATAAAATTTAACCAACTCAAATAAATAAATTTGTTTTTTTGAATATCTGATAAAATGAAGAATAGATAAAGAGATGTTAAAAATAAAATAAACATTAAAGTTGCACTAGCTAAATATATGCCATTCGTATTTTGAATACTGATTTTGAATAGTAAATCTAAAATTATTAGCAAGATACTTGAAAGACCGGCTACGATAAAGATCTTTTTTAAAATAATAATATTTTTTTTCATAATGAATTTTTTAATTACATCCTAAATCACTTATTGCTACTTCTCCTCTCAAAACTTGGCGAACTTTTGTCCAATCTGGCCTCCAAATTGTATTTTGAGAAGGTGATGGCGCAACAGAGCTACCTCCGTTATTTTCAACATAGTTATATATTTTTGTTTTTAAACTGTTCCACAATATGTCAGGATTATTAAAAGGACTTCCTAAAACAATGTTGCTGTTTTCTGCCATTAAGGATTCAAAACTATCAGTCATTCTATCAACTCCTCTAGTGTAAAAAGTATCTCGGTTATATGTCTTACAAGATAATACTAAAAGACTTACTGTTACTATTAAAGTATTTTGTACTAATTTCATAATTTTAATTTAAAATCCATATATCTGTATAATCTATTGGTAAAGTTTCTTTTTTGTAATAGTAGAAATACATTTAAATATCGGACTACTGCAAAACTTATTAAATACAATCTCTTAAGATGTTGGAATTTATAATTGTTTAAACATACTTTCTATTTTTAAATTCTCAAATACAGTTCTTTAATCGCTAACGACACGAAAGGATTCGTTCGGCAGCAAGGATTTAAGAGGTGTTTTATTTGACCTTTGTATGTTCTTGATATGCTCTCTTTGCAACAGAATCGAGTTCTCGGCTGGCGAAGTAACATAAACACGTTTCTAAAAAATGCCTTTTATGTTTATCTGTTTCATCATTATAATATTCTGTTGCTGGCAAATTGTCAATTATTTTTTTACTATCAGATTTAATCTTAGGCCATAATGACATTGGAACTGCTGCTTCGAGAAATATATCTTCTTTCTGTATTAATTTGAAAATTGAATCATTTTTATAGCCTTGAAATAAACAGTCAAAAAATGCATTTTGTTTGTACTCTATGACCCAACTGTTTTTAGGACTCGGTTTGTTTTTAGAATATCCAGGATAAAAAAAGGCGTCTCCATAATATGTATTGAGGTCTTTACTACCTTTAACGGCTGAACATGAAAATAAAGTTAAAATAAACCCTATTGCTATTACTGTTTTCATTAGTTTAATATCCATACATCGATTCTTTGAATTGGTAAATTGAAAAAGCATTTAAATGCACAATTGCCGTAACCTTTACTATCAGTAAATAAAAGATCTGCATGTCCTGACGTACTTGTATCTAATCTATATTGCTCTGTTGTTATCATTGAATATATTCCGTACTTGTTCTTTAATTCATTTGGAAAATATATTCCGTTTGGCCCTCCATCGGCAGCGTTGTAGGAAAGATGATTGGCATTTATGGGAGTATTTCCTATTCCTGTTTTTGTACCGAAAGTTTTTCGCATCCAAGCATTAAGTTCTTTGGCGTTTAGGAAAATGAATTTCCCAGCAAATTCGCCACTTCCTTCAAGTGTGATGCCTGGTAAATCTGGAATAATAATACCTGACCTTACTAGAGCTATAGAAACTTTTAATGCACAAGTGTTCGCGGTTCTTCTTGGATTATCAATTCTAGCTTGCTGAACTGTTCCCCCAACCAAACCATAGACATTATCAGCACCCTCCATAAGTTTTCCGTCTTGAGAACGAGCCATGTTATTAACATAATTATTATAAGTTGGCAAATTTTGTTGCTGAAAAGTTAAATTAGGATTTCCCCAATAGGCAGCATCATAATCACCATCTTGCCCTTCCGATGTTCCCATAAACCAATTTTCGAACTGTTCCCAGGAAACACTTACATTATTATAAAGAACACGAAGTGAGATTAAATTTCTTGAATTATCCCTACTTTCTTGTGTAAGTGTAGCTAAGTATGAGTTAAGAAATGTTGTATATTCATTTTCATTAACAATAGCCCACCCTTTCAAATCATTTGATAGATCAGCCCAAAATGCAGCTGCTGTTTCTGCTTTTTGTAATAATATGAATGATTTTGGATTACTTAGATCAAATAAGTTAGGATCTATGACATATCCGCTGGGATCAGTTAAATTAGTGCCACTACCACCACCACCTTGAGATTCAATATTTGTTGTCTCAACTAAAGCTTCTACAACTTTACCATCTACTGGCAGTCTAAAAGCGTAATAGTCTACGCATTGATTACAATTATCACAGGTGCCATTGGCGCATTCTTCTGTACGTGTACAATGTCTATTTCCTGTTACAAAAACAGTAGTGTAGCCTGTGCCTGATGATTTTGCATAGGACTTATTATTAGTGTTTTGATCTGGAGTTGATTGATAAACAAGTCTCATTTTACCTTTAAATTGTTTGGTATTAGCAGTAATAAGGTCTTTGTGATTTTGATCCGTAGGTATCATTTCGATAATTGACGTTTCCCAAATTCCATTTTTATTATATACATTAAGATTAAAAATACTATTCCGCATGACTATTTTTGGAGTAATCTTGAAAGTATAAGTAGTTTTATTTTGTACAATAAATTGTTTAATGTAAGTAGTATCAATATTGAAATCATTTAAAGTGTGATGATTTTGTCCAACTTTTTTAGCTTGAGTGTTTAATGTGACCTCTGGTAAACTAATGGTGTTTTTGAAATTTTTTAGTCCGGTCTTATTTTTAAACTGTTCGAATGAAATTTCGTTTTGTGGAGTTGCAGCCACATCGTTTTTATTAATGTCTTGAGTATCTAGGCTGCAATTAGTCATAAAGTACGCTAGTACAAACAGAAAAAGAATTCTGCTAATGTAGCTTAGAGTTTTGTGGTTTGTGGTTTGTGGTTTGTGGTTTGTGGTTTGTGGTTTGTGGTTTGTTTCAAAATTTGATTTATAAAGTTAGGGCTATTTAATTAAATAACTAGTGCCAAACTTACAAAAAGTAAATTGTAAATAAAACACCCACTTTTAGTGATATTTTTATACAAGCACTAATAGTCATAACTAAATATAATACTCGAAGTTGACCACTTCACAAAAGTCAATGTCTAACTTTGGACAGTAGAGAGCTTGGGATTTTTTTATGCTAAATTTTCATCATTTTTACTTTTACTTCTTCTTGGTTTTTCTTCTCCAAGAGTGATTTTCTCGTTTTCCTTATGGAATGATTGACCATATACAATCCGCAAAGGGTAACTGCTCCACCTAAAATAATGGGTTTTGTAAGCTCTTCATTGAAAATAACAGCGCCTAAAAGTACCGCCACAATTGGGTTGATGTAAGCATAGATGCTGTTTAATTCCGTTGGTAGTTTTTGCAAAGAATAGATAAAAGCTATAAAAGTTAAAACAGAACCTACAATTACCAAATAAGCGATGGCGTACCAAGATTGTATTGGAATAGCACTTAGGCTTACAGCTGTATTTGTTGTTTCGGTATAGGTAATAAGGATCATACTTGAAATAAGCATTTGCAGTCCAATACTAAAATAGGGATTAAAACTAGGTGCTTTTTTCTTGGTGTATAAGGTTCCAAAAGCCCAGGTAATGGTTGCTATAATTGAAATTAAAATCCCGAATCTAAAATCAGCATTTAAAAAGTCAGACAAATGATCATAGAATACGATACAAATTCCTCCAAAACTAATCATTAAACCAATAACCGCTAATCTAGCGATTCTCTCCCCGCCAAGGAAAGTGATAATGACAATCCATAAAGGGAAAATGGCACCAATGATAGCACCCAGTCCACTACTGATATATTTTACTCCCCAAGTACTAAGTCCATTGCTTAATACAAAGTTAAGAATGCTTAGAATTATGATTGTTTGCCATTGTTTGCCTTTTGGCCAAGTTGCTTTTTTAAACAAGAAGAAGGAAACATAAAGCATTCCGCCTATAAATTGCCTAATTCCCGCAAGTTGTAAAGCTGGCATATGTCGTACGCCCTCTTTGGAAGCAATCCACGTAGTTCCCCAAAAAAAACTTACCCAGCATAAGGCTAGAATTGGCAGCCCAATGGAATTTATCTTATTTGAAAAGGCATTTTGAATTTTAGTTTTCACTTTATAAAGGATTTACAGTAAAAGAATAGCGGAGTGTTTTTTCTAATTTATCACTTAGGACAGTTTTTCCTGTCGAAAGATTCTCGTGATTGAACTTTGGCGGAACAAGTCCGTTTTCCAATGCTTTTTGAGTATAATAAACTTCTCTTGAAGGGTGAAATGGTGTAACTGCATTAAATGTTTTTCCCCAAGAATTGGTTTCCAATATTTTTAGAATAATCCCGATACAATCCTCTTGATGAATGAGATTAATAGGCGCCTCAGGATTGTCTAAATTCTCTTTTCCCGCCATAAACCTAGCGGGGTGACGATCTTTGCCTATTAAACCCCCAAAACGCAATACAGTGGTTTTAAAATGACTCTCTACCAGTAACAGTTGCTCGATTGCCAATAATTGTTTGCCACTTTCGGTAACGGGAATTGGGATTGATTGTTCTGTAATTAGATCATTGGCATCGCCATAAACTGCGGTTGAACTGATGAAAAGCACATTTTCAACAGTAGATTGCTTTATGAAAGGCAGTAGACGGGTTATTTTATTGACAAACGAATTGTTATTGGAATCCGAATAATCTTTGTTTTTCCCTCTTAATTTGGGCGGAATTGCTATAATAAGTGTTTTGCTTCCTTCTAAAAAATCAGAGGTAGTGTCCGGTGTGTTCTCGCTGTCTAGCTCCAATAAAAAAGGGTTGATTCCTATTTCTTCAAGCGTGGAAAGTTTCTCTACTGAAGTCGTGGAACCCTTAACGGAATAGCCGTTTTTTATCAAAACCTGCGCCAACGGAAGTCCCAGCCAACCACAACCCAAAATGCTAATTCGATCCATTGTGCTATTTATTTAATTCAAATCACATAAGAAGTAGTTCCTTAGAGTTGTCTAATGTGTTTGCAACTGCAAATTTCAGCAAAATTAATTTACTTTAATGCTGTCCATTGCAATTTTTGTTTTTTCTTTTTGGAGTGGATTTAGAGTTGGATTAAGTTGAGGTTGTTCAACAATGGTTGTGCTTAATTTTATCTTCTGCTTGATCACTACGGCATCGTTCAACACAAAAGGGGTTGGCATCATCCAATTTTCTCTTTTCGAAATAGTAAATAAAGGATTCGACATCAAATCAAATGAACTTTCCATTAATTCCATATCAAATTCAGTTCCTGCATTAATTACAAATTGAAGCTCTAATGGAGCGTTATTCACAACATAATAACTCAAAACCTTCTTGCCATTTCTTTTAAAAACAGCTCCGTTTTTATCTATTGCTTTAGCGCCATTGGCAATTAAATTATTGATCTCCATTTTTTCATTGGCAAAAATATCATAACGATTGACTTTTCGATTTGGGGTAATTCGTAGTTTTATAAATCTTTCGTTGTCAACTATGCTGTTTTCAAGAAATTCGATAGTTGGTTTCTGAATGAATTTTTTAGGTGCTTCTGTGGCATAGGTAAACCCTGAATTGTATTTGCTGAATAAAGGCGTTTGATTCAGGTTTTTAGCTGCTTTCGGGTTTTCACCCAAATAGCTTTTAGTCCAAGAATCTAGGTTGGTGTCGTATGTTGCCCAGTTCGCTTTGTCTGTATCTGCATCATAGATGTATAATAAACTATTGGATTTAGCTTTTCCTAATTCGTAACCCGATTCGTAGTGTGCTTTCGCAAAAAATCCGATGGCTATGAATAAAAAGATAGTGGACCACAATCTTTTATTGGCGAAAGCCTGAAAAACAGGCAATAGCAATCCAAAAGTTAAAACAGTCAGTAAGGCACTTCCAAAAAGCACTTTTAATCCAAGACCGATAGGGAACATTTGGATAAAAGGCGCGATGAGTAACAAGGCAGGAATGCAAAACAACAAGTACAAATTGAGACTTGATTTTTGGGTAAGGATGAAATAAGCAAATGAAAACAAACCAAAATAAACAGGGATAATTAAAAATCCAGCACCTTTAAGACTATAAACTATCAATCCATTGATGATAAGCCATAAAATTAGTGGTGCAACATATTGATTTATTGTTGCTTTTTTGAATGTTGAAGTTGTGTAGAACGCAAAGCATATAGATAAACTTAATGCGACAAAAGCGGCAATATAAGAATGACCGTTGTAGGTAAAGCCGTTTAGTAAATCATTGTATTGTGGATAAACTAAAAGCAATCCTTTCCACCCGAAATAGGTTACTAATCCCGTTATAATTAGAGATCCTAATAAAGGAATAAACCCTTTTAGGATAGCCGGTAACGAAATTATTCGTTTAGCAATTCCAATAAACAGTAATAATATAAATAGTGCTATTGCTATAATTAGCATTGGTAAAACCCAGTCAAAAGGATAGCTTATAAACGTAAAAGGAATATTAAAATAGACATAATCTTCTGTTGCTTGAGTAGTGTTCAAATTAGCATTCGAAAAATAATTCAAAAGCGGCATTAAATAACTGCCTTGATGCGCTAAGCTGTTTGGGTTTAAATGATTGATATCGTCCTGAGCCGTGTGGTAATTGTAATGATCGTCTATAAATGCAAAGTTAAAACCCTGAATGTTTCCTTGTCCTCTAAATACGGTCAAGTCAGTATCGTTAGGCAACATTTTGTAAATGCTATACATCAAAGAATTAGAAACCGGAAAGCTTGCATTTGCAGCAGCAAATTCTTTTACAAGTCCTGAGTTTCCTTTGTTGGTTTCCATTAACATATAACTAGGGCCCGAGGTTCCTCTAGCTTCAAAATTCAGCACCAAGCCTACTTCTTTTGCCCAATGGTGTTTAGTCACAAATAAAGCGGCACCATTTAATCCTAATTCTTCCGCATCAGTAAACAGAATTATGATGTCGTTTTTGTGTTGCTTTTTATTGTGTATAAAAGCGCGTACACTTTCAAGAATTGTGGCTACGCCAGTTCCTGCATCGCTAGCTCCGTGTGAGTAGGAGTGAGGAGCGCTATCATAATGGGACAACAATAATAATGCTTTGGAGCTATTAGTTCCCTTAATTCTGGCAATTATGTTTTTTGAATTTACCAGATTCCCCCAATCAGTTAATGTATATCCTTCTTGAATTGAAGTTTCCAATCCAAGTTTTTCCAACTCTTTAATTAGATATGAAGCTACAATATCGTGATTTGCAGAACCTACATAATGAGGTTGTTTAGAAATTGCTTTTACTTGCTTTAAAGCTCGGTTTGTAGAAAATTCAGAAAGAGGGATTTTATCATCCGATGTCCACTGCGGCATCATAGTAAAATAAACAAATCCTAGTATTCCAAGGATAAAAACAATAGAAAGAATTGAGGTATAATTTTTATTCATTTATTATATATTGGGGTCTATATATCTTTTTTAACTAACATGTAAAAATCATTTTCAAGGGCGAGATAGCCTTGGTCATATAGGAAATAGTAGGTGTTTCCTGTTTTGGTGTTCAAAATGTTGGTGAAAAACTCAAATTCAAAACCTTTACTCAGGAGTTTTGCTCGATTAGTTTTTGATTTTCCTTCGGTGTTAAGCTCCGAAAGGACGCGATAATTTTTGCGCAACTTATTATTTATGTTGCGCATGTAATTATTGCTGTCTTTGTTTATTTTGTTGTTAAAGGCATTGCGACAACCGTCACTGCAGAATTTTTTATCTTCCCGCCCCACAATTTTCTCTTCACATTCTAAACAATTTTTCATCTATTATAATTTTTTTAAACTATATAAATCGTGTCTTCTGTCTTTCATTATTTTCACACTTCCGTGTTCGTGAAGTTCTTTTAAAAGATTGATATCTACATCAACAATCAAAGTCATTTCGGTATTAGGAGTTGCTTCTGCCTTAACTCCATTACTTGGAAACGCAAAATCAGATGGTGTAAATACTGCTGCTTGTGCATATTGTATATCCATATTATTTACTTTGGGTAAATTACCCACACAACCTGCAATAGCTACATAACATTCGTTTTCAATTGCTCTTGCTTGTGCGCAGTGTTTTACTCGAGTATATCCATTTTGGGTATCTGTAAGAAAAGGGACAAACAAGATATTCATTCCTTCATCAGCCATTAATCTTGAAAGCTCAGGGAATTCAACATCATAACAAATCACAATTCCTATTTTTCCACAGTCAGTATCGAAGGTTTGAATTGTATCTCCTCCAGTGATTCCCCAATGGAAAATTTCATTAGGAGTAATATGAATTTTACGGTACATTTCGTTTGTACCGTCACGTTTACATAAAAAACCAACATTATAAACATGTCCATTTTCTATAAAAGGCATACTCCCGGTGATAATATTGATGTTATAAGAAATAGCAAACTCTTGAAACTTAAGTTTTACATCTTCGGTATGTTTAGCTAATTCCCTAATCGCCTCTGCTTCTGATAAATGATTGTAATCAGCCATTAAGGGCGCTGTGAAAAACTCTGGGAATAAGGCAAAGTCACTTCCGTAACCAGATACAGTATCAATAAAAAACTCGGCTTGTTCAAAAAGAGCGTTTAGATTAGACAATGAACGCATTTGCCATTGGATTAATCCAAGTCTAACCACACTTTTTTTATGGTTAATTAGTTTTGGACTATCATCATAATAAATATTATTCCATTCTAGCATTACTGCATATTCTTGAGATTCAGTATCGCCTTCTAAATAATTTTTCAGCACACGAATTTCATGGAAATCATTGCTTAATTGAAATGATAAAACAGGGTCGTATAATTCTTTTTTCTTTACTTTTTCAATATATACTTTTGGAGTAATCTCATCTTTATATTTTCCATAAGATGGAATTCTGCCTGCAAAAATGATTGATTTCAGGTTTAATTGCTCACATAATTCTTTTCTAACATCATATAAACGTCTACCTAGTCTTAGACCACGGTATTTTGGATTGATAAAAACATCTATTCCGTAAATAACTTCTCCGTCAGGGGTATGGGTTGAAAAAGTATAGTTGCCAGTAATATCTTTGTAGGTTTTAGTTTTGAATGCAAAATCTTCAGTTACTAAAATAGATAATGCTGAACCTACTACTATTCCGTCAACTACAATAACAAGTTGTCCTTCGGGGAATTTTTTTAATAAAATCTCTAATTGTTCTTCTTTCCAAAATGATTCAGCCATTTCTGGATATGATTCAACCATCGATTTTTTTAATTCTTTGTAGTCCTCTATTTTTAAATTTCTTAATTCAATAGACTGTATTGTATTTGACATATATAATTGATTTGACAACAAATATAGTACAAATATTATCCGTTTACAAACGTTTACAAATATTTACAACCGAAAGTAATTGAATGCTAACCGAATAAGTTGCTTTTGCTGTCTAATCTTTGCAATGTCGAAACAAACAAGTATCGGCAAGACTTTTATACATAACAATAACAATTAAAATTTACACGCCATGAATGCATTAAGAAACAAAGTACAGTTAATCGGTCACGTAGGACAAGAACCAGAAATCAAAACTTTTGATGGGGGAAAAAAATTAGCTAATATCACGTTAGCTACAAACGAAAGCTACAAAAATGATAAAGGAGAGAAAGTAGAGGAAACGCAGTGGCACAAACTAGTGGCCTGGGGAAAAACGGCTGACATTATCGAACAATATGTTACCAAAGGTAAAGAGATTGCAGTCGAAGGCAAATTAACCCATAGAAGTTATGAGGATAAAAACGGAGATAAACGCTATGTTACCGAAGTTGTCGTTCATGAAGTACTTTTATTAGGAAAGTAGTTTTTTGGGGTCAGTAATCAGTTATTAGTGGTCAGTTGCCAGAACTATAGTTTAAAAAACGAAGATACCCTCTTAAATAAAAACAGCCACGTCCTTCAAAATTGAGACGTGGCTGTTCTTTTTGTTTTAATTTGTTTAATGAAGAATATGTTGGAAAACCAAGGTGTTAATATAAATTCCAATTGAAAACTGATCACTATTTTTTTTGAGGTAAGTCAAACCTTGGACAGCGCTTATCTTCACCTTTTTTATATTTTTCACAACATTCCGTCTTTAAGTCTTTTTGAGGCTTGTCTTTTTTAAGGAGTTTTTTTTTATCCTTGTCCTTGTCCTTATTTTTATCCTTTTTGCCCAATTTTCAAAGAATTAAGTTCAAAGTAAATATACGCTTTAATTAGGCGACTTATCTTGGGTTTAACTTAATTATAAGCTATTATGCTCCCTTGTTTGCCGTAAGTTGTTGAATATCCCTGTCAAATAAATACAGCCCCCCTTTGTCGTCTCCTATAAGGTTTATTTTATCTAATATGTTTTTAGCCTGAGCTTCCTCTTCAATTTGTTCGGCAACATACCATTGTAAGAAGTTATGTGTTGCGTAATCTTTTTCAGTAAGAGATATGTGAACTAATTCGTTTATAGATTCGGATACAAACACTTCATGTTTATATAATTCTTCAAACATTTCTTTGAAGGTACTATAGGCCGTTTTAGGTGCTTTCAGCTCGGTTACCTGAGCATGGCCACCACGTTCATTGATGAATTTAACCATTTTTAGCATATGGGCGCGTTCCTCATCAGATTGGGCATACATGAATTTTGAAATACCTTCAAGGCCATGGGTTTCTGCCCAAGAAGCCATAGAAAGGTAAGCTTGAGAAGATTCAGCCTCAATTCGAACTTGATCGTTCAGTGCGGATTCAATATTTTTTGATAGCATAAGAAATGTGTTTCTTGTAAAGTTACAAAAAAAGAAAACACTACTGATTCATTAATTCTTGAAAAAGATCTACAAATTGGCCTAAATGTAATCCATCCATTAATCCATGGTGTACATGAATTGACATTGACATTGTTCTTTTACCTCCTTCACCAGTAATCATTTTTCCAAAAGAAATTTTAGGACAACTATCCTGAAAAGTATAACTTCTAGCATGGGAAAGCGAAGTGAAATTAAGCCAAGGAATTGCGGAGAAATGGATTACGTTATCCGTATCAAAAGCACTAGTAAAAAGACCGGGCGTGTTTTGAACACGTTCTATTTCAACCAATGCAGTTGCCGTAAAAACCGCAAAATCAGGATCGTATTTAATCAATGAAAACCCAAAAGTGCTATCCTCTCTCCCTATAGTAGCCGAACCGTCGATTTGATCGTAAATGTATACTTGATCATCGGCAATTCTGTATCTAAAGGATTCATTAGTATTAACCGCAACCAATGTTTTGTGAAGGTAATATATAAAAAAGGAGGAGCCTATAGCTTTAGAATTTTCATAGGCTTTGGTACAGTCTATTTCAACAGTAGCGCCAAAAAAGGGCTCTTCAAATTTTCGAAAAAAATGAAAATGTTCTTTGCGGGGCCATCTCTCTATGTCCAAAAGTGTTTTCAATGTTTTGTTGTTTTATTATTTGTCAAAAATACCGTTATTGGTTTAATGAAAAAAGCCCTAAAGGAATTTTCCTTTAGGGCTTTTTGATAATCTATTAGGTAAATTATTTAACTCTGAAAGTTACTTTTCTAACTAATCTTCTAGCAAGTTCTGAATCTTTATCAACTGAATTATCTTCGCCAGCGGCAATTACGTTCAGTCTTGAAGCGTCAATATTAGCTTTTATCAAAATGCTTTTCACTTTGTTTGCTCTTGCATTAGATAATTTATCGTTGTAAGCTGTTCTTCCTAATTCGTCAGCATGACCTATGATGTCAATTGAAGCAGTAGGATTGTTTCTCAAATAAGTTAAGATGAAGTCAATTCCTTCTGTCGAAACATTCGTTGGAGTTGATTTATCAAAATCAAAATAAGTAGCAATATAACCACCATTAATTAAAGATGTAATTAATTCGTTATTGCTTAAAACAGAAGACTTATCCGTTTTACTTGTATAGTTTTCCATGATGTATTTTTCTACGTCATCTGGAACATTATTTTTGTTAGCGTCAACTGATTTCCCTTTAGTGTTAACTAAAGCCCCATCAGCAGTGTTTGCCTCTTGATCTAGGTAATCAGCTACACCATCATTATCAGTGTCTAACATTTTATTTTCAATAGCAGCAATTCTATTTTCAATACCGTCTAAACGACCTTCATTGTCAACAGTCCAGTCTGCATGTTTTGCGTTTTTCCCTAAGTAAACTGTAATACCAACAGTTCCGTTGAAAAGTACTCCTGCAAATCCAGGTGTTCCAATTGCGCTTGCACCATCAAAAGTACGGTTTTGTTTAGCATTAAGTATTGTTGTGAAATCTCCAGTTAATGCAACTCTGTTAGATAATTTAATTTGACCTGTTACACCAGCCATGAAATTACCCATTTTGTCTGTTCCAGTACTATTGTCAGATTCTCCAAAACCTAAACCAAATCCAGCATGACCTAATAAACCAAGAGTGTTAGTCCATGTTTCAAAGTTCATTATTCTTCCTAAGTTAGCTACACCTTGTAAATCTGCTCTGTAATATTTAGAGTCAAAACCTACTGAGTTTTCACCTTCTTTAAAGCTGTTGTATCCGAAGTCAGCTTTTAAACCAAATTTGTTGTTAAACATATATCTAACTCCTAGATCAGCTACATAAGCACTTGTTACTGCAGTTCTGTATCCAGCAGTCATAGGTCTCATAGGTTTGTTTAAACCTCCAGCTAATTCAACTGACCATTTGTTATAGTCATTGTTAGTAACTGTTTTTTCAGTCTCTGTTTGAGCACTTACTGTTGTGAATGCCGCAGCAAAAATCAACGATAATATAAGTTTTTTCATAATTTTCTTTTTTATAATTTGTGCAAAATTACGACATATTATTTGATAAGAAATTTCAATCAGTTAATTATATAACAATAGATTGTTATTATATAAATAACCAATCTTTTTCGGTTTTTTAATGGAAATTTCTCAGGTTTTTAACAGATTAATTTAATGGTATGTAATTATTTTTAGGCCATTTTTAATATAAAGGACTTTAAATAATCGTTTTAGAGTCTAATTAGGTTGTGAAAAGGGAAAAAAATTGAGTTTAGTATATTTAAAAAACGGGGAGTGCACCTGCTATTTAAACCTTGTTAATACGTCAGTTATTTTTTCATAAGCTCTGAAGTTTTCATGCACTATCTTATGATTAATCTTTTCATGGGCCCATGTGGTGTGAAACGGAATGTGAGCCGCATGGCCACCGATAGCCAAAACAGGTAAAACATCTGACTTAAGAGAATTTCCAATCATAAAAAACTCATCGGGTCTTATTTCCAGACGTTTGATTAGGTCAGAATAATCAACTTCTTGCTTGTCTGACATTACTTCGATATGGTGAAAATATTTGCCCAGTCCTGAATTGTGTAATTTCCTACGTTGGTCCAATAAATCCCCCTTGGTGGCAACAACTAATTTATATTTACCGTGTAAAGCTTCTAGGGTTTCTTCTACACCTTCCAATAAATGAATTGGTTTTTCAGTTAATTCTTTTCCGTATTGAATGATGCGTTCTATAACTTCAACCGGAATGGTGTTATTGGAAATGGTCATAGCGGCCTCAATCATCGAAAGAATGTAGCCTTTTATTCCATATCCGTACAATTTTAAATTGTCAATTTCAATTTTAAAAAGTTGTTGTGAAATCCCCTGATGTGACAAGTAATCACTCATTAATACACAGAATTTTTCTTCTGTCTCAGCAAAATAAGTTTCATTTACAAATAAGGTGTCGTCAGCATCGAAGGCTATTACTTTTAAATTTTTCATTTTCATTTTTTTAATTTACCAAAGAATTATCTTCTTTCGCTTTGTTAAATATATTTTTGACTGAAAGTGTTTTGGTGAAAAATGTGATTCGGATACCCAAAAGTAAAATTACACCTCCAATAATCATGTTTAAGGTTATTTTTTCATCCAATAATAACCACGCTAATAGAGATGTCAATACGGCCTGACTCAGTAAACTCAATGAAACTCGTGTGGCGCGCATGTGTTGTGTGGCATAGCTAATCGATAACCAAGCCATCAATTGGCATACCACAGCTTGAACAAATAAAACCAACCAACCCATATCTGAAAAACCCGAAAAAGGTTCGTTCATTACTACACATACTACAGCCAGATATACTGTTGAAGCTAGTAGGCTGATAGTCATAAAAGAAAGGACGTCCATTTGAGAAAGCGCTTTTTTACTCACCAATAAATAAATCGAATACAATATCCCAGACAATACGGCTAAAATGAAAGCGTTGTCAAAATTCAACTCCAAGAAAAACTCGAAGCCAACTAACATCGCCATACCAAATAAGGAAACCACGGTTCCTATCCAGAAATTAGTTGCGGGTTTTGTTTTTAAGAAAACATATGAAATAATTCCAACCCAAAGCGGTGACAAATTAGTAAGCAATGAAGCTTGAGTAGCGCTTGATTCCTGAATGGCAATGTTCCAAACTGCAACATCCGAGGCAAATAACACACCACACAAGATGGCAAGTAGTAAGACGCCTGTCTTTGGGAATGCAAACTTTTTTGTGATCAGCACATAGGGTAATAATAAACTAACCGCAATTGCCATTCGGTAAAAAGCCGAAATCAACCCGGGAGTCAATCTAAGTTTAACTAATATAGGGAAAATCGAAATACAAAGTATTCCGAAAGCAAGTGCTAGTCTTGGTTTTGCATTTGTCATTTTGATTGTTTCAGAAGTTTAATTCCACCATTTTTAAGTAATTGGCAACTTATCTGTTTTCGAAAATAACGCTTAATTTTTCTGTGTAAGTATAATTACCGCAAATTCGCAAATTATGTTTTCAATTTAGAAGTGAAATATGCGAATTTGCGGTTTATAATTAATTTATCGTCTCACCATTGGCAACACCATCAGCATCTGGATTTACAAAAACCAGTTTTCCTTCAGCGTTTGTAGCCATTAAGATCATTCCTTGACTTTCCACTCCACGTAAGTTTCTTGGAGCCAAGTTGACTAAAACAGTTACGCGTTTCCCTACGATATCTTCTGGTTTAAAACTTTCAGCTATTCCTGAAACTATCGTGCGAACATCAATACCGGTATCTACTTTCAATATCAAAAGCTTGTTCGCTTTTGGCATTTTTTCTGCTTCCAAGATGGTTCCAACACGCATGTCCATTTTAGAAAAATCATCAAACTGAATCGCTTCTTTTTGTGGTTCGGCCTTTTTGTTTTCGGCAATATTAGCTGTTTTAGTCGCTTCCAGTTTATCAATTTGTTTCTGAATTTCTTCGTCTTCAATTTTGGCAAACAACAATTCAGCTTCCCCTATTTGGTGACTAGCTGGAAGTAAGTCTGAAGTTTCTGAAATCGTACTCCAGTTCAACGGACTTTCGATTTTCAATATTCTTGATAATTTGGTTGCAGTAAAAGGCAAGAAAGGTTCGCAAAGCGCACTCAATGCTGCGGCAATTTGAAGTGCAACGTACATTTGTGTTTGTACACGACCTTCATCCGTTTTTATCATTTTCCAAGGCTCTTCGTCGGCCAAATATTTATTTCCTAAACGAGCTACATTCATCATTTCGCCCAAAGCTTCTCTAAATCTATAACGTTCTACAGAACTTGAAATAACTGCTGGATACGCTTTTAATTCCGTTAAAGTAGCTTCATCCACACCAGATAATGTGTTTGGACTTGGAACAATTCCGTTGTAATATTTATTGGTTAAAACCACTACTCGGTTAATGAAATTTCCGTAAATAGCAACCAATTCATTATTGTTTCTCGCTTGAAAATCTTTCCAAGTAAAGTCGTTGTCTTTCGTTTCTGGCGCATTCGAAGTCAAAGCATAACGCAAAACATCTTGCTGATTTGGGAATTCTTCCAAATATTCGTGCAGCCAAACTGCCCAATTTTTAGAAGTAGATAATTTATTTCCCTCCAAGTTCAAGAACTCATTTGCAGGCACATTGTCAGGCAAAATATAGCTTCCTTCGGCTTTCAACATCGCAGGGAAAATGATACAATGAAAAACAATATTGTCTTTCCCTATGAAGTGAACCAACTTGGTATCCTGATCTTTCCAGTACGGTTCCCATTCTTTTCCTTCGCGCAAAGCCCATTCTTTGGTAGCTGAGATGTATCCAATAGGTGCATCAAACCACACATATAATTTCTTTCCTTCGGCACCAGCAACAGGAACATCAATTCCCCAGTCCAAGTCACGAGTTACCGCACGAGGCTCTAGTCCGCCGTCAATCCAAGATTTAACTTGTCCGTAAACATTAGGTTTCCAGTCGTTTTTATGTCCTACAAGAATCCACTCTTTCAAGAAATCTTCGTAACGATCCAAAGGTAAAAACCAGTGTTTCGTTGATTTCATAATTGGAGTATCTCCCGTGATTGTTGATTTTGGGTTAATTAAATCAGTAGCGTTCAAGGTAGAACCACATTTTTCGCATTGGTCACCGTATGCTTCTTCGTTACCACATTTCGGGCAAGTTCCTATGACAAAACGGTCTGCCAAGAATTGATCTGCTTTCGCATCATACAATTGCTCAGTAACTTGTTCTATAAAGTCTCCTTTTTCATATAATTTCTTAAAGAATTCCGATGCAGTATCGTGATGAATCTTTGCCGAAGTTCTAGAATAATTGTCAAACGAAATTCCAAAATCCAAGAACGATTTACGAATAATACCATCGTATTTATCAATTACTTCCTGAGGTGTAATACCTTCTTTCTTGGCTTTCATAGAAATAGCCACACCGTGCTCGTCGCTTCCGCAAACAAATAAAACGTCTCTTCCTTGCAATCTCAGGTAACGTGAATAAATATCGGATGGCACGTAAACACCCGCCAAATGGCCAATGTGAATTGGTCCGTTCGTGTAAGGCAATGCCGCCGTAATCGTATATCTTTTTGGATTCTGTATCATGATTCAATTTTATTGGCTGCAAAAATAAGGAATAGAATTTTATTTGAAGCTATTTAGCTCCGCTGAATCTTCGATGTCCCGCTATACGTTGCAAATATATTCACTGAACTCCGCAGAGAATAAAAGCTACGTGAAGTAATCTTTTACTTTTTAAAGGAAAAAGTAAAAGGATTTTTACTCCAAACGAAGTTCACTGAACTCCGATGAAAATAGAAATTAAGTGAAGTAATCGGGGCTATTAAACTCCAGTTATGAGGTTGTTTTTTATGTAAATAATTACTTATATTTGGTAAAAAACCAAATGAAAAGAAACTTTGTTTTTGTACTTACTACAATAAGTTTCGCTGCATTTTCACAAGAAAAAACAAACCCAGTTGTGTTTTTAGACCTAAATGTAGGCTATGCTTGGGGAGGTTCAAGTGGCTTTATAAACGGAACTTCTCTCAATTATCAAGTGAAAGATAATTTATTCACTATCAGAACAACACAACTTATTGATTCCAATTTAGATGTAATATCCCCATATTTGCCGCTTCCTGTTTTTGAAGTTAAAGAAACTGTAATGGAATATGGCTTGTTGTATGGGAAAAGATATGTTTATGACAGCAAATCCTTGAGTTTTTCGGCAGGTATTGCATTAGTTGAAAGACAATTGTGTTCAAATGTAGAGGGTGTAAGTAGTGCATTTTCAGATAAAACAAATTCAATTGGTTTCCCATTTGAGGTTAATATAAAATGGTTCAAATCGATGAAGGATAAATATAGAATTTATGGTATTGTTCCCGTTGGTAAGGCTACAAGTTTTGGTAATAGTATTGGTTTTAAACTAATAGGCAATATTTCTAAAACTTCCTATGTGGGAATTCAACTTTCGTTTGGATTAGGATTACATAAGGCGTATTCAAAGAGTTGATTTTTCATCGAAACACATAAAAAAGTAAAGATGCGTTTTTAATCTGGCTTTGGTTTATCTTTGTAACGCAATCAATGAAGAAAACATTATGGCAAAAGGACCCGAAAAAAATACTAAAAACAAGGCTTTACATACCAAATTGCTAAATAGAAAAAAGGCGAAACTTCAAGAAGAAAAAAAAGAAAAAGCACTACGATTGAAAGCTTTGGTCACCAAAATGAACCAACAAAAAAATAATAGTGAACCTGATACACAATAAATACCAGAGTTTAATCATCTGCGTATATCTGTGAAATCTGCGTGAAAAATTATTGCACACAGATTTTGCAATTTTCCGCGGATCATAATATATATTTGAATTAATAAGTGTTTACTTCAAGAAAAAAAGCACTCCGATTAAAAGCTTTGGTTACCAAAATGAACCAGCAAAAGAATAATAGTGAACCAGATGCACGATAATTTTCAGGGTTTAATCATCTGCGTATATCTGTGAAATCTGCGTGAAAAATTATTGCACACAGATTTTGCAATTTTCCGCAGATCATAATATATATATGATTTAATAAGTGTGATATAATTTTACCTGCTTCTTCATTTTTATAAGCAAAAAAAAAAACATTTCCATTCTTCGCTATTTTACCCGAAATTTGCAATCAATTCATTAAACAAATATCCAAATGGAATTCGGTAAAATAATTATTTCAGAAACTGCTGCAGCTAGTGAAAGTCCACAAGACATAATCAACTCAAATATTTCGGTAATCAACTTAATGCGTGAAGAAAAAATTGATGACGATTTGATTCACGAAGATGCAATGATGAGTTATTACTTGGATTATTATACAGCCCAATGTACTGAAGGTAATTTTGCGCAATTTGTATACAATTCCCGTTGGGACTCAGAATTAAACGAATTGGTAGAAGAAGGTTTGGCTTTGATTGGTGCTGAGAAACACTTAGAATTCTTTCAACAACAAAGCAAGAAAACCAAATTAATGAGCAGTGTAAAGCGAGATAAATTCTTGAAAGGAAAGTTAGAAGGCGTAAATCCAACAAGAGATATCTTAAACGCACAGTCATTTGCAGCAATAGAAGAAGATTTAGTGAGTTTGAACGCAAATTTTTTAAAATCACACCCAGATACTGAGGTACTTTCGGTAGACGATATGTTTGCTGTTTTGGAGGAATTTGTGGGTCACGAGATTAAAAGAGCTTAGGCCGAGTCAATAGGAGCAAGTCGAAAGTTTTAAAGTTGTTTTGTATTGCACTCAGTTGTTATTTCAGCATATATTATATCTAAATAAAGATATGACAAAATTACGTTATCTCTTTGCTTTTGACTTTAGGACTTTTGACTTTAGACTTTTGGTTAAACTTTGTCCCGTTTCTATCAAACATTTCCTTAAATTTGCTTCCATTATATAAAAAGTAGAGTTATAAAAATCAAGCTATGTTACAAATTACATTTATTAGAGAGAATCAGGAACAAGTAATCAAGGCTTTGGCAAAAAGAAATATGGATGCCACTAGTGTTGTTGAAGAAGTCGTACAACTGGACGAAAAACGTCGTTCTACACAAGTAGAATTAGACAATATCTTAGCTGAATCTAATAAATTATCCAAAGACATTGGAGGCTTGATGAAAAGCGGTGAGAAATCAAAAGCCGCTATTCTTAAAGAAAAAACAGTCCTTTTGAAAGAGAAAAGCAAGAAATTAGCCGAAGAAGCGGATGTAATTGCTGCTGAACTTTTGGAAAAATTATATACATTACCTAACCTTCCAGCTGATATTGTTCCAGTAGGGAAAACACCTGAGGAAAACCTAAACGTTTTTGAAGAAGGTGAAATTCCAGTTTTACATGAAGGTGCTCAACCGCATTGGGAATTGGTGAAAAAATACGATATCATCGATTTCGAATTAGGAGTAAAAATCACAGGAGCAGGATTTCCAGTTTATAAAGGAAAAGGGGCAAGATTACAACGTGCCTTGATCAATTATTTCTTGGATAAAAATACGGCTGCAGGTTACAATGAAGTTCAGGTGCCTCATTTTGTAAACGAAGCTTCAGCTTATGGAACAGGTCAATTACCAGACAAAGAAGGACAAATGTACCACGATGCTACAGATGATTTATACTTAATACCTACGGCTGAGGTTCCGGTGACGAATTTGTTTCGTGATGTAATCTTATCTGAAAGTGAGTTGCCGGTTTTAACCACGGCTTACACACCATGTTTCCGTAGAGAAGCTGGTTCTTATGGTGCTCATGTACGCGGATTAAACCGTTTGCACCAATTTGACAAAGTGGAAATTGTACGTGTGGAACATCCAGACAACTCTTATAAAGCGCTTGACGGAATGGTGGAGCACGTAAAAGAAATTCTAAACGAATTGAAATTGCCATATAGGATATTACGTCTTTGCGGTGGTGATATGGGTTTCACATCAGCATTAACGTATGATTTTGAAGTTTTTTCTACTGCGCAAGACCGTTGGTTAGAAATCTCTTCTGTTTCTAACTTCGAGACTTTTCAAGCAAATCGTTTGAAATTGCGTTTCAAAGACAAAGAAGGTAAAAATCAATTGGCACACACTCTAAACGGAAGTGCTTTAGCATTACCTAGAGTATTAGCAGGAATATTAGAAAATTACCAAACTCCAGAAGGAATTGTAATACCAGATGTATTGCGTCCATACTGTGGATTTGATATTATTGACTAACTAGTGTTCAGTCCTCAGTGATCGGTGTTCAGTTTGCTTTTATAACAACACACCGTTTTGTAAACTGAACACTGAATACTGAACACTTTTTAAATGAAGAAATATTTTCTACATATCACTCTGTTTTTTTCATTGGTTTGTTTTTCTCAAAACGAGCAATTGGCACAATATTTCTATGACAAAGGTGATTTTGAAAAAGCACTAGTCAGCTATGAGGAATTACTCGTGGCGCTTCCGTCTAATACGCAGTATTTTCTAAGAACCATTGAGTGTTACCAACAACTTCAGAAATTTGATTTGGCCGAAAAAGCGATTCAATCTCGATTAGATAAATACAAGCAGGGGAATCTTCTGGTGGAATTGGGATACAATTTTCAATTGCGAAAGGATGATGTCAAGGCTAAGGTTTATTATGATCAAGCATTGGATAAAATCAATAAAAATCCAAATGAAGTGTATGGCATTTCCAATTCTTTTGAGAGAAAGGTATTGTTGGAATACGCCTTAAAAGCCTATCAAACCGCAACCAAATTAGAACCAAATTTTAATTTCAATTATCAAATTGGTCTTCTATATGGTCAATTAGGAAATTCGGCGATGATGATAGCTACTTTTCTGGATGAAGCTTTTGCAAATCCTCAAAATTCAATTCTGATTCAAAATCAACTGTCTCGTTTTATGACTGATGAAGGCGATTCCGGGTTTAATGAAACCTTGCGCAAGGAATTAATTGTTAGGGTTCAGAAGAATCAGGATCTTTTTTGGAACCGCTATTTAAGTTGGTTTTACGTACAGCAAAAAGAATTTTCTAAAGCCTTTATTCAAGAAAAAGCAATCTATAGACGCAATCCGGAATCGTTGTCTAACATTGTGAATCTGGCACAGCTTGCTATCGAAGAAGAAGAAGCTGATGTTGCTGTTTCCATTCTTGGTTTTGTTCTGGAAAACACGAATGATTTGGAGCTACTTATTCAAGCACAAACCTATTTGATTAAAATAAAAATCGAAAAGGCGCAGGAAAAAGAATATGCTGCTATCAATACGGAAATACAAGCTTTGTTAACAACCTATGAAATAAGCCATTTTACCTTACCTTTGCAGTTGATACAAGCGCATTTTGTGGCTTTTAATCTAAAGCAACCCGAGCAAGGAAAAGCGATAGTAAAAAAAGCGCTCGAACTGCACTTGAATGAGTATGAAGTGGCGCAAGCCAAAATGGAATTGGCTGATATTCTTTTATTCGAAGAAAAATTCAATCAGGCGCTGATTTATTATTCGCAGATAGAATTAGATTTAAAGAACGATGTGGTGGGTCACGAAGCGAGTTTAAAAGCGGCCAAAACGAGTTATTTCAAGACTGATTTCGAATGGGCATTGAAACAATTTAAGGTGTTGAAATCGGCAAATACGCTATTGATTGCTAACGATGCCTTAGAATATTTTCTTTTGATAAATGACAATACGGTTGCTGATTCTACCCAAACGGCTTTGAAGGAATTTGCAAAGGGGGATTATCTTTTATATCAAAACCGAATTAAAGAGGCAACAACCCAGTTTCAATCGATTTTGAAAAATTATAAAGGACAGGAAATAGAAGCAATAACTTTATTACGACTGGGTAAAATATATGAAAAAACAGTCGATTATAATTTGGCTTTAAGCCAATACCAAGCGATTATAGACAACCATAATGAAGGGATTTATATGGATGAAGCTTTGTATTTTTCGGCAGAGATTTATAATAAAAAATTAATTATGCCTGAAAAGGCCAAACCACTTTACGAGAAAATACTTTTCAATTATCAGGACAGTATTTATTTTGTGGATGCCAGAGTAAAATTCAGGCAATTAAGGGGAGACACTAATTTATAATTCAAGAACAAGGATTTTGACCTAAAAACCAAGACCTAAAACCTAAAACTAATAATGATAATATACAACGTAACGATAAACATACACGAAAGCGTTCACGATCAGTGGATGATATGGATGCAACACAAGCACATTCCTGAAATTCTGGCTACAGGAAAATTTTCTTCTGCTAGATTAGTTCGTGTTTTGATAGAAGAAGAAATGGGAGGAGTGACTTATTCAGTGCAATACACTACTGACAGTAAAGAAACTTTAGAGAAATACTATCAAGAAGACGCACCTGCTTTTCGTGAAGAAGGAACAAAATTATTTGGGGATAAAATGCTCGCTTTTAGAACGGAGTTGGAATTGATTTCTGAACACTAGTTTTTAGTGATCAGTGTACAGTAATCAGTGTTCAGTTTTGGTTAGTACATCAAATAGGTATTAAAAGTATATATTTTAGAATTAGCATAGGCTTCCTCTAATTTAAAAAATAGTTTAATGGAATAAGTATTGAGTTGGTCAACTTTAAACTTGGAACTTTAAACTTTAAACACAAAAAATGGAAAAAGTAAAAGCAAAAAAACACCTCGGTCAACATTTCTTAAAAGACGAGAGTATTGCAAAAGATATCGCAGATACATTGAACTTAGAAGGTTATGACGATGTGTTAGAAATAGGCCCAGGAATGGGAGTATTAACAAAGTATTTGTTAGACAAGCCTATCAATACGTATGTAATTGAAATCGATGAAGAATCAGTTACGTACTTAGACGAGAATTACCCAAAATTAAAAGATAAAATCATTTCTAAGGATTTCCTGAGATATGACATCAACGAGACTTTTCAAGGAAAGCAGTTTGCCATCATTGGAAACTTTCCTTATAACATTTCGACACAAATTGTTTTTAGAACATTAGAATACCGCGATCAGATACCTGAATTTGCGGGAATGTTCCAGAAAGAGGTGGCACAACGTATTTGTGAAAAAAAGGGAACGAAAGCTTACGGAATTTTATCTGTTTTAGTTCAGGCTTTTTATGATGCGGAGTATTTATTTACAGTGGATGAAAACGTATTTATTCCACCTCCAAAAGTAAAATCGGGTGTGTTGCGCTTGCGTAGAAAAGCTGATTATTCATTGCCTTGTGGTGAAAAACTATTCTTTACTGTCGTAAAAACTGCTTTTCAACAACGTCGTAAAACACTTCGTAATAGTTTGAAAACCCTGAATCTATCTGATGAACTTAGAGCAGATGAAGTTTTTAATCTTCGCCCGGAGCAACTAAATGTAGCCGAATTTATTGAACTTACTAAAAAAATAGAAGCCGATGGAATTTAAAATCAATAAAGACTTAATACTCGAATTAGAGCAACACATTGTCAATAAGAACGATAAGGAATTAGAACGCCTTCTTAGTGACGTGCATCACGCCGATATTGCCGAGATTCTGGACGAACTTGATTTTGACGAGGCAACCTATATATTTAAAGTATTAGATTCTGAAAAAACTTCCGAAATCCTTCTTGAATTAGAAGACGATTTAAGGGAAAATATCTTAAAAAGACTTTCTGCTAAAGAGATTGCAGAAGAGCTTGATGAGCTGAATACGGATGATGCGGCGGATATTATCGCCGAACTTTCCCAGGCCAAAAAAGAAGAGGTAATCTCTGAGCTGGACGATTTAGAACACGCAAAGGACATTATTGACCTTTTGCGTTATGCTGAGGACAGCGCAGGTGGTTTGATGGGGAAAGAGCTTGTGAAAGTCAATGAAAACTGGAGCGTGCTTACTTGCGTTAAAGAAATGCGTGCCCAGGCCGAAAATGTTTCGCGTGTGCATTCCATCTATGTAGTGGATGACGAAAACAGATTAAAAGGAAGATTGTCTCTAAAAGATTTATTGACCACTTCGACTAAAACGCAAATTGGCGAAATCTATATCAAGAAAGTAACCTCTGTTAATGTCGATGCCGAAGATGTTGAGGTAGCTAGGATTATGCAAAAGTATGACTTGGAAGCAATACCGGTTGTTGATGCTATGGGACGATTAGTAGGACGTATCACCATTGATGATATTATTGATGTGATCAGGGATGAAGCTGACAAGGATTACCAGTTGGCAGCGGGTATCTCAAATGATGTTGAAGCGGATGATAGCATTCTGGAATTGTCAAAAGCACGTTTGCCTTGGTTGGTTCTCGCACTTTTGGGAGGTTTTATAACCGTAAGAGTATTGGGTTTATTTGAAGGAGCCATGGCTTTACACGGAAACTTATTCTTTTTTACACCACTTATTGCTGCAATGGCAGGAAATGTTGGAGTACAATCTTCGGCAATTATAGTTCAAGGTTTGGCTAACAATACCTTGAGCGGTTCTTTGTTTAACCGTCTTATTAAGGAAGTTGCATTAAGTTTGTTTAACGGAGCCATTCTAGCTAGCATCTTGTTTTTAGGAAGTTATTTCCTTTTGGACGAGCCGCCTATTATGGGTTTTGTAATTACGAGCGCATTAGTATCGGTGATTATCATTGCATCGCTAATAGGGACATTTGTACCCTTGCTGCTTGATAAGTTTGGGATTGACCCCGCACTGGCAACAGGACCATTTATAACGACAAGTAATGATATTTGTGGAATTCTAATCTATTTTTCTATTGCACAACTAATTTTAGGGTTTTAATCTTAAAATTCGAATAAAACTATAACAACCAACTAACTACGAACCAAGATGAATATTCACATTATAGGAGGCGGAAACCTTGGAGCTTCAGTAGCCACAGGAATTGCAAAATTCTCCAGCAACCATAGTATTACGGTAACGAGAAGGAATACTTCCAAAATCAAACATTTAGAAGAACTCGGAATCATCTTGTCTACTGATAATTGCCACAATATTCAGGAAGCCGACATTGTGATATTGACCATAAAACCCTATCAAGTAGATTTAGTTCTTGCCGAAATTCTTCCTGCAATCACTAATAAAATTGTTGCTTCGGCAGTGAGTGGATTGTCTATAGAATCACTTCAAAGCAAAATAGGAGACACGAACCAAGCCATTCGCATTATGCCAAATATTGCGGCACAGTTTGGAGAATCCGCAACGTGTATTTCGTTTCAAGAAAAAAATGCGCTTCAAGGGCGAAAATTAGTAACCTTGTTTCAAGATTTAGGAACAGCGCCTATCATTGACGAAAAATTAATGGATGCTGCCACAGTTCTTGCCGCAAGCGGAACCGCATTTGCTTTGCGTTACATTCGCGCCTCTATGCAAGCCGGAATCGAGATAGGTTTCGACTGGCAAACGGCCTTGGCAATATCAGCACAAACCGTAAAAGGTGCTGCCGAAATGCTAATGGAAGAACAAGTGCATCCAGAACAATTAATCGATCGCGTGACCACGCCACAAGGATGTACCATTGCGGGATTGAACGAAATGGAAATGCACGGATTCAGCGCGTCATTAATACGCGGAATCAAAACTTCTCTAAAACAAATCAAGGGATAATAATTAAATTTTTTTGGGCATTCCCCGCCAAAAAAAGGCGGGTCGGGCTGTCCGCTATATCCACGCAAAAAAATGCGTGGGATGCCGCTTCCATCCCTAATGCGAGCCCTCGTTCAACCTCTTTATATTAAGCGTTTTTTTGTCATTTCGACCAAAGGGAGAAATCACATAACAAGAGCAAATAATGTGATTTACTTCGTCTGTTCGCTAACGCTCGAGTCTCCTTCGTCGTAATTGTAAAGGTTACTTAATAATGCGAATCAAGGGTTCGAATGTGCCGTTAGGCACTAAACATTGGTAGAAAATATGAATTGGAACGAGTTTAGCGTGCCGTAGGTACGCAACAAAACGATAGGTGTTGCGTGCCTACGGCACGCTAATAAATTTTGAGCTAATTACTACCGATAATTATTGCCTAACGGCACAAAATACAATCTTTTAACCCTTGATCGCATTAATAACTTTGGAAAACTAAAAACCACTATTTTAAACAATAACAACAATACAAATGAAACCACTTATTAAATTAATGACATTAACATTTTTACTTTCAGGATTAGTTTACGCTGGACTTTTGGCGGGTTTTGATTATTCAGAAGGCAGTGAATTTAAATTATGGAAATTCATTTTTAATGCTTGTTTTTTTGGTTTGTTTATGGCTTTAATGGCTAGGTATAATTATAAAAAGCAAAATAAAAAAAAGGAGATTTCAATATCCTAAATTGTAAAATCCAAATGTGTAACTTTGAGCAACATTAAAATTAAAAGCAAAATGTTGAAACCAGAAAACATTAAAATTCTACACATCGATAGCAACAACCCAATAATGTGGGAACAATTGCAAGGACTGGGTTTTGTGAACCACGAAGATTTTACTTCTTCCAAAGAAGAAATCGAAGCCAAAATCCAGGATTATCAAGGCATCGTTATTCGTAGCCGTTTTAATATCGATAAAGCATTCTTGGATAAAGCGACTAATCTACAATTCATAGCACGCGTTGGAGCGGGGCTGGAAAGCATCGATTGCGATTATGCGTTGTCCAAAAACATCGAACTCATCGCGGCACCCGAAGGAAACAAGAACGCCGTTGCCGAACATACTTTAGGAATGATTCTGTCGCTTTTCAATAAACTAAACACGGCTGATAGCGAAATAAAATCAGGGCAATGGAATCGGGAAAGCAACCGCGGACACGAACTTGATGGCAAGACCGTCGGGATTATAGGTTATGGAAATATGGGAAAATCATTTGCAAGGAAACTGCGCGGTTTTGATGTAAAGGTGATTTGCTATGATATTCAGGAAGGAGTAGGTGATGTCAATGCGACTCAAGTTACTCTTGAAGAACTACAATTAAATACTGATGTGCTGAGTTTACACATTCCTTGGACACCAGAAACCAATAAAATGGTGGATAAGCCCTTTATCGATGCGTTTGCGAAGCCTTTTTGGATAATAAACACCTCAAGAGGTAAAAATATTGAAACTGCTGATTTGGTAGCCGCTATGCAATTCGGCAAAGTGTTGGGTGCTGGGTTAGATGTTTTGGAATATGAGAAATTATCTTTTGAAACTCTTTTTCAGGATGAGAACACTCCGGAAGCTTTCCAGTTTTTACTGGAAGCTAAAAACGTCATTTTAACCCCTCACGTTGCAGGCTGGACATTTGAAAGTCACGAGAGACTAGCTCAGGTGATCGTAGATAAAATAAAAGCGAAATATTTTGGTCAGCCAAAGACGGATTCAGTAGAGAAAAGAGTAACAGGAATTGGAGGCATTTTCTTTAAATCTAAAAACTCCAAAGAATTAGTCGCTTGGTACGGAAAACACCTTGGTTTTAAAACCGATGATTACGGTTCGACCTTTTGGTGGAAAGACAACAACGGCGCCGACTGCTCTACGCAATGGTCCCCGTTTGCAGAGGATACGAATTATTTTGCGCCAAGCGAAAAACAATTTATGCAAAATTTCAGGGTCGCAAATTTAGAAAAATTATTGCGTCAGCTGGAAGAGGAAGGGGTAACGATTGTTGGGGAAATGGAGACTTTTGAATACGGTAGCTTTGGTTGGATTTTAGACCCAGAAGGAAATAAAATTGAACTTTGGGAACCTATCGATAGCGTTTTTAAATAAAATTTCATAAATTTAAGTATCGTAAATCTATAAAAGTAAGCTTTCTATGGAAAACTCAAAACACGAATATTGGAATGATCCTCAGCCTGTTCAACAGGACAATAAAAAATTGGCTGCGGGATTACTGGCTATAATTTTGGCTCCTTTTGGGATTCATAAATTTCTATTGGGATATACCACCGAAGGGATAATATGGTTAGTAATGAGCCTTTTTACTTGCGGGATGCTTACAGGTATATTAGGGATTATAGAAGGAATAATTTATTTGACAAAATCCGATCAGGAATTTTACAATACGTATCAGCTTAATAAAAAAGGCTGGTTTTAAACATAAAAAAGTCTCGACATTGTCGAGACTTTTTTATGTTTATTTGTTTTTAGAAAAGGAAATTTAGTCCTCTTTTTCGGCAAGCTTTCGTTCTAGCTCCGCTTGAAATTCTTCCATTACCGGTTTCATAGTACTTTCAGGAATATCAGCTATTCGAATATACATTAAACCATCGACAGCATTATTGAATAAAGGGTCAACGTTAAAAGCAACTACTCTTGCGTTTTGTTTGATGTATTTTTTAATCAAAACTGGCAGTCGTAAACTTCCTGGCTCCAGTTCGTCAATAATTTTATCAAACTTGTTTAAGTCGGCTTCCGTTTCATTAAAGATGAAATCTTTGTCGGCATCTTTTAGTTTTACTTTATAGGCCTTTTTAGGGTGTATGTATTGTGCTATATAAGGGTCGTAATAATTCGATTTCATAAATTCAATCATCAAAGATTTAGAAAAATCCGAAAATTGATTGCTGATACTTACGCCACCAAGCAGGAATTTATGTTCTGGAAAACGCAATGTGGTGTGAATGATCCCTTTCCAAAGAAGGAAAAGAGGCATTGGTTTTTGTTGGTACTCCTTAATGATAAATGCTCTACCCATTTCAATGGATTTGTGCATCATATCGTGTAATTCAGGTTCGAATCTAAATAATTCATTCAAATAAAATCCTTCAATTCCGTGAGCAGGATAAATTTCAGAACCCAATCCCATTCTATAGGCACCGGCAATTTTTTGGGCTTCCTCATCCCATAAAAAGAGGTGGTGGTAATATTGATCAAATTTGTCTAAATCGATAGATTCATTCGTTCCTTCACCTACTTCTCTAAAAGTAATTTCACGCAGTCGTCCTATTTCGTGAAGGATGTTTGGGATTTTCCCCGCTTCAGCAAAAAATACTTCGTAATTTTTACTTTGCAACAATCTGCAATCTGCACTTCTTAATGCATCTACTTCAGCAATCATTTTCTCACCGTTTGCTGGATTTGCTATTTCCTTTGGGCTTCTTGTAATTTTTAATGTTGGGGGAGTCAATAGTGGTTTGCTTTCCTTTTCAAAAGGATTTGCAAGCATATATGTTTTCTTTCTTAAGAACTCTGAGTATTCTTCGATCGATTTGTACTCATTCTGTTCGTTTACAGAAATAGGCTTCCCAACTCTTACTTTTATCACACGATGTTTCTGGCTAAATACTTCAGATGGAAGTTTTGCTGTTCTAAAAGTCCCGCTGATTTTTGAAAGCAGGTAGAAAAAGCGACTGTTTTTTGCATGGAAATAAATGGGCACAACAGGAACCTGAGCTTTTCGGATTACCTTCATAGCACCTTCTTCCCATGGTTTGTCAACCATTAATTTTCCGTCTTTATAAGAGGACACCTCACCTGCGGGAAACATACCTAATGGTTTTCCGTCACTTAAATGGCGTAGCGTTTCCTTGATTCCCACCACACTGGACTTGGCATCTTTGTGGTTTTCAAAAGGATTAACCGGCATAATATATTTTTTAAGAGGCTCAATTCGATGCAACAAGAAATTGGCTATAATTTTGAAATTTGGTTCTCTTTCAAGCATTAATTTCAATAATAAAACCCCGTCAATTCCTCCCAATGGGTGGTTTGAAACGGTGATATAGGCACCTTCTTTTGGTAATCGTTTTAAATCTTCTTCTGGAATTTCAAACTTTATCTGTAGATCATTCAAAATACCATTTAAAAAATCAACATCCTGAAGGTGTTTGTTTCTATTGTATACTTTGTTTAATGTAGAAATCTTAAGCATTTTCATTAATAACCATCCGGAAAAGGTACCGAACACTCCGTATTTCTCAGCATTTATTGCTTTTGCAACTTCTTTAGCGGTTACTAAACCCATTTATTTTCTATTTTTTGAGCGAAAAACAAAGATAGAAAAAAACTCCATTATCCGACTATTACTATATTTGATTTTCTTGTTTTTTCTGGTATATCCTTTTTAATTTTTATTACTTTTGGAACACAAAAAAATTTACCAATGAAAATTGTTTCATATAATGTAAACGGAATTCGGTCGGCTATTTCCAAAGGATTCATAGAGTGGTTACAACAATCTAATCCTGATGTGGTTTGCCTTCAGGAAATTAAAGCAACACCTGAACAGATTCCTTTATTGGATTTTGAACTTGCGGGGTATCCCTATCATTATTGGTTTCCAGCCACTAAAAAAGGATATAGCGGAGTTGCCATATTGTCTAAAATTAAACCCAATAAAGTGGTTTATGGTACCGGAATCGAACACATGGATTTTGAAGGTCGAAATGTTCGTGTCGATTTTGATGATCTATCTGTGATGAGCCTTTATTTGCCTTCAGGTACAAATAGCGAAAGATTGAATCATAAATTTATGTTTATGGATGACTTTCAAAATTATATTACGGATCTAAAAGCTACCATTCCTAATCTAGTTATCTGTGGGGATTACAACATTTGTCATGAAGCCATAGACATTCATGATCCAGTTAGAAATAAAAAAGTTTCAGGGTTTTTACCAGAAGAAAGAGCCTGGCTTGATGCTTTCTTGAATAATGGTTTTATAGATAGTTTCCGTTTTTTAAACAAAGAACCGGATAATTATACTTGGTGGACTGTTCGTGTTCCTACGGCAAGACTCAACAATAAAGGCTGGCGTATTGACTATTGTTTAGTTAGTGATTCAATGAAAGACAGAATAAAAAGAGCACTTATTTTACCGGAGGCAAAACATTCTGACCATTGTCCCGTTTTAGTAGAAATAGAATAACATTCAAATAAAAATAAATTCCCAAATAAAACTGTAAATATGATAAAAAAAATCTCTCTTGGATTGCTAGTTTTAGCATTGACTACATCCTGCGTTTCAAAGAAAATATACAATGATCTGGAAAGTAAGTATACTGATTTGAAAAAAGAAAATAGAAGTGTCGCAGATGAAAATGCGGATCTTTTAAAAGCTAAAAGTCAATTAGAAATTGAAAGAAACGCTTTAAAAGCCGATTTAAATAAAGCCAAATCAGAACGTGATAAATGGCTTGCTGATTATGGTGCTTTAAATAATAAAATGGATTTGTTGAAAGAGTCTTATAAGGCTTTAGAGAAAAACAGCAATGAATCTTTACAAATTAATATGAGTAAAAACCGTGATTTACTGGAGCAGTTAGATGCAAAAGGGAAAGCATTGGCTATTGAGCAAGAACGATTGAACAAGAGCGCACAAAGGCTACAGGAACTAGAATCTATGATTGCTTCTAAGGAAGCGGCTATGAAGAAGTTGAAAGAAACGCTTTCAAAAGCTTTGAATAGTTTTGAAGGAAAAGGATTGACAGTGGAGCAAAAAAACGGAAAAGTTTATGTGTCTATGGAAAACAAACTTCTTTTTAATTCCGGAAGCTATTCAGTAGGACCTGAAGGGAAAAAAGCGGTAGTGGAAGTAGGTAAAGTTCTAGGGGACAATCCTGATATTTCAGTTTTAATCGAAGGTCATACTGATGATGATGGATTTACAAGCTCAGGACCTATTGCAAACAATTGGGACTTGTCTACTAAAAGAGCAACTGCTATTGTTGCTATTTTAAGTGAAAACACTAAAGTCAACAAGAAAAATTTGACTGCGGCCGGAAGAAGTGAATTTTCGCCTTTAGCATCAAATGCAACTGCAGAGGGGAAAGCAAAAAATCGTAGAATTGAAATTATCCTAACGCCAAGATTAGACGAAATAGCTGAAATGCTGAATGAAATAAATTAAAAATTTTCAAAGTTACTAGTTACAAAGGTTCAGGGTTTTTACTCTGGACCTTTTCTTTTTTTTAAATACCTTTGAAGCTTAGAACCTATTGATATTACTAAAATGAAATATACTACACTACCTAATACTGATATAAAAGTTAGCAAAATTTGTCTTGGAACGATGACTTTTGGACAACAAAACACGGAAGCAGAAGGCCACGCCCAAATGGATTATGCCCTTGAAAACGGAGTTAACTTTTTTGACACTGCCGAGATGTATTCCATTCCTGCCAATAAAGACACTTACGGAAGCACCGAGAAAATTATTGGGACTTGGTTTAAGAAATCCGGGAAAAGATCAGCCATAGTTCTAGCTTCTAAAATTGCGGGACCTAATCCTAATTTTGGCTATATGAGAGATACTATGGATTTCTCTCCTTCGAGTATTAAAACTGCTTTGGATCAAAGTTTACAACGCCTTCAAACGGATTATATTGACTTGTATCAGCTGCATTGGCCGGAACGCAAAACGAATTACTTCGGGCAGCGTGGTTTTCATACACAGGATGATCAATGGGAAGATAACATTCATTCCGTATTGGAAACTTTGGACGGATTTATTAAAGAAGGAAAAATAAAACACATCGGTTTATCTAATGAAAATGCGTGGGGAATTATGCGTTTTCTTGAGGAAAACAAATACAATAATTTGCCTCGAATAAAAACAATTCAAAATCCATATTCGTTATTGAACAGGCTTTTTGAAAATGCCTCTGCTGAAATTTGCAGTAGAGAAAATGTAGGTTTGTTGGCGTATTCACCCATGGCTTTTGGTATTTTATCAGGTAAGTTTTTAACCGGGGAAAAACATCCAAAGGCGAGACTTACTTTGTTCCCTCAATACTCAAGATATAGCAGCGATCAATGTACCGAGGCTACTCGGTTGTACAATGAAATTGCCATTAAAAACGGTCTTAGTTTAACCGAATTGTCTTTGGCTTTTATAGAACAACAACCTTTCTTGACCAGTACTATTATTGGTGCTACAACATTGGAGCAATTAAAAGAAAACATTGACACGATAAATGTTACTCTTTCTAAAGAAGTTTTAAATGCTACTGATGCTGTCCAGGCGATAATCCCTGATCCGGCACCTTAATTAAATAGTATTTAATCGAGTTGTTTGTCATTTCGACAAAGGAAGAATCACACTTATGAGATTCCTCCTTTGTCGAAATCACAAAATAATAGCAAATTTAAACCTTTGCGAACTCTGTGGTTATATGCTAAAATTCATATTCCTTATCGACTTTCAAAGAATCAACAGCTGTTGTGTCCTGAACTCTTACTCTGATTAGGGATTTGGCAGGTCCTGAGATTGTTAATTTTTGAGATTTGTAAATGGTATCATCAATGGCTAATAGTCCCCTGCGAATCATAATGTTTATCAAGAAAGATTCTTGTTTTGTGGCGAAATCTTTTAAACTTCCCTGATCATTAAATTGATGCATAAATTTTCTTGGACTGGGAATTATTCGAGCGAGATATAAACATTCATTTAATGTTAAATCTAGTGGGCGTTTCTGAAAATAGAATTGACTCGCTTCTCCAATTCCATATACATTAGGCCCCCATTCAATAATGTTGAAATACACCTCAAGCATACGCTCTTTGCTAGTTATTCGATTATTTTCCAAAATGTAAACCAATAGTATTTCTTCTAGTTTTCTAGAGAGTGTTTTCTCGCGGGTAAGAAATGCGTTTTTAACTAGTTGCATACTAATGGTACTGGCTCCGCGGGAGAATTTTTTAGTTTTTATATTTTTAATAATGGATTGCTTGAATGCTTCACTAATAAAACCATTATGGGAAAAGAAAGAAGGGTCCTCTGTGGTCAAGACACATTTTCTTAAGTAGGGAGAAATTTGATCTAACGGAGTGAAATTTGGGTTGGAAGCACCTATAAATACTGGGCGTTGCAACACATTTTTAATTATGGCTCTATACATGAATTCACCGTTGAGTTTATTTAGATTAGCCTCGCCGTATTTTGTGATTTTTAATTTTTCTTTTTTCAAGTTGCTGTTGAAAACCAGGTCGTTTGCGTTGTTTTTGTTGAACTTGAAATCTAATTTATATTCAAAACTGCCTTCTGCTTCCATTCCTTGAAAATTGGTAAATAAACCGTCAGGGAGAGAGGAAATGAAATCTTGCGCTTTCATTTTCGGGATAGCCACTTTTAGTTTGTAGACCGTATCCGATTCTGTATCGTAAGAAACATAAGGATGAAATTTTATTTTGTTGAATTGTACGGTCGAACTACTGTCAATCGAAATAAAATCAGAGCCTAATAGGAAGCGATAGTCAAATCTAGCATTTTTTATAAGGACATCCTTGTTGGCTATTTTCGAATGGTTTATTCTTAGGTTGGTTATAGACGTAAAACCGTCAATATGTAGTTCTCCTCCGCTGCGATCAATGTTTTGGATGTTCAGTCTTATGGAGTCAAAACTAGAGCTTAAATTATAGCGTTCGTCAAAATAAGGAACCTTGATAGCGCCTGTATCAATATTAAAGAATCGGAGGTCTGCTTTTTCATTTCTTGGATCTGCGAGTCCTTTAATTTTCCATCGCTGTGTAAAAGTGTTGGTTTGAATGTTAATGTCGGTTTCCAATTCTTTGTTTTTCAACACTAATTTTTGGATGGCTATAGTCGCTTTCTTACCATTATCATCCAGTTTGAAAGTTAGGTTTTCAAGTCGCATATCTGTTGGCACTAGATTTAGCGCTTTGGAAATAATTCGATAAGCAAACTTGGCATAATCTCTTCTTTCGTTAATCAGAGACTCTTTGTTGTCTTTGTTCAAAAAGGCGTCAAAATTTTTAATATCCCCTTTTTTTATAAGTTGGATAAGACCATTTTTAATTTCTAAAGTTCCCAGTTGAATGTCTCCCGTTAGTAGTTTATAGACATTTATGCTGCTTTTTAAGTTTTGAATTTTAAAAAGAGTGTCGGCGTTTTTAGGGGCTAATATTATTTCTTTCAATTGGAAGCCTGAAAACCCAACAAAACTCGCTTCTTTCACGGTTAAAATGCTGTTATAGTCTCTTTCGATCCTTTTAGCTGTTTTTGCAATTGCCTCTTTTAAGATGGCGTCCCTAAACAAGAAAAACACACTAATTAGTAGAACTATGAAAACTGCAATTATTTTTAATGCTATTATTGTTTTTTGTTTTCTGGTTCTCATAGGTGTTTTATCGTTTTAATCTGCGGAATACTCCTAATGTCACAAAGTACAAAGGCAAATTTAAAAGAATAGTTTGAATTTAGTTTCCAAAGCCTCATAATCTTTTAGGTATAAAAAAACCACAACACTTATTAAGTTGTGGCTTTTTTTAAAATAGTAAATCAAATCAATTGACTTTATTTTTGCTTGCTTTGAATTTCAATTAGTGGTTGTAGAATTGTTTTACTTTGGCCACAATCTGATTAGAAGTCATATTGTCTGACGTTTCAACAGTAAGTGATTTACCAGCTTTTGCTGATTTATCTTCGTTGATTTTCTGTTGTAGTTTGTTTTTGGTTTCGGCTGGACCAAAAAGATATAGCTCGTCAGACCCATCCACTGTAGAGACGACGTCTTTTAGAAAGTTATTCATTTGGTGTTTTCTTCTTTCTTCAAAAGTCTTATCTGAGTTGATATGTTGATTTCCTTGAAAACTTCCTTTGTCGCCTTCTTTATCATGGTACACTTTGTTTTCCAAATCAGATTGCACTTCGCATACAAATTCCTTTCCGTCATTTAAAGTTACGATGACTGCTTTTGTTGAATCAATCCATATACCTGTTTGCTTTTTCATGTTTTTTATTTTTAGGTTAAATGTGTCTTTTTGTTCATTTCTAAATTATAATGAGTGAAGAATTCAGTGCATTATTTTCACGAAGATAAAAGTTCGCTTATTCTGCTTATCAATACGTGTTCCGACTTGTTTTTTCTCGCAAATGATTTTGCAATAGCGTTTGCAGTTTTAAGTATCAATTCGTTTACTGATGGCGTAAATAAGCTACTGTGTATTTTTTTAAAAATGTCTAAATCAATCAGTACCTGATCCATTTCACAATCATTCTCTACAAGCCAATCAAATACAATTTCTATTTGGTACGCACTGTCGGAGCCAAAGATGTCATGCGTGTTTTCTAATGGCAACCATTCTGATTTTATGATTTCTTTGAGTTTTATAATTTCTTCCTCGCGCACATTTTTATCAACTGAAGCGATGCCGTAAAAAAGCTTGCCTAGTTGCTGGTAGAAACGAACCATTGTTTTGTCTGATGGATTCATTTTGAAAGGATTAATTGGAAATGTTAGATTATAAAGTTACAAATAAAAGGAGCGAAATTTGTTAAAAAAAAGCCATAAATAGTTAATTGTCAACAGACAACTCTATTTATGGCTTTTTTTAATTTCTTATTTCCGAGTTCTACTAGACGTAGATGTTTTATTTATTCTAACTGTAAATGAATTTTTATTCAAATAACATACTTGCCACATCTTCAATTTTAGCAACAAGTTGAATTTTAATTCCGGTATTTTTAAGTGTAATTTTATTGTATTTCGAAACGAAAATGGTAGAAAACCCCAGTTTTTCAGCTTCCTGGATGCGTTGATCTACTCTGTTCACCGGCCTGATTTCACCTGATAAACCAACTTCTCCCGCAAAACAAAAATCTTTATTAACGGGGATGTCCTCATTAGATGATAATATAGCTGCTACTACTGCTAAATCAATGGCTGGATCATCTACAGATATTCCTCCGGTAATGTTCAGGAAAACATCTTTGGCTCCTAATCGGAAGCCGGCACGTTTTTCTAATACGGCTAATATCATATTTAATCTTTTGGCATTATATCCTGTAGTACTACGCTGTGGTGTACCGTAAACTGCGGTGCTTACTAAAGCTTGTATTTCAAGCATCAGTGGGCGCATCCCTTCTATGGTAGTGGCAATGGCAGTCCCTGAAAGTTGTTCGTCTTTATGTGAAATTAAGATCTCAGAAGGATTAGATACTTCTCTTAAACCGTTGCCCAGCATTTCATAAATTCCTATTTCGGCTGTGGAACCAAATCGGTTTTTTAAGGAACGCAGAATGCGATAGACATGGTTTCTATCCCCTTCAAATTGCAAAACGGTGTCTACCATGTGCTCCAATATTTTTGGCCCTGCGATGTTTCCATCTTTTGTTATGTGACCTATAAGAATCACGGGAATATTAGTTTCCTTAGCAAATTTTATAAGCTCAGCCGTAGTTTCACGTATTTGAGAAATACTTCCGGGTGTAGAATCTATATAATCAGTATGAAGTGTTTGAATCGAATCTATGATTACAATCTCGGGTTGGATAGCTTCAATTTGTTTGAAAATATTTTGTGTTTTTGTTTCAGTAAGGATATAGCAATTATCCCCATTTGGGGTGATTCTTTCCGCACGCATTTTAATCTGCTTTTGACTTTCCTCTCCTGATACGTATAATGTTTTGTATGGTAGTTTGAGCGAAATTTGGAGTAACAATGTGCTTTTCCCAATCCCGGGTTCTCCACCTAAAAGAATTAAAGAGCCAGGAACTATTCCGCCACCAAGTACGCGATTAAGCTCGCCATCAGTGGTGTTCATTCGGATTTCTTGAGCCGAATCAATTTCGTTAATTCTTAACGGTTTTGGTGATTTACCTTGTGTGGGTGATTCTGTTTTCCAAGCTGATTTTTCCTGTTTTTGGATGATTTCCTCAGCAATGGTATTCCATTCTTTACAGGAATTGCATTGACCTTGCCATTTGGCATATTGGGTGCCGCAATTCTGGCAAAAGAAGGAAGTTTTAATTTTTGACATTATTTTTTCTGTGTTAAGCTTTTCATTTCGTCGTATTTCTCATACATCATATCCTTGGTTAAACCTCCAATTTCTTCAGCTTGAGACGCGCTTTGGAATTTTTTCATTGCTCTTTTTGCATCTCCGTTTTTTTCATACATCAAGCCTAAATAATAATCGCCAAGCATCGATTTTGGATAGTATTTGTTGGCGATTTCAGCTAATTTATCGAAATCGTTAAATGCATTATTTTTTAGAATTGCAGCTTCTATAGCTTTAAAATCATTGATTCGTACCGGGATTCTTAAACCTGTTTTTTTAAATAAGTCGTCATATCTGTTAATCAGATAATCAGCATATCCACTTTGAAGAACAACAATTTTATCTGAATATTCAGTTGAAGAAATAGGTTTGTAAGTTCCGAAAATTTGATACAGAGCACTTGGAATTGAAAAAAGGACTAAAGAATAGTGTGTTGCATCTTTAAAGGAATCATATTTAAAGTTTAAATAAGGATTTTCTACTGCCTTTATGTTTCCATCCAGGTTTTTTATGGGTTCAAGAAGTTGAGGTATGTCACTATCGCCTGAAGAAAGGTAATAGAAAACGGGTTGTTTTAAATTAGCTAATTTTTCCGGAATTCTAGTTTCCATTTGTGTGGCAAGTTCAGGGCTTAACGAAATAAAAGCATTAAATAAAGGGACGTCTTTATAAAGGAAAAAATTTAAAAAACCAGCAGTAGTATCGTGTCCAGCAATAATTCGGAAAGGGGCAACGCGGTATTTTTTTTCGATATAAGGAATCAATTCGCCTGCAACAAACTCAAAAAACATTGCCCCTTTTTTAACGGGCAAGCCAGTTGCGGTGTCGAAACTACTATCAGAATATCGCTCCCCGTTTTTATTTTGATTTACACTTACAATAATCATTTCAGGTAAATCATCCCAATAGGCACCATAAGTTAAAGCTCCATTAAAAGGATCGAATAAATATTCGCCGTCTAATAAAAAAAGTAAGGGGTATTTCTTAGTCTGGTTTTGGTTATAGGAAGCGGGTAGCGCTATTGATATTTCTCTTTTTTCACCTAATTTATAAGAGTCGAATGTTTCTGTGTTTTTTTGTGAAAATACTGAAATGCAAAAGAAAAATAAAAGGGTTATCTGTTTCATAATTTTGGGGTATTAGAAATTGAAATCGTATTTTAAACGGAACAGCTAATATAATACTTTAATTTGCTTCTAGGATATAACAAGATATGTTTAAGAGATTGATACTTTGTGGCAATATCTTATAATAAAAAAACACTCCCCGAAAACTAAATATAGTTTCGGGGAGTGTTAAAGATTATGATTTTCAATAGTTTAAGTCAGGGTGTTGTCTTTCTCGTTCGGGAATATAATCCAAGGCTTGAAAGTTTTTGCTTCCTCAAATTCCAAAGTTGCATAAGAGATGATAATTATAATGTCATCTTTTTGAACTCTTCTGGCTGCAGGTCCGTTAAGGGTGATTTCTCCAGAATTTTTCTCTCCTTTTATGGCGTAGGTGTCAAAGCGTTCTCCATTGTTGATGTTAACAATAGATACTTTTTCGCCTTCAATAATGTTAGAAGCTTCGAGTAAGGTTTCGTCAATAGTAATACTTCCGATATAATTTAAATCGGCTCCAGTTACTTTTACACGGTGAATTTTGGATTTTAAAACTTGAATTTGCATACTACAAAATTATATTAATTTAATGAAATTGTATCTATCAATCTAATATTATTGATAAATACGGCAATAAATGCGCGGTATTTTTTATTTTGGGTTTTTCTGACACAAGGCAATAGCGTTGCTTCATCGGCAATTTGAAAATATTCTAAGGTAAAATGTTCGTTTTTTTCAAACGTTTTAATAACCCATTCCGATACTTCTTTGGCGCTATTTGTTTCAAATTTTTCTTTGGCTAAAGCCAAAGTTTTATAGATCACAGCAGCCTCTTCTCTTTCGTTTGCAGTTAAGCGTTCGTTCCTGGAACTCATCGCCAGTTGGTTGGATTCCCGATATATAGGACAACCAATAACATTGACTTTTAGAGAACTTTTAGAAACCATTTTCTTGACAATTTGTAATTGTTGAAAATCCTTTTCGCCAAAATAAGCGTTTGTGGGAGTGACAATTTCGAACAAGCGTTTTACTATAGTTCCCACACCGTCAAAATGGCCTGGTCTGAATTTTCCTTCCATTTGGTTTTCCAATCCGTCAAAATCAAATGGATGTGATAGTATGCTTCCTTCATAAATGTCATCAACTGTTGGTGCAAATAAAATAATTTGATCGCTTAAGGTTGAGATTTTTCTGATATCATCTTCTAAGGTTCGGGGGTATTTATCAAGATCCTCCTTGTTGTTGAATTGGGTAGGGTTTACAAAAATACTTACAACAGTACTGTCATTTTCTAACAATGATTTTTGCATCAGTGACAGGTGTCCTTGGTGCAAAGCGCCCATAGTTGGGACAAATCCGATTTTGAAATTAGTGGTTCCGATAGATTTTAAATGATCTATTAAAGCTACTTTTTCATAGAAAATATGCATGACTGTTTTATTAAAATTAAGTGCAAACATAATATTTTAGTTAATAACTGCATAAATTTTTGTAATTTTGCGTGGTTTTTATTACCAATAAACTAAGTAAATTACAATATGAAAGATAAGAGGATATTATACGTATCATCTGAGGTGGTGCCTTATCTGGCTGAAAATGAGGTTTCTTTAATGTCTTACGATGTTCCAAAGATGGTGAATGATCAAGGCGGACAGATTAGAATTTTTATGCCGAGATATGGGAATATAAATGAAAGAAGACACCAATTACATGAAGTAATCAGACTTTCAGGGATGAATTTGGTTGTTAATGATCTTGATATGCCATTGATAATTAAAGTGGCATCTATTCCTAAAGAAAGAATTCAGGTGTATTTTATTGATAACGATGAATACTTTAAAAGGAAAGCAACTTTTACAGATGAAGATGGAGTGATGTATCCAGATAATGATGAACGTGCTATTTTCTTTGCAAAAGGAGTTGTAGAAACGGTTAAGAAACTCAACTGGGTTCCTGATATTATTCATGTTCATGGATGGATGGCTTCAATGTTGCCTATTTATATGAAGCATTATTATAAAAATGAAGCTTTGTTTTCAGACACTAAAATTATTACTTCAGTTTACAGTCAGTCTTTTGACGGTACTTTAGATGCGGGTATGATTAATAAAGTTGAAATGGATGGAATTCCTGCGGATGCCATTGAGGATTTAAAAACTCCTGACTATGAGAATATTATAAAAGCTTCTATTAAGCATTCTGATGCTGTAATTGTTGCTTCAGATAGTTTGTCTCCAAGTTTAACAAAATTTATAGAATCTTCAGGGAAACCTTTTTTACCTTTCGCTCCGAAAGATGGATTCGCGGAAGCGTATACCAACTTTTATTTAAACGAGGTTCTGTAAATTAAACTTTTATTATTAAATATGTACAATAATTCTTCTGTTAAGAAAATTCTTTTATTAGCAAGTGTCGTTCTTTTATGTTCTTGTGATAAAGATTATAATACCATAGGTGATGGTTTAATAGGTGGTGAAAACTTTGGTTTTGATAAGTATACTTCCGAAGTCGTTGCCTATAATCAAAAAATAACCCCTGTACAGTCTAATGATTTGCCAATAAATGCTTTAGGTATTTATGACGATCCTGCTTTTGGAAAAACTACCGCTAATTTTGCTACTCAAGTATCTTTGGAAACATTGAGCCCAACTATTGGTACTAACCCTGTTATTGAAAGTGTTGTTTTGACAATTCCTTATTTTGTAGATGCTACTCAAACAGTAGTATTAGCTGATGGAAATAGAACCTATGTGTTAGATTCAATTTACGGGTCTAGTAGTGCAAAGTTGAAATTAGGTGTTTATGAGTCTGGTTATTTTATGAGAGATCAGGATCCTTTAACTGGATTTGTTGAAAAGCAGAAATTCTTTACGGATCAAAACGCAGCTTTTGATAATGCTAAAGTTGGTAACAGATTAAACGATGATATTGCTAAATCCCAGAATGACGAGTTTTTCTTTGATGCAGCAGAATACCGTGAAACTACAACCGTTGATGGCGTTACTAAAACGACAGCTACTGTGCCTGGAATGCGATTAAGTTTAAATAAGAGCTTTTTTGCTTCAAAAATTTTAAATGCCCCTGCCGCTAAATTATCTTCACTTGATGTTTTTAAAGATTATTTTAGAGGGTTGTATTTTAAAGTTGAAAATTCAGGAACTAGTGCAGGAAATTTATCTATGCTGAATTTTAAAGCGGGTAAAATTACCATTAAATATAAAGAAGATACCTCTACTACTGATAATACAAAAGTAGAAAAAACTATAGTTCTTAAACTTGAAGGGAATACAGTAAGTCTTTTAACTCAAAGTAATAGCAATGTTTCTTATGAGAATGCAACAAACACAGCTAATATCAATAGAACTAGTGGTGATAAGAAATTATTTCTAAAGGGTGGAGAAGGTTCAATGGCAATCTTGGAATTATTTGGACCTGATGCTGACAACAATGGTGTTGCTGATGAATTAGAATTAATTAAGAATAAAGGATGGTTGATAAATGAAGCAAATCTTGTTTTTCATATTGATGCTAACACTATGGCAAACAGTTTTGAGCCACAAAGAATCTATCTATATGATCTAAATAATAATAGACCAGTTATAGATTATGATTATGATGGTACTTCAGGTGCTGCTAAACATAATGTTAAAACATTACACGGTGGAATAATTACTAAATCAACAGCGGCTAACGGTAGAGGTTTGACTTATAAGATCAGAATTACGAATCAAGTACGTAATCTTATTAAAAAAGATTCTACAAATGTAAAATTAGGTCTTGTTGTAACTGAAGATATTGGTATTATTACTTCTAATTATTTGAACACTTCAAATTCTTATATTTCTAGAGTGCCAAAAGCATCTGTAATGAATCCCTTAGGGACTGTTTTATTTGGAAATAATATACTTACAAATGATCCAGATTATGCTAAGAGATTAAAACTTGAAATTATTTATACAAAACTTAATTAAACTAAATTATGTGTGGAATTGTAGGATATATAGGCCATAGAGAAGCTTATCCAATTGTTATTAAGGGTTTGAAAAGACTTGAATATAGAGGTTATGATAGTGCTGGTGTTATGTTGTATGATGGTAAAGATCTAAAAGTTTGTAAGACTAAAGGAAAGGTTGTAGATCTTGAAACTAAAGCTGATAAAGAATTAAAAACAAATGGAACTATAGGAATAGGTCACACTCGATGGGCGACACATGGTGTGCCTAATGACGTGAATTCTCATCCTCATACTTCTAATTCAGGTGATTTAGTAATAATTCATAACGGAATTATTGAAAATTACGGTCCTTTGAAGTTGGAATTAATCAAAAGAGGGTATGTTTTCCATTCGGATACAGACACTGAAGTTTTGGTTAATCTTATTGAAGAAATTCAAAAAAACGAAAACATTAAATTAGGTCATGCGGTTCAATTGGCATTAAATCAAGTTGTAGGTGCTTATGCAATTGCAGTATTTGATAAAAAAAATCCAGATGAAATTGTTGTAGCTCGTTTAGGAAGTCCTTTAGCAATAGGAATAGGAGAAGGAGAGTATTTTATTGCTTCTGATGCTTCACCTTTTATCGAATACACATCTAACGCTATTTATTTAGAAGATGGTGAAATGGCTAATATCAGACTTCATAAAGTTTTGGAAGTTAGAAAAATTAAAGATGATTCATTAGTTGATCCTTATATTCAAGAACTTCAAATGAATTTGGAGCAAATTGAGAAGGGAGGCTATGAGCATTTTATGTTAAAAGAGATATATGAGCAGCCAAGTGTAATAAAAGATACTTATAGAGGGAGATTACATGCAAATGAAGGAATAATTCAAATGTCTGGGGTTGAGGATAATTTAGAAAAATTCTTAAACGCTGACAGGATTATTATTATTGCTTGTGGAACTTCTTGGCATGCTGGTTTAGTAGCCGAATATATTTTTGAAGAGTTTGCTCGCATCCCAGTAGAGGTTGAGTATGCTTCTGAATTTAGATATAGAAATCCAATTATAAACAGTCGTGATGTAGTTATCGCTATTTCTCAATCAGGAGAGACAGCTGATACTATGGCTGCAATTAAATTGGCAAAAGAAAATGGTGCTTTTGTTTTTGGTGTTTGTAACGTTGTGGGTTCTTCTATTTCTAGGGAAAGTCATGCTGGAGCTTATACGCATGCAGGACCTGAAATAGGTGTAGCATCTACAAAAGCTTTTACCACTCAAATTACTGTTTTGACTATGATAGCTTTGCGTTTAGCAAAAGCTAAAGGGACTTTATCGCAATCAGATTTTCATATGTATTTACAGGAGTTGGAATTAATTCCAGAGAAAGTTAAAGAAGCATTGGAAACTAATGATAAAGCTAAAGAAATAGCGGCTATTTTTAAAGACGCGCCTAACTGTCTGTATTTGGGGAGAGGTTATAACTTCCCGGTAGCTTTAGAAGGAGCGTTGAAGCTTAAAGAGATTTCATATATACATGCTGAGGGTTATCCTGCTGCTGAAATGAAACACGGACCTATTGCTCTTATAGACGAGCATATGCCTGTGGTTGTTATTGCTCCTAAGCAAGGACATTATGATAAAGTTGTGAGTAACATACAGGAAATCAAATCCAGAAGCGGAAGAATTATAGCTGTAGTTACTAAAGGAGATACGCAAGTACGTGATTTAGCGGATTATGTGATTGAGATTCCTGAAACTTCAGATGCTCTATCTCCATTAATTACAACAATTCCATTGCAACTATTGTCTTATCATATTGCTGTTATGAGAGGTTGTAATGTGGATCAACCCCGTAATTTAGCTAAGTCTGTTACTGTAGAGTAATATCTTAATATTGTTTTAAAATGAAAGCGCTCACCTTGTGAGCGCTTTTTTTATGGCATAAATTTCATATGTTGTGAATTATTATGATATATGTAATTATAGTCTTAAAAATTATATGTATGCATAGTAAATTACTAAAATTAATGTGTAAAATACATTAATCCTTTAAGGAATAATAATGTGATATATTCATTTATGTGATTAGAACTATGATAATTATTAATTTTTTTTAACGTTTTTTTAATAATATTAAAAATAATTGTAATTTGGCAACTTAAACCAACAAATATTTAACTAAATGAGAGTGTATTTACTATTTATGTCATTGTTTTTTTGCAGCATTACTTTTGCTCAAAGTTCAATTTCGGGTGTTGTCACAGATGCTGGCAATCAACCAATTTTTGGCGCCAACATCAAAATTTCTGGTGATAATGCTGGTGCAGTTACTAATGCTGATGGACAATTTACTTTAAGTTCGTCTAAAAAACTTCCTTGGACAATTACTATTTCAAGTGTGGGGTACGAGTCTAAAAAATTGACCGTTACTTCAAACAACCAAAAAGTATCAGTACTACTTGAGGACGAAGAAACTAAATTAGATGAGATTGTAGTTTCTGCGTCAAGAACTCCAGAGCGTGTTTTTGAATCTCCGGTTACCATTGAAAGAATGGGAATTGCTGATATTAAGAAAACAGCTTCTGCTTCTTATTATGATGGTTTGGAAAACTTAAAAGAGGTTCAGATGAACACGAGTAGTTTGTCTTTTAAATCGATCAACACACGTGGTTTTGCTACAGTGGCTAATACTCGTTTTATGCAGTTAGTGGATGGAATGGATAACTCTTCTCCTTTGTTGAACTTTGTTCTTGGGAATATGATTGGTATTTCTGAAATTGATGTTCAAAGTGTGGAATTGTTACCTGGAGCATCTTCTGCTTTGTATGGTGCAAATGCATTCAACGGAATTTTATTTATGAACAGTAAAAGTCCTTTTACAAGTCAAGGAATTACAGCTTACGCTAAATTTGGACAAACAAGCCAAAAAGCAGCGGGTAATAATGAGTATGTAGATTACGGAATTAGAATGGCGCATGCCTTTAGTCCAAAGTTAGCTGCAAAAGCAAATTTCACCTATATGAAAGGTACGGACTGGTACGCTACAAATTATGATGATAAAACGGTTGCTGGTAGAACAAGAGGGCATCATAATTATGATGGTATCAATACTTACGGGGATGAGGTAACTACAAATATTTATAACGTAGGACAGAAATTGGTTGCTGGTGGTCTATTGCCTTCAGGTCTTGCAAACTTGTTGCCAAAAGAAAATGTATCTAGAACAGGATATAATGAAACTGATTTAACGGATAATAAAGCAAGTAATACTAAAATTGATTTCTCTGTGCATTACAAGCCTTTCGCAAACGATGTGGAAGTGATTTGGCAAAGTAAATTTGGATACGGTAATGCTGTTTATCAAGGAGCGAATAGATATTATTTGAATAACTTCTTTATGCAACAACATAAGTTAGAGATAAAAGGTAAAAACTTTTTCGTAAGAGGATACACTACAACTGAAGATGGTGGAAAATCATACGATATGTTGTTTACTGGTATTAATATAAATAGACAGTGGAAAGATGATAATACATGGTTTGGTCAGTATGCGGGTGCATATTCTCAAGCTTTTGCAGGTTTATTTGGTTCGACTTACGCTGGTAATGCGGCCGCTTCTCATGCGTTTGCGCGTGGTGCTGCTCAAACAGGTAGATTAGTTCCTGGTACAACAGCATTTAACAATGCTTTTAATAAAGTAACTAATGAGGCTAGTGTTTTAAAAGGGTCTAAATTAGTTGATAATTCTAAAATTTATCATTCTGATGCTAACTACAACTTTAAAGACCTTATTGAGTTTGCTGAAATTCAAGTTGGGGGTTCTTACAGAGCTTATGAATTAAATTCTCATGGTAGAATTTATACTGATGCAAATGGACCGATTCTTTACAATGATTATGGTGCATATACACAAGTATCTAAAAAATTCATGGATGATCGTTTGAAATTCACGGGATCTATTCGTTATGACAAATCTCAAAATTTTGACGGGAACTATTCTCCAAGAGTTTCGTTTGTTTACACAGGTGGTGGTGATAAAAAACATAATTTCAGAACATCGTTTCAAACAGGTTTCAGAAATCCAACAACTCAAGATCAATACATCGGTTTTGATGTAGGTAACGCTATATTACTTGGTTCAGCTCCTGATAACTTAACTAGATTTAGTGAAACGAGACCTATTTTTACTGCTGCTGGACAGTTTTTGGCTGGAGGGAATAGTGTTGTGATTAATGGATTAAATGCTTATAATAACTCTTATACGGCTTCTTCTGTGGGTGCTTTTAGTGCTTTGGCAGGGACAAATATAATTGCCGCTTCTGCTTTATTAAGAAAAACAAATGTTTCTTTCGTTAAGCCTGAGCGTGTAAAAGCATTTGAAGCGGGATACAGATCTGTTGTAGAAGGATTTACAATAGATATCAATGGATATTATAACATTTATAATGACTTTATTGGAAACCTAAACGTAGTTGCTCCTCTATATGGTAAAGCAGTAGATTCTCCAAACCCTCTTCTAGGTAATGCGGATCCAGGTGCTCAAACCTTACACGCGCTTGGTAATGATAACTTTAGAGTGTTCCAGTTGTATACCAATACTAAAGTTGAAATTAATTCATTTGGTTTTGGTTTAGGATTGTCTAAAAAATTATTTGGAGATTTCGAGGCTGGATTGAACTATAACTTAGCTCAGTTTGATTTTGATCAAGCGCAAGATCCTAGTTTTGAGCCTGGATTCAATACGCCTAAGCATAGAGTTAAAGTGTCTTTCGGTAACGAAAAATTATTTGAGAACTTTGGATTTAATGTAAGTGGAAGATGGAATGATGAATATTTATGGCAATCTACAATGGTTGATGGAGTTATTCCTTCTGCTACAGTTGTTGATGCTCAAATCAATTATAATTTCCCTAAGTTGAAATCAACTCTTAAAGTAGGGGCTTCAAACATTGGTGGAAAAGAATACATGCAAGTATTGGGTGCTGGATTAATTGGGCAACAATATTTCGCTTCTTGGACTATCAATCCATAATTCTAGATTAAAAACTATTAGGAAAAACCACTCGTTTTAGGACGCAGTGGTTTTTCTTTTTTTAACCGTATTCTTCGGTTATTTAGTGTTCGTTGCGCAATTTGTAAAGTTTTCGATTTTTTTACATAAAAAATTATTGATTTTATATTTTAAAAATTATCTTTGCACTCTGAAAAAAGTATCTAATCGGTTAATTTTGGTTCGATATATTTCATAAACCTAAATAGCTATTTAATAAACACATAAGTAATGTCAAAAGTAATAGGAAAAGTTGCGCAAATCATTGGTCCAGTAGTTGATGTAGTTTTCAACGGTAAAGATGTTGAACTTCCAAAAATTTATGATTCGTTAGAAATCACTAAAAAAGATGGTACTTTATTAGTACTAGAAGTACAATCTCACATTGGTGAAAACACCGTTCGTACCATTTCGATGGACTCAACAGATGGTTTGAGTAGAGGTTATGAAGTAGTTGGGACAGGGAATCCAATTCAAATGCCAATTGGTGCAGATGTTTACGGACGTTTGTTCAACGTAATTGGTGATGCAATTGATGGTTTACCTGAATTGCCAAAAACAGGAGAAAACGGAATGTCAATTCACCGTCAAGCTCCAAGATTCGAAGATCTATCTACTTCTTCTGAAGTTTTATTCACAGGTATTAAAGTAATCGATTTAATTGAGCCTTACTCAAAAGGGGGTAAAATTGGATTGTTTGGTGGTGCTGGTGTTGGTAAAACTGTATTGATTCAGGAGTTGATTAATAATATTGCAAAAGGTCACGGTGGACTTTCAGTATTCGCAGGAGTAGGGGAAAGAACACGTGAAGGGAATGACTTACTTCGTGAGATGTTAGAGTCAGGAATTATAAAATACGGGGATGAATTCATGCACTCTATGGAAAATGGAGGATGGGATTTATCTAAAGTAGATTTACCAGGAATGAGAGAGTCTAAAGCTACTTTCGTTTTCGGACAAATGAATGAGCCACCTGGAGCTCGTGCTCGTGTAGCACTTTCAGGATTATCTATCGCTGAATATTTCCGTGATGGAGCAGGAACTGACCAAGGTAAAGATGTATTATTCTTCGTTGATAATATCTTCCGTTTTACACAAGCAGGTTCTGAGGTATCGGCACTTTTAGGTCGTATGCCATCTGCGGTAGGATACCAACCAACATTAGCTACCGAAATGGGAGCGATGCAAGAGCGTATCACATCTACTAACAAAGGATCTATTACATCTGTACAAGCGGTTTACGTACCTGCGGATGATTTAACTGACCCGGCACCAGCAACAACGTTTGCTCACCTTGATGCAACAACTGTATTGTCTCGTAAGATTGCAGAGCTAGGTATTTATCCAGCGGTTGACCCGTTAGATTCTACTTCTCGTATCTTGACACCACAAATTCTTGGTAATGAGCATTATGACTGTGCGCAAAGAGTGAAGGAAATTCTTCAAAAATACAAGCAATTGCAAGATATTATCGCAATTTTAGGTATGGAAGAATTATCTGAAGAAGATAAATTATCAGTTTCTAGAGCACGTCGTGTTCAACGTTTCTTATCTCAACCTTTCCACGTAGCGGAACAGTTTACAGGATTAAAAGGAGTTTTAGTAGATATCAAAGATACTATCAAAGGATTTAACATGATTATTGACGGTGAATTAGATCACTTGCCAGAATCAGCTTTTAACCTTAAAGGTACTATTGAAGAAGCTATCGAAGCTGGAGAAAAAATGTTGGCAGAAGTCTAAAAAATTATAAGTTATGAGTTATGAGTTATCAATTTTTCGAATAACTCATAACTCATAATTCAAAACTCATAACTATGTTATTAGAAATTGTATCACCAGAAGCGTCTTTATTCAAAGGAGAAATCACTTCAATATCTGTACCGGGTGTTAACGGAAGTTTTCAAATTTTAAATAATCACGCGCCAATAGTTTCGCTACTTCAAAAGGGGACTGTAAGTTTTACAGCACCAAGTTTTAAGTTTAACAAAGAAACTGCAGGGTTATTCTCGAAAGTAAACGATCAGAATTATACTCTTGCCATTTCTTCAGGAACTATTGAAATGAAAGACAATAAAGTTATTGTCTTAGCAGATTAATACATTTTAATTTATATAAGAAAAACGTCAAGCCTTGCTTGACGTTTTTTTTGTTTTCAATTGCACGTTTTATTAACCCCTTCAGGGTTCAAAACTCTGAAGGGGTTTGTCGTGTTTATAAATCTTTAACATATTCCATTATGTCACCAGGTTGACATTCTAAAACCTCACAAATGGCCTCCAAAGTCGAAAATCGAATCGCTTTTGCTTTTCCGGTTTTCAAGATGGAAAGATTGACTGTGGTGATTCCTATGCGTTCCGCCAATTCGTTGGAACGCATTTTACGTTTGGCTAACATTACATCTACGTTGATTATTATGCCCATAATTATACGGTTAAATCATTTTCTGTTTTTAGTATATTTCCTTTTACAACAACGTCTGAAAAAGCTAATAAACCAATAGCTATCGCTATTAACAATAAGTATATTATGATATCTGATAATATTTCGATTTCAGATGATTGTTTCATACACATTAAGACTATCGCTATGCCAATAATACTCATTATTAGCAGTAAGTAGCCGCTTATTTTAAATCTTTCTGAGCTTTTGAAATTAAAATAGCCATCTTTAATAAATCCTTGCAGCCCTTTTTGAATATTAAGTAATGCAATAATTAATATAGAAATTCTTAACAGCATAATATACGGACTGTAATTACCGAAAACGGAGTCCTTATAAATTAAAGTTAAAGCTTCGTTAGACATATTGTATCGTAAACACTCATTGATAGGGATTGCTAATATTAATATTCCGATGAATATTTTTAATACCCAGTTTAAAATGATAATTTTTTTCATAACATAATATTTTTTTCAAATATACAATAATTATTGATAAACGATAATTAAAAATCAAATAACAATAATTATATTTGAATCAGAACAAATAAAAGTTACTTACTTTTGCACAGTATGAAACAATTACCAACTTCTTTATCCAATAAACTCGATCAACGTATTCAAGCCAATGCCTTGCGAATACTAACGGAACCCAACTCCCGAGTTGACTTTTCGTCGAATGATTATCTAGGTATATCAAAGTCGGAAGAGATATTCCATAAAACACATCAGTTTTTAATTGATAACTACATTATTCAAAACGGCGCAACTGGCTCCCGTTTGTTATCTGGAAATCATATACTATATCAAGAAGCCGAAAGTTTCATTGCTCATTTCCATAAGGCTGAAGCCGCTTTAATTTTTAATTCGGGTTACGATGCCAATGTTGGGTTTTTTAGCGCTGTGCCGCAGCGTAACGACCTTATTCTTTATGATGAATTAAGTCATGCTTCCATTAGGGACGGAATATTGATGAGTAACGCTAAATCCTATAGATTTAATCATAATGATTATGAAGATTTAGAGAAACGAATAGTTGCCGCTAAGTCTAATTCGTCAATTAATGAGATCTATATCGTTACTGAAAGTGTTTTTTCAATGGATGGTGATAGTCCTATATTGGAATTGCTAGTTAGCATTTCAGAAAAATACGGGGCTCATTTAATAATTGATGAAGCACATGCGCTGGGAGTTTTTGGAGAAAAAGGGGAAGGACTGGTTCAAATGCTACATTTGCAGGATAAGGTTTTCGCCCGCATTATGACTTTTGGTAAAGGATTAGGATGCCATGGAGCGGCGGTATTGGGAAGTGAGGGTCTAAAAAGCTATCTGGTTAATTTTGCGCGAAGCTTTATTTATACAACTGGTCTTTCGCCACATTCAGTTGCTACGATATTGATTGCTTACCAATTCTTAGAAAAAGAGGATAAAGCAATTGACACCCTCCGCCAGAATATCGTTCATTTCAATCAGGAAAAGAATTTATTGGGATTAAAACCACTTTTTGTCCGTTCTAAATCGGCCATACAATCGGCTATAATTCCTGGAAATGAAAAAGTGAAGTCCATTTCAAGGCTATTTCAGGATAAAGGTTTTGATGTCAAGGCCATTTTGTCACCAACAGTTCCCGAAGGACAAGAACGACTTCGTTTTTGTTTGCATAGTTTTAATTCTAAAGAAGAAATCACCGAAGTTCTAGCTTTATTGAGCAAGTTTCTCTTTCAATAGACTTTTTTTTTGTTCTTTTATTCGAAAAAAATTATCGTGTAAACCCCTGTTTTTGTTACGTTATGAAAAATGCTTAAATTTTTTTTGTAACGTTTTACTTGTTTTATTACTTACGAGTAGTATCAAGTTAAACAACATAATTATGAAAACAGAAACAGCAAAGAAAGGTAGAGAAAGAAACTATTTTGGCTCTATTGTAATTTTTATTAGTTCGTTTATATTGGGAGCTTTGTTTGTTAGGGAGTATCTTTTTAATTAACCAAATATTGACTCATCATTACTCCTGATTATAATTTGTCTTCTTGCAACAGGAAATCCATCTGCTTTAAGATCAAAATATAGTAACTAATTCCATCGGGTTTCAATCATCAAATCAAAAATCAATCATTAAACCAAAAATCAAATTATTATGAAAAAATTATTCAAAACAGTAGCAGTTGTAGCCGTAGTATTAATTTCCAACGGAGTTTTTGCACAAGCAAAAAAAGGAGTTTCAGTTAGTTCAAATGAAAAATCGCTGTTATGGGAAATTTCAGGAAATGGATTGTCAAAATCTTCTTATTTATACGGAACAGTTCACATGATTTGTGGAAACGATTATTTTTTGTCAGATAAAACCAAAAAAGCTTTTGCTGCTTCTGATAATTTAGTCTTAGAGGTTAATTTATCAGACCCAAATGAAATGAATGCTGCCCAACAACTAGCATTCGGGAAAGAACCATTAAGTACAACATTGAGCCCACAACAATTGAATGACCTTGATGTTTTATTACAAAAGAAGACAGGAATGACGGTCAAACAAGTCGATAAATTCAGTATGTTGTCAGTAATGAGTTTTATTACCATGAAATCTTTTGGGTGTGAAGACTTAAAGATATACGAAATGGAATTTATTGGAATGGCAAAAGGGTCAAATAAAAGTGTCGCTGGTTTTGAAACGCTTCATTCACAAATGGATATTTTAAGCAAAGCTTATTCTGATGCGGAGATGATTACAATGTTACAGGAATCTACTGATGAAGACACAAAAAAGCTGGTTCAAAATTATATTCAGGAAAATCTTCCGGAATTATATAAAGATATTACGTCTCCAAAAGTGATGAATGAAAACACAAAAAAATGGATGCTAGACGTAAGAAATGAAAACTGGGTTATAAAAATGCCTGATATGATGAAAGATAAAACTACTTTTTTTGCAGTAGGAGCTGCTCATTTATTGGGGGAGCAAGGAGTGATAAATTTATTGAGAAAAAAAGGCTACAGCGTTAAACCGATTATGAAATAAGACTGTTTTGAAAGAAAAAGAACCAGAATTTTTAAACCGGATTGAAAAACACAAAGGGATTTTATATAAAGTTTCTAAGATGTACATGGACAATGATGATGATCAACAGGATTTGTTTCAGGAGATTGTTTGTCAACTTTGGAAATCGTATGATTCTTTTAGAAACGAAAGCCAATTTTCGACTTGGATGTATCGGGTAGCAATTAATACAGCGATTGTATTTTTAAAAAAAGAAAAAAGGAAAGTAGATCGCTATGAATTATCGTCAACTGATATTAAAGAAGAAAGTGATGATTCGGAAATTAAAGAAAGCCAAATTGAGCATTTTTATAAAGCGGTTCGAAATTTAGAAAAAATAGATAAGGCTATTATTTTTTATCAACTTGAAGGCTTGTCTCACAAAGAAATAGGAGATAATTTAGGTATTTCGGAAGGGAATGCCAGGGTGAAATTAAATAGAGCAAAAGAAAAATTAAAAGAAATAATTAAAAATCAAGGATATGGATTTTAACGATATACAATCAGCATGGGACAATGATAATTCTCAAAATGTGGAAGTCCCTTCCAACTTAGATAAAATCAAATCAGCCAATATGCCTGTTGATGCGATCAGAAAGAACTTAAGAAACGAATTTTTCATTCAAATTCCAACAATGATTCTTTTAGGTTTCTTACCACAATTGCAACATTTGTTGCCCAAATATTATACTGTTTTTTATTTGTTTTACGGAATTGCAGTCGCTACTTCAATTTATTATTTAATTAAATTATACTTGTTTTATAGACGAATAAGTAATAATACATTGGATACTAAGGATAATTTATATAAAACCTATTTTGATATAAAATTAAATATGGAGTTGTATAAATCGTTTACTTATTCCTTGATCCCTTTTGCTTTAGTGGCTGGATGTTTATTTGTAATTTCTAAATCTCCGTCTATTTTAGAGCTCTATCTTATTAACGACTCAATTGATAATTCTCCTCTCGCAATATTGATACTAATATTTATTGTTTTAATACTTCTTATTGGGCTTATGACTGAAGTTTGGGTTAATTTTTATTATGGGAAATATGCCAAACAAATTAAGAAAGTAATTGACGAATTAAAAGAAGAATAATAAATCACCCATCTTAACGATGGGTTTTTTACTTTTGTACTCTAATTTAATTATTATGAAAATATTCGTTACTGGAATTGGTACTGATGTAGGGAAAACCATTGCATCAGCCATAATTGTAGAATCACTGGAGGCTGATTATTGGAAGCCCATTCAAGCTGGAGATCTGGAAAATTCAGATACTATCAAAGTGAAATCGTATGTTTCTAATTCCAAAACCGTTTTCCATAACAACAGTTACGCCTTAAAAACTCCCGCAAGTCCACATTATGCCGCGGAACTCGATGGAGTCACTATAGACTTAAATAAAATAACGGAACCGGAAACCAATAATCATTTGGTTGTTGAAGGAGCAGGCGGAGTTTTTGTGCCAATAAACAATACGGATTGCGTGATTGACTTGATTCAGTCAGACTATAAAGTGGTTGTAGTTTCTCGTCATTATCTAGGCAGCATCAATCATACTTTGATGACTATCGAATCTTTGAAAAACAGAAATATCACTATCGCTGGAATCGTTTTTAGCGGTGAAGAAAATAAAGCAACCGAATCTATTATTCTTGCTAAAACCGGAGTTAATTTCATTGGTAGAATAGAGCAAGAACCTTATTTTGATCAAAATGTAATTAAAGAGTATGCAGCTATGTTTAGAGAAAGATTATTAGAGTTGTAATTTCTAAATCCCGATTCCTAACTCTTAAATCCTTAATCAAAAATGAACTTATCACAAAGAGACCAAAAACACAATTGGCATCCCTATACCCAGCATAAAACTGCTCAATCGCATATTGCAATAATGTTAGGCGAAGGAGCATTGCTCTGGGATGAAAACGGTAAAGAATACATCGATGCAATAGCTTCTTGGTGGGTAAATCCTTTTGGTCATAGTAACAATGTAATTGCCGAAGCTATTTATAAGCAATTAACCACTTTAGAACACGTGCTTTTTGGTGGATTTACGCATGAACCGGCTGTATTACTTTCGGAAAAGTTGATGGAGATATTGCCTGAAAATCAAGAAAAACTCTTCTACTCTGATAATGGATCAACCTCGGTTGAAATAGCAATCAAAGTAGCAATGCAGTTTTTTTATAATAAAGGAGTGAAAAAGACAAAGATCATTGCTTTTGAAAACGCTTTTCATGGTGATACTTTTGGAGCTATGGCGGCCAGCGGAATTTCTTTTTTCGTCGAAGCTTTTAAAGATTCCATGATTGAAGTGATTCGGATTCCAGTTCCAGTAAAAGGAAAGGAGCAAGAGAGTATCGATGCTTTGGAAAAATTAGTTAAAACGAATGAATTTGCTGCTTTTATATTCGAGCCTTTAGTACAAGGCGCTGCTGGAATGGTGATGTATGAAGCGTCCGAATTAGATAAACTTATTGCCATTTGTAAAGAAAACCAAGTTTTTACTATCGCTGATGAAGTGATGACGGGTTTTGGTAAAACAGGGAGAAATTTTGCTTGCGATTATCTTCAGGAATTGCCAGATATGATGTGTCTTTCAAAAGCATTGACTGGAGGAACTATTCCTATGGCAATTACAAGTTTTACCCAAGAAATATTTGATGGTTTTTACGATGATGATATCAATAAAGCATTGTTTCATGGACATACATTTACTGCAAATCCTACTGGATGTGCAGCTGCATTGGCCAGTGTAAAGTTGTTAGCAACTCCAGAAATGCAAGAAAATATTATACGGGTAAATCAATGTCATCTTAGTTTTCAAGAAAAAATAAATCAGCATCCAAAGGTACGTTTCACTCGTGTATTGGGAGTGATTTTTGCACTGGAAATTAAAACTGAAAGTAACGAGAGTTATTATGGTTCGTTAAGGAACAAGCTCTATGATTTTTTCATTGAAAACGGGGTTATTCTTCGCCCTGTTGGGAATATAATTTATATTTTACCACCTTATGTAATTAATGATGTTCAATTGCAAAAAATTTATTCAGTTATCGAAGAAGCTCTTGAAATAGTTTAGTTTTTGAAATTTTTTACATGACTTTATTAAGGGATTGCTTCTGGATTATTAGTAGCTCTAAAGTCATTTGATGATTAAAAGTCAGAAATGACACAAATAGTATGAATTCGCATAATTTTTTTCGAAAAAGAATCCGCTTTGTATCCTTTGAAGGCAGAATGGTTTCTTAAATTTGCACTTTAATAATTAGTTCGAATTAGTGAAATTCGGTTTTAAAAAACAATAGCATTTTGTCCAAAATAATCTCCATTACTGCAATAGCATCGATTTCTCCTTTAGGGAATAATTCCGAAACGATTTGGAATAATTATCTGGACGGAAATCACTATTTCACTAAACAAGATTTAGATCATAAAAACACGGTTGTTGCTAGTTTAGATTCAAATTCGAAAGAGATAATTGAATCCTTAAAACAATCCGATAACAAGTATAAGTTTTTAGACAATTCAGTGCTGTATGCTATGGCAGCATCAAGAGAGGTAATTTTGAAATCAGGTTGGAATCAAAACGATGTATTCGGAATCAATATTGGTTCTTCGAGAGGGGCCACTGATTTATTCGAAAAACACCATCAAGAATATCTAGAATCAGGGAAAGCGCAAACTCTAGCATCACCCACCACAACTTTAGGGAATATTTCTTCGTGGATCTCCCATGATTTACAAAGTTCAGGGCCTGAAATATCACATTCAATTACCTGTTCAACGGCTTTACATGCGTTGTTAAATGGCGTGGCTTGGTTAAGAGCGGGAATGGTAGATAAATTCCTTATTGGAGGAAGTGAAGCTCCATTGACTGATTTTACGATTGCTCAAATGCGTGCTTTAAAAATTTATTCTAAAAATGAGGAAGAATGGCCTAATCGCGCTTTCGATTTAGAAAAAAACCAAAACACGATGGTGCTTGGGGAAGGAGCGGCAGTTTGTTGTATGGAAATTGGTAAAAAAGAAAATGCACTCGCCTATATAGAAGGAATTGGGTATGCAACCGAGATTTTGGAGCACAATATTTCGATTTCGGCAGAAGCGACTTGTTTCCAAAAATCAATGGCAATGGCTTTGCAAAACACTACTTTATCTGAAGTTGATGCAATTGTGATGCATGCGCCAGGAACCATAAAAGGAGATTTATCTGAGTTTAAAGCTATTGAGAAAACCTTTGGCGAAAGCCTGCCATTATTGACGACTAACAAATGGAAAATTGGTCACACTTTTGGCGCGTCCGGTATGTTAAGTGTAGAGTTGGCCATAATGATGATGCAACACAATACGTTCGTCGGAGTCCCTTTTGCGACAGCACAAAAGCAAACTAGACCAATTAAGAAAGTATTGGTAAATGCAGTTGGTTTTGGAGGAAATGCAGTAAGTGTTTTGTTGTCTTTGTAATAGAAAAACAGAAGGAAGTAGCTTCGTGTTTAATATCTATTTTTTATTTTCTAATTCTTTCACTTTATCGTAAACCAAATTGCTTTCAAAACCGCGTCTTAAAATGTAATCGCAGAATTTTTTGCGTTTTTTTAAACTATTGGTTTCCGAAATCGAATCCCAGTGTTTTTCGGCAAGCATATGAAAAGTCTCTTCGTATTCTTCAGGAGTGATTTCTTTTAACGCAATGGTAATGAGTGTTTTATTAATTTTTCGGGCTTTCAATTCGTTAGTGATCCTGATTTTTCCCCAGTGTTTTATCCTGTGTTTTCCGCGTGCAAAACTGCGTGCAAAACGCTCCTCGTTAAGAAAATTGTCAGATATGAGTCTTGCAATAATCACGTCAATCTCATCTGAATCCATTTTCATACTTCGAAGTTTATGTACAACTTCTTCATGACAGCGCTCCTGATACGCGCAATAATGTTCTATTTTATGTAAGGCATCTTTTATAGAATATACGTCGTTCATCGGGTTTGAATTTGTGACCGAAATTAAGAATTAGAGTTGGATATATTCAGTTGTTTATGAGAAAAATTAAATGATTGTATTCGTAAGCGATTTTAATATTTTAACGAGACTTAAATCGCACAAAATAAGCTGATTAAGAGTGTTTTTGACAGTTTGTTTATGTCTTTACAGTAATTTTTTTTTAACTTTGTATAGCCTATCATGATCTTGAAATTCAACGGATTAACCTGCTTGTTTTTATTATTAATTCAATAAAAAAAGTCATGGAAACACTTCTACATAAATCAAGATATTTTTTCTTACTATTATTGTTTTTCGCTTTTCCTTTAATTGTAAATGCGCAATGTACTATTGCAACTACAACAAATGCAAGCGCTTTAACATGCGGCATTTCTCCTACCCTTATCGCTTGTAATGGTATTTTAAATATTGGTAACGGGACGAGTGCCACTGTTTTAAATATGAATAATGCATTAAATTTAACATGTTTAGGCCCGATTCATCTAATTGTTAAAAATAATGCCTCTATTGATTTTTCTTCCGGAAATAATCGTTTAACTCTTGCGGCAGGGTCTTCAATTTCTTTTGAAGGAAATGGGACTTTGATAGGAGGTAGCTGTAATGCTTCGGAAAGAATTTATATAGGAACTGATTTAATAGCGTCTTGTAATGGAGGAGCTGGAGCCGATTTTAACTTTGCTCAATTAGTGGCTCAAGGAGGTTATAATCCGGTATCTGTTACTCCTTCCTCGGCATCTTCTTGTGTTGCGCCAGTAAGTTTTACTTTCACGGCGACTGCTTCACCCTCAACAGGAGCTACATTTAATTGGTATGACTCACTAACTAGTGGGGTATTACTTTTTACAGGAAACTCTTTCACTACCCCTGCAATTTCAGTTACTACCACATATTATGTTGATGCTACTTATGGTGTTACTTACACAACTACCCCTCGCAAAGCGGTTGTAGTATCGATAGATGCTACAACAACCTGGAACGGGACTTCATGGTCTAATGGAAGTCCTACTAATAAAAACATCATATTCGCCGGTAATTTTAATTCAACTTCAAATCTTGTTGGCTGTTCTTGTCAGGTAAATTCAGGGAATGTAGTGTTCAATCCGAATCATAGCTTAACGCTGACGAATGGCTTAACGGTATCCGGTGGTTCTTTGACTTTCGAAAACAATGCAAGTTTAGTGCAAATAAATGCCGTTACTAATTCAGGAAATATTACATATAAACGACAAACATCAATTATCAGGAAATTGGATTACACCTATTGGTCTTCTCCGGTTTTTCCACAAACCTTGATTAATGTGTCGCCTAATACTGCTTTAGATAAATTTTATTCTTTCAATGCGGCTACTGATAGTTGGGTTCTAGAAAGTTCAACAAACACCATGATTAAAGGGAAGGGGTATATCATTAGAGGGCCTCAGTTTTTTCCTGCTCCAAATCCTCCTTCAGGAATTCATCAAGCTTCTTTTATAGGGGTGCCAAATAATGGTCCCGTTACTATCCCTGTAACGACTGGTACCGTTGAATCCTCCCATTTAATAGGGAGTCCCTATCCTTCCGCATTGGATGCAAATTCATTCATAAATGCAAACAGTGGCGTTATAGACGGAACCCTGTATTTTTGGACACACAATACAGCCATTACTAATAATCTGTATACTTCGGATGATTATGCAACTTACAATTTAACGGGGGGGGTAGCAACTGTTTCAACGATTGGAACCGTTGCCGATAGTGGTGGTGTAGTTCCTACCGGTAAAATTGGTTCAGGACAAGGGTTTTTTGTCACTAGTGTAGCATCAGGAGATATTGTTTTCAATAATAGTATGCGGGTAGGTGTTGGTGGCATCACTGGAACTAACGATCAGTTTTTTAAAATAAAAGGCGACAATAAAATTGCAGAAACAGATGAAAAACACCGCGTTTGGCTTAATTTAACGAACACTCAAGGAGCATTCAAGCAAACGTTAATAGGGTACTTGACAGGTGCCACTAATGAGTATGATAATTTATATGATGGCGAGAGTTTTGACGGTAACGAATTTATTGATTTTTATAGCATTCAAAATGATATAAATTTGGTAATTCAAGGCAGACAGCTGCCTTTTGATGAAACAGACGAAATTTCCCTGGGTTATAAAACTGAAATTGAAGGCTTTTTTTCTATTGGTGTTGAAAAGGTTGATGGGGATTTACTTCAACAAAATGTGATTTTAGAAGATAAAAAAACAAGCAAATTTCAAAATTTAACAGCAGCTCCTTATAGTTTTTCCACTGAAAAAGGGGAGTTTAAAGATCGCTTTGTCTTGAGTTATAAAAACAACTCATTACCTGCAAGTGCTAATTTATCATCGGATAAAAGCGTAGTTGTTTCAATTAAAAACAAACAGATAGTTTTACATTCTCCTGGAGAAACAATGAAAAAAGTCTTTGTCTATGATCTTTTAGGGAAAGAAGTTTATCGCAATGAAAAAATAGAGGGGAGCAATCTGATAATTAATAATTTGAAATCAAACAATCAGACATTAATTGTAAAAGTTATATTGAAAAACGGGCAATTATCCACGACAAAGATTATTTATTAGACACCGCTTACTTATACTAACATATAATTACACCATCTTATTAAATTGAGATGGTTTTTTTATTCCGAAAAGTCATAATAGTTTGCATTTCCTTTGTTATATAATAAGTACAATAAATAATTTTGCGTTATTGTAAATATTTTTTTTAAAAGGGAATAAGATTTTGACTGTAAGTGTGTTATGCAAGTTTAAAAATGCGATTATAACGAATATTCTTGCATTTTGACGACTTTCTACGGCGTTGCGTATATTAAATTTGTACTTTGTTGTGTGTGAGGTTTTTATTTTGATATCAACCAAATGTTTAATTATAAATGTTAACAAAGTATGATCAAAAAACTACTTCTAACAGTTTTTTTAGTTTTATCAAGTATTACAGTTCTATCTCAAAGTCTTGGGGATTATCGCTCTAACACATCTTCGGGTTTATGGTCTGCACTATCAAGCTGGCAATATTATAATGGAAGTTTTTGGGTAGCACCCTCAGGGACATCTCCGCAAGGATTTCCAGGGCAATTTACTGGAACTGGTTCGGTTTTGATTCAGGCAGGAAATACTATAACTATTGGTGACACTGGTATTTCAACACAAACAATGGGGACAGTTACAATTAATGGGACTTTGATCTTAACTGGAAAAAACTCATCACAAGTTGAATTTTCATTACTTACAAATAGTATTATTGTTTCATCGGGAGCAACTATTAAATTTATTGACAAAGTAAAATTATCATTACCGGTTAATGCATCTTTATTAACTTCAACAGGTGGTCTTACAGGAGATTGTAGTAATAATCAGGATATTTATATTGGACTGTCTATATATGCTGTTTGTACGGGTGGCGGAGGAATCCTAAACTTTTCTCAAGTTATGACAAGTGGAGGTACTTTAAATACAATTATTTCTACGAATTCCCCATTATGTGAAAATGGGACTATAAATTTTTCAGGAGCGATTTCAAATACGGGTTGGACAATCGTAAGTTATCTTTGGTCAATAACACCGCCGTCTGGTAGTCCAATTACAGCTTCAACTCAAAATGTTAGTGTAGCAAATGCCCTTTCGGGGAATTATATGGCTAGTCTTACGGTAACAGCAAAATATGGGTCTTCTTCGGATTATACAAATATGAAAACAGTAAATGTTGTTGTCAATTCAAAGCCTCCAACTCCAACAATCACAGCTGTAGGTTCAACTACTTTTTGCTCAGGAGGTAGTGTAACTTTAACTTCAACTGTAGGAACTAGTTATTTATGGTCAACAGGAGCAACTACACAGAGTATAAACCCAACATCAGCGGGCAGTTATACCGTTCAAGTTACTAATTCAAGCGGTTGTCAAAGTGCGTTGTCATCAGCAACAGTTGTTACGGTTAATGCTTTACCCAATAATGTTGTTAATGGCTTTTCGGCAACTACCATTTGTACTGGTGGAAGTCCACAATTGACTTTTGATGCAGATGACACTACATATTCCACGCCATATAGTATAACTTATAAGAATGATATTACTTCAATTCAATATACAGTTTCAGTAACATCTAAAGATAATTTTAGTTTTATTCCAGGAGGCAATCCTACATCTAATGCAGGTTATACTTTAATTTCTATATCTAATGCCACTTGTACAAATTCACTTGTTTCTAGTTTTGGGGATTCGGGGGCTAATTTGATTGTTCGTCCAATGCCTACAGCTACGATTAGTGGCGCTACAAGTGTATGTGTTGGGGCTGCACCTCCAAATGTAACTTTTACTAACCCACAGACTGTTGGTTTAACGGTAACTTATACTATTAATAATGGGGGGCTTCAAACTGTAGATATTGTTGCTAAAAGTGGAACTGTATCAGGGACTACAAATGTACCGGTTGCAACAAGTGCTGCAGGTACTTTTGTTTATAACTTAGTAAGTGCGACCTATCAAAGTACGGCTTTCTGCTCCAATGCAATTTCAGGAAGCGCTACGGTTACGGTTAATCCAAATTTACCAGCAAGTGTAAGTATTGCTGCTTTACCTTTGGGAGCAATTTGTTCAGGTACATCAGTAACATTTACAGCTACCCCAACTAATGGAGGGACAACACCAGCTTATCAATGGAAATTAAATGGAGGGAATGTTGGAATTAATTCGGTAACTTTTACAAATGCATCATTGTCAAATTCGGATGTAGTTACTTGTGTTATGACAACCATTGCATCATCTTGCATAACAGGAAGCCCGGCCACTTCGAATATCGTTACAATGACTGTTCCAGACGCTGCAATTTGGAATGGCAGTGTATGGACAAATGGCCCTCCGGCAAGTACTAAAGCTCTTGTTTTTAATGGAACTTACACTTCGTCAGGAGATATGGAAGCTTGTTCGTGTCAAGTGAATTCTGGAGTCGTTACAATTAATTCAGGACATACTTTGAAAATAACTGATGGAGTTACAGTATCCGGAGGAGCTTCACTTACTTTCGAAAACACATCTAGTCTTGTGCAAATTAATGATGTACCTAATTCTGGTGTTATAACTTATAAAAGATCAATAATTGGTATCACTAATAATGATTATACTTATTGGTCTTCTCCTGTTAAAAATCAAACCCTATTTAATGTCTCGCCAAATACGATTTCAAGTAATTTTTATTCATTTGATCCGGTGGCTGATGACTGGAAACGGGAAAGCACAGCTGCTATAATGTCAGCGGGTATCGGGTACATAATAAGTGGTCCTGAATTTTTCGCTCCCAATCCTCCGGGGTTTCATGTTGCTCCTTTTAGAGGGGAGCCACATAACGGAACAGTAAACATTCCTGTAAACACTACAATTGAATCATCTTACTTATTAGGAAATCCATATCCTTCTGCCTTAGATGCAGATTCATTTATAGTCGCAAATAATGCAGTTTTAGATGGGACACTATATTTTTGGACACACAATACTGCAATTCAATTAAGAGACAATATTGCTCCAGGTACAGCTGGTTCTGGGGCCTACGCCTATACTTCAAATGATTACGCTTCTTACAATTTAACTGGCGGTGTAGGTGTGGGAACATCAGCTAAAAGCGATCCTGGGCATCCTACTGACCCGACTGATCCTGATTTAGGCTTAATTCCTTCAGGAAAAATTGGTTCAGGTCAAGGTTTTTTTGTTACAAGTAAAGCTGGTGGAAATATTGTATTTAATAACAATATGAGGGTAGGTGTAGGATCGATAACGGGTAACAACTCTCAGTTTTTTAAGACTGTTTCTAATTCAAAAACCGGTAGTGAAATTGAAAAACATAGGTTATGGTTGAATTTAACTAATAGTCAGGGTGCATTTAAGCAAACATTAATTGGTTATATAACGGGCGCTACTAATGGTTATGATCACACTTATGATGGGGAGAGTTTTGACGGAAATGAATTTATTGATTTTTATACTGTAAATGAAGATAAGAATTTAGTTATCCAAGGGAGAGCTTTGCCATTTGATGAAACAGACACAATTAATTTAGGATATAGCTCAACAATTGAAGGTTCTTTTTTCATTGATATTGATCAAGTAGATGGATTGCTAATGGATCAGGAAATTTTTCTTGAAGATAAAAAATTAGACATTATTCACAATTTGAAAAAGACGGCATATAATTTTTCTACTGATAAAGGGGTCTTCAATGACCGATTTGTTTTGAGATATACCAACAAGACTTTTGGGAACAGTGATTTTGAAATGCAGGATAATCGTGTTTTAATATCTAATAAGAATAAGGAAATAAAGATACATTCATCAGCTGGAATAATAAACAAAATAGTAGTTTATGACTTATTAGGAAGATCACTTTATGAAAAGGAGGATATAAATAACACATCGTTTAAAATCCCGAACTTAATGGTAAATCAACATGTTTTATTGGTTAAAGTTATGTTCCAAGACGGTCAAATGGTTTCGAAAAAAATTGTCTATTGAGAATTCTATTGTATTAAGGATGGCGGATTCAAGTCATAAAAAATCCCGTCTTGTATTTAAACAAGACGGGATTTTTTGAAATTATAAATGTAAAATATATCTATTTTCCTTTCATAGAAGCTTCAAGATTTCGCTCGATTGCGTGTCCTGGGCGTGACCATTTTGGTTTTTCTCCTAAAGATTTGAATTCTGAATCTTCTGCTTCAACTGTTTTTGGCTGAACCACTTTTGTAAATGGTTTTTGCGGATTTAAACCTAGCATTTCAAACATTTTCATGTCTTCATTTACATCAGGGTTTGGAGTGGTAAGTAATTTGTCTCCTGCAAAAATTGAATTAGCACCTGCAAAGAAACACATAGCTTGTCCTTCACGGCTCATATTCATTCTTCCTGCAGATAGTCGTACTTGTGTTTCAGGCATAATGATTCTGGTAGTGGCTACCATTCTTATCATTTCCCATATTTCCACTGGTTTTTCTTCTTCCATTGGAGTTCCTTCAACAGGAACTAAAGCATTAATTGGTACAGATTCTGGCTGAGGGTTTAAAGTAGAAAGCGCTACAAGCATTCCGGCTCTATCCTCGATACTTTCTCCCATACCTATTATTCCTCCGCTACAAACGGTAACATTCGTTTTACGAACATTCTCAATTGTTTGCAAACGATCTTCAAATCCTCTTGTTGAGATTACTTCTTTATAATATTCTTCAGACGTGTCTAAATTGTGATTGTAAGCATAAAGACCTGCTTCTGCTAAACGTTGAGCTTGGTTTTCAGTAATCATTCCAAGTGTACAACATACTTCCATGTCCATTTTATTGATGGTACGAACCATTTCTAGAACTTGGTCAAACTCAGGTCCGTCTTTAACGTTTCTCCAAGCAGCTCCCATGCATACACGAGAAGACCCGCCTGATTTTGCTCTCAAAGCTTGTGCTTTTACTTGGCTTACTGACATCAAATCATTGCCTTCAACTGCAGTATGGTATCGAGCCGCTTGTGGGCAATACCCACAATCTTCAGAACACCCACCCGTTTTGATAGATAATAATGTTGATACTTGAACCACATTAGGATCGTGGTGTTCTCTATGAATAGAGGCTGCTTCATAAAGCAAATCCATCATAGGTTTATTATATATGGCTATTATTTCTTCTTTAGACCAATCGTGTTTTGTAATGCTCATTGATGCGATTTTTTAATGCACCAAAAGTAGTCAAATTGTTCTAATGTAACAAAGTCTTGTTGTTTAATTAAGTGAAACCAAAAAACTTTAAAAAAGAGTTAGGGTTAATCTGAAGGATAACGACTTTTCCAAAACAGTAACAATGTAAATGTGACTATTACCGCGGATACTATGCCTTCAATAAGTATGGAAATGCTGTAGCTCATTACTGATGGGCTTCCTGCGAACAAAAAAGACTCTGAAAGGGATTGTACATAAGAATCTCCACCCATTGCATAACTGTATGTTATTAAACCTATAGTGCTTAAAAATATACCGGTTAACGAAGTAAGCAATGCAGATATAGCGTTTGTTATAAAGACGATCTGACCTTCCTTAAAATTAGATTTAAGGGTTCTGTTAGTTCCGTAAAAAACAAAAAGTATGTTTAATAACCGTAAATAATACAGATCAGCAAGACCTAATACTTCCATTAATAAAAAGTAAAGACCAATCCCGATAAAAATAATACCTCCATTGTATAGTTCTTTAGGTAGTTTCATACACTTAGTTTTAAAAGAGTTAATAAACGGAACTGTTTAGTATTCAAAGACTAACATATCAAAGTTACGTAAAATATGTGTATTATTAAACGAAATTCATTAAGAATTAGTGTACTAATTGCTAAAGTTTGTTTATGTAAGAAATTGCTGAATCGGCATCTTTTTGTAGTTGACTTTTTAATAATTCAACTGAATCAAATTTTTGTTCTGGTCGAATGTAATGCAATAATGAAACCGATATTTCCTGATTATAAAGATCTGAATTGAAGTTAAAATAGTGCACTTCGATTGATAGGTCTTGTCCACCTACAGTGGGATTATAGCCAATATTCATCATTCCGAAAACTATTTTGTTGTTGATTTCGCTTTTTACAACATAAACACCGTTTTTCGGAACCAATTTGTAACTTTCCTTTATTTTTAAGTTTGCAGTTGGAAACCCAATGGTTCTGCCAAGTTGTTTTCCTTTAAAAATCGTACCCGAAAAAAAATAGTCGTATCCCAGGTATTCATTGGCTAATGCCATATTCCCTTCTGATAAAGCCTTTCTTATTTTTGTAGAGCTCACTGAAATAGCATCAATTTCCTGTACTGAAATTTGTTCTACTTCAAATCCGTAGTGTTGCCCAAATTCGATTAGATTATCAATATTTGCTGTTCGGTTTCTTCCAAAACGATGATCGTGGCCAATAATGATTTTATGAATATGGAATTGATCTACAAGAATGGTACTTACAAATTCTTCCGCTGTTAATCTCGAAAATTTTTCGTCAAAAGGATGAATTACTAAATTTTGAATTCCGATATTTTCTAATAACTCAATTTTTTCAGAAATTGTGTTTAACAATTTAATATCTGATTGTTCTTGTAGAACCATTCTTGGATGTGGAAAAAATGTAAGCACAAGACTTTCATACTTCTCGTCCTTTGTTTGTTGTATCAGTTTTTCCAGTATTTTTTTATGACCAATATGAACCCCGTCAAACGTTCCTAGTGTAAGGATCGTTTTTTTATTAGAACTAAAATCGTTTATTGAGTTGAAAATCTTCAAAAGTTGTTGTTTTAAGATTGTGCAAATTTATAGTATCTATTTTAATTATATTGGTATGAGGAATCGAAATAATATAGATATTAGTACTGTTTATTTAAAAAAGTGATAACATTTTATGGAAATGTGGCTTTATTAGGGTTGTTTTTTTTAAAATAGGGGAGTGTATTTATAGATTTTAATATAAATGCCTTAATTTTGATGTTTTAATATCTCATTTACATGAAAAAAATCATCATCCTTCAATTACTTTTTATTACTTTTTCTGCAGCGTATGCCCAAAACACTACTCCATGGGTAAAAGTGGAACGGAATAACGTTTTCCTTTCTGAAAAAAACGGGGGTGATTTTAAATCAGAGGATCAATTGTTTTATAGATTAAATATAGATGCTGTTAAAAAAACGCTATCGACTATTCATGGTAAAACCGTTTCTAAAAATGGAGTTGAACTTTCTATGCCTAACGGGGATGGTTTAATGGAGAAGTTTATGGTTTGGGAATCTTCTAATTTTGATCCAGAATTACAAGCTAAATATCCTGACATTAGGTCTTATAGGGGTATTGGTGTAACAGATTCCAAAGCCACTTTGAATTTCAGTTTGTCTCCAAAGGGTTTGCAAACTATGATTTTAAGAGCAGATTCAGCATCAGAATTTATAGAATCAGTTCCCGGCAAAGAATCAACTTATGTGCTTTTTACCTCCACTTCCAGAAATAAAGGGAGTTTGCCTTTTTCCTGTAAAACCGAAGATGTTGTTCTAAATAGTCAATTGTTAAATAAAACTAGTAAAATATCCGCTAATAATCAGGTTTTTAAAACGTTGCGTTTGGCATTGTCTTGTACGGGTGAGTATACGGCCTACCATGGCGGGACCAAAGCATTGGCTTTAGCGGCGATGAGCGCTACAATGACACGGGTGAACGGGATATTCAATAAAGATTTAGCGGTAAAGTTGATTTTAATTGCAAAAAACACTGATTTAATATATGAAAATCCAGCTACAGACCCTTATTCTCCTGCTTCCGAGATGGTTGATTGGGGCTTACAACTTCAAAAGAATTTAACGGCAACTATTGGCAATGGCAATTATGATATAGGGCATTTATTCGGAGCTTCAGGCGGGGGTGGTAATGCAGGTTGCATTGGTTGTGTTTGCGTAGATCCAGTTGATGCAACTTCTTTGGCTAAAGGGAGTGCTTATACCTCTCCTTCTGACGGTAAGCCTGAGGGAGATACTTTCGATATTGATTTTGTTGCGCATGAATTCGGCCACCAACTGGGTGCTAATCATACATTTTCATTTGATAGCACTGAAAACACAGGAGTTAATGTGGAACCCGGAAGTGGGTCTACTATTATGGGTTATGCAGGAATTACTAATTATAATGTTCAGGATAATTCGGATGATTATTTCGCTTATGTGAGCATTAATCAAATTCAAAACAACTTGGTGTCAAAACCGTGTGTCGTCGATATCCCATTAACAAATACTCCTCCTGCCTTGAATGCAGGTGGAAATTGGGCTATCCCGAACGGTACCGCATTTATTTTGAAAGGATCAGGTTCTGATTTGGATGGGGATGTTTTAACTTATTGTTGGGAGCAAAAAGATTCGTTTTTAACGCAATCTGGAGCTAGTAGCGTCGCTTTTCCCACTAAAGTTGATGGTCCTCTTTTTAGGTCTATTAGACCTAGTGGTTCTGCAACAAGATATATGCCTTCTTTAAATAATGTGCTTGCTAATAAGTTAACGACCACCTGGGAATCAGTTTCTTCTATAGCGCGTACTCTTAATTTTACTTTGACAGCTAGAGAGAATGCTCCTGCTGCAGGTAATGGCCAAACAAATACGGCTTCCGTAGTTGTGACTGTTAGCGGAAGTGCAGGTCCATTTGCGGTAACCTCACAAAACACGGATAATTTCAATTGGTATAAAGGGGAAAGCAAAACGATAACTTGGAGCGTCAATGGTTCTAACGCTTTGCCTGGTTCGGCCAATGTGAATATCAAGCTTTCTGTTGACGGGGGATTGACTTTCCCGACAATTTTGGCGGCCAATACCCCAAATGACGGTTCGGAGACTATTGTTGTGCCAAATATTGCGGCGGCAACAAATTGCAGGATTCTAATCGAGCCCACCGCCAATATTTATTATGCGGTAAACAGCAATTCATTCCCAATAGGGTATTCGATAAGTTCTTCCTGTAATACTTATGCTTTTGGCGTGCCTATTCCCATTCCGGATGGTGTTTTAACGTATTCAACAAGATCAATTTCAGTGCCTACAACGACAGCTACAGTCTCTAAAGTGAGCTTAAATGTTGATTTTAAACATACATGGATGTCAGATGTTCAAATTGAATTGATGAGTCCTCAAAGCACGATTGTGAGGTTGTTTGACAGGAATTGTACTAGTACCAACAGTAGTTTTGTGTTGAATTATGACGATAATGGAGGGGCGCTTTCTTGTGCTACCACTGCACTTCAAACGGTTAGTCCTTCTCAACCTTTGACTAATTTTAATGGGCAAAACCCTCAGGGGAACTGGGTTTTTAGGGTTAGGGATGTTGATGCTCCTAAATCGGGAACTATAAATTCGGCATCGGTTACGATATGTACTAAAACATTTACATTAGGTACGACTGATTTTGAAATTAATGATTTTGTGATGTATCCAAATCCAAATAAAGGGGTTTTTAACATTCAGTTTACAAGCCAATCAGAGCGTGGTATCAAAGTTTTGATTCACGATATTATTGGAAGAAAATTATTCGAGAAGGAGTATGGAAACAAGGTTGACTTTAATGAGAGTGTTACAATGCCAAATCCACAATCAGGAATTTATTTGTTAACTGTCGTTGATGGGGAAAGAAAGTCTGTTAGAAAAATAGTGATAGAATAAGCTGTTCGATAATAATAAAAAAAGGGAAAATGTATTTTACATTTTCCCTTTTTTTATTTTCCGTTATACATATTCATTGTGTTTTCGAGTCCCGCAGTTCCAAATGATTTAATTATCTCTGAGGCCAGTTCAAATCGTTCCGTAAGTTTTGCTTTCTCGGTTTCGTCCCATTCTCCCAATACATAATCCACCTGCTGTCCTTTTTTAAACTCGTCACTGATTCCAAAACGGAATCGGGTATATTGATTTGTATTTAGGATCAAATTGATGTTTTTAAGTCCGTTGTGGCCTCCGTCGCTTCCTTTTGGTTTAATCCTGATTGTCCCAAAAGAGAGATTTAGATCATCAGTAATTATCATTATGTTTTCCAGTGGAATATTCTCTTTGTCCATCCAGTATTTTACCGCTTTTCCACTGAGATTCATATAAGTGTTTGGCTTTAACAGAAAAAAGCTTCTTCCTTTGAATTTGTACTCTGCAAGTGAACCTAATTTTACGGTTTCAAAGGATAGTCCTTCTTTTTTAGCCAAAAAATCGACTACCTTAAAACCAACATTGTGTCTTGTGTTTACGTATTCAGCTCCAATGTTGCCTAAGCCTACTATTAAATATTTTTTCATACAATCTGTGTTCTCTTCTGTCTTAGTTGATGTAAACAGTTTTTGGATCCATTTTATCATCTGGCAAAAGTAATGTAATTAGATAATTTCTCAATTAGAAAATGAGATTATATGTGAATGCGACTGCGGCTATTTGGTCTCTCTGGAGATAGATGATGTAGATAGCCCTGATGGGAGTGTTATCCTTTTATGCCATTGTTTGGCATAAAAGATATAGCGGACAGCAGGAGGGGTGTTTCTTTAATAGTTATAAAGGATGCTTTAAACATAAAGTATTAAAATAAAAGCAAAAAAAAAGCACCAGTTGTAAAACTGATGCTTTTAAGTATGATTGAAAAAATATTATTTTTTCTTTCCTTTTGCAGGTCCTGCTTTTGCAGCTTTTGCAGCTTCTTGAGCCGCTTTCATAGCAGCACGAGAAATCTTCACTTGACAAATTACTGTGTTGTCAGGGTGCATAATTTTGAAATTTTCAGATGGCACTTTAGTAACATATAATTTGTTACCCATGTCAAGTGGAGTAATGTCAGCTTCAACAAAATCAGGAAGATTTTTAGGAAGTGCTCTTACTTTTAATTTACGGTTGTTCAAACGTAAATCCCCACCAGCCATAACTCCTTTAGAGTTTCCGATGATTTTTACTGGAACTTCCATAGTGATTTCTTTGTCATCAAAAATTTGAAAGAAATCAATGTGTAAAACCTTGTCAGACACAGGGTGAACCTGAATGTCTTGAAGAATTGCATCGAAAGTTTTTCCGTTAGCCAATTCAATCACAACTGTGTGAGCGTTTGGAGTGTAAACCAAGCTTTTGAATGCTTTTTCTTCTGATGAAAAATGTACTGGTTGATCTCCTCCGTATAACACGCAAGGAACCGCTCCAGCATTACGTAGGGCTTTAGTTGCTACTTTACCCACGCTTTCTCTTTCTGATCCTTTAATTGTAATCGATTTCATTGTAAAAAAATATAGTTATTAAATAATTTACTTGTTTGGCTTTAAGCTTTTGGCTATCAGCATTTTTATAATTTCCAGACCTAAGTCTTACATTATAAATTTTCCACTAATGGAATTGTTGTGGTGCACCATGTGCATAACTTCAGCAAAAAGAGGTGCACAACTCAACACTCTTATTTTATTTGATTCTTTCTTTAATGGGATAGAATCAGTAACAATTAATTCTAATAATTTAGAATTTTCTATTTTTTCGTAGGCGTCTCCTGATAAAATGGCATGGGTACATATAGCTCTTACGCTTAATGCTCCTTTTTCCATCATTAAATCAGCGGCTTTCGCCAATGTTCCTCCGGTATCAATCATGTCATCAACTAAGATTACATTTTTACCTTTTACTTCACCTATCAACTCCATAGTGTTGATGATGTTAGCTTCTTTTCTTTGTTTGTAGCAAATTACGACATCAGATTCCAGGAATTTAGAATACGCATATGCTCTTTTTGAACCTCCCATATCTGGAGAAGCAATTGTTAAATTGCTAAGTCCTAAACTTTTTACATAAGGCAAAAAGATAGTAGATGCAAAAAGATGGTCCACTGGTTTTTCAAAGAATCCTTGAATTTGATCTGCATGCAAATCCATTGTCATTACTCTTGTTGCTCCAGCAGTTTCTAACAATTTCGCTGTTAGTTTTGCTCCAATCGGAACTCTTGGTTTGTCTTTTCTATCTTGCCTTGCCCAACCAAAGTAAGGTATTACTGCGGTTATATGTCTGGCCGAAGCACGTTTTGCAGCATCTATCATAAGTAACAATTCCATCAAATTATCTGAATTTGGGAATGTAGAACATACAATAAACACACGTAAACCTCTGATAGACTCCTCGTAAGAAGGTTGGAACTCACCATCACTATATTTTGACATAGTAACTTTTCCTAATGGAATTCCGTACTCTGCAGCGATTTTCTCCGCTAGATAGACACTTTGTGAACAAGCAAATATTTTAGCTTCAGGTTCTAGGTGTGACATTTAATTTGTTGTTTTGTAGTTAGTTGTGTGTTTCGTTTTTAACGAGCTGCAAATTTATGAAATTTATTCAACTCTGAAAGGAAAATTTTAAGTATTTTTTTTCGAATATCTAATTATATTTTTTACATTTGCACCGTGTTAAAGGAATTGATGGTTGATTTAAACACAATCACATCTTTTATTGCGTTGAGATAACTGCTGTTATTTCATGTCTGCTAAGCCCGGATGGCGGAATTGGTAGACGCGCTGGTCTCAAACACCTGTGGGAAACCGTGCCGGTTCGACTCCGGCTCCGGGTACAAAAACCGCTTCGAAAGAAGCGGTTTTTTTGTTTTATTTTTTTTTCGAAGTTTAAGTGTTCAGTCGTGAAATATTATAAATAGCAGTAGGTTATGTGGTTACTGTATTTTTTAATAAGTTATATTTCTTTATATTATTATTAATATCAATAATATCAAGACTGATATAGCTATGGAAATTATGAAGCCGCTACCTATGTAATAATAAAGTGTGTTTTCTTTACTATCTATAGTTCTAATATTAATTCTACTCTTCTTAATTCTTGATTTTGGATCTGTCATCAAAAGTTTATTTTGTATCTTTTCTTTTACATCAAATTTCCAAATATTAAATTGTTTATACAATACCCACTTTTAGTGATATTTAGGTTTTTTTATGGTAAATAATTACAGACTGAAATTGTTAAAGAAATTGTAGTGCTGTTTTTCGTCACCACCTTTTTTATAATTGGCAAGCAACAACGTTTTTTTTATCTACACCTTTTTTATCACATAGGTCACAATTCCCCAAATGATCAGTTCGTTATCCTCTGTTACTTTTATTGGACTGTAATTTGAGTTTTCTGGCATAAGGTACAGGCAGTCTTTCTCTAGTTGAATTCGTTTTACAGTGAATTCACCGTCAACACAACAGATTGCGATTTTGTTGTTTTGCGGTTCCAGGCTTCGGTCCACAACCAAAACATCTTTATCATTGATACCTGCATCAATCATGGAATTGCCTTTGACCCTGATATAAAAAGTGGCCAATGGATTCTCGCTCAACTCCTTGTTTAGGTCAATGTTGTTTTCCATAAAGTCCGCAGCGGGCGAGGGAAACCCCGCCGAAACAGCATCAGTAATGAAGGGGATATTCAGTTCGCTTTCAAAATCGGGATGGAAAAATATCAGTTTTTGCTCTTTCTTTATTGGCATTTTATTTCGAGTATCTCTTTAAAGTTTGTTGTGTATTTTGGTGACAAATGGTTTTGATTCATGTTCCAGGTCAATCCTAAATTTTGGGTGGCCAATTTTACTTGAGTGTAGCCAATTTTTTTGTTGAGGTTGTCCATCACTTTCATCAAGGCTAAATGTTTTGGGTTTTCATCCTCAAACAGCAGGAACTGTTTCTTGTCCTCGTCGATTAATTCGCTTACTATTACCCCCGCTTTTTTAAACTTCAAATGCTCATTTCCATTATAAAGCTGTTTCAACATATCGATGGCCACATTCGAAATCGTCAAACTGGAATTTGTAGCATAGGGCAAGGTTATTACCATATTAAAATAATATTTTGAAGTCTCAACAGTATGCTTATCGATAACCAACATCACGATTATGGTGTGACAGCAGGATTTTTGTTTCCGCAACTTCTCGGCGCACACGGAGGCGAATGTTGTTATGCGTTCCCGCAGTAAATCAAAATCGGAAATTTGTTTGGGAAAGCTTCTGGTGACGGAAATGCTTTTCTTTTGATTTGGAATGGGTTCCAAATCCAATACCGATTTTCCCTCCAACTCATATTTCAACCGTAGCCCAATAACGCCCATTTCTTTTTTTATCCAAGCTTCATGCTGTGGCTGAATGAAATCGAATGCGGTAGTAATGTTACGCAGTTTTGCTTTTTTGGTGGTTCTGTATCCAATGCCCCAAACGTCCTCGATTTGGGTCCATTTCAAGGCTTTGATTCGTTTGTCGTCATCATCAATTACATACACGCCCGAGGTTCTGTCCTGAAATTTCTTGGCAATCTTGTTGGCGACTTTTGCCAAAGCTTTGGTTGGAGCAAAGCCAACACAAACCGGGATTCCTACCCATTTTTGAACCCGTTTTTTCATCTGGACACCATAATCATAATATCCGTCAATTGCCATTCCGTCAAAATTCATAAAGGCTTCATCGATACTATATATTTCGATATTGGGTGTGAATTGACCTAAAACCGACATCACTCTATGGCTCAAATCACCATAAAGAGCATAATTGGACGAAAATAATTTGACATTTTTTTCTCGGACCAAATCTTTGATCTGAAATGCTGGGGCTCCCATCGGGATTCCAACAGCTTTTGCCTCGTTGCTTCTGGAAATTACGCAGCCATCATTGTTTGACAATATAGCAACCGGCTTTCCGTTGAATTCCGGTTGGAAAACACGTTCGCAAGAGGCATAAAAATTATTGCAATCGACTAGAGCATACATAATGCAAAATTACTCAATAAGCCTTTAGGAGAGTTCGGAACTAAAATTAATTTTAGGGATTGTTGATAAGTAGTTTTGAGCAAACCATTTTCAATTTATAACTGTTTTTTACTTTTTTTCGAATGCTTAATTCACTAAAACCACAAGAAAATTTTAAATCACAGTTCTAGAATTGTATTAAATAAAACTTAATGTTTACCTATGAAGAAAATATATTATTTTATTTTTTGGATGCGTAATGTATAGATTTATAGATGATTAACGCTAAATAAATGGTTTGGAACCCTAAAACACGAAACCGTGATTTAAATCTTTGGCACGCAACTTGAATATACCTAATCAAATAAGTAAATAAGCGAAAGCCGAAAAGCTCAAGAGTAGGCAAAAATATAAATAACAATTATTATGAAAAAAATTACTTTTTTAGTAGCTAGTATCTTCTTATTTGGAGGTGGTATAGCAAACGCAACAGAGAAAAACAATTTTTCTCATGAACGTAGATTAGCTGTGGATTTTAGAAATGCTGAACCTATTGTGTTCGTAGAAAGAGGAGTTGAATTCTTCGTGTTTCCTGACGGCCAATTTGATTTTAATACACGTCCATCAACATCTAACGATGTATATCATAGGTCAGGTAGAAGTAGCGCAGTAAACAGAACGTATGGCGCACCATCTTCTTTTAGAAATGGAAATTATGGTGTAAAGGTGGAACACGATAATTTTGGTAGAGTTAGACGAATTGGAAACGTGTTTGTTAACTATGATTCTAATGATAGGATTAAACGAATTGGGTCTGTATACATGTCTTATAACCGTTTTGCATTAGAGCAAATAGGTGGTTTACAAATAATCTACAACCGTCGTGGTCAAATTATTGATATGGTAGGAAACGTAAAAGGAGGTAGAGGAAGCGAATATTCCCAAAACAATAATGGAAGTTATGATTATGGAAATAGTCAAAACTCAAATGATCAAGATTACGGTAACAACCAAAATACTAACGATCAAGATCAGTATTACTTTAAATCAACTGGTACAAAAACTAAGGATTCTAAAATATCTGGAAGTTTAGATATTCGAGTTGATAAAAGATAATAGATTTGATGCAAATGTTTATTAAAAAAGCCCCGTTGGTTCTAATACCAACGGGGCTTTTGCTTATATCAAAATCTTTATTTAGTCACATCCATCAACTCCACAACTGTCTCCGTCTTTAGTATCTAGATGAGTTATTTTTGAACCAAATTGTCCTTCTTTCCATACTTTTTCCAGTGTTTTTACAAAAGTCTCCTCATGTTGTGCTCCGGATACGGCATATTTATTATCGAATACAAAAAACGGTACACCTTGAACCCCTATGTTTCCTGCCATTTCTATATCCTGTTTTACGTCATTTGCATACGCATCAGAGTTTAATACTTCATTAATGGCTTCTGCATCAAGACCCACTTCCAGTCCAAGTTCGCTCAATGTTTTATTGTTATTTATGTTTTTACCATCTGTTAAGTAGGCTTTAAACAATAATTCTTCGAGCTCATGAGATAGTTTATGTTTTTTAGCCAAATGCAATAAACGATGCGCATTAAAAGAATTGGCCATAATCGCTTTTTCAAAATGAAAATCCAATCCCGAATTTTTAGCATTCTGCGTCATATTATCCATCATTTCTTTGGCCCATACTTTGTCTTTTCGGTATTTCTCTGCTAGATGATCCGTTAGATTATCATCCGCTGAAGCAACAAAATTGGCATCCAACTGGAAACTCTTCCATTCGATTTCAACGTTTTCTTTATGCGCAAATTGCTCTAATGCTCCTTCAATTCTTCTTTTTCCTATATAGCAATACGGACACATAATATCCGACCAGATTTGTATTTTTAATTTATTTTCCATTGTGATTGTGTTTTGAACGTCTTGTTGTTTGTATATACAAATGTATTAAAAACGTTTTGGAAATTAATACTGTTTGGGTTTTAATTGGGATTTGGGAATTTGTTAGACAGCTTCCGGTATTCTATAGTAAACAAAAAACCCATCAAAATTACTCTTGATGGGTTTTGTATATAAAGTTTAAAAATATTTTCTATGCCAATAAATCCAAGACTAAAGATGGAAACAAACCTAAAGCGATATTCAAAACAATCGCTATAATAGCCACTGCATAAATAACAACAGGAGTTCCTGTTCTCGTTTCGTTCGCCTCTTTAGTATACATCACCAGGATCAATTTAAAGTAGTAACCAACGCTTATAATCGAATTGATAACCGCAACGATAACTAATGCAATATAACCCGCTTCAATCGTTTGATTGAATAAAAACAGTTTAGCGAAGAATCCAGCAAAAATTGGAATACCAGCCATTGACAATAAAGAAGCGGTAAGAATAGCTGCTAATAATGGGTTGGTTTTTCCTAATCCGTGGAAATTGGTGATGTCTTCGTTTTCGTTGTTTTTACAAACATATAGTATTACACTAAAAGCAGCGATTCCAGCTAAAGCATAAGCAGATGTATAGTATAATAAAGTTCCAGCTGCATTAGCCGTACTTAATAAAGTCATCAACATAAAACCGGCATGTGAAATTCCTGAAAAAGCCAACATACGTTTTACGTTCACCTGACGCAATGCCATAATGTTTCCTACTGTCATTGAAGCCATAGAAACGATAACGATAACTAATTGGAAAGAACCTGAAAGATCAGCATTCATAATAGTTACTAACTTATATAAGGTAGCGATAGCAACTACTTTTGCCAATGTACTCATCAAAGCTGTTGTCAATGCAGGAGAACCTTCATAAACATCTGGTGCCCAAAAATGGAAGGGAACAGCTGCTATTTTGAAAAGCATTCCAACAAAAAGCAATACAATCCCGATAGGGAACCATACAGGCAATTCTGCTGAACTGGATAATTCACTGATTTCAATAACATCAAAGCTTCCCATAGCTCCGTATATTAAACAGATACCAAACAATATAATACCTGAAGCGAAAGATCCCATTAGGAAATATTTCAATCCTGCTTCGTTACTTTTTAAACTCGATCTGTCACTTGACGCCAAAACGTATAAAGCAATAGATAAAATTTCGATACCTAAAAAGAACATCGCTAAATTTCCAAAAGAAACCATTGCAACCGCACCTGCTAATAAAAATATTTTTATCGCAACAAAATCTGAGATTTTGGCTTGTTGGTGTTCGTAAAATTTATGACCTAATGTTATTAAGAAAATAGTTAGAATGATAAACAACCCAGAAAATGCAGTTGAAAATTTACTAACAATAATCATATTGTTGTAGTACGAATCAGGAGAATTAAATTCAGAGATATTAAGTCCAAGTACGGCCAATAATCCAATAATTGTTACTGGAATAATCGCTTTTCTTAAATCGATGATTTCAAATAAAAGGCATAAAACACCTAATCCTATTATAGCTATTAATGTATTCATATTTTGATTGTTTGATTTGGGATTTAAGAATTAGGATTTATTAGCTGCTAATCGTATAATTCTTTATGCCTAACCTTAATTTTTGATGTTGTTTTTTTCTTTTATTGTTCTTATTCCCGCTGAAAAAATGGCTACCAATTCATCGGCTTCTTTTATTAATCTTTCAAGCTCAATTGTATTACATTGTATTTCTAAACCTTTAATAAATTCTAACCAAAATAAACTTTCATCAGCTTCTTCATCAACGATTTTTAATTTATTTAAAAAATCAGCGTTTGATTTGCCTCTGCAAACTGCTCTATAATTAGCAGCAACTGATGAAGAGGATTTAAAGAGTTGGTAGGAAACCACATCAACCGCTTTGTTTTTCTCTAATTCCATTAGAAATTTAAACACATTTAATGCAAATGTTTTGGTGCGATTTTTAAGTTCTTCTTTAGTCATATCGTGATAATCCTAATTCTTAAATCCTTTAATCCTAAATTTATTTAATTCTATTAATTTGAGTTAAAATATTTTCCAAACTTGGTGTAATCAAATCTGTAATTGGTTTTGGATACATTCCAAAGAAAAACAAAACAGCAATGATTATTACCAAAGCAAGCCCTTCTTGAAAAGTAACCTCTGCAAATGGTTTTGTATTGGTTTCACCTAACATAACTTGTTGGTACATTTTCAACATATAGTAAGCTCCTAAAATAATCGTTGTTCCTCCTAAAAGTGCAAACCAAACATTTATTTGAGATAAGCTGTACAGTACCGTAAATTCTCCAACAAAGTTAAAAGTTGTTGGCAAAGCCACAGAGGCTAAAACCAAAATCATAAACATAGAGGCAAATTTTGGCGTTTGTGTACGAATACCACCCATTTCAGCAATTGCTCTAGTTTCATATCTTCTGAAAATAATTTCAGAGATAAAGAACAAACCAACAACCACAAAACCGTGAGCAATCATTTGTAATACTGCACCGCGCAATCCATCAAGTGTAAGTGTATAGGTTCCTGCAGCAATTAGACCCACGTGGGCTAATGAAGAGTAAGCCAATAATTTTTTCAAGTCTTTTTGTCTCAATGCTACAATAGAACCATAAATTACTCCTGCAATTCCAAGACTAATTAATATAGTTGAATGACCTTTTGCAGCTAATGGAGTAATAGGTAATTGCCAACGGATAACACTGTATAATCCCATTTTCAACATAATTCCTGAAAGTAACATAGTACCTACAGCAGGAGCTTTTTGGTACACATTTGCTTGCCAAGTATGAAAAGGAATCAATGGAATTTTAATGGCATACGCTAAAAAGAATGCAGCGAAAATCCAAATTTGTTCGTTTACTGTTAAGTCTAAATTATACAAATCTTCAATTAAGAAGCTACCTGCTTTTTGGTACATATATACAAAAGCAACTAACATAAATAAAGATCCTGCAAGTGTGTAGATAAAGAATTTCACCACTGCTTTTTTACGTTCTTCTGCATCACCATTACCCCAAATCAAGGCGATGAAGTAAATAGGTATTAAGGCTAATTCCCAGAAGATATAATATAAAAGACCATCAGAAGCTAAAAATGTTCCCACCATGGCAAAAGCCATAAATAAGATTAGTGCATAGAAAGCTTTTGCGTTTTTATAGTCATTCCCAAAAGAAGTGAATATGATAATTGGTGTCAATGCCGTTGTCAGTAATAACATAGCGATGGACAAACCATCAGCATGTAATGCAAAGGAAACATTGGGTTGGTTGATCCATTGGTTTATAAAACTAATGTTCTCACCTAAGTTGAAATGGTTTAACAATACAAGCGAACATCCTAAAGAAGCTAATCCAAAGAACAAAGCCACTTTTGAAGCCAGTTTGTCACCAGCGAAATAAGTTGCAAATGCGCCAACTAATAGTATAATTAATATAAGAGATACGTTCATATGATATGATTATTGAGCTAAAAATAAATAGGTTACAATGGCACAAAGTCCTAAAACAAAAGCAAAAAGGTAACGACCAATACTTCCGTTTTGTAATTTCTTTCCTTGAAAACCAATTTCGTTGGTTAATGTTCCTAATCCAAGTACTAATGAAGATAAAGACGTTTCTACAGTATCTCTAAAGAATCTTGATAATGCATTTGTTGTTTTTACAAATAATGCATCGTAGATTTCATCGATATAGTATTTATTGTAAAGAACTTTTGCAAAACCTGTAATAGCAGCATCCTCAGCCGGTACTTCATTTTGTTTGATATATTTAACATAAGCAATTACAATTCCAACTAATCCACCTATTACGGCAACAGTCATCAAGGCATATTCTGTAGTTCCAAAATGATGAGCTTCATGAGATGCTTTTGAAAATAAAGGGGCTAAATATCCATTCAACCAGCTATATGTTGGTAAACTAATCAAACCGCCCACTGTTGCTAAAATTGCCAAAACAATTAAAGGGAAAGTGATCAATGTAGGACTTTCATGTAAATGACTTTTTTGCTCTGCCGTTCCTCTAAATTCTTTGAAGAAAGTAAGGTATAATAAACGGAACATATAGAATGCAGTCATAAGTGATGCTAACGAAGCGATGAACCATAATACTTTGTTGTGTTCAAAAGCAACCATTAAGATTTCATCTTTCGAGAAAAATCCTGAAAATGGAGGGATTCCTGAAATGGCTAGTGAAGAGATTAAGAAAGTTATGAAAGTAATTCCCATCACTTTTTTCAAACCTCCCATTTTGCGCATGTCTTGTTCGCCATGTAAAGCGTGTATTACTGAACCTGAACCTAAGAACAAACAAGCTTTAAAGAAAGCGTGTGTGATTACGTGAAAAACGGCTACTTCATAAGCACCTAATCCCAAAGCCAGGAACATTAATCCCAATTGAGATACGGTAGAGTAGGCCAGTACTTTTTTGATATCGGTTTGTACCAATGCAATTGTAGCCGCTACCAGAGCGGTAACAGAACCAACAATAGCAATGATGTTTTGAACGTCTGGAGCTAAATCGAAAACGAAATTCAATCTCGTAATCATAAAGATACCTGCAGTTACCATCGTTGCAGCATGTATTAATGCAGAAACGGGTGTAGGTCCAGCCATTGCATCAGGCAACCAAGTGTACAATGGAATTTGTGCTGATTTTCCACAAGCTCCAATGAACAAAGCGAAAGCGGCAGCTGAAATCCAATATAAGTTTAAATCTGTTGCTCCAGCGATTGCTGTTTTTAAAGTAGCATAATCCAATGTCGAAAACATAGAACCCAAGATGAAAATCCCGATTAACAATCCTAAATCCCCAATACGGTTCATAATGAAAGCTTTCTTGGCCGCATCATTGAAATCTTGGTTTTTATGCCAGAACCCAATTAGCAAGTAAGAACAAAGTCCAACACCTTCCCAACCGATGAATAATACTAATAAGTTACTTCCAATTACCAAAGTAATCATAAAGAAGATAAACAAGTTTAAGTAAGCAAAGAACTTGTGCATATTCTCGTCATCATGCATATAGCTGATTGAGTACATATGAATCAATGAACCAATTCCAGTCACAAAAAGCAACCATAATATCGATAATTGGTCTAATTGAAATCCAAAATCAACTTTGAAATTGCTGATTTGAATCCAATCAAATAGTGAAATGTGGATTCCTTCAGGATTTGAAGAAATTACTCCAAAGAAATAAGCAGTCACGATAAAAGAAACCACAATTGTTAACGTCCCGATAAATCCAGAAGCTGATTTTCCGATGCTTTTTCCAAAGAAAATATTAAATAAAAATCCTAAAAAAGGAGCTAGTAATAAGAGTAAAGCTAAATTCGTATTCATTATAGTTTATCCTTTTAAGTTTTTTAAATTATTGATGTCAATCGAACCTAAATTTCTAAATATCGCTACCAGTATAGCAAGTCCTACTGCAACTTCAGCAGCGGCAACAGCCATAGAGAAGAATACAAAAACTTGTCCTTGTGCATCCTGATGATAAGTAGAGAATGCCACAAACAATAGGTTTACTGCATTCAGCATAATTTCGATAGACATAAATACGATGATGGCATTTCGTCTGTATAAAACTCCAAAGACTCCAATACAAAAAAGTATTACAGAAAGGAAAATATAGTTTTCGATGCCTATTTCATTTAAAATATTGTTCATTATTTCTCTGTTTTTTCTTTTTTAGACAATAGAACTGCACCAATCATAGCTACTAAAAGCAATATAGATGCAAATTCAAAAGGAACCATGTACTCATTTAAAAGTACTTTACCCAATATTTTTATCGATTGGTAATCTTCTCCTGTTATATCATATTCTCCAATAATAGGTTTAGAGTTGATGAAAACAGCTAGCAATACTAATGATATAAGACAAAAGGAAACAATAGCACCTAAACGTGTAATTCTTGGCTTATGTACTTCGTTTTCTTTATTCAGGTTCATTAACATGATGGTGAATAAAAACAAAATCATTATCGCCCCAGAATAAACAATTACGTGAACAAATGCTAAAAATTGAGAATTCAGTAATAAGTAATGTCCTGCTATAGAGAAAAAACAAATTACTAGATAAAGCGCACTGTGTATTGGGTTTCTACTAAAAATTGTCAAAAATGCAGTTGACAAAGTGATGGCTGCTAAAAAGCAAAATATAATAAGTATCGTCGACATTAGTTAGCGTTTTTAAGTTGAGCATTTTTCATTGCGATATCTAAAGGCATAACTAGTTTGTCTTTTCCAAAAATGAAATCTTCTCTGTTAGAACTAGAAGGAACCAATACTTTTGAAGTCGTTAAGTAAACCGCGTCTTTTGGACAAGCCTCTTCACACAAACCACAAAAAATACAACGCAACATATTGATTTCATATATTTCAGCGTATTTTTCTTCTCTGTATAAATGCTTCTCGTCCGCTTTACGTTCTCCCGCTTTCATTGTAATCGCTTCCGCAGGACATGAAAGTGCACATAAACCACAAGCTGTACAATTTTCTCTTCCTAGTTCATCACGTTTCAATTGATGTTGTCCACGGTAAACAGGGCTCATCTCACGTACTTGCTCTGGATACTGAATCGTAACTTTTCTTGTGAATAAATGTTTAATCGTAATGATCAAGCCTTTTACAATTGCAACAAGATACAATCTTTCCCAAAAGGTCATCTCTTTATTAGAGACTTGCTTTTTTCTTCCCGATAAGGATATGGTTTCTATTGACATTTTTTTTATTTTATTTGAAGCTATTTCCTGCTATCCGCTATATCCACGCCAAAAAGCGTGGGATGTCGCTGCTATCAGGGCTATTGCTTTTCTGTATAAATTATATTAATCCTAATTTATTCCCCCTTCGGGGGTTAGGGGGCTTAAAATCCTAAATAAGCTGCTATATCTGCTCTCAAAATTACAATTCCTGTAATGATTATATTGAAGATAGAAAGTGGGATTAATATTCTCCATCCTAAATGCATCAATTGGTCATATCTAAATCTTGGAATAGTCCATCTTACCCACATAAATATGAATATGAAACCACATATTTTAGTAAATAAAACACCAATTCCTATTACATTAGCAATGTTTACTCCCCAGTTTTCTACAGCCCAAGCCATTCCAGGATAGTTATATCCTCCAAAGAATAATACAGCTAATATTGTAGAAGAGATAAACATATTTGCATATTCAGCAAATAAGTAAAAACCCATTTTCATCGATGAATATTCAGTATGGTATCCACCTATTAATTCTGTTTCACATTCCGCTAAGTCAAATGGAGTTCTGTTTGCTTCTGCAAAAGAACAAATCAAGAAAATCAAGAAAGAAAGTGGTTGGTAAAATACATTCCAATGCATTCCCGGTTGTTGCGCTGAGATTTCTCTCAAACTCAAAGTTCCCGTCATCATCAACAATGCAATTATTGATAATCCCATGGCTACTTCATAAGAAACCATTTGTGATGCAGCACGAACCGCACCTATCAATGAGAATTTATTGTTAGAAGCCCATCCACCTATCATAATTCCGTAAACACCTATAGAAAGGATTGCGAAAATGTATAATAATGCATTATCAATATCTGTTGCTTGTAAAATAATGTCTCTTCCAAAAAGATGAAGTTTATCACCCCATGGAATTACGGCACTCGTCATCAAAGCTGTACTCATAGCAAGTGCAGGTCCTGCGAAGAATAAAAATCTATTTGGTGTATTTGGCTCAAATTCTTCTTTCGAAAATAATTTTAAACCATCGGCAAGGGGTTGTAAAATCCCTCCTTTACCTGCTCTGTTTGGACCAATACGGTCTTGAAGCCAAGCGGCAACTTTACGTTCGGCTAGAGTGGAATACATGGCCATAAGCATTGTAATTGCAAAAACTACAAGTATGATGACTCCTTTTTCTATTATAATAGTACTATCCATATTTTAAAGATTTCCGTGTTTAAAATTAGCCTCTTCATCTTTTTCTAATGGAATAGCAGGCATACTGATTTTAACTCGGTCTTGTTCGCGTCCTTTTAAAATTTGATCTTCAGTGTTTATAACAACAGTATCTAATTCCTGTGTGTAATTGTTTTGATTGATAACAGAATCTTTGTCAAATTCTCTTGGTCCTTCAATTACCCAGTCAGCAGTATCTTTGTGGTCAAAACGACAACCGTTACAAATGAATTCTTCTACCTCGTGATAAATATCTTTTCTACCGGTAACTCTTTGTATTTCGTCACCAAACATCCAAAGCGTTGTTTTGCCACAACATCCAGGAGTAGTACACTCTCTGTGTGCATTGTAAGGTTTGTTGAACCAAACTCTAGATTTGAATCTAAATGTTTTATCGGTTAACGCTCCCACTGGACATACATCGATCATATTTCCTGAAAATTCGTTATCGATAGCTTTAGAAATACAAGTTGATATGTTAGAATGATCTCCTCTGTCCATTACTCCGTGCACACGATCGTCTGTCAATTGATCAGCAACCATTACACAACGGTAACAAAGGATGCAACGATTCATATGCAATTGAATATTTGGACCTATATTTTCTGGTTCAAATGTTCTTTTTTCTTCTATGAAACGACTTTTTGCTTTTCCGTGTTCAAAACTTAAATCTTGTAAATCACATTCCCCAGCCTGATCACATACTGGACAGTCTAATGGGTGATTGATTAATAAAAATTCAGTTACAGATTCTCTGGCTTCTTTAACCCTGTCAGATGATTTACTGTTTATTTCCATACCATCCATGCATCCTGTAACACAGGAAGCCATTAGTTTTGGCATAGGTCTTGGATCGGCGTCACTTCCTTTTGCAACTTCCACTAAACAACAACGGCATTTTCCACCGCTCCCTTTTAGTTTAGAATAATAGCACATGGCTGGCGGAACACTTTCCCCACCAATCATTCTTGCAGCCTGCAAGATGGTTGTTCCTGCTTCTACTTCAATTTCCTGACCGTCTATTGTTACTTTCATTTCTTTTAAGTCTTAATGTCTTAATGTCGAATGTCTAAATGTCCTATTGTCTGGTGTCGAATCGATCGACTTTATGACTTTTGACTTTATGACTTTTGACTGTCATTTAAATATTTAATAAATCCACTCAATAATTTTGATATATCTGTAACATTTAAATATAATTCATCGAATTCTATCTTCGAAATATAATTTAAATCTAATGCCAAATATAACTGCGACCTGACTTCTCCGGCCGACGCTTTTGCAACATATAAAAAATAAACAAATTCTTTATCTGTATTTCTTTCGAATCCTTCAGCTATATTTGAAGAAATTGAAATTGATGCTCTTCTAATTTGTCTAACTAAATCGAAATCTTTTTTAAAATCTGAATTCTCAGTTATTTCATAAATTCTTTTATTAAATAATCTAGATTTCTGCCAAGAATTAATTTCTTCAAAAGAGTTAAACTTACCCATTCTTGTTTACGTTATGACTTTTGACTTTGAGACATTTAGACTACTAAAAGGCTCAGTAGTAAAGTGATCTCTGTTTTTTATTCTTTCCGGGAAACGTACATGGTACTCAAATTCTTCTCTAAAATGACGAATAGCTGCTGCTACTGGCCATGAAGCCGCGTCACCTAGTGGACAAATTGTGTTTCCTTCAATTTTACTTTGAATGCTCCAAAGCAAATCGATATCTTCTTCACGACCGTGACCGTTTTCGATACGGTGTAATACTTTCTCTAACCATCCTGTTCCTTCACGACAAGGCGAACATTGTCCACAACTTTCATGGTGATAAAAACGAGCGAAATTCCAAGTATTGCGTACAATACAAGAAGTGTCATTATATACAATGAATCCACCTGAACCTAACATTGATCCAGTTGCAAATCCACCATCACTTAATGATTCGTATGACATTAAACGGTCTTCACCATTTGCAGTTTTATAAATTAAATCAGCTGGTAAAACAGGCACTGATGATCCTCCAGGAATCAAGGCTTTCAAAGGTCGGTCTGAACTCATTCCGCCTAAGTACTCATCTGAATTCATAAATTCGTAAACACTTAATCCCAATTCAATTTCATAAACACCAGGATTTTTGATATGCCCAGATGCAGAGATTAATTTGGTACCAGTCGATCTACCAATTCCGATTTTTGCATACTCATCACCTGAATTGTTTACAATCCAAGGCACTGATGCAATAGTTTCCACATTGTTTACTACAGTTGGATTTGACCACAATCCAGAAACTGCTGGAAATGGTGGCTTGATACGAGGATTTCCTCTTTTTCCTTCTAATGATTCAATTAATGCAGTCTCTTCACCACAAATATAAGCTCCGGCACCACAATGAACATAAAGTTCTAAATCGTAACCTGTTCCTAATATATTTTTTCCTAACCAACCTGCAGCTTTCGCTTCAGCAATGGCTCTTTCCAGAATTTTATAAACCCACATGTATTCTCCACGAATGTAGATGTATGATAGGTTAGCACCCAAAGCAAAACTAGAGGTAATCATTCCTTCGATCAATAAGTGAGGAATAAATTCCATCAAATAACGGTCTTTGAAAGTCCCTGGTTCTGATTCATCGGCATTACAAACCAAATGTCTTGGTTTTCCTGATTTTTTATCAATAAAACTCCACTTCATTCCAGCTGGGAATCCAGCACCACCACGACCACGTAGTCCTGATTTTTTTACTTCTTCAACAACTTCATCAGGAGTCATTGCCTTCATCGCTTTTTCTACAGAAGCATAACCACCATTTTGGCGATATACTTCATAAGTTTTGATTCCTGGAACGTTTATTTTATCTAATAATATTTTTTTTGACATCTTATTTATCTTGTAATATTATTTTTCCTTCTTTACAATCAGTGATTAGCTGATCCATTTTTTCTGGTGTTAGGTTTTCTTTGTAGAAATCACCTAATTGTAACATTGGTGCATAACCACAAGCCCCAAGACATTCTACACCTACAACTTGGAACAATCCATCTGAAGTGATTTCACCTTCTTTAACGCCTAATTTATCACAGGTGTAATCCATTAAGTTTTCAGTACCGTTAAGACAACAAGGGGAAGTTCTGCAAAATTCGAACATGAATTTTCCAATTGGTTTCAAATTATACATAGTATAAAACGAGGCTACTTCGTAAACTTCAATGGGTTTGATTTCAAGGATTTCAGCTACTTTGTCCATTAATTCAATACTCAACCAATTGTCGTGAGCATCCTGAACTTCATGTAAAACAGGTAATAAAGCTGATTTTCTTTTGTCAGAAGGGTAATGGCTGATTAATTCATTGATGCGATTCATCAATGTTTCAGTCATGTTTATGTTTTGTTTTTGATCTGTATGTATCATAATTTATGCGTCTAATTCTCCAGCAATTACATTCAAACTTGATAAAATCACAATAGCATCTGAAAGCATTGCTCCTTTAATCATTTCTGGATACGCTTGGTAATAAATAAAACAAGGTCTGCGGAAATGCAATCTATATGGGGTTCTGCTTCCGTCAGTAACTAAGTAGAAACCTAATTCTCCGTTACCGCCTTCAACAGCGTGATATATTTCGGCTACTGGAACTGGAATTTCACCCATTACAATTTTGAAATGATAGATAAGCGACTCCATATTAGTGTAAACATCTTCTTTTGGAGGTAAATAATAGTCAGGAACATCCGCATGGAATTCATTTCCTTCTGGCATTTTTGCTAATGCTTGACGGATGATGCTTAAACTTTCCCAAACTTCTGCATTACGAACACAAAAACGGTCGTAAGTATCACCTGATTGTCCTACTGGAACACTAAATTCAAAATCTTCGTATGAACTGTATGGTTGTGCCACACGAACATCATAATCTACACCTGCCGCACGTAAGTTTGGCCCTGTAAATCCGTATGAAACGGCTTTCTCAGCTGATATTGGCCCTACATTAACTGTACGGTCAATGAAAATTCTATTTCTTTCGAATAAGTTTTCAAATTCTTTCCAAGCTGCAGGAAATTCTTCTAAAAACACATCTAGTTTTCTAAAAGCTTCAGGAGACCAGTCTCTTTCGAAACCACCTATTCTACCCATATTTGTAGTTAAACGAGCACCACAAATTTCTTCGTAGATTTCGTATACTTTTTCCCTGAATTGGAAAACATAAAGGAAGCCTGTATAAGCTCCAGTATCCACTCCTAAGATCGAGTTACAAATGATGTGATCCGTAATTCTCGCCAATTCCATTACGATAACTCTTAAATATTGAGCTCTCTTTGGAACTTCAACACCTAATAATTTTTCCAATGTCATCCACCATCCCATATTGTTAATAGGAGAGGAGCAATAGTTTAATCTATCTGTAAGGGGTGTGATTTGGTAAAAAGGACGGTTTTCAGCAATTTTTTCAAAAGCACGGTGAATGTAACCAACGGTTGGTTCAGCATCCAAAATGCGTTCTCCATCCATCAATAGTATATTCTGGAAAATACCATGGGTTGCTGGGTGAGTAGGACCTAAATTTAGAATTGAAAGTTCACTTCCGTCTTCATTTAGCTTCTCTTTTATTATTTTAGCATATCTATGCTCTGGTGGTAATAATAGTTCTGACATTTATAGAATGTGAAAAATTATATATTGTGTTCTTAGCAATTGTCTATTGTTCTTCCGAAAAAACGGTCGTCTTTATCCGTTCTTCCTCCATCTTCCATTGGAAATTCTTTTCGCATTGGAAAAGAAACCATCTCATCCATATTCAAAATACGTTTCAATTGAGGATGACCTATGAAGTTGATACCGTAAAAATCGTAAGTTTCTCTTTCCATCCAGTTTGCACTTAGGAAAATAGAAGATACTGTTTTGATTTCAGGCGTTTCTCCGTTGATGTATACCTTAATTTTGATTCTTATGTTTTCATACCAATTGTGTAAGTGGTAGACCACTGCAAACTGGCGATCCGCTTCGTTTTCAGGATAATGTATAGCACATAAATCAGTCAAAAAGTTAAAACGGGTAGTTTCATCGTTTTTCAAAAAAAGAATAACAGCAGTAATTTTATCTGCGTTTACTTCAAATGAAAAAATATCCTTTTCTTGTTGATATTGGAAAACAGCAGAACCAAAAGTTTCTGTTAATTTATCCTGGATTTGGGTTGTGTCTAAAGCCATTTTATTTGATGTTATAAGAAGCTAATAATTCTTGATATTCAGGAGAATTTCTTCTTCTTACCGACTCATTTTTAACTATTTCTTGTAATTTCATTACGCCATCTACAATTTGTTCCGGCCTTGGAGGACATCCAGGAACGTAAACATCCACAGGAATTACTTTGTCGATTCCTTGTAAAACAGAGTAAGTATCAAAAATACCACCTGAAGAAGCACAAGCGCCAACAGCAATTACCCAACGAGGTTCTGCCATTTGTTCGTAAACCTGACGTAAAATAGGCGCCATCTTTTTAGAAATCGTTCCCATTACCATCAACATATCAGCTTGACGTGGAGAGAAACTCACACGCTCAGAACCGAATCGTGCCAAATCATAATGTGAAGCCATAGTTGCCATAAACTCAATACCACAACATGAAGTTGCGAAAGGTAAAGGCCATAGTGAATTAGCGCGTGCTAATCCTACTACATCATTCAGTTTTGTAGCGAAAAATCCTTCTCCTACAACACCTTCTGGCGGCTCAACCATATTTATATTTGAATTGCTCATTTTTTTAATTTTGAATTATAAATTTTAAATTTTAAATTTTGAAATCATTCATAATTTAAAATTCAACATATAAAATAATTGTTTATTCCCACTCTAATGCTTTCTTTTTGATGATGTAGAAAAACCCTACCAAAAGTAAAAGCATAAATACGATCATTTTCATCATTCCTTCCATACCTAATTCCTTGAAATTAATAGCCCATGGATAAAGGAAGATAACCTCTACATCGAATAATACAAATAAAATAGCTACAAGGAAATATTTTACTGAAAAGGGTATGCGTGCATTTCCTACAGATTCAATACCACATTCAAAGTTGGCGTCTTTAATTTTAGAGGATCTTTTAGGTCCTAATTTACCGGATATAATAATTGTCCCTATGACAAAGCCCACAGCTAAAAGGAGCTGCATTAAAATAGGAATATAATTTAATTGATCAGATTGCATATTTATCGATTTTTTGTACTAAAATAAACCACAAAGATAGGTTTAGGGGATTTAAAACACAAGTGTAATGCAAGTTTAAGTTGGAATTGAATTGCGATTACTTCTTAATTTTTAATGATTATAAATAAAGGGTTTTATATTTCATTTGTTTCATAAGAATTTTCACAATTAAGCAAAAAAAAACGTTCCGAAATAAATCGGAACGTTTTGAACATTCGTAGGCTTTATAAATAAATTTATAAGCTTAGATAACTGCTACTTTCGCAGCAACTTTTCCTTTTCTTCCTTCTTCTTCTTCATAGCTAACTCTGTCACCTTCGCGTAATTCTTCCGCGTTGATTCCTGAAGCATGAACAAAAATGTCTTTTCCTGTTTCTTCGTCTGTAATGAATCCGTAACCTTTAGATTCATTGAAAAATTTAACTGTACCTGTACGCATTGTAATAGTAATAATAATTTATAATGAGGCAAATGTAATATTTAATATCATACGAATGATATTATTGTGCGTTTTTTTGTAAAAATAATTGATATTCAGCGTTTTGGTGCTTAAATACGGTCTATTTTTATATGCAATTCCTTTAATTGTGCGTCGTCAATTGTAGCTGGAGCGTCTATCATTACGTCTCTTCCGGAGTTGTTTTTTGGAAATGCAATGAAATCACGTATCGTTTCTTGTCCTCCAAGAATAGCTACTAATCGATCCAGTCCAAAAGCTAATCCTCCATGAGGGGGAGCTCCAAATTGGAATGCATCCATCAAGAAACCGAATTGTGCTTTGGCTTCTTCATCAGTAAATCCTAAATATTTGAACATTAATTGCTGGGTTGCCTTGTCGTGAATACGAATTGATCCTCCTCCAATTTCGTTTCCGTTCAATACCATATCATAAGCATTAGCACGTACTTTTCCAGGATCAGTTTCTAATAAGTGCATGTCTTCCGGTTTAGGAGAAGTAAATGGATGGTGCATCGCGTGGTAACGACCGCTTTCTTCATCAAATTCCAATAAAGGGAAATCAACTACCCATAATGGTGCAAATTCCGTTGGTATTCTCAATCCTAAACGAGTGGCTAATTCCATTCTCAAGGCACTAAGTTGTGTTCTAGTTTTATCAGCAGGACCGGATAATACAAAAATCATATCTCCAGCTTGTGCGCCAGTAGTTTTTGCCCAATTTGACAAATCGCCTTGATCGTAGAATTTATCTACTGATGATTTATAGGTTCCGTCTTCGTTGCATTTTACATACACCATTCCAGAAGCACCTACTTGTGGGCGTTTTACCCATTCGATTAATGCGTCAATTTCTTTTCTAGTATAATTTCCAGCTCCAGGAACTGCAATTCCAACTACTAATTCAGCAGCATTGAAAACAGGGAATTCCTTGCTTTTTGCCACTTCATTCAATTCGCCAAATTCCATTCCGAAACGAATGTCCGGTTTGTCATTTCCGTATGTTTTCATAGCGTGCTCGTATGTCATACGAGGAAACTTGTCTACTTCAATACCTTTGATTTCTTTTAGTAAATGACGCGTTAGTCCTTCAAAAACATTTAAAATGTCTTCTTGTTCCACAAATGCCATTTCGCAATCGATTTGTGTGAATTCCGGTTGTCTGTCAGCACGTAAATCTTCATCACGGAAACATTTCACGATTTGGAAATATTTGTCCATTCCACCTACCATCAATAATTGCTTGAAGGTTTGTGGGGATTGTGGTAAAGCATAAAATTGCCCTTCGTTCATTCGAGAAGGAACAACAAAATCTCTAGCTCCCTCAGGAGTTGATTTGATTAAGTAAGGTGTTTCCACTTCGCAAAAATCTAAATCCGAAAGATATTTACGCACTTCCATTGCTACTTTATGACGGAATAACAAGCTGTTTTTCACAGGATTTCTTCTAATGTCCAAGTAACGGTATTTCATTCTGATGTCTTCACCACCATCCGTTTCATCTTCAATAGTGAAAGGAGGGGTCAAGGCAGCATTCAATATATTTAGTTCAGTAACTAAAATTTCAATTTCTCCAGTTGCAATGTTTTTGTTTTTGGCTTCACGCTCAATAACAGTTCCTTTTACCTGAATCACGAATTCACGACCTAGTGTTTTTGCCAATTCAAATACCGTTTTTTCGGTACGACCTTCGTCAAAAATAAGCTGGGTAATTCCGTAACGATCACGTAAATCGATCCAGTTCATAAAACCTTTATCTCTGGATTTCTGAACCCAACCCGCAAGTGTAACTTCAGTATTTATATGTGAGGCGTTTAATTCGCCACAGTTATGACTTCTATACATAATCAATTATTTGTTTTAAACCCTTTTGTATAAAGGGTTGTTCTTTGTCAAGTACCGTATGGTAACCAAAACCGTATTAATTTACGTCGGCAAAGGTATTAAAAAGGCTTCTTATTTTAGTCCTTTAGTTTGAATTTCGCAAAGATGTTTTATTAGATATTGTTTCTTTCTACCGATTCTGGTAAATCGTATTTTACTTTCTTTTTCATATTTTAGCATCGTCCCTTTGGAAATACCTAAAATGGTTTGCGCTTCTTTAAAGTTGACTGATATTATCATCTGACCCTGATTTGTATTTTCTTTCATGCATTCTACATTAATCCCACATCTTTGTTAATGTGGTACAGTTATATGTAGTAATGGCATGAAAGTTTCTTTTTTGAATTATCTTTTTGATACCCATTGTGGTTATTCTCTTTTATGTATGTCTGAGGTAGCTTGGTTTTCTGCTTTATCTACGGGGTTATTCAGAAAAAACAACTCATCAACTCACCATTGATTAATCATATTAAGATTCAAATCAATCATTTACACATAAGAGGCATAGAATAGCAAGTTCTAAATAAATCAATTTTGTATATTTTTGTATATTCTTTTATGTTTTCTTTCTGTTTTCCCGTAGTACTAAATCGTCAAATACATAGCGATTCTGTAGCCGTTTTTTACAAAATGATGGAATATTGTAAAAACATAGATTTTAACAACAAAACTATCCACTGTTGCTAATTTATTTTTTGGACTTCATTATGAAGTATCTAAATTAATTTTAAAAAGTCTTAATTGTTTTTTAGAAAAATAGAATGATATGCTACAAAGAAGGGCTAATCCGATGTTTTTCTAATCTTGATTACCAATGGATTCATTAAAGCAACCCACTCTCTATTTCATCAATTAAGATTAGAAAATTATCTAAATTTAGTTCATCATCATCGGTCCATATCTCGAAATATCGTTGATATTGAATGATTAAAGTAAGGTGTTCGAGATTGTTTTGGATTTGCAACGGCATGAATTTGTGGCCATATTTTGATTGTTGTCGTATTTCAACCTTCATTTTTTCCGTGTCAAAATAACCAGTATTTATGCTACCTGCTGTAAGGTCAATATAAATAGTTCCGTCAAATTCCTTAAACCCAATCAAATTTTTCAAATAATTTGAATGTGCGTGAAGATCTCCCTTAAACCTTTCGGGTACGCCAGTAAAATCCGTTAGTTGGTTGTGAGAGCAGATTAGGTTACCAAAAAAGTCTATAGGACACCCATGCAAAGATTTTAGCCTATTCATTTTGCAAATTAATTCTCTTCCGATCTCTGGTGCACAGCCATGCAGATCCGTTAATTTATTACGACTACAGTCATAAGTTCCACCCACAGATTTAGGACCATATTTTAATGTGGTCAACTCATTATTATCACAATTGAAATCATATCTGACATGAGTAGGTGATCCTTTCAAAGATTGCAATGCAAGTCCACCACAATTAAATGAGCCATAAATTTTTCCAAATTTTAGAGGTATATAATCCAAGCTGGAATATTTGATATCCACATCACCATGCACGTCGATTGCTCCCATAGAACTGATTGTATATGTTCCCAAGCCCAAAGAGATGTTGAATTTTCTCATGATTGTATTAACCTCAACCCTATTTATGATTCTCCGTTTCCTCATTTCTTTAGCTTTAATACCTGCTAATTTAAAAAATGAAATGCAGAATAGCCAGCGATTAATAACTACATTGATTTACTTATTAGCACCTTTACTGATATAATTGAGGAACTTGGTATGATTACCTATTTTTGACATATGCATGTTTTTCTTATAACAAAGTTTTCTTTTAAGCTTAAAGCTAAGCATATCCCTAACATCATCAATAACTTCAAAAGGTGCCGTTGTCCCTAAATGAATATGGTAACTATTCTCCTTTTTTCCTGTTTCGACGCTATAAATAGTCCGATACGGACAGAGATGTTCACATAAATACATTCCAATTTGATCATAATAATCTGCTGTATGATCATCATGTAAATTAATGGTGATTTCATTTATATAATAGATTTTTTTATGTGTTTTAAGCCTTCTTTTTGCCCTAAATAAATCAATTAGTGAGATGTGTATATGCCACTTATTACTCTTAAATTCGGCTAGTGCGCCATCTTCAATCTTACCTACTTTAATCTTACCTTCCTTTATTAATTTCTTAAGTCTATTTTTTATCATCCGATATTTTAGATCAGTGAAATTGTTTTTTTCTATTTGAATAAGCGAGTAATAGATTGCGGTCATGTTATATAGTTATATTTTAGATATATATAAAACATTATAGGTAGCACGGAGGATACGCAAGATTTATATTTTATCTAAAACTATATATTAAAGAGAAACTGCCCCTTTATCACTTTTTTTAATAAATAATCAAATAAACAATGTAACTATCTGAAATACAACAATATAAAATTTAATATATTTAATTATTTTTTTAAAGAACAGGGAGGTTACATCGATTGAATGTAGAATACATTCGATTATATCCCAAAATAGAGATAATTCATATTGCCCCTTCTAATTTTCAAGATATTCTTAGTGCCCCCTTATAAATTGTAGAAAACGATAATGAATAACTTTCTAGTTTGTTAAAAGTATTGAGGATTTTCTATTCGAAGTAAATCTTAAATGCTTGAAACTATTTCATTACTATCATCTAATAAATCAGTAATAATCCCCCAATTTTCAAGATGCTTTTCTTCCTTATCACCAAACATACGCATCGGGTTATCATTATGTTCTTTACCATTTTTACCTGGTGTCTCTAACCAATTTACATGACCTTTTCTAACTTCTTCAGCAAGCTTCACACTAGAGATTATGTAGAAATTTGGTCTTTCGCCGTCCTTCTTCATATTAACGAAAACAAAGATCAGGTTGTCACTATGCACATCTTCATTTTTTTTGGACAACAGCCACCCTTTTCGTTTGTTATGCTGATTAGTTTTTACTTGTATTCCTATCGATTTAAAGGAATCTTCTGATGAAGCTAGAATATCTACACCAGCAGTGTTTTTCAACGTAATTAAGGCTATATACCCCCTTCTTGATAGCTCCGCTGCCACATAATAGGTCCCAGCTATTCCAGATAAATTTCGTGATATTGTCATTTAGTTCTGATCATTAATTGAATTAAAATAAATCATCTTCTTCATTGTTGAAGTCCTCTTTTTCTTCATTTGGAAGCTCTTCATCAGAAGGCTCTTCATCAGGAAACTCTTCATCAGGAAGCTCTTCATGAGGACGGTCTTCGTTAGGGCGGTCTTCATCAAAGCTGTTTTTAGGAATGAACCAGTGTTTGCTAATATCACTATTTGCGCTATTAGGTAATGGATCAGCATCATTCACTTTGAAAAGAGTTGGGATCTGGACAGAACTACCAAACACCAATGCATGTTGAGTAGGAATTGACGGTAGGCGAAACAAGATATTAGATGAAATGTGTGGTGTCATCTGTCTTATGTGGTTCAAATCATCGGGGTTTTGTATTCTATGTACAATAAAATTGCTGCATTGCGATAAAACAGTTTTAGATAGTTCACTGGGTCTCTGAGATGAAACCATTAAGAATAAGCCATACTTTCTTCCTTCCTTAGCAACTCTTTCAAAAATTTTATTTGCTTCACCGAAATGTGAATTCTTATTCTCAGAAATATATCGATGTGCTTCTTCCAGAATCAAATTTACAGGAAATGAGTTTCTTTCATGAATGGATTTTATTCTTTCAAAAAGCATACGAGTAACAACGCATGAAACAACTTCAACAACCTCATCCTCTGCGGAATTTAAATCAATTACTGTAATTTGAGTCTGTTTTTTGTTTTTTTTGACTCCCAATAATTCATCCAGAAATCGTCTCTTCTTGATATCATCTTCATTTTGAGAAAGAAAGTTAAATTCGTGTCTTTCTTTCAAGCTTTTGAAACGAGTGATTAATGAAGAGCAATAATCACGTATTTGTTTATTGCCATATGCCTCCTCATGTAAAATTGCAATATCCAGGGCATCTTCCAATGTATTAAATGAAAATTTTGTGTCTGGATTAACTTCTGGAATTTTAATTCTGTTAGATAAGAATTTATACTCTCCAGATTCTTCCACTTGTTCAATATATTGAATTAATTGATCTGCTCCAACCAGCCCTCCGTAGTTTACGATTAAACAGTTGTTGATCGTACAATCTACTGTAACCCTATCATATTTTAACTGTGTCAGCACAGTAGCATTAGCATCCAAATAACTAAACTGTTTAGAAAGTTCAATGTCGACAGTTTTGTATTTATTTAAAATAGATATGATCCTATCCCTTTTAGAAGGACTACCAATATCCGATCTTAATATTTGACCAATAGCTGTAGCTAGAATAAAGTTTAATTGCTGTTTAAATTCTTTTGAATTTTGGTTTTGCTCGTTAATTAGAATTGCAATACCTAATGCTTTTCTCAATATCGGCAATTGAGTTTTTTCAGATGCTTGTAATAATAAGGCCCACTCATCAATATTTAAAAACCAATGGGGTAATTTGAAACTGTCGTACTCAATTGTTTCTGTTATATCTTCTTTATATTCAAACGATTCATTGCTTTTTGTTTCATTGATAGAATAATATTTGACTTCAATATCATCATTTCCAAGTTGACTAAATGCCTTGTGGTATTCACCATTAACATCAAAAAATATAAATGAGGCACCAACAGCACTATAATTATCTTTGTTGAATAGTGTTTGAATCATTGATGATATGGTGCATGATTTCCCACTACCAGTATTACCGAGTACGGCAGAATGAGCACCAAAGAATTCATTTATATTTACTTTTACCTTATAATCTGGAAAAATGGTTGAAGTACCTATTTCTAACAGTTTTAACTTCGTTGGACCAGTTATTTCCTGCACTGGAATTTCATCATCGTTGTATTCAAAAATAATATCTAGCTCTTCCTTTTTTATATATAGTACATCAGTGTATAAAGTTGGAAATATTGATACACCATATCTAAATTTCCCTTTTTGAATAGTCCCAATAGGGTTTATGTCCAGATACTTTACAGAATTAGATTTATTAAGAATTTGCTCTTTCTCTCCCTGCCACTTTACATCTGAATCTCTTTCTCTTACTCCAAAAATTTCAGCAACGATGTAGAAATCTTGATTGGGTAATATAACGTATCCATTTATCTGAGCGTACTGATAGATGTCTTCAAAGCCATTGGTTGTAAAGTTTATTGACTGGTTTAATAATTCAACGGTGAATTTGTCAGAGTTGATGCTAATTAGTTTCCCGATTACTCTTTGCTTATCATCTTTAATCATTTCCTTCTCCTTTAGTCCTAAGTAATTCTATAAGATTTTTATTGGCTTCCTCAATCTTATCCTGTGTATAGTCTGGGAATAAATCATTTGCAATGGTGTCAAAGAAATGTAATCCTTTATGACCATCCTCTATAATCACATTCCGATCCGTATCATTATCAACTTCCGTATCGGAGCCTATTATCCATATCCTAGGGTCATTCAAATTTTTTAGTTTTTCAATATTTTTGCGAGCTGGTTCATATTTACCGCCGACATAATATCCCATATCAGAAAAAATAACCAATCTGAAAGACGGAATGGTTAATGCCTGATATATAATATTATTGATATGTTCGTCACCAAAACTAAATCCCATTGTTACTAATGTGCTTTGCTTCTGTGTTATCCTTTTTTGAAACTCTCTGAATAAATCAGCATACGGTGATCCTAAACTTGCGTTTTGTTTTAACGGTGATGGATAGATCATATAATTAGCTTCAGTCTTTAATCGATCAAAGTTTACATCCTGTATTTCTTGAATGCTAAAAAGCTTGTTGTTACTTTCTTTTTCTACCCAGTTCACCGAGCCATGAATTTTAAACAAATAGATAAAACTATCGATTATACTCCATTTTAGAGAGCTAATATCCATTTGTTCCGCAAGTGCATAATTGAAAATCGACGGGTTAAAGAATCGTTCGACAAAACCAGAAAAGCCATTGGTATATGAAATTCCTAAGTTATCCATTGCACGTTCTGAAAACAAATCATAATTGGTCGTAAAGACATTTGGCTTTTGCAAATTACTATCTCTCAAAGAAAGCTTTCGGTAAAACTGCTGATACGTTTCTACAATGTCACCATCTTCTCCTTTATTCTTTTCGTTTAAACATTCATACAATATATACTCCTTTGTTCTTTTGATTATTTTATTTAAATCTTCGAGGTCTTGATCAAAGGCTGATTCTTTAGCTTCCTGAAGTTTTTCTAAATAAAATCTAAAGCTATATAGTGTACCCAAAAAGGTTTCCAGATTTGTTCTAAAAGGCTCGTTCTTATAATTGATTTTAAATTTTTCTAGAATTTCAATATGTTCAGTTTCAAAAACCTTATCCTTTAAATCTGGATGAATATCATCTTTCGGTTCGAATAAATTATCTGCTAATTGCTTCATTGTTGGGATGCCGTTGACTCCTAACGAGCAGCCGGAACCAATCAAAAAAGAAAGATTTCGGGTGTCTAGAATCTTAGATAGATCCTTTTTAATGGTTTCCCTTATCTTGTCAAAATCCTGCTCTTGTGTAATAATATTTTGATTTCCTTTATAAAAAAAATGCTTCATTTATACTTGTATTTTGATTCATTAGCATACATTACCAGTAGCTAACACAGATTATTCTTATTTTAGCTATTCTCCACAATTTTAATTTCCTCTTCACTCAAGCCATAAAGTTCATACACCATTCTATCAATTTCTCTATCAACCTTATTAATTTCTTGCTTGATTATTTGTGCTTGACTTTTGTAATCCTCAAAAAGATCCATCCAGCCTATTTCAGCTTTTTTGGTAAGCGGTGCTCCATTGTGTTTTTTGATGGCCTTGTTTATTTCTTTAATGAAATTAGCAAATGATGAATCGTCCCAGTTTTGAAGTTTGTTTGATAATTTTTGAATATTGAGTTGTCCTGAAAAATACCGTGCAAATTTCTTATTGATGTTTTTATGTTCAATATTCAGCAATAAAATCATATCAACTTTAATTGATAATTCAGCACTTAAAATTTTAGGAATAGGAATAAGTCCAAAATATTTCCATATTAATTGGCATCCATTTTGAATTTGTGTGCAAAATTTAGTTATTAACCACCATCCCATTTTAGAATTTAGTACTCCTAATAATGCTTTGTTATCCGAAGGAATTATCCACATTGAGTCATTACAATAAAGCTCCTGATCGTCAAAAATAAAACAAGGTTTAACTTGAAATTTTTGATACATTATTTTAGGCTTTCTATATAAATCTAAATATTTTTTTGATGGGTTGTTGTCTAGTTCCAACCAATGATGCTGTCCAGAAAATGGTTTCTCAATGGTTACCTTACTTCCGTTACATTGCCCTCTTTTCTTTAATTTGTATTCGTATTGCATTAGGTGATTAAAAATAGCTGGATATTCATTTTCTAAATATTTATAGCTCCCAAATGATGCTAATATTATGTTATCAAGGTCAGATTCGTCAGGCTTACCATATCTTTTTATATTTCTACCCCGTAGAATAGACCCAATAAGTGCGGCCGAATTATTATCCTCCATAATTATTTTATCCTTAACATCATCGGTAATTAAGAAAGCTTCTGTTAAGCCAAATTTAATTCCATAATATGCTTCCCCATTAACAAATTCGTCTAATGTTTTGCATTTTGCTTTCAAATCGGACAATAGTGTATGTTCCTTGTTTGATGATATAACCCAAGTGTCGCCACTAAATTTTGAAGTTTCAAAGATCTCTTGTGACAATATTATATTTGTATCAAAATCAAGAATGTCTTTCTGTAAAGTGGAAACCTTAAAGGAATTACTCGGGTCAGACTTTTGAGAAATGAAAACACAGGGGTATGTAGTTGCACCTTCAAAAATTTGAATATCACCAAAATCTATAAGTTGAATCATTTTGTATTTCAAAAAATATTCTCTTAATGACCTGCCATATCCAGCTTGAAACCATTTATTGGGCATGATATACGAGAGCATCCCATTAGGTTTAAGCAATTCAAATCCTTTCTCTACAAAAATGCAGTATAGATCTCCCTTCTTATTGAATGTTTTGTACCTTTTTTTTTCTAGTGCTTCTGATGTTTCTTTAATTTTTTCTAAATTCACATAGGGTGGATTGCCAATAATAACATCAAAACCACCATTAGTAAACACCTCAGGAAATTCTTCCTTCCAATTAAATGCTTTATCGCCAGCATCCGTTTTACTATCAATCAGTGAATTTCCACATTTGATATTATTATTCAAACTCGTTAGCTTTCGTTTAGGTTGGGCAGTTCGAAGCCATAATGATAATTTAGCAATTTCGATACTTTCCTCGTTAAGATCAACACCATATATATTATGTTCCAAGATTTGGTTTTCAATGTCGGGGAACGCGAAGCCTCCACCAAATAATTGTTTGGTGAGTTCGTCTATATAGGCGTGTTCTTTAATTAGGAAATCTAAAGCTTGGTTGAGAAATGCACCAGATCCGCATGCAATATCACAAATGGTTAATTGTAAGAGCCATTCTCGATAATCTTTAAGTTGTTGTTCTAGTTTGATAATGGTTGTTGCCTGCCTGTTCTTACGCCCTTTAGCATATTCCTCATCCGTTATACCAATTTCTTGCTTTTTCTCAGTACAGAGCTTGCCTATGGTGTTCTCGACGATGTATTTAGTAATGTATTTTGGCGTGTAAAAGACACCATCTTTCTTTCTTTTTGTTTTTTGTTTGTCGAAATCAGTACCTTCAATTTCAGCGTTTACACTTTCAATTTCATTTAGTGAATGTTCGAAAATATGTCCTAGGATATTAACATCAACTTGACTTTCAAAATCATAAGTTGACAACTTTATAGTATGACGGTATAACAAATCATCATCAATGATAACAGCATCTAAAATAGCATCAGGTTTGAATAAACCACCGTTATAAGCGAAGATTTCTTCTTTTTTGTCCGTTCCTTTTCGTCCAGTATCTAGATAATTGAAATATTGTTTGTAACGATCATACAGAGGAACAACCATGTCTAATTCTTTCAATTCCTGCCACTCCTTTAGTATGGTGTTAATTGAATTTGGTGATAGTAATCCACGGTCTTCGGCAAACAGAATAAATAGAAAACGGTCAATCAGTTTTTGTGATTTTTCAAACAGAATTAACTTTGAGGTTTTTTCCCCCAGCTCCATCAGCATAACGTTATTGCGGTTTTGTTTCACCAAATCACGATATAGTTCTCGCTTGAAAAGAGAATAATCCGCATAGAAAGTCTTAGTAATTTTTTCCTCCTCCACAATAGAATCTTCCTTTATTCTAAGGGGTTTATTGGCGAGTATATTGTCTTTAGACAAGCAGAGGTAGAAGAACTCAAATTGCACAGCAGTAAGCGTAAAAAGGTCAAATTCCTCGTAGTCAACGGCATTGTTTATGTAGAACCGTAGTTTTTCAAAATTTGAGGTGATCACATAAATACAACCCGTTTGGTTAGCTTTATAGTCAAATGCTTGCTGACGTATACTTTCCAGATCTTTTGTATTGGTGCCCTTTAGTTCAATGACTCCTAGTGCTTCACCATCTTTTAAGATTGCACCATCAACTTTTTTAGCCCCTTTAATATTCTTTAGCTCCGTGGTAAGGTTGAACTTTGGTGTCGGATTAAGGGTGTAGCCTAATATATCTACAAATAGTTCTCTAAGAAATCCTTCCTGAAATTGTTCTTCTTTACTGTTGCGAATGTTTGCTTGAATTGCGATATTATGAAAATACCTCGTATATTTTCTGTAAGCTTTTTGAACAGTAGCGGTGTCCTGTTGTTGCAAGTATTTTTTAAGGACGGAGGGTTGAAATAATGACATTGATTATGTTTTAACAATACTATACCAAAATAGCCTTTTTTCTTTAATATCAGACTTCCCTTAATAAAAAGTTATGCAGATGATATTAACTATTTGAGCGGCTAGTCAACACAAACTTCTCATATTTGAGATAATACTTTTCCGACGTAATTTGAGTCCATAAAAAGTAACCTATGGTTACATAATTCAATTTCCGAAATAAGTCTAGCTCTATCTCCGCTCCGCATTTTCATTTCGGTAGGGATGTCACAATAGAGCTTGACTCCACATTCAAGTACTACGCATGATTTTCTTACAACAGACTCTTTTCCGTGCCAGACATATAGGAATCTGTCTTCAATCGGATTCTGAACAATCTGGGACAATGTAATTTTGGAATTTATGAATTCCAGCAACTGATTAAAGGATATTAAAAAATATACGGAGCCAACACAGCTGTTCATTCTAGCACGAAATGTTAGCCTGGGTTCAGCCAGTCCTTCCTCTTATATGTAATTGTAAAATATCACCCTCGCAATTAAGTACTGTGTATGAGTTTTTCATCTAATATATATAAAAAATGAATTCTTACTTTTGAGCTATAACCAGATCAATTACCATTTTCCAAAACTTTTGTCACTATTCTGTTTTTGAAATTGATGCTCAATATTTGAATAATGTTGTTTTGTTTCGGTCTACTATTTTTTTTGCTTCTAAATAAAATATTTCCGCTCGATATAGCTTTTCGACTCTGACATATATGCTTACAGCTGTAGTACTTTCTATTTTTTTAGGGTGTGTAATTAGTGCTATTTTGTCTAAAGGCAAAAGATTATTTGCAAGATTCGTAACTAAAGTACTACGCAGGTTATGTTTTGAAAAATCTTTAGATTGTGGTACATTAAAATAAGCAAGGATTTTCTTAACAGTCTTGTTATAGGTCACTGAGCTGTAGTTCCATACGGGGAAGTGATCATTAACACATAATTTTTTCACACAATAAGGAAGTGGTATAAAACATTCTGTACCCGTTTTTCCCTGTTCAGAATCGATGTAACTATATCCATGTTTTGTGCATTTTGCTATAGGTTGACCACTACACCACGACATTGATTGAGTTCTCATTCCTGTTAGAGATGCAAGAATAATGTACTGCCTGGTGTTTTCCCATGTTTTGTTCTCAAATTTATGGTTAATAATCTCTAATAATTTATCTTCCTTCAAATAAAGATCGACTTTTGAATTGTCTAGTTTAACTTTCTTTAGGTCAATTTTTAATTTTTTATGGTTAGCTATCATCCCCAGTTTTTCTCCATTCTCTTGAGCTAATGTACACATTCGAAGCAAGCAACCCTGATAGCTGGAAAGCGTTCGAGGCTTGTACGGTACACCGATTTTCTTTATACGGTTATCATTTGCAAATTTCCATAAATCGTGAAATATTTGCTCCGTCAATTTTGCGAATGTAAGTTTACTTCCAATGTGGGTGTCGTATAAATTAATAATCGAATTAACCACAGGTAATTGTCGTACTGTATTGTGACTTAAACACTCACTTCTGCCTGTCCCTTGAATATTTTTTAGGAAGATTACGTGTTTTTCAATAAAGTTATGGACGGAACTAACAGTACGTGTATTCGCCATAGGGTCATATGCAAATGTCTTGACGATGAAATCAATAATTTCGTGATTCTCTGGATGCTCGTATTCATACCTATTAAATAGTGAAGTCATTACAGCGTCAAATTTCATTTGATTCTTGCGAAAGTCAAATGTTGGTATCAAATGTTCGTTAACTACTTTACTAGAATAGGTTATTCCATTTCCTGATTTTGTGATGTTGCCAAAATACGTGGGTTTTATTGATACCCCCAGGTTTACATATTGGCATTTCGATGTTGGTATACCGTCAACCTTATAAGAAGGTAATGATATTCGAACCCAAACTGGCTCTTGCTTGGTTCTTTTTTCTAAAGGTAATTTGCTACTCGGTTTTAAGTAGAAATTATAAGTCAGTCTCTTCATATTTTTGTAATTTACTGTTATAGCAAAAAACAAATCAAAAGTTTACAATAACCGTATAAAATTTTCTGGACATTAATATACTTTATTGGACTTTGTTGAACTGTAAATTTTTATATTTACAATGTAATCTTCTGATTTGCAATATAAACAACTCGTTTTTAGTTACTTGCAAAACAGCTTTTGACTTCTATACATTATCGAAAATTTTAGACTGCAAAAGTAAACACAAAAATTAAATTAATGCAAAAAACGAGAAAACTTCAAGAAATTAATTTTATGTTAATTTATTATTTGTCTTCGTAATTATAAATTAGATTTGTTTAGTAGTGTTTAAATTACATAATTATGAAAAAAATATTTTTTATCGGATTAGGAATGCTTTGCTCTGTTGTTAGTATAGCCCAAGTGAAAACTAAAATGTCTTTTCATGCTGAAATATCGAATAGAAATTCGGACTCGTTATTTATTCGAAACAGCACGAATGGAAATGTTATTAAAAGAATGGGTGTCAATAAAGAGGGCTTTTTTAAGGATAGCTTTAGTGTTGAGGAAGGGATTTACCTTTTATATGATGGCAAGGAGTATGCTAAAATATTCGTTAAAAATGGATATGATTTAAAACTTAAAATGGATGCTGCCCAATTTGATGAGTCTATGGTTTTCTCAGGTAGTGGAGCTGAAGAGAATAATGATTTAGTGCAAGGCGGACTTTTAGATGATAAATATGATTACAAATTACTTTTGGCTGCGGATGAAGTAACATTCAAAACATTGGTTGAAGATAAAAAATCTGTTGAATTTGCTCGTTTAGACAGGAAAAACTTGGACTCAAATTATAAAGCCCTTCAAAAAAAATATATTGAAGAGTCAATAGGCGGGGTAACGCAATATTATAATCAAATATTAGAGAATAATAAACTAAATGGTTCTATGTCTCCTAGTTTTAATTTTGATAATTATAAGGGTGGTAAAACGAAGCTAGAAGATTTTAAAGGGAAGTATGTTTATATCGATATTTGGGCTACTTGGTGTGGTCCTTGTATTGCTGAAATTCCGTCCCTTAAGAAAGTAGAAGGGAAGTACCACGATAAAAACATCGTTTTCTTAAGTATGTCAATAGACAAATTGAAAGATCTTGAGAAATGGAAGAATATGGTGAAAAGTAAAGAATTAGGTGGTGTGCAGGTTTTTGCCGATAATGATTTTAATTCTAAATTCATTCAAGATTATAAAGTTACAAGTATACCAAGATTTATTCTAATTGACCCAACTGGTAAAATTGTTAAAGCAGATGCTGAAAGACCATCATCTCCAAAACTGGAAGTGGAGTTAGACGCTCTTTTAAAATAAAATAGTTCTACAAAATCAAAAAGCCATTCGCGTGTTTGCGAATGGCTTTTTTTATGGAATAAATTCAGTATTCTTATTCTGGTTTCTCAATCAATACTTTTACTGCTAAATAGAACAGTAAGTGTTTAGTACATTATATTTTTACTTTTTTTGTGATCCTCCAAAGTTTGAATAGATTCACTAAATAATACAATACAGGCACCACAATTAAGGTTAGAAATGTTGCGAACACTAATCCGAATATAACGGTCCAGGCCAATGGTCCCCAGAATATTACATTATCTCCTCCCATATAAATTTTAGGGTCTAAATCACTAAACAATGAAAAGAAATCAATGTTGAAACCTATTGCTAATGGTATTAATCCTAATACCGTAGTTATAGCAGTTAATAAAACAGGCCGTAACCTTGCTTTACCACCACTTACGATGGCTTCAAATATATATTCCTTGTCTAAAATAGTACTTTCCGGTACGTTTAATTCTTCTTTTTTACGGCTCAGTAACAATTCAGTATAATCTAAGAGTACCACCCCGTTGTTCACTACAATTCCCGCCAATGAAATAATCCCCATCATAGTCATCATAATTACAAATGGCCATCCGGTAATCATTAAGCCTAAGAATACTCCAATAAAACTTAAAAACACGGCAACCATTATAATTGCTGGTTTTGAAATAGAATTAAATTGGAAAACTAATATAAGCATAATCAAGCCTAAGCCCGTAAAAAGGGCACCCATCAAGAAGGACATTTGTTTGTTTTGTTCTTCTATTTGCCCTGTAAAATCAAATTTCACGGATTTTGGAGCATCAAAATCTGCCATTTCAGCTTGAATTTGATTGACAACTGATCCTGCATCTGTAAAACCTGGAGACAAAGCGGAATACAATACAACTACTCGATTTAGATCTCTATGTTTAATTGCGCTAAAGGACGAGGTGTTCTTTTGGCTTGCCACTGTCGAAACAGGAATTTCTTTTAATTGGCCTGAAGCCATATCTCTAAAAGTTATATTTTGATTGAAAAGCGTACTTTGATTGTATCGGTCTTCATTATTAAATCTAACATTTATATCATAGTCTTCGCCTGATTCTTTATAAACTCCCGCTTTTTCTCCAAAAACAGAACGTCTTAATTGATTACCAACTTGACCCGCTGATATTCCCATTCCACCCGCTTTTTCACGATCAACCACTACTCTCATAGCTGGTTTTCCTTTGTTGACATCTACCTTTAGTTCGTCAATTCCAGGTACGTTTCTACCGTTAAGGAAATCTTTCATTTTTTCAGCAGTAACAATGAGTTCAGTATAATCTTTACCTTTAATCTCAATATTAATTGGGTATCCTGCTGGCGGACCTGCTTGGTCTTTTTCTACAGAAATTGAGATTCCAGGATAAATATCTTTTAAAGCTTCTTGGACTTTAAGTCTCATTTCTTCAGAATCTCTTCCGTTTCTATACTTGTATTCTTGCATTGAAACGGTAATCTTTGCTTTGTGTGGCATTTCTGCTGATGAACCTCCATCCGTTTGTGGATTTCCGGCGCCTTCTCCAACTTGGGAAACGGCTGATTCCACTAAATAGTTAGATTTAGTAGTCTCATCTACAAATTCTTTAGCATCAAGAACTGCGTAAACTCTTTTCTCAATGTCTTTTGTTATAGTGTTTGTTTTCTCAATATCAGTTCCCTGTGGGTATTCGACATACACTATAATTTGATTGGGTTTATTGTCAGGGAAAAATTCGACTTTTGTTCTCCCGCTTCCAACACTCCATCCAAAATAAGTTATCAGGACGATAAAAAACATAAAGAACATCACAATTACTACGATGTATGGTTTTTTACCGGTCAAGAAGAATTTCAATCCTTTTTCATAACTGTTTTCTAATTTATTTAAAGTGTTATTCTGAAATTTTAATGTTCTGTCTTTTATGACATATTTGTACAACCAAAACATTAAAACTGTAAATAACATTAATGATCCAAGACCTCGAACAGCTCCACCAAAAAAGAGGATCAAAAGGCCAAAAGAACCTAAAATTAAAGTCAGGCGGATTAACTGTTTCTTTGTTAATATTTTTTCGTTGATGTCCATAAACTGTGACACCATAACAGAGTTAAAAAAGATTGCTACAAATAATGAAGAACCTAATACTACCGAAAGGGTTATAGGGAAATAAACCATAAATTGTCCCATTACACCTGGCCACAAACCAAGAGGCACAAAGGCGGCCACGGTTGTAAGAGTAGAAATGATAATAGGCATGGCGATTTCACCAATTCCTTCTTTTGCGGCTTGCAAACGTCCCATTCCTTCGTCTTCCATTAATCTATAGACATTCTCGACAACTACAATTCCGTTATCGACAAGCATTCCCAGTCCCATAATAAGCCCAAATAGAATCATCGTGTTCATCGTGTAGCCTAAGGCGTCTAATACCATAAAGGACAAGAACATTGACATAGGTATGGCGAATCCAACAAATAGTGCATTTCTAAATCCTAGAAAAAACATTAAAACCCCTACCACAAGGACAATTCCAAAAATGACATTGTTTACAAGGTCATCCACTTGATTTAATGTTTTTGAAGAAGAATCATTTGATAGTGTTAAGTTTAAATCCTTCGGTAAAACATTTTCTTTTGCATTAGCAATAATTGTTTTAATTTTTTCCGAAGCTTCTATCATATTTTTTCCAGCTCTCTTTTTTACATCAAGCATCACAACACTTTTACCAAATTCTCTGGCGTAAGTGGTTTTGTCAACGTTTTTAAAGGTAACGGTAGCGACGTCTTTGAGGTAAACAGTTCCGTTTTGGGTTTTTACAACAAAGTTTTCTAAATCGGTTGGTTTTTCTATTTCTCCCTTAATGCTGATAGTTCTCCTTTGTCCGCTTGAAATTATATTTCCTGCTGACATCGTCACGTTTCCGTTTCGGATAGCGTTTATTACGTCATCAAAACTAACTTTTGAAGCCATCATTTTGAAAACATCTACGGCAACTTCAACTTCTTTTTCTTGGGCTCCACGAATGTTTACTTGTTTGATTTCGGCTAAGCCTTCGATTTCATCTTTTAAGTATTCACCAAATTCCTTCAATTTCTCTATTGGAAAATCACCCGATAGATTAATGTTCAAAATTGGAATTTCTTCGGAAAGATTTAAGTCAAAAACATTAGGTTCCACTTTTACTCCATTAAAAGTAGGCCAGTCTTCATTCGATTTTTTGGCGTCAACCTTGTCTTTTACTTTTTGTTTTGCGTCTTCAACTGAGATTTTCTCGTCAAATTCAACCGTAATTATTCCGTAATCTTCTTGAGAAGTCGAAACAATTTCAACAACATTGCTTATGTTCTTTATGTCTTCCTCAAGTGGATCTATGACAAGGCGCTCAATGTCTTCGGCTGTGTTACCGGGATAGATTGTGCTTATGTATATTTTTGTTTCTTTGATTTCCGGAAAATCCTCTCGCGGCATTGCGTAATAGGCTGAAATCCCCAAAACAAAAAACAATGCCATGATAACATAGACGGTCATTTTGTTGTCAATGGCTAATGATGACAGTTTGAATTCTTTGTTTTTATTGTTCGTGCTCATAACGGATATTATTTTATTATAGACACTTTTTGTCCGTCTTTTATACTTCTAGCTCCTTCTTTTATAATGGAATCACCATCGTTCAATCCTTCTAGAATTTCAATTAAATCGCCCTGTGATTTACCGGTTTTAACAATTACTTTTTTGGCAATTGCCTGATTGTCTTTACCTGTTTTCTCAGCGATATAAATGTATTGTTCACCATCTGCATTTTCTGAGATTATGCTTAATGGCACAGTGATTACATTTAAATTAGAATAATCGTTGATGTTTATTTTAGAAGACAGATTTGGTTTTATAAGCCCCGATTTATTAGGCACCTGAATTTGAACTTTAAAGGAACGGTTTCCTGGGTTTATATTATTGTTTACTAATGATATTGTAGTGTTTATTGTTTCATTCAACATAGGGAAATCCACTATTACTTCTGTTCCGCGTTTTATTGATCCAATGTATTTCTCCGGCACTTCAGCTTCCAGATACATGTTTCCAAGACTGATGACCCTTAAAAGTGGGCTTCCAGGCCCTACAACCGAACCTTTTTCTGTTATTATTTCGTCAACTATACCTGAAAATGGTGCTTTTATAACTGTTTTAGCCATTTGTTTCTTTAATTGAAGAACGGCTTTGTTTTGCGCTTCATAGGTTGATTTGGCTTGTAAGAATTGAATTTCTGAACCAATTTTTTGATCCCAAAGATTCTTTTGTCTGTCAAAGGTAGTTTTAGCTAAAACAGCTTGAATTTCTAACTGGGCTAATTGCTGTGTAAGTCCACCATCATCAATTTTTCCTAATGCTTGTCCTTTTGTTACTCGTTGCCCTTCTTTCACGTTTATTTGCGTAAGGATCCCTCCAAATTCAGCATTAACGACTATGTTTTCTTTGGTTTCAACTGCCGCCTGTAATTCTAAATAATGTTTAAAAACACTTTCTTTGGCTTCAAATGTTGTAATGAGAGTTTCTTTATGATTTACATCCAAGGTACTTATAGCATCATCTATTTTTTTTAATTCTTTCGATAATACATCCGCTTCTGTAATAATTTCAGAACGTTTTAATCGCAATTCTTTTAGGTCGCCTTTTTCTATTAAAGCTTCGGTTGAATTTTTTTTATCACCGCCGCATGAAAGCAATACAAGTGAAAATACGGTTAGTAAAATATTTTTTTTCATTTTTATAAAATTATAGTATGGTTCTTATTTATTGATTACTTTTTCTAAACTTGCTTTTTTGTTGATAATATTTACCATTGATTGCAAGTATTGTTGTTGTGTTGAAAACAATTGTCTTTGTGCTTCGCTGAAATCAAAACTGGAAGACAAACCTTCGGTAAACTTAATTTGTTGCTTCTTTTCGATTCTTTCAGCTAGATTTAAATTGCTTTTAGCGGTTGCATATTCTTCGATACTAAACTCGTATTCACTTTTTGCATTAGCGTATTGCAGTTTTAATCGTTGCTCCGTTTCGTTCAATTGTGTTTTGGCTTGGTCCAGTGCAATTTTAGCTTGTTGGGTTCTTGAACTTCTGGCAAGGCTGCTGAAAATCGGAATGTTTAAGCTTACGCCAACATTTGAATAGTTCAACCATTTTTGATTTTGTTCGAAGAATTGAAATTGATCTCCAAAAGCATTGTATCCAAAATTCATGGTAGCTGATAGAGTAGGCAAGGCCTTACTTCTTTGTAGCTTGTATTCTAATTGTCTTTGTTCTTCAAAATTCAAAGCCATTTGGTAATTTACATTTTCAGATGTTACAAACCCTTTTTGAGAAAAAGCCAAGTCTAAATTAGTAATGGTTAAATTGTCTAATTTGTCTGTTAGAATTAGTTCATCGTCTATGTCGATACCCAAATTAATTTTCAACATTTTATTGGCAATTTCCAATAAGCGAATGGTATTCTTTAAATTACTGTTTACAGATGACAGAGTGATTTGTAGTTGCTCTACATTTTCCTCCTCTATTAAACCGTTTTTAAATGTTTCTTTAGTGTCAAACAATGTTTTTTCTAAAGTGGATTTGTTCTTTTTAAGTATGGCAATGCTTTCTTCAGCAAGTAAGACGTTTCCATAAGAATTGATAGTCATTTCTTTAATGTCTGTATCTGTCTTATGTTTTGCATTTTCATAAAATTTTAAATACGTTTTTGAAGCTTGTAAAGCAACAATGTAGGATCCGTCAAAAAGTAATTGGCTTAAAGAAACACGTGCGTTCATATTGTGTTTAGTTCCAAAAGCGACTTCAGCAAATTCTCCTTTATTTCCTCCAAAAAATTCAGCGGGCACAAGTGATTTTTGAAGCTCAAAATTGTTGGTGTAATCTACAACACCATTGATTTGAGGTAGTCCTGCCGCTGTGGTTTCCCATTTTTTTTGTTTAGCCGTTTCTATGTCTCTAGACGCATTGATAGCCGAATAGTTATTAGTCAAAGCGTGACTAATGGCTTGGTCAAGACTAAGCGAATGGCTTTGTTTTACCTTATCGCCTTGGCTCGCGTTTTGTGATTTTGCCGTAGTTGCAAATACCAACAAGGTTATTAATACTATTCTTTTCATTATATATAAGGATTTAATAAGTGTTTTTCAAGTTCAATAATTCCATTTGGTGTTGCCATTGCTCTAGTGTGATATTCTAAAGCTTCCAGTTCCAGTTCTTGTGCTTCTTTTTCAGACATTGTGTTTCCATTTATATTAAAAACCAACATGTAGTAAAATTTAACATGAGTGTCAATTTTCAATTCTTTTCGATAAAAACCATTTTCGATTCCTTTTTCTATGTTTTGTCTAAAGCACTTGGAGCATTCGTCTACTTCTCGTAACATTACTTTCTCAAAAATTTCAGGATAATGTTTTTTTAATTGATAGATAGGTGAGGTTTCTGAAGAGGATTTAAACATTTCACTAAACATTTTCCTGATTTTGAAATTCTCTTCAATGGCATTATAATCCATACTCACTATTTTGTCAATAGTTTGATGCACTTCTTTATGTATAAGGGCAGTGGTTTCTTCTACAAGAACTTCTTTATTACAAAAATATTTATAGATTGTCTTTTTTGATATACACATCTCACAGGCTATATCGTCCATGGTGATGCTTTTAAAGCCCAATTTTAAAAACAGTTCACTTGCTTTTGCAATTATTTTCTCTTTCATTTTCTTTCGTTTTCTTTTTTAAAATTCAACTATTTTAAAAAAGCAGTTGTTGTGTATTGGTAGCTTTTTAAATTATGAATTCTAAATTTGCTATAAGATGTATCTTTTGAGCTGTTGCTACAGTTTCTGGATTATTGTGAAATTGAGTAGCCAACCCAAAATCTTTCGGGTCTATTTGTCCTTTTATTTCAAAAAAAGCTTTTTTGACTCCATTATAGGTATTGTAACCCACTAATTTAGTGTCCAATTCCACCACTTTAGTCACGTTTTTAATAGTTAAATTCCCTTTTAAAAAATTGATGTTGTTGTTTATTTTTTCAAAATAAGTTGATTTGAAGGTTATCATTGGATGCGCCTCATTAGCAAAATAATCACTTAGTCTCAAGTGATTGTCTATGTCTTTTAATTTAGAGTGGTTTTTATTTATTTCTAACGAAAAGGCCAGTGCTACATCTTCCAGTTTATTATCCTTTATATCTACATGGCCGTTGAAGTTGTCCTTAGTACCTGATAAATAAGCAATTATTGATCTTCTTTTTTTTATCAAAACATCTGATTGGCTCGAGTCAATTGTCCAAGTTGTTGTCATATTCAATGAATTTTATATGGAATTTTTATTATAAACTGTTGGACTTCTATCTGCCTATTGTCTTTTAGAAGTTAAAAATTCCGCTGCAAATATATAAAGGAAACTTTAAACACACTAAAAGTTTCCAAAGTATTTTTCAATTATTTCTATTCATTAAGAAAAAATTTAATTCGAACCCGATTTAGAAATTAAAAAATCAATAAGTCTTTTAATAAGTGAAAAGTCAAAATGCGTATGTGAATGATTGTAAAAGGTGTTTTTTTGATTTCTTTTTAGCTGTTTTTTATCTAAAAAGTTAAAAAAAACTAAATGTCTTTCATAGTTTTTTGTTGCTAAAGCCCGACTCATAAAGGTGTAAGAAAAATAACAACATAAAAGTTATTTAATTTGTAATATTCTAATTTCAATTCTTTTTATTTGTAATCGAAATCTTAGTATATGAATTAATATTAATCTGAAATTCAGAATATTTCTTATAGTCAGTAAGGAATTCTGAAGTATAAGTGGAATTAAAATGTAAGATTTAATTCAAATAAGTTGAACAACTTAAAAACTAAATATTACCAACTATGAAATATATCATTGTGTCTTTGTTTTTTCTTCAGTTGTCGTTTGGACAAAATAATTTGGAAATTAGTTATATAATTAAATACAATACGGAAATCTATAATGAAAGAAATGGCACTCTAATCTTAGATCTAAAACAAAACAAAGCTGTTTTTTTTATTTCTAAAATCAATTTAAAAAAAGATTTACGTGCAGTAAACAATGAAATTAATATTATTCAGAAAGATGATGAACGCTATATTGCTACTGATTTAATTAATGATTCATTGTTTTCTAAAGAGAAAATTAAAAATGGAAACTATATTGTTTCTGAAAATGTTCCAAAAATGAGCTGGGAACTTGCTACAGCAACAACAAAAAAAATTGGGGATTATATTTGTTATAAAGCAACAACAAATTTTAGAGGTAGAAATTTCACCGCATGGTATTCCACAGATTACCCCGTTCAATTAGGGCCTTGGAAATTCAATGGTTTGCCAGGATTAATAATGGAAGTATATGATGAAACGAATCGCTATTATTGGGGTGTGATCGAAATAAAGCCAACAAACAAAGAGGTCGTATTTCCTAATGATATCAGCCTGCATAAAAAAATTGATTTAAAAAAATATGTTGAATTAAGATACGATACGAATATGGACAATCTAGATTCAAGATTGCCTAGAGGTACACAAACTCAAACAATAAAAGTTGAAAGAAATGGGCTCGAAATCAAGTTTGAATGGGAAAAATAATAGACAAAAGCATAATAGTCTTCATTTTATTTTTTTGTTTGCCTTGCTGGTCACAAAACAAGTTCACAGGAAAAATAATAGATAATAATGACAATGCAGTAATTTCGGCTAGTGTTATTCTTAAAGATAGTATTGGTAAAATAGTAAGCTATACGTATTCTGATAAATTTGGAAAATACAGTTTGACTTCAGATGTTAAAATGGGAAAGCTCATTTTGTTTGTAAACTCTATGGGTTTTGAACCAAAAAACATTGATGTCTTTATTAATAAAAAAAATGACGATCAAGTCATTGATATTGGATTAACTACAAAGCAATTAGAGTTGAAGGAAGTGGTCATCAAAACAACAAGACCCATAACGATTGAAGGAGACAAAATAACATTTGACGTAAAATCCTTTAGTCAAGGTAATGAACAAGTTGTGGAAGACCTACTGAAAAAAATTCCGGGACTTAATGTGTCTTCTGATGGAACAATAAAAGTAGGTAATCAAGAAGTTGAAAAAGTAATGATTGATGGGGATGACTTTTTTGAAAAAGGTTATAAAATAGTGACCAAAAATATGCCTGTAAGTCCTATTGATAAAATTGAATTATTAAAAAGGTATTCAAACAACAAGCATTTAAAAGGTATTGAAAATAGTGAAAAAGTGGCTTTAAATCTTGTGTTAAAAGAAGATTACAAACGACAATGGTTTGGTAATATGCAATTAGGGTACGGTTTAGTTTCAAATAATCGTTATGAGGTAAGAGGGAACTTAATGAATTTTGGAAAGAAAAGTAAATATTATTTTTTAACTAATCTTAACAACATCGGTTTTGATGCAGTAGGGGATGTTGACAATTTAATACGACCTGTCAGGCAAGGAGAACCAGCAAGTATTGGAGACAATCAATCCGCTAATGCTTTACTGGGTTTTGGTTCTGATTTACCCAATTTAAAACCAAAAAGGACTAACTTCAATAATACTGAAATGCTATCTATGAATAGCATTTTTACGCTTTCGCCCAAAACAAAACTCAAAACATTAGGTTTTTTCAATGCTGATGAAAATGATTTTTACAGAAATAGCTTTCAATCTATTTCTGTTAACACTACTAATTTTGAAAACACGGAAGATTTTATAGGAAGTAAAAAAAAGATAATTGGTTTTGGTAAACTGGATTTAACCTATGATATTTCTAAAACCAAAACACTTGTGTATGTTGGGAAATTTAATAAAAACAAAAAGGATAACAGTAGCGATTTAGTTTTTAACGGTAATTTATTGAATGAAAAGCTAAAAAGTAACAACCAACTTTTTGACCAAAAAATAGTATTTACAAACAAATTCAAAGAAAATAAGGTATTACTGCTTTCGGGAAGATACATCAATGAGAAAACGCCACAAATTCATTCGACTAATCAATTTTTATATCAAGATTTGTTTGGCCAAAATGCAAATAATAGTATTCAAACAAGTGAAAATAAAATGCAATTTGCAGGTTTTGAAGCCCATTTGTTAGATAAGAAAAACAACGGTGATTTGCTGGAAATACAATTTGGGAACCAGCTTAGGATAGACAATTTAAGAAGTGGTTTTCAATTAAGAATGGATGACTATGGTATTGGCGAACCTGTAAATTATCAAAATAATCTTAATTATTCAAGTGACAATATGTATTTATCAACGAAATATCGTTTTAAGATAAATAAATTTAGCTTGATAACCCAGGCTAATTTTCATCAACTCTTTAATCGTTTAGAAAATTTAGAAATAAAGAAATCGCAGAATCCTTTTTTTATCAATCCAAAATTGGGTGTTGAATGGAAAATGAATGATAAAAATAAAGTGGTCTCTTCGTATTCTTATAACACCACCAATGCAAGTATTTTAGATGTTTATGATAATTATATTCAAACAGGTTTTCGTTCTTTCTCTAAAGGGACGGGTGATTTCAATCAATTAACAGCTTCATCGGTTTTGTTTAACTATACCTATGGAAATTGGGGCGACAAATTTTTTGCCAATACTTTTTTGATGTATTCCCAAAACCATGACTTTTTTAGCACGAATTCGATTATCGCCCAAAACTATTTGCAATCAGAAAAAATAGTCATTAAAGACAGACAATTTATAACGGCATCGACTGACGTAGACAGATACTTTAAATCCATTTCATCAAATTTAAAATTATCTTTAGGAGGTTCAAAATCTAATTATGAAAATAGTGTAAACAATTCATTTTTAAGAGAAGTAAAAAACAATTCACTAAACTATGGATTTGAATTACGCTCTGGTTTTAAAGGATTTTTTAATTATCACATAGGTTCAAAATGGGATTATAACGAAGTGAAAACTACTTTTACCAATTCGTTTACAGATAATATGTCCTTTCTTGATTTGTCGTTTATGATGAGTGAAAAAATCAATTTCCAAATACAAACGGAACGATATTATTTTGGTAATTTAGAAAAACAAAACAACAAGTATTATTTTATGGATCTAGAAGGTCGTTATACGGTTAAAGAAAACAAGCTGACTTTTTCTCTTTCTGGAAACAATCTTTTCGATACAAAGAGCTTTAGAAATTACAGTATTAGTGATATTAGTGTTTCTAAAACAGAATACCGTTTACAACCAAGATACGTGATGTTGAAAATTGAATTTAGGTTTTAATAATGTAAAATAGACAATAAACGGTCTTGTTACTATTCACGGTATTTGTGTGTCAATAGTTTGATTTTAGAAACTAATAATTCATAATGGAATTGTATCTTTGGACTTTTTGAAACCCAGAACCTTACTTTTATGCATGCCATTTACGAGTATCAAGAGTTTTTTAGTAGTTATCTAAAAAAACAAACCATCCTTAAAGAACCTAAAAATCTTTATGAGCCTATAGCGTACATTGTAGGTTTAGGGGGTAAAAGAATGCGTCCTGTTTTAACATTAATGGCTGCCGAAGTTTTTAATGCTGATTATGAAAAAGCATTGCCAGCAGCTATGGCTGTTGAAGTATTTCATAATTTTTCTTTGGTTCACGATGACATTATGGACGATGCTCCTTTGCGCCGTGGAAACCCAACCGTTCATGAAAAATGGAACATCAATACTGGAATTTTATCCGGTGATGCGATGCTTATATTGGCCTACCAATTTTTCGAACAATACGAACCGGTTATTTTCAGGGATTTGGCAAAATTATTCAGTAAAACGGCTCTTGAGGTTTGTGAAGGCCAGCAATGGGATGTTGATTTTGAAACTCGTGATGATGTTACGATTCCGGAATATCTTAAAATGATTGAATATAAAACGGCGGTTCTTGTTGCTGCTGCCATGAAAATGGGGGCGATTGTTGCCGAAACTTCTGAGGAAAACGCCAATTTGATTTATGAATTTGGTTTGAATCTGGGGTTGGCATTTCAATTACAAGACGATTATCTCGATGCCTTTGGTAATCCAGAAACTTTTGGCAAGCAAGTGGGCGGTGATATTATCGAAAATAAAAAAACTTATTTATACTTGAAAGCGATTGCGTTTTCTGAGAAAACTCAGGCAGATGAGTTGAGAAAACTATTTGCGATTCAGCCAGAAGATAATTCGAATAAAATAGAATCGGCTAAAAAAATATTTAATGATTCCGGAGCTTCAGCAGCTACCCAACAAGCCATAAAAGAGTATACTTTTAAAGCTTTCGAAACCTTGGATAAAATGAATATTGAAGACGATAAGAAAGAAGTACTAAGGGTTTTTGGTCAAAATCTAATGGGGAGGAACGTTTAGTTAACTGTTTTCAAAAATCCTAAATCCTAAATCGAATATGTTTATAGCTCCACTAAATACTGATGCATTACTATCTGAGGCCGAAAAAGAATTTTTGTACCTCAAGTTAGTAGAACAAACCAAAAAGGATTTTAATCTGGCAAATGAAGGAATTGATTTCCCTATGAGCATTAGCCCGGATGAGTTGAAAATCCAACTGCACGAAAAAATATACAGACTCATTCAATATAAATTTGCCGAATATTTAAACTTGCTTTATATTATAGACGTTTCTGAGGAAGAAGTAAAAAAAATGGATGGCTCTGATTTGGTTGTATTGGCTGAACAAGTGTCTTTTTTAATCCTAAAAAGGGAATGGCAAAAAGTATGGTTTAGAAACAAGTATAAGTAAGTCGGAAATCAAGGAGTTAGGAGTTAAGACTTAAAGTTTAAAAGTTAGGTTTTTGAACTTCCATCTCCCGCCTTCCAATTTTTTATTCTCAGCAACATTGCGCTCGACTTCTATGTTATAAAATTAAGGATTCATTGCCTCCGGTTTTAGCTGGTATTGTGAGGATTTTCATTGATAAAGACTTTAGTCAAAAGATTGATTTCAAATTATTTCATCTTTGTGAAAGTTTTAAATTTTGATAAAGATTTTTCGAGTTACTTAACTTAAAAACCAATATTAAGTCTAATAAACTCAATCTTTATTATAGTTTTTAATGATTGTGAGTACTTTAGAGTAGTATTAACAAAATTAAATATTTACATTTAAACAATAACACACCCCTAACCCCTCTCAAGAGGGGAATTCGCCCCTATTAACATTTAACCATTAGTTGTTTTTAAGCAAATAAATAGAAAGATTTTTATTTAAATATCTTAATTTCAAAGAAATTGAGTTATTTAAAATCCGATAGTTTGGTATTCGATCAGTCACCACCTCCTTTGGAGGGGGCTGGGGGGAGGATCAAAAATACATTCTCACAAAAGGCATAAACGCATTGCTGTATGCGCTTTTATTGTCGTTGTGAAGTACATTGTAACGAACTCCCATAGTTACATTACCGCTTCTATATCCTCCACCAAGAAATAAACCGGTATTCCAATAATTGTTTGATTTTATCGATGGGTCTTGAAAATTCACATTAACTCTTAACTGTTCTAATTCAGCCGAAAGTTGTAATTCTCTAAAAGGGTTGAATAATCCTATTATACTGGCCCCGTATAAATTAGAGGTGTAAAAATATTTTTGCTTTGCATAAGTGTATTGTACTCCCAATCCCAAAGCAAATTGCTGGTCAAAATTATATATGGCACTCGGGGACACTGAAATATCTGTAAATCCTGTTCCGAAACCTAGTCCGATTCCGCCTCCAAATTGTACTTTTCTCCAAAAATCAGCCGATTGATTTTGTGTTGATGAATTTTGTTGTGCCAATAAACTATTCGAAAGCAATAAAAGAATAACTACTAAAATTGATTTCGAAACAGTCAAAATGCGATAATTTTCCATAAACAATTCAATTTTTAACAATTTAATACATAAAAGTAAATATAAATTTATTGGTTTATCGTACTTTTGCCAAACTATTTTAACAAAAAGTATATTCACTAATATTATGGATAGGTTTTCATTTCTAAACGCAGCACATACAGAGTTTTTTGCACAATTATACGATCAATATACAGAGAATCCAGATAGCGTAGAGCCTAGTTGGAGAGGTTTTTTTCAGGGTTTCGACTTTGGAATGGCAACTTATAATGATGAGAATCCAGCAGTTTATGCTGCAAATGCCGCTTCTGGCGCAGTTGACAGCAGCTTGATTTCTGAAAAACTTCAAAAAGAATTTAATGTTTTAAAACTGGTTGAAGGATATCGTACTCGCGGACATTTGTTTACTAAAACAAATCCGGTAAGAGACAGAAGATCTTACGAGCCTACTTTAGATATAACAAATTTCGGACTGTCAACAGCAGATTTAAATACTGTTTTTGATGCAGCTAAAATTATTGGAATAGCCCCATGTTCTCTAACGGACATTATAAAACACCTTGACACTATCTATTGTCAGCACATTGGGGTGGAGTATATGTACATCCGAAAACCAGAGATTATTCAATGGATTCAAAGTAAATTAGGGGTAAATGATAATCAGCCTAATTTTTCAGTAGATGAAAAGAAGTCTATTTTAAATAAATTAAACCAGGCGGTTTCCTTTGAGAATTTCTTGCATACGAAGTATGTAGGTCAAAAACGTTTTTCACTTGAAGGTGGTGAGTCAATTATTCCAGGACTGGACGCTTTAATTGAAAAAGCAGCCGAAAAAGGAGTAGAGCAGTTTGTAATGGGAATGGCACACCGTGGTCGTTTGAATGTTTTAGCAAACATCTTTGGGAAATCCACTCAGGATATTTTTGGAGAATTTGATGGTAAGGATTACGATCAGGAATATTTTGATGGTGATGTAAAATACCATTTAGGACTTACAGCTGATAAAATTACAAGTACAGGAAAAAAGATTAATATCAATCTAGCTCCTAATCCTTCTCACCTTGAAACAGTAGGTGCGGTAATTGAAGGGATTACAAGAGCAAAACAAGATAAATATTTTCCAAATGACTTTTCAAAAGTATTACCTATTGCCGTTCACGGTGATGCTGCAATTGCAGGACAAGGAATTCTTTATGAAATAGTGCAAATGGCACAGTTAGACGGATACAAAACGGGTGGAACAATACATATTGTCATCAATAACCAAGTTGGATTTACAACTAATTATCTTGATGCTCGTTCTTCTACTTATTGTACGGATGTTGCCAAGGTTACATTGTCTCCAGTATTGCACGTAAATGCGGATGATGCTGAAGCAGTAGTGCACGCAATGTCTTTTGCATTGGATTTCAGAATGCAATTTGGTCGTGACGTATTCATTGACTTATTAGGATATAGAAAATACGGTCATAATGAAGGTGATGAGCCTCGTTTTACACAGCCAGTATTATATAAAATCATAGCAAAACATCAAAACCCAAGAGATCTTTATGCTGAAAAGCTTTTGGCTGACGGAGTTATTGATGCTGCTTATGTAAAAGGATTAGAGAAAGAATACAAATCAGGATTAGAAGTAAACCTGGAAGCTTCACGTAAAAAAGAACTGACTATAATCACACCATTTATGCAAAATGAATGGCAAGGTTTTGCTCGTGTTTCTAATGATGAAATGCTTAAAAAAGTAGATACTTCTTTTTCTAAAGAAGGTCTTACAGCTGTTGCAAATGCAGTTTGTAACTTACCTACTGATAAAAAGTTTATTAATAAAATCCAAAAATTAATAAACGACAGAAAAACAATGTTTTTCGAAACCAACAAGCTGGACTGGGCTATGGCTGAGCATTTAGCTTACGGTTCATTAATGATAGAAGGATATGATGTTCGTATATCTGGACAGGATGTAGAGCGTGGTACTTTTTCTCACCGCCATGCGGTTGTTAAAGTAGAAGATTCTGAGGAAGAAGCTGTCTTGATAAACAATATAGAAGGAGAAAAAGGAAAATTCAATGTCTTTAACTCCCTGTTGTCTGAGTACGGAGTTCTTGGTTTTGACTATGGATATGCATTGACAAATCCAAATGCACTGACTATTTGGGAAGCACAATTTGGAGATTTCTCTAATGGAGCCCAAATTATGATTGACCAGTATATTTCATGTGGAGAAGACAAGTGGAACAACCAGAACGGAATTGTTTTATTATTACCTCACGGATATGAAGGGCAAGGTGCTGAGCACTCTTCGGGAAGAATGGAACGTTATTTACAACTTTGTGCAAGACACAATATGTATGTTGCTGACTGTACAACACCGGCTAACTTCTTTCACTTGTTGAGAAGACAAATGAAAACGACTTTCCGTAAACCATTAATTGTGTTTACACCAAAAAGTTTACTACGTGATCCAAGATGTGTTTCACCTATTGAAGATTTTGTAAACGGTTCTTTCCAAGAAACGTTTGATGACGAAACAGTAAATAAAGAAGAAGTGAAAACGTTAGTTTTCTGTACAGGTAAATTCTATTATGATATTACTGCTGAAAGAGAAAATAACGGTCGTAAAGATGTTGCCGTAGTTAGAATCGAGCAATTATTCCCATTGCCAGTAGAGCAATTGGCAGCAATTATAGCGAGATACCCTAATGCTGATGATTACGTTTGGGCACAAGAAGAGCCTAGAAACATGGGGGCTTATAGCTTTATGTTGATGAATTTTGATCTAGTGAAATGGAGATTAGCGTCATTAAAAGCCTATTCAGCATCAGCATCAGGAAGTTACACAAGAGCAAAACGCCGTCAGGCAGATGCAATCCAAATGGTATTTAATAAAGATTTATTTAAATGTTAAGTTAGGAGTTTTTTCCTGCTGTCCGCTGTATCCACGCAAAAAAGCGTGGGATGCCTCCCGAAGTTTCGGGACCATCAGGGCTAAAAAAATAAAACACACAATAAACAGAGGTTGTTTGAAAGAACACTCTAACATATAAAATTCATAATTTAAAAATTATACAAGATGATTTTAGAAATGAAAGTCCCATCACCAGGGGAATCTATAAAAGAAGTTGAAATTGCAACTTGGTTAGTAAAAGACGGAGACTATGTAGAGAAAGACCAAGCAATTGCTGAGGTTGATTCTGATAAAGCAACACTGGAATTACCAGCTGAAGCAAGCGGAATTATCACATTAAAAGCAGAAGAAGGTGATGCAGTAGAAGTAGGTGCAGTTGTTTGTTTAATTGACACTGCAGCAGCTAAGCCATCTGGTTCAGCTCCAGCAGCTGCGGCAGCTCCAGTTGCTGAAGCTCCAAAAGCAGCTCCAGCTCCAGTAGCAGCAGCTCCGGCAGCAACTTATGCTTCAGGAACACCATCTCCAGCAGCTAGAAAAATATTAGACGAAAAAAATATCGCTCCAGCTTCAATAACAGGAACTGGTAAAGACGGTAGAATCACTAAAGACGATGCTGTAAATGCAGTGCCTTCAATGGGAACTCCTACAGGAGGAAGCCGTGGTTCTGAACGTACAAAATTATCAATGTTGCGTCGTAAAGTAGCAGAACGTTTAGTTGCTGCAAAAAACGAAACGGCTATGTTAACTACTTTCAACGAAGTAAACATGACGCCTATCAACTTGATTCGTAATCAATATAAAGATGAGTTCAAAGCGAAACACGCTGGTGTAGGTCTTGGATATATGTCTTTCTTTACAAAAGCAGTTACAAGAGCTTTAAAATTATATCCAGATGTAAACTCTATGATGGATGGTGATTATAAAATAGCTTACGATTTCTGTGATATTTCTATCGCAGTATCAGGACCTAAAGGATTAATGGTTCCTGTTGTTCGTAATGCTGAGAATTTGACTTTCCGTGGTGTAGAAGCTGATATCAAAAGATTAGCTATTAGAGCACGCGATGGACAAATCACGGTTGATGATATGACTGGTGGAACATTTACTATCACTAATGGTGGAGTATTTGGATCTATGTTGTCTACTCCTATTATCAATCCTCCACAGTCTGGAATCCTTGGAATGCACAACATTATCGAACGTCCTATTGCCGTAAACGGTAAAGTGGAAATTCACCCTATGATGTATGTAGCGCTTTCTTATGACCACAGAATCATTGATGGTCGTGAGTCAGTTGGTTTCTTAGTTGCTGTAAAAGAAGCTTTAGAAAACCCAATGGAATTGTTATTAGATAACAATCCTAAAAGAGCATTTGAGTTGTAATAACTTCATTTTATAATAACAAAAAACCCGTTTGAGAAATCAAACGGGTTTTTTGTTATTTATTATTGTATTCCACAAAATCAAAAAGGGCATAATTTTGGGTTTTTGGAATGTGTTCTCCAATAAATGTTAAATTTTCTAAACTACAAAATATTTTGAACTTTGTTTTAGAGCCGTAACTAAGTTGCACTGTTGAAGCAAGTATATCGTTAATTCTCCAATTTACCTGATATTTTCTACTTGAATTTAGTGTCAATTCCATTGAAAAGGTATGCCATTGGTTTCTTTTAATTTTAGTGGCATAAGACTGAAAAGGATTGGCTTGCGAAGTCATGTATACTAAAAGATCATCAGTTGCTGCATTTAATTCGTTTCGAATGATTTGCTTTCCATAACCTATTTCAAAATCAAGTTCGTGGGTGTCATTGTTGTATAAAAACGCTCCTATGCTCGCCATATCTCCTTCCCCTATTGCAGGGACAAAGATTCTCCAGGTGTAGGTGCCGGTACTATAAGTTGTGGTGGTTTTTATTTTTGTTCTTTCCCATGTGTTTGGATTGGTAAAGATATTTAAATGTCCATTTTCTATGTAGTAATTAGGATTTCCTACTTGGGTTGCATCTTCCCAGCCCGTTAAATTATCAAAACTCCAATTCGTCAATGTACTTGTGTTTCCTCGTTTCGACAAAGAGTAATCTGGTGTTAACGTGGTTTCGATTTCTTTATTTAATTCCTCTTGAGAACATGAAAATAGAAGGAGTCCCATAGTAAACAATGCTAGTAATTTGATATTTGTTTTCATCTCTTGCATGGTTATATTGGACATTTTTCATCAAAGTAAATATACGAAATAATTAAAGTAATCTACTATTGCCTTGCTTTTGAGTAATATATCAGCTCCTATAATTCCATGGATAGGTTTTTCCTTATGGAAAATTAATGCTTCATTGACGTGTGATAAGTCAAAAATCACAAGATTGAAATTATTGGTTTTCCAATATCCTATTTGAAGATCGTTGTTTGTTGCTATTTGAGTAGTTATTCCCGTTGCACCAGCTCCTGATGCTTTTGTGTCTGATACTTCTGCATTAACCTGAAACAATTCAATACTTTCATATCCTATGCAACTGTTTGAGGCTCCCGTATCTAAAATGAAATCACCCTTAACACCATTGATTTTTACTTTTATCAAAAGGTGCTGTGTTTTTGTAATCTTAAATTTTATTTTTTTATACTTCTCCTTTTTAAGAATGTCGTGAAGGTTTTTCATAAATAGTAAGTGAAACTCAAATATAGTTTAAAATGTGCAGGAATCTAAAAATCTGCCATTTCAAAATTGTAACTTTGCTGCTTTCAAAAACTAGAAATGATAATCACAGATACCCATACCCATCTTTATAGCGAAGAATTTGATTTAGACCGTAACGAAATGATTCAAAGAGCAATTGATGCTGGAGTTTCTCGTTTTTTTGTGCCTGCTATTGATTCAACGTGTAAAGAGGCGATGTATGAACTTGAAGAAAATAATCCAGATACAGTTTTCCTAATGATGGGTTTGCACCCTACTTATGTTAAAGATAATTATCTGGAAGAATTACAACATGTAGAAACGGAACTTGGAAAACGAAAATTTTATGCCATTGGAGAGATAGGGATCGATTTATATTGGGATAAAACTCATTTAAAGGAACAGCAAGCTGCTTTTAAAAAACAAATTCAATTAGCCAAACAATACAAGTTGCCAATTGTTATTCATTGCCGTGATGCTTTCGATGAAATATTCGAAATATTGGAAGAAGAAAAGTCGGAAGATTTGTTCGGGATTTTTCATTGCTTTACGGGAACTTACGAGCAGGCGTTACAGGCGATTTCGTATAATATGAAATTGGGAATTGGTGGTGTTGTTACTTTCAAAAACGGAAAAATTGACCAATTTCTAAACCAAATAGACTTGAAGCATATTGTTTTAGAAACCGATTCTCCTTACTTGGCTCCAATACCATATAGAGGGAAGCGTAATGAAAGTGGTTATATCGTTAATGTTGTTGCTAAATTAGCTCAGATTTACACGGTTTCCGCCGAAGAAATTGCCGCAATAACAACCGAAAATTCCAAAGCAATTTTCGGGATTTAATGCAGAATTCCCCATAAATTAATATTTTTTTTGTTCATTTGTCCTCACTAAAATAACTATAATGCAAAAATTTGACGCAATTCGTCCATTTTACGATTCAGAAATAAATGAAGCTCTTCTTAGCGTGGTTAATCACCCTATGATGAAGGCATTGATGAATTTCACTTTTCCTGAAGTAGCTGATGAAGTTTGGAAAGAACAACTTAGAAAAACACATTCTATTCGTGACTTTCAGTGTAACTTTATTTATCATACCATAAGAAAGGTTTTAGAGAATAGTTCTGATGGATTGACATTGTCAGGTTTCGAAAAATTAGAAAAAAATGAGTCTTACCTATTTGTGTCTAACCATAGAGACATTGTTTTAGATACTACTTTGTTGAATGTAGCTTTATTCGAAAACGGATTGGTAATGACTGCTTCGGCAATTGGAGATAATCTGGTTAAGAAAGAATTTCTAAATATTTTAGCAAAAATGAACCGCAATTTTTTAGTGCAACGCGGTTTGACGCCTAGAGAAATGCTAATGAGTTCTAAATTATTAGCAGAATACATTGGCCACTTATTGCAACACGAAAGTCGTTCTGTCTGGATTGCGCAGCGAGAAGGAAGAACTAAAGATGGCAAGGATGCAACCAACCCAGGTGTTTTAAAAATGCTAGGAATGGGATCAGACGAACCTAATTTAATGGATTATTTCAAAAAGATAAAAATTGTTCCTGTTTCTATTTCGTATGAATATGATCCTACGGACGTTTTAAAAATTCCACAGTTGATGGCTGAGGCCAATAACGAAGTGTATATTAAAGAAAAGAACGAAGATTTCATGACGCTTCTTAGTGGTGTTATGGGACCTAAGAAGAGAATTCATATTCACATATGTGATGTGTTAGATAAAGAAATAGATGTAATTAAAGCCGAATTTGATAATTCAAACAAGCAAGTTCAAGCATTAGCGCAGACTATTGATGACTCTATCTTAAGTAACTATAACTTGTGGCCTACTAATTATATAGCTTACGATATTTTGAATAAAACAAATTCGTTTTCTCATTTGTATACTGAAAGCGAAAAATCTCTTTTTGAACGTAGATTGGATAAAAGGATTGACGCTGAAAACCCTATTGCATTGCAGGGATTGTTAGATATGTATGCAAATCCTGTTGTGAATAAATTAAAATACACCAATGAGTTCAAAAGCTAAAATACTTTTAATTTATACAGGTGGAACCATCGGGATGCGCAAGGATTTTAATACTGGTGCATTAAAGGCATTCAATTTTAGTAAATTATTGCAAAGAGTTCCCGAGTTGAAGCAATTAGATTGTGAAATTGAAACTTTTACTTTTGACAATCCTATTGATTCGTCTAATATGAATCCGCAAGAGTGGGCTAATATAGCAACGATTATCGAAGATAAATACAATGCATTTGATGGTTTTGTGGTACTTCACGGTTCGGATACAATGTCATATTCAGCATCTGCATTGAGTTTTATGTTAGAGAATTTAGCTAAGCCAGTTATTTTCACTGGCTCTCAATTGCCTATTGGTGATTTAAGGACTGATGCTAAGGAAAACCTAATAACAGCAATTCAAATCGCTTCTTTACAAGCAAATGGTCATCCGGTTGTTAGTGAAGTATGTCTTTATTTCGAATACAAATTATATAGAGGAAATAGAACAACTAAAATAAGTGCTGAGCACTTTAAAGCTTTTACTTCTCCTAATTATCCTGCATTAGTCGATTCAGGGGTTAATCTTAAGATTAGATCTGAGTTGTTATTGCCAAGACAGAATTCAAATGACTTAGTAGTTCATAAAAAGTTAGATAACAATGTAGTTATTGTGAAAATGTTTCCTGGAATGAGTGAAACAGTTTTGGAGGCTATTTTAGCGATACCAAGTCTAAAAGGGGTTGTTCTTGAAACGTATGGGTCAGGAAACGCTCCTACTGAGGATTGGTTTATAGCTTTATTAGTTAAAGCAATAAATAGAGGTGTGCATATCGTAAATGTGACACAGTGTTCTGGAGGTAGTGTAAATATGGGGCAATATGAAACAAGTACTTCTATGAAAGAGATTGGAATTATTTCTGGAAAAGACATTACTACTGAAGCCGCAATTACAAAATTAATGTATTTATTGAGTTTGAACATTCCATTAAAAGAGTTCAAAGCAATATACGAAACAGCAATAAGAGGTGAAATAGGAGAATAATCCTGTTTTATTTTTCTAACTCATTTTTTTTGATGTTATTTGCAGCCTTAATAAAATAGAGAGGTGGCCGAGTGGCTGAAGGCGCACGCTTGGAAAGCGTGTATATGGCAACATATCGAGGGTTCGAATCCCTTCCTCTCTGCAAATATTTAATGCTTCCTGAAAGGGAAGCATTTTTTGTTTTATGTGTGACAAACTTTTTTGTTTGTCTAAGCGTATAAAATAAAAAAAGATCAGGCATAAAATGCCTAGCATTAATTTCGTTGTGAGATACCCTCTTTTAGGAATCAACAAAGTTAATCCCTTTCTCTCTGCAAAGAAATTTATGCTTCCTGAAAAGGGAGCATTTTTTGTTTTATAGTGTTATGTGTTTTTTGTGTGTGATTTTCTCCTAAGGAATCAATAATTTTAATTACTTGCTCTCAATATCAATAAATACAATTCGCTGGTTTATAGCGACTTAGTGTTTTCCCGTTAAAAGTATATTTTTTCAAATTATATTCTGAACGAACAATACCCGATTAATGCAGTTGTTATTACACTAACATTCTATTTATTTGTAGTGTTTAACTTATTTATAAAAATAAGAAAAATACTATTTAAAAAACATAATTGTGTAGTTTATCGATTATATTCGTTGTTTAATCGGAGTTATTATAAGTTTGACTTAAGATTATTAAAGAGGTTAAATAATTACTTTGTTTAAGTTTAAATTAAAAAAAAATGATAAAAGAAAACGAAAAAAACGGATTATATTATTACTTAGGAGCATTTTTTGTTGCTACTGCTAGTTTCTCTGTTGGGGCTTTGTTGTTAATGGTTTTATATATTTCCTTAGGGATATAGATTCTATCAAATAAACTATATTTGTATTGCTCTATAGTATTACACCTTCGTTTTAAATAATTTTTATTACGACGTAATCTTTAACTATAATCAATATGAGACTATTTCTTAGTTGTTTTCTTTTAATGATTTTTTTTAACGGGTATTCACAGGAAAGTGAATCACTGCAAAAAATTCAAAATTCAAAAATTGACTCTTTATACAGAGAAGATCAGTTTTATATAGGGATTACATATAATACCTTACAGCAAAAACCTGCAGGGCTTTCTCAAAATAAGTTCTCTACTGGTTTGTCATTGGGGTTTCTTAGAGATATGCCTATAAATAAAGACAGAACAATTGCCATTGCTTCGGGACTTGGTTTTACTTACAACAATTACAATCAAAACCTGTTCATTACTGAAACAAATGGAACTCCGGTTTACTCCCTTATTGATTCTGAAACAATTTTTAAAAAAAACAAATTCAGTCAGTTATTGATTGATGTCCCTATAGAATTTAGATGGCGTACTTCAACTTATGAGAGCCATAAATTTTGGCGAATTCATGGTGGATTAAAATTCAGTTATCTCCTTTATAACAAATCAATTTTTGATGGTGAACAAGGGAAAAAGATAGTGACTTCTAATAAAGACTTTAATAAACTTCTTTACGGTACTTATATTGCTGCTGGTTACAATTCCTTCAATGTCTATGCTTATTATGGCTTAAATTCCCTTTTTAAATCGGCTACACTTGATGGGGAAAACATCGCTATGAGCTCAATCAATATTGGATTTATTTTCTATATTCTATAGCCACAAATACAATAATAGGATTTGGGGACTCACGCCCAATACGAAACCAATAATCAATTCCATAGTTGTATGCGCTTTCATTTCTAAGCGGGACGAAGCCACAAAGCCATTCATAAGAATTAAAAATGCAATTGAAAAGATGTTTTGAGTATGATTGTGTATGCTGAGTCCAATAACAAAAACCGTTAAGGCACTGATAGCAATCATATGTATACTGGCTTTTGTCTTTGCAAACAGAAGAAACAACGCTATAATTGTGCTTAATAATGCTCCTAAAAAGAAAAAGTGCAATTCAGGATATCGATCTACGGTGATGCTATTTCGAACTAATAATATCAGCAAAAAAATTTGGATTACTAATGGTATTTTTCGCTCCGAAATTTCAAAAGCCATTATGGATTTTATTTTCCCAGTATATCTCAGTATTAAAAAGAACAACGAAGGAACCAGTACCGTGATAATCATTACTTGAATGAAAACAACTGCTTTTTCCCTGTTTATAAAATAAGAATTATTCGAAAAAAGGTAATACAAAGTTGCTATTACCGGAATAAAAATGGGATGTAATATATAGGAGAATAAAGGAAGAATTTTTTTCAAAACGAATAGTATTGGTTCGAAAAACAAATATATACAAAATGGTAAAATACTTAGCCTGAATTGAACTAGTTTTATACTTTGATATAGTGTGCTTATTTACTTTATTTGATTTTTCTGACCGTTTTCGAAACTGAAAATATGTTATTAGATTGTTGCAGTTTGAAAAGAAGTATTATTTTTGATAAAGATTAGAATAAAGTAATTTTTTCTAAAAGCGTATTCCCAATTTTGAATAACCCTAAAGTTAACGTGATTCACGTTCCATAATAAATGAGTTTACAACTTAAAAATATAGTTTCTACAATTCAGGCCAAATGGTTTGGAGACACCCCTGATTCATTAATTGACACGATTTCTATAGATAGTCGTTCATTGCAAAATAGTCCGAGCACCTTGTTTTTTGCTTTGGTGGGCCCTAATAACGACGCCCATATTTTTATAGAAGAATTAATTGATAAAGGAGTGCTGAATTTTGTGGTTACCCATATTCCCGAAGGATGTGAAACCAAAGCTAATTTTCTGGTTGTCCAAAATACCTTAGACGCATTGCAACTTTTTGCGGCCTATTATCGCAGTCTTTTTGAATTCCCGGTTATTGGATTAACGGGAAGTAACGGAAAAACGATTGTAAAAGAATGGTTGAATTTTCTTTTAAGCCCCGATTATAATGTGATTCGAAGCCCTAAAAGTTATAATTCCCAAGTGGGAGTGCCTTTATCAGTGATAGCGATAAATGAAAAGCATAATTTAGGGATATTTGAAGCTGGAATTTCCACAAGGGCGGAGATGATAAAACTGGAGAAAATCATTAAACCTACCATTGGAATCCTTACCAGTATAGGTTCTACTCATGATGAGGGTTTTTCGAACAAAGAAGAGAAGATTAAAGAGAAATTAACGCTCTTCAAAAATTCTAAGGTTCTAATTTATCAGAGGAATCCCGTTGTTGATGCTTGCGTAGATCCAAATTTGAAAGTGTTTACTTGGAGTTTTGAAAACAAAGAGGCCGATGTTTTTATTTCCAAAAAAGAGATTAATGCTGAAAATACCACTATTCAGTATCGCTATAAGGGGGATTCAAATGAATTAGAAATTCCTTTCGTTGATAAAGCTTCTGTTGAAAATGCGATTTCCTGTTTACTCGTTTTATTGTATTTTGAATACGACAAAGCAACGATCCAAAATAGAATTCAATTGCTGTATCCAGTGGAGATGCGCCTGAAAGTGAAAAACGGAATTAACAATTGTAGTATTATTGATGACAGCTATAGTTCCGATTATCAATCATTGAAGATTGCTTTAGACTTTTTGGAAAGTCAAAAAAAACACGCCAACAAGACGGTTATACTTTCGGATATTTTTCAAAGCGGATTGTCTAATGATGAATTATATACCAAGGTTTCCCAACTTATTGTTTCCAATAAAATAAACCGCGTTATAGGAATTGGAGAAACGATTTCAGAGTTCCAAAATAAGTTTGCCAATTGCATTACATTTAAAAATACAGCTGAGTTTGTTACGAATTTTGAAAATTTGAATTTCGCTAATGAAACGATTTTGATAAAAGGAGCGCGTTCTTTTCAATTTGAGGAGATTGTGTATTTATTAGAAGAGAAAACACATGAAACCGTTCTGGAGATTAATCTGAACGCCATAAGTCATAATCTTAATTATTTCAAATCGAAACTGGAACCTGGAATTAAGCTGATGGTTATGGTGAAAGCATTTGGTTATGGTAGTGGCGGACTCGAAATTGCTAATTTACTGGAGCATCATAAAGTGGATTATCTAGGTGTGGCCTTCGCCGATGAGGGAATTTCGTTGAAAAACGGAGGAGTTAAATTGCCTATCATGGTGCTAAACCCTGAAAACACTAGTTTTCCAGCTATAATACAATATCAACTTGAACCAGAAATTTACTGTCTCAAAGGATTGCACGCTTTTCTTAAAATAGCAAAACAGAAAAATTTACACGATTACCCCATACATATAAAACTAGATACGGGTATGCATCGCTTGGGTTTTGAGGAGAATACAATTGAGGAACTGATTGCAGCATTAAAAGAAAACACAACGGTCAAAGTGAAATCCGTTTTGTCTCATATGGCCAGTAGCGATGATTTGATACATCAGGATTTTAGTCTTTCTCAAATAAGTTTATTCGATAGTTTATCCACTAGAATGATTAAGGAATTGAATATAAGTCCTATTCGTCATATTTTGAATACTTCAGGAATTAGCAATTATCCTCTTGCTCAATTTGATATGGTTCGTCTAGGAATAGGCTTGTATGGTGTTTCGAATGATCCACTGGAACAAAAATATCTTGAAAATGTAGGGACCTTAAAGTCGGTTATTTCGCAAATTCGCACGATTCCCGCTGGAGAAAGTGTAGGTTATGGAAGAAGGTTTATGGCTGAGAAGCCTACAAAAATTGCCACAATACCCATAGGTTATGCTGATGGGATTTCTAGAGCTTGGGGAAATGGTGTTGGGTTTGTAACCATAAAAGGTCAAAAAGCAAGTGTTTTAGGAAGTATTTGTATGGATATGTTAATGGTGGATGTTACTGAAATTGATTGTACCGAAGGAAACGCCGTTATTATTTTTGGAGAAAATCCTACTGTTTCATTTATCGCAAAAGAATTAAATACTATTCCTTATGAGATTCTAACGAGTATCTCTCAACGGGTAAAACGTGTATTTTATCGATAATATCTCAATAAATAAGCTATAAATGTTAAAAACTGTTAAAAAAACAGTAATTTAGTTTTTTAATAAGTTTAATCTAACACAAAAAAATATGGGTTTTTTCAGCGATTTCAAAGCATCTTTAATGAAAGGTGACGTATTAAGTTTAGCAACCGCGGTAGTTATTGGTGGTGCATTTGGTAAAATAGTCGGTTCTGCGGTTGATGATGTTATTATGCCAATTGTGGGTTTAATTACTGGCGGAATTGATTTTACTACTAAATTCATAACCTTAGACGGAAATACCTATCCTGATTTAGCAGCTGCAAAAACGGCAGGTGCTGCAGTAATTACTTATGGTAATTTAGTGCAAGCCACTATTAACTTTGTGATTATTTCATTGTTTATTTTTGTCGTTTTAAGAGCGGCTGAGAAAGCTAAAAAGAAAGAAGAGGTTGCAGCAGCAGCTCCAGCAGGTCCTACTCAAGAAGAATTGCTTACTCAAATTAGAGATTTATTGAAAAAATAATACTCTAAACATTATAGTTTATGAACCACGCCTTGAGCGTGGTTTTTTTATGTTTTGTTTGAAATGTAACATTTTGTTATTTTTTGTTAATCCCGTTGTTTTGAATTCATTATTACTTACTTTTGTACTTCAAAATAAGTTTTCAATAATAAAAATATACTATGAGAATAGCAGTTGTAGGTGCTACCGGTATGGTTGGCGAAGTAATGTTAAAAGTTTTGGCAGAAAGAAATTTTCCTGTGACAGAGTTAATTCCTGTTGCTTCTGAAAGATCAGTAGGAAAAGAAATTGAATATAAAGGAAAGAAATATAAGGTGGTTGGTATGCAAACCGCAGTTGATATGAAGGCAGATATTGCTTTGTTCTCTGCCGGTGGAGAAACTTCGATTGAATGGGCTCCAAAATTTGCAGCTGCAGGTACTACAGTTATTGATAACTCATCGGCTTGGAGAATGGATCCTTCCAAAAAATTGATCGTTCCTGAAATCAATGCTTCTTCTTTAACAAAAGACGATAAAATTATAGCAAACCCAAACTGTTCGACTATTCAGATGGTTTTAGTATTGGCTCCTTTGCATAAAAAATACAATATCAAACGTGTTATTGTTTCTACTTACCAGTCTATTACAGGAACTGGAGTAAAAGCAGTGCAACAATTAGAAAATGAATACGCAGGTGTTCAGGGAGAAATGGCATACAAATATCCAATTCATAGAAACGCAATTCCACAATGTGATTCATTCGAAGAAAACGGATATACTAAGGAAGAGATGAAATTGGTTCGTGAGACTCAAAAAATTCTTGATGATAGAACTATTGCGGTTACGGCTACTGCTGTTCGTGTACCTATTGTAGGTGGACATAGCGAGGCTGTAAACGTAGAATTTACTAATGACTTCGTTGTTTCTGACATTCAAAACATATTGCATCATACGGATGGAGTAGTGGTTCAGGACAATAACGACACTTATACGTATCCAATGCCAATGTATGCACAAGGGAAAGATGACGTTTTTGTAGGTAGAATTCGTCGTGACGAAAGCCAGCCAAACTCTTTAAATATGTGGATTGTTGCGGACAACTTACGTAAAGGAGCGGCAACGAATACAATTCAAATTGCTGAATATTTAGTTGCATCAAAATTGGTGTAACACATTCAAATTAAATAGTAAAAACCATCTGTGATAACAATTTTATTTTTGTTAGAATAGATGGTTTCTTTTTATACATTTGTAACCGATGAAAAAGAAGCAAATCATAATTAGTCTTTCTCTGATTGCTACAGTATTGTTTTCGATACTGTTTCAGTCTTTGCATGATTATACCCACTTTGTCAAGCTTCTTACTCAAACAGAATGCCGTCACAAGTATAATGTTACCAATACTGAAATTACACATCAGCATCATAAATATGAGCAATGTGTTGTTTGTCATCTTTCATTAGGGTCTTATATTCCGAATGAAATAGTTGCTTATAAATTCCAGTCGGATTATAAGTTTATCCCCTGCTTTTTCACCACTTTCAAAAAAATAAATTCTTTTTCAGGAAGCCTATATTCCCTTCGCGGGCCTCCTGCACGTATTGTATAAATTGTGAATATTTATTAGTTAAACCATTTTGGAAATAAGTTTCTTTAAACCTAAGAAGACTTGCTTTCAGGAATGCTTTTGTAATATTCGCTATGTACGATTTACAGAAAATAAAAAAACATAAAAATCGTATCACTTATTCTATAGTGATACTGGAACAATACAATCATTCGTAATGAAAAACAGTATAATTACCCTATTATTAATGTTTTCGGCAATGCTTCAAGCCCAAAACACAGTGTCAGGAACAGTCACTACAATTGCAAACCAACCCATAAAAGGAGTTAGTGTTTATGCCCCGGAATTGCATAAAGGAACTACAACTGATGCAGATGGAAAATACACAATCTCAAATCTTCCTAGTAGGAAAACCAAGTTAACATTCGTTTTTGTGGGGTATTCGAGCCAAAACAAAACCATAAATAACCTTCAACAGGAAAATACATTAGATGTGATTCTTGAAGATGCCATTTTCGAAATGGATGAGGTAATCGTATCTACCGCTTTCAATAAAATACAATCCCAAAACGTGATGAAAGTGGAGCACGAAACCATAAAATCCTTACAGCAAAAAGGGACTTCTACTTTAATCGAAGGATTAGCTACTATTCCTGGAGTTTCTCAGGTTTCTACCGGAACTTCCATAGGGAAACCAGTTATCCGTGGATTGAGCGGGAACCGTGTTTTAGTGTATTCGCAAGGTGTTCGAATAGAAAACCAACAGTTTGGTGACGAACATGGCTTGGGGTTAAATGATGCCGGAATAGAAAGTGTTGAGGTTATAAAAGGACCTGCATCTTTATTGTATGGATCAGATGCTTTAGGAGGGGTTTTGTATTTTAATCCTGAAAAATTTGCCAATGTGGATGACTTTAAAGCTAATTTCAGCCAGAAGCTATTCTCAAATACGCTAGGAAGCAATTCCACGCTAGGACTAAAAACGTCTACTGAACATTGGAAATTCCTTGCTCGCGGAAGTTACAATACGCATTCAGATTACCGCATTTCGGGAGGGGATCGTGTGACCAATACCCGATACAATGAAACCGATTTTAAAACGGGTCTGGGGTATAGCGATGCTAAGTTCTCCACTGTTTTTAGATACAATTACAACAAACTGGATTTAGGAATTCCTGAAGAAGGTATAGCCGAACAATCAACTTCCAAAACTACAGGGTTCCCAAAACAGGGAATTTTCAACCATTTGATGAGTTTGAATTCGGTTTTCTATCTAAAGAATTCCAAATTAGATGTTGATTTTGGATATATTGACAATGATCGTTCTGAATTTGAAGATAGTGATGTTGCCAGTTTACAAATGAAACTGAAAACTTTCAATTACGATGTGAAATACCATTTGCCAAAAGCAGGAAAGTTAGAATCTATTGTGGGAATTCAAGGAATGTATCAAACAAATGCGAACCTCGGGGAAGAATTTTTAATACCTGATGCCACAACTACTGATTTTGGTGTTTTTGGAACTGTAAATTACGAATGGAAAACGAATGTCCTTCAGGCAGGTTTGCGTTTTGACAACCGAAAAGTCACTACTGATGAACATGGAACTGTTGGGGATGAAGGCTACTTCAAAGCGGTAGATAAATCATTCGACAGTTTTAATGCTTCTTTGGGGTACAAAACGAATCTAGCTGACGATCTGACTTTGAGAATGAATCTAGCATCAGGTTTTAGAGCACCAAATTTATCTGAACTGACTTCTAACGGTGTCCATGAAGGAACTAATCGTTACGAAATAGGAAATTCTGATTTGAAAACGGAACAAAACGTTCAGTCGGATTTGAATCTTGAATATAAAAACAGCCATTTTGAGTTTTTTGTAAACGGATTTTACAACCACATCAGCAATTATATTTATACTTCCCCAACAGGAGCTGTATTGGATGACAATGATGTTTTTGAATACATTCAGAACAATGCTAAATTGTATGGTGGTGAAATAGGATTGCATTTTCACCCACACCCATTGGATTGGTTGCATTATGAAAGCAGCTTTGAAACCGTTACGGGAAAGAAACAAAACGGAGATTACCTGCCTTTGATTCCGGCTAACAATTGGAACAACACCATTAGAACCGAATTCAAAATCAAAGATTGGCTTAAGGAAGGGTTTGCAACTTTGAATTTCGCATCTACTTTTCATCAAAACAACATCAGCGGATTCGAAACTGAATCTAATGGTTATACTTTAGTGAATTTGGGTTTAGGAGGAACGGTAAAATTGGGTAAAACGGTTTTTGACATAAACCTAAACGGAAACAATTTATTCGATAAAAGCTATATCGCCCACCTTTCCAGACTGAAAAATGATGGAATCCCAAATATGGGAAGAAACATTGTTCTTGGGGTTAATTTCAATCTATAATTAATTTAAACATATAAGTCATATAAGTTTAGTCACAGTTTTAGGCTTACTGTTTTAACCATATAAGGCATATAAGTTTACTGTTTTTTAAACCATTAAGATATTAAGAGTCATTAAGTTTCATAAACTGTTTTACCATATAAGTTATATAAGGTCATATAAGTTTTGTCACCGTTTTTAGCTTAATCTCTTAATGGTTTTTTTAAATTCAATAATTTTTAGATCTGCAAAAATCTGTAAAATCTGCGTGCTAATAATAGGTTGTCTTTTGTTGGCCGTCTTGAAACAGTTTTAGGCTTGCTTTTTTTAAACCATATAAGTTATATAAGGTCATTTAAGTTTACTGTTTTTTTAAACCATTAAGATATTAAGGTATATTAAGTTTAGGAGCTTAATTTTCTTAATCTCGTAATGTTTTTTTTAAATTTATTAATTTTTAGATCTGCAAAAATCTGCAAAAATCTGCGTGCTAATAATAATGTATCTGTTGTTTTTTGTGCTCCATCTTGAAATACGTAGCCGCAAAGTTTAAATAAACTTATAAGCCTTATATGGTTGAATTTTTTCACGAAACAAGCATTACACAAAACAACAAAAAACTTAAATGACTTATATGTTGAAAAATCATCACCGTAACAAAAACACACTTTTATAGACTAATCCTATGTTAAAAAAGTTCCGCTTTCAAGGAACACTAACTAATTCACTATTTTTGTTTTAACCAATAAAATATTTTAATGAAAAAATTAATTCTAATCATGGCTGTATTACCATCTATGGCTTCTTTTGGACAGAACCAAAAGCCAATTCAATATCCAGAAACCAAAAAAGGACCAACAGTCGATCAGTATTTCGATGCTAAAGTCAGTGATCCTTACCGTTGGTTAGAGGACGACATGTCGGCTGAAACTGCTGCTTGGGTAAAAGCGGAGAATGTGGTTACTTATGGTTATTTAAACCAGATTCCTTTTCGCGATGCATTAAAGACGCGTATGGAGAAACTGTGGAATTATGAAAAAATAGGGGCGCCATTCAAGGAAGGGGACTTCACGTATTATTATAAAAATAACGGACTGCAAAACCAATCCGTATTGTATAGAAAAGAGGCCAACGGAAAAGACACTGTTTTTCTGGACCCAAATACTTTCTCTAAAGACGGAACCACTTCTTTAGGAGGATTGGATTTCTCTAAAGACGGTTCTAAGGTGGCCTATGCCATATCAGAAGGCGGAAGCGACTGGAGAAAAGTAATTATTATGGACGCGTTGTCTAACAAAATTCTAGAAGACACTATTGTTGATGTAAAATTCAGCGGACTGTCTTGGAAAGGAAACGAAGGGTTTTACTACTCTAGTTATGACAAGCCAAAGGGAAGCGAACTATCTGCAAAAACGGACCAACACAAACTGTATTTTCATAAACTGGGAACTTCTCAAAAGGAAGATCAGTTGATCTTTGGCGCCGACCAAAAACGAAGATACGTAGGCGGTTATGTGACCGAAGATGATAAGTATTTAGTGATTTCGGCTTCGACTTCAACTTATGGAAACGAATTGTACATTAAAGATTTGAGTTCGCCTAACAGTGCTATTGTGACTATCGTGGATAATTTCAAAAGCGACAACAGTATTATTGACAACGAAGGAACGAAGTTGTTTATTGAGACTGATTTAAATGCGCCAAATAAGCGTGTAGTAACGGTAGATGTCAGCAATCCAGCACCGTCAAACTGGGTGGATTTCATTCCGGAAACCGATAATGTTTTATCGCCATCAACAGGAGCAGGATATTTCTTTGCTAATTATATGAAAGATGCCGTATCAGTTGTGAAACAATACGATTACACAGGTAAAATGATACGTGAAATCCAATTGCCAGCCGTAGGAACAGCAGGTGGTTTTGGCGGAAAGAAAAAAGAAAAAACACTTTATTATTCCTTTACTAATTATACCAGCCCGGGAACGATTTACTCTTTCGAACCAAAAGAAGGAAAATCAGCGGTCTATGCCAAACCAAAAGTAGATTTCAAAAGCGAGGATTTCGAGTCGAAACAAGTGTTTTATACTTCAAAGGACGGTACCAAAATCCCAATGATCATCACCTACAAAAAAGGATTGAAACTAAACGGAAAAAACCCAACGATGCTGTATGCTTACGGTGGTTTCAATGTGAGCTTAACGCCAAGTTTCAGTATTGCCAATGCCGTTTGGATGGAAAACGGAGGCGTTTATGCCGTGCCTAACTTACGTGGTGGTGGAGAATACGGTAAAAAATGGCACGATGCCGGAACCAAAATGCAAAAACAAAACGTGTTCGACGATTTCATCGCCGCGGCGGAATATCTGATTGAAAATAAATACACCTCTCCTGACTTTCTTGCCGTTCGCGGTGGGTCAAACGGAGGATTGCTTGTTGGTGCTACTATGACACAACGCCCGGAGTTGATGAAAGTCGCTCTACCGGCCGTGGGAGTTATGGATATGTTGCGTTACCACACCTTTACTGCGGGAGCGGGATGGGCGTACGATTATGGAACGGCGCAGGACAGCAAAGAAATGTTCGAATACATCAAAGGCTATTCACCGGTGCACAACGTAAAAGCGGGCACGCACTATCCAGCGACAATGGTTACCACTGGTGATCACGATGATAGAGTAGTGCCGGCACACAGTTTCAAGTTTGCTGCCGAGTTGCAGGAAAAACAAACGGGAACTAACCCAACATTAATTCGCATCGATGTCAAAGCGGGTCACGGAGCAGGAAAATCCGTAGCGGCAACAATCCAGGAAAATGTAGATATCCAAGCTTTTACCCTGTTCAACATGAAATTGAAAGCCCTGCCAAAAGCAAAATAAGGAGCTTCTTCCCGCTGTACGCTGTATCTCTCGTGGCGAAACCCGCCACAAGAGGATGCCGCTACCATCAGGGCTAAGGCAGTTGGGGAAATGAGAATTTTTATTTTTATAAAACGCTATTCGAAAGAGTAGCGTTTTTTTATGCCTTAATTTGAGAAATATTAATCGTGATTGAACAAGTCTAAGTAATCTTTAAAAACAAATAGCTTGTTACGCTGTGCACCAGATATTTCTTTTATAATATCAAGCCGTTCTAAATCTGCCAAAAGTTTATAGGCGGTAACTGATGATTTTTGGAGTAGCTCTTCTACTTTTGTGACCTCTATAATAGGCTGTGTGTAGAGATAGCCCACTACTTTACGTGCATCTATATTGCGATTGCCTAATGATTTCAGTTTTTCATCTAAACTTTTTTGCAGTTGCAAAATACCATCGAAGGTAGTTACCCCTTTTTTAGCGGTTTCTATAATTCCCGTTAAAAAAAACTTTAACCACTGGTTGATATCATTGTGTGTTCGAGTTCGCATTAGGTTATCATAATAAAGCATCCTGTTTTTTTCAAAAAAATCAGAAAGATATAGTATGGGTTTTTTCAAGATTCCTTTACTAACTAAATATAGTGTAATTAGTAATCTGCCTACTCTACCGTTTCCGTCTAAAAAAGGGTGAATCGTCTCGAATTGATAATGAATGATTGCAATTTTTATTAAATCAGGTAAAGGCGTTATTTCATCGTTTGCAAAAAGTTCCAGGTCAGAAATTAACTCATTAATGCTAGTGTGAATTGGGGGGATAAAGGTTGCGTCATTAATGCTCGCACCACCAATCCAGTTTTGGCTGCTTCGGTATTCACCGGGTAATTTGTGCTCGCCTCTTACACCCTGCAAAAGTATTTTATGGGTTTGTTTGATAAGGCGAGATGAAAAAGGAAGTTCGTTCAACAGTTTGACTGCTTCGTTCATTGCGTTGATGTAGTTTTGTACTTCTTCCCAATCGGCCCTTTTTTCAAATGCAATTTCTTCTTTGCTTAGAAAAGCTTCTTCCATATTGGTTTGAGTACCTTCAATTTTTGAAGATTGAGTAGCTTCTTTGGCAATGTGCATCCTGATGAACAAATCGATGTTTACATATTCTGAATACATATCTAATCTGCCTAAATGTCTATCTGCTATACTTAGCAACCGAATAACTTCCATGTCATTTAGTATCCAGTTTCGATGAATTGTATCAGGTTGAAAACTTTTATAATATACTTGATTAATATATTTGCCCGAAATAAATTTTTCCATTTAGATGTTTTAAAAACTTAAACAAATATATTCTTATTTAAGTAAAGAAGCAAAAAACTTAAATAACATTTTTATTAATTAAGGTAAACCACTAAAAACTTAAATAAGGAGCTAGCTATATAAGGAATTAAACAAAAAGCTTAATTAACACTTTGGCTTTTTTAAGTGTTTCATAAAACGCTATTCGAAAGAGTAGCGTTTTTTTTTTTTGTTATAATTCATCACGCTCTCTTTGTCATCTCGACGAAGGAGAGATCACATAATCAAAAGTTTTTAAAACACTTTTTAAAAGAGTAGCGTTTTTTTTGTTACAAACACATCACGTTCTCTTTGTCATCTCGACGAAGGAGAGATCACATCATCAAAAGTCTTAAAACGCTATTCGAAAGAGTAGCGTTTTTTTTTACTACTTACCACGCTCTCTTTGTCATCTCGACGAAGGAGAGATCACATTATCATTTAAAAAAAGCAGTATTTTTAAATAATATTAATCAATTAAGTGACTTTCATCAAAAAGCAATATCCCGATAGTTTTGATTCACTTCAATATAAAACATTTATATTTGTTTCTAATCGGTTAAATTACATAAATGACTCAAAACAAACTCTGGACACGAGAAGAACTAATTCTTGCGTTTAATTTATATCTGAAAATTGAATTTGGGAAAACCCATAAAGGAAACCCCAAAGTAATTGAATTAGCAAATATATTAGATAGAACGCCAAGTTCCATAGGAATGAGATTAGGTAATTTTGCCAGCGTTGATCCATATCATCAAAAAAGAGGGGTTGGGGGTTTAAAAGGAGGAATGAATCAAGTAAAACCTATATGGGATGAATTCTTCCACAATCAAGAAGAACTTGTTTTTCTAAGCGAACAAATTCTTGCCGAAAAAGAAAACACTTCAATAGAAAACAAATATCAAGACATTCTTTTCGACTTAAAAGGATTAAAAGGAGAAACTGTAATTCGAGCAGTAAAAACGAGAGTGAATCAATCCGTTTTTAGACAAATGGTGCTGACGAATTACACCTCTAAATGTGCCATAACAGGAATCGATATTCCTGAATTGTTATTAGCAAGTCATATTGTTCCTTGGTCAAAAAATGAAAACGAGAGGTTAAATCCTGAGAATGGTATTTGTCTTTCAGCTCTATATGATAAGGCTTTCGACAAAGGATTAATTGGGATTAATCAAAACTATCAAGTGATTATATCTAACGGTTTAAAAAAGAAAAAAGAAACTTCCTTTTATCAAAGTCATTTTGCTTCTATTGAAAATCTAAAAATAAATGAGCCTTTAAAATACCTTCCAAAAAAAGAGTTTTTGCAATACCATCTTGACACAATTTTTGAAAAATGAGAAACGAGAAAAAATTGTTTGCTATTTATAAAAAGGGAGAACATATGGGGAATCAAAAAAGTATTGACGAAATCGAAGCTATTGAAATTTATGTAATAGATTCTCAGTTTGAAAGTTTTTTGTGTGATGTGAAATTTATGGAACAATACAAAGCTGTTGTTGCAATAGAAAATTTGCATTTTTTTAAATCAAAATACATCAATTTGTAATTATTCCAAAACTATGAATACAATTTGTCAAATTGAAATAGATTACATTAAGCCTTCAAGAAGTATTGAAACACTTTTATTAAAAAATCTTAATAATAAAAGAGTAGTTTACGTTTATAATTACGAGGGATGGTATTTTCGTTTTTTTAATAGTATTAATGAAGTTTTGGATTTTTTTGAAGATAAATTTGAGCCTACAATTAGTTTTGAAGATGAAGAGAAACTAGATAAATTTTTGGAGAATTTAGATTTAAGTTATTAAATCGTTATCCTATGGATCGAGTCACGCCACAAAAACGTTCCAAAATCATGCGAGCCATTCGCAGCACAAACACCAAGGACGAAGTGCGTTTGGCGAAAGCCTTATGGCACCTTGGCTATCGTTACCGTAAAAACAATAAATCAGTTTTTGGCAAGCCGGATTTAACTTTCAATAAACTAAAAATTGCCATTTTCGTTGACAGCGAATTCTTCCACGGCAAGGATTGGGAAACCCATAAAGACCGCGTGAAAACCAACACGGAGTTTTGGCAAAAGAAAATAGAAAGAAACATACAGCGGGATATCGAAGTCAATGCGTTTCTGGAATCCCAAAACTGGAAAGTACTCCGTTTCTGGAGTGAAGACATAGAGAATAATCTGGAGGATTGCGTGGCTAAAATCCAGGATGCAATTATTTCGAGACAAAATCAAAAAGGATAATGGGATTGCTTTCGCCCCGGCGAACAGGTCGTTCCTCTTAACGACGGAGTAGTGAGGATATTTACGTTTATCTACTAAGTTTGTCCTCTCGATTTTAGAAAAATCATTCAAGATACTCTACAAAAACTATACTTTCAATCCGTAAGCAGCAATTCAGCGAGTTTGACATCGTGACCATAGATATCGTCATAAAAATTCACCTGTCCTTCACAATCTACCCAAGAGGTGAAATAGCCAATATAAACTAGAAAGCACGCTGCTTTTCGAGTTCCATTTTTTCTCCTTCTTATTTTCATAATGTTTTATTAATGGGCTCGTTTATTTGTGCTGTAATCGGTAAATTTGAGAGAGAACATTAAATCAATAAAACATGACAGTACAAATTAATACAGACAAAAATGTAGAAGGACACGATAGTATGAATGTGTATTTTACAGAGGAATTGAGAACTACCTTAGCGCGTTTTGAAGACAAAATAACCCGTATAGAAGTACATCTTCGAGATGACAACGCCGATAAAAGCGGAGTCGAGGACAAACGATGTCTCATTGAAGCACGACCGGAAAACATGCAGCCTGTAGCGGTTACCAATTATGCCGATACGACAGAAAAAGCATTTCATGGCGCATTGGACAAGATAAAAAAAGTGTTGGCTACGACTTTCGAAAAACAGAAGCCCTGATGGCTCGAATATAGCTATGCGAGGCTAGCGCAGAAATTTTGTGCGTGGCCTCTCAATGAAAAATAAGAAGTTAATTTTTTCAATAATCTATATCCTTAAAACTTCCATAAATAACAGAGTCGTTCTTCCCTAAAGTATAATGAAGTTCCTCCTTCGTTGGGCGCGAGGCCTCTGGCCGTGCTAGCGAAGCAATGGCAAAACGTGCGTGTTAAGCAAGTTTTACCGACCTGTTTTGTCATCTCGACGAAGGAGAGATCACATAAAGAAACTCGACAGTCAGATAAAAATCAATATATTAGCATTAGCAGAAAACTTCGTATTAATGTTTGAGAAAACAAGAATCCCATTAAAATGCAAACTTTATGATTGAATATACTGAGGGTTATCATACTTATTATGTTTATATTATTACCAATAAATATCGGACAACGTTTTATACTGGAGTGACAAATAATCTTGGGGTAAGACTACAACAGCATCAAGAGAATATTTTAAATGGGAATAAAACTTTTGCATCAAAGTATAATATAGAACTTTTGGTTTATTATGAAAAATTTACTTGGGTTCAACTTGCTATTGCTAGAGAAAAAGAAATAAAAGGTTGGAGAAGAGATAAGAAATTAGACTTAATACGATCGTTTAATGAGAATTTTGAATTTTTAAATCATCATTTTGTAATTGACTATGTGATTCCTCCTTCGTCGGACACGAGGGCTATGCCCGAATTGGCGAAGCAATGACAAAATGTGCGTGTTTAGCATATTTAACTACCAAGTTTTTACGCTCTGCCAATAAGACAAAACGTGAACTTTGATTATGTGATTCCTCCTTCGTCGGAATGACAATGTAGCGAGTGAATTTGTATTTATCCAAAAAACCTACACCCTCAATCCGTAAACAGCAATTCAGCGAGTTTGACATCATGGCCGTAGATATCGTCATAAAAATTCACCTGCCCTTCGCGATCCACCCAAGAGGTAAAATAACCAATGTAAACGGGAATTTTTGTCTTGAGGTTGTACGCTTTCTCTACACCTCGATTCATAGCGGCATCAATCTTTTCTATGGGCCAGTTTGGGTCATCTTCCAATACCTTAATAGCCAAATCCCTAGGTCGTGCCACTCGTATGCAGCCGTGACTAAAAGCCCTTTGTTCTAGCTCAAATAGTTTTTTGGAAGGGGTGTCATGCATATAAATTATATGAGAATTGGGGAATACAAACTTCACTTTTCCCAAGGCGTTTTGTTCTCCGGGTCTTTGCCGTACGCGGTTACCAACCCACTCCATATCATTCTTCGCTAGATAGTATGGGTTCTTGGCAATGGCAGGTAATATCTCTTTTCTCAAGATACTTGAAGGCACGTTCCAGTAAGGACTAAAAACCACTTGACTCATTTGTCCGCTAAAAACAGCGGTTTTATTCATTGATTTTCCCACAACTACCCTTGATATCAAAGCAGGTTTGCCATCCTTGAAATAAGTAAGGGTGAAGGAGGGAATATTCACCACGATGTATTGTTTGTTTTTTGTTATACTGGGAGAAATCCATCGGCAGCGTTCCATATTCAACATGATGGTTTTAATGCGTTCCTCCACTGGGACATTCATATTTTTGATGTGTTTGAGTAATAGCAATGAATCCGCAGCATATCCATTTCGCTCTTTGTATTTTAATACTCCCGCGAGAAGTTCCTTGTCATATAAATTGTTTTTAGAATCGGTTTTTAGGTCGCCGGATATAAACAATCGGTTTCTAATTTTCAAAATCGCGGTAGCTGTATCACCGGGTTTTAGGGATTTTGTTTTTTTAGGGAATTCTATAGCACTCCATCCTCCATGTTTCTCCATGTTTCGGTAGTCTTTTAAAGCTTCTTTTAATTGGTAATATTGCCCCAGTAGCTCTTTGTCTGGCTCATTAATTAAGCTGGGGTCTTGCAATAAAGAATCCAATCTATTGCCGTAGGATTGTTTTTTTCGAGGTAAATACCAACCAAGTTCTTTTGTTTTGTAAACATCGAGGCCTTTGAACACTTTGTTGGCGTAAAAAAAGTAAAGGGAGGACATCAACAGTTCTACTTCCACATTAGATTTTTCCCTTTTCTCCAAATCCTGAAAAATATCTCGTATTTCCTCTTGGTAAGGAACACGAATATGTAAGCCTTCCTGATCCAAGTTGTTGACTTTATCATGCAATAAACTGGCAAACTCATTAATGCCTCTGCTGTCGTACCATAAGTATTGATATTCATTTTTTTTATAGAGTTTTATCACCTCTGGCTTGAAAGAGTTGAACTTGGGGTATTTTTTAAAAAAAGGGGCAATCAACTCACTGTCAAAAGTAGCTGGTGGAAAAGCAGGAATTCTTTGATAAGTAATCGTATAAGCTTCGTTACTGGCTTTAATGTTTTGGGTTAAACCCAACAACAAAAGGCAGTAGAAAGAGAAAACAAATGGAATAAACGTGTTTTTCATATTGTAAAAGGATTAATGGATCGTATTCTAATGGGTCTCCTCATTAAAAAGAAGTTCAGCCAGACGATAGTCTTTATGATAGATGTCAAAATAAAAATTGATTTCCCCGGAATCAGGAACCCAAGCGGTGAAATAACCAATATGAATGGGAATTTTATTCTTTAGAACGCAAGTGGTTTCCTTACTTCCATCCATAGCTTGATCTATTTTGTCAACTGGCCAATCCGGATAGTCCTCCAAAATCAAATAAGCCAATTCCTTTGCTTTTTGCATATTAATGCAACCATGACTGAACTCGGGGAAATCAGCGTCAAAACTTTCTTTGTAGGGAGTGTCGTGTAAATAAATGTCATACGTATTTGGGAATAAAAATTTCACCAATCCCATAGAATTTCTTGGCCCAGGTTTTTGTCTGAGACCATTTTTGTACCATTCCATGTTATTTTTAGTTAAATAACTGCTGTCTTTGGCGATGGCTGGTTTAATTTCATTCTCCACAATGCTTCTGGGAACATTCCAATAAGGGCTAAAAACAACACGACTGATAGACGAACTGAAAATGACGGTTTCTAACATATTTATACCTACAAAAACTTTGGACTCCAATACATTATTGCCGTTTTTCCTGTAAATCAACTTTAACGCCGGAATGTTTACCATTATTAATTCCTTCTCTTTTGCTAATCCAGGGGAAATCCATCGACAGCGTTCCATATTTATTATAATGGTTTTGATGTATTGCTCAATGGGAATGTTCATTCGATTGATGTGTTGGGAGCCAATCATGTAATTTGGTTTGTAGCCGTTCCTTTTTTTGAATTTTAAAACGGCTTCCATTAGTTCGGCATCGTATATATTGCTTTTGGAATCCTTTTCTAAATCTTCTAAAACAACAAGGCGATGCCTGATTTGACCTATGGTTTTCGAGCTGTCTCCCGGGTTGTATTCTATTATACTTAAATCCGTTTCAATAGGATTCCAATCGTTTCTTTTTTCTATTTGACGGTATTTTATTAAAGCATCTCGTAATTTGTAATATTGCGGATGGAGCTGACTTTCATTTTTATGTAAAAGTTGGGGAGCAGCCAGTAATGAATCTAACAGGATTTTATAAGAGGTGGTTTTTTGGGGTAAAAACCAACCTATTTCCTGAACTTTGTTAACGTCTAATCCTTGAAACACTTTTTTTGCATAAAAAATATACAAGCTGGATAACAACAATTCCTTTTCGGTTTTGGTTATTTCAATCGCGGTTCCATTATTGAAAATCGCGGCAATTTTATCCTTATAAGCGATGTTGAATTTAAGTCCTTCGTTTTCGAGTTGGTTTACTTTCGAATACAACAAACTAGCAAACTCAATGAGTTCTTTGTCATCATACCAAATTGATTTATAGTCCCGATTTTTGTATAAAACAACAACATCCGAGCGGTATTTTTTTAAACTGGTGTATTTCTTGAAAAAGCGGTCGATTGTAGCGAGATCTATCGTGACAATGGAATTATTGATTGTAGTGTTAAGATACGTTTTGACACAAGGAGATTCCAATACCGTAGTATTTTCTGTTCCATTACGGTTAATTGCGGCACTTGAAAAGGTTATTAATAAGGCTATAATTGATAACGCCAAGTTTTTCATAGTGTGTACTTTTACTAAAGTTATGAAATTTATGCTTGTTTTTAAAGGGAATTAAGATGGAATTAACGGTTAAAGTACTTGCAAAATGCAGTTGTTGTTTTTTTATTGGATTGTATTTAGGTTGAAATTATTAAATAAATACTCTTCATTTACTACCACTATATTTCTTAACTTTCAAAAAAAAACCATGAAGAAAATCATATTCTCTATCTTATTCTTTTCAGCAATAGGACAAGCGCAAACAAAAACAAGTTTAGTAGAGCAAAAAATAAATACAACCCTTGATGCTTGGCACAAAGCTGCGGCTGATGCAAAATTTGACACCTATTTTGATTTAATGACTTCCGATGCCGTTTTTATTGGTACTGATGCCACTGAGAATTGGTACAAGAAAGAATTTGAAATTTACGCAAAACCGCATTTTGATAAAGGGAAAGCTTGGAGTTTTACGGCTTTAGAACGTCATGTATATATTGACAAAAGCGGAAAAACAGCTTGGTTTGACGAGTTGTTAAATACCCAAATGAAAATATGTCGCGGATCTGGAGTATTGGTAAAAGTAGGTAAGGAATGGAAAATCAAACATTATGTGTTGTCAATGACCATTCCTAACGATAATTCTAAGGAAGTGATAAAGGTTAAAACGCCTATCGAAGACCAACAGATTAAAGATCTTAAAGGGAAGTAATAGTTTTGTTTATATAACGGTTCTCGATACTATTTTTAGCACGGAACGTTTATTCTAAAAAGCAATTTTTGTTCAGTTTAAAAATCACTCGAACTGACGAATACAGGAACTTATTGTTTTTCTCAACGTCACTTCGAGTGTTTTTGGCTTTAACTTAAGTTATTTACAGCTTTCGTCTTAACCAAAAATGTATCGAGAAGTTTTGTTTATATAACGGTTCTCGATACAATTTTTAGCAAGTAACGTTTATTCTCAAAAAGTAATTTTTGTTTAGTTTTAAAAATCACTCGAACTGACCAGTGGGAAATCTATCGTAATTGTCATCGTCACTTCGAGTGTTTTTGGCTTTCAAATCATGTTGATTGCTACTCTCGTGTTAGCCAAAAATGTATCGAGAAGTTTTGTTTTCTACAGCCAAACCTTTCAAATGGAAAGGGACGAATTATTATACTAGTTAATTATGAAACAGTCTTTTGTTTATATATTAAAGTGCTCTGATAAAACTTATTATACAGGTGTAACAAGTAATTTGTCACAACGGATTTTTCAACACAAAGCTGGATTTTATCCTGATTGCTATACTTTCAACAAGAGACCTTTGGAATTAGTTTTTTATTGTGAATTCACTAATATTAGTATGGCAATTGAAACCGAAAAACAAATCAAGAAATGGTCAAGAGTTAAGAAAGAAGCTTTGATTAATGACGATTATCATTTACTTCCCAATCTTGCTAAGAAAAAATTCTTGTAAGATGTTGTTATGAATTTACTTTTATAGACTGACTCTATATTTCATTGTATTTATCAACGTCACTTCGAGTGTTTTTGGCTTTCATAATTAAGTTGATTGCATTTTTTTCTTAGCCAAAAATGTATTGAGAAGTTTTGTTTATAGAACTGTTCTCGATACAATTTTTAAAACAGTATGTTTTTTCTCAAAAAGCAATTTTTGTTCAGTTTTAAAAACCACTCGAACTGACGAGTGGGAAATCTATCGTACTTCTCAACGTCACTTCGAGTGTTTTTGGCTTTCAAAATTAAGTTGATTGCCACTTTCGTCTTAACCAAAAATGTATCGAGAAGTTTTGTTTATATAACGGTTTTCGATACAATTTTTAGCACGGAACGTTTGTTCTCAAAAAGCAATTTTTGTTTAGTTTTAAAAACCACTCGAACTGACGAATACAGGAACTTATTGTTTTTCTCAACGTCACTTCGAGTGTTTTTGGCTTTCAACTTAAGTTATTTGCAGCTTTCGTCTTAGCCAAAAATGTATCGAGAAGTCGTGTTTATAGAACGGTTCTCGATAGAATTTTTAGCACGGAACGTTTATCCTCAAAAAGTAATTTTTGTTTAGTTTTAAAAATCACTCGAACTGACGAGTAGGTAATCTATTGTATTTGTCAACGTCACTTCGAGTGTTTTTGGCTTTCAACTTATGTTGATTGCCACTTTCGTCTTATCCAAAACGCATCGAGAAGTTTTGTTTATAGAACGGTTCTCGATAGAATTTTTAAAACAGTCTGTTTTTTTTAAATAAACAATTTTTGTTTAGTTTTAAAAACCACTCGAACTGACGAACAAAGGAACTTATTGTATTAATTAACGTCACTTCGAGTGTTTTTGGCTTTCAAATTATGATGATTGCCACTTTCGTCTTATCCAAAAACGTATCGAGAAGTTTTGTTTACTATTGCCGTAATTGACTACCATAATTTCAATGTTTGACTCAAAATTATTTTTTTCCTTCCCAAACCCTTCGGTCTTATATATTTCCTTAATTTTGCAAAAATATTTAGAAAGTCGTGGGAAGTAAAAATAAATTAAAAAGGTTCAGAGAAAACGAAACGTTTACTAACGTTTTTCAACCATCGAGAGAAGAAGTAGTAGGAGATTTATTTCCACTAAAAGGAAAATGGAATTCGGATTTCTTTAAGAATGACAATCCATTGGTGTTGGAATTAGGTTGTGGTAAAGGGGAATATTCTGTTGGATTAGCCGAAAGATACCCTAATAAAAACTTTGTTGGGATTGATATCAAAGGAGCTCGTTTCTGGCGTGGTGCTAAAACAGCTGTTGAAACAGGCTTGCATAATGTGGCTTTCATTCGAACTCAAATCGAATTGATTAATCACGTATTTGCTGAAAACGAAGTAGATGAAATCTGGATTACTTTCCCGGATCCACAAATAAAATACAAAAGAACGAAGCATAGAATGACTAATTCGGAGTTCCTGCAATTGTATAAAAAAATCCTTAAAAAAGACGGTGTCGTAAACCTGAAAACTGATAGTGAATTTATGCACGGTTATACTCTTGGGTTGCTTCACGGTGAAGGCCACGAGGTTTTGTATGCTAATCACAATGTATATGTAAACGAAGGAAGTCCGGAAGAAGTGACGGCTTTTCAAACATTTTACGAAAAACAATATTTGGAAATTAACAAAGCAATTACGTATATTAGATTTAAAATTAAAGAATAATAGCACTTTTTTTAGTCTAAAACACCATAAATGAATTTCATCACCCCTTTATTTTTAGGATTTGTTACAGCTGTTATAGGGATTATTCCTCCGGGACTAATCAATATGACAGCCGCAAAGGTGAATCTTAAAGAAGGGAAAAGAAACGCATTGTGGTTTGTGCTTGGTGCTGTAATTGTTATTTTCTTCCAGGCTTATCTGGCGATATTATTCGCTTTGGCTATTGATAAACGTCCTGACATTGTTCTTTTATTGCGCGAAGTGGGTTTTGGAATTTTCGCTGCGCTAACCATTTATTTTTTATGGATTGCCAAAAAGCCAAAAATCAAGAAAGCCAATATCGAAAAAAGCAGCAAGAAGAAACGTTTTTTTCTTGGGATGTTACTCTCTTCACTCAATTTTTTCCCTATTCCGTACTACGTTTTTATTAGTATAACGCTATCCTCATACATGCTGTTTTCTTTCAGTACAGTTTCTGTTTTTACTTTTGTAAGCGGAGTTGTCTTGGGTTCGTTCCTGGTTTTTTACTTTTACATTTCATTCTTCAGTAGAATTGAAAATAAAGCCGAATCACTCCTTAAAAACATGAATACGATTATAGGAAGTATTACAGGCTTGGTTTCTGTAATTACTCTTTTCAATATAGTAAGATACTATTTGGGTTAAAAAAACCATTTAATTATTACGGTATAAGGTATATAAGGTCATTTAAGTAGGGTGTAAATAATAAAACATTTTCCATTTTTTTATGGCAAAACTTTTATCTCAACACTAGATGATTCTAGATTCTGTTTTTTTAAACCTAAGCATTAGCTGAATACTATTTATTTTGAATTAAACGGTATATTTAAACTTGAATTTCTGCTGTTAAATAAATTCCTATGTCAAACGATAATTTTTTTGAAAGAGTGTACGCTGTTGCGAGGCAAATTCCTTACGGAAAGGTAACCTCTTATGGTGCTATTGCTAAAGTATTGGGTGCTGCGGGTTCCGCAAGAATGGTGGGCTATGCAATGAATGCAGCGCACAATATGGAGGATGTTCCGGCGCATCGGGTGGTAAATCGTAAAGGATTGCTCACTGGGAAATTCCATTTTGACGGAACTAATCTAATGCAGCAATTACTCGAAAGTGAAGGGATTGAAGTAATCGAAAACCAAATTGTAGATTTCGAAAAACATTTATGGACTCCGGAAGTAAGAGTTCAGTAATTGTAAATTCAGTCTAACTTTTAAATCAAAATCCACTCTTTTTTTGTTTTCGAATAAAACTATAAATGATATTTTAGGGCGCTTATTCGCTCGGTTTTTATTCGATTCAATCAATTGAAAAACAAACCAAATTTCCTGATAATTACTGCTGATTTGCCTATCAATAAAACCAATTTAAAACGGTTGTTATAAAAATAGAATCTCTTATCTTTGTAATCTGAAATCAGTTTAAATAAACATAGTCTTTTTTAGGGGTATGAATTACTTTAAACATCAAACTTGAAACTTTTATAATGAAATTAGAAAGAAAAGACATTCTTAAAGCTTTAGAAACGATTACTGTAGCTGGAGAAGGAAAAAATATGGTAGAAAGTGGCGCGGTAACAAACGTAATCACTTTTGGGGATGAAGTAGTAGTTGATTTAGTATTACATACTCCGGCAATGCACATTAAGAAACGTGCAGAAGACGATATCAAAAAAACAATACACGATTTAGTTTCTGCGGATGCTAAAGTTAAAGTAAATATCAAAGTGGAAGCTCCTGAAAAAGCGGAAATTAAAGGAAAACAAATTCCAGGAATAAAAAACATTATTGCCGTTGCCTCTGGTAAAGGAGGAGTAGGGAAATCTACTGTAACTGCAAATCTTGCCGTTTCATTAGCAAAAATGGGATTCTCAGTGGGAGTTCTTGATGCTGATATTTACGGGCCATCAATGCCTATCATGTTTGACGTAGAAAACGAAAAACCAATCTCAGTGATGGTGGACGGAAAGTCAAAAATGAAACCAGTTGAGAGCTACGAAATAAAAATACTGTCTATCGGGTTTTTCACGGCTCCAAGTCAAGCGGTAATCTGGAGAGGTCCTATGGCTTCTAAAGCTTTGAACCAAATGATCTTTGATGCTGACTGGGGAGAACTGGACTTTATGCTTATTGACCTTCCTCCAGGAACAGGAGACATTCACCTTTCTATCATGCAATCATTACCTGTTACAGGTGCGGTTGTTGTAAGTACTCCACAAGCAGTAGCTTTGGCTGATGCTAAAAAAGGAGTTTCCATGTTCCTATCTGAAGCGATCAATGTACCGGTACTTGGAATTATAGAAAATATGGCCTACTTCACACCTGAAGAATTGCCTAATAATAAATATTACATCTTCGGACAAGAAGGAGCTAAGAACTTAGCGGCTGATCTTGAGGTTCCATTCTTAGGAGAGGTTCCTATCGTACAGTCGATTCGTGAAGCGGGAGATTACGGTCGTCCAGCAGCAATGCAAACAGGTTCAGTTATCGAAAGTGTTTTCGAAAACATTACTCGTAAAGTTGTTGAAGAAACAATAAAAAGAAACGAAAGTCTTCCTGCCAGCGAAGCAATCAAAATAACAACTATGGCAGGTTGTTCAGCAGTTAAAAAATAATATAAGATTGAATATCATTATTCAAATCTTTAAATAAAAGAATATGACAACAGAAGAATTAATAATCGAAGTCCAAAAAGCACTCGAAGAAATCAGACCTTTTTTGAATTCTGACGGTGGAGATATATCTCTTGTTTCGATTGAGGACGGGAAGCATGTAAAAGTACGTCTTGAAGGTGCTTGTACCAGTTGTAGCGTTAACCAAATGACACTAAAAGCAGGAGTGGAAACTACTATTAAAAAGTTTGCACCCCAAATTGAAACTGTTGTAAATATCCTGTAAAAAATATTTTGGGCGTGCCCCTTTTAAGAAAAAAGGCTATTCATCGTTGCGGTGATATGCCTTTTTTCTTAAAACGGTCGTTTTTTTAGGGTTATAGGTATGTGGTAATTTTTAAATCAAAAAAAATACCTGACAGCCACTGGCTGTCCTCCTCTTAATCTCAAATTTCACGCAAAACCAAATACAACCCACAACCTATAACTCATAATTAATTTATGGATGTTTTAATAAAGATTAAAGATAGAGAAGGAGTAGTACATGAATTGCAAGCTCCCACTGATATGGCCATGAACATCATGGAATTGTGTAAAGCGTATGAGTTGCCTGTAGAGGGAACTTGTGGTGGAATGGCAATGTGTGCTTCATGTCAATGTTATGTTCTTAATGACATACCATTACCTGAAATGGGAGATGATGAAGAAGCAATGCTCTCTGAGGCATTCTACGTGAAGTCAAACAGTCGTTTGGGTTGCCAAATTCCTATTACTGTAGAATTAGAAGGATTAGAACTGGAATTAGCACCAGAAAATTAAAATAAACAGAGATTCATTTGAAATGAAAATTTCAAATTAAAATAAAAAACCCAAATTCCAGTTTTAATAAATTGGAATTTGGGTTTTTTATTTTGTGTTTCTTCTATGTTGTAGCCATATGTGCTTCCATAATGTGCTCTTCAATGGCATCCCATAATCCAATGCGTTTTTCTAGTGCTTCAATAGAAACAGCTTCGACTTCCTCCCATTTCAAGGCATCTTCCTCGCAAAGTTCAGTAATCATTTTCATCGCCATAGGTCCGTGTTCGTCAGCATCTAGTTCGATATGTCTTTCGAAGTAGTAAATTAGTTTACTTAAATCGGTATCCGGAAAATTCTCTTGAAAGTTTTTTAGGATTGCAGTAAACATAGCAGGAATCAAATCTTCTCTTCCAAAAGTGAAAGCGGCAGCTACCTCGTGAGGTTTCCCTTGTTCGATCACGGTAAAAGTGAAATTTAAAAACGCTTTTATATTAGGATGTAAGTTGCTTGTTTTTATAGCCACAAATATATTCTGCAATGAATGTACTTCAGATAAGAAATTTTCTATTTCGGTTGTGTTAGCACCGCAATCTTTCATAGCATCAATGTACATCTCGTAATGACTTTGACGGTGACCATCAAGCGTTAAATCAGATTCTTCGGCCAGAACAATTTCGTTTATTAAATATCGGGTCTCTGGATTTTTGGTTGCAAACCAAGGAGTTGTCGTACAAGTCAATTTAGATTGTAATGCCTTCAATAAAGACATAAAATCCCAAACTGCAAATACGTGATTTTCCAAAAAACAATGTAAATCTTCAATTGTTTTTACGTTTTTATATAGCGGGTGTTGAAGTAAAATATCCTTTTTAGATTGTATTGCGGTATTTATTGTAGTAATGTCCATAAATTGAGTTTGATACAAAAGTAAAAAAGCTTCCTGAAAACAGGAAGCTTTTACTATCAATTTTATTAATACTTTAATAGTTGTTTACATTATTTAAACGCTGGAATTCCAGTAATGTCCATTCCTGTAATCAATAAATGAATGTCATGCGTACCTTCGTATGTAATTACCGACTCTAAGTTCATCATGTGTCGCATAATGGAATATTCTCCTGAGATACCCATAGCTCCAAGAATTTGTCTCGCTTCACGAGCAATATTAATTGCCATATCCACATTGTTTCTTTTGGCCATAGAGATTTGAGCTGTTGTAGCTTTACCTTCATTTCTCAATACTCCTAATCTCCAAGTCAATAATTGTGCTTTGGTGATTTCAGTAATCATTTCGGCTAATTTCTTTTGTTGTAATTGTGTTCCTGCAATAGGTTTGTCAAACTGGATTCTTTCTTTTGCATAACGCAGCGCTGTATCGTAGCAATCCATAGCTGCGCCTATAGCACCCCATGCAATTCCGTAACGAGCAGAATCTAAACATCCCAGTGGAGCGCCTAATCCTGATTTGTTAGGCAATAAATTAGCTTTTGGCACTTTCACATTGTCAAAAATCAATTCTCCGGTAGAAGAAGCTCTTAACGACCATTTGTTATGTGTTTCTGGAGTTGTAAAACCTTCCATTCCGCGTTCAACGATCAATCCGTGAATTCTTCCTTCTTCGTTTTTGGCCCATACTACAGCAACATCAGCAAATGGAGCATTCGAAATCCACATTTTAGCACCGTTCAGTAAATAATGGTCTCCCATGTCTTTAAAGTTGGTAATCATACTTCCTGGGTCTGAACCATGGCTAGGTTCTGTCAAACCAAAACAACCAATCCATTCGCCTGTAGCAAGTTTAGGTAAATATTTCATGCGTTGTTCTTCGTTTCCGTATTTCCAAATTGGATACATAACCAAAGAAGATTGTACTGATGAGGTAGAACGAACACCTGAATCACCACGCTCAATTTCTTGCATAATTAATCCGTAAGAGATTTGGTCTAATCCCGCACCACCATATTCAACAGGGATGTAAGGACCAAAACCTCCAATTTCACCCAAACCTTTTACGATTTGTTTTGGAAATTCAGCTCTTTGAGCATATTCTTCAATAATAGGAGAAACTTCTTTTTTTACCCACGCACGAGCAGAGTCACGCACTAATTTGTGCTCTTCCGTTAATAAATCATCTAATAGGTAGTAATCTGGAGCTTGAAATAAGTCTGGTTTCATATTTAGCTTTTTATAATTTTTTATAATGTTTCTAACTAATGAATTAGCATGAACTAGCAGATTTATTGTATCGATATATGCTAGCAGCTATGGTAATTCGAATACAACAAATTTACACAAAGAAATATAACAAAAGCATTATATATTGTTATAATTTAAAAAATATATGATTGTGTTGTAATAATTTCCGTTGCTGTCTTTTGGGTATCATTAGATGTAATCCTAGATAAACTAAAAAAATTGGTGTTGAAAATGTATAAAGTTACATTTTCAAATAAAAGTCTTTTGTTAGCTCAATGTACTCTGGAGTGTAAATATGTCTAGCAGTTTCAATTACTAATTCGTCAACAAGAATAGTTGAAGTTTCATTTCGACTAAAAGCCAAAAGACTTCGTTTGATTTCTGTGGTTGGAGTTCCTTTTACGCGTGTTATTTTTAGGGGATATAATTCGCATTCTTTGGCTAAAGCCAAGAAATTTTCTTCCTCTTTGAAAGGGATGATTACAGAAAAGATTCCGTTTTCAGAAAGAAACATGGCCGCTGCTTCAATCAATTCCTCAAAAGGCATAGCGTCTTGAAAACGCGCCATATCTCTTTGATTGCATTCGGTTTTGTAATCTTCGCTGTAAAAAGGAGGGTTAGAAACAATTAGATCGTATTCGTCTTCTGGTTCTTCGACAAATTCGTCTAAACCAGCGTGAAAACAAAACAATCGTTCGCTCCAGGGGGATTTCTCAAAATTATCCACCGATTGCTCGTAGGCTTCTTCGTCAATTTCCAATGCGTCAATTTGTTCGGCATGGCTTCTTTGAGCTAGCATCAAAGCAATTACTCCAGTTCCTGTTCCAATATCTAAAATGCTGTTTGGATTGTTGTCCAATGGTGTCCAAGCGCCAAGTAAAACACCGTCAGTTCCAATTTTCATGGCACAACGATCTTGTTCAAGTGAGAATTGTTTAAAGGAAAATTTTGACATAGAAATTTCAGGTTGTAGATTGAGTAATGTTAATTTCAGATATTATTGAAACTGACCACTAAAAACTGAATACTGATCACTAATATTTAAAGGTACATTTCTATAAGACCTTCAGGTAAATCCATGACAACTTTTTTGTTGTCTCTGTCGATTTTCACAATGAAGTGATCAATCATTGGGATAAGCATTTCAACATCACCATTCAAAACCTCAAAAAGCGGTTGTGCAGTAGAGTCATTGATGGATACTATTTTTCCAAATACTCCAAGTCTTTTGTCTTCCACTTCAAAATCAATTACTTCGTGGAAATAGAATTTATTGCCAGAAAGTTTTGGCAACATATTTAAAGGAAGATAGAGTTCGTTACCAATAATGGCGTCAGCCTCTTCCTCGGTATTCATATCTTCAAAACGAATTCTTAGGAAGTCGTTTTTATGCAGCGAACTGCTTTCAATAAAAAAAGGAATCAAGTGTTTGTTGCATTCAACAAACACTGATTCCAGGTTTTCGTATAACTCAGGTTCGTCCGTGTCTAAATAGGCAAGAACTTCTCCTTTGAAACTAAATTTTTTAGCGATTTTACCTAAATAAAAACAATCTTCTTTACGCATTTTCGCCTTCTAAAATTATGCTTGAGCTTCTTCGTTGTTTTCTTCTGCAGCAGGAGCTTCTTCAGAAACTTCTTCTTCTACAGCAGGAGTAGCGGCAGCAATTGCGTCAGCTTCAGCTTGTGCAGCAGCAGCTAAACGTTTTGCGTTAACATCTTGTTCTGCTTTGAAAGCTTTAGCTTTAACATCAGCTTGCGCTTTAGTCAAACCTTCTTTCTTAGCATCAACTGTACCAGTTTTTGATTCTAACCAAGTAGCTAATTTTGCATCAGCTTGTTCTTGAGTTAAAGCACCCTTACGGATACCACCGTCAAGGTGATGTTTCAATAACGCACCTTTGTAAGAAAGGATTGCTCTAGCTGTATCAGTAGGTTGAGCACCATTGTGTAACCATTGAACTGCTTTATCAAGGTTTAAGTCGATAGTTGCAGGGTTAGTGTTTGGATTGTAAGTACCAATTTTTTCTAGGTATTTACCATCTCTTTTTGAGCGAGCATCTGCTGCTACTACCCAGTAAAAAGGTTTTCCTTTTTTACCGTGTCTTTGTAATCTAATTTTTACTGACATAATCGTTTGATTAAATTTTGAGGTTCTCGACCTCGATTAATTAAGGGTGCAAAGATAAGTTTTTTATTTGAATTTGCTAATACTGTTTGTATTTTGATGAAAGGGAGTGAATTAGTCCATTATGGATTGATGATTATTGGCTAAAAACAGGTGTTATGAAGTGATAAATGTCTATTTTTGTTTGTCTAAAAGATTAGTTTATGAGAAAGTTTATTTTACTTGTAATCGCGTTATTGCCTTTTGTCTCGTGTCAGGAAGATGTGAAATTCAACAATCCTTCTTTTCAAGGATTGCGTGACAATGTTTTTTGGCGTGCTGTGGATGCCAGGGCAACAATTGCCTCTGGAGGTGCTTTGACAATTAAAGCGTATACAGCAAATGAAGTTGTTACCTTTAATACTAGTGCAGCTAAAGTTCAGACCTATGTATTAGGTACATCAGCGTCAAATGCTGTTTCTTATGTACTTACAAATGCCGAAGGTAGTATCACTTATGCTACAGGTTCTGGTTTTGGTGATGGCCAGATTGTGATAACAGAATATGATGCTGTTAATAAAACGGTATCGGGTTCGTTCCGATTTAATGCAAAAAACACTTCTAATAATCCCTTAGGTGGTCCTTCTTTGAATTTTCAACAAGGAATTTTCTATAAAATTCCCGTGAATTAATAAGCTCTATTTGTTTTTTGTTATAGAACAGTAGGATAAATTTCTGACGGTTAAAACGGACCGTTTGTTTTATTGGAATTTTATTGAAATTCAATCTTTTATAAAGTTTAATCTGCGGAATTGGAATAATATTATGAGTATAAGTTGTTGTTTCAAAGTATTTTGGCCAAATACTTTTTATATGATGTCCTTTTGTTTAATGCTATTCGACCCTTTTTTTAGTTTTTTTATAAAAATAAATTTAGAAATTAGCTAATATATAGTAGATTAGAAAAAAATAAGTTTACATTTGTTGCAATTATTATAAATAAGAACATATGAATATTTTTGTTGGAAGCCTTCCATTCAGTATTGAGGAAGCAGATTTAAGAGAGTCTTTCGAGGCTTATGGAGCAGTTGATTCAGTTAAGATCATTACTGATAAATTTACTGGAAGAAGTAAAGGATTTGGTTTTGTTGAAATGGCAAATGATGATGAAGCTCAAAAAGCAATTGATGAGTTGAACGGTGCTACTGTTCAAGGACGTACAATTGTTGTTAACAAATCTGAACCAAAACCAGAAGGTGAAAGAAGAAGCTTTAATAACAACCGTGGTGGAGGAGACTCTCGCGGAGGTTACGGAGGTGGAAACAGCCGTGGTGGAGAAAACCGTGGTGGTGGAGATAGAGGAAGATACTAATTCTTTTTTTCTAGATATAAAAAAAGCTGTCAATGTAAATTGACAGCTTTTTTGTTTTTAGGTATTTTGTATTATTGTTACTTAGGTGCTTATTCTTTTTCCAATACTTTAATGTCTTCTATTAATGAAGCCATACTAGTAGGGTCAAGACTGTTGTAGATTCCTCTAATTATCCTGTTTTTATCGATTAGAACAAAATTCTCGGTGTGTAAAAAAATGGAGTCGTCTTTATTTTCGCCCAAATCTTCTTCCACAAAATAAAATTTTCGTCCTAAATTATAAATCTCTTCTTTGGGTCCAGTGAGCAATTTCCATTTGATGTAATTAATGTTTTTTGTTTTGGCATACTCAGCTAAAACAGCAACACTGTCTTTTTCAGGTGTTACAGAATGGGAAAGCAACATAACATTATCATTGCTAAGAAACTCCTTTTGCAATACAGACATACTATTAGTCATCTTAGGACAAATACCAGGGCAAGAGGTAAAAAAGAAATCAACCACGGTAATCTTACTATCTAGGTTTTTTTCTGAAAATAATTTTCCTTCTTGATCGGTTAAATTAAATGGCCGAATCTTGTGAAAACTTTCTTCTGAATCTATTTCCCAGACCGGTGTAAAATTAGCCGTGTTGTAATAGGGTAATTTTCGTGTTTCTTGACAAGAGAACATAGCAATTCCTAGAAGCACTATTAAATATTTTGTTTTCATTTTGTTGTTAATTTTAATTTTTCGTCCCTTAAAGTATAACACAAATTTGATTTTTGTAAGCCATAACGATGTCCATCTTTTACTTCGTAATTGATGTAGGGTTTTCCGTTTTCACGCCAAGCTTGTTGTATTCCGTATTCTCTATCCTCTTTGAAAGTCAAAAAGCAATACTGACTTCCACTTTCATACCATTGTTTTTGAATGCCTTCTCGCTTGTCATTATAATAAATGAAATCAAATTTTGGCTGCCCGTTTTCCCAATAACCAAAATGTCTTCCGTATGCCTTGTTTTCTTTATAACTTCGGCAATCTTTGAGTTTTCCATTTAAGTAATAACTCCTTGTCAATCCGTGTTGTTTTCCGTTCAAAAAGCTGAAAACGGCTTTAACTTGTGTAGGACTATAAACTTCTTTTACATATCCAGAATAAATCTTGTTTTTAAAAAACACGATTCCGTTATCTAGTTTTATGTTTTTGTTTTCGGATGAAATCGTATCTTTTGGTATTTCTGAAGCATTAACAACTAAAGAAGAAAGCACAATTGCTTCTTCTTTAATTGTTTTTTTACAACTTAAAGCAAGTGATGCTATAAGTAATAAAGCTCCTAATTTAAAATGTAAATGTTCCTTTAGCACCATGATAACTTCCTGCTTTTAGTATGTAAAATCCAGAATTCATATAATTAACATTAGAACAATGGTAATGATAGATTCCATTTGGATAATCTGCTGTTGCCCCTGTATGACCTCCATTTGAGTCTAAATTAGAAGGATAAGTACCGTCTTTATCTTTACGACCATAAATAGGGAAACCATCACGCAGCCACCCTATTAATTTTATGTCATCTTTAGATGTGAAATCTCCATTAAAATGGTAATGATACAAACCTCCAGGCCCACTATGCGCTCCTGCTCTATCAAATGATTTAAGAGTTCCCGCATCAACAGGTACATTTCCTCCTTCTCTATCATTATAAATAGCAACTCCATTCAATGCCATCCCAATTGGTCCTAGTGAAGTCTCTTCTTTAGTAGTAGCGGATACCGGATTGATTTGAATAGTCATTACAAAATTTTGTTCTTGTAAGTTCCCTGGATTCACTGTTTGTCCTGTAGTTTGTGCTTCATATAGCGCATTTCCTGTTCCCCAATATGGAGTAACGTGGTCTGGAACTCCTTTTGACTTTAACGTAACCGTTGTGCAATCAGCAGATAAAGTAACTGCGCTTTTATAGTTACTGCTAAATACCGTTGGAACCGTATTACAAACTGTTGTGGTTACTGGGGTTGTTGTAGAAGTGCTGCTACTTGTTCCCGAATCATCTTTGCTACAGCTTACAAGACTTACTGCTAAACACAATGCTAGTGCCCAATTTTCTGTTTTTTTCATTCGTATTACTTTTTTCATCTTAATTTAGTTTTTATTTGGGGGTCTTCTATCTTCAGGTTTTGGTGCTTTTTTTAATTCTTCTCTGGTAATAAAACCATCTTTGTTTAAATCTACTTTAGCAAAATCATCTTTTAAAGGGCCTTTTATTTCTTCTTTAGAAAGTTTGCCGTCCTTATTCGCATCCATTTGTTTGAATAGCTCTTCCACTGTTGGCGGTTTTTTACCATCCTGTCCTTGTGGTGGTTGTCCAAAAGAGACATAAGTTCCTAACATCATTAATAGTACACTTAATAAGAGTGTTTTTGAATTATTCTTTTGCATATTTATAAGATTTAATTAGTGCTAGCGATTACAAAGTTGAAAATTTATTTAAATACTATTTTAACTATTCAGTGAAAGACGCCATGTTTTCAGTGAACGCTTTCAATGGCCCTTTAAACGGCTGTTTATAAGGTTTTAAAAACAGTGTTTTTAGAATCGAATTGCTTTTTATTTTATTTATTTGTATTGTCTAATAGCCATTATCACATTGTTATGTATTTATGTAAAGGCAATATAAAGGACTACTAAAAAAACCAGAACTATGAATAAATTTACCAGAGCGCTTTTTCAGATTCTTTTTTGGGCTGTCATATGGATTGTTTTAGGGCTATCTCAAAATAATTTTGTTCATTTTTTAATCGAAAATTGGATGGCTTATTTTTTTCAAAGTCTATTAGTTTTAAGTTTAATTTATATTTTAGTGCCGCAAATATTATTTCGAAAAAAGTTTTTAGTATTTGGCTTAATATCAATAGGTTTACTAGTCCTTTTTGCATTTGTTTCGTCTCAATTTATAGCTGGTCATGCTGGGCCGTTAAGACCACCTCCGATGCATCATAATTTAGGACAAAGAGGTGCGCCTTCCCCTTTTTTCATCAATTTTTTAATCATCACCGTTGCTTACATCTTGACAATTTTCGTCGAAACTTTTTCATTTGCTCAAACAAAAGAAGAAGCCTTGATTTTAAGCAAATCTGAAACTCTTGAAACCGAACTGAAATTTCTTAAATCACAGATAAATCCCCATTTTTTATTTAACTCTTTGAATAATATTTATGCTCTCTCTGCAATTGATGCTCAAAAAACGCAGGAAAGTATTTTGAATCTCTCTGATATGCTGCGTTATGTTTTATACGAATGTGAAAAACCTAAAGTTGCCATCGAAAAAGAAATTACTTATATCGAAGATTTTATAAAACTATTCAAATTAAAAAGTAGTAAAGCCTACCCTATAATAACAACGTTTTCTATAGATAATCCTCAGCTTCAAATTGCACCTATGCTGTTGATTCCCTTTGTTGAAAATGCATTCAAACACAGTAATATTCATAATATTCTGGAATCTTTTATTACAATTGAAATTGAAACAAAAGACGAAATGATTGTTTTTAAAATTGAAAACAGTCTCAATAAAGAACCTGTTAGCAAAGACAAAGTAGGAGGTATCGGTATGCGTAATGTTCAAAAAAGATTATCTTTACTTTATGCTGAAAAACATGAATTAATAATATCCGAAAACTCAACTTCTTTTGCAGTAACCCTAAAAATCAACACCAATGTTTAAATGCATTATTATTGATGATGAAGAATTAGCAAGAGGTTTGCTTAAAAGTTATGTGGCCAAATTGGATTTTTTAGAATTAGTTGGTTCTTTCGAAAACCCTTTAGAAGCATTAGATTGCCTAAAAAGTGAAGACATTAAGCTTGTCTTTTTAGATATTCAAATGCCTGAAATAAAAGGCACCGACTTTGCCAAACTCATTCCCACAACTACCAAAATTATCTTTACAACTGCCTATTCTGAATATGCTTTAGACGGATTTGAGTTGAGTGCTATTGATTATTTACTAAAGCCTATTACGTTTCAGCGTTTTTTAAAAGCAGTTCAAAAAATTCAACCTGAAGAAACGACTATTTCAAATGAGAAAACAATTACCGTAAAATCAGGGTATGATTTATTCAAACTTAAATTAGACGATATTACACATATCGAAAGTGACAGTGAGTATGCTGTTTTTCATACCAATTCTAAAAAAATAATGAGCCTGCAATCCTTAAAATCATTGGAAAAATCATTAGACTCTTCTGTTTTTATACGTGTTCATCGATCTTTTATTATCAACAAAAACAAAGTGACAGGCCTTAAAGGAAGAGACCTGTCATTAGGGATTATACAAATTCCGGTAAGTGATAGCTATTACGATAAGGTGAAGCGGGAGTTGTTTTCTTGAACGTAAAAGTATTTTATATTTTTATTAGAGTTTTTCTTTTAAACTACATTAAGCATTTTTTGTGTGGCTATTATGGCCGCAACTGTCTGATCTGAATCCAAACCTCTCGTTTTGAATTCTTTTCCGTTATTTGTCCAGGTGATAATCGTTTCGCATAAAGCGTCTGAACTACTTCCAGGTGGAATTCTCACAGCATAATCAATCAATTTAGGCAGTGCAATTTTCTTTACGGTGTATATTTTAGCCAAAGCATTCATAAAAGCGTCAAATTGTCCGTCTCCCTGAGCGTGTTCTTCTATAAGCTCGCCATTAATTTTTAAACTTAACGTTGTTGATGGACGCATTCCTTTTGCATGCGATAGTATATAGGATTCTACAATGATTTTCTCTTCATAGCTTTGACTATCTAATACATCTGAAATGATGTAGGGTAAGTCTTCCTTGGTTACAGTTTCTTTTTTGTCTCCCAATTCAATTATTCGTTGGGTAACTAGTTTTAAATCTTCTGGATTCAGTTTTAAACCCAGCTCCTGTAGGTTTTTTTCAATATTGGCTTTCCCAGATGTTTTTCCCAGTGCATATTGTCGTTTTCTTCCAAAACGTTCTGGCAGTAAATCATTGAAGTATAAATTGTTTTTGTTGTCTCCATCAGCGTGTATTCCGGCGGTTTGCGTGAATACATTGTCTCCTACGATTGGTTTGTTAGCAGGAATTCGGTATCCTGTAAAGGTCTCTACTAATTTGCTCACGGAGTATAAAGAAGATTCTTTTACATTGATTTTTATTTCCGGCATAAAATCATTTATTACCGCAACTGTGCTTTCAAGAGGTGCGTTTCCTGCACGTTCTCCCATCCCGTTTACCGTAACATGTAATCCTTTGATTCCGGCTTTCAACGCTTCCATAACATTGGCAATACTTAAGTCATAATCATTATGCGCGTGGAAATCAAAATGAATATTGGGGTATTTTGCCGTAATTTTCGAAATGAATTCGAAAGTTTGTGCTGGTATAAGAACCCCTAATGTATCAGGTAATAATATTCTTTTTACGGGCTGTGTTGATAAAAATGCCAAGAATTGAAAAACGTATTCAGGAGAATTTCGCATTCCGTTACTCCAGTCTTCCAGATATACATTGGTTTCAATATCATTTGCTTTCGCTAAAGAAATAATTTTAGCAATTTCCTCAAAATGTTGCTCGGGTGTTTTTTTTAATTGATGTGTTAAATGGTTTAAGGAACCTTTAGTCAATAGATTTTGAACTTTGGCACCCGTTTTTTTCATCCATTCGATAGAAAGACCGCCGTCTACAAAAGTCAAAACTTCTATTCGTTGCTCATATCCTCTTTCTTTGGCCCAAGCCATAATGCCTTTTACACCTTGAAACTCACCTTCACTTACACGAGCCGAAGCAATTTCGATTCTGTCAATATTTAATTCTTCCAGTAATAATTGAGCAATGGTTAACTTTTCCGCAGCAGAAAACGACACCCCTGATGTTTGTTCTCCATCACGAAGTGTAGTGTCCATTATTTCAATTTTTCTTTTTTCCATTTTAAATTATTCTAATATGATTTGGATATTTCTATTCCGTCATCATACAGTTCTATTTTATATAATTGTAATAGCAACTACATTCTTAAACTGTAAAGCTTTTAGTAGTGCAATAGTTTTTATTAGTAGGGAAGCTTGTCTGCAAATGCGATTACTTCGGGTTTGATGTTTTGCAAATAATCAATATCATCAAAACCATTGATCATATTGTCCTTTTTATAACCGCTGATGTCAAAAGTTTCCTTTTCTCCAGTTGCTTTAAGTGTAATTGATTGTTCAGGAAGGTTAATTTCCAGTTCGGTTTTTGGGTCGGACTCAATAGCTTTGAATATTTTATCAGCAAATTCAGGGCTAACTTGAACGGGTAAAACACCTATGTTTAAGCAGTTGTTTCTAAATATGTCTGCAAAAAAACTCGAAACCACACATCTAAAACCGTAATCGTAAACTGCCCAAGCAGCATGTTCTCTTGACGATCCAGATCCGAAGTTTTTTCCTCCCACAAGAATTTTTCCGCTGTATGTTGGATTGTTTAAAACGAAATCCTTTTTTGGAGAATCATCATTGTTGTATCTCCAATCACGGAAAAGATTGTCTCCAAAACCAACACGTTCTGTTGCTTTTAGAAAACGAGCGGGAATAATTTGATCAGTATCTACATTTTCTATAGAAAGCGGAACCGCTGTGCTGGTAAGTATATTAAATTTATCGTAAGCCATTGTGTTTTTGTTTAGTCTTCCAAATACCGAATAGGGATTTTAGGAGAACGTGTGTGTTTTTGTATTTTATATTGATTGCTCTTTTGGGCCCAAGTTGATTATATCAACTCCCTAGGATCAGTCAAAACTCCTGTTACAGCAGCTGCAGCGGCCATAAAAGGACTTGCTAGCAAAGTTCTGGAACCAGGTCCTTGACGTCCTTCAAAATTTCTGTTTGAAGTACTCACTGCGTATTTTCCAGCAGGAACTTTATCGTCATTCATTGCTAAACAAGCGGAACAACCCGGTTGACGCAATACAAAACCTGCATCAGTCAATATATCAAGAATTCCTTCTTCTTTTATTTGTGCTTCCACTACATGAGATCCCGGTACTAACCAAGCGGTAACGTTTTCTGCTTTTTGACGCCCTTTTACGATTGAGGCAAAAGCCCTGAAATCTTCGATACGACCATTAGTGCAACTGCCCAAGAATACGTAATCGATTTTTTTGCCAATCATAGTGTCACCTTGATTGAAGCCCATATATCCTAATGATTTTACGTATGTTTCTTCTCCTTCGGCAACTTCGTTAGCTGTTGGGATATTTTTAGAAATTCCTAATCCCATTCCAGGATTGGTTCCGTAGGTAATCATCGGTTCGATATCTGCTGCGGCAAAATTGATTTCTTGGTCAAAAGTTGCGTCGGCATCTGTTTTTAATGTTTTCCAATACGCTAGTGCTGTTTTCCAAGCTTCTCCTTTTGGAGTGTATAAACGACCTTCTAAATAATCAAAAGTAGTTTGGTCAGGAGCAATCATTCCGCCACGAGCACCCATTTCGATACTTAGATTGCAAACTGTCATACGTCCTTCCATTGTCATGTTTTCAAAAACATCACCTGCGTATTCTACAAAATAACCAGTTGCTCCAGAAGTGGATAATTTAGAAATGATATAAAGGGCAACGTCTTTTGGTGTAACTCCTAATTGAAGTTCTCCTGTTACGTTGATTCTCATTTTTTTGGGTTTCGGTTGCATAATGCATTGCGTGGATAGAACCATCTCAACTTCGGATGTTCCAATCCCAAAAGCAATAGCGCCAAAAGCACCATGGGTAGAAGTGTGTGAATCGCCGCAAACTATGGTGGCTCCAGGAAGTGTAATTCCGTTTTCAGGACCTACAACGTGTACAATTCCATTTTTTTTATTCCCTAATCCCCAGTGGCTAATCCCATATTCATTAGAATTTTCTTCTAATGCCCTAAGCTGATTAGCGGATAAAGGGTCTTCAACAGGCAAGTGTTGGTTTATAGTTGGTGTGTTGTGATCTGCAGTTGCAAAAGTACGTTCTGGGTATAAAACCGATATTCCTCTAGTTTTTAAACCTAAAAAGGCAACAGGACTTGTGACTTCGTGGATGAAATGACGATCAATAAAAAACACATCAGGTCCATCTTCAATTTTACGAACTACATGTGAATCCCATACTTTGTCAAATAATGTCTTACTCATTTTTACTGTTTTTTTATTGTATAAATAGTTCTTGAAACTAAGGGAATTACTCCTTATTTTAATAACGGAAACAAATATAGGTATAGGTGGTTTTATATTTAAATTGATATTTCCGGTATTTACGATATCCAAAGTTGTTTTGGTTCCCTTTTAAGATTGGTTCTGATGGTTTATGCTTCGGTTTTGATTTTTTAATATGTTCTTTAGGAATTATATTAAAGGGGTTAATCTGAATCAATGCTTTATTTGTAAAAAACAAAAAATCGTTGTTTTTAATGTAAAAACAGCTGTAAAATCAATTAAATAGTAAATATTCAATGTAAAATCATTGATAATGCAATTAATTACAAATTAGACTTGTCGATATTATCATTCTTATTAAAGCAAAAGTTACTTTTTTTTTAGAATGGATATTGATTTTATTTATCTGTGATACTACGACATCCAAAAGTTGAGATTAGTCAATATTTTGTGAAAAATATCCTGATTTTGTAAATTATTAGGAAGGAATTCGTGGACTATTCCGTTTATTTTTATGTTTTATGTTTTTCTCAAAATATTTTTTTTTTTGCTATTTTCAATTAGTTAAAAGTCTAAAAAAAACCTAAATTTGAAATTCGTTTTTTGTACTATTTACGAATTACAATCTCTTCATTTGCAGTTATGTACTTAATATTCGATACTGAAACCACAGGATTACCAAAACGTTGGGACGCAGCCATTACAGACACTAACAACTGGCCGCGCTGTATTCAGATTGCATGGCAGTTGCATGATGATATGGGAAAACTCATCGAGCACCAAGATTATTTGGTCAAGCCTGATGGATTTAATATTCCTTATGATGCCGAGCGTATTCACGGTATTTCAACAGAATTAGCCGAACAAGACGGAATTTCTCTGGCGGAAGTATTAGAGAAGTTTAATATCGCTTTGTCAAAGGCTAAATTTATTGTGGGTCAGAATCTGGGTTTTGATGTCAATATTATGGGTTGTGAATTTCATCGTTTAGGAGTTGATAGTACAATGGCTTCAATGCCGGTTCTCGATACCTGTACGGAAGTTACTGCTTCTTTATTGAAATTGCCTGGAGGACGTGGAGGACGTTTTAAATTACCTACGCTAACTGAATTGCATAGCTTTCTTTTTAACAAGCCATTCTCAGAAGCGCACAACGCAACTGCCGATGTTGAGGCAACGACGCGTTGTTTTTTAGAGTTAATTAGAAGAGAAAATTTCACCAAAGAACAACTTGATGTTCCTGTTTCCTATTTTCAAGATTTTCAAAATAAGAATCCAAGGGAAATTCAGCTCATTGGATTAAAACACATTAATTTAAAGCAAGCCTCAGATAAAATCCGTCAACAGTTTGGTGAAAAACAAACGAGTACGGTTTCGAAAGAAGTGCTTTCTGAGAATAAAAAAGTACTTGTAGATGCTGAATTTGTGCATTTACATAATCATACACAGTTTTCGGTTTTGCAATCCACTATTAGTATTGCTCAGTTGGTTAAAGCTGCTGCACAACAAAAAATGCCTGCCGTTGCCATGACGGATTATGCCAATTTAATGGGAGCTTTTCACTTTGTTAGAGATGTTCTAAATCATAATAAAGCGGCTGCAGCAAAAAATAAAGGATTGATTGAAAATGGTGAAGAACCTACTGAAGTTTCCATGAAACCTATTGTGGGTTGTGAGTTTTTTGTTTGTGAAGATCATAAGGACAAGAAACGAAAAGACAATGGATACCAAATAGTATTATTGGCGAAGACCAAAAAAGGCTATCATAATTTGGCTAAAATGTCTTCTGTAGCCTATACAGAAGGGTTTTATTATGTGCCGAGAATTGATAGAAAAGTGATTCAGAAATACAAGGAGGACATTATTGTATTGTCCGGAAATTTGTATGGAGAAATTCCGAGTAAGGTTTTAAATCTTGGTGAAAACCAAGCCGAAGAAGCTTTAGTATGGTGGAAAGAAGAATTCAAGGATGATTTCTATATTGAGTTGATGCGTCACAATCAAGAAGATGAAAACAGGGTGAATACCACTTTGATTTCTTTGGCGAGAAAACACGATGTCAAAATTATTGCTACTAATAATACTTTTTATATAGATAAGGAAAATGCCAATGCGCACGATATTTTACTTTGTGTGCGGGATGGTGAAAAACAAACTACGCCTATAGGTCGTGGTCGTGGTTATCGTTTTGGGTTGCCTAATCAGGAATACTATTTCAAGACCGGGGAAGAGATGAAAAAACTCTTTGCCGATTTGCCTGAATCGATTTCGAATCTATCCGAAATTGTAGATAAAATAGAGATATACGATCTGGCGCGTGAGGTTTTGTTGCCAAAGTTTGAAATTCCAGTAGAATTTAATGTTCCTGAAGATGAAGTAGATGGTGGAGTAAGAGGGGAAAATGCTTATTTGAGGCATCTTACTTATGAAGGAGCAATTAAAAGATATCCTGAAATTACGGAAGAAGTTCGGGAGCGACTGGATTTTGAGTTGTTGACGATTTCTAATTCGGGTTATCCGGGTTATTTCTTGATTGTTCAGGATTTAATAGCTGAAGCACGAAGAATGGGAGTTTCCGTAGGTCCTGGTCGTGGATCAGCTGCGGGTTCTGTGGTGGCCTATTGTTTGAAGATAACCAACATTGACCCACTGAAATACAACCTGCTTTTTGAGCGTTTCCTGAATCCTGATCGTGTGTCCCTGCCCGATATTGATATCGATTTTGATGATGAAGGTCGAAGTAGTGTTATGGATTACGTGATTCGGAAATATGGTTCTAAACAAGTAGCCCAGATTATCACCTATGGTAAGATGGCAACAAAATCGGCGATTAGAGATACCGCTCGTGTTTTGGATTTGCCTTTGTTTGAAGCGGATAAAATAGCGAAGTTGATCCCGGGGATGATGCCTTCCAAATGGAATTTAGCTCGTTTCCTTAATGAAGAGGAAGCCACTATTAAAAAAGTGGTTCGCCCGGAAGAATGGGATAAAATAAAAGAATTAATAGGGATTGCGAATGAAGATGATTTAGGGGGAGAAACAATTCAACAGGCAAAAGTCCTGGAAGGGAATATGCGTAATACCGGAATTCACGCCTGTGGAGTAATTATTACACCAAGTGATATTACGGATTTCGTTCCTGTAGCCACTGCTAAAGATTCAGATTTATATGTTACCCAGTTTGATAACTCGGTTGTGGAAACAGCGGGTTTATTAAAAATGGACTTCTTGGGTTTGAAAACCCTTACCTTGATTAAAGACACGGTTAAACTGGTGAAATATCGAAATAATATAGATTTAAATCCGGATGAGTTTCCTATTGATGACTTGAAAACCTACGAGCTCTTTCAAAGAGGAGAAACAGTAGGTATTTTTCAATACGAGTCGCCCGGGATGCAGAAATACATGAAGGAGTTGAAACCAACAGTCTTTCCTGATTTAATTGCCATGAATGCTTTGTATCGTCCGGGTCCAATTGCTTATATCCCAAGTTTCGTAAAAAGGAAAAATGGGGAAGAGGAAATTATCTATGACCTTGATGCCTGTGAAGAGTTGCTTAAAGACACTTACGGAATTACCGTTTACCAAGAACAGGTAATGCTTTTGTCCCAAAAACTGGCGGATTTCTCTAAAGGTGATGCCGATGTATTGCGTAAAGCGATGGGAAAAAAGCAGAAGGATGTTTTGGATAAAATGAAACCTAAATTTATTAATCAGGCAGTGGCCAAAGGACATGCTGAGGATAAATTAGAAAAAATATGGAAAGACTGGGAAGCCTTTGCTGAATATGCCTTTAATAAATCGCACTCGACTTGTTATGCTTGGATTGCCTATCAAACCGCTTATTTAAAAGCGAATTATCCAGCCGAATATATGGCAGCCGTACTGTCTAATAATATGAGTGATATCAAGCAGGTTTCTTTCTTTATGGAAGAATGCAAGCGTATGGGATTGCAAGTGTTGGGGCCGGATGTGAATGAGTCTTTTTATAAGTTTACTGTAAACGATGATTATGCAGTCCGTTTTGGAATGGGTGCGGTAAAAGGAGTGGGTGCGGGAGCAGTTGCAACTATTGTGGAAACCCGAAAAGAGAGTAGGTATAAGTCGGTTTTTGATATGACTAAACGTATTGATTTGCGTGCTGCCAATAAAAAAGCTTTAGAGAATTTAATATTAGCCGGAGGGTTTGACTCCTTTGATGGGTCTACGCGTGCACAGTATTTTCATGATGACGGAGATGGAATTACTTTCTATGAAAAAGCCATTAAGTATGGCGCTAAATTTCAAGAAAACGAAAATTCATCCCAGGTAAGTTTGTTTGGAGAAAGTAGTGATGTCCAAATTGCGGAACCCGTAATGCCTCCTTGTGAAGACTGGAGCACGATGGAAAAACTGGCCAAAGAAAAAGAGGTTGTAGGGATTTATTTATCCGGACATCCGCTGGATGATTTCAAGTTTGAAATGAAATATTTTTGTAATACCCGTCTGGATGCATTGCGAAATCTGGAATTGCATGTGGGTAAAAATCTTGCCTTTGGTGGGATTGTAACCGATGTTCAAAGGCGAACTGCCAAAAACGGAAAGGACTGGGCTATATTCACTCTTGAAGGATTTGACGAGAGTTATGAATTTAAGATTTTTGGCGAGGAATATCTGAAGTTCAATTTTTTCCTGATTCCCAATAATTTTGTCTATCTAAAAATAAACGTCAAAGACGGCTGGATTAATAGAGATACGAATAAAAAGTCGGAACCCAGAATTCAGTTTGTCGAAGCGAGGCAATTGCAGGACGTTTTAGCTGCTTTTGCTAAAAAGCTTGTCGTCTTACTTAATATTTCTGATTTGCAAACGGAGTTTATTCATCATCTAAGTCGTGCTTTTCAAGAGAATAAAGGGGATAGCCAAGTGTCTTTTGAAATTATGGAGTTGGAAAAAATCAAGAAATTGATTGAAGTGGTTCCCGATGTTGAATCGAATGAAGATGATGATTTTACCGAAGATCAAGAAGATGGCGTTGAAGATGTTAAAGCGGGAACAGTTACTGAGGTAGAAGAGATTAATGTGGTGACTAAATTATCAATGGCAAGTAGAAAGTTAAAGATTAATATCTCGAATGAGTTATTATTGGAATTAGAAAAAATGCAGATTAAATTCAAGTTGAATTAAGCTCTCAGAGGGAAACAGTTGTTTTTCTCAGTTAAAACTTTATTGGATTCTTTGTGTTTGCGTTAAAGGTATGTGTGCATATTAATTCCTTAATGAAATTAATGAAAATTGTGTCAAATAGTGATGTGATGCTACTTTGGGAGCTTTTTCGTGTTTTTAAAATGTCTAAATTTGTAGTAATTTAAATATAGAAATTATGAAAAAGAATCTTTTATTATTAGGATTTATATTTTGTGGAATGTCAGTTATTGGGCAAACACAAAAAAAAGAAAGTTGGTATTTTAAACTAGGGGGGTCTTATTTTACACAAACTGCTGCTACTGAATTTCCAATTGTTTCGGAATCATTACCCAATACAGATGTATATGCTGCGAATGGTACCACTTTGGTTTCGAGAGAAGCTAATACAGGATCTTTTGGAGAAGGATTCCGTGGTGGGGTAACCGCTGGATATCGTTTTTCAACGCGTTTGGGTGTTGAAATGGGTTTTAACTATTTTAAAAGTAATAGTAAAACGATGGTTGAGACTGTAAATAGATTAGTGGCACCAGGTCCTGTTTTTGTGTCTGGTACTGCTGTGGGGCAAATTACCGCTTTTGATGTGGCTCCAGCAATTGTTTTGTTTTTAGGTGAAACAAAAGGATTTGAACCTTACACTAAAGTGGGTATTATAGTGCCTGTTGTTGGGGATTTGACCATTGAAACGAATAGAACTTATACGACTCCAGCAGGGATTACAACTGCTTACGCTAAAGATGTTATTTTGCCAAATCCAACAGTTGGTTTTATGGCTGTTTTAGGAACATCGTATAAATTAGGAAAAAACATTTCGGCCTTTGCGGAATTAGAATACCGTAATTTCACTGTTCACGGAAAATCTAAAGAAACTGAGGTGTATACTGAAAACGGTGTGGATAGATTGAATACTCCTACGGGATTTCGTCAAGACGCCTCTTATTCTGCAAGCCATGTAAATTATGTGGAGCAAATTAATACCACATCTAATAATAAATTAACTAATGGCGCCGGTTTTGATTCTTCCAGGGCAGCGGATGACATTAGTTCTTACGTGGGGATTAGCGGATTAGGATTGACTCTTGGATTGAAATACAGTCTATAATCAAATAGAATTAAAATACAATGAGACCTTCTGGAAAGAGGGTCTTTTTTGTTTGACAGTCTTGATGATTGCCTGAAAAGAAGCGACGTTTTGTTTAAAAACAATTACCCTAGCCCTGATGGAAGCGGCATCCCACTCTTTTGGGCGTGGATATAGCGGACAGCAAGAAGTGGCTCCTTAATATTCTACTGGTTAAAACAGAATAACAAATAGTAATGCATACATAATCAAAACTAATTTAGGAATAGTGTTTCATTAGTTTTTAATTTCTAAATTTGCATAGAGGTTTTGATTTTTGTCGAAACCTATTATCCGAATAGTCGGTATTTAAACCTATAAATAAAAACAACATGGCATTAGCAATAACAGACGCAAATTTTGAGGAATTAGTATTAAAATCAGACAAGCCAGTAATGGTTGACTTTTGGGCTGCATGGTGTGGACCTTGTAGAATGGTTGGTCCAATCATCGACGAAATTAGCGAAGAGTATGCTGGTAAAGCAGTTGTAGGAAAGCTTGATGTAGATGCAAACCAAGAATTTGCAGCAAAATACGGAGTAAGAAACATCCCTACAGTTTTGATTTTTCAAAACGGAGAAGTAGTAGGAAAGCAAGTAGGAGTAGCTCCTAAGCAAACTTACGCTGACAGTTTAGACGCGTTGTTGTAATCAGTAGATTGCAATTTATATAGAATCTGATATTACTTCGGGTTTGAAGGCTTGGCATTTGTCAGGCCTTTTTTTTGTTAAAGCTGAATTTAGTTCAGCTTCTCTTTTTTGAATTTAGATCAGCTTCTCTATTTAGTTTTATTTCAGTAACTTTTAATTTTTAAATCATTTAATCTTTTAATATATTTGAGAGATGAAGATCGAATCGCACATAGAGAAAATTTCCAGTTTCCAGCATCTTGAATTATTAGCTAATCAGGTGGTGGAGGGTTTTATTTCAGGGATGCACAAAAGTCCGTTTCATGGATTTTCGGCTGAGTTTGCTGAGCACAAAGTATATAATGTAGGAGAAAGCACGAGGCATATTGATTGGAAACTTTTTGCTAAGACAGATCGCTTGTATACTAAGCGATATGAGGAAGAAACAAACCTTCGTTGTCATATCATTATTGATAATTCCTCCTCAATGCATTATCCAAAATTAAAAGAAGGCCAGCAATTTTATGAAAGCAAGATCGGTTTCTCTGTTTTGGCTTCGGCCGTATTGATGAATTTATTAAAGAAGCAAAGAGATGCGGTAGGGTTAAGTGTGTTTTCGGACACTTATGAGTATTACGCGCCTGAAAAGGGCAGTGATCGTCATCATCGAATGGTGTTAAGTGCTTTGGAAGGTATTCTAGCGAACCTAGTAGCCAAGAAAAGCACCAATACGATTACATTCTTACATCAGATTGCTGAAAAGATGCATCGCCGTTCTATGATTGTTTTGTTTACTGATATGTTTCAGGAGGAAGAGGAAGAAGCGCTGTTTAATGCTTTGCAGCATTTAAAACACAATAAGCATAAAGTGGTGTTGTTTCATGTTGTTGATAATAAAACCGAATTGAATTTTGACTTTGACAATACGCCAAGGAAGTTTATTGATGTCGAAACAGGGGAGGAGGTTTCGGTTTTTGCGGATAATGTGAAGCAGGAATACGAAAAGCAGATGGAAGGCTACTTTAAAAGGTTGTCTTTAATATGTGCTCAGAATAGAATTAAGTATGTTCCGGTTAGTGTGGGGGAAGATTTTGAAAAAATTCTATTAACCTATCTTGTTGAAAAACAAAACTTTGGGTAATGTTAGAAAAATAAAATAAAAAATTTTCAAAAAACACTTGTGTAACTCGGATTCTATTGTATCTTTGCCACCGCAATAAGCAGTTGGTTTGGTAGTTCAGTTGGTTAGAATACCTGCCTGTCACGCAGGGGGTCGCGGGTTCGAGTCCCGTCCAGACCGCATATTGGGGAGAGCCTTTCTTAACGGAAAGGCTTTTTTGCCCCTATAAGGTTTCTAAAATTAGTTGTGTTGTTTGGTCGAGTTGGTAGCAACGAGACCGGGTTTAGTAGTTAGACCAATGAAAAGCTTTCCACTTTATTGTGGATGGCTTTTTTGATTTTAGGGTAGTTTGTAATTGAATTTTCGAAAATTATTTATTTTTCAATTCAGGTTCAATACTATTTTATTTGGACCTTTAAAATTGTTATTTGGAGGATTATGGGACTAAAAAGAGTTTTTGAATCCTATTATAGGTAACGATTTTAGTGTTTCAGTCTCCGGTTTTTGAAATTATGTAAGAAATAGTGGTTGTGATGATGAATTTTTAAATCAATAACGATATGGCTTTCAATTTATTAGTAATTTATTAAAAAAAATGCAATAAAAAAAGACAGAAACCCTTGTGATACTCGACTTCTATTGTATCTTTGTCATCGCAATAACGCAGCTGGTTTGGTAGTTCAGTTGGTTAGAATACCTGCCTGTCACGCAGGGGGTCGCGGGTTCGAGTCCCGTCCAGACCGCAATATTGTAAAAAAGCCTTTCTTAACGGAAAGGCTTTTTTGATTTTATATAAGTTTGAAAATTATCAATTTGATAATTGTTGATTTACTGATTTCTAAGATATAATTTTAAAGACTTCATAAAGTATTAATCCGCATATATAGGCACCATAGGTTCCTAATGCGTATCCCAATACAGCTAATAATACTCCCACAGGCGCTAAAAACGGACTAAATGCTGCTGCAACTATAGGTGCAGATGCCGCGCCACCAATATTAGCTTGACTGCCTACCGCAACATAGAAAAAAGGAGCCTTAATAATACGGGCAACTACAATCATAACCAAGATGTGAATAGTTATCCATATTCCCCCTACAACAAACAATAGAGGATTGTTGAATATTGCAGCAAGATCCATATGAGTCCCTATTGTTGCCACTAAAATATATAGAAATACGGTTCCTACTTTTGAAGCGCCATAACTTTCTATTTTTCGTGCTTTGGTAAAAGACAATAGCACTCCTGCTGTTGTTGTAATTATTACCAGCCAAAAGAATGGGTTTGAAAAGGAATACTTTTCTAATTCAGGATAGTTTAATTTAAAAAAAGGGGCCAATATATCAGCTAAAAAATGTCCTATTCCCGTGAAACCAAAAGCAACCATCAGAATGACCATTAAGGAGTTTGTTTCAAGTTGTTTTCTCTTACCGGACTGTTCTTCTTCCAAGTTCTTCTCTAATTCAATTATAGGAGAGTTATCTGCTTTTAACCATTTGTTTATTTTATCTGTTTTTTGAGCTCCATACAACAAGAATCCCATCCATATATTAGCCACTAAGACATCAACAGCTATCATTTGTGCAAATAAACTTTTGCTTGCTCCAAACACTTCTAACATTGCTGTTTGATTTGCTCCTCCGCCTATCCAGCTTCCAGCTATCGTTGCAAGTCCTTTCCACACTTCTTCACCGTTAGATAAAGCGACCTCAGGATAAAAACTACCTACGATATATAATGCTATCGGTCCGCCTATTATAATTCCTGCCGTTCCTGCTAAAAACATAATAACGGCTTTGCTTCCCAGTTTTTTTAATGCAACAAAATTGATGCTCAAAGTAAGCAGCACTAAACTAGCGGGTAATAAATAACGGGAGGCAATGGTATATAGATTCGAAGTTTCTCCAGATATAATATTGAAGGTGTTGAAAATTGCCGGAATAAAATAGCACAATAATACCGAGGGAACTATGCTGTAGAATTTCTTAAAAAAAGGTTTCTCACTTGAAGAAGTGATAAAGATTAAGCCTAATATTGTAATTAGTATTCCTAATACAACTGCATCGTTAGTTATTAAGGCGGCTGGTTTTTCGATCATGATTAGTTTTCTGTTTCTATGTTTTTAATGAGTACCGCTAGCATTTCAGCTTTAAGAGTAGCTCCAATTTTATCGTAATCTTTTTGAAGCGCTTTTAAATTTGTGAGATCCCAATCTATATTTTTGTTGTCTTCACTCCATTTCGGTATCATTTTCAAGGTTAATTTGCAGGCAGAATTTTTAAATAATTCACTTGCTTTCACTTTAGGAAAGCCCAAAGGTTCCCCATTTAAAAACCCATTTACAGCCGCTCTAATTTCTTTTATATAAGCCGTATTGTAGGTGTTATTCAAAATGATAACAAGATCTTTTGTCGCTATTGAACGCCGAATATAAGTTAAGTTTCCTGCCCAGCTTCCGGTATGTGATACAATTTTACCCTTAAGACTGTCATTAGAAACGTGCCATCCATAACCATAGTCAGAAGTGCCTTTAGTAGGAGGGTGTTTGCTAAACGCTAAATCCTTTGAAGCAGCATTAAAAATAGTATCGCCGTATAAAAATTGGTCCCACTTCAATAAGTCTTCTATGCTTGATGATAAACGACCTGATCCTAGGCGACCGCTTAAAAAACGATAATACCCATTGTTAGGTAAGGTTTCTGGAATTACATTTTTACATTCGGTTAAACTGAACATATAACCTGGGGCGTAATTTTTTTTGTCCCAAATACTGTCTCTCCCTATGAAAAAAGAACTGTTCATTTGCATAGGTTCGAATACTTTTTGGCTCAAATAATGTTCTAAAGTACTTCCACTTGCCGCATTTACGATTTCAGCAAGTAGGATGTATCCCGTATTCGAATAATGGTATTTTTCACCCGCTACGCTTATAATTGCAGGCTTCTTAGTTTTGAAATAATGTAAAATATCTTTATTATAGGCAATTATGGAAGGATCCCAGTTTTCTTTAAAATAGTCCTCATAATCTGCTAATCCGGAAGTATGAGATAGCAATTGCGAAATGGTTACCTCTTTATATGGAAAATCATCACCCAAATAAGTTGTAACGAGATCCGTAACTCTTAATTTGTTTTCCTGTTGAAGCAAAAGTATTGCTGTAGCGGTAAACTGTTTAGAAACCGAAGCAATTTCTAAAGAGGTAGTGGCGATGAATGGTGTTTGTTTTTTTAAATTGGCTATGCCGTATCCTTTTTTAAAGATTAGTTTGCCATTTCGTTTTACAGCTGCAGCTCCGTTGAACATTTTTGCCGCATATAACTTTGAGAAATAACGGTCCAAAGTATCATTTTGTAGTTCAGTCGCAGTTTTTACATTCGTTCTTTTCTGTGCCTTACAGTTGGTAAGTGAAAAGAATAAAAATAAAAGGAGTGCCGTTTGATATATTTTATACATAAGTTTCTATTTTGTTCCAGTTGGGATCTATTAGTCCAATTCCGTTAGTATCATTGAGATGGATGCATCCGTTTATTACTTGATGACCTTGGTAAGGATCATTGGTCACTCCTAAATTACCATCTAAATCTACCCAGTCAGCCATTGCCCCTAAGTGCGCGGCAGCTGCTATAGCGCATGAGGTTTCAGACATACAACCTAGCATTATTTTTAGATTCAATGATTTGGCTAAGTTAGCCATAGAAAAAGCTTCGTGCAATCCAGTTGATTTCATTAATTTGATGTTGATACCGTGATAAAAATTACTAGCCGTTTTTACATCTTCTAAACGTTGTATTCCTTCATCACCAATCAACGGTAAAGTACTTCTGGCGACTAACCACTCCATATCGGCAAAGGATTTTTTAGGCATGGGTTGTTCGATAAAAATAACATTTTCTTCCTTTAACCATGCGATTTTATCAAGAGCTTCTTCTTTATTGGTCCAGCCTTGATTAGCATCTATAAATAAAGGCTTATCGGAGACGTTACGTACCGCTTTTATGATTTCAGAATCGTTATTGCCACCAAGTTTAATTTTTAGATAATGATAGCTAGCTGCTTCTTCGACCCTTTTTTCGATAATTTCAGCACTATCGATACCAATAGTTTTGCTGGTTTTAAGTTCTTTTTTAGGTAAATTAAAATACTGGTGCAATGGAACATTCATTATTTTTCCTAAAAGATCATGAAGCGCTATGTCTATGGCTGCTTTAACGGCTGTGTTTCCTGGCGCATGCTGATCTAAGTATTTTACTATTGTTACAATTTCTAATGGAGAGGTGAGTTTACTACGATCTAACGTTCTTATAAAAGCTTGGGCTGTTTCAATTGTTTCTCCGTATAAGGGAGGCATTGAAGCCTCCCCATATCCTGAATAACTTTCGTATTTTAGTTTTACTAAAAGAATAGGGGTGTTTGTTCGTGCACCACCGGCAATTCTAAATACGTGTTTCTTATTTAATAAATACGGTTTAATTTCTATGGAAATCATTTAATATCCTGTGTTTTGGGGTTTGATATTTGGATTGGAATTAATTTCCTTTAAAGGAATAGGCAAAATGAATTTATCATTAGGATAGCTTACCGTCATGCTTTTTTCTGACTGGATAATTTTCACGTCTTTTTTATTTCTGTTTAAATCGAATAAACGATGTCCTTCAAAAGCTAGTTCTTTTCTTCGTTCCTCAAGAATTCGATTCAGTAAAGCAGGACCTGTTTCTGTTGCATTCAACGCATTTGGGTTCGCTCTTTTTACAATAACATTCAAATCGTTTTGCGCTAAAGTGTTTTCGCCTTCTTTTGCGTAAGCTTCAGCTCTAATTAAATATTGCTCGGCTAAACGTAAGATTTTAATATTGTCATCGCTCAATGTTCCTTTAGGAAATTTATTCACAAAAAACGCATTTTTCTCAGCACCTGGTTTTGCGCCTGATGTGATTGCGGTTCTTCTTGCGTCTTGACTACCATAAAGATCATAAAGCTCAGTAGGCACTAAAGCGTCTGCGTAACCTGCGACGCTAAAGAAGTGTCCTAAACTGTTACTACCTTCATTATCTGCAATTGTATTAACAATTTCAAATAATGTTTCATTATTTAGTTTGGTACTCCAAAGCGTAGGATAGTCTTTGTTCGCGATTAAGCTGTAACCTCCTGTTGCAATAACTTCTGAGCTGTATTTAATAGCGTTAATTTTGTCATCTTGGTACAATGCCACTCTTGCCATTAGTCCTTTAGCCGCTCCAATTGAGAAGACGCCTTTTCCTTTTTGAGCTTGCATTAACCCTAAAGCAGCAGTTAAATCCTTGTTGATTTGGGTATACACTTCTTTTACCGTATTTCTTTTTGGGGAAGTTTGAACGATATTAACCTCTGTGATTATAGGGATTCCTATATGGCTTGCATCTGCAGTGAAATTATAAGGTTGCGCAAACATTCTAACAAGATCAAAATGTGCTAATGCTCTAAGGATATGTGCTTCCCCTATTAATTGATTGATAGCATTTTGTTTTGTAGGAGTTGTTCCTTGCAATGTTTTTCCGCCTTCAATAGCGCGCGTTGCATTGACAATTACCTGATATCCTTTTTCCCATAAACCCTCGGCTTCACCATTTCTTTCTGAAACAACGAAAGTTTCATATTCTAAATAGCGACCTGTATTTCTCGAACTCAGGTAAAGATTATCGGCCATTAATTCAGGAATCACATACATGGTTCTTCCATAATAATCATTGCTTTGTAATTTGCTATAAGCCCCATTTAAAGCAGTTTGTAAAGTAATTTGATCCACAACGGCGCTTTCTGCAGCGACACTTTGTTCTGGATTGATGTCTAAAAAAGATTCGCTACATGAAGCAGTAAGCAACACGATAGCTAGAATTGCTATATTTTTATATTTTATGATCATTTTTTTTGTTTTTAGAATGAAAAATCAACTCCCATTAAAAATTGTTTCGAAATTGGAATTCTTAGATTGGCAGTTCCGTTGATTCCTACCTCTGGATCCACCTCTAGTCCTTTGTCTTTTACCCATGTCAATACGTTTGTCCCTTTTAGATAAAACCTCACATTGCTGATTTTTAATTTATCAGTCAATGTGCTTGGAAACTGGTAAGCAAGAGTGATGTCTCTAAGTCTAACATAAGTTCCGTCATATAGGAAGCGGGTGGAATGTTGATTAGCTAATCCAGACTGAGTATTACCCCAAACTACTTTTGGGACATTTGTAATATCACCTGGCTGTTGCCATCTGTTTTCATAGATTTTACGCGTTAGGTTTCCTCTATCATTTAGTTTGGCACTACCGTCGCTATTTACATATCGACCCCAAGTATCATACACTTTGTTTCCATTATTCATGAAAAGCATAAACGACAGACTTACATTTTTATAGCTAAAAGTATTGGTGAATCCAGAATAAAATTTAGGCAAAGCACTCCCTTGCTTGTACGGATCAGCTTTACTGTAATCACTGGTTGTCGCTGTTTTCGTTTCGTTAGTGTACCAAAGTGCGTTTCCGTTTTGAGGGTCAACACCTGCGTATCCTGGCATATAAAAGGTATAGAAATCATTTCCTACTTCTCTGATATAGTTGTCTTCAATAATAGGTTCGTTATTTTTTAATTTTACTATTTCATTAGTATTTGTAGTGATATTAAAATCTGATTTCCAAGAAAATCCATCAGGATTATCAAATATAGCGGCTGATAAAGCAAATTCGATTCCGCTATTTTTCATTTCCCCTACATTTTCTAAATAGCTTGTGATTCCGTTTGTAGCCGAGATAGGCACTTTGAATAATAAATCAGTCGTCGTTCTGGTATAATATTCAAAAGTTCCAGATAATCTATTAAACAATCCAAAATCCAAACCAATATTAAACGGTTTGTTTTTTTCCCATGTTAACGATGGATTTGATTGTTGACTATAGGAATATCCTGGTTTGTCATTATAATCATCTCCTGTACTGTACAATCCTCTTGATGCAAAATCACCTATTTCTTGATTTCCGTTAATACCATAACTGGATCTTAGTTTTAGTTTGTTTACAAAAGTTAGGTTTTCCATAAACTTTTCTTTCTCAATATTCCAACCCGCTCCTACTGAACCAAAATTAGCGTATCTCACATCAGATCCAAATCTTGATGAACCATCCCTTCGGGCAGTTACATTCAAGAAATATTTATTGTTTAAAGCATAGTTTATGTTGAAAAACAAGGAAGATAGTGCCGAAGCTGTTTTTGAACTAGAAGCATCTCTATAAACAGAAGCATTATCAAGCGAAGTTAATCCAGGGGCACCATAGTTACTTGCATACGCAAATACGGAGCTGCTTGTGATTTTTTGTGCCTCTTGACCCAATAAAAATTTAAGATTATTAGATTCATTCAGGTCCAGACTGTATTTTAATAAGTTAGTTACATTCCAATTTAGTACAACGTTATCCGAAGCTCTACCGCGTCCACCATCATTTCTACCTTCTCCAAAATAAGGATTGTCATACTGAAATTCATCGGCTAAATTAAAGTCCACATTCCCTTTTGTTTCAAATGATAATTTCTTGTTGAAATCATAGTTCAGACCTATATTTCCTAAAATGCCATACAGTTTAGATTTTCTAATGTTTTCTTTGGCTATTCCCACTGGATTATAAGTCAGTAGGATACTCGTGTTGTATGATCCGTCAGCATTATAAACCGGTTGCCAAGGAACTTCTCTAGCCATTGCTCTTACAGGATTATTTGCATTACCCGCCTCATCAATAGTGTTGAGTATTTGATTACTTGCAGCAACACCAAAACTCAGCGATAATTTATCTGTTGCCTTATGGTTTACATTTATTTTAGCATTAAATTTTTTATAATCTACACCTATAATCACTGCTTGTTGATCATAAATTCCCAGGGAAGAGTAAAATGTGGTTTTGTCACTACCACCACTAGCGCTAAAACCATATTGCTTGTATTCTCCAGTTCTACCTATAACATCTTGCCAGTTTGTATTTACATCTTCGTCAACGTTGTCATAAATGTATTTTTTGGCAATTTCGGGGCTTTCGCCAATGTTTATACGGCTTTCGATCAATAATTCTAAGCTTTCAGGAGTTGTTAGTAATTTATTTCTTTCTGGAAGAATCATTTCACTTACACCATACTGACTGCTGAAATTAAATTTAGTCTTACCTGATTTTCCTCTTTTTGTAGTAATAAGCACTACTCCGTTTGCCCCTCTAGAACCATAGATAGAAGTTGCCGAAGCATCTTTTAAAACGGTAATTGTTTCAATATCTTTTGGATTAATTCCAGCAATTGTATTGGAACTGGTTGCTATAGTGGAAATATTTCCTGAAACCACAGGGATTCCATCAACAACATACAATGGGTCAGAATTGGCATTTATTGAGCCCACACCCCTAATGCGAATACTTTGTGCATAGCCTGGTTGACCGCTTGAAGAAGACATTTGCACTCCAGCCACGTTTCCTTGTAAGCTTTCTTGAAAAGAGGCAGCAGGTGTTTCTTTAATTTTTGAAACATCAACATTTACGGCAGCACCTGTAAAAGAGCTTTTGCTTTGCTTGTCATAAGCAACAACAATTACTTCGTTTAGGTTACTAATATCAGGAGTCATAGTTATCTTAAAAGTAGTTGCTTGGCGGCTCACTTTTCGAGTTTCGGTTTTCAAACCTAAATAACTAATTTCTATGATATCATCATAATTAGCTTTTAAGGTAAATTTCCCGTCAAGATCCGTTAATGTTCCTGTTGTGGTGTTTTTTATACTCACGTTTATACCCACAAGTGGAACGCCTGATTCATCAACAACTGTCCCTTTTATTTCAATTTTTTCTTGAACAAAGTGGTCGTTGTCGATTGTGTTTTTCACTAAAACAGCATCGGTTTTTTTAGAAATTGAAGCGGTTTCTTTAAAAAGAATAACCTTTCTATTCATTAGTTCATAAGATATTCCGGTGCCTTTTAACGCTTTATCAAGTATGATATTGATTTTATCAGAGGAAGCTTTAATTGTTATAACGGTATTCTCATCAACTAATTTGTTGTTGTAAAAAAAAGTATAATCAGACTGGCCTTCAATTTTAGAAATGACTTGTTTTAGAGCCACTTTTTCATACTCAACAGCTATTTTTTGCCCATAAGTGGGTAAGCTTGTTGCCGAGATTTTAAAAATAGTAATTGCAACTAGTAACGAATATATTTTCATTATTCTGATAAATTTATCTAAAGAAGAGGAATAGCTTCTTGTAGAATTCTTTTTAATTCGGTTTTTTTTCATAATTTTAACTTTGGTTTTTGTTAGTACTCTGTTTAGAAACGGTATTCAGCTATAAAGCCTTTTAAATGAAGAGAGTGTTGGCGCACTCTCTTTTTTTTATTTTGATTTAATCAAAAGTGTTTTTGTGTTTTTTGTGTAACTGCAGTTTAAATTTGACGAAATCTCTAAGACTCTCATGATATCTTCAATAGAGTTGCTTTTTTCAATAACCCCAGAAAAGGAGTAGTCTTTAAATCCTTTTGAATCAACAATCACTTTTACCCCAAACCAGCGTTCAATATTCAAGGCAAATTCGTCTAATGGAGTCTTATTGAAAATCAATCTCCCGGACTTCCATGAAGTAATGTCTTCGGTGGTGACTTGGGCTACAGATAGTTCTTTTTCCTTTTTAGAAAACGTTGCTTTTTGTTTAGGACTTAAAGTCAATAGAGGTTTGATTTCCTTTTTATCGTACAATTCAACTTTTCCGGTTACAAGTGTTGTTTCAACATTTTTTTCAGAAGAATAAGATTTAACATTGAAGGTGGTTCCTAGAACTTTTACTTTAATTCCAGATGCAGTTTCAACAATGAAAGGTTTGTTTTTATTTTTCACAACATCAAAAAAAGCTTCTCCGTAAAGACTAATTCGTCTTTCTTCTTTGTTGTATTGATTACTGACCACGATTTTACTTTCGGCATTTAGCCAAACGATAGTTCCATCACCAAGAGTGATTTTTTTTTGTTCTTTTGCTGATGAGGTATAGGCAGTGAAATGGTTAGCAGTAGCGTCTGCTAAGCTGTTGGAATAATATAAATAAGTGGTTAATAGCAAAGGAATCATAATTGCCGATGCTATTTTCAGGAATAAACGACGCTTGTTTTTAGATTTGTTGTTTTTCTTTAAAAAAGCTTTGTATTGCTTGTTTGGACTGATCTTCTCAAAGTTGTTGTCGAGAGTATCAATAACGTGTGTTGCTTTTATTTTGTTAAATAAAGCTTGATTTTCTGAAGAGGAGTTAATCCAAGAGATAACTTCTTTATCGAATTCAGAATTACCTTTTTTGATTATAAATTGTATTAAATCAGATTCTTTCATATAGGGCATTTTATACTAAAACGATTTAATATAAAGTTACCCCTACGTTTTTTATAAATATTTTAAAAAAAAGTCGTTATAAAAAGAGTGCAGTGTGTTCCTTAAGCTCCATTCGTAAGAATTTAAGAGCTTTTGTAAGTTGGTTTTCAACTGTTTTTGTAGAGATGTTTAGCTCTTCGGCAATCTCTTTGTGTTTTAATCCTTGAAACCTACTTTTTATAAAGATCCGTTTACAAGCTTCCGGGAGCTTGTCCACTGATTTATTGATTTTTTCAAGAAGTTCATTTTCAATATAAAGTGTGCTTGTGTCATCTAATAAGGCCAAGTGATTGATGCTTTTCCTTTCTGCATCACAAAAATCTTTGTAATTAGAACGCACCTTTTGATGCTTGAAGTAATCTAGACAAGCATTTTTAACCATTTTAAATAAATACGAATGCAAGTTTAGGTCTAATTCTAGCTTAGCTCTTTTTTTCCAAAGTTTGAAATAAATATTTTGGACAATTTCTTTAGCCTCTTCTTCATTTTCAATATAGCTATTGGCAAAATGAAATAATTTTTGAAAATACAACTGGTAAAGCGTTTCAAAGGCAGCGTTTTCGCCCTCCTTCAATTGATGAATAAAAAAAGAAGTATTTATAGTATCTTTATCCAACGGGCTGTTTTTTAATAAGGATTTAATTGTATTCTTTGCGAATATCACAAAAATAAGTTATAAGCCAAAATTATTTATCGATTTTAAATTTTGAGTGTCAAAAATCAGCTTTGGTGTTTTTGATTATAAATTTATTGTGAATTGTGTTAAGTATAACGAAATTCAGCTAAAACAAACCCTCTTTGTGTTGCCAAACTAAAGTTATGAATAGTGCTAAAAAAAGAACAGAAACTAAAAACTGTATAAAAGAGGAGGTTAAAAAACCAATGAACGATCCTGTTGCGGCTTTCAAAGCGCGGTTGTGGTTTTTAGAATCCAAAAGCAGTTCCCCAATTAATGCTCCCAAAAACGGACCAATTATAAAACCAAAAGGGATAGGGGCAAGAATTCCAATAATTAACCCAATGTTTGTCCCCCAAATTCCATAGGAACTGCCTCCAAATTTCTTTGTTGCTTTTGCAGGAATTAGATAATCTAAAACGCTAAAAAGAATAGTAAGGAATAAAGTAGTCCCTAGAATCCAATAATTAAAAGGGATGCTTTTTGTAAAATAAAGAAGAAGCAATCCTAGCCAACTGATACTCACTCCAGGTAATACGGGGATTAAACTGCCCAAAACACCTATTAGCATAAAAATTAAGCCAATAATAATAAGCAGTATATCCATAAGTTTATTTTTAGTAATTTTGAAAACTTAAAATTAACACTTATTCGGCATACGAAAGTATTAAAAATTAAGAGCGCTATTTTTAAAAAGAAGTGAAGATCGTTTTCTTTCTAAAGTATTCCAGAAATAATAGTTGTATTTTTATAAAAATATTAGTCCATTTGAAACATAAAATGTTGAAGCATAATTATCTTTTTTTACTATTTATCTTTCTTAATTCCTGTCAGTATATTGACAAGCAAATTCCTTCTGAAAAGGATTTGCTGCAAAAGGAATTGAAGGCTATCAATTGGAAAGAAGTTGACGAATACCCTTCCTTTGCTGATTGCGAAAAGATAGACAACAAGGAACAGCGTCAGAAATGTTTTTTTCAGTATTTAACGGAGCTTATACAACAAAAATTAAGCGTGGACACCTTATCAATGCTTTATCCTGAATTAGACACTATAGAGGTAAAGGTCACTATTTTTCCAAATGCAAAAATGAAATTTGAACCGCAGTTTCCTAAAGATTCGGTTGCATATGATACCATTAAAATCGACAGTATTCTTCACGCGAGATTAGTAAACTTCCCTAAAGTAAATCCAGCGATAAAAAGAGGGATTCCCGTGAAAACCCAGTTTATTTTGCCGGTAATTATAAAAATGGAGTAGCCGATGCCGTTCACTTTTTCACATCCATCTATAATTTTACCTTTATTGAGAAGTAACAAGCTTTCGGCAACGGGATTGATTGTAGGTTCAATATGTCCTGATTTTGAATATTTTATTAGAATGAAGGTGCAAAGTAATATTAGTCACACTTTCGTAGGGCTATTATTATTTAATATACCTATTGGTTTTTTAGTTGCGTTGTTGTTTCATGAAATAATAAAAAAGACTTTAATAGAAAACTTACCTTCTTTTTTTCGAAATAGATTTGAAGTTTTGAAGAACACGAAATGGATAGATTACCTAAAAGGGAATTTTTATTATGTTTTAATTTCAATTCTAATAGGTGCTTTTTCGCATATTTTTTGGGATGCATTTACTCATGAATCAGGATATTTTGTTGAAAAAACACCTCTATTGCTCAATAAAGTAAATAATATTCCTTTTTATAAAATAATTCAACATTCAAGTTCATTAATCGGGATGATTTTCATTCTCCATTATGTTTATAAATTGCCTTTTAAAAAATCTACAACAACAAAGTCATATTGGAAATATTGGGTTTTAGTTTTAATTTTTGTCTTTGTTTTTATGTCGATTAGATGGGCTTTTGGATTGTCAATAAAGCAAGTAGGAAATATTGTGGTAAGTCTTATTTCTACAATAATTTTAGCAATAACTTTTGCAAGTTTGTTTTTTAGAGACAAAAAAGTTATTTAGGAAACTTCCTCCCTTTCCATTCGTATTTCCCAAACACCGAATATAAAGCAACTGCCACACTAAAAAAGGGATAAAGTAAACTGCTTCGTATTAGGTAATTGGTTTTAGTTCCTGAAAAAATATTGGTTTTGAATATCAATAAGGCATCAATCACATATTTCAATACTAACAATACTAAGATAATCTCCCATTCAAGTAAATTCAATACCCATAATCCACAACCAATAATTACTCCCAAGTTCCCCATAAAAACCACAATCCCTAATCCTTTCCCAAAACCGCTTTGGTAGGAAGTTGTTTTGGCAGCCCAGCGCACTCTTTGATGGAATAAAGATTTCCAGTCATCCAAAGGTTTAGTGGTGACAATATTGTTTTTTGATTTTAGATAATAGACTTTTTTAACAGAATGAGCAATTGCTTTTTGCAACAAGAAAACATCGTCGCCGCTGGCAATTTTATCATTTCCATCAAATCCGTTTAATTCCTGAAAAAAGGATTTGGTATAGGCCAAATTTGCGCCATTACACATAAACCCTTTACCAATTCCAAAACTACCAATGGTTGCGCCTTGCAAGCTAGCAATATCCAGTTGTTGAAACTGCTGTAAAAAAGAATGGTTACAATCATAAGTCACCGCCCCGGCGATCATAGAAACAGTATGTGTTTGAATGTAATTGTCAAGTGTCAATAACCAATTTTCAGTGACAACACAATCAGCGTCTGTGGTGATAACCCAATCAGTATTAACAGTATCGATAGCTGTTAAAATCGCATCTTTTTTTGGAGATTTTGTTTGTCTGATGTTGTCAATAATGCTGATTTGAAACGTATAATTTGAAACTTGAAACTTTTCTTTAGATTCATCATCAACAAGAATGACTTGAAATAAGGTTGTTGGATAATTCAGTTTCGAAAAGCTATCTAAAAGAATAGGTAAATTATCGGCTTCATCACGAAAAGGAACAATAATAGTGAATACCGTCTTTGGCTTTAAGCCAATAGAATCATAGTTTTTTATTTTGGTAAAACCATAAATAAGCAAACTAATTACAATTAGATAGACACCTAAAACAATACTTAAAATAATTGCAATCATTGATTTAAGTGGGTTAGTTTGTTTGTCTTGTTTCCCCTTCGGGGTCTAGGGGGCTTTTAAAACTCAACACGTAATAACTGCCAATCACAACTGGCAGAACCACGTTTAGAAACCACATTAATGTTGATGCAAATATGACAATCCATTCGTTTACACCTAATATCCCAAAGAAAAAGATGGCTACACTTCCTTTTACGGCAAAGTCTAAAAACTGAAAAGTAGGCAAGGAGGAGGCTAGGAAATAAACGCTTGTCACGGCTGCCATCAAAGTCAAGTAAGGTAAATCAACATCAAAAGCTAGAAATAAAAAGTAGTATTGATGCGAAAAGACTAAGTATCTAAAGCAACCTAGAAAAATGTTTTTTTGGTGAATACGTTTAGGAATTTCGTTGATTTTATGAATCAGTTTTTCGATAGAATAGCCTTTTATAGTCAGTTTTTTTATAGAAAAGAGCAACACGAAAGTTAAAATTAATATTCCGAAAATTATTGCTACCGTTTTTGTGGTAATGACATTATATATGGCATTAAAATACAACAAGCCAAATATCCCTATGACAATTGTCAACACCATTTGGATTCCGTTGCAAATCAGGTTAAGGAATATTACTTTCTTGGTTTCTGATTTTTCATAATACAGCGCTTTTCCGGCATATTCACCAACTCCGTTGGGAGTGAAAATTCCAGCTGTTAATGCGGCTAGAACTTGTTTTGTAGCTTCTGAAACCGAAATAGGTTTTAGATACGAAGCTAGATTTTGCCATTTTAAAATCTCGAAATAACGATTCAACACACTCAATAATAAGATGAAACTAATCCCTGCAACCGACTGATTTTTTTTGAATTTAGCTATAAATTGTACCCAGTCCAGTTTGTCATTGTTAGCAAGTTGGTTGTAAATAAAATAAAATGCTCCGCACACAATCAAAACTTTGATTATAAGAACGAGGAATTGTTTAGTTTTGTGTGGAATTGAAATCATTAGTGCAAAGAAAGGGAAAAGTATTGTGAAAATGCTATTTCGCCAAGATTCACAGAGAAATTACTAAGTAGCGCAAAGATTTTGATTATGTCGGTAATAATTCAAGCTTGGTGAATCTCTGCGTTAGCTTCGAGTATCTTTGTGAAATAAATTAACGTTAAAATAAAACTTTTGGCAAACGAACGCATCATATTAGGAATTGACCCAGGGACCACAATAATGGGTTTTGGTTTGATTAAAGTCGTTAATAAAAAAATGGAGTTTATTCAATTGAATGAATTGCAGTTGAATAAAATGGACGACCATTATATGAAACTGAAACGAATTTTTGAACGTACAATTGAATTGATTGACACCCATCACCCAGATGAAATTGCGATTGAAGCGCCTTTTTTTGGTAAAAACGTACAGTCGATGTTGAAACTTGGTCGCGCGCAAGGAGTCGCTATGGCTGCCGGATTGTCAAGAGATATTCCTATTACAGAGTACGAACCCAAGAAAATTAAAATGGCTATTACCGGTAACGGAAATGCCAGTAAAGAGCAAGTAGCCAAAATGCTTCAGCAATTATTGGGACTAAAAGAATTGCCAAAAAACCTGGATAGTACGGATGGACTGGCAGCTGCGGTTTGTCACTTTTTCAATTCAGGAAAAGTAATTGGAACCAAAAGTTATACGGGCTGGGATGCTTTTGTAAAACAAAACGAAGAACGAGTTAAAAAATAGTGTTTAGTGATCGGTTTTTAGAACTGACCACTGAGCACTGACCACTTATTATGTCAGGAATCTACATACACATACCTTTTTGCAAGCAAGCGTGTCATTACTGCGATTTTCATTTTTCGACTTCGATGAAGAAGAAAGAAGAAATGGTTTTGGCTTTGGCCAAGGAAATCCAAATGCGTAAAAGTGAGTCGGATAACGAAAACGTGGAGACCATTTATTTTGGAGGTGGAACGCCAAGCGTATTGACTTCGGATGAAATTAATTTCTTGATTGAAACTGTTTACGAACATTATACTGTTGTCGAAAACCCGGAAATTACACTGGAAGCGAATCCTGATGATTTGTCTAGCGAACGGATAATCGAACTTTCGAAAAGTAAAATTAATAGGTTGAGCATTGGAATTCAGTCTTTTTTTGAAGATGATTTGAAGATGATGAACCGGGCGCATAATTCGGCGGAAGCCAAAAAATGTCTGGAAGAAGCAACAAAGTATTTTGATAACATCTCGATTGATTTGATTTACGGAGTTCCTGGGATGAGTAATGAAAAATGGAAAAAAAATATTGAGACCGCTATGTCTTTTGGGATTCCTCATATTTCCAGTTATGCTTTGACGGTGGAACCTAAAACAGCCTTAAAGAAATTAATCCAAACCGGAAAAATTGCCGAACCCAAAGATGAAATTGCTCAGGAACATTTTATGATTTTAGTGGAAACACTGGAAGCGAATGGTTTTATTCATTATGAATTATCAAATTTCGGGAAGGCTAATTTTTTCTCTAAGAACAATTCAGCTTACTGGCTAGGAAAAAAATACTTAGGAATTGGCCCTTCAGCACACAGTTACGATGGTGTTTCCCGTAGTTGGAATGTTTCTAATAACCCTATGTACCTAAAGTCAATGCAGGAAAATCAATTGGCAAATGAAGTTGAAATTCTTTCAATAACGGATCGATATAATGAATATGTGATGACTGGTTTGCGTACGATTTGGGGAGTTTCATTAGAAAGAATTAGTACTGAATTTGGACAAACTTATTTGGATTATTTGATGAAACAAGCTCATAAGTTCTTGGACGACGGATTGCTTTTTATTGAAAATGATATATTAAAACCAACTCCAAAAGGAAAGTTTTTGACAGATGGAATTGCATCGGATTTATTTTACTTAAATTTGGAATAATAAATTAACCGCAAAGAGCACAAAGAAAGAACAAGGAGCACAAAGCTTTGTGATCTTAGCGTAAACCTTAGTGACCCTTGTGGTTGAAAAATTATGAAAACTACAATTCAGCACAACAATACAACTTTCGAAGTCGATTTATCAAAACCAATTGACATTTCGATTCCATTGACTAATACTGACGAAAACCCTATTGCTTGGTATATTGATAAACCAGTGATAGAACCCGTTCGTTTTGAAGAGTGGATAGGGAAAGTTTCATCAGGAATGTCCTCAACGAATTTCAATAATATTAAATTCAATCCTCACGGTCACGGCACACATACGGAATGCTTAGGTCATATCACCCATGATTTTTACAGTATCAACCAGTGTTTGAAGCAGTTTTTCTTTATGGGTGAATTGATTTCGGTGGAACCAGAAACTCAAGGAGACGATTTGGTTATCACCAAAAAACAAATTGAAAATGCTTTGAAGGAGAATTTGCCTGAAGCTATAATAATTAGAACGGCTCCAAATTCAGAATCCAAAAAACATTTAAAATATTCTCATACTAATCCGCCTTTTCTGTCTGAAGACGCTGCGATTTTCATTCGCGAAAGCGGAATCAAACATCTATTAATTGATTTGCCAAGTGTTGATAAGGAAAAAGACGAAGGAAAACTGTTGGCACACAAAGCCTTCTGGAATGTAAGAGATGTGAAAAACTTGAATACTGATGCTCGACTGGATTGTACGATAACCGAAATGATTTTTGTAGCTGATGAAATACAAGATGGAAGTTATCTATTGAATTTGCAAATCGCTTCTTTTGAAAATGATGCCAGCCCTAGTAAACCGGTATTGTACTCAATTTCAGAAACTAAATAATTTTTAAAGATGAATCTCGAAAACTATTACGAATATTGTTTGTCTAAGAAAGGTGTGACGGAACACTTCCCTTTTGACGAGGATACTTTGGTTTTTAAAGTGGGAGGAAAAATGTTTGCTCTTTCGTCATTAAAGCAATGGGAGAAAGGAGAGCCATCTGTAAATTTAAAATGTGATCCAGAACGTGCCGAAGAATTGCGTGCTCAATACGATGATATCATCCCTGGTTGGCATATGAGTAAGATTCACTGGAACACGATTGCCATAAATAAAGAAGTTTCCGATTCTCTCTTAAAAGAATTGATTGACCATTCTTATGATTTGGTATTTAGTAGTTTAACTAAAAAAATTAAAGAGGAGATTTTAAAAAACGAAAACCTTTCGTCGACACTTTAACGCTATTCAACGACAGTAGTATTGCAATTATCGAAAAGCTATATATAAAATTCGTAATAGCATTATTTTTAAGGTTGGCAAAATATATATAAAAACAAATGGGCAGATCACTAAATATATTATTAATCGAAGATGATGCAATTGAGGTAATGAAATTCAATAGAGTTTTAAGCACCATGAATTCGAAACATAAAATTATTGAAGCCAACAATGGTGAGGAAGCATTAACAATTTTAAAGGTAAAAGAAATTATACCTGATATCATTATATTGGATTTAAATATGCCGAAAATTAATGGAATTGAATTTTTGGGCATATTAAAAGGGGATGAATATTTAAAATACATACCAGCTATCATTTTAACCACATCAAATAATCGGAAAGATGTTATGGAATGTTACAGAATTGGAATTGCTGGATATTTGTTGAAACCCCTTAAGTACGATGACTATGTGGATCGCATAAAAAAATTAATAGAATATTGGAGTTGTAACGAGTTAATATCTCAGTAAAGGATGTACGGAATTGTAAATAAAGCAATAGAGGAGTTAGTTACGGCTAATTTTGGTGAGGAAAAATGGGAAGCTGTTAAATTGCGCAGCGGAATAGATGTTGATTATTTTATCAGCAGCGAGCCTTATGACGATGATCTGACTTTTAAGTTGGCTCAGGCCGTTTCTGACGAAATGGGAATGACAGTGAGTGCTGTTTTAATTGCTTTTGGAGAATGGTGGGTTTTAAAAACTACAAAAGATAAATATGGTGGATTAATGGAAGCGGGTGGAAATGATTTGAAAGAATTTTTAATAAACTTACCACTTTTTCATAATCGAGTTATGCTAATTTATCCCAAATTAACTCCTCCAGAATTTAAAGTGAGTGATATCACTGAAAACAGTATCAATTTACATTATTTTTCAAAAAGAGAAGGTCTTCAGGATTTTGTAAGAGGTTTAATTCAAGGATTAGGAAAAATGTATAATACCCCAGTAGCTATTAATTTAATCCAAACTCGAGACAAAGGTAGCTCACATGAAATTTTTAACGTAATTTGGTAAAAAAAGATGGAAAAGTTAAGATTTGATTTTGATCAAAAAAACTTCAATAAACTATTCCCGTTTTATATATTAATTGATTCTGATTTAAAAATAAAGGGGTTTGGTGAAAGTTTGGCAAAGGCTTTACCAAAGATTAAACTTAATGATGATTTTGCGGCCTCTTTTGCCGTTAAAAGGCCCTATGTTGACACTCCTACTTTTGAAAATTTAGTTGCTGTCTTTAATCAATTAGTCCTTATAGCAACAACCTCTGAATCTGTTGATTTAAGAGGGCAATTCCAGGAACTTAACGGCTGTATTTTATTTGTGGGTTCTCCGTGGTTTGTTTCGATGGACCAAGTTAGAGAAAAAAAATTAACACTACACGATTTTGCTTTCCACGATCCTCTATTAGACCTACTCCATGTGTTAAAGACACAAGAAATCACTACCAAAGAATTAAAAGAATTATTAATTAAAATTAATAATCAAAAGAAAATATTAAAAAGAGATCAGGAGGAATTAAATAGACTTTCTCTTGTGGCGAGTGCTAATGAAAATGGTGTTGTTTTCACAAAGCCTAGCGGTGAAATATTTTGGTGTAATGAAGCCTATTTAAAGCTTACTGGTTATTCTAAAGAAGAAGTAATGGGGAAAACCCCTATTCAACTTGGCAAATGTAATGAAACTAGTGAGGAAGAGTTGCTTAAAATGATAGTCCCATTTGTAAATGGAGATCCGTTTAATGTTGAACATCTTCATCGAAGAAAAAACAGTAGAAACTTTTGGGTTAGAACTAAAGGACAGCCTATATTAGACTCAGATGGGGAAGTGGTACAGTACTTTGCTATGATTGAGGATATTACCATAAAAAAGAAACACGAAGAAATATTACGAAACGAAAAAGAGAAGTACAGCAACATTATTGCCAATATGAACTTGGGGCTGATTGAAGTTGATCATAACGAAAGGATTATTTTAGCTAATAATAGTTTTTGCGATTTTAGTGGATATAGCCTAAAAGAGTTAATAGGTAAAAAAGCATCTAGTTTGCTTCTAACAGACGAAAGTAGAGAATTGGTTAAATCTAAAAATAAATTAAGAACTGAAGGTATTACCGATTCGTATGAGTTACAAGTAAAGAATAAAAAGGGGGAGCTTAGGCATTGGTTAGTTAGTGGAGCGCCAAATTATGATTTAAACAACAAGGTGATAGGTTCAATAGGAATACATCTAGACATAACGGAGCAGAAAGAGCAAGAAGAAAGGTTATATTTACTATCCTTAATTGCTGAAAAAAATATAAATGCAGTTCTGATTTCAGATGTTGACGGTAATATTGAATGGGTTAATTCAAGTTTTGAAAAGATGTCAGGTTATACGAAAGAGGAATTAGTTGGGATAAAACCAGGTCATATATTACAAGGGCCCAAAACAAATCTTGATACCATTGCGTACTTAAAAAAACAAATTAGCAAAGGTCAACCGTTTAGTTGTGAAATTATAAATTACTCCAAAACGGGAGAGGAATATTGGGTGAAAATTCAAGGACAAGCTTTGTATAATAAGAAGGGCGAAATAGTTCGGTTTTTTGCTATTGAAGAAAATATTTCCAATAAAAAATTATTAGAAAGTAAAAGTCAAGAATTGGTAATAAGTCTTGCTAAGTCTAATAAAGAATTGGAAGATTATGCTCAAATAGTTTCACATGATTTAAAATCACCCTTACGCAGCATACATTCATTAATTTCTTGGATTAAAGCGGATAATGACAAAGTTTTTAGTGACCAAACCTTGAACTATTTTTCAATGATGGAAAATAAAGTGGAGAAAATGGATCATTTAATTGAAGGAATCTTGACTTATTCTAAAATTGATAAAGAGGACATGGCTATTGAAAAGGTTAATACTCATCAGATAATTCAGAGTATAATTGATATTATCCATATTCCAAAACACATTACTATTATTATAAAAAACACCTTGCCAATTATTAATGCTGATCGCTATAGAATACAGCAGCTATTTCAAAATATTATTGGGAATGCGGTAAATTATATCGAGAAAGCTATTGGTTTAGTTGAAATATCTTCGGAAGAATTTGATAATTATTATGTTTTTTCTATAAAAGATAATGGAGTTGGAATTGCGAAAAAAAATCACCAAAAAATATTTAATACTTTTCAATCGTATACTACAAGCGAGCATTCAACCGGTCTAGGTCTATCAATTGTTAAGAAAATTATCGAAACATACAAGGGTGAAATTTGGATTGAAAGTGAAGAAGGAGTAGGCACAACCTTTTTCTTAAAACTTAATAAATAAACCATGAAAATTATTCAAGCCTCTAAAAATGGAAATCAAAACTGGGATTATTTTCAAGAGAAAACAATTCTAAAAAATCCATTAGTCTTGGTTTTTGGTAATAGGTTTCTTTTAGAAAATGTAGAAGTTATAAATAATATTCGTCAAGAATTTCCATATGAAGATATAGTTTTTGGGTCAACAGCTGGGGAAATATTATGTTGTAATGTAAACGACAATTCTATTTCTGTAACTGCTATGGAGTTTGAAAAAGGTTCTTTTGTAGTTGAAAGAGAAAATATTCTAAACTATGATAAAAACGCAAAAAAGCTAGGGGAAGCACTCTATCATAAAATTCCAAAAGAAAATTTGAAACACTTATTTGTTTTATCTGAAGGGAGTTTTGTAAATGGTAGTTCCTTAATAAATGGGTTAGAAATCAAAATTGATTCTGCAGTTTCTGTAACGGGAGGGATGTGTGGTGATGATGCCCGATTTGAAAAAACAGTAGCTTCATACAAAGAGAATCCAAAAGAAGGAGAAGTAATTTTGATTGGATTTTATGGTGAAACATTAGAAGTGTCTTTTGGCAGCTTTGGCGGTTGGATCCCTTTTGGACCGGAAAGAATAATAACAAAATCAGAAGCTAATATTCTTTATGAAATTGATGATCAGCCTGCTCTTGACTTATATAAAAAATATTTAGGGGATAAAGCGGAAGAGTTACCGAAAGCCTCTCTATTGTATCCTTTAAATGTAACTCCAGAAGGTAAAAATGAACCCGTTGTAAGAACGATATTAAAAATTAAGAACGAAGATCAATCCATGACGTTAGCGGGGGATGTTCCAGTAAATTCTAGAGTTCAATTAATGACTGCGTCCGTTGATGGCATTGCAGAGGGTGCGCAAATCGCAGCAAAATTTGCTATGAAAAACCGAATAAACGCACCGGAAATTGCAATTTTAGTAAGTTGTATTGGTCGAAAATTAGTTATGAATCAAAGGGTAGAAGAAGAAATTGAGCAAGTTCGAGAGTCTATTGGAGAGAGGATTCCAATAACTGGATTTTATTCCTATGGAGAAATGGCACCTTTTAATGGGAGTACATTATGTGAACTTCACAATCAAACAATGACATTAACCTTAATAAGCGAATAATGAACCCATTATTAAAAAGGCAAATTGACAAAAAACTTAAAGGAGGATTGAATGATTTGGACCTTTTTCTAGAAGCAATTAATGATTCGTACAAAAATTTTGAAGATCAAATAGCATTATTGCAAAGGGCAATGAAAATTAGTTCTGACGAACTTTTTGAGGCCAATAAAAAATTGAGAGACGAGGCAGAGAGTCTAAAAGAAGTAAACAAAAATCTGGAGTTTATTCTTAATTCAATGAGTCTTGATGTGGAAATTACATCAAATGCAGACTCATTTAATTCAGCAGATTATATTCAGCAACAATCTGTAGAGATTGTAAAGATCAGTAGGCAAAGAGAGGAGTTGCTCTTAAATCTTGAAAAGCAAAATCAGGCTTTAAATGAATATGCCCATATGGTTTCCCATGATTTAAAAGCGCCATTGCGCAGCATTGATACACTTATAAATTGGTTTATCTCCGATAATGAGGAGATGATGGATGAAACTAATCTTAGATCATTAAATTTAATTCTTTCTAATGTAGAGAAAATGGATTTATTGATTAAAGGAATTTTAGATTATTCATCAATTGAAAAACAAGAAAAGGATAATAGAATAATTGACATAAATTTTGTGGTAGATGAAATTTTAATGACTACCAATGTGCTAGAAAATGTAGATGTTACTATAAAAAATCAATTGCCTAAAGTGTTTGGTAATGATCTTAGATTCAAACAGATATTTCGAAATTTACTTCAAAATGCCGTGAAATATAATAATAAAGAAATTAAAATTATTGAAATAGGTCATTCAGAAAATGATAACGAATTCTGTTTTTACATTAAAGACAATGGAATAGGTATTCCAGAAAAATACCAAACTAAAATTTTTGATATTTTTTCTAAATTAGAAAATAATGACCCCTCACCAGGTATTGGTCTTTCTATTGTGAAAAAAATTATAGATTTATATAAAGGAAAAATTTGGCTGGAAAGCCAAGAAAATATCGGAACAATTTTTTATTTTACAATAGCTAAAGGATATGGAACAGCCTAATTTAAATTATATAAACGAGCTTTCAGGAGATAATTTTGAATTCAAGAATAAATTAATCGGTATTCTCAAAAAAGAACTCCCAATTGAAATAGCAATTTATGCTGAGCAATTTAAAAATACTAATTTAATATTAGCGTCACAATCCGTTCATAAATTAAAACATAAAATTTCTATACTAGGTTTAGAAAAAAGTTATTATATTGCTGAAGAATATGAACGTAATTTAAAAAAAAACACTACAAATTTAGAGCCTGATTTTGAGAATATTTTAAAAATCATGCAGGAATTTGTGAATCATTTATAAAACTCCATGCCTTATGAATTGTATTATAATTGATGATGAAGAAATGGCAAGAGCTATTATTGTACAATTCATTTCAAAGAATACAGATCTAATCATTAAAGGTGAGTTTTCTAATGCTTTACAGGCCATTAAATATTTAAATCAAAATGATGTTGATTTAATATTTTTGGATATTCATATGCCTGATTTTACGGGTTTTGATTTTATTCAAACTATTAAAAACCCTCCCAAAGTAATTTTGATCACATCGGATAGTAATTTTGCCATTGAAGCATTTGAGTATAAATGTGTTGTGGATTATCTTGTAAAGCCCATTACCGAAGATCGTTTTCAAAAATCAATTCAAAAAGCAAATTCATATAAAATAAACTTCAATTCAAATGAATCTGCAGCTGTTTCCGAGGACAATATAAATGAATTTTATGTTAATATTGACCGTAGGTTAATCAAAATTGAAATTGCTTCAGTGAATATTGTTGAAGCCAAAGGAGATTATATTCATATCAAAACGGAGGGAAATAATTATATTGTTCACTCTACACTTAAAAAAATTGAGGATAAATTACCAAAAGATTTATTTTTAAAAGTGCATCGCTCTTTTATTATTAACACAAAAAAAATAATTGACATTGAAGACAATAGTGTCTTGATTGCCAAAGACGTAATTCCAGTAAGTCGAGCTAATAGGCCTGAATTAATGAAAAGATTAAATCTTTTATAATCTGCTCACCGTAACTTAATTGCATCTCACCTATAGTAAGTACGGAATAGACTAATACTTTTTTTTAATTTACATTGATTTCATAATTTCGAATAATAAATTTAGATTATTTAAATTAGAAATTTATGATGAACTTTACACTATATAAAAACGAAAATTCATTTTTTGGCTTAATGGCTCTTATTTGCTGCTTATTACTTTTTGGATTTGAAGTTAAAGTAAATGCGCAGACAGGGCCGGATTTTGGAGCGGTTTCTGAATTTGTACTTTTTTCGGGAAGCGGTGCAGTATCTAATACTGGAATTTCTATAGTGAAGGGTAATGTTGGATCGAATCTTGGAGTTATATCTGGTTTTACAACTCCTACTACTATTGATGGAAATATAGAAAATGTAAACCCAATTGCCGCACAAGCTGCTTTAGATTTAACGGCAGTCTGCGTTCAACTTCAAAATACTCCTGCAACAATTACAAGTCACATTCCAGTATATGGAAATGGAGAGACTCTTTTTCCAGGAGTTTATTCTCATGTAGCTGCTGTTTCTATTAATGGATCTCTGACATTAGATGCTCAGGGAAATCCCAATGCATTGTTTATTATTAAAATTGTAGGAGCTCTAACTACATCAGCAGGTGCGACTGTGATTTTGACTAACGGGGCAGTTGCTGAAAATGTAATTTGGATTGCTAAAGGTGCAATTGCGATGGCTGCAGGAACTACTATGACTGGTACAGTGATAGCATATGACGGAGCAGTTTCTATGGGAGCAGACAGTATTCTAAATGGAAGAATGTATGCCAATGTTGGCGCTGTCTCAATTTATGGAACAAAAGCAACAATTCCTACAGCAAATTTGTCTTATGCTTTTTTAGGACCTTATATTAATGTTGGTCAAGCAAAGGGTTTGTGGGTTCCATTAATGAAAGGGGATAAGTTTGATCCCAGTGATGACCAACAGTCAGTTGCTGACACTGATTTTGTAGGTAATGCTACATATGCAATGGTCGAAACTCAAAAAGAGACGATCAGCTTTACTGACGGATTAATGGATGACGCTTACTTTTTTAGAGTGAGAATGGGGCAAAGTAATCCTTCAACTTCTTTTTATTTGGGTATTGATGTTTCGGGGGATTTAATAGCGGATCTTTTTATAGAAGCAAATATGAAAAGTCAAACCCCTTATGTTTCTTTTCATAAAAGAGATTATTCGAAAACAGGTCTTTCACCGTCTCAAACTTCTTGGTTAAACGGAACAAAAAACAACGAATTCTTTTTGGATACAAGAAATGCCGATATATCTTCATATAGTGCAGGAACTGATATTGATGGTGGTAATAGTGGAATGGATTACTGGATAGAATTTGGTTTTACAGAAGAAAGCTTAAAAACATATGTGCTTAATAATTTTGGGTTGTCCATTACTGGAAGTTCTGCAATTGCATTGTATGGATTTACATCAACTAGTCAAACTTCTAATGGTGATATTGCAGGAGTAAATGATAAAGAGCCAGGAGTTTTGGATAAAACCTGGGAAGAATTAGGAGTTATCATAAATGGAACATTAGATAATATTGCATCTGGAGAAATTTTAACTCCGACAGTAGAAATTCAATCAACTACAGACACTACTCCAGTTATTTCTGGAACATGGGGAGGGGATATGTTAGGAGATGATCATTTATCAATTACAATAAATGGGATTACTTATTCTCAAGATATTTATATAAATAATACGAACTGGAGTGTTGCTATTTTATATCCTGAATTGTTGCCAGGAACTTATGAAGTTGTGGCTACTACAACTAGAACTTCTAATAATAAAACGGTTGCCGATTCAACAACTGCTGAATTGGTTATTCTAGGTACTGCTGAAACCACAACTGTAACATCTGCAAATGACGGAGGGCTAGAAAGCAATGGTGATTTAGCTAGTCTTATTGCCAAGAGAAGTTTCAACAGAATAAAAACAAATAGTTTTGCCAACAAAAAAGAGGCGCAAAAAAAGTTTGTTCCTTCTTCTCTTTTTTCTAAAACAACTGGTTCAATTGTTGAGTTTTCTTCTTTAATTCCTAATACAGGTATGCTTGGTACCGAAACCACATTTGTTTCCAGTCCGACAGATTTAATAGGAATCACTAATGCTCAGCAAGTATATTCGGTTGATTATTATCAAGGAGATAATAGAGTAGCGGCAGTTTTGGCTACGGCTACAGTCGGGGCTGTTTACAGTCACTCTAAAGCAATTTGTGACCGTTTGAATAATTCATCTCTTGAAAATATTATAACAATCAATCTGAGTGGATATGAAGTTATTTTGGTCGAATTAAAAAGAGCAAACGGACTTACTGAATATGCTGTGAATTTTTCTATACAACAGTTGACAGCAGCAAATAAACTTCACAGTTACTGGAATATAGAACAATATCCTGCAGGGAATTATCTTAATTTTCAAGTTTGGGGATCTTCAACAGCTCAGCTTTGCCATATTGCAAAAGGTATTATTTTTAAAATGCAACAACAAAAAACCTTATCTCCCGAAATGGTTGATAATAGGACTCCGACCGTTTTTGTGAAAAAGGGGTTTTATAAAAACGGTAAATTAAATTTGGCGATTATTAATAAATCAAGATCTTTCAATTTAACTTTTGAAGGAAATAAAAAAGCAACTGAATTAGCAACAACTGAATTGATTTATCAAAATGTAAGTTTGACGGGGGCTTATGAACAAAATGTAGTTTTAGATTTAGGAGGGATATTTGATATAGGTCTTTCAATCGTTGGAGATAAGTCAAAACAACTGGATGGATTATATTTAGCAGATGGCCCTTGGGGACTGGATTATTCCAAAACAGAAACAACCATTTCTTCATTTGTGATTGACAATATTGCAAATACTAGCATCGCCAAAGATCAATATGCCATAGAAAGAAACATCTCAGTTACAGGAGACATATTCGGTACTTTGAACGTTTTTAGAAACATTCTTCCAGGTGAATTAATGTTTGATGCCAGCTCATATTCAACCTTAGGATTTACGATTCAAAATTCATTGCCAGTAGAGGTAGTTTTAGTAACAGAAAACACAACTGACTGGAATAACAGATTGCGTTATCAAATGCCTGCAAACACATCACCGACTGAGACGAATGTTCTTTTTGATAAGTTTACTAATCCATTAGGACAGAAATATAATAATGAAAAAATAAAAGGAATTGTGTTTTCGGTGCAAGGCAATTATCAGGTTTTCCAACCTTTTACAGTTTCTGTTTCTCAGTTGATATTTAAAAATGAAAGTACGTTAAGTGTAGACAGTTTTGTTAATACTTTAGTTAAAAACATTTATAATTATCCTAATCCTTGCGTACAGTCAACAACAATTGTATTACCTAAAGTAACTGATAGTGTTAATGTGAAAATTATAGATATGACAGGTAGAACAGTAAGTAATAAAACCTTTATGTCAATTCCTTCTAATAATGAAATTGCAATAGGATTAGACAATTTGAAGAAAGGAGTTTATTTTTTTATTGTGACAACTAATGAAAAAGAGCAGTTCCAAAACAAGTTTATAATAAACTAATTGTGTTGTTGTTTGAAAGGCTGCCAGCCACGGGCAGCCTTTTTTTTGAATTCTATGTATTCACATTTTAGTTGTATTTTATTTAAAGATTAAAACAGGAGAGTAATAAATAGCATTATGAGAGTCAAAACTTACAATTAATGCGGATAAGTGTCTTTTGTCGATTAATTTATGCAGTTAAACTATTTTTTTTTATTTTAGGTATTGAAATATAAGAAGAAAAAGATGAAAATATTAGGATATACAGAAAGTTATAATGATGAGTCCAAGTTTTCCGACACTAATAATGGGTATTATTTAGTTTCTATAAAATGGTCTGTTTTAAATGATGAGTATATTACTTTTATAAGAAAAAGTGCTATAGCATACTGTTATAATTTAGATTGGGCTGGTCCTAAAAGTAAGTTTGAATTAGAACAATATGTGAAAAAAGAGGAAACAATTATTGTGCACCATTCATTAATACAACCCTTTTTGATTAAATGTTGTGTTGAAAAAAAGGATTGTTTTATGTTGCCCAATACGGATGAAGTGAGGAAAGTAATTGGTTTTAAAAACACTGACTTACAGCTAGTGATATAGAAAAAGTAATACAATTACTTGTGATTTTCTACCTTGTTTAATGCAATTATAATAACTGTATCTTCAATATTTCACTTATAAACATCGCTAAGCTAATTGTTTTAGAGAATAAAAAGCCAAAAAGGTTGTCTTTAATGCAACCTTTTTGGCTTTGCTATTTACCTCTAATTTAATTTAAAAATAGGTTTTTCAAAGAGACTCCATTTTAATCTTAAACCCATTTCAGTATATGTAAATCCTGCCACGGATACAGAAGCAATATTACTCTTGATTCCGTAAATATTTGCTAATAAACGATCAGAGAATTTATAACCTAATTTGGCCTGTACTCTATAAGTCCATTGTTTATCATTGTTTTCTATAAATTGATACCCAGTAGCTAGATTCGCGTTATAGAACCAACTGTTTACTTCGGCGATTTTCTCGTCTTTAAGCAATTCTATAAAAACTTCAACAGCATTAAACTTACTTGGACTAAAATAATCAGTAGGCACTTGGTTTTTGAAGGCAATGTACTGGTAGTTCAATCCTCCTTTTAAAACAGGACTAGACATAAAGTTGTAATAGAATGAAGTAAACAAGAGGTTACGGGTATTGTCATCCGTTTGTGTAGTGTAAAAATATTGCGTAAACCATCCAAAATTAAAATTGGTGCTTAGATTGTAATTCAGGTAGTAATTATTAGCAGCGATTTCTTTGTCAATCAAATCAGAGTTGAAATTTTGAATTTCTCTTTTATAACCTATTTCTAAATCTTGTAATTTCATAGGTTTTATTTTGAAAAACGTATGTATTAAAGCTTGGTTGTACGAGCTGGTGTTAGAATTCGCTGATGTTACTCCTGCGTTGAATGTGTAGCTAATTTTTGGGTGGAATTTGTAATTCACTCCTGCTAAGAAATCGTTCGTTTTCGCACTAGCTTTAGAAACTGTATTTTCCGTTTCTCTATATTGGTAACTTGCATTAAAGGCCAATTTAGTAGATACTGGAATAACAATTGAAGTAAGAGTAGCTTTGGCAGTGTTTTTACCGTTATCAAAGGCATAAGAAAGTTTTTCCTCAAGTGTTGGTGTGTACTCTTCGTTTATTTTTTTTAGAAAGTTTACAGCATCATTTTGATTTTTAAAAATTTCCAATGTTTTAGCAACTGCATCTAATGATTTATGAGTTTCTCCGTCTGCATAATAAGCATTAGCAATTCCAAGATTTCCATCAAAGGATTTTGAATCGTTTTCTAAAATCGTTGAGTAATATCCAATACTTTCTTTAAAATCACTACGGTAAACAGCTAAGGTTGCAGATAATGCTAATAGCCAATTCTCATTTTTATACTGCGTATTTAATTCTTCGATCTTGGCCTGAGCCACTTTGTACTTTTTATTCCAAATCAAAGCTTGAACATAACGTTCCTGAGTTTGTTTGGCTAATGCTTCATCAGTATTCCCAACTACTTTTTGTACCGCTTCTTCTGCTATTTCTAATGCTTTTTTGTCTTTACCGTCAATATGTTCAATTAAAGACAAGCCGTTTAAAGCGATAATAGGATCGCTTTTTGCAATTAAAGTGTAGTTTTCTTTTCCCTTTGCTATGTTTTTGGTAATCAAATATAAGTTGGCTTTGTTCAGCAAAGTCTCTTTGTCATTAGGGAAGTCTGCTAATATTTCGTCGTAAAAAGCATCCGCTTCGGGATATTTTTTTTCATTTACCTTCTGATTAGCGTATCCTAATTTAATGTATTTTCTTGAAATCAAAGCCCCTGGATTAGCGGGGGATAGTGCTAAAGCTTTGTTGACATTTATTAACGCATCCCTATATTCTTTTAAATTAGACAGCGTATTTGCAAATCCAAGATGAGCCACAAAGCTAGTTGGGTTTTTTGCTACAAGGATTGTGTAGAAGATTTTGGCTTCATCAAATTTTTTATTCCATAACAAGGCTTCTGCGTAATTGAGCTCAATTTCCAGATCGCCAGGATTTTCTTTTTTTAAATCAATAAATAATTCTAAAGCTTTTTCGGCTTGTTTATTAAGACCAATTGCTCTAGCATAACACAAACGTGCAGTTTTGTTTTGAGGATAGTCCTTTAAAATATTTTCGAAGAATACTTCTGCTTTATCAAACTCCCCTTTTTCAAGATTACCAAATCCCTCACTCATTTCTTGAGCATTGATTACATTACCTAAAATAATGAAGAGAAGAAAAAATGTTTTTTTAAATAATTTCATTCGTTTTGATTCTTTATTTATATGGTTGCAAGTTAAGTATAAACCTACGATATTTCACCTACAGAAAGAGGTCATTCATCGAAACATTAAATATAGTTATAGCAATCTGGCTGATATTTGTATCATTATTAACAAGTAAAACAAAATAGTATGTCAATTCAAATACAATATAATGCAGGGGTTTACGAAATCAATGGTTTGTTGAATTCTCAAAATTGTGTATATTTAAAAAATCATTTTGAAATTCTTATGAAAAATTCAAGAGGAGTAGTACTTTCTTTAGACAAGATTGTTGATATTGATTGTTATTCAGTAAACAGTATTGTTTCAATGTGTAAGAAAGCTTTTGTAGATAACAAGTCATTTTATATTATTGGTAGTAAAAACAAAAAAGTATTCGAACAATTTAGCGCGCTGCAATTAAATGATTTTTTGCTTTAATCTTTTTTTGGTTTTAAATAAGTTTTAAATGAAAATAACCTCAAATTCAATTTTATCTTTTTCAAAAAAAATAAGTTCGGAGCAACTTTTTATGATTACCATACTTTTTGTGAATGGGGGAAATTATATTTATAATTTATTGTTAGGACGTATATTAGGTCCTGCTGAATTTTCGGATGCTGCAATTCTAATTACATTGTTGCTTATATTATCTTTTGTAGGGATGACTTTTCAAATTGTAACAGCAAAATATGCCGTTTTGCTTGAAGGTAATATGTTGTTTTCTTTTGTTAAATTCATAACAAAATACGCTGCTTTTTTTGGTGTTTTGTTTGGTATTCTTATTGCTTTTTTTAATAAAGAATTGCAGTTTTTATTTCATACTAAAACGGCATCGATGTTCTTTGTTTTTGGTATAGGGATACCTTTGTATTTTTTTATGAGTGTAAATAGAGGATTGTATCAAGGTAAAAATTTACTAAATAAATTATCTATTACCTATCAAACAGAAATGATAAGTCGATTGGTTCTGACTATGGTTGCTATTTTTCTATTTCCTAAGGTGCCAACATCATTAATTGTAGCATTTGGAATTTTATTTTCATTTGTATTTGGTATATTCCCTTTTAATAAAACTGTTTTCAAAAGCTTTAAAGTTGCTTCAAGCCCTGATTTAGACACAAAGTCCATCACTACTTTTTTTGCATTAACAGCTTTTTATGAACTGACGCAAATTATTATAAATAATAGTGACATTATATTAGTTAAGCATTTCTTTGATAATAAACAAGCGGGTCTGTATGCTTCATTAGCACTTATTGGTCGTGTAGTCTATTTTGTTGCTTGGATGTTTGTTATGTTGTTATTACCCAAGGTAATTCAAATGAAAAAAGACAATCAGGATACTTTACCTATTTTGTTGAAATATGTAGGTTATATAGTAATACTTTCAACTGCAATTGTTGTTTTCACAGCATTGTTCCCTGAATTTGTGGTAAATGTTATGTTTGGTAAGCAGTATGTGTCAATCTCTTTTTTGTTGTGGAAATATGCATTGGCTACTTCACTTTTTGCTGTAGCAAATATTTTTGCATATTATTATTTGTCACTTAATCAATATTTCCCAGTAGTGGTTTCGGCAATATTAGGCTCTGCCCAAATTGGATTAATCATTGGTTTTCATAATTCCTTAGAACAAGTAGTACACATGCAAATTATTGCTATGGTTTTGTTATTGTTTTTTCAATTGTGTTATTTCTTTTATAGTAACAGAAAATCAATCATTTAGATTATTTAACTTAGTGTTAAAATTTTTAGTATATTCAAACCTGCAACCCAAATCTAAAATACATGAAAATTGCTATCGTAACAGCTTTTCCCCCTAGTAAAGTAACCTTGAATGAATATGGTTATCATTTAGTGAAAAATTTTGTCAAGAAAGATACCGTTTCTCAAATGGTTTTAATTTCTGATAAGACTACCGAGTCCAAATTGATGGATTTTGAGAACAGTCATAAAATAAAAGTTAATGAATGTTGGGAGTTTAATAATTACGGCAATATTATTTCAATATATAAAGAGATTCTTAGAGAGAAGCCAGATGCTGTTCTTTTTAACCTGCAATTCATGAAGTTTGGAGACAAAAAAATCCCTGCTGCATTAGGATTGATGATTCCGATGTTGCTTCGATTTAGAGGCATTCCTACTGTTTCATTATTGCACAATATTTTGGAACAAGTAGATTTAGAAAGTGCGGGGTTTACCGATAATAAAATAACTCAAAAAATTTACAATTTTATTGGCACTACCCTTACTCGCTTTATTTTAAAATCTAATACCGTAACAGTAACTATAGGTAAATATGTGGATGTTTTACAATTGAAATATAAAGCTAAGAATATAAAAATGATACCACATGGAACCTTTGATAGTATAGAGGAGCCCTCTTTTGAATTAGCGCCAGGACCAAAACAAATAATGGCTTTCGGGAAATTTGGTACTTATAAAAAAGTGGAAATTCTTATTGAAGCGGCAATAATTATGAGACAGAACAGTAATGAACCAATTGAAGTTGTAATTGCGGGAACTGATAGCCCTAATACACCCGGTTATTTAGTAAGTGTTCAAGAAAAATATAAAGATATTGAAGGGATTACTTTTACGGGTTATGTAGAGGAAAAAGATGTAGCTCGTATTTTTAATGATTGTACGGTAGTTGCTTTTCCATATACTTCTACTACAGGAAGTTCTGGTGTGTTGCATCAAGCCGGTAGTTATGGTAAAGCGGTAGTAATGCCTGATTTAGGTGATTTAGCTTTATTGGTTAAAGAAGAAGGGTATAAGGGTGAATTTTTTAACCCTGAAAGTGCTGACTCTTTGGCGAAAGCGATTGAAATTATTTTTAATGATGATAATTATAGAAAAAAGATAGCTATGGCTAATTTTGAAGCTGCAAGTGCTTTATCTATGGATAAAATCACTGATATGTATATGGATAGTTTTAATCAAATTATTAAAGCGAAAAATTAGTTCGAAATATATTGAAAAGCGGGTTTGTTTTTACCATTAGTATCAATAAACCCAAATTTTTTCTGTCTGTTTTTTTGCCAAGGCCATTTTCCTGCAACTTGATCAGGTACATGTGGAAAATCGTATAAGGTCCAAGACATAAAGGAATAATTATTTTTCTTGAAATAATTTTGCATTTTTTGATGATATTTTGCTTGTTTTTTATCACTTCCTTCCCAGAAATTCCATACACCTCCATAAGAGGGTACGCCAAATTCTTCAATTACAACTGGTTTTTTTGTTGCTTTAACCAAAGTATTTGTTTCATATTCTAAATGCTTAATGTCATTGTAGAAGTGATACGATATAATGTCTACCTTATTTACCAGATTAGTAGCTTCAACCGAGTTGGACCATCCTATTGTAATTAAATGATTGGGATCGTTTTCTTTAACAACAGTTATAATGTGTTCAAGCCAACTTAATACATTGTTTTTGTCTCTATTTTCAAAATCCAAGTTGGGTTCGTTTTTTATATCCCAAGCGATTATCGCATTATGATTTTTAAAAACCGATACAATTTGCTCAGCATGTCGGTGTGTTAAAGTCCAGCTCTCTAGAGTGTAATCACTATAAAAATCAAAAAGAGTTACTACAACAGCTAGTTTTTTGGCTTCAGCCAAATCCAATAAAATCTTTAGTTTGTCAATCTTTTCTTGAATTATTTTGGCTTTGCCAAAGTCGTCATATTGTATAAAAATTCGAATGGTGTTGAGGTTGGCTTTTTTTATAATGTCAAAATCTTTTGCAATTGTATCTTTGTTGAATAAAGGCCCAAAAGTATCCCAAGCTGAATTTTTTGGGTAATAGTTAATCCCTTTTAGAATAAAGGGTTGATTATTTTTTAAAATTTGGTTCCCTTTTGTAGTGTAAACAGGTTTTGCTTTTATCGTATCTGTTTTAAATGGTTCTGGATTCATTTTTAATAAATGGCGAACTCTCCAAAAACCATCTTCCAAAAGCATCATTACTTTGTATGTGGCAGTATCTTGTATGCTTGTAATCAATTGGTCATTATGGTATATTTTTTGAAATTCAACAACGTTTTTATCTGTGAAAACAACTTGTTGACCATCTTCACTATAAAACTCTAGCTCAGGAAAATGTTTGATTGTGGTGCTCTTTATGGTAATGCCGTTTGTTTTATTGTATTTGATGTTTTTGTATAAGTTTTGTCTAGCATTTTGGGTATAAAAATCCTCGATACCTTTTGTGGTATTTGAATCAAAAGCATTGTTTTTTACATACCATGATAAAAGATAATCTTTCTCTATTTTATGAAGAGTGTTCTGTTCTATTTTTCTACCAGGATTGATTAAATCTACCCAATTTACTTTGGGGAGATACGTATCTTCTGTTGTTTTTTCAAGATGTAAAATGGTGCTTCTGTCGGCTCCAGAATTTAAATATTCCAAGACTTGGCTAATTCCTAATAACAATAAAATGTTAACTAGGATAAAACTGCCAATAAGTACAGACCTATATATGTTTTTGTTGTTAATTATTGACATATTGGATGTTTTTAGTTTTTTTGGTTACCCCTAAAGTAGTGATTTCAAAACGGTATTTCTTTTCTTTATAATAATCTGGAGACAAATAAAAAGAGGTAATTCCTTTGGAGGACTCTTGTTGAATAGTTTCTAAAAGTTTGTTGTTGTAAAATATCTTTAAAACTACTTTTATTCCGTCAGGAATTAATTGATTCATAAAACTTTTTATAGGTCCAACTGTGAGGGTTCTTTTGTTTTTCGAAAACGAATAATCAAAACTGTTAATCACAGATTTGTACGCTATTGTAATAGTGTTGCTTTGTGCAATACCAGTAATGTATCCTTTTATAGTATAAGTTTCAGGATGATCGGGGTGCAATATTTGAGCAGTTGCAATACCGCTTATAGTGGTTCCGTAGGACTTTAATACCATTTTGTTATTGTTCTCAATATGAAAAGCCACCAAAGTGCCATCACTAACTAAATTATTATATTCATCCTTGATTGTGTTAGTTTTTAGAGTTGTGATTTGATTTCCATCGGCATATTCATGATTTTGAGAATAATTTATTTCGAAATCTGTAGCTATTGAGGGGTAGATGTCTGTTTCAACTTCTTTAGTGGAGGTTTTGTCGCATACGCTGCTGACTAGCATTTTTCCAGATTTGTTTTTGGAATAAATATTTTTCCAAGCAATAAAATCCTTTGTTTTTTCAGTCTCAACGGTTGTCGTATTCAGGAACTGATGTTTAATTAATACGCTTGTATTATCTTCTTTTGGATTGTCGTAACTATCTGTTGGAACAACTACCATCATGGCAAAATGATCTTTACCAGTTAAGATGGTTCTTGGTCCTAAATAATTTTCAATTAAAGTAGTTGTTGCGTTATTAGGGGTTATTTTAAAATTTCCATTTAAGACACTTTTATTGTTTTCGATTAAATACCAAGAGACTATTCCTGTTTTTTGGCTGTATGTATTAGGTATTCTGAAACTCAATTTTCCTTTTAAATTTTTGGGTTTTAGTACTGTTTTTCCATAAGAGGTAACTATAAATAAATTAGTATTACTCGTTTTTGTAGTTGCCGAAAAATTAAGTGCAATTGATTTTCCCGCTACATAGTTTTTTGTAGTTGTTAGTAAAGTAATAGCATTAATCTCTTTATTTGTTATTGTTGTGGAGAAAACAAATAAAAAGAAAATTAAAAAAGGGAGTGCTATGTAGAAGATTTTTTTCATTATTTTGGATTTCCTATATAGTTATTCATTTCGATTTTTATGTATTTAAATCCTTTGCCTTCTGTTTTTTGGAGCTGATCTTCATGCTGTTGTTTACTTCGGGTTGGTATAATTGTTCGTGCAAGATCTCCATTAGGTAGGCCATTTACAAAACAATTTTTTAGAGACGATTTTAAAATTTTGCATTTTGTTAAATCTAATAATGCATAATCAAAATACTGTTTGCGTTGTACACGGACTCCTTCACGCAAAAAATAATGATCTACATACAACAATTCTTTTTGAGTATTGTAATAGGAAATTAACAGTTCAGGAACTGTAACGTCTTGGATTCCATAATTGAATAGTGTTCCTTTTAGACGCATATTTTTGACCTCTAAATCGGATAAAGTGACTTGGGTGTAAAAATCTGTTGTAGCAACGTTTCCTGCACTTTGAATGTCAAATTTTACTGGAATAGCATTGAGTTTTATTGGTGAATATTCATTTGGATTGAAAGAAGTAGGTTTAATATCTTCCTTATTTACCCAAGATATTTCTTCAAAATTAACTCTAAAACTGGTTGTTTCTTTTGGCATTAATTTGTGCTTTATTACATACTTTGCATTAAAAGTGGCAAGAATTTGGTCGTTTTGATTGTATATAGTTGACTTTAAAACTACATCAGCGGGGCTGTTATCAATATTTTGTAATTCACCGATTATTATATACTCATTATTGTATTTGATGAGTTTAGCAGATAATATTTCTAGCTCAGGTTGTTTTAAAACATCATCATGATAGGTTTGTTGTGTCGATATTTTTCGTCTTCCGTGTTTGAAAAAAGCAGTTGTATTGCTTGCTAGAAATTGATCTGGCGGAATGTCTAAATCCATTTTTAGGGGTAAAATATACCATTTTCCATTTTTTTTAATTGCTTGATGATGGAAGTCTTTGTTTATGATTTCTAATGGTGTAATCCATTTTGTATGGGCTATCAGTTCTGAATTAGTTTTTGATTTTTTTACAATTTGGACATCAATAGCATCTAATTTTGCATACGAATTTAAGATGCCATCCGTAACGGAAGTTTCCAACATAAATTGAGAAATTGATAATTTTTTATCTGGATCGATATACGAATGTGCTTTTTCGTATTCTTTAAAATCCAATGCATCATAATAGGCCCTTACAACATTTTGCGGGCTAATTTGAGTTGCATTATAGGTGTAAAAATCATATAAACAATAGCCAACAATAACCAGTAGGAATAAGGCCCAAAGATGTAACATCGTTATTAGCTTAAAAGAGAATTTTTTATAAGTTAGCCCAAATTTAAAAAAATCAGGTTTTGCAAAATATTTGAGCTTCAATGCTTGATAAATAGCCAATTGGATGTTTAAAACAAATGCAATTATCACTGTAATCAAGGGAATAATACCCCACATTAGTTTTTGATAAAGAGGCACTTCATCTTTAGGTAATATTTTAGATAAGGGTGGGACATTTAATTTTTCCCAAACCATAATGCCGTTTTCTAATTGAGAAAGGCGGTGCCACCCGCAAAAATAAAGGATTGGATCGTAAAATTTGTCATTAGAAAAAACATATTTAAGGTTATATTTTTCGGGTACAGTAAGAAATTGTTGCAATGATCCAATACCTTCAACCCCTCTGAATTTTGAATTTTCCAATCGTTCTATAGCTCGTGAAGTGAGTTCAGGTAATCTTCGAGCCGAATGGTAATCACCATCTACAGTCATGGCTTTTGTTTGAGAGGACAAGGTTGCCATTTGGTCTCCAAAACCTAAAGGCAAATACCGCCATTGATCGTGTTGGTCTTGATTTAGATAATTAACTAAAGGTAAGGTGTCTATTTTTTGAGGTTGAAAAGGTCTAAAATAACCTAACGTAATTGTAAATACAGCTATAAATAAAAAAGCACCTGAAAATAAAGCACTAATAATACGATGGTAAACTGAACCAAAACGCAGCTGGATAGCTTCTTTTAAATCTCCTTCAGCTAATCGATATATAAATTCTCCAAACATTGGTAAACTCATAATAGAGGCCCAAAGTGTAAAACGGTCTAAGGTTAATATATTAAAGGCATTTTCACCAAGTATCATTAATGGAATTGGTGTTGTTCCTCCTGTTCCCAAAATTAGCAGCAATGAAATTGATAATCCAAAAAAGAGATAACGTTTGCTATAATAACGATATAAAATATAAGGTAGGATAAAAAACAAAATTCCCCATGGTATAACAAAAAACATTAATCCTGAAGAGGTGACCTCTAAGAAATTGTCTCGACTACCGTGTGGAATAGGGACTTGTGTAATGGGATTATTCTTTGAATTTACCCAATAAGGGAAGATGCAAAATACAATCAGAACTAGAGAGCTGGCCCCGAATAAAATAATTCTTTTAAATAAAAAAAAGAAAGACTGTAGAAATATTTTGAATTTCACCTTTTTGTATGAGCCAACTTTTTCTTGTGAAAAATCCATTATTACCATTCCAATCAAAGGAAAAATAAAAAAAATCATTCCAAAAATAGGCGTTACATGGTGTGAAGTAATAGTTACAGCCAAAAGGGACAATGAGGTAAAAAGGTATTTGTATTTACCTGTTTTTAACCAAAGGTAAATTTCAGGAATACAATGCATGAGTATAGAAATACCAATAATACTCGGGAGTTGACCGAATATATGTAAGGTCTCAATAAAAGAGGACGAAAATACAGCAAGTATAGCTGCGTATCCTGAAACTGTTCTGTTGCCTGTAATTGTTAAGGAGAATCTATAGACACCAGTAATAAATAAGATTATTGAAAGGATAGCAACCGTAAACAGTCCGAATTTTAAACCACCAATTAATGAAAATAAACCAATAACTTGATGTACTAATGGAGGATATCCCATTACACTAAATCCAGTGTACCAGCTATAATTCCACGGTTCAAACCAACTATGGGCATAATGATTGGCAAAAAACATATGGATTAATGCGTCATAGGAACTCTCCAAAGTAAAAAAAAGAGCACTAGTGTGAAAGACAATTCCAATGAGTAAGGCGACAATTAAATATTTATTTGTTTTTTCTTTCACTAAGGTTATTTTATTTGGAGATATTGTAAATGTAATAATAAAAGGACTTGTTCCATAAAGGAATGTTAGAATATGTGTTAAAAATATATTTGATAAACTAATTGATTATTGATATATTTACTAAAACCAAACTACTAAAAACAATGTGTTTATGAAAATTTTAATTATTGATGATCAAGAATTAGTTGTTATTTCTTTAGAAAAATGTCTTGTAGATTTGGGGTATGAAGTAATCAGTTCCAATACAATTTCAGATGGTATAGAAAAATATGATTTGAATACACCAGACTTAGTAATTGCCGATATCAACATGCCTTTTTCAGATACTTCGAGCTTCTCTAATAATAACGAGTCTTCACAAAATGCAACTAATGGCCTTGAAATTGCAAAGCATATCAAAATAACAAGAGGACATACAACACCTGTAATGATTTTATCTGGAAATACTGATGAAGATACCATCGTTAAAGGATTTGATCTAGGGGTTGATGATTATATGAAAAAACCTTTGAGTTTAAGTGAAATTGGTGCACGAGTTAAAAGGCTAATTGGTGCTGGAGAAAAAATTTCAGCTAACACTAAAAAAAATCAAATTATTCAAAACAACTGTATTGGCGTTGTAATTCCGTGTTACAATGAAGAATTAAGGTTGTTGAGTGATGAGTTCAGGTCATTTGTGAATTCAAATTTAGGATATCATTTGTGTTTTGTAAACGATGGTAGTAAGGATAAAACATTAGAGGTTTTAGAAAAATTAAGAGAAGGAAATGAAGATCATATTAGTATTTTTGACTGTGAAAAAAATGGAGGGAAAGCTGAAGCGGTTCGTTTAGGGATGTTGCATCTGGCAAAACAAGATCAGTTCAATTACATAGGTTTTCTTGATGCTGATTTATCTACGGATTTTGAAGATTTTCATGATTTGGCAAATACGATTTCTATTTCGAATTTTAAAATTGTAAGTGGTTCACGAATGACTCGTATGGGAGCCGATATAACTAAAGAATCTGCTCGAGCAATTATTAGTAAAATTATCAATTTTATTATTCGAAAAACCATTGGAATGGAATTTAATGATACTCAATGTGGTGCTAAAATTATGAGTAAAGATGTTATCGAAAACACATTTCAAGTTAAATTTTTAACCAAATGGTTGTTTGATGTTGAGATTTTTATGCGAATGAAAAAAATATATGGTGATGAGGAAACTAAGAAATTAGTTTGTGAACAACCACTTAAAAGATGGATTCATGCTGATGGTTCTAAACTATCATTTAAGGACTCTTTGAAAATTGTTTTTCAAATTGGTCAAATTGCTATACATTATAGATAAAAATGATTTACTTTTGCGAAAAAAATGGAGATAGTTAGTCTCAATTAATTATGAAAGAACAATTTAAGAAATTTTTAAACGAAGACCAGGATCCTAAATCAATTGAGAAAATCACAGCGAAACTACAGGATTTGTTGATGAAAAATGAAGAAGTGGGTTATATAGGTGTTCAAAAAAAACCTGCTATTACCGTTTTTCCAGATAGTATTGTTTTAACCAATAAACGAATTATTTTATGCAAACCTAAAAATTTGGGATTGTCAATGGATTTTGTCGATTATGATTGGGAAGATGTAGCTGCAGCTTTTGTTAAAGAAAATATATTAGGATCTGAATTTTCATTTTCCACCAAGAGTGAATTAACTATTTCAATTGACTATATTCCAAAAACCCAGGCTAGAAAACTTTATACTTTTGCAAAAGAACAAATGGATGTAATAAAATCCGGAAGTGTCTTGAATACTGTTGTAGCTGAAGAAATTGTTGAAACGCAAATTCTAGAAATAGAAGAAATAGAAGAAATGGAAACGGAAGAAGTGACTAATTTCGCTGAAATAATTACTGTTTCTCAAACTGATTATAGTGCCGAAAACCAGCAATATAATGACTCTCCGGAAACTTCAAAAGATAAATCATTAAGTGAATTGTCGCAAGATGAACTTTTTGAAAAATTACAGAATTACAAAAAGCTATTAGATAATGGCTTGATTCTACAAGGAGAATATGATGCTTATAAAAAGGAGATTTTAAGTCATATGTAGGTTAAATTATATTTCGCCAAGATTAAAATAGAAAACCCGACAATTTTTAAAGTTGTCGGGTTTTGTTATATAGCCGATAGAACACTATCTTTTTTGACTTTATGACTTTAGGCTTTTGACTAAAGCGTTCTCTTTTGTTTTTCTACAAAATTATGTGCTTGCAACTCCAGTAATTCAGTTGCTTTTTGACGCTGTAAATCATGTAGTTTCCTGTCCTGTGATATTTCTTCGTAAACCTTGTCATGCATAGATGCACTTGTTTTAACTAACAAGTGTCTTTGGTATTTGTCCTGTTTCAAGCTTGCTTTTAATGCGGTTTCTAAATCTTCCAACTTGAAATCGTATTCCCCTTTAGGCGAAAGTAATTTGGCTATAATCGGAGACGTTTCTATTGCTAGAAATAATAACATAATAAAGAAGGAAGGAATCCAAGGCAGCTTGTTTAAGGCATTAATACGTGCCATTAAACCGTCAAAACCATCAATAATTGGTTGGGTTTCCGTTATTTTTTTGTCTAAATCAGCCTGTAGTGTTTTTCCTTTAAGTTCTTTTTCAGCAATTTTGGCTAGATTGTTTTTTTGTAAAGTATCAAACTCTTTTTTGGCTAAATCGTGCTTGGCTATTTTTTCTTTAAAAACGGGGCCTTTACCTAATTTTTTTGTTCCGGAGGTTCCTTCTGCTTCCGCTATGTATGTTTCGTAGTAGGAGTTGACTTCTTTTTCCTTTTTACTCATTTCCGACTTTAAACTATCGATTTCCGACTTGTTTTTGTCTAAATCCGATTTGAAATAATTACCCAATTCTTTCTTGTTATTCAAAGCCATTGCGTTTTTCTCTTTCAATAAAACGGTGTTGATTTCTTTCTCAAATATTTTAATCTCTAGTGGTTTTGAGATTACTATAGCAATTATAATTGCCAGTATTATTCGAGGTGTGGCTTGAAGTAATTCGCTGCCTATTTTTTCTCTTTTTCGAATGGTAGAAACGATGAAACGATCAAGATTAAAGATAAGTAAACTCCATACAAACCCAAAAAGTAAAGCAGGGATAATGTTGTCAAAAACTGTGAATAGGGCGTAAGAACTGGCGATAAAAGCCATTACAGCTGTAAAAAAAACGGTAGCGCCTATTCCTACGTATTTCGTTTGTTCTCCCTCGGAGCATCCTTCAAGGATGTTTTTGTCTGCTCCAGAGCAAACAATGAAAAATTGTTTTAACATGATTGATTATGATTTGATTGATGTTTGCAAATTTAACGCCAAAAAATCAATTATGTTGTAAAATGCTGATATGTTTTTGTTTAGGGAGTTGTATAATACAAAAAGAGCCGTTCGTTAGAACAGCTCTTTTTGATTATTGAATTATAATTAACTTATGCTTGAGGTGCACCCGCCATAATTTCGGCATTGGCAAATTCTTCAAATTTTGCAAAGTTAGCCTTGAATTTTTGACCAAGCTCTGAAGATTTAATATCATACATCTCTTTGTCAGCCCAAGTGTTTCTTGGATTTAAAATCTCTGCAGGAACCTCTGGACAAGATTGTGGAATTGAAATTCCAAATACTGCATGGTTTTTATATTCGACATCGTTTAACTCACCGTTTAATGCGGCAGTAATCATGGCACGAGTGTATTTTAATTTCATTCTGCTACCAGTACCGTAAGGTCCGCCAGTCCATCCTGTGTTGATTAACCAAACTTTTACATTGGCATCTTTTATTTTTTTACTTAACATCTCTGCATATTTTGTAGGATGTAAAGGCATAAATGGCGCTCCAAAACAAGCTGAGAAATTAGGTTGTGGCTCTGTAACTCCAGCTTCGGTTCCGGCAACTTTCGCTGTGTATCCAGAAATAAAGTGGTAAGCTGCTTGACCTGGTGTCAATCTTGAAATAGGAGGCAAAATTCCGTAAGCATCAGCAGTAAGGAAGAAAATGTTTTTAGGATTATTTCCTATTGAACCTGGCTGAATGTTGTCAATATGGTATATTGGGTAACTAACTCTTGTGTTTGGAGTGATTGAAACATCTTCAAAATCAACTTCATTAGTTCCTTTTTTGAAAACTACGTTTTCTAAAATAGCACCTTTTTTAATCGCTCTAAAAATATCTGGTTCATTCTCTTCCGAAAGATTGATCACTTTTGCGTAACATCCTCCTTCAAAATTGAAAACCGTATTTTCATTTGTCCAACCGTGTTCGTCATCACCTATCAATTTTCTTTTAGGATCTGCAGATAAAGTTGTTTTACCAGTTCCAGACAATCCAAAGAATATAGCTGTATCACCTTCATCACCTACATTAGCACTACAGTGCATTGGCAAAGTGTTTTTGTCAACAGGAAGGATGAAATTTAAAGCAGAAAAAATTCCTTTTTTCATTTCACCTGTATAACCAGTTCCACCTATTAGCGCTACTTTTTTTGTGAAATCTAAAATAGCAAAGTTACCTTGACGGGTTGCGTCTACTTCAGGATTTGCAATAAAACCCGGAGCGCATATGACAGTCCATTCAGGAGTGAAGTCTGCCAGTTCTTGTATTTCTGGTCTCAAAAACATATTGAAACAAAATAAATTTGCCCAAGCTGTTTCGGTTACTACACGTACATTTAATCTGTAATTTGGATCAGCACATACGTAAGAATCTCTAACAAATACTTCTTTGTTAGATAAATAGTTTGTTACTTTATTGTATAAGGCGTCAAAAGCTTTAGGCTCGAAAGCAAGGTTTACTTTCCCCCACCAAACTTTGTCTTCAGTAATGCTATCTTTTACAATAAATCGATCAAGAGGAGAACGACCTGTGAATTCGCCAGTGTTAATGGCTAATGCTCCAGTCGAGTTTTCAATTCCTTGACCTGATTGTATGGTCATATCGTGTAATTCGTCGGCTGATAATTGGTAATGAATCTTTGCGTTTTCAATTCCAAGCTCATTAAGCGAAATCGATTGCGTAAACGGTGTGTTATTATTCATAAAATTAATTATTGTGTAGTTTAATTTATTGGGCACAAAAGTAGAGATTATATTTAAGATAGGTTTAATTATCTCTTTTTTTTATGATTTTTTCTTTATGAAATCATAAAATAATATTCCCCAAGCTAGTATTAACAGTAGTCCGCCGATAGGAGTTATAAATCCGATGACTTTAAAATCAAATTGGCTGATGTTATTTGTAGCCAATAAATAAATGGATCCTGAAAATAAAATAACGCCAAAAAGCACTAAATTGTATATCGTTTTCTTGATTTTTTCTGAAATAATGCTTGTTGTTCCAATTAAGATTAAAAACAAAGCGTGATACATTTGATAGCGCACACCTGTTTCAAAAGTTAAAAGTTGTTCTGCTGGCAGTACTTTTTTTAGGGCATGCGCACCAAAAGCACCAAGTATTATGGCTATCATCCCAAAAAGGGCTCCTGTAGTAACTGTTTTTTTATCCATTTTGATTGTCTTTAATTATTTACAAAAGTATCCTAAACGATTTCAATTTAAAAACGAATTTAAATGTTAATTTTTTTTTCGAATATTTAACAACTAACAATTGTTATAAATACAACAAATATATATATTTGTGTTATATTTATACAAAACAATATGAGAGTCATTTTAATAATTGGAGCAGGAAGATCAGCCTCTTCATTGATACAATATCTTCTAGGTAAATCAGAAAAAGAGAAATTACATCTAATAATAGGAGATTTGTCTTTGGCTTTAGCTGAAAAAAAGACAAACAATCACCCTAATGCAACTGCGATAGCGCTTGATATATTCAATGACGTTCAACGTAAAGAAGCAATTCAAAAAGCTGATATCGTGATTTCAATGTTGCCTGCGCACATGCATATTGAGGTAGCAAGAGATTGTGTTGTTTGCAAGAAAAGTTTAGTTACAGCTTCGTATGTAAGTGATGAAATGCAAGAATTAGATGCAGCTGTAAAAGAGAACAATTTAGTTTTCATGAATGAAATTGGTCTTGATCCAGGGGTTGACCATATGAGTGCCATGAAAGTTATAGATGAAATAAGAGATAAAGGAGGTAAAATGCTGTTGTTTGAATCTTTTTGTGGAGGGCTAGTTGCTCCGGAATCAGACACGAATCTTTGGAATTATAAATTCACATGGGCTCCTCGTAATGTCGTTTTGGCTGGACAAGGTGGTGCTGCTATGTTTATTCAGGAAGGTGCATACAAGTATATTCCGTATTGTAATTTGTTTCGTAGAACTGAATTCCTGGATGTTGAAGATTATGGTCGTTTTGAAGCATATTCGAATAGAGATTCCCTAAAATATAGAAGTGTATATGGTCTTGATAAAGTTCAAACATTATATAGAGGTACAATTCGTCGTGTAGGATTTTCTAAAGCTTGGAATATGTTTGTACAATTAGGAATGACTGATGACACTTATGTATTAGAAGGTTCTGAAAACATGACCTATCGTCAATTTACAAATTCATTTTTGCCCTATCACCCAACGGATTCTGTTGAAATTAAAACGCGATTGATTCTTAAAATTGATCAAGATGATATCATGTGGGACAAACTTTTAGAATTAGACTTGTTTAGTAGAGATAAAAAAGTGGGTATGAAAAATGCTACTCCTGCTCAAATCCTTGAGAAAATTCTAAGTGATAAATGGACACTTCAAGAAGATGATAAAGATATGATTGTAATGTACCATAAATTCGGATATGAATTAGATGGTGTGAAAATGCAAATTGATTCAAAAATGGTTTGTATTGGTGACGATCAAACTTACACTGCTATGGCGAAAACGGTTGGTTTACCAGTAGCTATGGCTACATTGCAAATTCTAAATGGTAAGATTAAAACGCCAGGGGTTCAACTTCCCATTAATAAAGAAGTGTATTTGCCTATTCTAGAAGAATTAGAAGAGTATGGAGTTGTTTTTAAAGAACAATCGATGCCTTATATAGGTTATAAACAAGGTTAAAAGTAGTATTATTTATTTTTTAGTTAGACATATCCGCTTCTTACGAGGCGGATATGTCGTTTATACTAAGTCTTATTTTGCTGTTTGTATAGTGATAGGTAAGCTGTATAATACTCTTACAGATTTATTGCCAACAGTACCTGGGATCCATTTAGGGGATAGTTTTAAAACGCGAACTGCTTCTTCTCCCGTGCCATAACCAATGTCTCTAAGGACTTTAAATTCAGAAAGGGCGCCGTCTTTTTCGACTATAAAGGTTAGGTACACTTTTCCTTTTAAATTGGGTGATGATGGAGCTTTGTAATTTTTAGCCACGAAGTCGTAGAATTTGTCCATTCCACCGGGGAAAGTTGGTTTTTCAGTAACCGCTGCGGTATTGTGAATTGTGTTTTTCTTAACCTTTATTGTGGTTATGGCTCTAACACTTATCTCAGCATATTTTGGTCCTACCGCATTTTTTTGATCTTCAAGTTGCCTGCTGGTTTCTTGAGGGTTATTTGGTGCAGGAGGTGGAGGTGGAGGAGGAGGAGGGACGTTTTTCTTTTCTTCACTTGTAAGTTCACTGAATTTTTTATCTGCAATAATATTTCCTTTATCATCCTTAATTAGAAAGGTTGTGTTTTCGAAATACTTCTCCATTCCTGTAATTGTAGTTTCTGCTGTCTTTTCTTTCTCTACAGTTTTTGAGCAAGAAAAGAGTAAAATGCCTGAAAATAAAGGCAGTAATACTAATTTCTTTAGTATTGCTCTAGATGCCGAAGTGGTTTTTGTCATCATAATTAATCTTTTTTTAGTTATTGAATAGTTTAAATTACTGGCCAAGTAATAGTTTGAGTTCACGTTTGCCACTGATAATAATAAATTCTGGTAAAACGGAACATTGTTATAGGATTTCACAACCTTTTCATCTGCAAGGAATTCGTGGTTGAGTTGTATTGCTTTTTTGTATAATATAAAGATAGGGTTGAACCAAAACAACACCTTTAGAGTTTCGATAAACAAGATATCCAATGTGTGTTTTTGGGTTACATGAATTAATTCATGGGTATACAATTCCGCTTCAATTTTTCTGTTACGGTAATCAGTTTCATTAATGAATATCGTATTCAAAAAAGTATGGGGCAAAATTTTCTCTTTTACTAAAACTAATTTGGAGTTTTTATATTCAACAACAGGATTTGATTTTATTCTGGATGTTAGTTTCCAGATGTTTCTTCCAAACCGGATAGTTAAAGCCAAGGTTACAATGCTATAAAGACTCCAAAGAGTTATTAGCCAATAATCAGTCGATTCTTCTATGATTGTTGTTGTGGCTTCTCCAGGTAATATTGTTGTATTCCCTAATAAAGGGTTTAGCGATTCCTGAATTATCTCAATAGTTATAAATGGAATGCTGAATGAAAAAACGATGCAAAACAAAAGGTAAAACCGATTGAATTGATGCATTTTTTCTTTTTCCAATACTACATGATATACCGCTAATAGTATAGTTAAGGAAAGTGTCGATTTAATAAGAAAGTCTATCATTTTTTCTTTTTTTGGATTTCATCGTCTATTATTTTTCTAAGGTCTTCTAATTCCTTGGCCGAAAGATTAGTTTCGGTAGTAAAGAAAGAAGCAAATTGTGAAGCTGAATTATTGAAAAAATTACTAATTAATCCGTTGACATGCTTCGAGAAATAGTCTGTTTTTTTTACCAATGGATAATATTCACGTGAATTTCCAAATTCATTGTAAGCAACAAACTGCTTGTCTATCATTCTTTTTAATAATGTTGCGACAGTAGTTGTTTTTGGCTTTGGGTCTGAATAAGCTTCTAGTAAATCTTTCATAAAGGCCTTTTCAAGTTTCCAAAGGTGTTCCATTAACTGTTCTTCGGAGTTAGTGAGTTGTTGCATCTTTTTATGTGTTATGTTAATTCCCATTTGTTTTGTCAATTTCAGAGATCAATTCGCCATTATCATAATTGCGCATCTTTGTTATTTTCCCTTTTTCATTGTAATAATTCCATTTCCCTGTGTAAAACCAATGTGCATATTTAGCACTAGTATCTAGTTTTGTTTTTCCTCTAGATTGTATTTTTCCGTTTTTATGATAGAATTTTGTTCTGCAATTGTTCTGCGTGTATTTTTCTTTTTTAATAATTTTCCCGTCTAAATAATAACGCCATTTTTTAATTGGGTCATCTTTATAATACTTTCCAATTGATTTATAATTGGCACTGTCTATGGAGTATTTTTCTATCCAAAGCCCTTCTCTTTTTTTAGCGATGGTTTGATTAATGGGTTTGCTCTTGCAAGAAAACAGTATTAATATTCCTAGTAATGAAATAATTGTATAGCGCATATAATTCATTTGTTCTACAAGAATAGATGTTGCTCTACAAATGTAGAGATAATATTGATATGCGCAAGAATTTTATTAATTAATTTATAAACATTTCATTTTTAGGCATAAAACAGGGACGCCAACTTATAAAGCTGGCGTCCCTGTTTTGTTTTGATATTTTTAAATAATTATTTAAGTGATGTTTACGGTCATTTTTTCGCCTGTTATGAATTCGAGAGCCCAGTCTGATGAGTTAATGGCTCCTTCTATAAAACCGGTATAGTCTGAATACGCTTCACCTATGATGTGAACATTTTTCTTGCCTTCATTCAATGAAAAGCCTTTGAATTTTTCCTGGACTTCCCATGATTTCACACCCGGTCTCCAGCAATGGTTTCCTGCGCCGTAAGGTGTACAAGACCAATCGCGTATTCCGTAAGAAACTATAGATGCAAAGATGTCTACCTTGATTTCGTTTAGAGTCATATTAGAATATAACATTAAAGCCTCCTTTGTTAATTTCAATCCTTTTTTAGACATGGCTTCATTCCCTTGAAGAGAACGATATACTTCTTTAGAAAGGAAATTAGCAAACTGTGATTTGATCTCGTCGTTATTGTTGATTTCGGCACGATCGTGTTTTTCCTTGTCTTCAATAAAATAATTCCAAAATTCAGTTGCAGGACGATCGGTATACAAAAGAATCATTCCGTAACCATCAGTGTCATTCGTTTTGGGACGCCTAAAGTAGTGAATCTCTCTTGTAGGCATTCTGTTGGCCCTTGCTTGTGGCGATTGCTCATAGCCCCACCAAGGTTTGTCTAATACAAAAAAGATTTTGGTCATTGCAAAACCGTTTACGGTATCCAATAACTTGCCAATGTCTTTAGGTAGAGAAGCTGTTAATTTTTTTAGCGGATGCTGTGGCATAGCTAATAGCAAATGATCAGCCGTTGTGTTGATGATTTGCTCATTCTTTAAGTAATCAATAGACACTAAGTCATTATCGTCTTTAAATGAAATAATTTTTGCGTCATTAATCAAGGTAACGTTTGGTCTTTCATTCAGTTTTTTCAACATTTGAATGGTGATTTCTTCGGTTCCTTTTTTGATGGTTGCCAATATTTGCCCCTCTGATTTAAAAGCTCTCAACCACCAGATTGCCCATTCGATAGCATTTAGATTATCAGGAATCATGTGGTAAAAAGTTCCGTTATCACGTATTTTCATTAAGGCTTGGTGAGTCAATATTCCGTCTTCACTCAGCGCATTCCAGAATCCAATATTCCACATTGGCACACCATTTAAGGTTGCTTCTTTACGCATAAGGCGAAAGTCATCTTCCGTAAGGCTATCAATCCATTTTTGACAACGGTAGTCCATTGGATCGGTCGGGTTTTTTCCCATCATCAGTAAAACGCCTCGGCGCAATAAAGACAGGGAATCCAGATTTTGTTCCTGTAGCGGTAAGTCGTATTGTGGAAATCGTGATGGATTTGCTTTAGGTCCCGTAAATGGAAGCATTTCAATCTTTAAGTCGGCTATTAGTTTTCCAAATTTGGGTTGGAGTTGTGTTTCAAATCGCATCGGTCCCCATTCGGTTACAAAGCCATTCATTATGGTGGTTTCCATTCGGCCACCCCATCGGTCTGGAGAAGCTTCAATTAAGGTAACATTATACCCTCTTTCACTAAATTGTAATGCACTGTATAGTCCCGAAAAACCGCCACCTGCGATTAGAATATTCTTTTTCATTTTTGCTTTTTTCTTTCAGGGCGCAAACTTACAAAAAGCAAAAAAAATCCGCTCATGATGGAGCGGATTATTAAGGATAACGTAGTTTATTTAGTTTTTTTATCTAAAATAAATGCTATAGATAAAAATAAAACTAGGTTTATGAGTTTTCGTAGAAATATTATTTATTCAATTCCACAAAATATTTATAAAACAATGGAATTGTTTCTATTCCTTTCAAGTAATTGAAAATTCCGAAGTGTTCGTTTGGTGAGTGAATGGCATCACTGTCCAATCCAAATCCCATTAATATCGTTTTACTTTTTAATTCTTTTTCGAATAAGGCAACAATTGGAATACTTCCTCCAGAACGAACAGGAATAGCAGGGACGCCAAAAGTTTCAGTGTAGGCCATATTTGCCGCTTTGTAACCAATGCTGTCAATAGGAGTCACATAACCTTGTCCGCCATGATGCGGTTTTACTTTTACTGTAACGCCAGCAGGGGCGATGCTTTCAAAATGCTTAGTGAATAATTCGGTAATTTGTTCCCAGTCTTGGTTTGGGACTAAACGCATCGAGATTTTGGCAAAAGCCTGGCTCGCAATAACTGTTTTTGCACCTTCACCTATATATCCACCCCAAATTCCATTGACGTCTAGCGTTGGACGGATGGAATTTCTTTCATTAGTTGTATATCCTTTTTCGCCATGAATGTCGGTAAGGTCTAGTGCTTTTTTATATTTTTCCAGATTGAAAGGCGCTTTGGCCATTTCTGCTCTTTCTTCCAGCGATAATTCTTCTACATTATCATAGAAACCTGGAATGGTAATGTGATTGTTTTCGTCATGAAGCGAAGCAATCATTTTTGCTAAAATATTTATAGGATTTGCAACTGCTCCTCCATATAATCCTGAATGTAAATCGCGATTAGGACCTGTAACTTCCACTTCCACGTAACTTAAACCACGCAATCCAGTTGTGATAGATGGCTGTTGATTAGAAATCATTCCTGTATCGGAAATTAAAATCACATCATTTTTTAATTTCTCGTGATTGTTTTCGACAAAAGTTTTAAGATTTACACTTCCAACTTCTTCTTCACCTTCAATCATGAATTTCACGTTACAAGGCAAGTTGTTGTTTTGAATCATGTATTCAAAAGCTTTTACGTGCATGTACATTTGGCCTTTGTCATCACATGCGCCACGAGCAAAAATTGCGCCTTCGGGATGAATTTCAGTAGTTTTAATAACTGGTTCGAATGGAGGAGAGGTCCAAAGTTCGATAGGATCAGCCGGTTGAACATCGTAATGTCCATAAACAAGGATAGTAGGCAAAGACGGATCAATCATTTTTTCACCGTAAACAATAGGATAACCTGCGGTTTCACAAATTTCTACACTATCGCAACCTGCTTTTTCCAAGCTTACTTTTACTGCTTCGGCAGTGTCGATAACATCTTGAGAGTAAGCTGTGTCAGCGCTCACAGATGGTATTTTTAATAAATCAATTAATTCTTTGATAAAACGTTCTTTGTTTTCCTGAACGTAAGATTTTATATTGTCCATATTTTAGTTGTGTTTTTACTAGTTCAAAATTACAAAAAAAAGAGTTTAAAATTTTTTTCGAAAATGCTTTGAAATATAGAACTAATGATTATATTTGCACCCACAATTGCACGCGGATATGGTGAAATTGGTAGACATGCCAGACTTAGGATCTGGTGCCGCAAGGCGTGTAGGTTCGAGTCCTATTATCCGCACTTTTAAAACGCAAACCCTTTATTTATAGGTGTTTGCGTTTTTTGTTTTTAGAACTTGCCCAACCATTGCCCAACCATTTCAAAAACTCCCTTTTTTTTTAGTATAAATCAGTTAACTGAATTAATTAAAATATTAATTGATTAAATTTATATTGTGTCTTTTGAATGGGTTTGAAAAAAACTGATTAATCAAACATTAAAAAAGTATTTAATATTAATGTTTTCAGTCGTTTAATAGATAGTTAGATAATTAAAAAAGATTAATTAATTAATTATTCCTGTATGATTTGTCTATTTCGCTCTACTTTAGACTAAAATTAATTATTACACGCGCGTCAGATAGGGATATAATCAATACAATTCAATTAATTGATTCTATGCACGTGTAACGTATAGGCAAATAATCAAAAAAGTATTCATTAATAATTCTACGCGCGCGTATTGTATGGATTTTATAGTTGAGTCAGATAGTCGGATATGAGTATCAATGTTAAAAGTTATGTTTAAACTTAAAGATTAAAAAAGATTATTAATGATTCTTTACACGCGTAAGAGATAGGGAAATATTTAATATAATTCAATTAATTCTATCGTTCGCGCGTGTCAGATAGTACGATATTTTTAATAAATGTCTTTTTTCTTTTTATTGACCGAAAGTCTTTCTTTTTTATTGATTTAAAGTCTTAGTTCTTTGTAATAAAATCCTTTACAAACAGACTTTCAAACAAGGTGCGCGGTTAGATAAGTACCTTGATAGGATTAAAATATAAAAAAAGAGCAACTGTTTAGGATGCTCTTTTAGGGGGTTAGTTGTTTTAGGTGGTATTTTAATTTCCTATGGCTCAAAATAACATTATTAAAATCATTAGTACAATACCCACTTTTAGTGATATTTAGAATATTATAAACCTAAATAAGATAATAAATTAACCTGTTGGGGTTGGTAAATCCTGTTTTGTTTATTGTTTTGGTTGCTCTTAATGGTTCTAATGTTGTGTGCAATCTCTTTTATTTGCGTTTCAAAATCTGACTCAAACCATTGTTTAGTTAGATACGTTCTTTTGATTTGCTCGAATACTTTACGGTCTGTTTTGTAATAGTATTTTAAACCTGTATGACTTAATAAAATACTACTATCTTTTTGCATTGAAATATTAAAACCAGTTACCTGACAAAGTATGTTTTTTGTTTCAATAGTTTCTCTTTTTAAGGTGTCCGATTCGTCCGTTTTATTTGAATTTATTTCGATATTATCATTTGTTAAGACTACGTGTTTTGACAATATAATTAAAGGGTCATTTTGCGTAGTATTGGTATTTAGAAAATCAATCTTTTTACTCATAATTTCGGACGTTTGAAATTGTATTTTTTGTGAGGTTGTTGAGGTTAATTTTCTGAGGTTGTTTCTATGGTAATTAAAGAGGTCGTTTGTTTTATTATTTAATAGTTCAATCCAATAAAGGGGGTTTTTATAGTTCGATAAACTTCGAGTTTTTGATTGTATTGTGTTGTCATAAAAAAGTATATTGTTGAACTCATTTAAAACCTCATCTTTGAAATTATGCAAACCGTAATTTGCTAAATCCTGTAAATTATAAATCCCGCGTTCGTTTAGTTTTTGCATTTTAGTGTACTTAATCTCAAACCGTAATATTTCGGTGTCAATCTCGAACCCTTTTGACTTGTAATGTAGTGCCTTATTGTATATTTTTATAATATATTGAGAGTGTTGCACCTGTTTATATTTGCCCTCATCTGAATTTTTTTGATATTCAAAAGGTTTTGTTTTGTGTAGAAAACAATAGTCTAAAAATTGGTTTGTTGGTATAGGTGGGATTATGTTAACGCCTATCTCTAAACACTTCAAAATACAATGTTCGGGTGTTATATTGAATTTCTGTTTTAAGTCTTTCAAAACGCCTAAAAACGCGTCAGAATTGAAGTCGTTGTAATTGTGTGCGCCATTGTTCCAGTACTTGTGTAGACTGCCTGAGAGGGTTGTTAATCCGTTATCGTAAATCCTAAACTCTAAACTGTTATAGAACGCGTTTTTATAGGGCGTTATAGTTTGTCCTGTGCGGTTTGTGGTCTTAATTTCGCCAGTAGATAAATTGATATTGTCAAAAAATTCTAATAGGGGATTCGCCTCTAAAGTAGAGGTTTGGAAATCCTTAATTATTATTTTTATAAAGTCAATCAATTGATTATCTTTGTTTAGGTTTTTTACAATGCCTGTTGAAAACTGAACTTTGAACAAATATTAAGGGGACTTGAACAATCCCCTTTTTTTATGCCTTTTAGTTTGTTTTAATAGGTGCAAATGATGTTTTGAAGTAAGACGTTGTTGTGAGGGTAAAAGTCCCTGTAAACGTCTATAAGTAACGTTTGTTCGTCTTTATAGAATGTAAAAACGAGTAGGGTCTTTTTAGTGGTTAGTGATTTATTCAATCTTAACCAATCCCCATAAAAAACGCCCTCTTTTGTAGTTGTTCTCAATCCTGTAATCATTGCGCATTTGCTCCAGTTGGTAGTATTGCGAAGTCTTAAATAGTCGGATATATTCGAGGCGTTGGATTTGCCTTGAAATTGTTCGATTCTGAGAATGTCTGTTAATAGATTTACATTGCCCTCTGAGGTTGAGAGCTCGTAAACGGTATAACTTTTTAATTCGTTTGTTACTTTGTAAGTGTGTCGAATGTAGTCGGGTGTGAAATTGCCTGTTGAGTTCATAAGTTTACACGTTTAAAGATTGTAAACTTGCCTCTACTTCTGAACGTAAAAAGTAAACACGCGAACCAATGCCTAAGGGATTGAGGCGTTTTGACTTGCACCAGTTGTGAACGGTGCTAATATCAACACTAAACATATCCGCTACGTTTTTACGCGTCAAATACTCTTTTGGTTGTGTTGGTTGGTAGAGTTTAAAGAAATTCTCTAATTGATTTTTTACGCCCTCGTTAATTTCGTTTTTAAGTTGGTCGTTGTACTGAATGAATTGAACTGTTTGCATATCTAATTTGTTTTAAATTATTTCGATATACAAAGGTTAAAATGTGGTCGTACTATGGGAAGTACATAGTTGTACTTTTTACGGTACTCTAATGGTTTTGAAGTTTAAACCAGTCTAATGCGAGCGAAAAATCTTCCTCTTTTGGAGTAGTTTTTACATTATCGTACGTTTTTAATTGCCCTGATGTTTCTGAGTATTCTTTATCAAACCAAGTAAAAAATTCTGTTGGTCGTTGATGTATGAATTGAGGTTTATTATTATACATTTTCCAATAGTAAAATATTAAATCCGATTGACGTCCTTTTGTGTTTACTGGTCGAATGTGTTCCTTTAAAATATACTCAAACAGTTCAAAACCATTATTACAAAATATGTTTTCGTGTTTTTGTTTTTTTTGAACTTTGCTAACGTCGTTTTGAATTACAAACACTTCATTTTCGTTAAATTGATTTGCTTTTTTATTATTTAAAAACAATAATATCTTTTCAATAGATGCTCGTACTTCTTTAATTGTTCTAAATTCATCAATAGTTTTATTTTTAAAAAACAGATTTTTAAAATTGATTACTACTTCCTCATTAGAAAACGTTGTTTCTATATCTTCATTTTTAAATTCTTCTAAATTTTCAATATATTCAATAACCTCGAGCGCGGTTTTAAAACTTAAAATTTCGTTTTCAATAAATGAGTTTTGAGTGTTGTCTTCATATTCTTTTAAATGTTCAACTAAATTAATGTAATATGTAAGTTCATATTCAGAGAACACTAAATAATTACTTCTATTCTCTAATCTATCACTATTGTAAACTTCATCTAAAAAGTCTTTTTTGTTTTTAAACATTTTTGCCTGTATTGATTAAACTATTTTGAACGGTTTTTTACTGTAAATAGGTTTATTTGAACTTTTAAACCTCAGCTAATATAATTCTTTATTCGTTGCTAACAATTCTTAATTGAGGTTCTTTGTCTTTGTTGAGGTCTTCGTAAAACTTCATAAATAAATCTGCGTTGGCGTCTTTGTCTTCTCTTTTGTTTATGTAAGTTAAAAACAAAGATTCTTTGGAATGTCCACTAATGCCAATTAGTACGGCGGTTGGTATCTTTTTATAGTAATTAGTACAGAAACTTCGGCGAAAACAATGACTCGCAATTAGTTCATACTTTGGATATTTGCCTAACTCTTTGCGGTTGGTTTCGGTATTTAGTTTTGTGCCCTTTACGACCTCAACAATGCCCGCCAGTTTACAAATAACCTTTACATAATCGTTTAGTTTTTGGTGTTGTATCTCTTTGGGTAAATTGTTTTCTACTATGTCTAAAACGTGCGGGGCAATAATTCCAACCGTTACACTTTTTTTTGTTTTCTGTTGTACTATGTCAATGTAAATGCCTTTTGCAGTACGTCTAATATTCTCGTTTTTTATTTTCAGTAAATCCCCGCCACGTTGCCCAATTTCACAACCAATCAAAACCCAATTTCGGGCGTTGTTTAGTGCGTCTGTTGTAATTGCAAGGTTCTTTGTTAGTTCGGGATTGTCTATTTTAAATTTTTTAAGTAGTACCTCATCATTAAAATCAATGTTTTTGATAATATCGAGTTCGTCAAATGATAAAATTTGAATGTAACGGTCGTTTTCGCTCTCTCTAAAGTGTTGTATTGTCTTTGAGTAGGGTGTTATAGTAATTTCGTTTTTTTCGGCGTCTATGCAAACAGTTTTTAATATCTCTAATTGTTTGCCTGAGTAGTTTGTCGAGTAGTTTTTAATGTTAACTAACCAGTTCGTAAATTTATCAACAAAGGGTTTTGTAATGCCTACAAAGTGGATTTGTTTTTTTGAGGTCTTTTGATATTCTGTAATGATGTTTTTAAATAAGGTATAGTTTTTAATGGTGCTCTTACTCAAACCAATTTTAAACCCGCCGTTTGTTCTTACTTTGCGTGTGTTCGCATTGTCTATTATGTACTGGATATGATTAACCAATAAACCTGAGTCCGTTTTTTCTACTCTTTCAAAACAATCTTTAATTTGAGAGTCGAGCCAAAACGAGTCAATTAAAACATTGTTGCCTAAATCTTTGTTGAGGTTGTTGTAAATGAATGAGTCTAATTTTTTGAGGTTGCTAAAAATTAGTTTGTTTTCTGTATTGTTTTGTTTTGGGCGGTCGGTGTCTTTGCTCCAGTCTTTTGGATTAATTGTAAACCCTGTATTTAATTCTAAATCGTTGCCTCTACTTAACGTTACGCGCACTTTTATAGATACGTTTTTGTTTGCCTTACTTCTTAATCTGAATTGTACTGTTGCCATTTTGTGAACTTTTGAACGGTTGAACTTTTGAACTACTCAAATATAGTGATTTTTGTAATACGTTTCGCAAACTTGCCCAACCATTGCCCAACCGTTTTAAGTTTTCATTCAATTTCATTCAATTTCGTTCTATTGTTAGGCACTAATTAAAAAACTTGTTAAGTCATGAATTTATTGAGTTATTAAGTTATTTTTGTAGTGTTTTTGGGAGATTGTCAAAAGTGCCTGATTGTGTGTTTAGGCGTGTAGGTTCGAGTCCTATTATCCGCACATTGAAACCCAAAACATTAGTGTTTTGGGTTTTTTGTTTTTAAGAGCTTTCCAGACCATTCCTTTTTTTGTTTGAATTCAAAACCTTTGATTAGAACGAAATTAACGTAAACATTAGTTTTTAAACTATCCTAGAATTAGAAACTTTAGTAATATATAATTGTCCCAATGACTTCGCTTAACATAATTTATAACTGTGTTTTTTGTATCTCTCTATAAAGGACCTTGCATTTAAAACAAAACCCTCTTTTAGATACTAAAAGAGGGTTTTTAAAAACAAGTTGTTTTCATTAATATATATCTAGAATATCATATTCCGTTTCATTGTATTTGAAAGTAGTTCCTTTTGCAAGACCTCGCATCACTGCGTATATAGGTGCTTTAAACGACATTCCGAAAAACTCATTGCCTTCAACTTCAAATTTTTCAATAGAAACGCAAATATAAAAAGTCATTTTATTGGTTACTACAACCGCTCCGGGTTCTACTACATCAGAAACTTTTGAGGGGTCTAAGTTTTTTAGGAATTCCATTTCCCGTTGTGCGAATTCAAGTTCTTTACCAATGGCATTGAGTAATTCCATTTTACCCGCTGTGCGGCTTTCGGACTGGCTTGGTGAATGATCATGGTCCATAGCGTCCGATTCCATATTCTCCAATCGATTTGTGAAACTTTCAATTAAATCGTTCTGTTTTTGAAGACAAGCTTCAAGTATCAGGTTTTTGTCAATATTCATATGTTATTTTTTTATGTCAATTATGTGAATGACTAAATTTAATACATTTTAACCGAATAGTCATAATAGGAAATAGTAAAAGAATTGATCTCTGTCAGAAATTGCAAGTAGATTATTATTATAAGTTTCTGATGATTTTAGAAAATTCGCAATTGCATTCCTTGTTCCGTTTTTGTAACTACTTTCTTCGAAGGACTTACTGTTTTTATGTTAGTAGAAATTTGCACATATTTAAATTTTAAATCTCATTATAAAAACTAAAAAGAGGCTGTCCGTAAATTGCTTTTCGGGCAGCCTCTTCTATTTTAGTATGCAGTATTTCTGTACAAAAGTTTCTAATTATAAGTGTTTTTTATAATGTAGATATGAAATTCACAATACTTATTAAGTCCGTTTCTTCTTTAAATGAATAATTGGTTGTTTTAAAAAAGGTGTTTATTTCTCCTGTTTTGTTAGGATATATTTGCTGAATTTGTTTTTTGTTATTTGGCATAGGAATCACAGTGTTGTCACTAAGTCCTAGATAATATTCTTTATTGGCTTTAATGAATTTTGCAGGTTGGTATTTGTCGTAACCGGTTTTTGGTTGTTTTTCTGGTTTAACAATTGTCTTGTCTCTTCTTAACAAAGAAAAATTATTTGTTTTAGATATTTCTACTAAATAACCATTGATGATTGTGTTTGTGTTGACTTTGTAGTTGACCAAAATTAATTTATAATTTATTAAATTTATAAATATTGAATTGTATTTATTGTCTTTTGGCAACATGAAAATCTTTTTATCCTCGGTTTGTATTTCAATTTGGTCTGATTCTTCATTATATCTTCCCATAATTTCGAAGTCAAGCCCAGAAATATCAGCAGGAAAAAACAACAAGTTGTTATAAGGTGACCCTTCAATATTTTCATGTTTTACAAAATTGAATCCTTTATTTCTAGATATCGTTGATATCCATTCTTGTGGAAGCATTTTACTGTGATCTTGTGCTGTCAATATGTTAATAGAAGATAGAAGTCCTATCGAAAATAAAATTATTTTTTTCATTATAAATTATGTTAGTTGTTTTCAATCCAATTATTAATTTTTTTCTCCAATAGAGCCAAAGGCATTACACCTGACTCTAATACTTTTTCATGATATTTCTTAATATCAAATTTCGTTCCCATTTTCTCTTGGGCTCTTTTACGGAGTTCTATTATTTTTAATTGCCCTATTTTGTAGGACAATGCTTGGCCAGGAATTGCCATATAACGTTCTATTTCAGGAATAATACTGGCTTCGCTTTCTGCTTCATTTTCCAAAGAATATTTAATGGCTTGTTCTCTAGTCCATCCTTTAGAATGTAGACCAGTGTCTACAACTAATCGTATGGCTCTATGCATTTCATTTCCTAACATTCCAAAATATTGATAAGGATCTTGATACAGTCCTAATTCTTTTCCTAAACTCTCAGTATATAATGCCCAACCTTCTCCATAAGCACCAAACCAATTGAATTTCCTGAAATCAGGCAGTGAGCTGCTTTCCTGTTGTAATGAAATCTGGAAATGATGTCCCGGAATAGCTTCGTGTAAAAACAAATCTTCGTCTCCGTAAATGTTATAGTTTTTCACATTTGGAATTGGAACGTAAAATATCCCAGGGCGTGAGCCATCTGCAGTACCTTGCATATATTCCGCGCTGGCTGTTTTCTCTCTGAAAGCTTCAGTACGTCTAATTTCAAATTTAGTTTTGGGTTGCAATGAAAACAACTTGTCTACATTTGGTTTAATGCGAGTGTAGATACTTTGAAAATTTGCGATAACTTGTTCTGGTTTAGTAAATGGTTTCAGTTCTTTTTTATTTCGAACTTCATCAAAAAACGCAATTAATGTTCCTTTGAATCCTACTTCATTTTTCACTTTTTCCATTTCGGCATTTAAACGAGCCGCTTCTTTAAGACCTAATTCGTGAATTTCTTCCGGAGTCATTTCAGTAGTAGTCCATTGTTTTGCGTAAGCTTTGTAAAGATCTTTCCCTATGGTTAAATCCCCAATTCCACTTGTTGATCTTGAAGCTGGCAGGTATTCTTCTTTTAGAAAAGTGGCCATTTTCTTGTAACTTGGAATTAATTTTTCGTTAATTGTGGCTGTGTATTTTGTGGTTAAATCTTTTTTTACCTTATCGGAAAAATTTGCCGGCATCAGTTTAATTGCTGAATAAAACAAGTTATCTTCTATGTTTGGAGTTGCCATATCATCAAACTGCGGAATTAGTTTCACGGTTAACGCCTTAGGTAAAACCAGTTTTTTATCGATTCCTTTTTTCATGTACACCATCGCAGAGTCAATCCAAATTGTGTAGCTGTCCATTCTCTTTAGAAAATTAGTATAGTCTTTTTCAGTTTTAAAAGGCTGTGCACTTGTTCCTCCAGCAAACTGTCCCATAGTTAAATGTATACCTTCAAACTGGTTAATAGGCATCAAGTTTGTTGGTAATTTCAATAAGTTTTTACCAACTTCAACCTCCCATTTAATGATCTCGTAACTATTTTTTTCTTCTTCTGAGAGTTGGGTTTTATCAATATTTGCGATCGCTTTTCCATACTTATCAAAGAAATCTTCTTGCGTTTTTCTATAACTGTCGGTCATTTCAAACGGCAACTGATCATTGTATTCGTTTTGTCCATTTTGAGTTGCCGCTAGCGGGTTTAACACGTTTTTATCGTCAAAATAGTTTTTTGTTAGGGTCGTAAAATCTTGCTTTTCATCAGCAGATTTACAGTTAGTCAGGAAGAGAGCTAAAGCAATAGCGACTAATAAAAGTGTGGTTTTTTTCATATTTGGTTAATATTTTTTAATAGAATTTGTATCGCCATTTTTCATTTTTGTTGTGGTTTTGAATGGTGGTGATTTCATAAATAATTATTAGTGTGTTACCAATAAGTTATTAGCTAACCCATTGTAAATGAGTTTTTATGCTGTTGTAAAACTAATGGATAATCAGTTATATACTGTTAATGTTGTATTAAAAAATTAACCGTGGTATACTCTCGAAGCAATAATCTTGTTTTCCTTTACCACTAATACTTCTGCAATAAGCATATTTTCTTCATTTTCCACAGTTCTGATATACTCCATAAAAACACGGTCTCCGTTTGCGGTAAGTGATGTTACTTTGTAATTAAGGCTTGGCAATCTGTCAAATGCATCTTGCCACCATTCCCGTAATGCTTGTTTTCCTATTACTAGACCATTAGTTTGAGGTTGTCTAATTTTTAACTTCGGGCTAAAATGTTCGGCATCTTCATCGTATAAGGATAAGAGTTGCTCTAGATTGTGATTGTTAAAGGCTTCGAACCATTTGAAGGCAATATTTTGTAGTTTCTCAGGTGTCATAGAGTTTGTTTTATAAAAAAATTCCCGCTAAAAACAGAGCAGGAATTTTTTAATTATATTTATGTAACGGTACAAAAGCACTGTTTATTATTCAGTCTTAAGTATTTTTCAAGTTGATAACTTCTTGCTCAGTTAAATGTCTCCAGATTCCACGAGGTAAGTTTTTCTTAGTTAAACCTGCAAAAGCAACTCTGTCTATTCTTAAAACATCATAGCTGAAGTTTTCGAATATAGAACGTACCACTTTTACATTTGAAGATTTAATTTTTAATCCAATCTCACTTTTAGATTCACCTTCAATATAGCTTACATCTTCGATATAAACTCTGTGACCATCTATAACAAGTCCTTTGTTTATTTTTTCTAAATCTTCAAATTTTAGATTTTTGTCTAATGAAACTTGATAGATTTTCGAAGATTTTTGATTTGGCAAAGTGAATTTACGTAACATATCTGTGTCATTGGTAAACAATAACAATCCAGTTGTGTTTTTATCCATTCTTCCCACCGCTCCAATTTTTGAAGTTGTCGATCCTTTAACCAATTCTAATACATTACGAAATTCTTGACCTTCATCAAGTGCAGTCGTAAAGTTTTTAGGTTTGTTAAGTAAAATGTATACTTTCTTCTCTGGTGTTAAAACAATTCCGTCAAAGTTTACTACGTCACCTGGTTTAACCATATAACCCATTTCGATAACCGGAATTCCGTTTACTCTTACGTTTCCTGATTGGATATAGATATCCGCATCACGACGTGAACAAGTTCCAGAATTTGAAATATATTTGTTCAAACGGATTTCATCCGCTACTTTTGGTCTCTTTGGAGCCTGATTTGGCTTTTTCTCTACTTTATCAGTAGCAATATCTTCAACTTTAGTGTTGGGTTTTGCTTTTTTTGGTCCCTGTGCCCTCTTTTGCATCGCAGGTTTTGGCTTGTTAGAACTTGGTCTTGAGCTATTTACTCTTGGACCACTTCCTTTATTACTGCCTTGTTTGTTATTCATAATATTCTATAATTTGCGCAAAGATACTATTTATATCATTGATAATCAATGATTGCTGATTATAAAACGCTAACTACCTAGTTAATAAGTTTTTATTTCAGTTTTTGAAGCTATTTCGCTATTAATTATTTTCTTTTATTTCGAAAGAAAAAAATGTTGTGAATATCTAAAATTGCAGGACTCTAGATTCTAAAGATAATATATTAATTGGGTGAGTTCCTTAGAAATGTGAAGATTGTTATTTCAAGATTTTAACCGTAAAATGTTTGTTTATATGTTCATAAAAAGCTTCTTTCCATTCCATAATACAGATGGATCGATAAGTACTATGCAAAAAACACCAGCCACAATTAGAAATTTTAAAACATTATGCAACAATAGATACTGCTCCCTAGTTTCTGACTTCCACAAATAAAGGAGAAATAAAATTAAAATAATGAAGCAAGAATAGAAGTAAATGTCCATATAGCCCACATCATAAATATCTATCAATAGATACACAGGCACAACTGTAAGTAAAGTCAGTGTTGTGATTATGCTTTTTGACACGTTTTCCCCATATATTATTGGAATTGTTTGGTATCCATTGGCAAGGTCTCCTTTTATGTTTTCTAAATCTTTTATCATTTCTCTTATGAGTAATAATATGAAAAGGAAACTAGCGTGTGAAAATATCACTGCAAAGTGCCCTTTGTAATTTTCTATATCTTCAAATGTAAGTAAGTTGTAAAAATGAAGTAGTATTGCAAAAAAAGGTAAAACAGCTAGAATTGCTGCCATTAGATTTCCTATCACAACATATTTTTTTATTTTGTGGGAATAAAACCAAATCAGGAATATATAAACCGAAAAGTATAGAAAGGCTCGCCAAGAAACGATTAACGCCATTAATGCTACAAAGAAATTTAATGAAAAATAGACCTTAAGTTTGGTCGATTGACTGACTAAACGGTCTAACATTGATTTATTAGGGCGATTAATTAAATCTTTTCGACTGTCATAAAAGTTGTTAATGATATATCCTGAAGCAATTGTAAGTGAGGAAGCAAGTACAAGGATAAATAAATTGAAATCCAATATAACTGACAATGCTCTTTTCTCAGGAGCCAGGATAAATATTGCCGAAAGGTATTGAGCTATAATAATAATCGGAATGTTGTACCCTCTTACTACAGAGAACAAACTGATGATTTTCATTATAAAAAGCTTTTGCTTTCTGCTCAACATTTTTTATTGGTAGTTTTTTGTCAAGTTTCACTTTGTTATAGAAAACTTGTCTATTTATGCTCAAATTTAGGGTTTTGTTTTTAAAATCAAATTAATTTCTTTACAAAAACAGGAGTGTGGAAATTATTTTATGAGAATATTGTGAAATAGTTTTATTGTTTAGTGTGAATCTATATGTGAAATTCTGTTTTCAACTGATTCAGTAAAAAAACATTGTTTATGAAAATAATCAGGTTAAATCAAATCAACAAATTCTTTAATTGATAAGGGTTTGCTTAAAAGAGTTTTAACGTTTTTATTCTTTTTTGCCTTTATAATGTCATCAGGGTCTAATGTAGAGGAAAGCATAAAAATTGTGATTTCCTTTTTCAATTCTTCTGGGAGCATTTCATAAATCAAGAGGAACTCAAATCCATTCATTTCAGGCATATTAATGTCTAAAAGGATAATTAAAGATTCTTCTGAACTCCTTTTGTAATTAAGTAGCCATTGAATTCCTTCTTTACCATTATTAGCTGTACTTACTTCAGCTGTCCCGAGAGTTTTTTTTATTAATTGTTTCGATACAATTTGATCAATTATATTATCGTCAATTATTAAAATTTTATAGTTGGCTTTCATATTGTTTTGGTATAGTTAATGTAAATTTACTTCCAACATTCATTTCTGAATCTACGGTTATGGTTCCATTAATATTTTTAACAGCTTCTTTTACTAAGTATAAACCTAAGCCGGAACCTTTCTTGGTGTTATTGGTAACAAAAAAAATTTCAAAAATTTTGTCTAGATGTTCTTTATCAATTCCAATACCATTATCTTCTATTTCTATTTTGTAAAATTCTTCATTGGCATATGTTTTAATAGAAATATACGGATTCTCTTTTTTTTCGTCAAAATACTTAAAAGCATTTGATAGTAAGTTGTTTAAAATAATTTTTAAACTCAAACTGTCACTGTGAGCTTCATCAACGGATAAATTTTTGTTGATGGTAATCATATTGGCTCCTTTAATATAACAATGTTGGGAAATTATCTCGTCTATAATTTGATTTAAACTAAAAGAAGTAGCTATTACTTTTTTTCTTTTATTTCTTGAATAATCAATTATCTCTTTAATAAATTGATCTTGCTTGTCAAGTGTTTGGTTCATTAGGTCTAAATAAATCCTAATTTCATCCAAATCATCTTCTAATTTTACAATCTCTATTAAACCCTTCAAAGATAAAATAGGTGACCTTAGGTCATGAGAAGCACTATAAACAAACTTATCAAGTTCTTTGTTGGTAATTATTAAATTTTTGTTTCTGTCATCTATTTCCTGTTTCGAGCGCCTTAGTTTGTGGATCATTACAGAGTAGTAAATACTTACACTTCCAATGATTATCAAAGTAAAAAAAATATTAGTAAAAAGAAGGTAGGATTTAACTAATCGGGTTGCTTTCCCTAGGGAGTTGGAAAAATCACGTTGATTTATCGATAGTTTGTTGGTGTTTATTGTTATCTGTTGGTAAATATTTTCTTTTTCTTCCGTGCTTAAAGTAATGGTGTTTAATTTTTTATGGAGATCCTTGCCAATCAATTCCAACTCATCAATTAATTGATCTGCTTTTTCCCATTCATCGAAAGCTTCTGATATAAAAGAAACGGTGTGAAAATGTTTATATAACCAAATTAGATCATCAAGATCTTTTTCGTCATTTCGACCAGCTCTAAATCCATCTTTGATTATTTCAATATCGTGATTGTTATTCAAACCAATGCGTGCGGCTTTATCTCCTAAAGGAACACTCAGTTCGTCATTAAATAACTCCCATTGAAGGGGGGTTTTAGTGAATAAATAGTTAGTCAAGTGGCGGGTTGCATCTTTCTGTCCTTTAGAATAATGAGATTCTCCATTTACATACGCTCTTGATGCCGATAAAATTTTAATGGTTAAGTAGTTGATGATAATCAACGAAGAGCAAGATAATATCACAATAATCAGAGGAATGAAAATATTGTGTTGTTTGAATTCTGTAAAATATTTATTTTTAATCATTTAGATTTTTGTATGTAATGAGACGAAAAAATTAAATGCTTAAATATATATTATTTTAAATTGAGAAATAATACCAAACGAAAATATAATATATACCAATTTTGATAATTGGTTTTTTTATGTTATATTTGGACTATATTATAAAAGTAATCATGGCGCATGCAAAAATTTTGGTAATTAAGGAAACCGAAAAAGAAATAAAAAATCTGCTCAAACAATCTATTCCGTTTATTGGTCAACGTTTGAGAGTTCTGCTGATTTTGAAGCAAAACGAAAAAGTAGGGATTTCTAAACGTGAGGTTGCTAAATTAGCTGTGGTTGACCCTAATAGCGTTCAGAATTGGAGGACATTATACCTTAATTCTGGAATTGAGGGTTTGATGAAGCATCAAAAAACAGGTTTTAAGCCGTCGGCTTTTAATGCTATTGAACACAATATGTTGGAAACAAAACTCAACGACCCTCAAAATGGACTTCAAGGCTATGTTGAGCTTAAAGATTGGATTGAAAAAGAATCAGGGAAGACTTTCAATTACAATACGTTGCTTTATTATTGCATCAGGAATTTTAAATCAAGTGTAAAAGTAGCCCGCAAAAGTCGTGTCAAAAAAGACGAAGATCAGGGAATCTCTTTTAAAAGACTTCGGACGAATCTGTCAAGAAATAGCACTAAATACGGTGGGTGATTTTGACTCTGTAAACTTGTATTTTCAAGATGAATCGCGTTTTGGTTTGTTCACTCGAAACGGAAAATCAGTTACTGCTATTAGTGTTAAGCCGATTTGTGCTTTCCAACAAGTTTTTAAATCAACTTGGCTTTCTGGAGCTTTTTCGCCCATAACTGGAGACCATTTTCAATTAATACTCCCACATTGCAACGCTGATAATTTTCAAGTTTTTTTAGATAATTTCTCAAAGGAAAATCCGAAAGAACTCAAAATAATGGTGCTGGATAATGGAAGGTTTCATAAGGCAAAAAAATTAATCATTCCTGAAAATATTGTTTTGGTTTTTCTACCACCATATAGTCCAGAACTTAATCCCGCTGAAAAAATGTGGGCAAAATACAAACGAGAATTTTCTAATAAATTTTATAATTCATTGGAAGATGTAGAAGATTTCATTACTAATGTCGTAAAAGCTACAAGCAAAAAAGAGGTAATGAGTATCTGTGGATATAGCTATGTATTTTTAGATAAAATTTGGGCCATATAATACATGTGTTTGGTATAATATATGGTTTAAATTTGCTTCATTTTTTTTCGAATAATTATAATTACAATAATAGCTATTTGTTTTATAAAACAATAAATAAAACGCGAATGTTAAGAGTGTTTTTTTTGCCCGTTAAATTAGTTTTATTTTAAAATAAAACCTATTGATTTGTCTATTTTAAGTATAGAAAACAGTTGATTTATTATATATATTGTAGCCTGCTTAAATGAAATAATTTACGAATTTATTAAAATTGATATACGACTTCTAGTTTGTAGTCTTTCAAAGATAATTTTGCGCGTTCTATGTCTTCGGTAAAACCAAGGATATATCCACCGCCTCCAGAGCCACATAGTTTTAAATAGTAGTCATTAGTGTCAATTCCTTTTTGCCAGATGGCGTGAAATTGTTCCGGAATCATTGGTTTGAAATTATTCAATACAACTTTCGAAAGTTTCTTGGTGTTCATAAACAATGCTTTCATGTCACCTCCAAGGAAATTCTCCACACAGGCATCAGTGTATTTTACAAACTGATTTTTCAACATCGTACGGAATCCTTTGTCTTTCAAGCTTTCCATAAAAATATTTACCATAGGAGCAGTTTCTCCTACAATGCCTGAATCTAATAAAAACACGGCTCCTTTGCCATCAAAACTTTGATTAGGAATGCCAGTTGCTTCAATATTGTCTTTAGAATTAATTAATATTGGTATACTCAAATAGCTGTTTAAAGGATCCAGACCTGAGCTTTTTCCGTGGAAAAAACTCTCCATTTGAGAAAATATATTTTTTAACTGTAATAATTTTTCGCGTGTCAAATTCTCTAAAACTGTAATTTTGTTTTGAGCATATTTGTCGTAGATAGCTGCTACAAGAGCTCCGCTACTTCCTACACCATATCCTTGTGGGATGCTGGAATCAAAGTACATTCCAGTTTCAATATCATTTTTTAAAGCTGCTAAATCAAATTGAACTAAATCAGCTTGCTCCTTTTGTAATGTTTCAAGATAGATGGCAAAACGGTTCAAACTTGCGTTTGATGCTATTGCTTCCAGTGAAGGGTTTTCCTCTTTTTTCAGGGCTCCATTATAAAAATTATAAGGAATCGACAAACCTTTTGAATCACGAATAATTCCGTATTCTCCAAAGAGTAATATTTTTGAGTAAAATAAAGGTCCTTTCATTGCTATAGTAATAGGTTAGCGTTTAAAACAGAAGTGGTTGGTAAATATAATAATAAAAAATCTATTTGCTGGCTCCATTTCCAATTTCGTCACAAATGTACTGCCCATTTTGGCAAAAGCCAACTAATTCGTCCTTAATAAATTGTAAAACGTTTTCGCTAACGTTTTCGGGATACAAAACATGCACATTTGCCCCAGCATCAAGTGTGAAACAAACGGGGATTTGGGTTTCGCTACGAAATTTCCAAATCGCATTGATGATTTGCAAGGTGTTGGGTTTCATTAAAATAAAATAAGGCATAGAAGTCATCATCATTGCGTGCAGTGTTAATGCTTCACTTTCGACCACTTTAATGAATTCGGTTAAATTTCCGTTTTCAAATATGGTAATCAATTTGTCCAAGTTTTCATGTGCTTGTTCAAATCTTCTTTCGGCATACGGATGGTTGTGCATCAAATCGTGACCTACAGTGCTGGAAACTTGCTTTTCTCCTTTGTCAACTAATAAAATGGTGTCTTGATAGTTCTTGAAATTTTTATGAAAGGTATGTGGAAATTCAACTCCAAATAAATCAGAACTCCCTTTTATATTAGCTTGATTTCCCCAAACAACGACTTCTCCTTTTACGCTTCTACAAGCACTTCCAGAACCCAAACGTGCCAAAAAAGAAGCCTTTTGATAAAAATAGTCTTCACTCATTTCTGGATTCAACTCTTTTTCTAAACTCATAAAATTCATCGCTAAAGCTGCCATCCCTGAAGCTGATGACGCAATACCAGAACTATGAGGAAAGGTGTTTTGTGTGTCTATAGTAAAATGATATTCCTTTAAAAAAGGCAAGTACACTTCGATACGCTCCAGAAATTTCTGAATTTTCGGTTTGAAGTCTTCTTTAGGTTTTCCTTCAAAAAGTAAATCGAAAGAGAAATGGTCTTGCTTTTCTTTTTTGGCGAAAGCCAATTTAGTAATCGTTTTACAGTTTTTCAAAGTAAAACTTACAGATGGATTAGCCGGAATTTGATTGTCCTTTTTCCCCCAATATTTTACAAGTGCAATATTACTTGGGGCACTCCATTGAGAATTACCACTTTCTATAGATTGAGAATATTTTGTAGGTATAAAATCGTTTGTTGAAAACATGAATAGTAAAGTTTTGACAAAGATACTTTTTTTGGATTACAGGTTTATTTCTTTAATTGATTTATTCGATAGAAAGTTTTAGTAAATTTGCCTTGTTAAAAAATGCATTTATAAGTTGCTAAACCAAGTTAAGTATTAGTTTATTATAGATTCTCTTTTTTATGACCATTAAGAAATTAAGTTTCATTAAGTATTTACACTTAATTTTTCTAAATTTCTTAATGTTTTAGACTAATTGTTTTCAAATTTTCAAAAAATAAAAATGAACAAGATTACCAAAATTCTTATTGTTGTTGTTACTTGTATTGCCATTGGTTATTTTTCAGGATTAGTTACTCGCTCTAGTATCGAGACTTGGTACCCAACGCTTGTGAAGCCAAGTTTTAATCCCCCAAACTGGGTTTTTGCACCTGTATGGAGTATGCTTTATATAATGATGGGAGTTGCCGCAGGATTGATCTGGGATAGAATGGATTCCGACAAGGAAATAGTAAAAAAAGCGTTGGTTTTATTTGCTATTCAATTGGGATTAAATGCTTTGTGGTCTTATTTGTTTTTTGGATTGATGAACCCAATGCTTGCGCTTTTAGGCATTGTTGTTTTGTGGCTGATGATTTATGAAACTTATATTCAATTTTCTAAAATCAATAAAATAGCGGGTTATTTGTTTATTCCTTATTTATTATGGGTGAGTTTTGCCGCTGTCTTGAATGGTAGTATTTGGTGGCTGAATAGATAGTTGGCAGTGTTCAGTAAATAGTATTCAGTGTTCATTTTGCGGAAAGGACGGAATGCTGAATTTTATTTTCATCGCTTTTCAATAGATGGTAATTTTTTAAACTCCACATTTTTGGCAAACAAAAAATCCATTACAGCTAGCACATTTGTGTTTTTCGAAAGTGATTTTGAAGTGGGGTCAGCATCACAAAAATCAATGAAAAGTTCTATTTCTTCTGGTTTTAACTTTAGTTTTTCAACATAAAATTTCTGGTCACAACTTGTTGCTGCCAATGTTTTGAATTCTATTTCGGGAATTGCTTTTATTGCAGGCTCTTTTTCTTTTTGGAATAAATCTAGTATCATTCCGCCAATTCTCATTAAATCCATACCATTTTCAATGGTACCTGTATAAACACCCTGTACTTTTAGGGAACTTGCCGCTTTCTCTAAAGCGTATTGATCGAGTTTTCTTGTTTCGTGTTTTTTATCAGTGCCTAATTGAATGGAAGGCATTTTTGTTATTATAATTTCTTCCAGTTCTTCTGGTTTTTTGGTTAACGAAACGGAAAAATTGTTTCTGTTAATTTTATCTTGTTCCAAAATGATTTTCTTGATTTCATAAATTTTGGAAACAAATACTAACTCATCTTTGGTTTTAGCTAAAATGGTAAAGTTTCCATTGCTATCAGATAGTGTAGTTTTTTTTGTATTTACATTTACAACCTCAATGCCTGAAACAGCTAGGTTTTCAAATAAAACGGTTCCATTTAGCGGTTTTTCGGTTTGTGAGAAACCGAAATGACAGGTAAATAAGAGTATTGTACTGAGTAATTTTACTTTCATCTATTGGTAATTAGTTGAGAGTAAAGTTATCCGTATTGTCTTAAAGAAAACTTACAAAAGAGGTAAAGTCTTGTTAATTAATTTTAACTAAATACCATTTGCCAAGATAAACCCACTCGTCCACGCATTCTGGAAGTTAAATCCACCGGTAATGGCGTCAATGTTCACGATTTCTCCAGCAAAATATAGGTTTTCGTGTAATTTGCTTTCCATAGTTTTAAAGTTAATTTCTTTTAAATCAATTCCGCCAGCGGTTACAAATTCCTCTTTGAAAGTACTTTTTCCGTTGACCTGAAAAGTGGCATTTGTCAATTGATTGACTAGATTTTGCAATTGTATTTTTGTTAAATCTGCCCATTTGGTTTCCACTTCGATTCCTGAAGCGAGAACCAAACTTTCCCACAAACGGTTTGGGAAGTCAAATGGCGATTTCTTTGAAACTGCTTTTTTAGCGTGTTCCTGTTTTAAATCTTTTAGGATTTTCTCCGTTTCGGCACTTTCCATATCATTCAGCCAATTAACGAAAATGGTAAACTGATAGTTTTTTTCGAATAAAGTTCGAGCTCCCCAAGCGGAAAGTTTCAATATCGCTGGACCACTCATTCCCCAGTGTGTGATTAATAAAGGACCTGTTGATTCCAGTTTTGTGTCTTTTACTTTAACAGTGACTTGTGCGGCAACTCCGGGTAATTCCTTAATTCTTGAATCTTTTATGTTGAAAGTGAATAGGGAAGGGACAGGGCTTACGATTGCGTGACCGTAAGTTTGTAGCATATCCCATATTTTAGGGTTGCTTCCTGTAGCCAAAATTAATTTTTCAGCAATGTAGTTCTCGCTTTGTGTTTCTATTTTCCACACATTTTCTTTCTTGAAAATAGACTGTACGCTTTGTCCTGTCAATACTTGAATCCCTAATTTAGTTGTTGCAGTAAGAAAGCAATCTATAATAGTTTGGGAAGAATTTGAAACAGGAAACATTCTTCCATCGGCTTCAATTTTAAGTTCCACTCCGTGTTTTTCAAACCATTCGATCGTATCTCCTGAACAAAATTGATGGAACGGTCCGCGTAATTCTTTTTCGCCACGAGGATAAAATTTAACCAATTCATTGGGCTCAAAACAAGCGTGGGTAACATTACATCTTCCTCCACCTGAAATACGTACTTTTTGCAATACTTCTGAGCCACGTTCTAATATGGCAACTTTTAGTTTTGGATTTTTCTCTACGATGTTAATGGCTGTAAAAAAACCTGCTGCTCCACCACCTACTATTATTATGTCAAAATTTTGATTCATGCTTTTATTTTTTGCTGTCCGCAAATTATAGTCTATCCGGAAAATCAGTGATGATTCCGTTTACGTTATATGATTTTGTTTTTTTGATGTCTTCCAGTTCATTAACCGTCCATGGATACACTTGAAACCCTTTTTCTTGTAATTTAATCGTGTTTTCGGCTGTCAATAGATGAAAATAGGGATGAATCGCTTTAGCCTGAATAAATTTGGCGAAAGCAAAAGCCAAATCCAAATCCGTTTCCGTCAATACCCCAATCGGAATTTCCGAATTTAAGAAAGTGACTTGCTGTAATGCATTCCAATCAAAACTGGAAACCAAAAATTGGTCGTAATTCCAGTTTCTTTCCGAAACGTATTTTTCGATTAAATCCACCACTTTATTAGCGGTTTCATAGCTTTTAAGTTCTATGTTGACGAAACATTTTTGGTTTACTAATTCTAAAACTTCAGTTAGCGTTGGAATTGAATGTTTTTTATTAACTACAAGCCGCTTCAATTCCGGTAAAGAGAGTTGGTTTACTAATCCTTTTCCGTTAGTGGTTCTGTCAACTGTTTCATCATGGATTACCATTAGTTCCCCATCGGCACTTAAATGTACATCGAGCTCAATGGCGTCAACGTGCATATCTATGGCTTTCTTAAAGCTAATTAAGGTATTCTCTGGTTCGTAACCTCTTACTCCACGATGGCCTATTTTTAACATGGATTTTATTTTTGTCAAAGGTAGCTAAAATAAAAAAGTACAAACCGTGTTTGATTTGTACTTTCTAAACATGTACCGCAAATTCGCATATTTCTTTTCTTTTTGAAAAATTAATTTGCGAATTTGCGGTTATAAAGTCTTTGTATGATTAGTTTACTTTTCTAATAAAATAATATCAAAGTTACTGTCTATAACAACTTTTCCATTTGTTACTGTAGCTTCTTTTCCTGAATAGGCGTCTTTTAATTTTGTGCCATCAACAAAAACACTTCCAACGGAAAGCTCTTTTTTACCCATTGGTAAATCCAATCCTATAACCACTTGGTCTGTATAATTTCCTTTTGAAAAACTCCTTGAAAAAGTATACGGTTGAGCCGAAATTTCTTTGTGAATTCCAGCCCCAATTGCAAGATGAGTTTTTCTAAACTGACCTAATTTTTGCCAATGCAAAAGTGTTTTTTGTGTTTCGGAATTGGTTTTAATGTCCTCCCAATTCATAAATGAACGCAAAGTGGCATCGCCTTCTGTTCCTTCTATTGCTAAAGAACGCGCCGACTCGTCTCCATAATAAACCTGAGCAAGTCCAGGAGATAGCAACAGTTTTGTGGCACTCTCGATTGTTTTTGTTCTTTTGGCGTCAAATGGCGCTCCGTCATCATGTGAGGATAAATAATTCAAAACGCTGTATCCTTTCAACTCATTGTTTAGGGCATTGGAATATTTTGAAAATATGAATTCATAGTCTTTTTGAGCATCCCATTTGAATTCGAAATTGATCATATTATTAAAACCATTTTCGTAGTAATTGATTTTTTTATCTCCAAAATCAAAAGATTTCCCTGCACTTATATTGTAATTATAAACTTCAGCCATAGTGTAGAACGAGTTATTATCCAATACTTTGCTTGGGTTGTTTTTTTTCCAAGTTTCAAATGCATAATCGCATTGGGTTTTGAAATCAGCCCAAACGGTTTCATCTGTATGTTTCACTGTGTCGGCTCTGTAACCGTCAATTCCGTATTCTGTGATATAATCCGTCAACCATTTGATGATGTAATACTTTGGTGTTCTTGGGTAGCTCGTTCTTTCGAAAAAAGCATCTAGAGAAGCGACTTCTTGTTCATATCGCCCTTCTTTTTTCCACTTTTCGATTAAAAAAGGAGGGAGGGCCACTTCTTGATTGCTTTCTGTTTTGACATCAGGAAGATTTTTGACCAAGGTGCAATTAGTTGTCGTTTCATAGGTTTTGTAATCACATTGAGGCCCCGTTCTTACCCAGTCATTTGGCCAAACAGAATCTTCAGCGGTAACTGGACCTGTGTGGTTAATTACTCCGTCAAGGATTATTCTAATTCCATGGGTGTGTGCTTTTTTTACTAAAGCGGCCAAGTCTTCTTTGGTTCCAAAATTAGGATCTAATGCCGTCCAATCTCTAGCCCAATAACCGTGAAAACCATAGCTATACCCTGTTCCTTCATCCACGCCATCGTGAATTTGTTCAACTATTGGTGTAAACCAAATAGCATTTATTCCTAGTTTGTCAAAATAACCTTCGTCGATTTTATCCGAAATTCCTTTGATGTCACCACCTTCAAAACCACGAAGTTTCCCCGTTGTTTTATTACGATTATAGTTTATATCATTAGAAGTGTCACCGTTATTGAAACGATCAGTCATTAAAAAATAGACACTTGCCGCTTCCCAAACGAAAGGAGTTTTTACGGTTTCTTTATTATTTATTGTTTTTGAACTTGAACAACTAACGAAAAACGCCATTGCAAAAAGTAAAAATAAGATTGGATATTTTTTCATTTTTTTAGAATTGTATTTTTATTTTTTTCGAAGATTTCATTTCCCATTGAACAGGAATTTGTACTTGATTTGTCTCTTTGCTCCAAGAAAACGGGACAGTCTTACCATTCACTTTAATTTTTATTGGCGCTGAATTACTGTTATGGATTACTAAATCTATTGTTCTGTCCGTCGAAGTATAGTTGGTTCCTGTTTCTGAATTTAAAACAACAGTCAAACAATTGCTTTTGAGGCTAGCTTTGAAATTTAACATTTCATAGTTTCCTTTCTCGAAAGCATCTGGCGTATTCCCATCGTCAGTATACATTTTTCCTGAGCTCTCTTTTACGGAAGCATCTATATAATAATGTAAAGTTATTTTTTTTGTGCTGTAATCTCTGGTTGTTTGTACCAATTCGGCCATTGGGATAAAAGCGCCTCCACGAACGAAAACGGGAATGTGATCGTAAACCAGATTTACTTTTTCTGTCGAACCGGCTTTGTGTTCTTTTCCGGTGTAAAAGTCAAACCAGTTATTGCTTTTTGGGAAATAGATTGTTTTTTCAGTGATTCCTGCGTGCGTGATTGGACTTACTAAAAAGTCATTTCCCCAAAGATACGTTTCAGAAATGGTTTGAACAGCCACATTATTTGGTTCTTCAAAAAGCAACGGACGCATAAGCGGTGTTCCTTTTTGGTTGTTTTCAAACGCCATTGTGTAATTATATGGAATCATCTGGTATCGCAATTCGATTGCTTTTCGAGCTAGGTTTTTTGTTTTTTCTTCTCTAAAAATAGGCTCAGAAGGGACGTCTTCCTGCGCGTGCGGACGAAAAACAGGTTGGAAAACGCCATATTGCAACCAACGCGTGTACAATTCATCATCTAAATTGGCTCCAGCAAAACCGCCTAAATCCGAGTGCATATAGGCCATTCCTTGCATTCCCATTTGCAATGCGATTTCGGTTTGTCCCTGCAATCCACCCCAAGATCTATTCACGTCTCCTGACCACGGAATCATTCCAAAACGCTGAGAACCGGAATAACCCGAGCGCATTAATATGAACGGCCTTTGATTGGGGAAGTCATTTTTATAACCATCCTGAACAAGTTTTGCCCAGTTGTGTCCATAGATATTATGCAGTTCATCAGCACTTCCTGTTGCGTGTTGCAATTTTGACGGATGTACTTCTGGTTCACCCAAATCTCCCCACAATCCACCAACGCCTTCATTGATTAAATCTTTGTATATATTCCAAAACCATTGTTTTCCTTCGGGTTTGAAGATATCGATTAGTCCCGTGTTTCCAAAATAGAAATCATATTTAAAAGGGTTTCCCGCTTTATCAACAGCCAATATTTTTTTGTCAACCGCTTCTTGCCATTTGCTTGAAGTGGTCAGTATAAAAGGTTCCGTAATCAAAATGGTTTTCACTCCATCATTGTTTAAGTCGGAGATCATTTTTTTAGGATTTGGGAAGTTTTCTTTGTCCCATTCTAGATTTCCCATTGTTCCCTGAACCGTTTTTCCAAACCAGTATAAATCCAAGATAATGGCATCTACCGGAATTTTTTCGTCCCTGAATTTTTGAATAGTAGCTTCCGTTTCCGCTTGGGTGTGATATCCAAAACGGCTGGCGAAATTACCAAAAGCCCAACGAGGAGGCAAAGGTTGTTTTCCAGTTAAATCCGTATAGTTTTCTATTACATCTTTCCAAGAATCTCCTGCAATTACCTGATAGGTTTTTCTTCCGGAAATAGTTTCGTAGGCTAAGGTGTTGTCTTTTTTACTGTCCAAGTCCAAAAAACCAATCGGGGCATTATCAAAATGAATGGCATACATTTTTGAAGATAATACGATTGGCATCGTAAAATTCATCAACTCTGCACGTGTTTCATAACCATAATGGGCTCGATTGTATAATTGCAGTCGGTTGCCACGACGATTCATTCCTAATACGCGTGCGCCACCTCCATAAAGCGTTTCGGAATTGTTTAGATTAAAGTCTAAAACCTCAGTGCTGTCTTTTTTAGTATAACCGTTTTTCTCTGAAAGCAGAAAGTTGTTTTTGTACGTATAACTAATTTGGAATGGAGATTTGTTTATCGTTACTGTTATTCCTTTGGTTATTAAAACTAAAGTATTTTTCGTTTCCTTTACTTTTGAATTTCCAACTATTGGAGCCAAAACGACTGCGTGAGAAATTGGGTTGTAACGTTCTCCTTTTTGAATAAAAGAAGTCTCGACTATTTTATCCGAATAAGGTGTGATGATGTATTTTCCATCAGAAGTGTTTATTTCTAATGAATTGTTGGTTTTGGTAAAGTTCTCAAATTTCCTGTTTGCGTTTTGGGCAAAAGAAAGGGTTGAAACGAGTATTAATAAAAGTAATTTTTTCATAGTTTAATTTTGAACCATTAAGGCATTAAGTTTCTTATGTTTTGACGTGGTATCTTGATGGTTCATAATGCAAAGTTTTATATTAATGAAGCTTAATGTCTAAATGACTTATTTTTAGTATTATTCGGGGTGTTTTATTATACAAATTTTTAATCCAGCATATTGAAAAACTCATTTACAAATGGTTTTAAAGATTTTGTGATATTTACAGTGTAAAAATTAATCAATAAACCTTGAGGGATTTCTAATAGTTTCATATAGGTCAGTAATTGAGCTTCATGAATTGGTAAAATGGTTTCTACAGTTTTTAATTCCACAATAACTAAATCATTTACCAACAAGTCTAATCTTAAATCTGCATCGATTTCTAAATCATAATATTGAATCGGAACAGATAATTGTTGTTTTACATTATAGCCGTTAGTTTCTAATTCGTATTTCAAGCATTTTTCATAAACACTTTCTAATAGTCCTGGACCTAATTCTTTATGCACTTTTATTGCTAAGCCAGTGATTTCATAAGACAATTGAGTAACTTCTTTTTTTGTCATTTTTAATTTTTTTTAAACCGTTAAATTAATTAAGTTTTTAGTAATGTTTTTTCTCTATATCTTGTTTAAACATAGACTGTTAAGTTTACAAGTTTTTCTTAATAAAACTTAATTCCTTAATGGTTTAAAATTATTCCAATTCCAAGATTATAACTGATTTTCCTTCCAATGTGATTTCGTTTTCTAAATTATATGATTTTCCAGATAAGATATCTTTTCCAGTTTTTGAAATTTTAATGTTCTCTTGAAAACGTTTTGTTTTTAGGTTTTGATTGGTTGTGCCATTATTCATTACTATCATTACCGTTTTTTCATTGGTATATCTAAAATATACATAAACGTTGTTTTCAGGAATGTAATGCGTCATTTTTCCAAAATGTACTGCCTCATTGGTTTTTCTCCAATTGAATAATTTGGAAGTAAAATCAAAATACTTTTCTTGGACCGGTGTTCTTCCTGTTTTTAAAAACGCATTGTTTTTATCTCCTTTCCAACCTCCAGGAAAGCCTTGGCGAATGTCCGCATCTCCTATGTTTTTATCCCCGCTCATCCCAATTTCGCTACCATAATACAACTGTGGAATTCCTCTAACGGTGGCAATCAAAGCTATGGTCATTTGGTATTTCTTGAAATCGTTTTTGTAGATTTCATTGATGCGATTGGTATCATGGTTTTCAGCAAAAACAAGAATGTTGTTTGTGTTTGGATATAAAAAATCATTAGAGAAATTATCATACAATTTCACAATTCCTTTGTTCCAAGTTGCTTCATCATCATTAAAAACGGTTCCTAGAGCATCCTGTAAAGTAAAGTCCATCACAGTTGGTAGATTCGAATTGTAATTTTGGATGGCTCCAATTTTACTGTCTTTCTGCCAATAGGCGATTTGTGCCTGATTGTACATCCAGATTTCACCTGCAATATTGAAGTTAGGGTATTCATCCGTGATGGCTTTGGTCCATTGGGCAATTCCTTTTGGATCAGAATAATTATAAGTATCTACCCTGAAACCGTCTAAATCGGCATATTCAATCCACCAGATTGCATTTTGTTTCAGGTAGTTTAACACCAATGGATTGGATTGATTCAAGTCGGGCATGGTAGGCACAAACCATCCGTCTAAACAAATTTCTTTATCTATTGTAGCGGCATTCGTGTCGCTTATAGTCGATTTTTTATGATTGCTTTGGGTATAATTTTCAAATTGGTGAATCCAGTCTTTTGTTGGTAGATCTTTCATCATCCAATGCTCGATTCCCCAGTGATTCGTTACATAATCCATAACCAATTTCATATCTCTCTTATGCATTTCAGACGCTAAACGAACATAGTCTTCATTAGTTCCATAACGAGGGTCGATTTTATACACATCAGATTGTGCATAGGTATGATAGGAAAAAGTCTTGTCGTTATCTTCGCATAAAGGCGTACTCCAAATGGCCGTAGCCCCCAATGACGCAATGTAGTCCAAGTTTTTAATAATACCTTCAATATCGCCGCCATGTCTTCCGCCAGGATTGTTTCGGTCAGCCTTTTCAGCGAGGGTTTTGTCGCTGTCGTTTTTTGGGTTTCCATTAGCAAAACGATCGGGCATAATAAGATACATCATATCCGAGGCATCGTAACTTTTGCGTAAAGCGGAATTCTCTCTCCTTTGTTTTAAGGAATATTTTTTGGTGAATGTGACCTTGTTTTTGTTTTTGAAAGTGAAAACAAAATCAGAAGCCGGAATGTCTTTGGTATCGATAGTTACGAAAATGTAGTTAGGATTTTCGGTTTTTCGAATGTTTGTGATGACCATTTCATTGGAAACGGAAACCTCGTTTTGGGCAATATTTTTGCCGTAGAACATAATTTGTAATTCAGGATTGTGCATTCCTGCATACCAAAATGGCGGTTCTATTTTGTCAATTTGAGCATAAATTGATGAGGAGATAAAAAGGAATACAAAGATTATATTTTTCATTTTTTGTAATTAATGGTTTTTAAACAATTAAGACATTAAGATAATTAAGGTTTTGGTGTTTCTTAATCTAACTTAATGCCTTAAAGGGTTTTCTAATTCAATAATAAAAAACTTAATTTATGTTGTAACCACGCTATTTGCTTCAACAACTACCGCTTCTCCATTTACATATACAGTAAGATCTTTCGAGCCTTCTAATGTAAATTGGGTTTCATTTTGATTGATAATGACTTTCAAAATCTGGTTTCTAAAATTGATTTTAAAAGAATATCCATCCCATTCTTTTGGAATTTTTGGAGAGAAATGCAAAGCGTCGTTTTTTACGCGCATTCCACCAAAACCTTCCACAATGCTCATCCATGTTCCTGCCATCGATGTGATGTGGCATCCTTCTTCTACTTCTTTATTATAATCGTCTAAATCCAAACGGGAAGTTCGTAAATAGAAAGTGTAGGCCATATCCATTTTGTCCAAAACGGCTGCTTGAATTGAATGCACACAAGGTGAAAGCGAACTTTCATGAACCGTAAAGGATTCGTAAAATTCAAAATTGCGTTTCAATTCTTCTTTAGAGAAATGCTCTTCAAAGAAATAAAAACACTGCAATACATCGGCTTGTTTTATGTAAGGCGAACGCAACACTCTGTCCCAAGACCATTTTTGGTTAATTGGGCGTTGTGATTTATCCAAATCTTTAACTGGAACCAAATCTTTGTCTAAAAAGCCGTCTTGTTGTAAGTAGATTCCAAGTTCTGATGATTTTGGGAAGTACATATTGTCAGCTACTTTTTTCCATTCTTGAAGTTCAGTATCGGATAGTTTCACCTTTTCGATAATTCTCTTGTGGTCTGATGGATATTCAAGAGACACTTTCTGAATTTGTTCCTGTGTATAATCAATACACCATTTAGCAATATAATTGGTATAGAAATTATTGTTGATATTGTTTTCGTATTCGTTTGGCCCTGTAACCCCTAAAATCACATATTGATTTTTGTCTTTAGAGAAGTTGGCTCTTTGGTGCCAGAAACGTGCGATAGCAATTAATACTTCCAGTCCTTTTTCAGGAATATAAGAGTAATCGCCAGTGAAACGATAGTAGTTGAAAATTGCAAAAGCAATGGCTCCATTTCTATGAATTTCTTCATGAGTGATTTCCCATTCATTATGGCATTCTTCCCCGTTCATAGTCACCATTGGATACAAAGCCGCTCCGTTTTTAAAACCTAGATTTTTCTCGGCATTTTCAATGGCTTTATCCAACTGATTGTAGCGATACGTCAATAAATTACGTGCTACTTGTTGGTCTTTGGTAGCCATATAAAACGGAATACAATACGCTTCAGTATCCCAATAAGTAGAACCACCGTATTTCTCACCAGTGAACCCTTTTGGGCCAATATTCAATCGACTGTCTTTTCCTAAATAGGTTTGATTTAATTGGAAAATATTAAATCGGATTCCTTGTTGTGCTTTTACATCTCCATCAATAGTAATGTCTGACATTTCCCAAATTTTTGCCCAAGCAGCAATTTGATCTTGCAACAATTGATTGTACCCTTTTGCTACAGCTTCTTGAATTGTTTTCTCAGCTGCCGCAAGCGTGTTTTCGTGATTTAAAGAAACGGTATAGCCACCTATTTTTTGAATAGATGATTTTTTGCCTTGAGCGACAATCACATCGTAACTGAATTGAATGTTATCAGCTAATGTGTCAATTGCAGAAGGAGAAATATTGATGTTTTCACCGTTTTCCATTATGCTGTTATGCATAAACGTGGTCACCTTAAAATGAGTTTTAAAGGTTTGTGCCGTAACAAAAGCTTCGTTTGCTGATTTTTTAACTTCTAATGGTTCCCAGAATTTTTCGTCCCAGTTGGCGTCCTCGTTAGTGACACCAGCATCAATATAAGGTTTGTAAATTATTTTAGCATCCTTGTTCAAAGGAGTGATTTCATAATTGATGATTCCTGCTTCATCTAAATCCAAAGAAAGAAAACGACGTACATTTACTGCAATCTCAGTTCCGTTTTTTAGAGTAGCTTCAAAAGAACGATGGTACCATCCTTCTTTCATATTCAATTCTCGACGAAAGTTTTTTATTTCACTACACGTATTTAAATCAAAATTTTCACCGTTTATTTCGATTTCAATCCCAATCCAATTTGGTGCATTTAATACTTTCGCAAAATATTCAGGATATCCGTTTTTCCACCAACCTACTTTTGTTTTATCAGGATAATATATTCCAGCGATATAACTTCCTTGAAAAGTGTCTCCAGTATAGTTTTCTTCAAAATTAGCACGTTGCCCCATAGCCCCGTTACCAATGCTGAATAAACTTTCAGACGACTTTACTCTCTCTGCATCAAATCCTTCTTCAATGATGGACCAATTGTCTGCTTTTATATAATCTTGGTTCATTTTTTTGTTCTTGTTTAAAAGTTTAAGGTTTAAGAGTTTATAGTTGTTTATGATGACAGCTATTCTCCTTCCTCGTTTCTCTTCTTTCTTTATTTTTTCTCAATCAGATTTTCAATAAAGCTCATTTCAATATGCGTGAAATCTTTAAAGATGTATTTAGCTTCATGCAAAACGGCTTCTTCCCCAATTCCGATACTTGTCATTTTTCCAATATTAGCTGCTTGAACTCCCGCTACTGAATCTTCAAAAACTATAGCGTTTTCAGGACTTGTCCCTAATAATTTTGCGGCTATCAAGAAAACTTCAGGATCAGGTTTTGCATTTGTAACATCATTACCATCAACAATTGCGTCAAAATAATGGATGATTCCTGTTTTTTCCAGTATAGGTCTTGCGTTTTTACTCGCTGAGCCTAATGCAATAGGCTGATTGTTTTCTTTAAGAAATTTTAATATTGACATCACTCCTGGAAGAATCTCACTTTGATCCATATCCACCAAATAGGTTAGATATTCTTCGTTTTTTTGAATTAACCATCTGTTTTTGTCTTCCTGTGAAGCTTCCACTTTGCCTAATTCTAGAATAATATCAAGGGAACGTACACGGCTCACGCCTTTTAAAAGTTCATTGTGTTCTAATGTGAAATTAATATTCAATTCAGTCGCAATTTTTTGCCAAGCTAAATAATGGTACTTAGCTGTGTCGACAATCACTCCGTCCAGGTCGAATATAAAAGCTTTCTTTTTCATCGGTATTCTATTTGTATTTTATTGGATAGTAAAATTGATAACTTCATTTAATATATAAGTCATCAGTTTTTTTTCGAATAGTTCTCTCCCAAATAATATTAGGATTTACATTTTGAATTTATTGTTTAACAACGTCATCCACATCTTTGACTTTTACTACTAATACAGCAGCAATCAAAAAGCTTACTCCGCTCGTCACTAACGCAAAAATTGCATCGTCATGGTAAACGTATTTAACTAATGGACCTCCAATTAAGGCATTGATAATTTGAGGGATAACGATAAAGAAATTGAAAATTCCCATGTAAACTCCCATTTTCATTGGAGAAATGGAACCGGCTAAAATGGCATAAGGCATAGATAAAATACTTGCCCAAGCAATACCAACACCTACCATTGATAGGATAAGCCAGTCTTCATTTGGTACGAAGTAAATGGATATTAAACCTAGTCCACCGATAAACAGTGAAAGGGAGTGTGTTAATTTCCGACCCAATTTTTTTGCGATATAAGGTAAAGCAAAGGCGTAGAAAGCGGAAACTAAATTGTAAATTCCAAAAAGGACACCAACCCAGTCACCTGCGTTTTGATAGGCTTCACTTTTACTGTCGGAAATTGGTAAGCCGTAAATATGATGTGCAATTGCCGGAGTAGTAAATACCCACATTCCAAATAGACCAAACCATGAGAAGAACTGTACCCAACTTAATTGTCTCATTGTAGTAGGCATTTTTCTGAAATCTTCAAAAATGTCTAATAAACTCGATTCTTTTTTAGTTGTTGCAGTTTCAATAGTCTCTTCTTGCGCCATTTCGTCTTCAAACTGAGCTAATTCTTCAGGAGAATATTCCTTAGTCGTAAAGATGGTAATTAGAATAGAACCAATTAAAATGATAGCACCAATTACAAATGATAAAATCAAATGCATAGGAACACCTCCATTTTCATCTCTATTAGAAACACCAAACCAGTTAGTAAGGACGTAAGGCAGCCAAGAACCAATAACGGCACCAAAACCGATTAAGGCAGTTTGCACGCTAAATCCAAGTGTTCTTTGATCAGTCCTTAAATTGTCTCCCACTAAAGCTCTGAAAGGTTCCATAGCAATATTAAAGGAAGCATCCATAATCATTAACATTCCGGCACCAACCCATAACGCTGGTAACAACGCAATGAATATTTCGGCCTGAGGCATTAAGATTAGTCCAATAGAAGCTAAAACTGCTCCTATTAAAAAGAATGGTTTTCTTCGTCCAAATTTACCCCATGTTTTATCACTGTAATACCCAATTATAGGTTGTACAATAAGTCCCATCAAAGGAGCGATAATCCAAAACCATGACAGTTCGTGGACATCAGCACCAAAAATTTGAAGAATTCTGCTGGCATTGGCATTTTGAAGGGCAAAACCCATCTGAATTCCTAAGAAACCGAAACTCATGTTCCAAATTTCCCAGAAACTTAATTTACGCTTTTCCATTATCGTAATTTATAAATTGATACGATAAGCGCGATGCTTATCAAAACTTAACTTGTTTTTCGAAGTAAAAGTAAAAGCTTTGATGTGGTAAATATATAAAAGTAATTAGTTAATTATTAGGGCTAATTCTATTTTATATTCTATAATTTCAACTACAACGTGATAGTGTGAATAACATTTTGTATTAAATCCAATTTCTTAATGATTTTGAACTAACAATTTGATTTTTAGCTGTCTGAAATTAATTGATAATTAAATTTATGTTGTTGATTCTCTTTCTATCAAATGAGTTTCAATTACTTCTGTTATATAGTTTTCTTCTTCTTTTTCCTCCAATTCTAATCTTTCGATAAGCATTTTAGCAGCTTTATTTCCCATTTTTATTCCGTTTTGACTTACAGTTGTGATGGTTGGGGTAGAATATTTAGAAATAATACCATCTGTAAATGCAATAACGGACAAGTCTTCAGGAACTCTGATTCCTTTTTTATGTGCGGTTTTAATACAAGTAACCGCAAAGAGCTCATTTACTGCAAATATGGCGTCAATGGCTTTGTCCTCCAGTAATTTACTAATTATGATTTCACAGGTGTCTACATCTTCAATTTTTATAATCAATTCTTCATCAAAAGGGATGTCGTTGTCTAATAAAGCTTTGGTGTACCCATCAGTTCTCAGTTTTCCTACGCTTACATAGTCTACTGTTGTCACAAGTGCAATTTTTTTCTTGCCTTTGTCTATTAGGCTTTGTACCGCTTCATAGGCCGCTGATTTATCGTCAATAATTACCTTGTCACAAAGTATTTCATTGGTTACTCTGTCGAACATAACCACTGGCATTCCTTGGTTAATCACTTCGGTAATATGGTGAAAGTCACCTTTAAGTTGGGTTTCTTTAGAAAGGGACATAATGAAGCCGTCTATACTTCCATTAGCTAGCATTTCCATATTAAGGACTTCTTTATCAAAAGAATCGTCAGACAAACAAATGATAACACTATATCCGTTTTCATTAGCTACCTGTTCTATTCCGTTAATAACTGTAGAGAAGAAATAATGTACTATTTCAGGAATTATTATACCTATAGTCTTAGTCTTACGGTTTTTTAAGCTAAGGGCTATGTTGTTGGGTTTGTAATTGTAAAATTTGGCAAATGCTTGTACTTTCAATCTGGTTTCTTCGCCAATTTCTAAGCTGTTTCTTAAGGATTTTGATACCGTAGAAATAGACACATCAAGTTCTTTGGCGATTTGTTTAAGTGTAACCTTTCTTTTCATATTGAAGATACTGTATTGAAATTAAGCTAAGTACGATTTTATAGCAATTTAGGCTGTCTAATTTTACCTAGGATTTCTTTATTTATTATTGAATTGAAATGCAATTATATGCATTTTGTAATTATGAATTTGAAAAAAATATATTTCGTAATAAAGATAGAATTTGTTTTTAGTAATGGCAATTTTCCCATTAATTTTTTAGAGAATTAAGAAAGTTTTCAACACTATCACGTTTTCGTAGTCCAAAAAACAAGGGGTCTTGTCGAACGTGTTAATATTTACATAAATTTAACATTCGAAGTAAGAGTAAAATTTTATAAAAACCAAATTAACTTAAACAAAAAGTATGAAAACAATTTATAAAAAGTTGTTATTTTTATTACTTCTGCTACCTTTTAGTATTCTGGCTCAGAATACCCTAAGCGGATCAGTTCTTGATAAAGCATCAGGACAACCAATACCAGGAGTAAATGTAAATATACAAGGAGCCTCAAACGGGGTTTCAACAGATTTTGACGGAAAATTTCAATTGTCAAATGTTAAGAAAGGGGATAAAGTAGTTTTTTCTTTTATTGGATATGCAAACACAGTTATTACTTATAATGCGCAAAAAGATTTAAAGGTTTCTCTTGAAGAGGATGCAAACCTTTTAAATGAAGTAGTAGTTCAGGTAGGTTACGGTTCTGTTAGGAAAAAAGATGCGACAGGTTCAGTTGCTCTAATCTCTTCTAAAGACTTTAATAAAGGTGCTATAACAAATACTGAAAATTTAATTAACGGTAGAGTTGCTGGTGTTGTTGTGACACAAGGAGGTCGTCCTGGAGATGGGGCTGCAATACGTATTAGAGGTGGGGCATCGTTAAATGCTTCGAATGATCCTTTAGTAGTTATAGATGGTTTGCCAGTTGATAAGGGACTTTCATCTATTAATCCAAATGATATTGAATCGTTCTCAATCTTAAAAGATGCTTCTGCAACAGCAATATATGGTTCTCGTGGATCAAATGGAGTTGTATTAATTAAAACTAAAAAAGGTACTAAAAAAGACGGTGTTCAATACTCTTTCAATTCATTAACGACTGTAAATACTGTTGCTAAAAAAGCGGATGTGTATTCAGCTGATGAATTTAGAAATTTGATCACTACTTACGTTCCAACTCGTACGGGTCTATTAGGAAAAAGTAATACAGATTGGCAAGACGAAATATTTCATGATGGCGTAACTTCTGCTAATGATTTGTCTATGAGAGGGAATTTGTTAGGTGTAATGCCTACAAGATTATCATTAGGATATACAAAAATTGATGGAGTTTTAGCAACTTCTGCTTATGATAGAAAAACTGTTGGTTTGTCATTGACACCTTCTTTCTTTGATAATCATTTGAATTTTGAAGTAAATGCTAATTATGCATATGAAAAAAACAGATTTGCTGATGAAGGAGCAATTGGAGCAGCTATTTCTTCCGATCCTACTCAAGCTGTATATGATCCAACATCTCCTTTTGGAGGATATCATCAATCATACACTTTAAATTCACCTGGAAATTATACCACATTTGGTGCTTCTAATCCAGTAGGTTTATTAAATCAAAGAAGTAATTGGGATAGAAACAATAGAATCTACGGAAATGTTCAAATGGAATATAAATTGCATTTTGTGGATAATTTGAAAGCTGTTGTTAATGCAGGTATAGATAAAAATGAAAAGAAAGGAACTGATGTTACTGAAAGAAATGCCAGAAGTGGAATCTATAATTCAGTGCTTTTAGGAAATAACAGTTCTTCATGGGAAAATACCGAAAACACTCTTTTGGACGGTTATTTGAACTACAATAAAAAATACGAGAATACTAAAGTTGATTTTACAACTGGATATTCATATCAAAATTTTGAATTGGAGAAATTCAGTTCGTCAAATACTTTATTACCTATTGCCGAGCAAAAACCTGATGTTGAAACTAGCCCAGGGGTGAATTTACAGGCTTATTATGCTAGATTAAATTTAGATTTTTACGACAAATATTTGCTTACAGTAAATTACAGACATGATGGAACTTCAAGGTTTTCTGAAAAAAACAGATGGGGTAATTTCCCTGGAGTGGCATTAGCATGGAAAATGTCAAATGAAAATTTCTTGAAAGAGTCTAAAGTTTTTAGTGACGTAAAATTACGTTTAGGATGGGGTGTTACAGGTCAACAAGCTATTCCTTCAGAATATGATTATTTCAAGCGTTACAATCTTAGTGGCTCGCCATCAGGAGCAACATATGCTTTCGGAAATACGTATTATCAATTGGGTAAACCAGTAGGTTATAATGAGAATTTGAAATGGGAAGAGACTACCACTTATAACGTAGGTTTAGATTTTGGAATGTTTAATGATAAATTGACTGGATCGATTGATGTTTATAATAAAGTAACCAAAGATCTTTATGCAATTGTTCCTGAAGGTGCTTTGCAAAATTTCAGAACAGCTGGTGGTGCAAACATTGGTGATCTAACGTCAAAAGGAGCTGAATTAGGTTTGAATTTTAATGCAATTCGATCTAAAGATTCTAATTTAAGTTTTAATTATAATATCGCCTATAATAAAGTTGAGATAACTAATTTGAATGGATTAGAATACTTCACCGGTTCTGTTGGTTTGGATCAATATACACAAATTCACAAAGAAGGATTAGCACCATCATCATTTTGGTTATATGAGCAAGTGTATGATGCAAACGGTCGTCCTATAGAAGGGGTTTATGTTGACAATAATGGAGATGGTAAAATCACTTCATTGGATAAACATGCTGTTAACAAGCCAAATGCTGATGTTACAATGGGATTGCTAACGAATTATAATTACAAACAATGGGATTTTTCTATGGCTTGGAGAACTAGTTTAGGAAACTATGTTTTTGATAATGTTAATGCAAGCAGAGGTTTTATCTCGCAAAGTATTTCAGACAACAACATCAATGCAATTAATAATACTACGGTAGATTTTAATAATACCTTATTCAGTCAAAAAAGAGTTGAATCTGATTACTATGTAAAAGATGCTTCTTGGGTAAAATTGGATAATATTACAATAGGTTATTTATTCCAAAATCCTCTAGGGACTAAAGAGTCCACTTTGAGATTTTATACAGGAGTTCAAAATGTATTGACATTCTCAAATTACAAAGGGATGGATCCTGAAGTTTTTGGAAAGATAGATGAAAGAGGTATAGATAGTACAATCTATCCAAGAGCCAGAATGTACATGTTTGGACTAAACTTCAATTTTTAATATAAAATATCATGAAAAAAATAAAATCAATAAATATTAAATTGCTTGTACTTTTCGGGCTGTTTGCATTTTTTGCCTCTTGTACTAATGATTTAAATGTAGTGCCAAAAGACGACGATGATTTTACATCTGAGGATTTTTATTCAAGCCCAGATTCTTACAAACAATTTTTGGCAAAAATCTATGCTGGATTAGCGGTTACCGGTCAAAAAGGTCCTGATGGTGATTCAGATATTCAGGGAATAGATGAAGGTTTTGGTCAATATCTTAGAGGGTACTGGCAACTTCAGGAATTACCAACAGATGAAGCTATGGTTTCATGGGGTGATCCTACATTACCGGATTTAAATAATAATACTTGGAATGCCGATAATAGATTTGTTAAAGCATTCTATTCAAGAGTGTTTTTTCAGGTAGGAGTTGCTAATGAGTTTTTAAGAGAAACAACTGATGCTAAACTGGATTCAAGAGGTGTAAGTGCGTCATTAAAAGCAGAAGTTAAAACGTTTAGAGCCGAAGCAAGATTTTTAAGAGCGCTTTCTTATTACCATGCGGTTGACTTGTTTGGAAAAGTTCCTTTCGCAACTGAAGAATCAGCTGTTGGTGCAAAGCCTATTGAAAAAGACAGAGTTTTTGTTTTCAATTACTTAGTAGAGGAGTTAAAAGCAATGAATGCTGATTTAAAACCAGCGAAAGCCAATGAATATGGTAGGGCGGATCAAATTGCCGCAAAAATGATATTGGCAAAATTGTATTTAAATTCAGTTGTTTATACAACAGTAAATAGAGATGCAGAAGCACTTACGGTAATCAATGAAATAATAAGTTCTCCTTATAGTATAGCTAATGTTCCGTATAGCAATTTATTTCTTGCAGATAATGATAGAGCTGCAGTTCAGAACGAAATCATTTTTCCAATTCGATTTGACGGAACTAGGACTAAAACTTGGGGAGGGACTACATTTATAATTCATGCTTCTACTGGCGGTTGGAACTCAGAAATGGGTGTTGATGGTGGTTGGTATGGTTTAGCAGCTAGAAAAGAATTTGCAAACGTATTTTCTAATTTAACTGGAGCAACAGATAAAAGAGCCATTTTTGATTCTTCTTCACCTTTGACAATTGGTTCAGTATCTGACTTTTTTGGTTCTGGTGGATTAAAAGTTAAAAAATTCAGTAACAAAACATCAACAGGATCTATAGGAAGTAATCAAACACATGTTGATACAGATTTTCCATTATTAAGGTTAGCCGATGTGTATTTAATGTATGCTGAATTAGCCGCTAAAGGTTTTGGTACTGCTTCAAAAGCAACAGCTGTGGGTTATGTAAATGTTTTAAGAACTCGTGCTAATGCAGCACTTATTACTACAACAGATTTAACTTCTTCATTTGTTTTAGATGAAAGAGCTAGAGAATTGTATTGGGAAGGTCATAGAAGACAGGATTTAATTCGTTTTGGAAAATTTACTGGAAATTCATACAACTGGGAATGGAAAGGGAATACTCAAAATGGTACTGGTATTGATGATAAATACAAGTTGTTTCCAATTCCTCAATCAGAGTTAAACACAAATACTAATTTGACTCAAAATACTGGATATTAATTTAAATTCCCATGAGGGAATAACTCATGGGTGTTTTTTAAAATTATATAAATTATGAAAAAAATATTTTTAAATTTATTTTTAGTAACCGCTGCTTTAATAAGCATGGTTTCCTGTACTGACGAAACGTTAGATCCAGTAGCTACAGTAGCTAAAAATGTTGAGTTAAACACTCCAGCTGGTGGAAATTACGTTTTGACAGCTTCTACTGCAGGTGCAACTGCTCTTACTGTGAAATGGTCATCTGCTGACTTTGGATATTCAGCTGCAGTGACTTACTCTTTACAAGTAGTAAAAGCAACTGCTGACTTTTCTAGTCCTCAATCATTTGGATTAGGTAGTTTTAATGAAAACACTAATTCTAATTACGAAAAAGTATTGACACAAAGACAATTGAACTCTATGCTTCTTGGAGCTGGAGGAGCGATTGGGGCTTCAGGCGATTTTAAAATGAGAGTTGTGGCAGTGCCATCTACTCAACTTGCGACTTCAAGTAACGGAGTTACTTCAATGTCTAAAGAGGTTACTTTTAAAGGGAATCCTTACGATACTTATGATGAGTTTGACAGGATTTATGTTCCTGGAAGCTATGGTTCAGTTAGTACTTTTGGGTTTTGGGATCCTGCTAATGCAGCAAGATTGTTTTCGGCAAATAATAATGGTAAATACGAAGGGTTTGTTTGGATGAATGAAGCTACACCTGCCTTTAAATTTACACCAACCCCTGATTGGCCTGGTGATAAAGGGGATCTTACTGAAAACCCAAATACTTTCACAACTCTTGGTGGGAAAAATATTAAACCGGTAGACGGTGCGGGTACTTATTTCTTTACTGTAGACTGGGCTGCGAATACTTATACTATAGGAAAAAGACAAGTTGCTATAATAGGTCAGGCTACTCCAAATGGATGGGGAGCAGCGACTTATTTAGATTTTGACACTAATCCAGCTTCTCCTTATTATAGAATGTATACTAAAAATTTAGCGTTAGTTGCTGATGAATTTTTAGTTCGTTTAAAAGATGACTGGTCTGTAAAAATGGGGACTTTATCTGGAAATGGTGAAACTATTTCTGCTACTACTCAAAATAAAATAAAATTAGGTGGAGGAAATATGAAAGTTCCAACTGCGGGTAATTACAAAGTGGTTTTAGATATAAACAATTCCGCTAATTACAATTTAAGGTTGATACCAAATTAATTTTTGGGTTCTATAAATCTAAAAAAGGCTGTCGTTTGGCAGCCTTTTTTTATAAAAACAATTAACGATGAAAAAAACTATTCTTTTAATATTATTTTTTCTGTCAATTACCGCTTTTGCCCAGCAACAAACGGTCACCTACACCATCAGTCCAGCTGCATTTGAAGAAACGACGGCCATTACCATTACTATCAACGGGAACAGTATTAATGAGGCAGCTTGGGGGGTTACAGGGAACGCATTGTATATGTGGGCTTGGGCGTTTGATTTAAATGACACCACTCAAAAAGGAACTCCACTTAATGGTTCTTGGGCGGCTTCTGATGAAGCGAGTAGATTTACCTATAATGTGGGGAATGATACCTATACTAAGACCATAACACCTACGACTTATTACAACACAACAGGGATAGGAAGAATTGGTTTTTTAATTAAAGCCAAAGACGGAACGGGAGACAAAAAATCACAAGACATTCTTGCAGAAGTTGGATTGTTTCAAGTGACATTGACTTCTCCTTCTGAAAATAGTTCCGTTTTTATAAATTCCGGGGGGAGCTTGAGTATCGCCGCAAACAATACAGGTGGGAATGCTAGTTATAATTTAAAATCAAATGGTTTCAGCATCAATTCGAATGCTAGTACACCTAGTTTTGCTTTTAATCACACGGGTATTTTAGCGAATCAAAATTATGAACTTGAGGTGACTCAAGGCACAACTGTTATAACTAAAAAATTTAGTGTAATTGTGAATCCCAATACAGTGTCTCAAACAATGGCTTCAGGATTGCTTGACGGAATCAATTACAACACAGCCGATGCTACAAAAGCGACGTTGGTATTAGACGCGCCAGGAAAGGATTTTATTTATGTAGCGGGTAGTTTCAACAATTGGCAACCAACGACAGCTTATTCAATGAAGAAAGATGCGTCAACTGGAAAATTCTGGTTGGAACTAACTGGATTAACCTCTGGGATGAATTATACTTATCAATACTGGGTGGTTGATGAAACTCCAATTGCGAATTCTCCAAAATTAGTCAAAACAGCTGACCCTTATTCGACTTTAGTATTGTCTCCTTTTGACGATTCGGGTATTTCTGCTGTTAATTATCCTAATCTTCCTGCATATCCTCTTGGGCAAGACAGGGAGGTGACTGTATTGAAAACAGGGCAAACTCCTTATGTTTGGAGTGCGTCTACCACAAATTTCGTGAAACCTGAAAAAGAAAAACTGGTTGTTTATGAGCTTTTGGTTCGGGATTTCGATGCAAATAGAAGTTATCAAAATTTGATTGACCGAATTGATTATTTCAAAAATTTGAAGATTAACGCAATTGAGTTATTACCGGTTATGGAATATGAGGGTAATGAAAGTTGGGGATACAACACTTCTTTTCATATGGCTTTGGATAAGTTTTACGGAACTTCAGATAAGCTAAAAGAATTTGTTGATTTGTGTCATCAAAATGGTATTGCAGTTATTCTTGATGTAGCCTTAAATCACGCTTTTGGGAGGAATCCTATGGTGAGAATGTGGATGAATGATCCCGATGGCGATGGCTGGGGTTCGCCTACAGCTGAAAATCCTTATTTCAATACTGTTGCAAAACACAGTTATAGTGTTGGGGAGGATTTTAATCACCAACAACCAAGAACGAAAAATTACGTAAAAAGAGTGATAAAGCATTGGATTGAAGAGTATAAAATTGATGGTTTTCGTTGGGATTTAACCAAAGGATTTACGCAAAATGCTCAAGGAAGTGATGCGTTAACGGATCAATATCAACAAGACAGAGTTGATGTTTTAAAAGATTATGCAGATTATTCTTGGGGTCTGGATCCAACACATTATACGATTTTTGAACATTTAGGTTCTGATAATGAGGAGCAGCAATGGGCTAATTATAAAATTAATGAAACCCCATCTAAAGGAATTATGATGTGGGGTAAGATGACAAATGAATACAACCAGTTAACTATGGGGTATAATTCCAGTAATAGCATTGATAGAATGAATAGTGCCGCCCATGGATTTACAAAAAACAGGTTGATGGGTTATGCTGAAAGCCATGACGAGGAACGATTGATGTATAAAAATTTACAATACGGGAATACCTCAAATTCTGCCCATAATGTAAAAAATGTAAACGTTGCTTTGTCAAGAATGTCAGCTTTAGGTGCTGTTAGTTTACTTGTTCCTGGACCAAAAATGATTTGGCATTTTGGAGAGTTGGGAATGGAGAACTCTATTTTTATGTGTAATAACGGATCTGTAAATACGGATAGTGATGCAACGGCCGGAGATTGTAAACTAGACACAAAACCACAGCCACAATGGACAGGAAATTGGTTGACTAACGGTAGTAGAAACCAAATCTATAACGACTGGGCTAAAATGATTACTTTGAAATCAACAGAACCCGTGTTTTTAGGGACTGCAGTGATTTCAAGTGTAAATACGGTAACACCTAATATTAAAATCACTAATAATACTTTGGCAGCATCGCAACTAAAAGATGTTTTGATTCTATCAAATTTTGATGTTAGTTCCCAAAATGTAGCTACAGGTTTTCCGTATACAGGGACTTGGTATAATTTAATGGATAATACTTCTTTTGAGGTTACTAATGTTAATGCAACGATTAGTATTCCTGCTGGTGGGTTTCTGATTATTGGGAATAAAGTCGCTTCTTTAGCTGTAGCTGATTTTGAAAAAACGGATGGAATCGTTTTATATCCAAATCCGGTTGTTGATTATTTTATTTTAAACAAGGAAAGTACAAAAATTGAAATTTATTCAATTTCCGGTCAGTTAGTAAAAACCTTTGTTGGAATTAACTCTAGTGAAAATCAATATGATGTGAGTGATTTAAATCAGGGGCTTTATGTTGTAAAAACATTCGATGAAAACAATAAAATTCAGGTAATGAAGTTTATTAAAAAATAAGAATTTTAGTTAAATACAAGTAGGGCTGTCTGTAAAAAGGCAGCTTTTTTTATGGACTAGGGTTATTAGAGATCAAGTAATTAAAACAGGGGGGGTAATAAAACAAAAAACCCAAACATTGCTGTTTGGGTTTCGTGGTACCTCCAGGGATCGAACCAGGGACACATGGATTTTCAGTCCATTGCTCTACCATCTGAGCTAAGGTACCGTGCTTGACGCGGGTGCAAATATAGAACCTTTTTTGACATATCCAAAACCTTTTTTTAAAAAAATCAATTCGTACCTTCGCAAATCTAAAATGTATAATATGATTCTAGCTATTGATGTAGGGAATACAAGAATTAAAGCTGCTGTATTTGAGGCTGATATCCTTCAGGAGTTTTTTATTTTTGATAAAAATGAGCTTCGAGATAATATTGAAAAAATTCTAAAAATTTTTAAATCCATATCTCATTTGGTTGTTTCATCAGTAGGTGACGTGGATAAAAATATGTTTTTGGAATTTTCGAAAACAACAACAGTTCATTTTATTTCTCACGACGACGCTTTTCCTTTTTTTAACAAATATAAAACACCGCATACATTAGGTATTGATAGAATGGTGCTGGCTGCAGGTGCGACTTTGAAATATCCGAAAAGGAATAGACTAGTCATTGATGCGGGTACCTGTGTCACTTATGATTTTATAGATCAAGAAGATAATTATCAAGGAGGTGCAATATCGCCAGGCTTGCGATTAAGATACGAATCCTTACATTCCTATACTGCAAATCTACCTTTATTGACTTTAGAATCTTCGGTGTCTTTTGTAGGAAAGACAACATCTGAATCAATGCATTCTGGTGTTGTAAACGGTTTTGTATTCGAAATTGATGGTTTTATTGATAGATATAAAGAGAAATATTCAAATTTTATAATAATTTTAACGGGTGGGGATGCAGAATTTTTGGCTAAACGATTAAAAAATACCATATTTGCCAATTCAAATTTCCTTTTGGAAAGTTTGAACCAAACTCTTCAATATAAAATCAAAAATGATTAAAAAAATTATAATAAGCGCCTGTTTGCTTTTGTCATTAGTGTCTTTTGCTCAAGAAGGAACAGCATCTCCTTATTCTTATTACGGAATTGGTGATGTAAGGTTTAAAGGAACTGCTGAAAATCGCTCTATGGCGGGAATTTCTGTTGAACAAGACAGTATTCACATGAACCTTGAGAATCCTGCAAGTTTTGCTAATTTAAAATTAACCACTTTTACTGTTGGAGGAAGCCAGATTTCGACTAATTTAAAGTCAAGCAGTAAATCCGAAAATGCTCGTAGAACTACTCTAGATTATCTTGCTGTTGGATTGCCTTTAGGTAAATTTGGTGTCGGTTTTGGGTTGATACCTTATTCTTCTGTTGGATATAAAATTAATTCAGATGTGGATGCTAGTTCTCAGTTTTATAAAACTTTAAATGGATCAGGTGGATTAAATAAAGTTTTTTTAGGGTTAGGGTATAGTGTATCGTCAAAATTAAAAATTGGAGCTGATGTGAATTTTAATTTCGGAAAAATTAAAACCAATAGTTTGGTATTTACAACTGGAGTTCCTGTTGGTACTGCCGAATCAACTACGGCTGATTTAACTGGTGCAAATATCAATATTGGGACAATGTACCAATCAAAAATCAATAAAAAACTAAATTTCTTTAGTAGTGTGAATTATACTCTTGAGAGTAAATTGACTTCTAAAAACGTAAGAAACATATCGGCAGTAATGTATGATTCTAGTTTTAATTTGTTGATAATCGATAGCTTTGATGATCAGTCTACTACTGTGAATCTAAAATTACCAAGTAAATTATCAGTGTCAGCTGGAATAGGAGAGGCTAAAAAATGGCTTATAGGTGCGCAAATAGTTGCCGGAAGTAAAGGGAATTTGGTCAACGATTATAATACAGCAAGTAATGTGTCATATGAAAGTTCTATGAAATATAGTGTTGGGGGGTATTATATACCAAATTATAATTCCTTTTCAAACTACGCTAAAAGAATAGTCTATAGAGGGGGATTGAAATTTGACAAAACCGGTTTGATAGTTAATTCAGAGTCAATCAATGATGTAGGTGTTAATTTAGGTCTAGGTTTTCCAATCACAGGTTCTTTTTCGAATATAAATGTTGGTTTCGAATTTGGGAAAAGAGGAACAACTTCGTCTAATTTAGTTCAAGAGAATTATGCTACTTTAAGTATCGGTTTTTCTCTTAATGACAGATGGTTTGAAAAGAGAAAATTCAATTAGAACTTAAGTAATTATAATTAGTCTTGTTAAGCGTATATGGCTTTAATAAAAAAATACATAATAATTTCAGTAGTCACAGTTTTCACTGTGACTCTGTTTTTTGGATGCGAGAGTAATTTTAAAGAAGTGCAGAAAATCAACTTTACGGAGTTTACGCCAAACGGTGACGCTGACAACGTGAATTTAAAATACACTGATTCAGGACGTATTACGTCTGTTTTGATAAGCTCTAAAATGCTTGATTTCACAACGATTAGTTTTCCTTTTACGGAGTTTCCAAAAGGAATTGACGTTACCTTTTATGATAAAAATGGAAAAAAAACCCGTATTACCTCTAATTATGCTGTTTCCTATAAAAGCACCAGTATTATTGATTTGAAGGGGAAAGTGAAAATAGCTTCTGAAGAAGGGCAAACACTGGAAACAGAGCAGCTATTCTTTGATCAGAAAAACGAATGGTTTTTTACTGAAAAAAAGTTTAAATTTACAGATCTGAAGGGAGTTTCTAATGGACAAGGTATAGATTTTAGTAAAGATTTTAAAGTTATAAATTCTCAAAGAATAACAGGCGAGGTCCTAACCGCCAATTAAATTAAAAATACATTATGAGTTATCTAAAGTATACACAATACGTTTATCTTTTTTTTGGAGCTTATCTTATTTATGATGGGTTTACCAAGTTAAATGATCCTTCTCAAACTCCTATATTGAGCTTTGTTTTTGCAGGATTGGCAATTTTTATGTTTTTCTTTCGAAGAAAATTCGGAAAAAAATTCGAGGACAACAATAAAAAATCCTAATATATGGAAATTAGCATTATAATACTATGTCTGATATTAAGTGCTTTTTTTTCAGGAATGGAGATTGCGTTCATTTCATCCAATAAAATTTACCTGGAATTAGAGAAAAAACAGGATAATTTTATTTCAAAAATTATCACCAAGCTTACTGAAAAACCTTCTAAGTTTATTGCTGCCATGCTTATTGGTAATAATGTGGCTTTAGTAGTTTATGGTTTTTTTATGGGTGCATTACTGATGCGTTGGATAGATTCGATGGGGTTTCATTTTTCGGATTTTTTGAATTTATTGATTCAAATCCTGATTTCTACTTTCATTGTTCTTATAACTGCTGAGTTTTTGCCGAAAGTGTTTTTCCAAATCTATGCAAACTCTTTAATGAAGTTTTTTGCGATTCCTGCTTACTTTTTTTATGTTTTGTTCTATTTTATTTCCACTTTTTTCATTTGGATTTCAGATTTTATTTTGAAAAAATTCTTTAGAACTGATGGAGATCAGGTGCAGCTTTTTTTTAGTAAAACGGAACTGGGGAACTACATTACGGAGCAAATGAGTTCTGTTGAGGAAAATGATGAGGTAGATTCAGAGATTCAAATTTTTCAAAATGCTTTAGAGTTTTCAGGGGTAAAAGCACGTGATGTAATGAGCCCGAGGACTGAAATTGTAGCAATTGATTTGTTTGATACAATAGAAGATTTGATAGCCTTATTTATTGAAACAGGGTATTCTAAGATTGTCGTTTACCAGAATTCATTGGATGATATTGTAGGTTATGTACACTCTTTCGATTTATTCAAGAAGCCTAAGACTATAAAAGCCATCGTTATTTCTGTAGAATTTGTTCCGGAAACAATATTTATAAAAGACGTGATGAGTTTGCTTACTAAGAAACGTAAAAGTGTAGCTGTTGTTCTTGATGAATACGGTGGGACTTCAGGGATTGTTACCATTGAGGATATTGTGGAAGAGCTTTTTGGTGAAATTGAAGACGAACACGATTTAGAAGAAGAGCTGATTGAAAAAGAGCTGGGAGACGGTGTTTATGTTTTTTCGGCAAGATTTGATGTCGAATACTTGAACCAAACGTATAAGTTTACTATACCTGAAAGTGATTCTTACGGAACACTGGGCGGTTTTATTGTGGATTCCACAAAAGACATTCCTCAAAAAGGAGATGAGATTGCAATAGGGAATTATCACTTTGTAATTGAAGAAGTCACTAATACCAAAATTGAATTGGTAAAAATGACTGTAAAAGATTGATTTATTTTATAAAAATATTTTTTTTGTAAAATAAAACGTTACTAGTATAATTATTAATCATATAATTGTATTTTCGCAAACTGAATATAAAATTAACAACAAAAAAATGGCAGTTTTATCAAAAATTAGACAACGTTCCGCATTAATGATTGCAGTTATTGCATTAGCTTTATTTGCATTTATAATAGGTGATTTATTCAAGAGTGGTAGTTTCAGTAGTACATCAAAGGATGTAGGAAGTATCAATGGAAATGATATTTCATTTGAAGATTTCAGAATTAAAGTAAGTAATGTTGAAAAAAGCGGTCAAGGGATTTCTTCAATGGAAGCGGTGAACAGAGTTTGGGACCAAGAGGTTTCTTTAGCTTTGTTAACTTCTGAATTTGATAAATTAGGATTGAGAGTAGGAGAAAGCCACTTGTTGGAAATTCTAAAAGCGGATCAAAATATTGGAGGTAATCCATTATTTATGAATGCTGCAGGAATTTTTGATGTTGCAAAATTCAAAGAATATTTCAAATCAAACCCTGCTCAAGCTCAATTCTTAAAAGATAGAGAGAAAGACGCAGAACTTAATGCTAAATATCAAATGTATAATACTTTGATAAAATCAGGTATTTATACAACTGAAAGCGAAGGAAAATTTAAATATGAAATGGAAGCTAACAAAGTGAGTTTTGCTTACGTTGCTGGTTTGTATTCAACTATTAAAGATTCTGATGTTAAAGTTAGTGATTCAGAAATCGTTGATTTCATGAAGAAAAACGAAAAGAAATTTAAAGCAGATGAAACTCGTGAAGTTGAATATGTTTTAATTGAAGATAAAGCTTCAAAAGAAGATGAGAACGAAGTTAAAACTAAAATAAACGGATTGCTTTCAGGAAGTGTGGTGTACAACCAAGCTACTGGGAAAAACGATACTTTATCAGGTTTTAGAACGGCTAAAAATATTGTTGAATTTGTAAATTCAAATTCTGATATCCCTTACGATTCTTCATATGTTGCTAAAAAAGATTTGCCGGCTATTGATGCTGATCAACTTTTCAACTTAGCTCCTGGAGCAGTTTACGGGCCTTATGTATATGGAAAATACTATTGTATTTCTAAATCTTTAGGTAAGAAATTCGGAGTTAATGCAAAAGCAAGTCATATCTTAATTAGTTATGAAGGAGCACAGGTTCCTAACCAAAAAGAAAAAAGAAATAAAGAACAAGCTAAAGCTAAAGCTGAGGCGCTATTAGCTCAAATTAATGCTAATCCAGATAGTTTCTTAATGTTAGCTTTTACAAGTTCTGATGATTCATCTGCACAACAAGGTGGTGATTTAGGATATTTTGGACCAAACCAAATGGTGAAACCATTTAATGATTTCGTTTTTAACAACGGAATTGGTAAAGTAGGTTTAGTGGAAACTGATTTCGGTTTTCATATTATTAAAATTACGGATAAGCAAGACGGTATCCGTTTAGCTACTGTAGCGCAAAAAATTGAAGCTTCTGAGGCAACTTCAGACAAGTTGTTTGAACAAGCGACTAAGTTTGAAATGGATGTTGCTGATAAAGATTTCGGAAAAGCGGCTAAGGAAATGGCATTTACTATTGCTCCGGTAGTAACTGTAAAAGCGATGGATGAAAGTTTTGGTTCTTTAGGAAAACAAAGAGCTATCGTGAGATGGGCTTTTGAAGATGATTCTAAAGTTGGATCAGTTAAACGTTTTGAAGTAGCTAACTTAGGTCATGTTATTGCAAAAGTAAAAAGCGTTGATAATTCAGGATTAGTTTCAGTTACTTTGGCTAGACCTTACGTAGAGCCAATTCTTAAAAACAAGAAAAAAGCAGAATTGATTAAAGCTAAAATGTCAGGATCTTCTCTTGAAGCTATAGCTAAGGCAACTGCTTCAACAGTTCAACAAGTTGCTGATGTAACTTTAGAAAATCCAGTTTTAGCTGGTGGTGTTGGTCAAGAGCCAAAAGTTGTAGGGAATGCATTTGCATTAGCTGCTAACAAAATTTCTGCTCCTATTGAAGGTAACACAGGTGTTTATGTTGTAAAAAACATAAGTACTGTAAAAGCTCCAGTATTAAAAGACCACGCTCCTTATGTTGCTACATTAAAAGCACAGTCTGCAGGAGATGTAAACAGAGTTGTTCCTGCATTAAAAGGAAACGCTAAAATTGAAGACAACAGAAAACAATTTAATTACTAGTCGTACTGATTTAGTTAATTAATTCATATAAAAAAACCGATACAATTGTATCGGTTTTTTTATATAGCTTATTTAAAGAATTGTTATTACTCCTGAATCGATTCTAATATCATTTCTTGATATGGTATTATCGTTTCAAATCCTCTTTCTTTAAAATAGGAAGTTGGATTATCTTTAGAAAGAACCATCACAAAATCACCTCCCCAGGCGCCAAGACTTTTTATTGTGCCAACAAAATCTGGGAATAGAGCTTCTTTAACGGTTTCTATTTCTAATATTGCACTCATCACTGCCTCGTGTTCTTCCATTAGCCGCGAAAATTGTTCAGAGGTTGTACTGTTTAAAGCGGCGTGTGTTATTTTGTCAATAGTTAGTATGCTTTTATCAATATTCTTTTTATTAGAATTATGATAGGAAGTGATTGCAGTTTTGCTGCTCTGTTTTTTGTTTAGATAAACAAAGTAGATGTTTTTGGTGAATTTAGGGTTGAATTCCAGTTTTTCAACTATTGGTCGGCCTTCTTCAAGATGATACAAAATAGGGCTGTTGTTTTGCGCACATGCAATGTCATAACCACTGCCTCCAAAACTATTATAAAGCAGTTCAAATGCATCAACAGCTGTCCATTGAGCAATATTGTTTACTAAGGTGGAAGAGGTGCCTAATCCCCATTTTTTAGGAAAACTTAATTCGGTTGTGATTTTATAGCCGGATGAAGTATTGATAAATTCGGGATTCAGTAAATAAGCTTCATTTAAAATGGTAGTCAAGGTTGATTTTAACGTCTCGTTTTCGGGTAAGTTTTTTTTCGAAATAGCATCAAAACTGATGCTGTCTTCAAACCATATACTGCCGTCAGAATCATAACTTTTCCATTGAATTTCTTTATTTGTTCCTTCTTCAATAATCAGGTTTTGTCCAAATTTTGTAGGTAATGCAAATGACTTAGCTCCATCTAGAACTAGATATTCACCTGTGATTAAAAGTTTTCCGTTACTGTAAAATGTCTTTTTCATTTATCCTGAATTTATTCAGTATTTGTATTTTTAAAAGCGAGAGTACTTCATCATCTCTTTATAAAGTCTTTTTTGATGAGATTTAATCGAAAGCGAAGCGAAGTAATTTTAATTATTTTCTTAAATTCTCGATAAAACTCACAACTGAACTGTGTGAAACTATATGAAGTTTGAAATGTTTTTGAATTAAAACACGTTCGTCATCATTAGTGTTAAATTGGTTCAAGATATTATTCAAGTGCATTTTCATATGCCCGTCTTGAATTCCAGTTGTTGTCAACGAACGCAAAGCCGCAAAATTTTGTGCTAGTCCGGCAACAGCGACATATTGCATTAATTCCTTTGCCGTAGGGTTTTCAAGCATTTCAAGCGATAATTTAACTAGCGGATGTAAGGTTGTGAGTCCGCCTACTGTACCCAAAGCTAGTGGAATTTCCAACCAAAAAGTGAAAATGCCGTTTTCTATTTTTGCATGGGACAGACTTGAGTATTGACCTGATTTTGCCGCATAAGCATGGATTCCTGCTTCCACAGCGCGGAAGTCATTACCAGTTGCAAGTACAACGGCATCTATTCCGTTCATAATGCCTTTATTATGGGTAACTGCTCTAAATGGCTCTACTTCTGCAATTTGAACTGCTTGAACAAAACGCTCCGCAAAATCTTGTGGATTTGTAATGTGCTTTTCCTGTAAATCTTCAATTGGGCAAGACACTTCGGCTCTTACTATACAATTTGGGACATAATTAGAGAGGATGCTCATTACTACTTGAATGTTTTTCTCCGTTTCTAAAAACAATTCATAGTTAAGTGCTTCTTCTTTCAAAGTCTTGGCAAATTGCTCCAAACAGGAATTTATGAAATTAGCTCCCATACTGTCTTTAGTTTCAAATGTGGCATGTAGCTGAAAGTAATTAGGAAGTAAATCTGTTTTGTCTTTTAATACAATTTCCAATATTCCTCCACCACGTTTTTGCATGTTTTTAGTTATGCTTTCCGTATCCTGAAAAAACTTGGATTTTGATTGTGCAAAAAACAAGGATAGTTTTGAAACGTCTCCTTTATATATAAAGTGAACTTGTCCTATTTTTTCAGTGTTTAAAACAGTGGCTTTAAAACCGCCACGAGTGGACCAGAATTTAGCCGATTTAGAAGCGGCAGCGACAACTGAACTTTCCTCAATTGCCATTGGGATAGTTTTATATTTGCCATTGACAAGGAAATTTGGAGCTACTCCTAACGGAATGTAGAAATTTGTTATCGTGTTTTCTATAAATTCATCGTGTAGTTTCTGTATTTTTTCGTCAGTGTTCCAATAGTTTTTTAATAATGCTATGGCTTCTGAAGGAGTTGAAAAGTATTCTTTTGCAATCCAGTTTATTTTTTCTTCTTTGGATAATTTAGAAAATCCAGTAACAGCGTTATTCATTCTCAATAGATTATACGATAATTAACCGCAAAGATACTGATTTAGCCCTTTTGTATACTATTAAATAATCCGCATTAAAGGGTGCTTAAAATTACTGTTATTAATATTTAACAGATAAAATGTCATTTAATTGTAAAATTTTCACTAAAATTGGTCTCTTTTTTACATATAAAACAATAGCATGAAGTCTAAACAATTTTCGGTCTTATTTTTATTTTTATGTTTTACGGTTTTTGGTCAACAAAAAATCACGGTAGAGCAAATTTTTACTGGTGCTATGCGTACTAAAGGGATGGATAAATTGCAGTCCATGAAGAATACAAATCAATATACTGTATTGAATCTAGACAGATCTTCAGGTACTACTCAAATTGATTTGTTCGATTTTGCTACTCTTAAAAAAACAAGCACACTTATTAATACGAAAGAACATAAGGACTTGCCAAAGATTGATAGCTATACTTTTGATGCTTCTGAGAAAATGATTCTTTTAGCTTGTAACACAAATCAAATTTTTCGTCATTCATTTACTGCGGATTACTACTTATATACAATTGGAACAAAAAAAGTATCTAAATTGTTTGATTTTCAAGTTCAAGAGCCAACATTTTCTCCAGATGGTAAAAAGATAGCGTATGCAAAAGATAAAAATTTGTATGTATATGATTTAGAATCTAAAAAAACAACTCAAATAACTACTGATGGAAAGAAGAACGCTATAATCAATGGAATTACGGATTGGGTTTATGAAGAAGAATTTGCATTTGTAAAAGCATTTGACTGGAGTGCTGACAGTAGAAAAATAGCTTACATCCGTTTTGACGAAAGCCAAGTTCCTGAATTTTCTATGTCGGTTTTTGGAAAGGATTTGTATCCAAAAGTTGAAACATTCAAATACCCAAAAGCAGGTGAAAAAAACGCCTTGGTTTCACTACATATTTTTAATGTTGATGTAAATAGTACAAAATCTGTTAATCTGGGTAAATACAATGATTTTTACATTGCACGAATGAAATGGACTAATGATGCAAATGTATTATCAGCACAAGTTTTGAACCGTCACCAAGATAATCTGGACTTATTATTTATTGACGGAACGACTGGAACTTCAAAAGTGGTTTTGAATGAAAAAGACAAAGCGTATATTGATGTAACGGATAATCTTACTTTTCTAAGCGACAATAGTTTTATCTGGACGAGTGAGAAAGACGGTTTCAATCATGTTTATTTATACGATAAAAACGGAAAACTAAAGAATCAAGTTACTAAAGGAAACTGGGAAGTTACTTCGTATTACGGTTTTGATGAAAAAAACAATACCATATTCTATCAATCTACTGAGAATGGTTCTATTAATAGAGCTGTTTATAGTATTGCATTAAATGGTAAAAATAAAAAAGTGTTGTCAAATGAAGTAGGTACTAATGGTGCTACATTTAGTCCCAACTTTCAATACTATATTAATACTTTCTCCAGTGCTGTACAACCTACTCGATATTCTTTAAACGAATCGAAGTCAGGAAAACAATTGCAAGTGATTGAAGACAATGCAGTATTAGCAACAAAATTGAAATCGTATGATTTGCCAGCAAAAGAATTCTTTGTTTTAAAAACAGAAAAAGGGAATGAATTGAATGCGTGGATTATTAAACCAAAAGATTTTGATCCTTCAAAGAAATATCCTGTTTTTATGTTTCAATATTCTGGTCCTGGATCTCAACAGGTTGCTAACAGCTGGGTAAATGCTAATGATTATTGGTTTATGATGTTGTCTCAACAAGGATATATAGTAGCCTGTGTTGATGGAAGAGGAACTGGTTATAAAGGCGCCGATTTCAAGAAAGTTACTCAAAAAGAACTTGGGAAATACGAAGTCGAGGATCAAATCGATGCCGCTAAAGTGATTGGGAATTATTCATTTGTAGATAAAACTAGAATTGGTATATTTGGCTGGTCTTATGGTGGATTTATGGCTTCAAATTGTATTTTGAAAGGAAATGATGTTTTTAAAATGGCAATTGCCGTGGCTCCGGTTACCAATTGGAGATTTTATGATAGCATATACACGGAGAGATATATGCAAACACCTCAAGAAAACGCAAGTGGTTATGATGAGAACTCACCTATCAATCACGTTAATAAATTAAAGGGAAAGTATCTTTTAATTCATGGAAGTGCTGATGATAATGTTCACGTGCAGAATTCGATGCAAATGATGGAAGCTTTAATTCAAGCAAATAAGCAATTCGACTCTCAGATATATCCAGATAAAAACCATGGAATATCCGGTGGAATGACAAGAATACAGCTGTACAACAAGATGACTAATTTTATCAAAGAAAATTTATAATTATAAATGAATAATACTAGTCCAACGTTAGAAGAAATTCAGAATTTTGAAGGAAAGTACCCAAAACAATTGTGGTATTTGTTTTTAGTTGAAATGTGGGAACGTTTTTGTTTCTACGGAATGCGTGGCGTTTTAACCATATTTATGGCAGACCAAATTTTAGGTTTGGCTTTGTCTGATAAAGAAGCAAACTTAAAATACGGTGCGATCCAAGCTTTTGTATATGCTTTCACTTTTATTGGAGGTATTTTTGCCGATAAAATATTAGGATTTAAAAAGTCATTGCTTTTTGGGGGAATGGTTATGATTCTAGGGAATCTTATCATTGCATTTTCTCCACAAGGCTTTTTCTATTTAGGAATTACTTTGACTATAATTGGAACAGGTTTCTTTAAGCCAAACATTTCTTCAATGGTTGGTGAGCTCTATAAAGAAGGAGATAGCCGTCGTGATGCCGGTTTTGGATTATTTTATTCAGGGATTAACATTGGTGCATTATTAGGAGGAGCTCTTTGTGTTTATTTAGGAACAAGTCCTGACTATGGTTGGAGTTACGCTTTTTTATCTGCCGCAATTGTGATGGTAATAGGAATGATAACCTTTATAATGACTAAGAAATCCTTAGGTCCAATTGGAGATTCTCCGCTTTTAAATCTAGATGCATCTAAAAGAAAATTTAGCGAAATTGCCGTTTACGTGGGTTCGTTAATTAGTATTCCCTTGATTTTTATAATGATAAAAAACACGGATTATACGGATTACTTCATGTATACCATTGGGCCATTAGCAGTTTTATATTTCCTTTATGAAACTTTTAAAGAGAAAGATATCGCGTCACAAAAGAAATTGATGGCTGCATTTATTTTCATTCTTTTCTCCGTTGTTTTTTGGGCATTTTTCGAACAAAGCGGCGGTTCTTTAGCGCTATTTGCAAAAGACAATCTACACCATAACTTATTGTTTTTTGAAATAAATCCAAATATTGTTAACAATACTTCAAATTCATTATTTGTAATTATTTTCAGTCCAATAGTAGGATTGATTTGGCTTGCAATGGCAAAGAAAAAAGTGGAACCTAATACGGTTATGAAATTCGGTATAGGTTTCTTGTTTTTAGCTGCAGCATTTTACACTTTCTATTATACGCGATTTTTTGCTGACATAGAGGGATTAACTTCTCTTAATGTATTTACATTTGCCTATTTAATAATTACTTTTGGCGAGCTTTGCCTGTCACCAATAGGATTGTCTATTATGACAAAATTATCGCCAAAAAGATTATCAGGTATGATGATGGGAATGTGGTTTTTGGCAAGTGCTTATGGTCAGTATGCTGCGGGTCTTTTAGGAGCTGGAATGTCATCTCCTGATGAAAACGCATCTTTAATTACAAGATTACAAGGCTATACTGATGGCTATTATCAATTAGCATTATATGCTTTGATTGCAGGTTTACTGCTAATAATAGTTTCGCCACTAATCAGAAAATTAATGCAGGAAGTTAAATAACCAACAATACAATTCTAATCTAAAATTAAATTATGTCTAAAACCAACGCAGTGGATCATTCAACATCGAATTTATTCGGTCATCCAACCGGATTATTTATATTGTTTTTTACAGAAATGTGGGAACGTTTTTCTTATTATGGAATGAGAGCTTTGTTAGTGTTGTATATGACAACAGAAACAATAGGTGATGCAAGAGGAGCTGGATTAGGATGGACTAGTCAAGAGGCTTTAGCTTTATATGGTTGGTATACTATGTTAGTTTATGTAATGTCAATCCCTGGAGGAATGATTGCCGATAAATTATTAGGTCAGAAAAAATCAGTTTTATTAGGAGCTGTTATTCTTTGTTTAGGTCACGGAGTATTAGTGTTTACACAAACTTGGGCATTTTACACCGGTTTAGCTTTAGTGATTGTTGGAGTTGGTTTGCTAAAACCAAATATCTCAACAATGGTGGGTGGATTATATCCACAAGGTGATATTAGAAGAGATAAAGGATTTAGTATTTTCTATATTGGAATAAATACAGGTTCATTGTTAGCAACTATGGTTATTGGTTTTGTTGTTGCGCAATGGGGATGGCACGCTGGATTTGGTCTAGCAGGTATTGCCATGGTTTTAGGACTTGTGGTTTACGTTTGGGGACAAAAATTTTTAACGCATGTTGGTAATCTAGAAGTTCAGGATACAACTGCAGATGATAGCGCTTCTTATGGTCGTCTTTTCAAAGATTTACTTTCGTCAAAAAAACAATTAATGTTTACGGTTGTTTTTGCAATACTTTCTGTTATTGGATGGGTTAACTTAGGGTGGGGCTTTGGTTTATTATTTTTGTTTTTGACAATTATATCTGCCTTAATGATGATGATTTATAAAGAATTGACTTCTCAACAGGACAAAGATCGTTTTGTGGTTTTATTACTTTCTTTTATTATGGTAATTATTTTTTGGGGAGCATTCGAACAAGCAGGTGGTTTGATGAATTTATATACAGATACTAAAACAGACAGAATGTTATTGGGTTGGGAAATCCCAACAGTAATGTTTCAAAGTTTGAATGCTGGATTTATTATTCTTTTTGCTACTCTAGTTGCATCTTTCTGGGCGAAACGAAAATTGAAAGGAAAAGAAGCTACTTCTATCTTTAAAATGGCAACTGGTATTATTATTATGGGCTTTGGGTTTTTATTCATGGTTTTTGCAGCTATGGAATTTGAACAATCTGGGACTTCAAGTATGATATGGTTAGTTTTGGCTTATTTATTTCACACTATAGGAGAGCTTAGTTTGTCACCAGTGGCATTATCATTTATCACTAAACTTTCTCCAGTAAAATATGCGTCATTGATGATGGGTGTTTATTTTGCAGCGACAGGTTTAGGAAACAAAGTTGCAGGTTTACTTGGTGAGGCGGCAAGTGATTTAGGGGAGTACTCCATATTTTTAGGAATATTGGTATTTACAATCGTTGTAGGTTCTCTGTTTATTTTATTGCTTAAACCATTAAAAAGATTAACTCACGGTGCTGAGGATAACGAAAAATAATTATTAATCCACAATCAATATTATAAATAAATAATTAAATATATGAGTCAAAATACTACTGATCAGTTTTTTAAGAGCACAGTTCTAGGCCATCCGGCTGGGTTGTTCGTCTTGTTCTTTACAGAAATGTGGGAACGATTTTCATTCTACGGAATGCGTTCACTATTAATATTGTTTTTAACAGCTTCTACCCTTGATGGTGGTTGGGAATGGACAAGAGAAAATGCATCTGCACTTTTTGGTTCTTATGTTGGATTAGTTTATTTGTCAACAATGCTTGGAGGTTACTTTGCTGATAAGGTAATCGGTTTTAGATGGGCAGTTGTTGTTGGTGCAGGATTGATGACCTTAGGACATGCTTCTATGGCTATGGAAACTGAATTCACAATCTATTTAGGATTAGTTTTATTGGTTTTCGGAAATGGTTTCTTTAAGCCAAACATGACTTCCATAGTATCTGAAATGTATAAAGACCGTCCAGAGAAAAAGGATGGAGCTTATACTTTGTTCTATATGGGTGTAAACGCTGGAGCTTTCTTCGGAATTTTACTTTGTGGTTACCTAGGAGAAAAAGTAGGATGGAGTTATGGTTTTGGATTAGCTGGTATCTTTATGTTTTTTGGAACATTACAATTTTGGTTGTCTCAAAATATTTTTGGAGATATAGGTTTAAAACCTACAGCTGAAAGTAAAGCAAAATCTGAAGCTGCTGATACTGATAAAAGAAACCCTTTTACGACTATCGAACTTGGGATTATTGCTGTGTGTGTAACTCTTGGTCTATTATGGATTATAAACGATCCTGCTTCTAAAATTTCGGGTGGTAAAGTAAATATCTTCGGATTTTTAGGAGAAAACGGAAATAACATTGCTATCGTTTCGGCTTTACTTTTGTTTATTGTTTTACTTGTTACTCGTTTGATGAAATATTCAAAAATCACAAGAGACAAATTGATTGCAGTTACATTTTTTGCATTCTTGACAATCTTCTTCTGGGCTATTTTCGAACAATCGCCTAACAGTTTGACAATCTTCGCAAGTGATTATACTAATCGAGTATTGGTTGGGAATTGGAGTACCTTTTTCTTGATTATGAATACTTTGATTACAGTTGTGCCATTGGCAATTATAACTTGGGTATTGTTTTTATTATTCAAACAAACATTTAAAAATTATGCAGTTGCAAATATTATCCTAAGTATCAGTTTTGTGATTATTTGGATAATCGCTTTGTGGATGATTTCTAAAGATTTTTATACTGCTGGTTATTTATCTTTATCTGATAGTACATTAGCATTTTTGAAAATAGAAAAAGTTACAGTTGCTATAACTGAGGTTCCTGCTACTTGGTTCTCTACTTTAAATTCTTTATTTATAATTTCATTAGCACCATTGTTTTCTAAATGGTGGGAAAGTAAATACAATCCATCTGCAAATATTAAATACGGAATCGGGATGCTTTTGTTAGCATTAGGAATGGCGTGTGTTGCTTTTGGTGCTATGGGAATTGAGCCAGGCGCTAAATCAGCTTCAGTAAGTATGATTTGGTTAATACTGGTTTATTTATTCCATACTATGGGTGAATTGTGTATTTCTCCTGTTGGACTTTCTTATGTGAGTAAATTAGTTCCTGCAAGAATGATTGCATTTATGTTTGGAGTATGGTATTTAGCTGTAGCTATTGGTATGAAAGGTGCAGGTAAATTTGGTGAGAATATTGATAAAATTGCTAATGAGCATGGATTAAGTTACTTCTTCTGGATGTTAACAATTATATCTGTTATTGTTGCGTTGTTTTCAATTGTAATGTCACCAGTTATTAAAAAATTAATGCACGGTGTAAAATAGATGACATTTAATGGTATTGTTTTTGTTTAAATTTGCCTAAAATTAAGATTTATGAAAAAAGTATATTTTATATTGATATTCTTTACTGGAGTTATTACTTCTCAAGCACAGGATTTAGTTTGGCATACAGATGTAAACAAAGCGATTACGGTTTCTAATAAAACTAAAAAACCATTAATGTTGTTTTTCACGGGAAGTGATTGGTGTGGATGGTGTATTCGTTTGCAAAAAGAAGTTTTGAAAACTCCTGAGTTTACAAAATGGGCTAATGAAAACGTTGTACTGGTAGAATTAGATTATCCTAGGAAACCATACCAAACCGAAGAGATTAAGAAACAAAATGGTCAATTGCAACAAGTTTTTGGCATACAAGGGTATCCAACAGTTTATTTTACAAACACTTCTAATAAAGACGGCAAAGTTAACTTTGAAGGATTGGGAAGTACCGGTTATGTTGCTGGAGGACCATCAGCTTGGTTGGCAGTAGCCAATGGAATTATTAAAAAGTAATACTATTAATTCAGTTTATAAAATCCCTTTTCACCGGTTGCGTGAAAAGGGATTTTTTGTTTATCGCAACTTGCTTTCCATTTCTCTTGGATGTATTTAAAGTTAGTTGCATCGGCTACCACTATTTTTGGTTTTACTGTTTCTAACAAACGGTCTATATTTATCCTTGGTGACTGAGTGATTAAAAGAACATCAGGATTGATGTCTTTTGGATAAACACAAAGACTGTCTATTATTAGGATTTTATTTCCTTTGAAAAACAATAGATTTTCTAATCTTTGTGTTGCTTTTATCGAACTGAAATTTCCAACTAGATATGAATTTAAGGTGTTATTTTTTTTGCTGGTTTTTATAATAGTGTCTGATGAAATTAGCTTTACATTGTCCGCTTTTCTTTCAACAATTATAGTGTTTCTTTTACTGTTGAAAACGATTAACTCTTCTTGTTTTTCTATTTTCCATTTGTTATTTATAAATGAAGATTGAATAAATAATATGGATATTAATATTGCCCCCAATTTGTAATAACTTGGTTTTTTAAACCATATGGTTACTGTAAATATTAATAAATAGAAACTGATGAGTAAGTAGTTGTTAAATGGAATATCCTTAATTATGAATTGTTCGAATGAGGCAATGGTATTAATTATTTTGTTTAGAAAAAAGATGCTCCATTCCAGTGGTTTGATTATTAAAAGAGGAACAGTTCCAAATGCGGCCAATCCCATAATCACAACTCCAAAGATCATTATCAAACTCAATAAAGGGATAACGATTAAATTAGTCACAAAAAACAAACCCGGGAATTGATGGAAATAAAATAGACATATTGGTAACGTGCCTATCTGCGCTGCAAAGGAAACGGTAAGTATTCCCCAAATGTATTTTAAAACAATATTCTTGGGCTTCCATATTTCGGATAATAAAGGTTGGAGCCAGACAATAAAAAAGACAGCGATATAACTCAATTGAAATCCAACATCAAACAGGAAAGAAGGCTGAATTAGTAATATCAATAATATTGAAACTAATAAGGTGTGATAGATATTGACGCTCTTTCTTAAATGGCTTCCAATGGCCACAAATGAAAACATAGTAACTGATCTCACTACTGAGGGCGCTAAGCCTGCCACTAAGCCAAAAAGTGACAATGAAGCCAATATCATGCTTAGTTTTATAAATGATCCTTTACGTGTATTAGGTATGGGTTGAAGAATAAAGTTTAGAAAAAGCAGTATGAAACCAACGTGCAATCCGGATACCGATAAGATATGGATGGCGCCTGCATACTGATAATCCTGCATTATCTCAGAGGACACATCCTGCTTTTGTCCCATTATCAAAGCTATGGCTACATTTAATTCGGTTTTATTAAATCCGCTTTTTTCTAAGTTATGTGTGATTCTCGTCCTGATTCCTGAAGCGTAATACCAAATATCTTTCTTAAGTTCTGATTCTATTATAATTTCATTATAGTCGGCATACAATTGCCCATAAATTTGCTTTTTTTCCAAGTATTTGCCGTAATCAAATTGGTTTGGATTATTTGGAGGATTGTTTTTGTGAAGGATTTCATTAATGTGTAACTGCGTACCAGTTTTAATTCTCTTGTTTGAACTGCTTTTCGGAATGTTTAGAAGTATTCTTCCGCTCTGTTCTTGTTTGTCAATATAATTAACAATGGCAATATACCGATCGTTATATAAGGTGCTTTTTAATTGCTCTCTTATTGTTACGGATATTAAATGAGGTTTTTCGAAAATAGTTTCACAGTGGGTGTAATTGCTTTTTTGGTAATAATCAGTGTGAGCAATTTGGGTAAAACTCCCAATAATAAATGCAAGAATATAAGTGCTTATACCAAAGAGACTCGTTTTGTTGGTTTTTTTTCGAACAAATAAATAACTCAAACCAAAAGCAATACTTGAAAGGGAAAGTAAGACTAAAACAAAGGTTGGATTGGGTTTTAAATAAAAGCTAAACAATATGCCTAGGACAAATGCTATTGTAATTCTTGCTAATGGGAATTGCAGTACTTTCATAGTTCTAAAGTACTGCTTTTTAATGAGAAATAACTTGGTTTTTTTGCTATGCTTTCTCTTCTGTTTTTCGAATCTAGTTTAAGATTCTATTCAATTGTGCAAAGGCATTCTGAAAATAGGTTTCTTTTAAGGACGAAATCATAACGCCACGAGACGAAGAGGAATGAATGAATTTCACATCGTCTTCAGTTACATCTACTACCATTCCTACATGATTGATTTTTTTTCTTCGGCCGGTTTTAAAAAACACTAAATCGCCTTTTTTTACTTCTTCCTTTTCCTGGTCTATGATGAATCCAACTTTTGATTGTTTGTAGGAGGTACGTGGTAGGTTTATATCGTGGGCATCAAAAATAACACACATTAAGCCAGAACAGTCAAAACCTGATTTTGTTGTCCCTCCCATTCTATAACGAACACCGATGTTTTCTGATGCAGTATTGATTAACTCTTCTATGAAATTGAGGTCTTCTGCATTTTTAATTTTTTCTTCAGGCTCTGATATGATTAGCTCCTTTTTTTTCTTTGCTTTTTTTACTTTGACGAGTTTTCTTTGTTTTTTTACAACTATTTTTTTGTCATCAGGAGGGCTGTAAATTCCCTTGTCAATGGCTTCTTTTTTTGAAGTGACGATGGATGACGTGGGTTTGCATGCTGTAAAGAAAATAAGGGCGAAAAGTAAATAAATGAATTGTTTCAAAAGATTATATTTTTTGGTAAGCTTAATGATTTGTATTTTGTTTGAGATCTGCCACGATTAATTTTGCAGTATTTTCACTGGCTCCAATACCGCCAAGTTTTTTTTCTAGAAGATCATATTTTTCCAAAAGTGACTTCCTGTGGTTTGGTTCCAAGATTTTATTTAGTTCTATTCTAATGTTTTTTGGATTGAAATCATCCTGAATTAATTCAGTAACGACTTCTTCGTCCATAATTAGATTTACTAATGAGATGTATTTCAGGGTAATAATGCGTTTTGCTATTTGATAGGAAGCCCAGCTTCCTTTGTAGCAAACAACTTCCGGCACTTTGAAAAGAGCTGTTTCCAGTGTGGCTGTTCCTGATGTAACTAAGGCCGCTGTTGCATTTCTCAATAAGTCATAGGTTTTATTCGAAATGAATTTAATGTTTTCATTCGAAATAAAACTTTCATAGAAAACGTATTCTTGACTTGGAGCTCCTGCAATTACAAACTGATAGTCCGGGAAGTCTTTTACAACACTCAGCATAACGGAAAGCATTTTTGTGATTTCTTGTTTTCTGCTTCCTGGAAGTAAGGCAATAATTGGCTTTTCATTTAATTCGTGTTCTTTTCTAAAAACAGGGGGATCAATAAGTGGCTGATTATGGATGGCGTCAATTAAGGGATGACCCACAAATTCCACTGGAAAATTATGCTTTCCTTCGTAGAAATCTTTTTCGAATGGAAGAATCACATACATTTTGTCCACATCACGTTTTATATCAGCAATACGGCTTTCTTTCCAAGCCCATATTTGAGGAGATATGTAATAATGGGTTCTAATGCCACGTTCTTTAGCCCATTTTGCAATGCGCATATTAAAACCTGGGTAATCAATAAATATAATAGTGTCAGGTTGAAATTTAGCAATATCAGTTTTGCATATTTTGATGTTACTTAAAATAGTCTTTAGATTAAAAACCACTTCGATAAACCCCATAAAGGCAAGTTCGCGATAATGCTTTACAAGCGTTCCTCCAACATTTTTCATTAAATCACCTCCCCAAAACCGAATGTCAGCATTGCTGTCTTCTTTGTAAAGGGCTTTCATTAAATTAGCTCCGTGTAAATCTCCCGAGGCCTCTCCTGCAATAATGTAATATTTCATACGGTTGTATTTTTATAAAAAACTGCTGTATTAAGTTAGTTATGGAGTGAATTTGGTTTAAATAAATAAAGTAATAACAGTCATTATAATTACTGCTAACACCACTCCTCGAGCCATCATTTCTTTATTTAATTTGAGTAAAACTGCAAATAAAATTAAATTAGGAATAGAACCCAGGGTTATTATTTTACCTAAATATCCTTGTGCTTTCATTGTTTTGATTCCAGAAACACAATCAAATTCTGTAAAAATAGTTATAAATAATAAACTCCCTATTATTGACACGGTTATTCCTAACACAAAACCTTTTATTAAATCGATTTTATTCATTCCACTTCCAAGAGTTTAATTGTTGAGTTGCATGATAAGCAGTCAAGTCAAATTGAACAGGAACTACAGACACATATCCGTTTTCTAGAGCCCATTCATCAGTATCTTCTCCTTTGTCCTGATTTACAAATTCGCCTGTTAACCAATAATAATCTCTTCCTTGAGGCGTTTTTCTTTTGTCAAATTTTTCGGCCCACATTGCTTTCGCCTGGCGACAAATTTTAATTCCCTTAATATCGTCGAATTTTAGTTTCGGAAAATTCACGTTTAAGACAACTCCTTGAGGCAGACTGTTTTCTAATACTTCTAAAGTAATTTTTCGAATAAAAGGCTTGATAGTTTCAAAATCAGCATTCCAGTCATAATCAAGTAGGGAGAATCCTATAGCCGGAATTCCTTCAATACCCGCTTCTACCGCAGCACTCATTGTGCCGGAATAAATTACATTTATGGATGAGTTAGAACCGTGATTTACACCAGACACACATAAATCAGGTTTCCTTTTTAGGATTTCACTCACAGCAAATTTCACACAGTCAACAGGTGTTCCTGAACAGCTATATTCAGTTATTTCATCATTGTCTTTAGAGATTTTGTTTAAAAACAAAGTGTTATTAATGGTTATTGCGTGTCCCATTGCACTTTGAGGAGTATCAGGAGCGACTACGATAACTTCACCTATTTCAGCCATAACAGCAATTAGTGCACGGATTCCAGGAGCTGATATACCATCATCATTAGTGACTAAAATTAAGGGTTTAACTTTCTTCATTTATAGCGTGTTTTATTTAGTGTTTGTAAACAGTTTAAGAAATATTTTATAGTATTGTTTTTTTAAACCGTACTATTTCAGTATATTATGGTTTTGTGCTATTTGAAATAATAGCAGGAATTTGTTTGTTTTGAATTCAATAGCAAAGAAAACAAAATTATTCAAAATGAATCATTAAAGACAAAACAAAAAACATTTTATATCTTTAACAAAAAATTATGCAGACCTTATAAATGTTGGCATTATTTTTACAGTAACTTAGTTTAAAAATAGATGAATACCATACTTAGCTTTATGAAAAAACATATTAAAATACTTCTATCAGTTGTTTTAGTTTCGATTACGTTATTTGCTTTTAATATAAATTCGAAAAAAGAATCTGATCCAGAAAAAGATAAATTACTGTTGGAAATACTGACATTTGTTATTGAAAAGGGACATTATAGTCCTGCTTTGATTGATGATGCTTTTTCTAAAGGAGTTTACAAAGATTATATTGAAGCCTTAGATCCTTCTAAGCGTTTCTTTTTGCAGTCAGACATTAAAGAGTTTTCAAAATATGAAACGGAATTAGACGACCAGTTGAATCATAAAGACTTGTCTTTTTTTAATCTTACTTATGAACGTTTGATGAAAAGAATGGAAGAAAGTAAAAAGATTTATAAAGGAATTTTAAGTGTTCCTTTTGATTATAATGTAGACGAAAGTTTCGATACAGATTATGAAAAAGCACCTTACTCTAAAAATTTAGCTGAACTGACAGAAAGATGGCGTAAACAAATTAAATTGTCTGCACTTTCTTCTTTGACGGATCGTCTTAAAGCACAAGAAAACATAGCTAAAGGAATTGTGAATGACTCATTATCTGGAACAAAATCAGATGTGAAAGTTGTTGTAGAAAAAGATTTGGCGAAAAATAAAAAAGGGGACACTACGGTTAAAACATTCGAGGAAATTGAAAAAGAAATTCGTGTTACAGCACAGAAATCCTTGGATGATTATTTTGGTTTCATGAATGATTTAGACAAGGACGACTGGTTTTCTGTTTACATTAATTCTATAACTGCTCGTTTTGACCCACACACTAATTATTTAGCCCCTGATGAGAAAGAACGTTTTGACGTGAGTATGAGTGGTACATTAGAAGGTATTGGAGCGCGTCTTCAAAAGAAAAATGATTACACTGAAATTTCTGAACTTATTTCAGGTGGTCCTGCTTGGAGAGGTAAAAAACTGGAAGCGGGTGATTTAGTTATGAAAGTTGCTCAAGGGAATGATGTGCCTGTTGATATTGTTGGAATGCGTCTTGATGATGTAGTTAAAAAAATAAAGGGACCAAAAGGAACTGAAGTTCGTCTTACTGTTAAAAAAGTAGATGGTACGATTGCAGTAATTTCTATAATTAGAGACATTGTAGAAATCGAAGAAACATATGCAAAGTCAAGTATTGTTGAGAAAAACGGACTAAAGTATGGGGTTATTTATTTGCCTAAATTTTATATCAATTTTGAAAACAAAGACGGTAGGGATGCAGGTAAGGATATTGCTAAAGAAGTTGAAAGGCTTAAAGAAGCTCAAGTAAATGGAATTGTATTAGATGTAAGAGATGATGGTGGAGGTTCTTTATCTACTGTTGTTGATATTGCAGGCTTGTTTATAGAACAAGGACCTATTGTGCAAATAAAATCAGCGGGACGAAAAAAAGAAGTTTTATATGATAGAGACAAAAAAATAGAGTGGGATGGACCATTGGTAATTATGGTCAATAGTTTCTCAGCTTCAGCTTCAGAAATATTAGCAGCCGCCATACAAGATTATAAAAGAGGGGTAATTATAGGAAGTAAACAAACCTATGGAAAAGGTACCGTTCAAAATGTGATTGATTTAAATCAATTTGTTCGTAATACTGAAATGGGTGATTTTGGCGCTTTAAAAACTACTACTCAAAAATTTTATAGAATAAATGGAGGATCAACTCAACTGGAAGGAGTGAGCAGTGATGTTGTAATGCCGGACAGATATGCTTATTTGAAAATGGGGGAACGTGATGTTGAAAATGCAATGCCTTGGGATAAAATTGATGCAGCTGAATATACAGTTTGGAAAAATAATAATTTCAATCAAGCTATTTCAAATAGTAAAACTAGAATAGCTCAAAACGCACATTTTCAATTAATAGAAGAGAACGCCAAATGGATTGATAGTAGAAGCAAAGAAAATACTTATAGTTTAAATATGGAAAAATTTAAATTAGCTCAAAATTCAATTGAAGAGAAAGCAAAGAAATACAAACCTATTTTAGAATATAAGAATAATTTGAAATTTTCATCATTACCTTATGAAGTAGAACAGATGAAACAGGACGGGGTTTTAAAAGAAAAAAGAGATAGATGGCACGAAGGTTTAGCTAAAGACATCTATGTTGAAGAAGCTCTTAACGTGTTAGACGATTTACAGACTAAAGGTTCATTAAACAATAGTATGAATGTAAAAGTTAAGAAAGACAAATTAGTAAAATCATAGTTTGATTCTATAATATTCCAAGAATAGTTAAAACGCTCCAGATTTTTTGGAGCGTTTTTTTTATAAAATAAAAAATGTAGTTGCATTGATGGCATTTACATAATTATCATTAAATAAAATTTGTAAAATGAAGTGTTCAAAAATCATTGTATTTTCTATTTCTTTTATAGGAATGGTATTTATAAGTTCTTGTAAAAAAGACAGCAATTCGAATGAAATATTTACGTCCGATTCTACTTCAGTTTCTTATAGTTATCCAAATGAGCAAGTAGCACATAATATTACTTTTGATTATTTACCTACATCAACGACAAACCAGATTATAAATCATAAATATTACACGCTATCTTATAGTGAAAAAGACGAACAGCCTGAATGGGTTGGCTATGAATTAAAAGCGAATTATATAGTAAATAATAATTTCAAAAGACCCTATTTTATTGATGACCCAAAAGTTACCACGGGTTCCGCTGATTGGAGGAATTATAAAAATTCCGGTTACGATAAAGGACACTTATGTCCTGCCGCCGATATGGAATTTGATAAAAATGCTTATAATGAAACGTTCTACACCTCTAATATTTCTCCTCAAGATAGAGGATTCAACGGAGGCGTTTGGAATCGCTTAGAGCAAAAAACGCGATATTGGGCCTCAATGTATGATGGCGTATATGTTATTACCGGAGGTGTCTTGAAAGGGAGTTTAAAATCTATAGGTAAAGAGAAAGTTACAGTGCCTGATTACTTTTATAAAATACTTTTGGATAATTCCAATGGTAAGTATAAAATGATAGCGTTTTTAATGCCTAACAAAAAAAGCGAAAAGCCTTTGTATTCTTTTGTAGTATCCGTTGATAGTATCGAAAAGCTAACAGGAATAGACTTCTTTCCTAAATTAGAGGATAAGCTTGAAGATAGTTTAGAAAAAAACGTAAGTTATAATTTGTGGCTTTTTAATTAATTAAGTTTATCAGCATTATTTGATTACCACTCATTTACTTTATTGGCATCCATTTTAAGGAAAATAAACAATAAAATCGTAAATCCCCATAATCCTGATCCTCCGTAAGAAAAGAAAGGCAATGGCACTCCAATTGTTGGGAATATACCAACAACCATAGCTATGTTTACAAAAAAGTGGACAAATAATATTCCAGCTACACAATACCCGTAAACCCTGCTGAATTTGGTTTTTTGTCTTTCCGAAAGATAAATAATTCTTAAAAGTAAGCTTACAAACAGTGCTACGACTACTAGAGAACCTGCGAATCCCCATTCTTCACCTACAGTTGTGAATATGTAATCCGTATGTTGCTCAGGTACAAAACCACCTTTAGTTTGTGTTCCTTCTAGAAAACCTTTACCTATCCATCCACCAGAACCTATTGCGATTTCAGATTGATTTGTGTTGTAACCGATACCTTTTAAATCTACTGTTTTACCTAAAAGGATATTGAAACGATCCCTGTGATGTTGCTTGAAAATATTTTCAAAAACATAATTTACTGACAAAACAAATCCGGATATAAGAACAAAAACCATACTGCTTCCCACTATGTTTCTATCAGCTAATCTTGATTTCAAATGAACGATAAGAATAACAAGTAGTGCTAAGAGTATTACATATTGAGGTTCTAAAACTAGCGTTAATACAAAAAGAAGGATTGCCGAAAAGCCCGTCCATACATACCAAGCCGGAAGACCTTCGCGATATAATACAATAATAAATGTACTGTAAATCAATGCGCTCCCTGGATCCGGTTGTGGTAAAATAAGCATTACAGGTAATAACACAATAGCAAGCGCCTGTATCTGTCGGTTAACATCTTTTAAATTAATCTGTGTATCACTGAGGTATTTGGCTAAAGCCAAAGCGGTAGCTGCTTTTGCAAATTCCGATGGCTGAAGAGTGAAACTTCCAAATCCATACCAACATCTTTGTCCGGCAATGGTTTTTCCAAATATAAATAACCCAGCCAGTGACAATAATGAGATTCCGAAAATGATAGTTGCGTATTTTTCGTAAAATTTACCATCTACCGCAAGAACGATAAATATTAAAGGAATGGTCAATAAAATGAATATCAACTGTTTTTGATAAGTGTTCTCTATTGAAGAAAAGGAGGAGGAATAGATGTTAAGCCACCCCATTATCACTAATAGACTATAGATAATGACACAAGTCCAGTCAAGATTTTTCTTTACACTTTGGTTTTTCATTTAAATGAATGTCTTTTAATTTGTTTTTGTTGTGTCAATTTTTACAGCTAAGTTTTTTTTCTTAGACAAACTATCTTTTGGAGTTGTTTCAATTGCGTTAGCTTCTTTCATTCCTCCTAGAATTGCATAGCGATCTCTTAAACTTGTATTTAATATTCTTTTTTCTAAATCAACTCGCGTGATTGTTTTTCTTAAGTGCTTTTCTATCATTAAACTGGCAATTGGTCCCGCTATCGTGGCCCCATATCCTCCGTTTTCTACTAGAATGGCTATCGCTATCTTTGGGTTATCCTTTGGTGCAAAAGCGACAAAAATAGAGTGGTCTTTTAATTGAACTCTTTTTCCGCCTATTTTGGCAAAGTTTTCAGCTGTACCTGTTTTTCCACAGATATCAATTCCGGGAACATTTAAACCTCTTGCTGTCCCGTGATTATAGACATCAAATAATCCTCTAATCATTGGCTTGAAATATTTCTTGTCAATGGTAGTCTCGTGTTTTTCCGAGAATTTAGGGTCTATTTTACCTCCTTTAATTTTTTTAATGATGTGAGGAGTGAAATAGTGACCTTCATTGGCTACGGTAGCCATCATATTGGCTAATTGAATAGGCGTCATTAACACTTCTCCTTGTCCAATAGAATTTGACACAATTGTAGTGCTTCGCCATCCTCCGTTTGGATAAATTCGTTTGTATGTTTTAGAATCTGGTACATTTCCTCTTTTCCCTGTTGGTAAATCGTAACCCATAAAATCGCCAAGTCCAAAACTTTTAACGTGGTTGCTCCATACATCTACTGCGTAAGCTGGTTTCACATATTTATTGATAGTTCGCATATAAACTGTTGCGAAATAAGTGTTGCAAGAATTATAAATACCATTATTCAAACTATGAGGTCCAAAACCGTGGCATTTCATAAAACGTCCTCTAGCATAACTAAAACCATGGTGACACATAAATGATGTTTGTTCGTCAATTACCCCTTCTTGTAATCCTATTAATCCAGTTAATATTTTAAACGGGGAACCAGGCGGGTATTCAGCAAGTAGCCCTCTATCATAAAGTGGCTTTGCAATTGAATCGCGATACAATAAGGTATAGTTTTTTGATCGTTGTCTCCCTACAAGTATTGAAGGGTCGTACGAGGGAGCGGTAACAAGTGCTAATATTTCGCCTGTTTGAGGTTCGATAGCTACAATACCACCTCTTTTATTTATCATAAGCTGTTCTCCATATTTTTGAAGTTCGGCATTAATAGTTAAGTAGATGTCTTCTCCTTGTACTGCAATAGTATCGTATTTCCCGTCTTTATAAGAACCTATTTCTCTGTTGAATTTGTCTTTTTGAATGTATTTTACACCTTTAATTCCGCGTAAAATCTCTTCGTAACTCTCTTCAACACCTTGTCTTCCTATTAAGTCTCCACTGTTATAATATGGGTTTTTCTCAATAAGTTTTTCATTAACTTGGGTGATAAACCCAAAAATATTAGCGCCATAATCTACTTCATAATCACGTAAAGAACGTTTTTGAAAATAGAAACCTTCAAATTTTCGTATTTTTTCCTGGAATGCGGCAAATTCACTTTTGTTTAGTTGCGGTAAAAAAACAGATGGTAAACGAGGACTATAAACTTTCGCTTTAGCTATTTTCTCTATATAATCCTCTTTTGTAATGTTTAGTAATTCACATAACTCAAGGGTGTCGATGGCTTTTAAATCTCTTGGGATAACCATTATATCATAAGATGCCTGATTAGAAACCATTAGCTTTCCATATCGGTCAAAAATATAACCTCTTTCAGGGTAGTCGTATTTTATTTTGATTGCATTGTTTTCTGATTTTAATTTGAAGGTGTCATTAATAACCTGCAAATAAAATATGCGTATTACAAGCAAGGTAGCTGCAACAATGATTAAGGAAGGCAGCAAAAGTTTTCTCATCTCTATCTTTTGTTAGGCTTGATAAGGTAAATTATAATTATACAGCTTATTATTGTAAATACCGTACTTAATAATGTACGAATTAATATATCTAAAATGAAGCTAAATTGAAATGCTTCAAGTATGAATAATGTAAAATGATGTATTATAACTGATAATAATATGAACGAAAATCGTTCAGGTGTTAATGAATCAACTATTTTAATAGTTTGGTATTCATAACTCAAACCAAATGAAAATTTAAAGATATATGGTCTAAAATAGGCAAGAACTAAACAAGCTGTTGTGTGTGTTCCTCCTGAATTAGAAAATAGATCCATAACAATACCAAGCAAAAAGCTTGCCAATAAAAGACCGGATTTATTTCCGTTTACTGGATATAATATGATAAACAATATATATGGGAAGGGTAATAAGAACCCCATAAAGTTCATATTGTTGAAAATAATAATTTGAACGGCTAACAATAAGATGAACCGAAAAATATTGACTAACAAAGTGCTATTCATCTTTATTCCCTTTTTCTAATTTATTAATTTCATCACGATCTTTACTTTTTATGATATAGACATGGCCTAAATTAGTCATGTCATTAAATAATTTTATATCAAGTGTGTAGTAATTGGTTTTATTGTCAATGTATATTTTATGGATGGTTCCAATGTTAATGTTTTCTGGAAAAATAACTGATTGCCCTCCAGTCACAATTGTGTCTCCTTTTCTGACAGAAGCAAGTCTAGGAACATCTATAAGCTGAACAAATCCAGTGCTTTTTCCATTCCAATTCAGTGAACCAAAATGGTTTGATTTTTTGATTTTAGCATTGATTTGTGACTTGGTGTTCAAAACACTTACCACAGTGGAATATCTCAATGATGTGTTGTCTATAATCCCTACAATACCAAGGTTGTTTATCACTCCCATATCAGATTTGATGCCTTTTAACGATCCTGAATTCAGTGTTAAATAGTTTTCATGGACATTATAGGAATTGCGAATTACTTTAGCCACTACGATATCATTGGGTAGTTTAGCTTTGTCTTTTTCAAATTGTGTAATTGCAATACTATCTTTAGAGTTAAACAACATACTTTTTAATCTTGCATTTTCAACTGCAAGCGCATCGTTTTCTGTTTTAAGATTCAGGTACTCATTGATAGCATTTACCCTTTCGTAAACTCCGCCACTTAAAAAATTAGCAGAACTGATTACTTTACTTCTGTGAAATGAGTGCGACTGTATTGTGAGCAATAACGAAATGCTTATTAATAGCAAAAACAGTAGTCTACTACTGTTTTTGTATATAAAATTAAATATTTGCTGCATTTCTTGTTTGGTTATTTTGTTTCAGGATATGCTTATTTTACTTTTTTTATAATTAAATAATTTATAGGACTGGCAATTCCTAAGAACTCACAGTCCTACTGATTTATTTAATTAAGATACTTTTAAATTTACTGATGTTTTTAAGCGCCATTCCAGTACCTCGAACTACAGCTCTTAATGGATCTTCGGCGATGTAAACTGGTAAGTCTGTTTTTTGAGAAATTCTTTTGTCTAAACCTCTTAACATAGATCCACCACCTGCAAGGTAAATACCCGTGTTGTAGATATCTGCTGCTAACTCAGGAGGAGTTTGAGATAAAGTTTCCATTACAGCATCTTCAATTCTTTGGATAGATTTGTCTAATGCTTTAGCAATTTCTCTATAAGATACTTCTACTTGTTTTGGTTTACCGGTAAGTAAATCTCTACCTTGAACTGACATGTCTTCAGGAGGAGTTTCTAAATCTTCTATAGCGGCACCAATTTGGATTTTTATTTTTTCAGCTGTACTTTCTCCAACAAAAAGGTTGTGTTGAGTACGCATGTAGTAAACAATATCATTTGTGAAAACATCTCCAGCAATTTTTACTGATTTGTCACACACAATTCCACCTAAAGCAATAACTGCAATTTCAGTTGTACCACCACCAATATCAACAATCATGTTTCCTTTTGGTTGCATAATATCAATACCAATACCAATAGCTGCTGCCATAGGTTCGTGTATTAGGTAAACTTCTTTACCATTTACTCTTTCACATGATTCTTTTACTGCTCTCATTTCAACCTCAGTAATTCCTGAAGGAATACATACAACCATTCTTAAAGCAGGTGTAAACATTCTTTTTTTCAATGCCGGTATGCTTTTAATAAACATACTGATCATTTTTTCTGAAGCATCAAAGTCGGCAATTACACCATCTTTCAAGGGTCTTATTGTCTTAATGTTTTCATGTGTTTTTCCCTGCATCATGTTGGCTTCTTTTCCAACAGCAATGATTTTACCGGAGATTCTGTCTCTGGCAACAATTGAAGGACTGTCAATAACTACTTTATCATTGTGAATGATTAAAGTGTTTGCGGTTCCAAGGTCTATCGCAATATCCTCGGTCATGAAATCAAAAAATCCCATAAGTCTTTTAGGGGTTTAAAAGTTAAAATTTAATAGCGTACAAAGTTAATCAAATTAATGCTTAAAATGACGCGTTCCTGTAAATACCATTGCAAGTTTATTTTCATTGCAATAATCTATGCTTAATTCATCTTTAATTGACCCTCCTGGTTGAATAACTGCTGTAATTCCTGCTTCTTTTGCAAGAGCTACGCAATCTGGGAAAGGGAAAAAAGCATCACTTGCCATTACGGCTCCTGTTAAATCAAATTTAAAGTTTTTTGCTTTTTCAACTGCTTGCATTAAAGCGTCAACTCTAGAAGTTTGTCCTGTTCCAGATGAAATAAGTGTACCGTTCTTAGCAAAAACAATTGTATTTGATTTTGTGTTTTTGCATATTTTAGACGCGAAAATCAAATCATTTATTTCTTGTTCAGTAGGAGCTGTTAGGGTAACGGTTCTTAAGTCTTCTTTATTGTCTGTGATGTTGTTTTTATCTTGAACTAATAAGCCGTTAAGGCAAGTACGAACTTGTCTTTGAGGTAAAGCGACTTCATTTTGTACTAAAATGATGCGGTTTTTCTTTTCTTGTAAGATTGCAATTGCTTCAGTATCATATTCTGGAGCTATAACAACTTCACAAAATAATTTATTGATTTCAGTTGCAGTAGCAACATCTATTTTTGTGTTTGCGATTAATACACCTCCAAATGCTGATGTAGGATCACAAGCCAAAGCCACGTTGTATGCCTCGCTAATTGTTTTTCTAGTAGCAAGTCCGCAGGCGTTGTTGTGTTTTAAAATAGCAAATGTAGGTCCGTCGTTTTTGAATTCACTTATCAAAGTTACCGCAGCATCTACATCTAGTAAATTGTTGTATGAAAGTTCTTTTCCGTGAAGTTTACTGAAAATTGCGTCAAAATCTCCAAAGAAAAATCCTTTTTGATGTGGGTTTTCCCCGTATCTTAATATTTGTCCGTTTTCAATACTTTCTTTATAAATTGTTTCATCTGTGTTGAAATAATTAAAGATAGCTGTGTCGTAATGTGAAGAAACGTGAAAAGCTTTTGTAGCTAATAATTTTCTGTTTTCCAATGTTGTAGCGCCATCTTGATTTGTAATCAAATCTAAAAGCGTGCTGTATTGATCAACAGATGCAACAATTACTGTATCCTTAAAGTTTTTTGCAGCAGCACGAATTAAAGAAATTCCTCCAATATCTATTTTTTCAATAATATCAGACTCACTTGCTCCTGAAGCAACTGTTTTTTCGAATGGGTATAAGTCAACAATCACCAAGTCAATTTGTGGGATGTTGAACTCTTGCATTTGCTGTACGTCACTTTCGTTATCTTGACGATTTAAGATTCCTCCAAAAATTTTTGGGTGTAAAGTCTTTACTCTTCCTCCTAAAATTGATGGGTAAGAAGTCACGTCTTCAACTGGAACTACGGGGATTCCTAAATTTTTTATAAAATCTTCAGTTCCTCCTGTAGAATAAAGTGTAACATTTTGACTGTTTAGTAGTCTTACAATTGGTTCAAGACCTTCTTTCGAAAATACTGAAATTAATGCAGATTGAATTTTTTTAGTTGTGTTCATTACGTAGTTATAGTTATAAAGTGCAAAAATAGTTTATTAAAGTGAAAATTGTCTATTTGAAAATGAGATAATTTTGGAAATAATACACTTATTTGTATTCAAAGGCAATTAATTAGTGTTGGTTGTAATGAATCTGTGTTTTATTAGGTTTTTGAATGCAATTTATAGAATTTTACTTTAACAGAAATAATGAGATTATGATAGTTTATTTACGTTTATTGAAAGAGAGTTTTTCCTTCGCACTGAATGCGTTACGAAGTAATAAGTTGAGAACATTGCTTTCTTTGTTGGGTGTTACCATTGGTATCTTTTCGATTATTGCCGTGCTTGCTGCCGTAGATTCATTAGACAGAAAAATCACTAAGGATTTAAGCAGTTTAGATAAAAACACTATTTATCTGATGCGCTTTCCATTTGGTCCCACTGATATTCCGCGATGGAAAAGAGAGCAGTTTCCGGACGTGAAATATGATGAATATACTTATTTGAAGAATTCTCTAAGCAATACAGAACAGGTAGGATATCAGTTTTTTGTGAGACCTGAAAGTTTAAAGTTTGAATCTAATGTGGTGAGTGATGTAAATGTTGTTCCTGTTTCTTATGAGTTTATTGACATTCAAGGTCTTGATTTCGAAAAAGGAAGATTTTATAATGAGTCCGAATCTAATTCTGGAACGGCAGTAATTGTTTTGGGTTATGAAATTGCCAAAAGCCTTTTTGGAGAAAGCGAGTCTTTGGGTAAAAACATCCGTCTGTATGGTCAGCGATTTACTGTAATCGGTGTATTGAAAAAGCAAGGAGCCGGCTTGTTTGGCGATAGCGACGACACATCGGTTTATCTTCCGGTTAATTTTCTTCGAAAAATGTACGGAGATAACAACGATGCGATGACTCCTGTAATTATTTTAAAACCTAAAAAAGGAATAGATATGGATGCCTATAAAGCTGAAGTGTCCCAAAAATTAAGGGCTTCCCGTGGTTTGAAAGCAGGGGAAATTGATAATTTCTTTGTTAATGTTTTTTCAGGGGTTACTGATTTTATTGACGGTATTTTAGGGCAGATGAATTTTGTGGGTTGGATAATAAGTGGGTTCTCCTTATTAGTAGGCGGATTTGGAATAGCCAATATCATGTTTGTTTCAGTCAAGGAACGCACGAATTTGATTGGAATTCAAAAATCATTGGGTGCAAAAAACCGATTTATTTTGTTTCAGTTTCTTTTTGAAGCTATTATACTTTCAGTATTCGGCGGGGTAATTGGGTTATTTTTAGTTTGGATAATCTCTGTGATACTGACCAATGCATTAGACTTTGAATTTGTTCTAGGTATGGGTAATATTCTTCTGGGAACGGGACTGGCTGCTTTGATAGGGTTAATCTCCGGAATCCTTCCCGCCATTACGGCTTCGAAACTGGATCCCGTAGAGGCAATCCGAACAGGGATGTAAGATTAGATACTGAAAATAAGTCAAAAAAATAATAGTAAAACGCATTCATATTCATTTATGGATGTGTTTTTTTTCTTGTTTATAATAGATTAAAAAGGGACTCTAAATAAAAACACAAGTTTTGGTTTTTATTTATTTTCAGTTAGTTGTAAAAAAAAATCCCGATTGCTCGGGATTTTTCATTTATCTAATATCGTTGTTTTGAATCAAATCGATATACAAGTTGATCTTGTCTTTCAATACTTTTCTTGGCGTGATAAAGTCTAAGAAACCGTGTTCTAATAGAAATTCGGCAGTCTGGAAACCTTCTGGTAAATCTTTACCGGTGGTGTCTTTTACAACTCGAGGGCCTGCAAATCCAATCAATGCTCCAGGTTCACCAATGTTGATGTCTCCAAGCATAGCGTAAGATGCTGTTGTTCCTCCTGTAGTTGGGTCCGTACATAATGAAATGTAAGGGATCTTTGCTTCAGAAAGTTGGGCAAGCTTTACAGATGTTTTTGCTAACTGCATTAATGAATAAGCCGCTTCCATCATTCTAGCTCCACCTGATTTTGAAATCATCACAAATGGAATTTTGTTTTTGATAGAGTGGTTAATTCCTCTTGCTATTTTTTCACCTACAACTGCACCCATAGATCCACCGATAAAGGCAAAATCCATACAGCAAATTACTAAGTCTTTTCCTTTAGATTTTCCAACACCAGTACGAACTGCGTCATTCAGTTTGGTTTTTGACATAACATCTTTTAGACGGTCCGCATATTTCTTTGTATCTACAAAGTTCAAAGGGTCTTTTGATGTCAGGTTTTTATCCAATTCAACAAATTCATTGTTGTCAAATAAAATTTCAAAATAGGTAGCACTACCAATTCTTACGTGGAAACCATCTTCTGGACTTACGAATAAGTTGCGTTCCAGTTCATCTGCATCAATAATTTTCCCTGTAGGAGATTTGTACCAAAGTCCTTTTGGGACGTCCATTTTGTCTTCAGTAGCAGTCGTAATTCCTTTTTCTTTTCTTTTAAACCAAGCCATTTTTCTAGTATTCAGTGTTCAGTAATCAAGTTTTCAGTGTCCGGTTTTCAGTAATCAGTTTTAGTGTTCAATAATAAGTTCTTTGAGAACTGAACACTAAAAAACTGAATGCTGAACACTTTTTTAAAGTGTATTCACATTGTTCAGGTCAGTAAATGCCTGCTCTAATCTTTTGTTATAAGTAAGTTCTCCTTCACGTAACCATTTTCTAGGATCGTAATATTTCTTGTTAGGAATATCGTCACCTTTAGGGTTTCCAATCTGAGTTTTTAAATAGTCAATATTTTCGATGATATAATCACGTGTCCCTTCTGTAAAGGCAAATTGCAGGTCAGTGTCAATGTTCATTTTTATAACACCATAACCAATAGCTTCTCTGATTTCTTCTACAGTAGATCCTGATCCACCGTGGAATACAAAGTCAACTGGGTTTGAACCTGTGTTGAATTTCTTTTCTACAAATTCCTGAGAATTTTTAAGAATTTTAGGAGTCAGTTTTACGTTACCCGGTTTGTAAACTCCATGAACGTTTCCAAAAGCGGCTGCAATTGTAAAACGTGGGCTTATTTTAGATAATTCTTCGTATGCGTAGGCTACTTCTTCTGGTTGAGTGTATAATTTAGAGCTGTCAACATCAGTGTTGTCAACACCATCTTCTTCACCACCTGTGATTCCAAGTTCAATTTCCAATGTCATTCCCATTTTGCTCATTCGAGCTAAATAAGTTTTACAGATTTCGATGTTTTCTTCGATTGGCTCTTCAGATAAGTCAATCATATGTGAGCTGTATAAAGGTTTTCCAGTTTCAGCAAAATATTTTTCAGAAGCATCTAATAAACCATCAATCCATGGTAATAATTTCTTAGCGCAGTGGTCAGTATGTAATATTACAGTAGCTCCGTATGCTTCTGCCAATGTATGAACGTGTAATGCACCAGCAATTGCACCGGCAATTCCAGCTTTTTCATTAACGTTAGAAAGTCCTTTTCCAGCGTTAAATTGTGCTCCTCCATTTGAAAATTGGATAATAACTGGAGCATTTAATTTTGCTGCAGTTTCAAGTACCCCATTTACTGTACTTGACCCCGATACGTTAATAGCAGGTAGAGCAAAGCCTTTTTCTTTTGCATATCTGAAAATTTCCTGAACTTGATCTCCTGTCGCTACTCCCGGTTTTATTTTGTGTGCCATCGTCATTTTTTTAGGTAATTTGTATTAGTTTTTAGTTTTAGTTTTAGATTGCAAAAATAGGAATTAAATAGTATTAGAACGGATAATTTATTCCAAAATTTAAAACTGAATGTCCAAAATTGTAATCTTTAAACCATTTTTCTCCATTTTGATTAGCAGGATTGTAGGTTTTGAATCCTAAATCAAATCGGATGACAAAAAAACTTAAATCAAATCGAAGTCCAAATCCTGTTCCTAACGCTATGTCATTCAGGCTTTTTAATCCAGTAAAAGTTGATTTTTCATCTTCTACATTATCAAATACATTCCAGATGTTACCGGCATCTGCAAATAGTGCTCCATTAATAATCCCCTGAATTTTAAATCGATATTCACCGCTTATCGCAATTTTCATATTGGCTTCGTTAAAATCATTTGTTGCTCCGCTACTTCCAGGGCCTAAGCTATAGGGCTGCCAAGCTCTATTGTCATTAGATCCTCCAGAAAAATAACTTCGAGAAAAAGGGATGTCATCTGAGTTTCCAAAAGGCACCGCAATTCCAAAGAAGGATCGTACAGCAAAAACTTTTTCTTTTGTCAAATCCCAGTGTTTGATATATTCAAATTCGGTTTTCAGGTATTCTGAATATTCTAAATTTAATATTTCATGATTCCCTTTTAAGTTGGTTTTTTGATTAGTTGCGTTTGTGATTAAAGATAAAAGGGTTCCAGCAGATTCGATTTTAGTTTTAAAGAGATAAAAATTATTGTCTTGTAAATCATTTTTAGTAGTTTTTGAAAATGTAAAACTAGTGGCTAAAATAAAATCATTATCTGTAAGTCTGATTCTTCTTTCTTCAATACTTTTTATTGTTTTGAAATTAGCATCTGTTTCAGTTAACGGTGTTTTTAAAGACAAAACATCATTAGTGAATCCAGTTGTTCCGTCTTGGATAATTAAATTTTTATCGAGATTAAAATACGATTGATCTGCTCCATTTGCTGGATTTTGCGCTAATTCATTTAGTGCTTTATATGAAGAACCGTATACATTAAAATAATTATCTGGATTTAGATTTTTTACATATTGCGCATTAAACAAGTCAAAACGAGCCGTATTGTTTTTCTTTGGAGTCCAATTATAAGAGAATAAACCAGTAAAGTTTCCTTTGTCTAAACCTATGTTACGTTGTTTTGCAAAACCAACGGACATAATTGTAGAAGGGATCATGCTTTTAGGAATGATTTTCTCTGTGGGGAAAGGGAAGGATATTCTTGGAAAATTTAGTTTAACATCAACTCCAAACTCGAGAACATTCAAAAGCTGATTTTTAGGGTTTGCCAAATCTTTTGAAGAGCCTACATTGAAACGCCCTGCAATTTCTAATGTTTCGGCACCTTTAAAGATATTCCTAACTGTTTCCGAAAGATTCACAGATACTCCGAAATCCTGAATATTGGAATGGGTTAAATCCAATGCAGCACCAAAACTATATTTTTTACGAGGTGTCAGATATATTTTTGCAATTAATGAAGTAAGGGTGCTATCCCTTCTATCTACTTCATATTGAATACTTGGATAATTAAAGATTTTCAAGTTGTTCAGATAACGGGATGTTAATACCGTTTTGTTATCTGCAAACAAGCTGCCTTTTGTTATAAATATGGCATCAGTAATTGCAAAGGGCTTGTATTTTAATTTTTCATGACTGTATAAATTAAAATTTTTATAAGTAGTACTGTCTGTTATTTTTAGATTACTGCTATTTGGAGAATAGTCAGTGTAAATGTTTACATCACTAATTTTGTACTGCTTGAAATGTTCTGTTAAAGTAGAATCTTTGTCTTGATAGGAGTAGTCGTTAATAATCAAGTTTACATTTGCTTGATTTACTTTGTTTATGGTGTCTATGTTAAAGTTTACATAGGTTGGCTGGAAATAATATATCCCATTATTCCTGAAAATAGTGGTAATACGGTTTTTTTCATCTTCAAAATCGGAAGTTTTGTATTGGTTACCTGATTTTATTAATGTTTTAGATTTATTTCTATCGTAAAGGGAGTCTAGAATAGGAGTTGAAATGGAACTTCCTATTGAATCCAATAAATAAGGATTTCCTGTTGTTAGAGTGTAATTTACTTTTGCTCTTTTTGGGCTTATCGAATCTATCTTGTAGTCTGTGTTTACATCGAAATATCCTTTGTTGAAATAATAATACTTCAGGCGCAAAGCTGATTTGTCTGTTTTCGATTTGTCTACAATAACTGGAGCTTCCCCAGTTTTTTTTAGAAAATCGTGAATTCCTTTATACCAGAACGATTTTCCAAGACGGTCAACTTGTTTAGCGGATAACCATTTTGATTTTCTTTCGTATTTCCCGGGATTGTTAGTGAATTTAGCTTGGTAAGTAGAATCCGGGTTTAGATTTGCTAAATTATATAGATTCAGTCTCAAACGGTACCCTAGAAGTTTACTGTTGGGTTTTTGATACAGTTGGTTAACTGCGTTTTCGTCCTTTACTTTTTTACCATTTGCTTCAATATTATTTTTAATAAGCAGCTGTTTTCCCTCTGAAACTCTTTTTTCAGCGTTACAGGCAGATATAATTATTCCTATTAGAATAAATAATGATATTTTTGTGGAAATTTTTTTCAAGTTTCTAAAATATTTAATTCAAAAGTACATTTTTTTATGGTTAGTAAAAACCAAATAAAACTAATATCTAGTTTACAACAAAAAAAATACCGAATTGCAAATCAATTATTTATTGCCGAGGGTATAAAGGTAATTCAGGAATTGTTACAATCCAATTTCGAGTTGGAGCATTTGTATACCACGCAAAATGATTTTGATGAAATTACAAGTTCAAAAAAAACCTTGTTGTATGAGGATGATTTAAAAAAAATCAGTGCTTTGGCGACGCCTAATACTTGTTTAGCGGTATTCAAGATTCCAGCTGAGAGGGATATTGTTGATTCAGGTTTGATTATTGCTCTTGATTCGATTCGGGATCCAGGGAATATGGGGACAATATTAAGGCTTTGTGATTGGTTTGGTGTTAAACAGGTGTTATGTTCAAAAGAAACAGTTGATATTTATAATCCAAAAGTGGTACAAGCGACTATGGGTTCTATATCAAGGGTCAATGTGTCTTATATTGATTTAAATGCATTTGTTTCTAATACTCAGTTAGCGGTTTTTGGCACTTTTATGGATGGAGTGAATATTTACAAAACGACATTGCCACAAGAAGGAGTAATCGTTATGGGGAATGAAGCTAATGGAATATCAAAGGAATTAGAAAATTTGATAAATAATAGATTGTCAATACCTCGTTTTGGTGATTTACAAAAAACAGAAAGCCTGAATGTGGCTACTGCAACTGCAATAATTCTTAGTGAGTTTAAAAGGGGGTAGAGGTCAGTATTTCAGTTATCAGGACTTAATCCTAATTAACTGAACCCCTATCACTGTTTTCTAATGAAATGAGAAGTTTATAAAAATAGCTCTAGTTTTCAGGGATTCTATATTTCCAGTCCAAGGACTATTAGGGTCGTTGTCTCTAATTAACTCATCTGAAAGGCCAAATACTCCTCTTATAGAAGGGGAGAAAATAAAATATTCTGAAAAAACATCTATACCAAAGCCTATTTCATAATTAAGAGTCCAAGGTTTTACTCTGAATTTTTGTTCCGCATTGTCATCTTTAGATTTTGAATTGCTAGACAAGTTCAATGTGGCAGAGGTTCCCCCTACAAGATAAGGTCGAATATTTCCTGTTCTAAGCGACGAGAATTTTAATAGTAGAGGCAAATGGATATAAGTGCTATTTACTTCTCTTAAAGCATCTATTTTTCTGCTAAACCCAGGGTAATACAAATCTCTCTTTGTATAGTAAAGTCCTGGTTCAAAACGCAAATTAATATGCTCTTGTAATTTTAAATCACCAATCATTCCTACATTGAATCCAGTTGATTTTTTTACTTGAACATCTGAGGTAACTTCGTTATAGTCAAATTTAAAATCATAAGAATTGAATCCTAAGTAAAATCCGAAATAAATTCGTTGTTGCTGAAAATTTTCAAGATTTACGATTGGATCTTTACTAAATATTCCATTAGAAGATTGAGCATTCCCTTTTATTGAGAAAACAAATAAAATTAAAACGGCTATTTTTTTCATGTTTATGCTGAAACTATTCAGGATTATTTTTTTGATGCAGAATAAATTGTAGCAACGCCAAATGTTTGTGGCAAGGCTACAACATCTATAAACCCAGTTTTTCTTAAAATATTGTTTAAAGCTTCTCCATATGGAAATGCAGCCGCTGATTCAGACAAATATCCATAGGCTACATCATCTTTTGAGAATAATTTTCCGATGATTGGTAAAATATTTTTGCTGTAAAAGTTATACCCTTGTTTATAAGGTGTTTTTTCTGGGATAGAAGTTTCTAGAATTACAAAGATTCCTCCGGGCTTTAGCACCCTTAGGATTTCTGTCAAACCTTTCTCTAAGTTTTCAAAGTTACGAACTCCAAAAGCAACCGTTATGGCATCAAATGAATTGTCATCAAAAGACATATTTTCTGAATCACCCAATATCATTTCGATCGTGTTTGATAAGTTTTTAGCGGCAATTTTTTTCTTGCCTACTTCAAGCATACCTATCGAAATGTCTAAACCTATTATTTTCTCCGCTTTTGTTTGTGACATCAATATGGCAAGATCACCAGTACCAGTCGCGATATCTAATATGGATTTAGGATTTGTATTAGATACTATATTTAACACTTTCTTACGCCATTTCACATCGATTCCAAAAGATATAACACGGTTTAGATTGTCATAATTTCCTGAAATGGTATCAAACATTTTAGCAACTTGCTCTTTTTTACCTAAGACTGAATTTTTATAAGGGGTAACGTTTTTTGACATTGGATTAGTTTTTACAAATATAACACAAACTATTTTGAACTGTATTCTAGTTTTAAAATATATCTATTAAGAAATGTACTTTTATTTTGAGTGAAAAAGGGAATTATTATTTTTTCAAATATCACTAAAAGTGGGTATTGCGGCATTGTTTATTTATTGCGATTTTTACATAATTAAAAACAATATTAATTTTTACAATGATAAATAGGGAAACAATGTCTCAAATCAAGTGGTTGCTCGTTGCGCTCACAATATCACTTGTTCTTGTCTTTTGTTTTGATAGTACTGTTTGGGAAAACGGTCATGTATTTATTGCGCAACATACGTTCTTAGGGTTAAATCTGTTTTTGGAAATTTTAATTTTCTTTGTCTTTAGTACCTTCGTGGTATTTGGTATTAAAGGCTTCTTTGAGTTGTACTCACAGAAACTTTCAAATGTTATAATCTTCATATCTGGAGTTTTGTTAACGTTTGTGATTTTTGTGTTAAGCTTTCAAATCATGTTTCAAGAGTAAGACGTTTTTCCCTATCATTGTTTAAATAAAAAACATCCCTTTATCGGGATGTTTTTTTATTTTAGGATGTATGTTAGATAACTGTAATCGTAATTGTGTTTGTCGTCTTTTTTATGAAGTACGGATTCTATTAAGACCCATTTGTCTATATCTATTTCAGGAAAAAAGGCATCAGCCTCAAAACTATGATGTACTCTTGTGAGTTCTATTTTATCTGTATAAGGTAAAGCCAAATTATAAATTTCCCCTCCGCCAATAATAAAGGAAGTGTCGTTTTCGGGACAGACAGCAAGAGCTTCCTCAATAGTGCTAACAACGATACAGCCTTCGGGTTTGTAGTTTTCTTGGCGGCTTATAACAATATGTGTTCTGTTAGGTAATGGTTTTGGAAAACTTTCAAAAGTTTTTCTTCCCATAATTATGTGATGACCAGATGTTAGAGATTTGAATCTTTTAAAATCATTAGGTAGATGCCACACTAATTCATTGTTTTTTCCCAGAGCATTGTTCTCTGCTGCTGCCGCAATCATTATAATCATATTTATAAAGCTTGTTTAGTAGTGTCTTCTTCGATTTCACTTTGTAATTCGACTAGTTTTTTTTGTTGTAAGCCCACAAGCCTGTCGATTTGTTCTCTTTCCCAGTTTTTATTCATAAATCGGTCTGTAATGAATACTTTTATAAAGTGAAGTACAAATAGAAAAACCCAAATCGTAATTGCCCATATGTACCAGTTTGGATTAAGATCAGTTTCGAAAATTTTTGAGGACACATATAAAAATATACTCCCTATAAGTAATAACACAAAATGATAATAAAGTCTCTTTTTTTGCTTTAAACGTCTTCTTGCGTATTCGTATTGTTCGTGTATTTCTCTTTCCATAAGTTAAAATTTTGTTATAAAGATAAAATATAATTTGGAAAACTGTTATTCAACTACATATTTATTTAATGTGGAAATTTTTCTTTTGTTTGAATTGACAAAAGGTACTGATTACTTGTAAAGAGAACGTTTTTTATACGGTAGTTTAATCGTGTAGAATTAAGATGAAATGAAAACGGTGTTATTAGAATTTATTTTCTAATAACACCGTTTGAATATTTATTAAACAGCCACACTGCCTTTTATTCCGGCATGTGGTTCGTAGTTTTCGAGTGTGAAATCTTCAAAATCAAAATCAAAAATATTTTTTATCTCTGGATTAAGAATCATTTTAGGTAATGGTTTGGGCTCTCTCGAAAGCTGTAGTTCGAGTTGTTCAAAATGATTGTTGTATATGTGAGCATCACCAAAAGTATGTATGAATTCTCCAGCTTCAAAACCACATACTTGAGCAATCATCATTGTAAGCAGTGCATAAGATGCAATATTAAAGGGCACTCCCAAAAAGATGTCGGCGCTACGTTGATAAAGTTGACAAGATAATTTTCCATCGGCTACATAAAACTGAAAGAAAGCATGGCAAGGTGGTAATGCTGCCTTGTTATTGGCTACATTTTCATCAAAAGATTTGGTTGTATCAGGAAGAACAGAAGGATTCCAAGCGGAAACAAGCATTCTGCGACTGTTTGGGTTTGTTTTCAACTCTGTAATTAAGTCAGCAATCTGATCGATTTCCTCACTATTCCAGTTGCGCCATTGGTGTCCGTAAACAGGCCCTAAATTTCCGTTTTCATCAGCCCAAGAATCCCAGATTTTAACACCGTTTTTTTGAAGGTATTCGATGTTTGTATCTCCCTTTAGGAACCACAGTAATTCGTAGATAATAGACTTAAGATGAAGTTTTTTAGTGGTAACCATTGGGAATCCTTCACTTAAATCAAAACGCATCTGATAACCAAAAACGCTTTTTGTTCCTGTTCCTGTCCGGTCTCCTTTTTGACAACCGTTTTCCATAACGTGTTGTACTAGATCATGGTATTGTTTCATGTTGTGTTTGAAATTTAAAGTTCAGATTACGAAGTTTTAGATTGATTTACTATTTTTATAATCCAACTTTTGTAACTAAAAAAGCATAAATTAGATAATAGGACTAAAGGCAAGGCTATCCTCTGATTTAGGATTCTCTTTTTGAGATTTCGTCCCTTATTTTTACAGCCTTTTCATAATCTTCGTGTTCAACAGCCTGTGAAAGCAATTCGTTTAGTTCTTGCAAACTGTTTTTTAAATATGGGCGATCTGACTCACTACGCTCTTCTTCTAGCCCAAATGTCTCTGGATTAGATAAGACGTCATCTAAATCCTGAGTGTCGCTATCGGTTTCTTGTGGATTTGTCTTTAGATAAATACCCGCTTTGTCCAATATGTTTTTATAAGTAAATATAGGAGCGTTAAACCGCAATGCTAAAGCAATAGCGTCTGAAGTTCTGGCGTCTATGATTTCTTCAATTTTGTCTCTTTCGCAAATAATGCTGGAATAAAAAACGCCATCTACTAATTTGTGTATGATAACTTGTTTTACAACAATGTCAAAACGCTCAGCGAAATTTTTGAATAAATCATGAGTCAATGGGCGCGGAGGTTTAATTTCTTTTTCTAAAGCGATCGCTATTGATTGCGCTTCGAATGCACCTATGACAATGGGTAGTTTTCTTTCGCCATCAACCTCATTCAAAATTAGGGCATAAGCTCCGTTTTGAGTTTGACTGTATGAAATTCCTTTTATGGATAATTTAACTAAGCTCATAATTAAAGAAATGAAAAGTACATAGTACTTATTTTAGTTTGTTTTATTATTCTAAATATAGCTGCAATTTTAACCCTAATATACGGTACAAAAAAACTGCCTAAAAGCAAAGATACGATTATCTTCATTTTAGGCAGCTATTTGTTAGGTAGAATTACAATTTTATGATTGTTGTAATTTAAACGCTTTGAATTTTTCAATTAATTTAGGTAGAATTTCAAATGCATCACCTACAATTCCATAATCAGCAACTTTAAAGAAAGGAGCTTCTGGGTCACTGTTGATAACTACTTTTACCTTAGAAGAGTTGATTCCTGCAATATGTTGTATCGCTCCAGAAATTCCGATAGCGATATATAAATTTGTAGCTACTGGCTTTCCTGTTTGTCCTACGTGTTCTCCGTGAGGTCTCCATCCAAGATCAGATACTGGTTTAGAACAAGCTGTCGCTGCACCAAGTACAGATGCCAATTCTTCTATCATTCCCCAGTTTTCCGGTCCTTTCATTCCACGACCCGCTGATACAACTATATCTGCATCAGCAATAGATACTTTTCCAGACACTTTTTCTACTGACTCTACTTTTACACCAAAATCATTGTCTCCAATTGTTGGGTTAAAGTTTTCTTCAGTTAGTGAAGATGTGTTTTCGAAAATCCCGTAAGAGTTTTTAGCAAGACCTAATACTTTTACATCAGTTGATATTTCAGTAAAATTGAAAGCTTTGTTTGAGAAAGCGTTTCTTTTTACTTGAAAAGGCGATGTGCTTACAGGTAATCCAACCACATTTGAAGCAAAACCAGCTTCTAGAGCTACAGCCACAAGTGAAGAAAGATAAATACTGTCTGTAGTTGAAGAAAGTAAAACCAGTTTAGCGTTTTCTTTTTGAGCAGCTTGTTTGATAACATCTGCATAAGCTTTAGCTGTAAATCCAGTTAACTTATCATTGTTTACTTTTAATACTTTGTCTACTCCGTATTTTGATAATTCCGATACATCTCCAGCATTAACGGTTACGGCTGTAACTGTTGTCCCTAATGATTCGGCTACTTTTTTTGCGTATGAAGCTAATTCAAAAGCTACTTTTTTGAATTTTCCTTCTGCGTATTCTGCATATATTAATATTGACATAATTTTTTTGTTTAAAGTTTCAGGTTTAAAGTTTCAAGTTTTTAACTGAAAACTGCGACTGAATACTGATTTTACTAGATTACTTTCGCTTCGTTGTGTAATAAGTCGATTAACTCATCTAAATTGTCTGGTGAAATTAATTTCACTGCTGATTTAGCTGCTGGTTTTTCAAACTTCACTGCTTTAGTGTTTACTGAAGCTTCAACTGGCTCAACTACTGCTAATGCTTTAGTTCTTGCTGTCATAATTCCTCTCATGTTAGGAATACGTAAATCTTTTTCTTCAACAAGTCCTTTTTGACCACCAATAATTAATGGTAATGTAGTAGAAACAGTTTCTTTACCTCCGTCAATTTCGCGAACAGCTGTGACTGCTGAACCTTCAATTGTAACTCCTGTACAAGAGTTTAAAAAGTTGTACCCTAAAATTCCTGCAATCATTCCAGGAACCATTCCGCCATTATAGTCTAATGACTCTTTACCTGCGATTACTAAATCGTAGCCACCTGTTTTAATAACTTCTGCTAATTGTTTTGCAACGAAGAAACCGTCAGTTGGATTTGCATTTACACGAATCGCTTCGTTTGCACCAATAGCTAACGCTTTTCTTAATGTAGGTTCAGTTTCTGGTCCACCAACATTCACAACAGTTACTGTTGCTCCTTGTTGTTCTTGAAACCAAATTGCTCTAGTTAATCCAAATTCGTCATTAGGATTAATTACATATTGTACACCATTGGTATCGAATTCTGAGTCACCATTGGTAAAATTAATTTTTGAAGTAGTATCAGGAACGTGACTGATGCAAACTAATATTTTCATAGGTCTATTTTTTATTATTCTAATTGTGTCCCACAAAAATATGAATAATATTTCGAATAATTTACTATGCGTGCATAATATTTTGCATAGGCTATTTCGATTTCGTAGCCCTGATATAAGCGGTATCCTTTCTCTCGCTTCTTTAGCGAGGGAAAGATATAGCGGTTAGCAGGAATAGCTTCTAATTATTTTAAAGTAATTTATGCACATAAGTGAGATAAAATATTTATTTTTGCTTTTCGAAATTACACACATACTATATCACATATGAGAACGATACAATTTAGAGAGGCTATTTGCGAAGCGATGAGCGAAGAAATGCGTAATGATGAGTCCATTTACTTAATGGGTGAAGAAGTTGCTGAGTATAATGGTGCTTATAAAGCGTCTAAAGGAATGCTTGCTGAGTTTGGTGCAAAAAGAGTAATTGACACTCCTATTGCTGAGCTTGGATTTACTGGTATTGCTGTAGGTTCAGCCATGAATGGTTGTCGTCCTATTGTTGAGTACATGACATTCAATTTTTGTTTAGTAGGTATTGATCAAATTATTAATAACGCTGCTAAAATGCGTCAAATGACAGGGGGGCAATTTAATGTTCCTATCGTTTTTCGTGGGCCAACAGCTTCGGCAGGGCAATTAGGAGCGACACACTCTCAAGCATTAGAAAACTGGTTTGCAAACACTCCAGGTCTTAAAGTGGTAGTTCCCTCTACTGTTTATGACGCAAAAGGACTTTTGAAAGCTGCTATACGTGATAATGACCCTGTAATATTTATGGAGTCAGAACAAATGTATGGTGACAAAGGTGAAGTGCCTGATGGGGAATATACAATTCCACTAGGTGTTGCTGACATCAAACGTGTGGGTACTGATGTTACTATCGTTTCTTTTGGTAAAATCATTAAAGAAGCATTTATTGCTGCTGATGAACTAGCCAAAGAAGGAATTTCTTGTGAGATTGTCGATTTAAGAACGGTACGTCCTATGGATTATGAGACAATCTTAACATCTGTTAGAAAAACAAATCGTTTAGTGGTTCTTGAAGAGGCTTGGCCTTTTGCAAGTGTTGCTTCGGAGATTACTTATATTGTTCAAGAACGTGCTTTTGATTTTCTTGATGCACCAATTCAAAGAATTACAACTGCTGATACTCCAGCTCCTTATTCTCCAGTATTACTGAAAGAATGGTTGCCTAATTCAGACGATGTGATAAAAGCGGTTAAAAAAGTATTGTATAAAAAATAAGATTCTGTACTATTTGAAATATAGATTAGATTGTTTTAACAATATATTAATCCAGATTTCAACAATTCCAAGTCACAAATTAATTATATTTAAAACTTCATCACATATATTTATATGATGAAGTTTTTTTTTTAGGTTATGAAAAAAAATATTTTATTCTTATTGGTATTGCTGTTTGCTTTTGCAGGGAGTGTTTTTGCGCAAACAAAAGTAAGCGGAGTCATTGTAGATCAATTGAACCAGCCTGTTCCATTTGCAAATGTTGCTTTCAAAAATTCTAGCGAAGGAATTGTGTCTAATGAAGAGGGACATTTTTATTTGGAGTCAGCAAAAAATCATACCGTTTTAGTCATCTCGTCTGTTGGTTATTCTGAAAAGGAAATCACACTTGAGAAAGCGGTGAACTATAATTTAAGAATCCAGATAAAAGAAGCCGAAAGCTTAAAGGAGGTTGTTATTTTTATGGGTAAAACTTCTAAAAAGAACAATCCAGCTCTTGATATCCTTAGAAAAATATGGGAAAGAAAACGTAAAAATGGTTTGTATCTCTTTGATCATTACCAGATGGAGAAATATGAAAAAGTGGAGTTTGATATGAATACCATTGATAGTGCGTTTATGAAAAACAAGCTGTTTAAAGGGATGGAATTCATCTTTGATCATATGGATACTTCCAGGGTTACCGGGAAAACGTATTTGCCTATTTTTATTAATGAGTCTTTATATGATGTCTACGGGAATAACAAACTAAAGAAGGTCAAAGAGAAAATAAAAGCCAATAAGAATTCAGGATTCAGTGACAACCAGCAAATTTTATCTTTCGTAAAAGACCTTTATTCTAATTATGATATATATGATAACTATTTAACTTTTTTTGACAAAAGTTTTACAAGCCCTTTGTCTAAAACGGGTGTAGATGTCTATAACTATGTCTTGAGAGATAGTGCCTTTATAGATAAAAAATGGTGTTATAATATTGTTTTTTATCCAAGAAGAAAAAACGAACTGACATTTAAAGGGGATTTTTGGGTTAATGATTCTACTTATGCCATCAAGAAAATTAATATGGCAGTTACCAAAAGTGCTAATATTAACTGGGTAAAAGAAATTTATATCGAGCAAGAATTTGAGGTAGAAAATGACTCTGTTTTTCTGTTAACCAGAGATCATATGATGTCAGATTTTGCCTTGAATAAAAAGGAAGATTCTAAGGGGATTTATGGAAAACGAACAACGCTTTATGATAACCACAAATTCAATATAGAGAAACCAGCAAATTTTTATAAAGAGGAAGTGAATTATATAGATAATGAAGTATATAATAGGTCAGAAGAATATTGGGATGAAAACCGTTTCGAAAAATTAAATAAGGACGAACGTGGGGTTTATAAAATGCTGGACACTTTGCAAACCGTCAAGAAATTCCAGAATTTATACAATTTGGTTTCAATCCTTGGAAGTGGTTATATACAATCCGGTCATTTTGATTATGGCCCTATATTTTCGACTTTTGGTTACAATGAAGTAGAGGGAATCCGTTTACGTGTAGGAGGAAGAACTTACTTTGGGCCTAACGATACTTGGAGATTAGAAGGGTATACCGCTTATGGGTTTAACGATGATAAATTCAAGTATGGACTTTCAGGAAAATGGATGGTCGAGAAGAAAAACAGGATTATTATTTCAGGAGGGAATAGACGTGACATCGAGCAAATAGGCGCGAGTTTAACTTCTACAAATGATGTTTTAGGGCGAAGTTTTGCCTCGTCTTCATTATTCTCCTCTGGTAGTAACGGGAAATTAACGAATATCAACTTGAGCAGTGTTGCTGTTCAAATAGAACCCATTAAAAACCTGACTTTTCAAACAGGATTTTCATATCGTACTTTAGAGTCGGCTTCGACAACTTTTAGTCTGGATTATTATACTGATGTGGCTAATTCAGTTGTTAAAAGCGATGTAAAACAGTCTGAAGTTAATTTTCAGATGGAATACACCCCCAATAAAAAAACCATAGGCTTTGGTGTAGAACGATATGATACAGATAGTCCTTTTAGTCGTTTTTTCGTAAATTATAGCCACGGATTTAAAGGCTTGCTAGACAGTGATTTTAAATACGATAAAATACAGTTTTACTATAAGCAACCAATAATCATAGGAGCATTAGGGCGCACAAATTTGATTTTAGAATTAGGGAAAACCTTTGGTACGATTCCTTTGGGGTTGATGAATGTAATTCCTGGAAATCAAACGTATTTCACTATAGATAATACTTTTAGTAATCTTAATTTCTATGAGTTTGTCACTGATCAGTACGCTACTTTTCAATGGAATCATAATTTTAGCGGAAGGATTTTTGCTAGAATACCTTTTATGAGAAAGTTGAACTGGAGAGAAATTATAGGGATAAAAGGAGTTTATGGATCAATTTCGGATGCTAACAGAGCAATCAATGCTTCTGGTTTGATTTACAATGCTCCCGAAAAGGCGTATTGGGAATACAGTGCTGGAATTGGAAATATATTTAAAGTATTCCGTATCGATTTCGCTTGGAGAGGAAACTACTTAAACACACCAGACGCGCAAAATTTCACTGTAAAAGGTTCTTTTGGTTTTTATTTTTAAAGCTAAACTGGTTTCAGTATCTGCTGAATTGTTCGTCTGAAATTATATTAACATTGGAAAAATTTGGAGCTATTCCTGCTTTCCGCTGTATGCACGCTAAAAAAAGCGTGGGATGCCGCTACTATCAGGGCTAAAAAAATAATAATATGGAACAGGCCATTGCATTTCTTTCTAATCAGGATGTTTTTTTTAATCACATCATTGAAAAATACGGTTTGCCGGTCATCCCAATAAGACCCGAAGGTTTTGAAACTTTGGTTTTATTAATTCTGGAACAACAGGTGTCTATAGATTCTGCCAAGGCTACTTTTTTAAAGCTAAAAGCAAAAGAAGAAAACTTTCATCCCGAAGCACTATTGGTTTTGGCTGATGAAGAATATAGGAACCTTGGCGTAAGCCGTCAAAAAACATCTTATATAAAAGCATTGTCCGATGCGGTAATCAATAATAGAATTGATTTAGAATCCTTGTCTGCTAAGTCAGACGAGCAGGTTAGAGCAGAGCTTATACAAATCAAAGGTATCGGGAACTGGACTATTGACGTTTACTTGATGTTTTGTCTTCAGGCGCCAGATTTGCTTCCGCTTGGGGATATAGCAATTGTAAATACAATAAAAGAACTTCTGGGAATAGAGGACAAACAGCAAATGGAAGTTTACACACAACAGTGGAGTCCATACCGTTCTACTGCTGCATTTTTATTGTGGCATTATTATCTTGGGAAACGAGGAAGAAAGGTTTCTTATTAAGGAATTGTAAAGCTTTTGTTTTCTTGTGTTTTATGTTCAAATATACTTGTTATAAACGTGTTTTTGTACTACTTTTGCAACCGCATAAAAAGAATTTAAGACAAAAATATAATGACTGCAGATAAAGAAAAAACTTTCGATGTACTTATCGAAATCCCAAGAGGAAGTAGAAATAAATACGAATATGATTTCGAAATAAAAAGAATGCGTTTTGATAGAATGTTGTTCTCTTCTATGATGTATCCAGCTGATTACGGATTTATTCCAGAAACTTTAGCATTAGATGGTGATCCATTAGATGTATTGGTTTTAGTAAATGAGCCTACTTTTCCTGGTTGTGTAATGGAAGTTAAACCTATTGGTGTTTTCCATATGGCTGACGAAAAAGGACCAGATGAAAAAGTAATCTGTGTACCGGTTTCTGACCCAATCTGGAATTCATTGAATGACTTATCAGATATGAATCCGCATTTACTAAAAGAAATCGAACATTTCTTTCAAGTATATAAAGATTTAGAAAACAAATCTGTTGATGTAGGTGGATGGGGAGATAAAGATGAGGCGTATGCTATTTTGAAAGCATGTAAAGAGCGTTTCGATCAAATCGAAAATAAACCAGAAGGATTGTTCAGTATTAAATAATCCACATCTTTATAAATGTAAAAAAAGCAATATTCTATTGAGAGTATTGCTTTTTTTGTTTACATTCGTTTTTGTACTCTATTGATTATTAACCAAAAACCAAAACGAATTTATGAACACATTTATGATTTGGATGCCAATAGTAATGGCATTTGTTGGGCTTGCATTTATGCTTGCAAAAAGAGCTTGGGTATTAAAACAAGATCCAGGTGATGGAAAAATGAAAGAAATTTCAGATTACATCTACGAAGGAGCATTGGCATTTCTTAAAGCAGAATATAGATTATTAACCTTTTTTGTAATAGGAGCGAGTATCGTTTTGACCGGACTTTCAATTGTAGTTCCTACTACTCACATTTTAATTGTAGTTGCTTTTGTTTTCGGAGCCTTTTTCTCAGCGCTTGCTGGAAATATGGGAATGAAAATAGCAACTAAAACTAACGTTAGAACAACACAAGCAGCAAGGACTAGTTTGCCTCAGGCATTAAAAGTGTCTTTTGGCGGAGGAACTGTAATGGGTCTTGGTGTTGCAGGTTTAGCCGTTTTAGGTTTAACCTCATTCTTTATATTCTTTTTTCATTTTTTCATGAACGGTGTGTGGACTTCTACGGAAGACATGACTATAGTATTAGAAACATTAGCCGGGTTTTCTCTTGGAGCTGAATCTATTGCTTTGTTTGCACGTGTAGGTGGAGGTATTTACACTAAAGCTGCCGATGTTGGTGCGGATTTAGTAGGTAAAGTAGAAGCAGGAATTCCTGAAGATGATCCACGTAATCCAGCGACTATTGCTGACAATGTGGGGGATAACGTAGGTGATGTTGCTGGTATGGGAGCTGATTTATTTGGTTCTTATGTTGCTACAGTATTAGCCGCAATGGTACTTGGTAATTATGTTATCAAGGATATGGGTGGTAAAATTGATGATGCTTTTGGCGGTATCGGACCTATCTTATTGCCAATGGCAATTGCAGGTTTCGGAATCCTTTTTTCTATCATTGGTACAATGCTGGTAAAAATCACTGATGATAATGCAAAAGAAGCACAGGTTCAAAAAGCTTTAAATATTGGTAACTGGGTTTCTATTGGTTTAACACTTGTAGCTTGTTATTTCCTTGTACAATATATGTTGCCTGAAACTATGAAAATGGATTTCTTTGGTGAAGGATCTAAAGACATCTCTTCAATGCGTGTTTTCTACGCTACCATTGTTGGTTTAGTTGTTGGAGCTTCAATTTCTTCAGTAACGGAATATTACACGGGATTAGGAACAAAACCAGTTATGGCTATCGTGCAAAAATCAAGCACGGGAGCTGGAACTAACGTAATTGCAGGTTTAGCAACAGGAATGATTTCTACGTTTCCAACAGTATTGTTATTTGCTGCTGCAATTTGGACTTCCTACGCTTTAGCTGGATTTTATGGGGTTGCCTTGGCAGCTTCTGCAATGATGGCAACAACTGCTATGCAACTGGCAATCGATGCATTTGGACCTATTTCTGATAATGCAGGAGGAATCGCTGAGATGAGTGAATTGCCAAAAGAAGTTCGTACAAGAACGGATATATTGGATTCAGTAGGAAATACTACGGCTGCAACTGGTAAAGGTTTTGCAATTGCTTCGGCGGCATTGACTTCACTGGCTTTATTTGCTGCTTATGTAACTTTTACTGGAATTGACGGGATCAATATATTTAAAGCGCCTGTTTTAGCGATGTTATTTGTAGGAGGGATGATTCCTGTGGTTTTCTCTGCTTTGGCAATGAATTCTGTAGGTAAGGCCGCTATGGATATGGTATATGAAGTGCGTCGTCAGTTTAAGGAAATTCCAGGGATTATGGAAGGAACCGGAAAGCCAGATTATGCTAAATGCGTTGACATCTCTACTAAGGCCGCATTGCGTGAAATGATGCTTCCTGGAATATTGACAATTGGTTTCCCTATTGCAATTGTTCTTTTAGGGAAATTGGTTTATAGTGATAACAATCAAATGATAGCTGAAATGCTTGGAGGATATATGGCAGGAGTTACCGTTTCTGGTGTTCTTTGGGCTGTTTTTCAAAACAATGCAGGAGGTGCTTGGGACAATGCCAAGAAATCTTTTGAAGCAGGAGTGATGATCAACGGTGAAATGACATTCAAAGGTTCTGATGCGCATAAAGCAGCTGTAACTGGAGATACAGTAGGAGATCCATTTAAAGACACTTCTGGACCATCGATGAACATCTTGATTAAGTTGACTTGTTTAATAGGGCTTGTTATTGCGCCTATTTTAGGAAACGGTACGCATACAATATCTGATACTGCCACTTGTTGTATTAGTGCGGCTCAATGCGATTCCAAATCTAAAGAAGAATGTGTTGCTAAAGGTTGTGCAAATACAAATTGTGACTACATGGCGCATTCTAATAAAATGATGCATTCAGTGACTAAAGAAGTTACCATTGAAAAAACAAATGACAATGGAGTTGTTACTGCAACAATAACTTCTACGATTAATGGTAATGTAGAAAAAAATGTTTTTAAAGGAACGGAAGCTGAAGTTCAGGCAAAAATTGATGCTTTGAAATAAAACATCGTTTTACTTAATATAAAAATGCCTCGCGAATTGCGAGGCATTTTTTTGTTTTATAAAATAATTTTAATCCAGTTTCGGCTCCCTCTCGTTTGGAGAGGGTTGGGGAGAGGACTAAAACAAACCGTTTATCTCTGCGTCGATTCTGTTGATAATGGTTCCTAAATCTTCAGGTTTATCAACAAAGTTAATGTTGTCTACGTCTATAATTAATAATTTACCTCTATCGTAAGTATGAATCCATGCTTCGTAACGTTCATTTAAACGGCTTAAATAGTCAATAGAAATCGTGGATTCGTAATCACGCCCACGTTTATGAATTTGCCCCACTAAATTAGGTATAGAACTTCTTAAATAGATTAATAAATCAGGAGCTTTAACCGTTGATTCCATCAATTCAAAAAGAGAAGAATAATTTTGAAAATCACGATTGGTCATTAATCCCATTGAATAAAGATTGGGCGCAAAAATATGTGCATCTTCATAAATGGTCCTGTCTTGGATGATTTTTTTACCGCTTTCGCGAATTTGTTTCACCTGTCTAAAACGACTATTGAGGAAATAAATCTGTAAATTAAAGGACCAACGCTCCATCTGATGGTAAAAATCATCTAGATATGGATTGTCAACCACATCCTCAAAATGAGGTTCCCATTTAAAATGTTTCGCTAATAAACGAGTTAAAGTAGTTTTTCCTGACCCTATATTTCCTGCTATTGCTATGTGCATTACGGTATTGTGATTTTATAATTTGTAATTTCTTCGGATGTAAAAATAGATAAAATTTGGTCCTTGTATTGAAAATATTTAAAGGATTTATTAATATTAACAATTGAATATATAATATCCTTTTTTAAATCCTGAAGAATGATTTTTTCGTCTTTTAAAATTAGCGCCATATTATTGGGGAGCAACTGTATTTGTTCAAAATTTGAAACCTTTCCAATTGCAGTGATTTTTCCAAAGATATCTATCTTATACCAGTTTGATTTACTGTCTACCCACTGAAATGTATTGAAATCAGAATAGTAATATTTAAAATTTTCCTGCAAGGGAGTAGAAATGGTTTTGTAGTCGTTTTTTAAATAATCATATAGTCCTATTTGCTGGTTTAAATTATTGTATATCCACAATTGATTTTGTGATGCAATTCCTGTTGCGGTGACTGCTATGGGCACACTGTTTTCTGAGAAATTTATTCTTTTAGTCTCATTGAGTTGATTGTCAAGCAGAATTATGGTATTGAAGTTCTCGTAAAAAAGGACAATTCTTAAAGGATTTTGCAGATCTATTTTAGTGGTTTTCCCCAATGAAAAATTTTTATATTCAAATGATTCATTCGTTTTGGTTTTTAGTAAAACCTTGTTTTTTATGGAATAGTGATAGCCAAACTGATCCTTCCCGATATACTCATCAGCTTCAAATGGAACTGTGTTAATTTTTTCAGCTTCAATTTTAAGGGTTTGCCCAATCACCGGAATGTAGAATAAGACTAATAAGAATGTGATGCATTTTTTCATGATAAGCTAAATTACAATTAAACCTTTTATAAATTTATAGGTCTTACCTTTTTTAATCAAATAGCTGTAACAATAAATCAATTTTGTTGTCCTACTAAGCTTAAATCAATTAATACAAACTTGTTATGAATAAATATTTTGTAAGCGCTGCATTTGCCATAGTTTCTTTTTTAGGGATTAATGCTCAGGAATTTCAAGGAATGGCGGTTTATGAGTCTAAAACCAGCACTTCTGATATGAAAACCAGAATGGAAGGTAATAAAGACATGACTCCAGACATGAAAAAAATGATTGAAGACCGAATGAAGTCTATGTTTGAAAAAACATTTATTCTTAATTTCGATAAGTCAGCCTCTATTTATAAAGAAGAAGAAAAATTAGAAGCCCAAGGTCAAGGCGGTGGTGGAATGAGAATGATGAGCTCTATGATGGGTGGTGGCGGTTCCTATTACAAAAATGTAAAAGAGAAAACCTATGTGGTTGACAAGGAATTTATGGGTAAAGAATTTTTAGTAAAAGATTCATTGCCTAATTTAAAATGGAAAATGGAAGGGGAAACCCGTGTGATAGGAGGATATAATTGCTTTAAAGCAACAGCTGTTCTTCCTGTAAGCAAGTCTGATTTTAGAAATTTTAGACCTAAAAAGGAAGAGAAGGAAGAAGTGAAAACTGATGAAAAAGAAAAGAAAACAAACTTCATGGCAGATCTTGAAATGCCAAAGGAAACGGTTGTTACGGCTTGGTACACGCCTGAAATTCCAGTTAATCAAGGACCTGATAAATACTGGGGATTACCTGGTTTGATATTGGAAATAAATGATGGCAAAACGGTTGTTTTATGTTCTAAAGTAGTGTTAAATCCAAAAACTAAAGCGGATATCAAAGCACCGACAAAAGGAAAGACAATTTCTCAAAATGATTATGACGAAACGGTTATGAAAAAAATGAAGGAAATGCAGGAAATGAATCAAGGTCGTGAAGGAAATGGCGGAATGCGTATGCGTATTGGGCATTAATTCAATTGATAATTAAAAAAACTTGTTTATCCTATCTCTGTCTATATGAAAAAATTACTATTTATTGCCTTTCTTTTTATTTGTTCATTTTCTTATTCTCAATCTATCAAACTGGAAGGGGTCGTTACTGATACAAAAGCAACTTCTCTTGAAATGGCCAATGTTATGGCTGTGAATAATGACACAAAAGCCATGGATTCCTATGCCATTACAAATGATAAAGGGAAATTCGTGCTTAATTTAAAGCCTAACGCAGCTTATAGTATAAAAATAAGTTATTTAGGAATGCAGAATAAAGAAATAGAAATCATTACTTCTAATGAAAATATTACTAAAACAATTGTGCTTCAAGAAGGGGGTATTGAATTAAACGGAGTTGAAATTATCCGTGAAATGCCGGTTTCCATTAAAGGCGATACAATAGTTTATAACGCTGACTCATTTAAATCAGGTACTGAAAGAAAGCTGGAAGATATACTTAAAAAATTACCTGGTGTAGAAGTAAATGCAGATGGAGAAGTTGAGGTTGAAGGGAAAAAAGTCACTAAGTTAATGATTGACGGAAAAGATTTTTTTGACGGGGATACAAAACTTGGAGTAAAAAACATTCCTGCTGATGCAATTGATAAAGTGCAGGTATTGAGAAATTACAGTGAAATTGGCGCTCTGAAAGGGGTTGAGAATAATCAGGATAATTTAGCGATGAATATCAAGTTAAAATCAGGAAAGAAGAATTTTTGGTTTGGAGATGTTACCGCTGGTATTGGAGCTTATAATGAATGGGATCGTTATATCGTAAACCCTAAATTATTCTATTACAGTCCTAACTACAGTGTGAATTTCATAACTAACTTTAATAACATTGGTGAGTTGCCATTAACCGCACAGGATTATTTTAAGTTTACCGGTGGATTCAGGAGTATGATGAGAAAGGGAGGAAGCAATTTTAATGTTTCTTCTAACGATTTAGGGATTTCACTATTGAGAAACAATCGCGCCAAGGAAATTGAAACGCAATTTGGTGCTGGTAATTTTTCTTATAATGTTACAAAAGCATGGACATTAAGTGGATTTGCAATTTTGTCTTCATCAGATACGGAGCTGGAAACTAAATCTCAATCAACAATATTAGATTCTGGAAACCAGCAAAAAAGTGATGAAAATTCACGTCAGAACAACAACTTAGGATTGTTTAAATTGAGTTCTTCTTTCAAACCCAATAAAAAACTACAGTTTGATTATGATGTTCTTGCTAAATTGACAAAACAAAGCGAGATTAGTTCTTTACAAAGAGAATCAATTATAAATAATAACTCTACAACCGAAACGATAATCACAGATAAAAATCAAGATCCTACATCAGTTAATCAAAATCTAAGTTTGTATTATACTAAAAATGATAAAAACATTTTTGCTTTCGAAATGCAACATTTGTATCAGGACGAAAACCCTTTCTATAATGCTAATTTGCAAACGCAACCCTTTAATTTAAGTGGGTATGTTTCTGGGCAAAATAGAAACGACTTGAATCAAAACCGTTTTGTGAAAACAAATAAATTAGATGCAAAACTTGATTACTATTATATGGTTACACCAAAAAGTAATATCAATGTAACTTTAGGTAATACTAATTCATATCAAAATTTCAATTCCCATATCTTTCAAATGTTAGATAATGGAGTCGCAAATAATTTGACTGATTCACAAAATAACAATCAGGTTACTTATGATTTTAATGATGTGTTTTTAGGATTACATTATAAAATGTTATTAGGAAAATTAACTTTTACACCAGGTGTGAGTTTGCATTATTATGATATGAATAATGGGCAACTTGGAACTGGATTTACGCAGTCATTTTATAGAGTTTTGCCGGATGTTTTTGCTTTATACCAAATAAAAAAAGCCGAATCTTTGACCTATAATTTCTCGTTGTCAAATGACTTTACTGATATAAATAGATTGGCAGAAGGATTTGTTTTGTCTAGTTTCAATAGTTTATTTAGAGGAAATAGAGAATTAGAAAACGCCACTTCTCAAGTGCATTCATTGCGTTATTTTAAGTATAATATGTTTAATTTCGAAAATATTTTTGCTAATGCATCCTATTCTAGAAAAGTTGACGCGGTAAAATCAAGAGCTAATTTTGTTGGGATTAATCAGTCAACAAGTCCTTTCAACTCTAATCTTGCTGACGAAACGCTTTCAGGAGCGGGAAGTTACGGTCGTTCGTTTTTAAAGAACTATAAAGCCTCTGCAAATGTAAGTTTGAACTGGTCTAAATTCAATAATATTCAAAATAACCTTCAAGCGACTACTGAGAGTTATACTCAAAGTTATACCGTGAAAGCATCGACTAATTATAAGAACATGCCTAATTTAGAAGTTGGTTATAACTTAGTTGCTAATAAATACAGTGGATCTACATTTATAACGGAGAAACCTTTTGCTAAACTGGATTATTACTTTTTGAAGAGTTTCTCTTTTGTGACTGAATATGAGTTCTATCACTATTACAATAAGTCTAGAACGGTTGAAAACGAATATGATTTTTTAACAGCCAGTTTGATTTATCAAAAGAAAGGTAGTAAGTGGGAGTATAAAGTTGCTGCAACTAATATCCTGAATACACAGACATTAAATGATGATAATTTCTCTCAGTTTTCTACCAGAACTTCACAATATTCGGTTCAACCTAGATATGTTGTTTTTAGTTTAAGGTATAATTTGTAACAATTCATAAGTTTTTATAATTTAGTTCTAATGATAATGTTTTTCAATATTGAGAAACCATTACTTTTATTACAGAATTTAATTTCTAATAATTATAAAAATGAAGAATGTCGCTATAGTATTTGCTTTTTTTACTTTTGGTTTCGCTAATTCACAAGCTCCTTTAGCAGCAGGAGGGTTGCAGTTAAATGCAGGTATAGGTTCTTCAGGATGGGGAACGCCAGTTTATTTTGGTCTTGATTACGGTATTGCAAGTAACTTTACACTTGGTGGAGAGTTGTCTTACCAATCGTATAATCAAAAATTTGGCTCAAGTAATTTAAAAAGTTCGATTATTGGCATTCAAGCCAATGGTAATTACCATTTCAACGAAGTGTTGAAAATTCCTAGTCAATGGGATTTTTATGCTGGTGCAAACTTGAGCTACTATAATTGGAATTCTAAATTTGATGGAATTAAATACGATTATAATGATGAAGATAATTTTGGTATTGGATTACAATTAGGTAGTCGTTATTTTTTCAATGACAATTTTGGAGTTAATATTCAATTTGGTGGAGGTAATGTTGTAAATAGTGCTAAAGTTGGAGTCACATTTAAAATGTAAAAATAACTCATATAAACACAAAGGGCTGTCTTGATAAAAGACAGCCCTTTTTTTTAATTCAGTTTTATTTCTTTATTTTCAAAAGAGTTTTGATGTTAAAAGCATCAATAGTTGTTTCATTCTCTCGGTAGTTTATAGTTACAGATTCATATTGTAATAATAGTTCGTATTTAGAGGTGATAATTCTTTGGGTGATTTTTTTATTATTATTTTTTGCTTTAAAAGTAGCTGTTGTTTTGATAAAATTATTGATTTTTATAGGAATAACGTCATCGTTTATTTTTAAGGCAACACCATAATCAGTTGAAGTATAATTAATGGAGTAGGGTTTATTGCTCCATTGGACACAATTTTTACAAGTGTAATTATTATTGTTATTAAGTTCAAAGGCAAAGTCATAACCCTTTATTTCGGCTATTCCACCGTCATCATTATTATAATAATGGTAATATATTGGTTCTTCGGCTTCAGTTGCGCCTCTGTATGATCTTCTGTATTTGTATCCTAGTGCTTCCATAATGGCAAAACTGCTAGGCTCTTTGTCTTTTTTAGCTAATTGATTGATTTTTAATGAAAGAGGTGCTAAAGCTTCAATACCATAATGATCATTGATGAATTCAATAATACTACTTAAATCTTGCTCTTCTTTATAGGTGAGTTTTGTTTTTTTATTGTCTACAATATATTCTTTAAATCGGTTCAATTGACTTCTTTTGGATACGGAATCCGCACTTTGCGGGCCTATAATAGTAAGAAGTGCAATAACACACATGGTAATAGGAATGAATTTGATTTCGGGATTTTTTTTGAATATAAAATAAGCAGTTAATAAACTGAGCCATAATGCTAAAGCAAAAACAAAATATCTTTCGTGTGTAAAGCCATAAAGATCAATACGGTATAAAATAGCCCAAAACAAAAGCCCTAACAAAGGGACAAGTAAATAGTAAAACCATTTATGAAACGTTCGAATCCATACATTTTCGACATCTTTTGCAATAGGGTATATTAGCAATAAAGACAAAATACCAAAAACAGCAAATACAAGAATCAAATTAGAGACCCAGCCAATAGGTAACGAAAAGGTGGCTATTATTTTTAATTCGTAAGACAGCAGGATAACCAGGTAAATGCTAATTAAAGGCACTAGAACATACTGCGTAAACTTTTTTAGGCCAATGGGGTAGTTTAATGCTAATGGAGCTTTAGAATCATTTGTTTCGGGTACACCTGTCAAGAAAAAGAGTGTGTTAAATATTCCGGCTATGATTAAAAACAAATGCACGTAAATTTTATCGTAAAATTTGATTTCAAATAAAAGATTTATCGCCAGTAAGGCAAAGGATAATCCAGCATAAATAACCATACTATACAATCCAGCTGTCAAAATGCGAAGAAAAAGTTGCTTGTTGAATTCCCAAAAAGCTTCAGGATCGTATTTTTTATGAATAAATGCAGCAAACGAAACCAATAGATGTAAGCCTAGATTTAAGGCTAAAAATTGATATATCTCGTAAGTTTTAATTGGATTCGAAAAATTAAAAACAAATAAAACAATAATGCTCCCAAGTATAATACTTGAGCCAAAACGGAGGGCATTGTTTTTTAAATCCCTTGAGAAGTATAAAGTAATTGATAAAAATAGCGCAAGACATAAAGAACAGCATAATAATGTTTTTAGGTATATTTTTTCCATTGGTCCACTGTGTTCCTCGGATAGATAAATCGCCATAATAGTTCCTAAAACAGTAGTTACTGTCTCAAGAGGAAATCTTGAAATAGTGCTTAGTGTATTATCGATAATTTTTTGGAAAGAAGGAAATCGAGCCATATTTTTATTTTTTCACGAAGTAACAATAAAAACCGCAATTTGTCCTACAAAAAAACGGCTACCTTTTCAGATAGCCGTTTGTGATATTTATTATAAATTGTGAATTACAATCCAAAAGCCGTTTTAACTTGGTCAACGAAATCTAACTTTTCCCATGTAAATAACTCAACATCTACTGTTTTAGTTAATCCACCTGGAGCAGAGAAAGTTTTTGTAACGGTTTCTGGCGTACGGCCCATATGTCCGTAAGCAGCAGTTTCGCTATAGATTGGGTTTCTTAATTTCAAGCGTTGCTCAATAAAGTAAGGACGCATATCAAATATAGCTTCTACTTTTTTAGCAATTTCACCATTAGTCAAGTTTACTTTTGATGTTCCGTAAGTATCTATAAAGATTCCCATAGGTTTTGCAACACCAATAGCATATGAAACTTGAACTAAAATTTCTTCGGCAACTCCAGCAGCCACTAAGTTTTTAGCGATATGACGTGTTGCGTAAGCTGCACTCCTATCCACTTTACTTGGGTCTTTACCAGAGAAAGCACCACCACCGTGAGCTCCTTTTCCACCGTAAGTATCAACAATAATTTTTCTTCCTGTCAATCCAGTATCTCCGTGAGGTCCACCAATCACAAATTTCCCTGTTGGGTTAATGTGATATTGAATAGCAGCATTGAATAAATGTGCTTGTTTAGGGTTTTTTGCGATGATTCTTGGGATCAATATATCGATAATATCTTTTTTGATTTTTGCAAGCATAGTAGCTTCTTCATCAAAATCATCGTGTTGTGTCGAAATTACAATCGCTTCAATACGTGTTGGTTTGTTATCGTCGCTATATTCAAGAGTTACTTGAGATTTAGCATCAGGACGTAAATAAGTAATTTCCTTGTTTTCACGTCTTAAAATCGCTAATTCCTGTAGTAATTTATGAGATAAATCAAGTGCCAAAGGCATATAGTTTTCAGTTTCGTTAGTTGCGTAACCAAACATCATTCCTTGGTCACCTGCACCTTGCTCTTCTGGATTAGCTCTGTCAACACCTTGGTTTATATCAGCTGATTGCTCGTGTATAGCCGAAAGTATACCACAAGAATTAGCTTCAAACATATATTCACTTTTAGTATAACCAATTTTTCTGATTACTTCACGAGCGATATTTTGTACGTCTAAGTAAGTATTAGATTTCACCTCACCAGCCAGAATTACTTGACCGGTAGTTACTAAAGTTTCACAAGCTACTTTAGAATCAGCATCAAATGCTAAGAAGTTATCGATTAATGCATCCGAGATTTGATCTGCAATTTTGTCTGGATGTCCTTCACTTACAGATTCTGACGTAAATAAATAAGCCATAATAATTATAGTTTAAAATTAAGCGAGGAAAAATAATTGCGGGTAATACTAAAGGAGAGTTTCTGCTTTAGCATTTTTCCTACTGAAAATTTCAGCATCCATAATGAATTGTTTCATTATGAAGAGGTTGCAATCAGTTCAAATTTTTCCTCTTGTATTCGGGTGCAAATGTATGAAACCATTTTGAATTGCAAATTATACTCTTCTGTTTTTTTTATACTTATGATAAATTAATATTTTTAGTTGAATAGAATTCAAATGAAAATTTAGGAAAAGCATAAAAAAGGGATGAGATTCAAACGATTTTACACTGGAAATTCCTCTCTAATTATGACATTATTTTGTAATGAAATAATTCGACCTATAATAGAACCTATTTCCTTTTGTTGTTTTGTAACATATTCATAATGAATAGTTAATATTCAAACAAAATCCTTTTTGATATGTAAACTTTAGGTTAATTATCATTAAATAGTTTGGTGAATTCAATATTATATTCGACATTTGCAATATCAATAAAACTAAAGAAATGAATTCTATTATATGTAAAAAGAGTGTAACTGTTAAGGAGAAATCCAAAGGGTTGTAGTTGCTTACAATATTACATAGTATTATGTAAATAAAGCAAAAGCCTCCCGAAATATCGGGAGGCTTTTTTAATTTAAATATAAACCAGAATTCGATTAAATAAAATCAAATGAAAATTACTTCAAAGAAAAATAAACGGTTTAATGTCGCTGCAAATTGCGCTACCTCATTTTGATATCAAAAAAGTATAAGTTATACAACTTAAACCCTTTTGGTATTCTGTCCAAAAGGGTTTTTTTATAAAGTTAATTTAAAACAGAAGCATAATTAAAATAATAAATAATCATTAAAAAACGAAAACATGAGCACCACAAACTCTCTTTCAAGAACACTTGGTTTTCTTAGAAATTTAAGAGCCAAAAGAAATTTAAAAAATCAAATGGTAACTGAATTAGTTCACCCTAGATTAGGTATAGATGCAGTAAATAACAATAATAAAAAAGTGCAAAACATTTCATTATTGTCTTTGATGTATTCTAAAGAAAATGACACCCTTTTTATTTAATTGGGACTCTATAGTTTTAGAGGGAATTCGCAAATAATTTCTGGATAGTTATATCTAGGGATATTTTGCGCGTATATGCTATTTTTATTTTTAGCGAAAAACCTAAAGGCATAAAAATTTGGTGGTTACAAAAATAAGTAGTTAATTTGCCCTGTTAAGTTCACACACGTATTGAAATGTTATAAAGAAAGGCAGAGGGATTAGACCCAATGAAGCCTTAGCAACCCTTCGAGAAATCGGAGAAGGTGCTGCATTCTACCACGCCCAACGTGGAAAGATAACTCCAAGAATTCACTAGATAATTTCTAGCTTTTCTTTTTAATATTTCCATATACAAATTATAAAAAATTTGAAATTGGAAAATAAACCCAACCTGATTACATTACAAAATTTCACCACCGAAAGTGGCGTATTTTATGCTACCCTTAACTTAAGTTATCAAGTTTTTGGACCAGCGTTAAATTCGGCTCCTATCGTATTGGTCAATCATGCATTGACTGGAAATTCACAAGTTATAGGTAAAAACGGCTGGTGGAATGATTTGATAGGAGACCACAAAACGATAGACACTACTAAATATTCCCTGCTTGCTTTTAATGTCCCTGGTAATGGTTTCGATCAAACTAGTATTTACAATTATTTAGATTTTACTGCTCGAGATATTGCTAAAGCATTTCTTCAAGGAATACAATTATTGCAAATCAACCAGCTGTATGCCATCATTGGAGGTTCTGTGGGTGGAGGAATTGCTTGGGAAATGATCGCTTTAGAACCCAAAAGCACCCAACATTTAATCCCTATTGCAACTGACTGGAAGTCGACGGATTGGTTAATAGCCAATTGTTATTTGCAAGAGCAAATTCTAAATAACTCTTCACGACCTATCGAAGATGCCCGTATTCACGCTATGTTGTGTTACAGATCTCCAGAATCCTTCAAGGAAAAATTCCAAAGATCTTCTAACGAGGAATTGGCAGTTTTCAATGTCGAAAGCTGGTTGCAGCATCACGGGGAAAAATTGCAGAAACGATTCCAACTTTCGTCCTACAAGATGATGAACCAATTGCTTAAAACAATCGATGTTACCAGAAACAGTGATTCATTCGAAATAATGGCTTCCAAGATTGAAGCGACAATTCATATAATCGGGATTAATTCAGATTTGTTTTTTACGGCTAAAGAAAACAAAGCAACCTATCAGGAATTAAAAAAACACAACGTTAATGTATTCTACAAAGAAATCGATTCGATGCACGGGCACGATGCTTTCTTGATAGAATACGAACAATTAAATAATCTACTTGCTGATATATTTTAGAAGCAATAAAATTCAACATAAAATGAAAATATTAAAATTTGGAGGAAAGTCATTGTCGAATGGCGAAGGAATAAATAAAGTGGTTTCTATTATAACTGATAAAGTAAATCAAGGGGAACAAATAGCTATCGTAGTTTCTGCTAGAGGAAATGCAACGGATGAATTGGAACATATTCTCGAGGTAGCTGTTAAAAATGGAGAATACAAACCTTTATTCGAAAATTTTAAAACGTATCAAAACGGGGGATTTAAGGAAATAGATTTATCGGAGGAATTTGGGATTCTGGAAAAACTTTTTGAAGGGGTAAGTTTGATTGGGGATTACAGCATCAAAATTAAAGACCAGGTTTTATCCAAAGGAGAATTGATTTCGGCAAAATTATTGACCGCTATTTTAGTTAAAAATGGGATAAACGCCCGTTTTGCTGACTCTAGAATATTACTAAAAACAGATTCGAATTATGGGGACGCACAGCCGTTAGAACAACTTTCTAAGAAAAATGTAATTCAGTATTTTAAAGTCAATAATGGAACAACTGTAAATGTTGTTACTGGTTTTATAGGTTCTAATAACAATAATGATACCACGACTTTAGGGAGAAACGGTAGTAATTACACGGCTTCTTTATTGGCTAATTATCTAGATGCCGAAGAACTACAAAGCTATACTCACGTTGATGGGATTTATACTGCAAATCCGGAACTAGTTGCCGATGCCAAAAAAATTGACCACTTAACATTCAATGAAGCGAATGAGCTGGCGAATTTTGGTGCAACAATACTTCACGCCAAAACCATTATTCCTTTGTTGGAAAAGAATATTCCGCTTCGAATTCTTAATACTTTCAATCACGAAAATAAAGGAACTTTAATTACTTCAAATTCGAACAAAGAAGGAATTAAAACATTATCTGTCTTGGAGAATGTGTCTTTGGTAAATTTAGAAGGAAGAGGATTGTTAGGGAAAACGGGTATTGATGCGCGTATTTTTAAAGTGATGGGAGATAATGATATCAGTGTGAGTATCATTTCTCAAGGATCATCAGAAAGAGGAATCGGACTGGTGGTTGCTGCGGATAAAGCCACAAAAGCGATGATCGAACTGGAAAATGAATTCGAAAATGATTTCTATTCTAAGGATGTGAATAAAATCACCGTGACTGATAATGTTTCAGTGATATCTATAATCGGACAAGATTTGAGTACGTTTCACAAACCGTATACCGCATTAATCAAGAATAAAATTGTCCCTATACTTTTCAATAATACCGTTACAGGGAAAAACGTGAGTTTAGTGGTGAAAAAGTCAGAACTGAATAAGGCGTTAAATGTAATTCACGGGGAAATTTTTGGTGTGGCAAAGAAAATAAACATTGCCATTTTTGGACACGGATTAGTAGGCGGGACTTTGATTAATCAAATATTAGAATCGGCAACTGCCATCGAAAAACGAAAGGACATTAAATTAAATGTTTTTGCTATAGCCAATTCGAAAAATGTGCTTTTAAACAAAGATGGAGTTTCGGCTAACTGGAAAAACGAAATTCAAACAAACGGCGCTTCTTACACCATTGACGATGTTATCGCTTATGCAAATGAGCACCATCTGGAGAATTTGATTGCAATTGACAATACGGCAAGCGCCACTTTTGTGGAAAATTATATTCCGTTAGTGGAAAGCAGTTTTGATTTGATTTCATCCAATAAAGTGGCCAATACCTTGAGTTATGGTTTCTATAAAGAATTGCGAAAAGCATTGGCTGACAATCAAAAGAATTATTTGTATGAAACCAATGTAGGAGCTGGATTGCCGTTAATTGACACTATAAAATTACTGCATCTTTCTGGTGAGAATATCACGAAGATTAAAGGAGTTTTTTCAGGATCGTTGAGTTATTTGTTCAATAATTTCTCTGCCAAGGACGTTCCTTTCAGTGAAGTTCTGAAAGAAGCAATCGATAACGGCTATACTGAACCGGATCCAAGAGAGGATTTATGCGGAAATGATGTGGGTAGAAAATTATTGATTTTGGCCAGGGAACTGGATTTGCAAAATGAATTTGACGAAATTGATATTCAGAATTTAATCCCTGAGCAATTGCGTGAAGGCAGTGCAGCTGATTTCCTGACAAAGTTGAAGGAGTTTGATCCTATTTATGACAAAATAAAAACTGACCAAAAACCAAATCACGTCTTGAGATACATTGGAGAATTATCGGGGGATTTGCAAAATGACAAAGGGATTTTGGAAGTCAAATTGGTTTCCGTACCTTCGGATACCGCTTTGGGAGGCTTGAAAGGATCTGATTCTTTTTTCGAAATTTATACGGAATCTTATGGAGATCGACCTATCGTGATTCAAGGAGCCGGAGCTGGATCAGCAGTAACTGCAAGAGGGGTTTTTGGTGATATATTAAGATTGTCTGATAAATAGCCCCCTAACCCCCGAAGGGGGAACTTTGAGAAACTAAAATTAATGTAATGATTAGAAGTATCTGTTTATTTTGTTCCAATAGAATAAAGAAAATAATGTTTTATTTTCTGTTATTGCTTTTTATTTCTTGTAATAAAAGCACCGTTGAGGTTGAAAAGGGTTTTAATAAAATTGAAAATATTGTAAGTAGAGATGAATTAATAAAAGGCATTGTTCCTAATGAAAAAATGTTGTATTGGGAATATGTGAGAGTTCGGCTCGGACTGAAAAAAGGAGTCGAAATAAGGGTAAAACATTGTTTTGGAGATTCTTTAATTAAAAAGAAATACAATATTGTTTATCCTAAAAAAGGTTTAATAAGAGGCGAGTTTATTAGTTATACATTTATAAGTTATATTGATGATGAGGGAGTGAAATATGTGACAACTGAAAAAGAACTAATTGATTTTGTTGGAAAAATAGATAATGCAGAAGAAGCTGCCCTGATTATGTCTTATAAAAGTGATTTGTGGATTGACAATAACGATATAAGAGGAGGTGCTTACAAGAAAGTAAAAGATGGCTTTGAATTATATATGATGAAATATTATAATTGCCCAGTAAAAAAAGAATCGTTTAAAGTGGAAATTGACACAAATGGTAACTTTAAATATAAAAGTAATGGGGTGTATTATAAATCAAAAGATTGTATAATGACTTAGTTTTTTATAAAAAATAATAATTAAAAAGGGACTGCCTCCGGTCTTGGCTCCCTCCCCGCGGCGGCGGGAGGGTTGTGGAGGGGAAAAATTATGAAAATAACATTAAACAGAGTAAACGACAACTTCCATTTCGAATTAAAAAACGAACGTGGACATATAGTAAGTGTGGATAACCGTTCTGAATTTGGCGGAAATGATTTAGGCGCAAGCCCAATGGAATTAGTGTTAATGGGCGTTGCTGGATGTAGCGCTATTGATATGATTTCGATCTTGAAAAAACAACGACAAGAAATCACTTCGTTCAAAGCTGAGGTTGAAGGAGAGCGAGTACAAGTAGGAGAGGCTAAACCTTTTAAAGACATCACGGTGGTTTTCTTATTGGAAGGACCTATAAATGAAGAAAAGGCATTAAGAGCAGCCCAACTTTCTTTCGAAAAATATTGTTCTGTTTCTAAAACATTAGAGCCTACAGCAACAGTACATTACAAAGTGGTTTTGAATAATGTTGAATTATCTAAAATTTAAAAATAAAATTAATCGTTTAAAGATTTAGTGTTGAAATACCAAGTGCTAACAACCTTAAACTTTAAACTTTAAACAAAATATAATGAATGATTCAGAATTCGGTTTTGAAACCCAAGCCATCCGTACCCAATTAGAACGGACGCAATACTTAGAACACTCGGTTCCTTTATACTTAACTTCTAGTTTTGTGTTTGAAGACGCCGAAGATATGCGTGCCTCATTTGCCGAAGAGAAAGATAGAAATATTTATAGTCGTTACAGCAACCCAAACACCAACGAGTTTGTGGAAAAAGTATGCAAGATGGAAGGCGCAACAGCTGGTTTCGCTTTTGCTTCAGGAATGGCGGCTGTGTATTCAACCTTAGCAGCTTTATTAAAATCTGGAGATCATATAGTTTCTTCCAGTAGTGTTTTTGGAGCTACACATTCCTTGTTTGTCAATTATTTCCCAAAGTGGAATATTGAAACCTCTTATTTTGATATTAATAAGCCAGAAACTATTGAAAGTTTCATCACACCTAATACAAAGATTCTTTTTGCGGAATCACCAACCAATCCAGCGGTCGACATTATAGATCTAGAATTGCTTGGGAATATTGCCAAAAAGCACAACTTGATTTTGGTTATTGACAACTGTTTTGCAACGCCATATTTGCAACAACCTATAAAATGGGGCGCACATTTGGTGGTCCATTCGGCTACAAAGTTAATGGACGGTCAAGGACGAGTTTTGGGCGGAATTACAGTAGGTGATCCTGAATTGATTCAGAAAATATATTTGTTCAGCCGATTGACAGGTCCTTCTTTATCTCCGTTCAATGCTTGGGTATTGTCTAAAAGTTTAGAGACTTTGGCTATTCGTTTGGATAGACATTGTGAAAATGCCTTGAAGGTGGCAGAGTTTTTAGAACAGCATCCTAATGTTAATCGAGTGAAATATCCGTTCTTGAAATCGCATCCACAATTTGAAATTGCTCAAAAGCAAATGAAAGCAGGTGGTAATATTGTTGCTTTCGAAATAAAAGGCGGACTAGAAGCAGGACGTAACTTTTTGGATAAAATAAAACTATGTTCGCTTTCGCCAAATTTAGGAGATACAAGAACAATCGTGACTCATCCAGCATCAACAACACATAGTAAATTATCTGTTGATGAACGTTTAGCGGTAAGTATTACAGACGGATTGGTGCGTGTTTCTGTTGGATTAGAAACAGTAAAAGATGTAATTGCTGATTTAGAGCAGGCTTTATCTTAAAAAATTACGATATTTGATGTTGGGTTTGTGAATAACAAAAGCCAACATCAAATATCTAATCTTATTTTATGCTTTCAAAAAAAACAAAATACGGAATCAAAGCGTTGACCTTTTTGGCTCGTCAAGAAGATCAAACTCCAGTTGCTATTGCTGATATTGCTAAAAGTGAAAATATTTCGATAAAATTTTTAGAAAGTATATTGTTGCTTTTGCGTAATTCAGGTTTTTTGGGAGCCAAAAAAGGAAAAGGAGGCGGTTATTATTTAATTAAAGAACCGAAGGATATCAATATGGCCAAGGTATATCGTATTCTTGAAGGACCTATTGCTTTGTTGCCTTGTGCCAGTCATAATTTTTATGAAAAATGTGATGATTGTAAAGAGGAGGAAGCCTGTGCTGTACGTAAATTAATGACCGAAGTACGTGACAACACCCTGAAAATATTAGAAAACAATTCCCTTGCCGATATCGCTTTTTAAATTAAGCCGTTCCAAATAAAAAATAAAAAAAAGACGCTTTCATTGGAATCCAATGAAAGCGTCTTTTTTTTTAAGCCAAAAACACCAATTTATATCCCACGAAAAACAGCATTATCGCGATCGCATTTCTAAGAAATAAATCAGGTACTTTTCCGCTCATCATACTTCCTATAAATATTCCAGGAAGGGATCCTATTAATAACTGACCTAATAGACCTAAATCTAAATTCCCCATTGTAGCGTGTCCTAATCCAGCAACAAGAGTCAAAGGAACTGCGTGAGCAATCTCGGTCCCAACCAGCCTCGGAGTTACTAAAAGCGGATATAAGAAAAACAAAGTCACAGTCCCTAAAGCACCTGCGCCTATTGATGTTAAGGTTACAGTTGCTCCTAATAACACACCTATTGAGATAGTTAGAATATTTTGTGTTTTACTCTCGCTATGGAACTTATCACCAGCGTGTTTTTGAGAAAAAACCAAGAGTTTCTTTTTAAATAAAACAGCTATCGACGTAAAAAGTAAGGCCCAACCCAAACCGTATTTTATGATAGCATTAATACCTGTAATATCTGTTTTTATACTATGAAGTATCCACAAAGTTAGCAGGGCTGCGGGAACACTGCCTAAAGAAAGCCAACCAGTTATGGACCAATTGATGTTCTTTTTTTTATGATGAACGTACACGCCTCCCATTTTAGTAAATGCTGCATATAGTAGGTCAGTTCCAACAGCCGTTGTTGGAGGGATACCAAACCACAATAGAATAGGCGTCATCAATGAACCGCCTCCTACACCTGTCAATCCAACAATAAAGCCTACGATTAAACCTGCTACTATAAATCCTAATTGAAACTCCATAAATAAAAATTTGGACAAAAATAATAACTATTTAATAATTATCCTATCGGGAAAGTAGACTAATTAAAATATATTTGAAAAATTAAATATATTTTAGAATTATATGATATAATTTAGGAATAATAAATTAATCGTCACGATTATTTATTGATTTAATAACCTTTACCCTGATAGGGTTTAAAGTGCTTTTATTGAGGGATTAAGGATTGTTTATTTCGAAATAAAAAATTGAAATATTATTTTGTAGTTTAGAAATAAGTATTACTTTTGCCTTTTAATCTATTAATCCGATAGGGTAATGGATTTTATTGTAAATGAAAATAAAATGAACACAACTATAGTAGAAACATTAATAGAAACAACCAAGGATTTCTCAATTGAGGAGACTATGGATTTTTTAGCAAATGAATATAAAGACAAAGTGGTTTTCTCCACTTCTTTTGGTCAAGAAGACCAGGTGATAACGGCATTAATTGCTAAAAGTGATGTTGCAATTAACATTTTTACCTTAGATACGGGCCGTTTGTTTCAAGAAACCTATGATGTTTTTCATAAAACCTTGAAGAAGTATAAAAAACATATTGAGGTATATTTCCCAGAGGCTTCTGAAGTACAAAATATGCTGAATGAAAAAGGACCAAACAGTTTTTACGATTCGGTTGAAAATAGAAAAGAGTGTTGTTTTATTCGAAAAGTAGCTCCATTGACTAAAGCGTTAAAAGGAAACTCGATTTGGATTACGGGTTTAAGAGCGGAACAATCGGAAAACAGGAATGATTTAGGATTTTTTGAATACGATGCTAATTTCAAAATTATAAAATTCAATCCCTTATTAAAGTGGACTTTAAAAGAGGTTGAAGCGTATTTAGAAAAAAACAATGTCCCTCAAAACACATTACATAAAAAAGGATTTTTAAGTATTGGTTGCGAGCCTTGTACCAGAGCGATTGCTCCTGGCGAAGACATAAGAGCAGGAAGATGGTCGTGGGAATCAAGTCAGAAAGAGTGTGGTTTACACCAGAAATAAGATTTAGAGAAAAGAGAATAGAATAAAGAGAATAGAAATAATAAGTTGAAGAGAGATTATTGTCTAGGTTAAAACAACCTTAAACTTTAATCTTTAAACTTTTAAACTACTAATATGAACACAATATTAAAAACAAACGCATTAGAAAGCGAAGCGATATATATATTCAGAGAGGTAATCTCTCAATTTGATAAACCTGTTTTGCTTTTCTCTGGAGGGAAGGATTCCATTACGTTGGTACGATTGGCCCAAAAAGCTTTTTTTCCGGCTAAAATTCCCTTTCCATTATTGCACGTTGACACGGGACATAATTTTCCGGAAACCATCGAATTCAGAGATCGATTAGTGAAAGAATTAGGATTGGAATTAATCGTTCGTAATGTTCAAGACGCTATCGATGAAGGAAAAGTAATGGAGGAAACCGGGAAATATTCGAGTAGAAATAGCTTGCAGACCACAACACTTCTTGATGCAATTGAGGAATTCAAGTTTGATGCTTGTATAGGTGGAGCGAGAAGGGACGAAGAGAAAGCAAGAGCAAAAGAACGTATTTTTTCTGTCCGTGATGATTTTGGTCAATGGGATGAAAAAAACCAACGTCCGGAATTGTTTGATATTCTGAACGGAAAAATTGAAAATGGTCAAAATGTACGCGTGTTTCCAATTTCGAACTGGACAGAATTAGATGTTTGGAGTTATATAGAACAAGAGCAAATCGAAATCCCATCGATTTACTTTTCGCACAAACGCAAAGTTTTTTTGAGAGACGGTTTAATCTGGTCGCATTCTCCTTATGTGTACCAAGAAGAAGACGAACAAATCGAAGAAAGAATTGTTCGCTTCAGGACCGTCGGTGATATGAGTTGTACTGCAGCTGTAGAATCCTATGCTGCGACTATCAAAGAAGTAGTTGGAGAAATAAGAATATCAACAATTTCCGAAAGAGGAGCCAGAATTGACGACAAACGCTCTGAAGCAGCGATGGAGAAAAGAAAACAACAAGGGTATTTTTAAGATGAAATTCTTGATATATTTTTTAAGCATATTTCTTTTAAGTGTTGGAGTAAAAGCACAAACCGAGAAGAACATAAAAAACCAAAGTTTACTCTGGACACGATATTACAATCAGCTGGATCTAAATAACAAATGGTCTGTTCATACTGAGATTGACAATAGGGTTTTTATAAATTCTGTAACGCAAAACACACTTGTTGGCCGCATTCAACTTAGAGATAAAGTAACAGATAAGATAGAATTAGGTGTAGGTTTTGATTATTTCTCTGTGGCAACACAAGACCCTGAAATAATTAATGGATTTCATATTCCTGAATATCGAGCACAGCAAGATGTAACTGTAAAACAAAGTTTAGGTAAAATAAATTTAAGTCATCGGTATATGATTGAAGAACGGTTTGTTCATAATTCCAGTAAACTAATGTTAGAAGAGGGCACTACATTTTACTTGAGATTTAGATACCGAATTCAAGGAGATTATACTTTTTGGAAAAATGAAAAACAATATCTAAAAGGAATAGTGCACGACGAGTTAATGATTAATGGCGGAAACAAAATTATCAAAAACACCTTTGATCAAAATAGAATATATGGAGCCTTACAATTTGGAGTGAATAAATCAATTGCAATGGAGTTCGGCTATTTGAACAGTTTTCAACAAAGGGCAAGTGGAGTGGATTATTTTGCAAGAGACATAATAAGGTTCAGCTTCATTCATAAGGTTAAGATATAATGTAGAGTAAGAGTTTTGTATTCGAAAATTCAAAAAGTAAATAAAATATTCAAGTTTAAAAGTGTGTATAAAGGTCTTTCTTGAAACCTTAAACTTTTAAACTTTAAACAAAATAAGAGATGGAAGTTTTAAAAATAGCAACAGCAGGAAGTGTAGATGACGGGAAGAGTACATTAATTGGGAGGTTATTATACGATACACAATCTTTGACTACAGATAAACTGGAAGCAATAGAAAAAAGTAGCAAGCAAAAAGGATACGATTATTTAGATTTTTCTTTGGCTACTGATGGTTTAGTTGCCGAGAGAGAGCAAGGAATCACAATTGATGTGGCACATATTTATTTTTCTACAGCTAAGAAAAGTTACATTATTGCTGATACTCCAGGTCACGTTGAGTACACTCGAAATATGGTTACAGGAGCTTCCACTTCACAAGTGTCCATTATTTTGATTGACGCTCGTAAAGGAGTTATTGAGCAAACCTACCGTCATTTTTTTATCAATAATTTATTGAGAGTAAAAGAGGTGATTGTTGCGGTAAATAAAATGGATTTGGTTGATTATTCGGAAGATGTGTATAATAAAATCAAAGCCGACTTTGAAGCACTAAATGCTAAAAGTACTTTCAAAGAGCAAAACGTAAGTTACATTCCGTTAAGTGCTTTAACAGGAGATAATGTGGTGGAGTCATTAGGAGGAATGCCTTGGTACGAAGGGCAAACAGTCCTTGAACATCTTGAAGCTTTAGAGCCTACAGATGTGTACGAAAAAGGGAAAGCTCGTTTTCCGGTACAAACCGTTATCCGACCTAAAACTCAAGAATACCACGATTTTAGAGGGTATGCTGGTAAATTGTATGGAAATAATATTAAAGTAGGGGATGCAGTAACCGTATTGCCTTCTTTAACAGAATCGAAAGTGACAAACATTCACTTTTTTGATAAGCAATTTGACGAAGCTTCAGCAGGTTCTTCAATTACAATCGAATTAGAAAATGATATCAATGTGACTAGAGGCGATATGATTGTAAAATCAGCTGAATTGCCTAAAGTGGAGAAAGACATCAATACCACAGTTTGTTGGATGGACAGTAAAAAGTTAGTTCCGGGAGCAAAATATTTTGTACAACACAACACCAATAGAGTTTTGGCTAAAATTGACAGTGTGAAAAACGTAATTGCCACTGATTTTTCAGGAACAACGGAAGCGTCTCAATTAGCGATTAACGAAATAGGAGAAGTAAATATCAAGTTAAGCAAAGCCTTATATTTTGATGCTTACAACGACAACAAATCAAACGGTGCATTTATCCTAATTGATGCAGCAACAAATACAACTGCGGGAGTTGGGTTTATCCGATAGGAATCCCCACCCCAGCCCTCTCGCCGCGGCGAGGAGGGAGAGAATGTAGATAAACTTTGTGGCTATTAAGTTTACAACCAGAATATAACACAATATAGCTCCTCAATGGCTCCCCCTCCTTCGGAGGGGGTCGGGGGGAGGATAATAATAAATAGGTATGGAAAGTTTTAGAACCGAAATAGAAAATCAGATTGTTCAAAAAGAGATAATCGAGTTAGAAAGAAAAATTGCATTATTCAAAGATGGTAAAATTGACGACGAACGTTTTCGTAGTCTTCGTTTAGCGCGTGGTGTTTACGGTCAGCGTCAAGAAGGCGTGCAGATGATTCGTATCAAATTGCCATTTGGTAAAGTAAGTAGTGAGCAATTGATACGTATCACAAAAGTTTCTGATGAATACTCAACGGGACGTTTGCATATTACTACCCGTCAGGACATTCAAATTCACTACGTAAGTTTAGATAGAACTCCGGAATTGTGGGCACAATTGGCTATTGACGATATTACGCTTCGTGAAGCTTGTGGAAATACCGTTAGGAATATTACTGCAAGTGAATTAGCTGGTGTTGATGTCGACGAACCTTTTGATGTGTCACCTTATGCACACGCGATGTTTCAGTTTTTCTTGAGAAATCCTATTTGTCAGGAAATGGGGCGTAAGTTCAAAATATCATTTTCTTCTTCTGATAAGGATACTGCCTTGAGTTATTTGCACGATTTAGGTTTTATTCCAAAAATTGTAAATGGCGAGCGTGGATTCAAAGTAATGTTAGGCGGAGGATTAGGTTCTCAACCGCATCACGCCGAGTTATTATCAGAATTCATTCCGGTAAACCAAATTATCCCAACTACCGAAGGTGTTTTGAGAATATTTGATCGTTTTGGGGAAAGAGCCAAACGATTAAAAGCACGTATGAAATTCTTAATTAAAGATATTGGAAGAGATGAATTTTTACGATTGGTTGATGAAGAGAAAAAAGCCTTGTCCTACCAAACGGTAGAAATTGACACCACTGATTTTGATGTTGCTATTCCTGAAACTTTATTAGAAGTGCCAAAGGTAATTATCGAAGATACAGCTGCTTTTGAAGCTTGGAAGCAATCAAATGTAATTGCTCAAAAACAATCGGGTTATGTAGCGATTGGTATCAAAGTGCTTTTAGGAGATTTTTATACAGATAAAGCGAGAGCTTTAGCAGACTTAATTAAAAATTATGGAGCTAATGAATTGCGTTTTTCACTAAAGCAAAACATAGTTCTTAGAAATATAAAAGAAAAAAACTTGCCTTTCTTCTACCAAGAATTAGCCAAATTAGATTTTGTTACTCTTGGGTATGATACTATTAACGATATTACCGCTTGTCCCGGAACGGATACCTGTAATCTTGGAATTGCAAGCAGTACTGGTATTGCTGAGGAATTAGAAAGAGTACTAAAACTAGAATTTCCACAATATAAAGAGAACCGAGAAATCACTATAAAAATTAGTGGTTGTATGAATGCTTGTGGACAACATAATATGTCTACAATTGGTTTTCAGGGAATGTCGATTAATGCAGGAAAACTGGTTGCGCCAGCATTACAAGTATTGCTTGGTGGTGGAATTTTAGGAGATGGAAAAGGACGATTTTCTGATAAAGTAATCAAGATTCCGAGTCGTAGAGGACCTGATGCCTTGCGTTATATCTTAAATGATTTTGAAGCTAATGCTGATGGATTGTCCTTTTTAGATTATTACGATACCAAAGGAGAGAAATATTTTTACGAATTCCTTAAACCATTGGCGGACACTACTAACCTAACAGATGAAGATTTTATCGACTGGGGAAATGCCGATAATTATGTGAAAGCAGTTGGTGTAGGGGAATGTGCGGGTGTAGTGATTGATTTGGTAGCTACTTTACTATTGGAAGCCAAGGACAAATTGACTTTCGCTCAAGAAGCATTCGAAGATAAAAAATGGTCTGATTCAATATACCTTGCCTATGCTGGTTTTGTAAATGGTGCCAAAGCTTTATTGCTTGCGGAGAACCAAAAAACAAACCATCAAGCAGGAATCATTGATTTGTTTGATTCTGTTTTTGTGGAAACCAATAAAATAACATTAGAATCTTCATTAAAGGATTTAGTGTATCAAATAAAAGAGAACGAACCATCTGAGGAATTCGCAAAAAAATATATTGAGAAGGCGATCGCTTTTTTCGAAAATATCGAATCGTATAGAACAAAAGATTTAGCTGATGAAATCGCCAATATTCCAAAAAGCAAATAGGAAGGAAGAATGGCGATACCATATTCCAATAAAGAACAAATATTAACTTCGTATGAAAAATAAAATAAATCCATTAGTAACTTTAGTAGGCGCTGGTCCAGGAGATCCGGATTTGCTTACCATCAAAGGCGCTAAAGCATTGGCGGAAGCTAACGTGGTGCTGTATGATGCTTTGGCAAACGAAGAAATATTGGCGTATGCCCCTAAAAAAGCAATAAAAATATTTGTTGGAAAAAGAAAAGGGAATCACGCCTATTCTCAGGACCAAATCAACCAATTGATTGTCGATAATGCACTTACTTACGGACACGTAGTTCGACTAAAAGGGGGAGACCCATTTATTTTTGGAAGAGGAAGTGAAGAAATAGAGTATGTAGAAAGCTTTGGAATTCCTACATTTGTAGTTCCTGGAATTTCATCATCGATTGCGGTTCCGGCATATCAAGGGATATCGCTTACAAAAAGAGGGGTTTCGGAGAGTTTTTGGGTTATAACTGGAACGACTTCAGCACGGAAATTGTCGGCAGATGTAGCTTTAGCGGCTCAATCTTCAGCAACGGTTGTCGTTTTGATGGGAATGAGTAAGCTGGATCAAATTGTTTCTATATTCCAAAAAGAATCCAAAGGAGAAACACCAGTAGCGATCATTCAAAACGGGACAACGCCGGAGGAGAAAGTTGGTTTTGGAACAGTAAACAATATCCAAAAAGTGGTATTGGAGAATAATTTAAGTTCGCCAGCGATAATTGTTATTGGAGAAGTGGTAGGAGACGGTAAGAAAAGGGAAGGATTTTACAAAGAATTAATTTCCAACCATAATAAGGGACTGATCTATGGAAAGGAATGAGTTATACCCCGTATTTCTTAAACTACATCAACTCAACGTACTCATTGTAGGCGGAGGAAATGTAGGGCTGGAAAAATTATCGTTCTTGTTGAAATCGAGTCCAAATGCAAACGTTGAGGTAGTGGCGACACGTTTTTTACCTGAATTAGTTGAATTAGTAAGTAAGCACGATTCGGTTACATTGAAAGAGAAGAAATTCAAGAAAAAAATGCTCGAAAAACGGCATATGGTTATTGCCTGTACCGATGATCTTGAAGTGAATAGAAGGATTTATGAGTTGTCTCGAAAAAGATTCTTAATTTGCAATATTGCTGATACACCGGATTTATGTGATTTTTATTTGGGTGGAATTGTAACTAAAGGGAATGTGAAAATTGCGATTTCGACCAATGGTAAATCACCAACGACGGCCAAGCGACTAAGAGAATTTTTTGAAGAAGTGATTCCGGAGGACATCAATAAAATGGTTGAAAACCTAAACGAGTATCGCAAATCCTTAAAAGGAGATTTCGAAAATAAAGTTCAACGGATGAATGCCATTACGGAGTCGTTGAAGAAGTAAGGGAAAAAGGCAAGAGGCAAAAGCCAAGAGAAAAGAGAATAGAACTAAGAAAAGAGAATAAAGAGAATAGAAATATACGAATGAAACTACACCCAGTCTCCCCCTCCTTCGGAGGGGGCGGGGGGAGGAAAAACTTTCCGAATGATATTTATCATTTAATTAAGGATGAATCGTTCGTTACTTTACACCAAAAATAGTTTAGCATAATACACATATAAAGAATATAAAATGATTGAAACAGATATCCTAATAATAGGAGCCGGTCCAACTGGTTTATTTGCAGTTTTTGAAGCAGGATTATTAAAATTAAAATGTCATATATTAGACGCTTTACCACAAGCGGGTGGGCAGTTATCAGAGTTATATCCTAAAAAACCTATCTACGACATTCCAGGTTTTCCAGAAGTACTGGCAGGAGATTTAGTAGATAATTTAATGGAACAAATCAAGCAATTCGAACCTGGTTTTACTTTGGGAGAACGTGCTGAAACAATTAAAAAACAAGAAGACGGTAGTTTTATTGTGACTTCAAACGAAGGAACTGAATTTCACGCTAAAGTGATTGCTATAGCTGGTGGTTTAGGGAGTTTTGAGCCAAGAAAACCGCTTATCGACGGAATAGATTTCTATGAAAATAAAGGGGTTAAATACTTTATAAAAAACCCGGAAGATTTTAGAAATAAAAGAGTTGTCATTGCAGGAGGAGGAGATTCAGCCCTTGACTGGAGTATTTTCCTTTCTAATGTTGCTTCTGAGGTAACTTTAATTCACCGTAGAAATGAATTCCGTGGTGCATTAGATTCTGTAGAAAAAGTTCAGGAACTAAAAGATTCTAAAAAAATCAGATTAATTACACCTGCTGAGGTAGTTGGATTAAACGGTGCTGAGCACATTGAATCAATCGACATTGAAGAGAATGGAGCTCACCGTAACATCCCAACAGATTTCTTTATTCCGCTTTTTGGGTTAACACCTAAATTAGGACCTATAGGACACTGGGGATTAGAAATCGAGAAAAACGCGATTAAAGTAAACAATGCCTTAGATTATCAAACAAACATTCCAGGAATCTTTGCTATTGGTGATGTAAATACCTATCCAGGTAAACTGAAATTAATCCTATGTGGATTCCACGAAGCAACATTAATGTGTCAAGCGGCTTACCAAATTATCAATCCAGGGAAACGATATGTACTGAAATACACAACAGTTTCAGGTGTTGATGGATTTGACGGAACTCGTAAAGAGGCACCAAAAGCAGTCGTTAAAGCTATAGTTTAACAAGTTATATAAAAAGAAGTAAAAAAATATAGTGTTAATGCTTGCAAGTATTAACACTATGTCTTTACTTTGCAGTGTTCATACATTTATTGAAAGTTATCACGAAAGGCGGAGGGAATGACCCAATGAAACCTTAGCAACCCTTTATCTATAAAGAAGGTGCTACATTCTACCATATTATTTATGGATAGATAACACACGAAAAATACTATCATAGTATTTCCCAATACCCTTTCCTGACAATTTTATCGATATTTTAAGTTACTGAATTCATTTCTTTTTTAGAAGCGAATGATTTGGCATTTTTGCCTTCATCGTTCCTGCTGTACGTTGCAATCTTTTATTCTGAACACCAGAATAAAAGGATTTTCACTTCCATCAGGGCTAAAGAGTAACAATTGTGAACATTTGAAAGTAATAATCAAAGCTCAGCGTTAAGCGTTTTGCGAGAATAAAACAGAAAAATGGCATCAATTCAAGAAGCAATTAAAAAAAATATACTCATACTCGATGGAGCAATGGGAACGATGTTGCAACGCTACAATTTCTCCGAAGAGGATTTTCGCGGAGAACGTTTTAAAGATTTTCCACATTCTCTTAAGGGGAACAACGATTTATTATCCATCACCCAACCACAAGCGATTCGCGATGTGCACGCCGCTTATTTTGAAGCAGGCGCCGATATTGTTGAAACCAATACCTTCTCAGGAACTACCATCGGAATGGCCGATTATTATCTGGAAGAATACGTATATGAATTGAACTACGAATCGGCAAAAATTGCCCGTGAAGTAGCTGATGAATTCACAGCCAAAAATCCAGATAAACCTCGTTTTGTGGCCGGTTCAATAGGACCAACAAACCGTACAGCAAGTATGTCACCAGATGTAAACGATCCGGGATATAGAGCCGTAACTTTTGATGATTTACGCATTGCGTACAAACAGCAAGTTGAAGCTTTAATTGACGGAGGAAGTGATTTATTATTAGTTGAAACTATTTTCGACACCTTAAATGCCAAAGCAGCACTTTTTGCTATCGAAGAAGTAAAAGACGAACGCAATATTGATATTCCAATAATGGTTTCAGGAACCATTACTGATGCTTCAGGAAGAACACTTTCTGGACAAACGGTGGAAGCTTTCTTGGTTTCGGTTTCGCACATACCTTTGTTGAGTGTAGGTTTCAATTGCGCCCTTGGAGCCGATTTATTGAAACCGTATTTACAAACATTGTCGCAAAATACTTCATTCAATGTTTCAGCGCATCCCAATGCAGGATTGCCAAACGCTTTTGGAGAATACGATGAAACACCAGAGCAAATGCAAGCCTTCATTAAAGAATATCTGGACGATAATTTAGTAAATATCATAGGTGGATGTTGTGGAACAACCCCAGAACACATCAAGTTGATTGCTGATATCGCTAAGGATTATAAGCCGAGAGTATCAACAGCAACAATGTAACGTAGAGACGCGATTTATCGCGTCTAACGAAGATGTTACAAAAAAGGAATGACATGATTTATCGCGTCTATAATTATAGCCGCAAACTCACGTATAAAGTGAATGTGTAGAAAAAACAATAAAATGGCACAAGCAGAAATTAGAAGAAACCTTGTATTATCAGGATTAGAACCATTAATCATTACGCCAGATAGTGTATTTGTAAATATTGGGGAACGTACCAATGTAACAGGTTCGAGAAAATTCCTTCGATTAATCAAGGAAGAAAAATACGAAGAAGCACTTAGCATTGCCAAAGAGCAAGTGGAAGGTGGTGCCCAAATCATCGATATTAATATGGATGAAGGGATGCTCGATGGCGAATATGCTATGACAAAATTCCTGAATCTAATCGCTGCCGAACCGGACATTTCTCGTGTGCCTATTATGATTGACAGTTCGAAATGGGACATTATCGAGGCAGGGTTGAAAGTAGTTCAAGGAAAAAGTGTGGTAAATTCGATTTCGTTAAAAGAAGGAGAAGAACAATTCATACACCACGCTAAATTGATCAAGCGCTACGGTGCAGCGGCAATTATAATGGCTTTTGACGAAACAGGACAAGCTGATAATTACGATCGAAGAGTGGAGATTTGCCAACGTTCGTATGATATTTTGGTGAATAAAGTGGGTTTTCCTCCACAGGACATTATTTTCGATTTGAATATATTTCCAGTTGCAACGGGAATGGAAGAACACCGCCTGAATGCGTTGGATTTCTTTAGGGGAACCAAATGGGTTCGTGAAAATTTACCACACGCACATATTAGTGGTGGAGTAAGTAATGTTTCTTTTTCTTTTAGAGGAAATGATACGGTGAGAGAAGCGATGCACTCGGTTTTCTTGTACCACGCCATTCAAAACGGAATGACTATGGGAATCGTAAATCCAGAGATGCTTTCTATATATGATGAAATTCCAAAAGATTTATTAGAGCACGTAGAAGATGTAATTCTAAACCGTCGAGATGATGCCACGGAACGTTTGTTGGACTTTGCCGAAAATGTAAAAGGAGATGTAAAGAGCAATGAAAAGGCAGTTCAAGAATGGCGTTCGGGAACAGTTCAAGAAAGAATTACGCACTCGCTTGTAAAAGGAGTGGACGCATTTATAGAGTTAGATGTTGAAGAAGCCAGACTCGCAGCTACCAAACCAATTGAAGTTATCGAAATCAACTTGATGACAGGAATGAATGTTGTTGGGGATTTATTTGGAAGCGGAAAAATGTTTTTGCCACAGGTGGTAAAATCTGCCCGTGTAATGAAAAAAGCGGTGGCGTATTTATTGCCTTATATCGAGGCAAGTAAACAAGCTGGGGACAAACAAGGGAATGGTAAAATCTTGATGGCAACCGTAAAAGGGGATGTACATGATATAGGTAAAAATATTGTTTCGGTAGTATTGGCTTGTAACAATTACGAGATAGTAGATCTTGGCGTTATGGTGCCTCCTGAAAAAATTATTGCAGCAGCCATTGAACACAATGTGGATATTATCGGACTGAGCGGATTAATCACACCATCATTAGACGAAATGGTTTATTTAGCTAAAGAACTAGATAAACGAGGACTTAAAATTCCAGTGATGATAGGTGGAGCAACGACTTCGCGTGCACATACTGCAGTGAAAATTGCACCTCAATATAGAGAAACGGTAATTCACGTAAACGATGCTTCGAGAGCCGTAACGGTGGCTGGAAGTTTATTGAACAAGGATAAAAAAATATATGCAAGCGACATAAGAGCAGAATACGATGCGTTTAGAGAAACGTTTCTGAACCGTTCACGCGACAAGAATTTTTTGACCATTGAGCAAGCTCGCAAAAATAAATTGCAATTGGATTGGGAGAATTTTACTCCTGTGAAACCAAATGTAATAGGCGAACAAGTGATTGAAGTCGATTTGGACGTTCTGGTTCCCTATATCGACTGGACGCCGTTTTTTAGAACTTGGGAATTATTCGGGAAATATCCGGCTATTTTAACGGATGAAGTGGTGGGAGAACAAGCGACTTCGGTTTTTGCAGATGCACAGGAAATGTTGGAAGTGATTTTGAGAGAAAAGAAACTGACTGCCAAAGGTATTTACGGAATTTTCCCGGCAAATCAAGTCAATGATGATGATATTGAACTAATGGATGAAAACGGGAAGCCATTACAAACGTTCTTGACATTACGCCAACAATCTCAAAAAACAAAAGGAGCACCAAATATTGCCTTAGCTGATTTTATTGCCCCAAAAGACAGTGGGAAAATCGATTATATGGGTGCGTTTTGTGTCACTACCGGTTTTGGTGTTGATGAATGGGCAGCCGAATTTGAAAGAGATTTAGACGATTACAATTCGATAATGGTTAAAGCGTTAGCAGACCGTTTTGCAGAAGCTTTCGCGGAATATTTACACGAAAAAATCCGTAAAGAAATTTGGGGTTATTCGGCGGATGAAGCATTAACTACGGAAGGAATGATTGCTGAAGATTATAAAGGAATTCGTCCGGCACCAGGTTATCCTGCCTGTCCAGACCATTTAGAAAAACCAACGATTTGGAAATTACTAAACGTAGAAAAAGAAATAGGAGTGACCTTGACGGAAAGTATGGCGATGTGGCCCGCTTCATCTGTATCGGGCTATTATTTCGGGAATCCAGAAAGCAAGTATTTCGGACTCGGAAAAATAAAAGAAGACCAAGTAATCGATTACGCCAAACGAAGAAGTATTTCGACCGATAAAGCCACAAAATGGTTAAACCCAAATATTGCGGATTAAATATAGTCATAAAGTCAAAAGTCATAAAGTCTGTAATGGATTTGACTTTCGACCTTCGACTTTAAAACTTTAAGACTTAACAATGAAAGTAACACAACATATAGAAGACGCAAAAGGAGAAACGTTATTCTCTTTCGAGATTATTCCGCCTCAAAAGGGGAAGAATATTCAGGAATTATACGACAATATCGATCCTTTGATGGAGTTTAATCCGCCATTTATTGACGTTACGACATCTAGGGAAGAGTTTATCTATATTGATAAAGGCAATGGATTGTTAGATAAAAAAATGACCAGAATGCGCCCGGGAACACTTGGGATTTGTGCGTCTATAAAGCACAAGTACAATGTAGATACTATTCCGCACGTGCTTTGTGGTGGTTTTACTAAGGAAGAAACCGAGTATTTATTGGTGGATTGTCATTACCTAGGACTAGACAATGTGATGGCACTTCGTGGTGATGCTATGAAAGACGAACAGTCTTTTGTTCCAAAAATGGGTGGAAACAATTTCGCGGTAGACTTGGTACATCAAATCAACCAATTGAATGATGGGAAGTATTTACATGACGTAATGCACATTGATAACAAAGCCGATTTTTGTATTGGAGTGGCGGGTTATCCGGAGAAACATTTAGAATCCCCGTCTTTACTTTCTGATTTAAGAAGATTAAAAGAAAAAGTGGATGCAGGTGCTGATTATGTGGTGACCCAGATGTTTTTTGACAATGCAAAATATTTTGAATTTGTTGCCAAAGCACGAGAAATGGGAATCACAGTGCCTATAATTCCGGGAATTAAACCTATCGCAGTACAAAGACATTTGCAAATATTACCGCAAATATTCCGTATCGATTTACCAGAGGATTTGATTCATGAAGTGGAGAAATGCAAGACCAATGCTGATATTAGACAGGTGGGAATCGAATGGGCAATCCAGCAATCATTAGAATTAAAAGCGGCTGGTGTTCCTGTGTTGCATTATTATTCTATGGGTAAATCAGAAAATATTCGACAAATAGCCTCTAAGGTTTTTTAGGAGCTTTTTCCAGCTGTCCGCTATATCTTTTACAAAAAATCCAGTTCGCCGCGGCGAACTGGATTTTTTGCAAAAGGATGCCGCTTCCATCTGGGCTATGGTATTTGTGATTATTTACAGTAATTGTCATTCAGGAAAATAATTTTAAATCAGACTATTTTTATGCGTCTAAATGACAAAAGGGAATTGATATTTGATAAGTTTGCTACAATAAAATTTCAATTGAAAACAATGAACCCAATTCTGAAACAAGACCTAAACGATATTGAAACGATCCTTGAAAGAGTAAAACAGCAAGGAATTGATTTTTTAAATTCAATTGATACTATTCCTACTTCTACAAAAAACACCATAACCACCGACAGAAATCTGGACGATTCGGGTTTGGGAGCATTGTCCGCCTTAGAAGAATTCAACCAGCGGTTGGCTCCTTTGATGGTTTCGCAAACGGGACCTCGCTATTGGGGATTTGTAACAGGTGGCGTTACACCGGCTTCCATTGTTGGTGATTGGTTGACAACTATTTATGATCAAAATACGCAAGCCACAAAAGGACGTGGTGGAGTTTCAGCTTTAATTGAAATTGAAACGATCAACTTACTTTTGCAATTGTTAGATTTGCCAAAATCTTTTCTTGGCGGATTTGTTACGGGTGCCACCATGCCTAATTTCACCTGTTTGGCTGTCGCTCGACAATGGTTCGGAAACCAGTTGGGAAAGGATTTTGCCAGAAACGGAATTTCAGAATCAATCCATATTCTTTCTGCAACACCGCATTCGTCTTCTATAAAATGTTTGGCGATGTTAGGGATAGGAAGTCAAAATTTCACCAAAATAAAAACTATCGAAGGAAACCGTGAAGCGATAGACATTGCCGATTTAGAAAAAAATATCGAAAGTCTAAACGGAAAACCTTTCATTTTAATCTCCAGTGCAGGAACGGTAAATACCGCTGATTTTGATGATTTCAATGCGATTACCAAACTGAAAGAAAAACACAATTTCTGGTGGCATATCGATGCCGCTTTTGGAGGTTTTGCCGCTTGTTCGCCCAAGTACAAACATTTAGTTAGTGGCTGGCATAGCGCAGATTCAATTACTATCGATTGCCATAAATGGCTGAATGTTCCTTACGAAAGCGCTTTTTATTTGGTTAAAGAACAACATGAAAATCTACAAGTAGAAGTTTTTCAAAACTCGAATGCGCCTTATTTGGGTGACCCATTGGAGAATTTTAGCTATCTTAATTTCTTGCCGGAAAATTCGAGACGTTTAAAAGCATTGCCAGTTTGGTTTTCGTTATTGGCGTATGGCAAACAAGGATATCAAGAAATTATAGAAAACAGTGTTGCTATGGCGTTGCAATTTGACGATTTTATAAGTCAAAACGAAAACTACGTACTATTGGCACCAACACGTTTGAACAACGTTTGTTTTACTTTGGCGGGAGACCACAATCAGGAAAAAGTGAGTTCGTTTTTGACAGTTCTTAACGAAAAAGGCAAAGTGTTTATGACACCAACAATTTATGAAAACCGAAAAGGAATTCGTGCTTCGTTTGTGAACTGGAGAACGAGTGAACTGGATATTCAGATTGCTATTGCCCAAATGGAAGAAATTCTTTTGTCAATTTAAGAATTGAATTCAGAAATTTTTTGATAAAATTAGGACAGTGAATCATTCTATTTATTTTTTAAAACAATTTGCTTTTTGCTTACAGGGTTATAAATGCTTATATTTGATTATTAGCTTCTAATTATTTAGATATGAAATACTTATTCTATACACTTCTAGTGACCGCAATTACGATTACTTCCTGTAAAAATAATGACACCGAAAAAGAACAAGCTGACCCTAGTACTGTAGTCCCTTTTTGGCAGCAATCAACTTCAGCGGTTCAAGGCCAATCAACATTGCCCACCGAAACACAAAATAATTCAAAAATAGCTACGGCTACTTTACCTGGTATGAACCCTCCACATGGACAACCAAATCACCGTTGTGATATACCAGATGGAGCACCCTTAAATTCACCGGGAAATGGAACTGCGGCTGGACCGTCAGCTACTGCCCAACCTTTGCAAATAGGTACAAGTACTCAAACAGCAACCGCTAAAACAGTAACGCCGAAGGGAGTGAATCCTCCACATGGAGAGAGTGGCCATCGTTGTGATATAGCTGTAGGAGCGCCTTTAAATTCAAAACCTTTAACAACTACAAGCGAAAATTCAGATGAAGCTTCACAAAAATATACTCTTCAGCAACCAGTGCCAGCTTTATTATCAACTACTGCTACTGAAACTCCTTCGGGAATGAATCCTGAACACGGAAAAGACGGTCACCGTTGTGATATTGCCGTGGGAGCCCCGTTACCGAAATCATAATTTTAATTTTTCCCTTACTATAAAAAAAGAAGCTCATTTAAAATAATTTTAAATGAGCTTCTTTTTTTGTCTGAACACTAAAAACTGACCACTGCCTACTTTTTCGTAATCTCCCTGAACACTGCCTCTAGATTTTTATTTTTCTGATTAAGTTGCAAAGTTTTTAAACCATTTGCTGTGGCAAAATCAAAAACGGCAGGGCGCATATCTTTGTCAGTTGTAAAGGTCAATTCCCAAATCATATCGTGGGTATTTTTATAAGAAGTAAGATTTTCGATTTTAGCAATTGCTTGCTCTTCGATTTTATAATCAAACTCTACTTCAATAACTTGTTCTTTGTCTTCTGAGATTAAGTTATCCATTTTTTTGTCGGCAACTATTTTTCCGTTGTTGATGATAATCACGCGGTCACAAATCGCTTCCACTTCTTGCATAATATGCGTTGATAGAAAAACGGTTTTGTCTTTTCCCACGTTTTTAATCACGTTCCGAATCTCGATTAATTGATTCGGGTCTAGACCAGTTGTAGGTTCGTCCAGAATCAAAACATCAGGATTATGCAACAAAGCATTGGCAAGTCCCACACGCTGGCGGTACCCTTTCGATAATTGTCCTATTTTTTTATGACTTTCTGTGCTTAATCCTGTCAGTTGAATCACTTCTTCGATTCGGGATTTAGCCACTTTATACACATCAGCATTAAAAGACAGATACTCTCTCACATACAAATCCAAATACAGCGGATTATGTTCTGGTAAATACCCTATGGAAAGCTGAACTGCTTTTGGTTCTGAATTTACATCGTGACCATTTACAACAGCTGAACCTTCATCTGAATGGATGTAAGTTGTCAATATTTTCATTAATGTAGATTTTCCAGCTCCATTTGGACCTAAAAAACCAACAATTTCTCCTTTGTTTATAGAAAAGGAAATGTTGTCTAGTGCTTTTTGGGCACCGTAACTTTTGGAGATGTTATTTACTTCTATTGACATATTGTATTATTTTGAACAAAAGTAAACAGAAAAATTATTGATTTATAGTTTTTTCACAATCAATAACAAATAAGTGAATATCATAAAAAAAGAAAACAATGTTTGATATATTTAAAAATAGAATAATATATTTATAAAAAATATAGAAAATATGAGTCAAGAAACTATAAAACCAAATAGTTTGTTTAAAACATACAGCAGTATTATTTGGTTGCTTTGTGGTATTATCGCTGGAAGTATATTAGGATTAGTTTTTGGTAAAGGAGTAGAAGTTATAAAACCACTTGGAGATATATTTTTGAATTTACTTTTCACGGCTATTATTCCTTTAATTTTCTTTACGATTGCCTCATCCATCGCCAGTCTTGAAAAATCAGAGAAATTAGGGAAGTTGTTTGTGGTTGTAATTGGTGTTTTTCTAAGTACCGTGTTGATATCCGCAATACTGATGATTGTGGGAGTACTGATTTTCCCCATACATCAAGATATAATCATTTCCAATATTCCATTAGAGAGTATGCAAACTGAAAGCGGAGGTTCTCAAATCACTCAATTATTGACCGCGGGTGATTTTTATGAGTTGCTTTCCAGAAAAAGTATGTTGGCATTAATTATATTTTCTTTTTTAATTGGCTTTGCCAGTTTACGTTCTGGTGAAAAAGGAGAAGGCTTTAGAACTTTTCTAAATTCTGGTAACGAGGTGATGAAACAATTATTGCATTTGATTATGAAAACGGCTCCTGTAGGATTAGGTGCCTATTTTGCATATCAAGTTGGTATTTTTGGGCCACAATTATTTGGTGCTTATGCGAAGCCTTTAGGGTTGTATTATGGGGTTTGTGCTTTCTATTTTGTAGTTTTCTTTAGTTTATACGCTCTTCTTGCAGGAGGTAAAAAAGGATTAAAAGTATTTTGGGGAAACAATATAACACCATCTTTAACTGCTTTAGGAACTTGCAGTAGTATCGCTACTATTCCGGCAAACCTGGAAGCTGCTGAGAAAATGCAAATACCAAGTTATATTAGAAACGTAGCAATACCTCTTGGCGCTCCTTTACATAAAGACGGATCAAGTATGTCTTCGATTATAAAGATTGCGGTTATATTTGCGATGTTTGGAAAAGATTTTACGGATCCATACACCTTGCTTACGGCACTAGGAATTACAGTAATCGTTTCGGTTGTTGAAGGAGGAATTCCAAATGGAGGTTATATAGGTGAAATACTGGCCATCACGATTTATGGTTTCCCTATGGAACAAGCTTTACCCGCAGCAATGATCGTAGGAACATTAGTAGATCCTATGGCTACACTTTTGAATGCTAACGGTGATGTGGTTTCCTCTATGTTGATTACCAGAATTTCTGAAGGAAAGAATTGGCTATCATCTAGATTGACTACTTAGGGTGGATTTTGATGTTCCTTTGGAGTTTAATTTCAAAGTATATATTGGAATTTTCAATAAAATTCATTTTCTAAGGATATTTTAAAAAGAATATAATCAGCTTTTAATGATTATTATGTAATTAAAAACCAGTTTTTTAGAGAATACTTTTTTTGTTTAATAAAAAAGCTCTTTTTTTTTGGTGGCCTTAATATTATTTATACATTCGCATAGAATTTATTTCATAAAAGACAACACAATGTTGAATAACCGATTTTATTTTAGCAATACTTATTATTTCATCTGGAAAGAGGATAGGGATTGTTGTATGGTTATTTAATTAAAATATTAAATAGATAAATATAAATATACAATCCCGATTCGCATCGGGATTTTTTTTTGCGTTAAAGTGAACAAAATGAATACAAAAATTGCAATACAAGGAATATTAGGATCTTTTCATCATCAGGTGGTTCAAGAATATTTTGACCAAGTGGTTGAAATTGAGGAGTGTTTGTCCTTTGAGGAATTAGTGGATAGTCTAATGTCCGGTAAATCAGATCAGGCAGTAATGGCTATAGAAAATTCTATTGCAGGGCCAATTATTCCAAATTATGCTTTGATTGACAAGAATAATTTGCACATAATTGGGGAACATTATTTAAGTATTCATCAAAATTTAATGGCGCTTAAAGGTCAAAAAATGGAAGATATATTGGAAGTTCATTCCCATCCGATGGCATTATTACAATGTATGGATTTCTTAAAAAAATATCCAAACGTAAAATTAGTTGAAGACAAAGACACCGCCGAAACGGCTCGCAGAATTCAGCAAAATCAGTTAAAAGGTATTGCAGCGATTGCCAGTCAAACTGCTTCTGAAATGTATGATTTGGAAATTTTAGCACCAGAAATTCAAACGATAAAAAACAACATGACTCGTTTTGTTATCATCAAAAAAGAAAATTCTTTCTTGAAAGAAAACGAAATTAATAGAGCTTCTCTAAAATTCGAATTGGATCATAAAAGGGGAAGTCTAGCAGCGGTTTTAAATGTAATGAGTGATTGTAAAATAAATTTAACCAAAATACAATCTTTACCTAAAATCGAAACGCCTTGGAAATATTCTTTTTTTGTGGATGTAACATTCGAAGATTACAATGATTATGCAAAAGCAAAGTCATTATTAGAAATTATGGCTGAATACTTCAAGGTATTGGGCGAGTACAAAAACACAAAACCCTAATCCCGAAGGGATAAAAGGCAAAAGGCAAAAGGCAAAAGGCAAAAGGCAAAAGGCAAAAGGCAAAAGGCAAAAGGCAAAAGGCAAAAGGCAAAAGGCAAAAGGCAAAAGGCAAAAGGCAAAAGGCAAAAGGCAAAAGGCAAAAGAAATAGAGTTGAGTAAATTAGTAGTATAAATTTAATAAATCTCCCAGTCCGTTAAGGCTCCCTTCCCTCCGGGGAGGGTTGGGGAGGGGACAAAAAACCATGATTACAACAGCAAAGCGTTTAGATATAATTGAAGAATACTATTTCTCTTCAAAACTGAGAGAAGTAAGACAGCTTGCTTCTGAAGGGAAACCTATTATCAATATGGGAATTGGAAGTCCGGATTTAAAGCCTTCAAATGAAGTTATTGAAGCGGTAACACTGGCAATGCAAGATGAAAATGCACATCAATATCAGAGTTATCAAGGATTGCCAGAATTAAGAAAAAGCATGGTTGATTTTTATAAAAACAATTATAATGTTGACTTAAATCTCAATACGGAAGTTTTGCCTTTAATGGGTTCTAAAGAAGGAATTATGCATATTTCATTGGCTTTCTTGAATGAAGGGGATCATGTTTTAATTCCGAATCCTGGGTATCCAACATATACTTCGGTGACAAATTTAGTAGGTGCCGTTCCAGTTTATTATGATTTAAAAGAAAGTAATAATTGGGAGCCAGATTTTGAAGCTTTAGAAAAATTAGACTTGACTAAAGTGAAAATCATGTGGATGGGTTATCCTCATATGCCTACGGGAGCTAGAGGGAGTATTGGATTATTTGAAAAGTTAGTGGCTTTCGCCAAAAAACATCAGATATTGTTAATAAATGACAACCCGTATAGTTTTGTTTTGAATGACAATCCAATGAGTTTGTTGCAAGTAGAAGGAGCGAAGGACGTTTCATTAGAACTTAATTCTCTGAGCAAAACATTTAATATGGCAGGTTGGCGTGTGGGTATGGTTTTAGGAAATGCTGCTTGTATCGATGCTGTTTTGAAGGTGAAAAGTAATATGGATAGCGGTATGTTTTTTGGAATACAAAAAGGAGCTATAGCGGCATTGAATTGTGATAAATCATGGTTTGAGGATCAAAATGTAATTTATAGAAAAAGACGAATTTTAACTGAGCAGTTAGCGGAGAAATTAAATTGCAAGGTGTATAAAGAGGGAGTGGGATTGTTTGTTTGGGCAAAACTACCGGAAGGAATAACTTCTGCTGAAAAGTTTATTGACAAAATACTGCACGAGAAACATATTTTTATTGCCCCTGGAACCATTTTTGGAAGCAACGGAGAAGGATATATTCGATTTGCATTATGTGTAAAAGAAGAGAAAGTACAAGAAGCAATTGATAGATTTAACTAAATGAAAATTTACATAATAGGAATAGGATTAATAGGCGGATCGATGGGTTTGGATATAAAAGAATTATACCCAGAGGCAACAGTTTATGGAATTGACACTAATGAAAATCATATTCAAGAAGCTTTAGATATAGGAGTAATTGATTCAGAAGGAAAATTTGAAAATTTATCGAATGCAAATTTTGTAATTGTATCTGTACCAGTTGATGTTGCTCTAACAGTTTTGCCTAAAGTGTTAGATGTAATTGGTGAGAATACGATTGTATTTGAAGTGGGATCGACAAAAGCGCCAATTTGTGAAGCGGTTGCAAATCATTCCAAAAGAAGAAATTTTATAGCTACCCATCCCATTGCAGGGACAGAATTTTCGGGGCCATCAGCGGCAATAAAGGGGTTGTTTCAGGGCAAAACAAATATCATTTGCGAAGTCGAAAGAACAGCGTTCAAATTGCAAGAGAAAGCCTTGGATCTTTTTAAAGCTATTGGAATGAGAATAAGATATATGGAGCCTAAATCACATGACAAGCATATTGCTTATGTCTCTCATTTGTCACATATAAGTGCATTTATGCTAGGAAAAACAGTCATAAACAAAGAAAAACACGAACAAGATATATTTGATATGGCGGGAAGTGGATTTGAAAGTACGGTTCGTCTGGCCAAAAGTTCACCTGCTATGTGGACTCCTATTTTTAAACAAAACAGAAAGCAAGTAGTAAAAACATTAGAGGAGTATATTTCTAATTTGACCCAATTTAAAGAACTACTAATAAACGAAGATTACGATGCTATTTACGAAGAAATGGAAAGTGTCAACAGAATAAAAGAGATATTAAACGGAATGGTAAAGTAATCATTGGTTAATAAGAATAATGAAACATAAACATTCCCGTTTCGGCTCCCTCCCTTTCGGGGAGGGTTGGGGAGGGGAAAAACGATAATAAAACTAAAAACTAAAACAAGATGGAAAACAAGAAAGAAATGAGAACATGGTTGGAAAACTTCAATTTAACTCATCCACTAGTAATAGCTGGTCCTTGTAGTGCGGAAACAGAAGATCAAGTATTGAAAATTGCACATGAATTGAAAGATTCTGATGTAAGTGTGTTTAGAGCTGGAATATGGAAACCAAGAACACGTCCAGGTGGATTTGAAGGTGTAGGAGAAATTGGTTTGAAATGGTTGCAAAAAGCAAAAGCAGAGACAGGATTGCTTATGGGTACTGAAGTAGCTACAGCTGCTCATTGTAAGTTGGCGATAGAACACGATATTGATGTATTGTGGATTGGAGCGCGTACTACTGCAAACCCTTTTGCGGTTCAAGAAATAGCGGATACTTTAAAAGGAACAGATAAAATTGTTTTGATTAAAAACCCTGTAAATCCAGATTTAGCTTTGTGGCTAGGTGGTGTGGAACGTTTACATATGGCAGGAATAGAGAAGTTAGGAGTGATTCATAGAGGGTTTTCTACTTATGAGAAAACAAAATACAGAAACATTCCAGAATGGCAGATTCCTATAGAATTGCAAAATAAATTCCCTGATTTACCTCTTATCATTGATCCATCTCATATCACGGGAGACCGCGCTATGATTCTTGAAGTAACTCAACAAGCGTTAGACTTGAATTATGACGGTATGATTATCGAAACACATGTTGATCCAGATAACGCTTGGAGTGATGCTGCACAACAAGTTACACCAACAGCTTTAAAACAAATTTTTATAGATTTAAAAATTAGAAAATTAGAAGGGGAAACGGATGAATACAACCAGAAGATGAAAAAATTAAGAGCAAACATCGATGTTCTTGATGCTTCACTTCTTGAGCTATTAGGTAAAAGAATGAAAGTAGCTGACGAAATAGGTCAAGTGAAAAAAGAAGGGAATGTAGCTGTATTACAAAACACCCGTTGGAATGAAATTTTAGGAAAAATGATTTTAGAAGGAGAACAAAAAGGGCTTTCTGAAGAATTTGTACTTAGAATGTTTAAGGCAATTCACCAGGAAAGTATTGGACACCAAGAGAAAATATTAAATGCTTAATTAGAATTATATTTAAGACTACAACCCCATAATTTATTTGAATTATGGGGTTTTTGATTTCTAAGGAACTAGAGATCTATTGTTCAAAGTGAAATTCTTTAAACTTTAAACTTTAAACTTCAAACAATGAATTATCTTTGCAAAGAATTAAGGTTTTACCTCGAAGTCTCAGGATAAAATCATAATTCTTAATTTGTAAATCAAGCATGACAGGAATCGTATATAAATCTACAGGGAGTTGGTACACCGTTAAATCATTACAAGGTGATTTTATTGAGTGTAGAATGAAAGGGAAGTTTAGGATAAAAGGTATAAAAAGTACTAATCCTATTGCTGTTGGCGATATTGTGGATTATGAACACGAAGAATCTTCGGATACCGTTACTGGTACGATTCATAATATTCATGAGAGAAAGAATTATATCGTTCGTAAGTCAGTGAATCTGTCTCATCAGATGCATATTATTGCCTCTAATATTGACCGTGTTTTTTTATTGATTACTATTAATAATCCACCTACAACTTTTAATTTTATAGATCGTTTCCTTGTAACTGCTGAGGCTTACGGGATAGAGACAATTCTAGTTTTTAATAAAATTGATACTTTAACCGAAGAAACGCTAGACGAGCAGTTGTATATGCAACACGTCTATCAGGAAATTGGTTATAAATGCTTACGAGTCTCATCAACTGAAGGGACGGGTGTGGCTGAGTTACAAGAAATGATGATAGGGAAAGTGAGTATGTTTTCTGGGCATTCTGGTGTTGGGAAATCAACTTTGGTAAATGCTATGGAACCTTCGTTACATCTTAAAACAAAAACTATTTCTGAAGCAAGCAAGCAGGGACAACACACTACGACATTTGCTGAAATGTATGATTTGTCTTTTGATGCTCGAATTATCGATACTCCAGGGATAAAAGGTTTTGGAATTGTTGATATGGAAAAGGAAGAAATTGGGGGTTATTTCCCTGAATTTTTCAAGTTGAAAGATCAATGTAAATTCAATAACTGTTTACATAAAGAAGAACCACATTGTGCTGTTAAGGCAGCTTTAGATAGAGATGAGATAGCTTGGTCACGTTATAAAAGTTACTTGAAAATACTGGAAGGCGATGACGAGAATTATCGTACTGATGTTCACGATGAAGATCGAAAAGCAAGTGATAAAACTAGAGAGTAAGCCTCCTATCCCCAGAAATGGGAATTCTAATAGTACTGTTTAATTTATTGTGATTTAGAAAATTTTATTCTTTAAAATATGAAAGTCGTACTTCAACGTGTTTCCTCAGCATCTGTAATTATCGAAAATAAAGTAGTAGCTGATATTCAAAAAGGGCTATTGATTCTTGTTGGGATTGAAGATGCTGACACGCAGGAAGACATCGACTGGTTAGTGGGTAAAATCACTAAAATCCGGATTTTTGAAGATGAAAACCACATTATGAATTTATCGGTTCAAGATATAAATGGTGATGTTATTGTCGTGAGTCAATTCACCCTTCATGCTACCACTAAAAAAGGGAATCGTCCTTCCTATATAAAAGCAGCAAAACCTGATGTTGCCATTCCGCTCTATGAAAATTTCGTGAAGGAATTAGAAAAGGAATTAAATAAAAAAGTACAAACTGGGGTTTTTGGGGCTGACATGAAAGTTAGCTTAATTAACGACGGACCAGTAACAATACTGATTGACAGTAAAAACAGAGAATAAGTTTTACTGAGATTAAACCCAAAGAGTATACTTTAATAGGAAAGTTGTCGACACAAGAGTACAATGATGTTCTCACTTGTTTAAGAAGCTCTCCAAATATTAAAAGTAAATACCGAAAATTATTATAAGAAACACCTCACTCTAGGTGTTTTTTTATGTTCCAATTCTTTATATTTGTTCGAATACAACTCAAATGACTTTAGAACAATACATTCAAAATATAAATTCAGCTTATAAACGAGGAAATGCTACTGAACACACGTATCGTGGTGATTTAAAGCAACTCATTGAAAGTATTGTAACTGATGTAGCCGCAACTAATGAGCCCAAACGCCAACAATGTGGAGCTCCAGATTATATCATCACTAAAAAAGATATTCCTGTAGGTTTTATTGAAGCCAAAGACATAGGCGACAAAGATTTGTCCGGAATAAAAAAAACGGGAAATAAAGAACAATTTGACCGTTATAAAAAATCTTTAAATAATTTGATTTTTACAGATTATTTAGACTTCCATCTATACATTGACGGGCTTTTTATCACAAAAATTGCCATTGCTGAAGTTCAAGAGGGAACGATTGTCCCTTTACCAGATAATTTCACGGCTTTTGCAAATCTCATTAAGGATTTTTGTGTCCACATTAGTCAATCTATAAAAAGCTCGAAGAAACTGGCCGAAATGATGGCGGGAAAAGCGCGGTTATTATCGGATGTGATTGAAAAAGCGTTGACCAGTGATGAAACACACAATGAAGACAGTACTTTGAAAGACCAAATGAACGCTTTCAAAGAAATCTTAATTCACGATATAACACCCAAAGGGTTTGCTGATGTTTACTCACAAACTATTGCTTACGGAATGTTTGCCGCACGATTGCACGATCCCACTTTACCCACTTTTTCCAGACAAGAAGCGGCCGAGTTAATCCCCAAATCAAACCCTTTTTTAAGAAAACTGTTTGGTTACATCGCTGGACCGGATATTGATGACCGTATAAAATGGATTGTAGATTCGTTAGTGGATATTTTCTTGGCGTGTAACGTTGCCCAAATCCTTAAAAATTACGGGAAGTCAACCAAAATGGAAGACCCCATTATCCATTTTTATGAAACTTTCCTGAGTGAATACGACCCGAAACTGAGGAAAGCGCGTGGCGTTTGGTACACACCAAAACCAGTCGTGAATTTTATCGTTCGTGCCGTTGATGATATACTAAAAACCGAATTCGATTTGCCGCAAGGTTTAGCGGACAAAAGTAAAACCAAAATAAAAGTTGACCTTCAAGGAAAGAAAGTGGAACAAGAAGTGCATAAAGTACAAATACTGGATCCAGCAACGGGAACAGGAACTTTTCTTGCCGAAGTAGTGAAGCACGTTCATAAAAAATTCAAAGGACAACAAGGCGTTTGGAGCACTTATATAGAAACCCATTTATTGCCACGACTCAATGGTTTTGAGTTATTGATGGCAAGTTATGCAATGGCACATTTGCAAATGGATTTACTGCTTACTGAAACTGGTTTTAAACCTACTAAAGAACAACGTTTAAAAATATATCTAACTAATAGTCTAGAAGAAAGCCATCCTGACACAGGAACTTTATTTGCTAACTGGTTAAGTAGTGAAGCTAACGAAGCTAATTTTATTAAGCGGGACACGCCTGTAATGTGCATTGTTGGGAATCCTCCTTATAGCGGCGAGAGTAACAATAAAGGCGAGTGGATTATGAAATTGATGGACGATTACAAGAAAGAACCAGGAGGAAAAGAAAAACTGAAAGAACAAAATTCAAAATTCATAAATGACGATTATGTGAAATTCCTGCGTTACGGACAATATTATATAGAAAAAAACGGCAGTGGAGTTTTGGCATTTATTAACCCACACGGATTTCTGGATAATCCAACATTTAGAGGAATGCGCTGGAATCTGTTAAAAACCTATGATAAGATTTACACGATAGACTTACACGGAAATGCAAAGAAAAAAGAAATTTCTCCTGATGGTTCTGCGGACGTAAATGTTTTTGACATTATGCAAGGGGTTGCCATTACTATTTTTGTAAAAACGGGAAACAAAAAAGCAAATGAATTGGGTAAAGTTTTTCATTATGATTTATTTGGAAAGCGAGATTTTAAATATGATTTTCTTACGGAGAATTCATTAAATACAATTGATTTTAATAAACTACCAAATATTGCTCCTTATTATTTTTTCGTTAACAAAGATTTTGATGAACAAAAAGAATATGACAAAGGATTTGCATTAAATGAATTATATATAATAAACTCATTAGGGCTATTAACAAAAAGGGATAAGTTTATCACAGATTTTAACAAACCTTCTATTAAAAAGAGATTGAATGATTTTTTAGAAGAAGATTTATCAAATGAAAATTTATCTAATAAATATGATTTAAAATTAAAGGATAATGATAATTGGGATTTGATAAAATCAAGAAATGAAATACAAAAAAATGGTATAATTGAGGATAATTTTAAAGTTCAAAATTATAGATGTTTTGATAAAAGATATATATACTATGATACAAATTTTGTGGCAAGATTAAATACAAAAGTATTGAAGCATTTTGACAATAAAAATGTAGCCATCATTTCAACTAGACAATTAGCAGGTAATAATTTCAATCACATATTTGTTTCAAATATAATCTCTGATCAATGTTTTATATCTAATAAAACAAAAGAAGGCTGTCAAGTTTTTCCCCTCTATCTTTACCCCGAAACGAACGGAAAACAACAATCGCTGTCAGGGTTTGAAACCCTGACAGCGATAGACGTAGACAAACAAAACGAAATCGCAGCCAGAATCCCAAATCTAAACCCAGAAATAGTCAATAAAATAGCCAAGAAATTAGGTTTAGCTTTTGTTGCTGAAAAAGAAGTTTATGGCAATGTCTGTATGGCTAACAATGACGAAGTTATCCCTGATTTCAGAGACAATTTTGCTCCAATCGATATTCTGGATTATATTTATGCCGTTTTGCATTCGCCAACATACCGAGAGAAATACAAAGAATTCTTGAAAATTGATTTCCCTAAAATTCCGTTTCCAAAAGACACTAAAACCTTCTGGGAATTAGTCGAATTAGGTTCGCAAATACGCCAAATTCATTTGCTGGAAAGCGAAATAGTAGAAGAATATATCACAGATTTTAATATTGATGGCGATTGCGTAGTTGAGAAACCACGTTTCGAGGCAAACTCTATCAGGGTTCAAAACCCTGATAGAGCTGAAGGTAAAGTATGGATAAACGAAACCCAGTATTTTGACAACGTTCCTGAAGTGGCTTGGAGTTTTTATATAGGCGGGTATCAACCCGCACAAAAATGGTTGAAAGATAGAAAAGGGAGAAAGTTAGAGTTTGACGATATTGCCCATTATCAAAAAATAATAGTTGCGTTAAGTGAGACTAATAGATTGATGGCGGCAATCGATGCAATAGAAATAGAATAAACTTTTAACTCTAACAGGGTTTAAAACCCTGTTAGAGTTAAAAGTTTAAAATTAAAAACAAGTAGTAATATGGAAATAAAAGAACCCATTCTTCACGGTAATTACTATCACATTTATAACCGTGGTAATAATGGAATTAATATATTTCTTGAAAATGAGAATTACTATCATTTTCTTCGGTTGTATGCTAAGTATATCGAGCCTATTGCAGATACATTTGCTTGGTGTTTGTTGAAGAATCACTTTCATATCTTGGTTCGAATTAAAGATAAAACGGAAATAGATCCTAATGAGTTGACGTATAACACTACAGAAAAACCAAAAATTATTGATCCGTCAAGACAATTCTCGCATTTGTTCAATGCTTATACTCAGGCAGTAAATAAACGCCACAATAGAACAGGAAGTTTGTTTGAAACAACTTTCGAAAGAAAAGTAGTCACTTCTGAAAAGTATTTTCAACAATTGATTTTTTATATCCATAACAATCCAGTACATCACGGTTTTGTCAAACAAATGAGTTTATATCCTTGGTCATCCTACGGAACAGTAATTTCTAATAGACCAACCAAACTTAAAAGAGACGAGGTAATTGAGTTATTTGTTGATATAGAAAACTTTGTTTTTTATCACAATCAACAACAAAATTTAAACGAAATCAATAATTTGATAATTGAATAATTTAACCCGTTTAACCCTTTCAGGGTTTTAAACCCTGAAAGGGTTAATTCTAATAATAAAAACTATGAACCTGAAAAATTCCCAACTGGACGTTGATACCTGGATAAAAGAACACGGAGTTCGTTATTTCAATGAACTGACTAATATGGCACAACTTACTGAAGAAGTAGGTGAAGTTGCCCGGATTATTGCACGCCGTTATGGAGAACAATCCGAGAAAGAAAGCGATAAAAACAAAGACCTTGGCGAAGAATTAGCCGATGTGGTTTTTGTTGTATTGTGTTTGGCTAACCAGACAGGTATTGATTTACAAGCTGCTTTTGATAAAAAGATGGATTTGAAATCAGTGCGCGATAAAGATCGTCACAAAAACAATGAAAAACTGAAGTAATTTGTGGATTGTAAATTATGAATTATAAACGAGGAGTGGTAAATTGCGGACTTGAATTATGCTGACCGTAATTCATAATTCTTAACTCATATTTTAAAACATGAATTTACTGTTACAAACTTCCCATTCTAACTTACAGGCTCAAATTGCAGTTACGGGATCCAAAAGTGAAACCAACAGATTGTTGTTGTTACAAGCGCTGTTCCCTAATGTTACACTTTCTAACACATCAAATTCTGATGATAGTGAGGTTATGCAAAAAGCATTGAAAGGAAATGAAGAATTAATAGATATTCATCATGCTGGAACGGCCATGCGATTTCTTACCGCTTTTTATGCAGTAAATGAGGGTCGCGAAGTGGTTTTGACCGGGTCAGACAGAATGAAAGAACGCCCTATAAAAGTTTTAGTGGAAGCACTGGAACAGCTTGGGGCAAAAATCACTTATGAAAATGAAGTGGGCTATCCACCTATTCGAATAAAAGGTCAAAAAATAACAGTTTCTAAAGTGAATATTCCGGCAAATGTAAGCAGTCAGTACATTTCGGCACTTTTACTTGTGGCGCCAAAACTAGAAAACGGAATAGAATTAACTTTAGTTGGTGAAATAACTTCTGTTCCTTATATCAAAATGACTTTGGCTTTGCTTGAAGAGATTGGGGTGGGAACCTCATTTGTTGGAAATACGATTACAGTAAATCCCAAATCCCAAATCTCAAATCCCAAATCTTTAACTGTAGAATCTGACTGGAGTTCCGCTTCTTACTTTTTCAGTTTAGTGGCTCTTGCTGATACAGCTTCCATTACATTAAACAGTTATAAAGAAAACAGTTTGCAAGGAGATTCGGCCTTGGTCGAAATCTATAAACAAATGGGAGTTGAAACGCATTTTGATGGAAATCAAATGATACTTACTAAACAGGCTAACTTTAATCCTAAAGATTTAAACTTAGATTTAAACAACACTCCGGATATTGCGCAAACAATTGTGGTCACTTGTCTCGGTTTAGGTATTGGTTGCCATTTAACGGGTTTGCATACTTTAAAAATTAAAGAAACGGATAGACTAGAAGCACTAAGAATCGAGTTGACTAAACTAGGTGCTGCTATTTCAGTTACTAATGATAGCCTAACGCTTGTTGCTTCAGGAAATATCAATCACAATGTAAAAATAGCAACTTATAATGACCATAGAATGGCAATGGCATTTGCTCCATTGGCCTTAAAAGTGCCAATTATTATTGAAAATGCCGAAGTAGTTTCAAAATCGTATCCTGATTTTTGGGATGATATGAAAAAACTGGGTTTTAATATTTCATAAAAAGGCATATTTTAAAGGGGTAAGAACTTTTTTTGTGCTTAAGGAGTTTGAATAGAGGAGGAATAGGAAAAATAAACGGCAAAACACTTGACAACGCCTATCTCACAATCGTATATTTGCAAACGATTATAATTATGAGGATCAAAACTTAGAAATTATAACTCATAACTTATAACTTTCTAAAATGAAATTATCACATTTTCAATTTGACTTACCTAAAGAACTTCTTGCCGAGTATCCGTCTGAAAACAGAGATGAATCGCGCTTGATGGTTATTGATCGTAAAAAACAAACGATCGAACATAAAACTTTCAAAGATGTAATTGATTATTTTGATGATGGGGATGTTTTAATATTAAATAACACCAAAGTTTTTCCAGCTCGTTTATATGGTAACAAAGAAAAAACAGGAGCTAGAATTGAAGTTTTCTTACTTAGAGAATTAAATGCTGAGCAACGTCTTTGGGATGTATTAGTAGATCCAGCACGTAAAATCAGAATCGGAAATAAATTGTATTTCGGGGATGATGATTCATTAGTGGCTGAGGTTATTGATAATACAACTTCTCGTGGAAGAACATTGCGTTTCCTTTACGATGGTTCGTATGAAGAATTCAGAAAAAAATTAACGGAACTTGGAGAAACTCCTATCCCAAAATACATAAGTAGAGACGTAACTCCTGAAGATGCTGAGCGTTACCAAACTATTTATGCTAAAGAGGAAGGTTCTGTAGCAGCTCCAACTGCTGGACTTCACTTCTCTAAGCATTTATTGAAAAAATTGGAAATTAAAGGAATCAAATTTGCTGAGGTAACACTTCACGTAGGTTTAGGAACTTTCAATCCAGTTGAAGTTGAAGATTTATCAAAGCACAAGATGGATTCTGAGGAATTAAAAATTACTCAAGAAGCTTGTGATATTGTAAATGATGCAAAAGTGAAAAAGAAACGTATTTGCGCTGTAGGTACTACATCAATGCGTGCTATTGAAAGTTCTGTCTCGTCTCAAAGCACATTGAATCCTTTTGACGGATGGACAAACAAATTTATCTTCCCTCCTCATGAATTCAGTTTGGCAACTTGTATGATTACAAATTTCCATACTCCAAAATCAACTTTGTTAATGATGATTTCCGCTTTTTGTGGTCACGATTTAATGAAAAGAGCGTATGAAGAAGCTATTAAAGAAGAGTATAAATTCTATTCTTACGGTGATGCGATGCTTATCATCTAAAAACATACCTAAAGGTTAATTCACAAATCTCGTCAGCAATGGCGAGATTTTTTTTTGGGCGTTTTCGGGCTGTCCATTTCAAGTTTATTATTAAAAATAAAGTAATACTAGTAGTCCGGGAGCTTCCGTTGGTCGCTTCCTCCTTACTGTATTACTACTATTTTCAATAATAAAGCTTTCCATTTCCATCCCTAACGCAGTACATTTCCATCCCTAACGCAGTAGATGATGAATAATTTTGGTTTTTTACACTTATCCCTTTTCCTTGTTTTTCCTTTCTCGATAATTTCTTTTTACTATTTTTACGACACAAACACGATATATAATGATTTTCGAAAATACTAAAGAATTTGCACAGCAACTTGATTCTCAAGACAAACTAAATAAATATAGAGATGAATTTATTTTTCCAAAAGTAAACGGAGAAAAAGTAATCTATTTTACCGGAAATTCATTGGGACTACAACCCAAAAGAACAAAAGCCTATGTTGATGAAGTAATGGACGACTGGGCAAATCTCGCTGTAGAAGGGCATTTTTATGCTAAAAAACCGTGGTGGGATTATCAAGAAAGATTCGCAAATCCGTTGAGTAAAATAGTAGGGGCATTGCCTTCTGAAATTACGGTAATGAATACCTTAACTGTAAATCTGCACTTGTTGATGGTTTCTTTTTATCGTCCTACAGCAACAAGGTATAAAATCATTTGCGAAGAAAAAGCATTCCCATCAGATCAGTATATGTTTCAATCCCAGGTTCATTCTCACGGTTTAAAGCCTGAAGATGCAATTGTCGAAATTAAACGGAGAGAAGGGGAACACAATATCCGTATTGAAGATGTTTTAGCTAAAATTGCCGAAGTAGGTGACGAATTAGCTTTAGTATTAATAGGAGGAGTGAACTATTACACGGGGCAAGTTTTTGATATGAAAACTATAACTGCTGCGGGACATAAGACAGGAGCAAAAGTAGGATGGGATTTAGCCCATGCTGCCGGAAACATTAAATTAGAACTACACGATTGGAATGTGGATTTTGCTGCCTGGTGCAGTTATAAATATATGAATTCAGGACCTGGAAACGCGTCTGGTTGTTTTGTGCATGAAAAACACCATAATAACCCTGATTTACCAAGATTTGCCGGTTGGTGGGGACACAATAAAGAACGCCGTTTCAAGATGGAGCCTACATTCGACCCAGTTCATGGCGCTGATGGTTGGCAAGTCAGTAATTTACCAATACTTTCCCTAGCACCTTACTTAGCTTCAGTTGAAATGTTTGACGAAATAGGAATGGATGCGCTTATTGAAAAAAGAGATAAAATCACTTCATACCTAGAATTTATTCTTCATGAAATAGATAAAGAAGTAGATAGTACATTCGAAATCATTACTCCAACAGATCTTTCTGAAAGAGGATGTCAACTTTCCGTTCTTCTGCATGGTGAGGGACGTAGCCTTTTTGATTATTTAATGAAGAGGGGTGTTATTACCGATTGGCGTGAGCCTAATGTAATTCGTTTAGCTCCTGTGCCATTATATTGTTCTTTTGAAGACATGTATGATTTTGGTCAAATATTGAAAGAAGGTATATTGCTTTAATACTTATAAGTTAAGATGATTTTTATTCTTGGAATTTTACAACTATTTGACGGAATTGTATAAGTCTTTATGCAGGATTTAGCTGTCTCTTTGTTCAGTTATAAAATCTAAAAATCACAATTATGAAAATAGTATATTTTGCGTTATTAGCGCTAGCATTAGTTTCTTGTAAAAATCAAGGAGAAATGAATATTGAAGATGCCAAGCAGGTAAGTATAGATTCAATGAAAATTGAAATTGAGAAGCAAAAAGTTATCGATTCAATGCAAATTGAAATGAGTAAAGCAGCTGCGCAAAAAGAAGTTGTTATTGTTAATCAACCGGCTGGAAGCACTACAACTACTACAACTGTGACTAAGAAGAAGGGTTGGAGTGGAGCAGCAAAAGGGGCCGTAATTGGTGCTGGAGTTGGAGCTGTAACAGGTGCGGTTATTAGCAAGAAAAAAGGAGAAGGAGCTATAATAGGTGGCCTCGCAGGTGCTGGTGTTGGTGCTGGAACTGGCGCAATTATCGACGGAAGTAAAAAGGAATAGAATAATTTATTTATTATATAAAAGGAGTGTCTAAGTCGTATTTGTGATTTAGACACTTTTTTTGTTTAACATTATTTTAGTGGAATAGAGGGAGTGATTTGTTGGACCTATACATATTCAAGAAGTATCTTTCTATGAATAAAATATTGAATTTTCAGAATTGTTATTCATTGTTGTTAAGCAATTTGTTAGAATTATTTTGAAATCATTTATATTTGTTTGCTTAATAAAACTTAAAAATGAATAAAATTAAAAAAGGACTACTGGTTTTAATAATAATAATGGTAGTGCTAGCATTAGCTTTGAGTGTTTATGGTTACTATTTAAAACCTAAATATGAAGGGAATGTAGATTTGAAAAACATTAAAGAAGAAACTACGGTGTATTTTGATGAATTTGGTGTGCCTCATATTTATGCCAATAATTCCAAAGATGCAATGGTGGCTTTGGGATATGTGCATGCGCAAGATCGTTTATGGCAGATGGAATTAATCCGACGCATTGCACCTGGTCGTTTGTCAGAAATTTTCGGATCTGTTGCTTTAAAGAATGATAAATTTTTTGCAGGGCTTGGTATTGAAGAAGCTTCGGAAATTGCGATTTCAGAATTGGATAAAAACAGTCAAAGTTATCAATTGATGTTGTCTTATTTAGAAGGGATCAATCAATATATGGATGTAGGAACTTCTCCTATTGAGTTTCAAATGTTAGGTATAAAGAAAGAGAAATTTACAATAAAAGACGTTTATAATATTTATGGATATATGTCTTTTAGCTTTGCTATGGCACAAAAGTCTGATCCTCTACTGACTGATATTCGAAACAAATACGGAATGGAATATTTGAAAGATTTTGGAATTGATGGCTCTTTTAATTCTACCCAAATTAAAAACGCTAAAGAAAACCCTGAAGAATATAGTGTTATTTCAAAATCGGTTGCTGCTTTATTAGAGCAGTCTCCTGTTCCTCCGTTTATAGGAAGCAATAGTTGGGTAATAGGGGGGAAGAAAACGAAAAGCGGAAAAGTAATTTTGGCAAATGACCCACATATTGGTTTTTCACAGCCGGGAACGTGGTATGAAGCACATATAGTAACACCGGATTTTGAATTATACGGTTGCTATCTTGCAGGAACTCCTTACCCTTTGTTAGGTCACAATAGAGAATATGCTTATGGGATAACGATGTTTGAAAACGATGATATCGATTTGTATCAAGAGGAAAACAGCCCAACTGATAGCAATAAATACAAAACGCCTGACGGTTTCAAAGCTTATGAAATTCGAAAAAAAACCATTAAAGTAAAAGACTCTGTAGATGTGGTGTTGAATGTAAAAGTGAGCCGCCATGGCCCTGTTATGAATGATTTGATAGATGGTTTGGATAAAAACAAACCAGTGGCAATGTCTTGGATTTATACTCAACAGCGAAACCAAATTCTTGATGCGGTATATTCGTTGTCACATTCTAAGAAAATTGAAGATTTCCAAAGAGGAGTTAGTCTTATTGCGGCTCCTGGGTTGAATGTTATGTATGGTGATGCTAAAGGGAATGTGTCTTGGTGGGCAACTGGAAAGTTATACAAACACAATAAAGGAGTAAATCCTAACTTTATTCTAGATGGTGCTTCCGGGAATGATGATATAAAGGAGTTTTTAGACTTCGCCAAAAATCCTTCAGCTACAAACCCCGATTGGAATTATGTGTATTCAGCAAATAATCAAGCCGAAGCGATTGATGGGTTTTTGTACCCTGGATATTATCTTCCTGAAGATAGAGCAAAAAGGATTACACAATTATTAGACCCTAAATCCAATTGGGATAAAGAATCTGTTAGTGAAATGATTACTGATAATACCTCAATTGTAGCTCCTGTTGTAGTTAAGAGTTTGATTGCTAATTTAAATGTAAAATCACTTTCGAAAAATGAAAAAGAAGCAATTGCCATTTTAAAATCGTGGAAAGGAACAAGTAATTTAGATGATGTAGCGCAAACGATATACAGTAAATGGGTTTATTTCTATTTGAAAAACACCTTTGAAGATGAGCTAGGAGTTGATGGGTTTAAACAGTTTTTAAAGACTCATATTATGAAGCAAATCATTGCAAAGCAAATTGACAATGAGAATTCGCTTTGGTGGGATAACGTTACAACCAAAAACAAAAAAGAAACCCGAAGAGATGTTTTGTCTAAATCATTTAATGAGACGGTTGCTTCATTAGAAAAACAATTAGGGGGCTCAGTGGACTCTTGGACTTGGAATAAAGTACATCAAGTTGAATTTAACCATCCATTGGGTAAAATTGAAGCTTTGAGGAAAATATTTAATGTGGGGCCTTTTGAAGTTTCAGGAACAAATGAGGTAATTAACAATCAGATGTTTTATTACAATAATGAAGAGAAACATACTGTTGACGGAGGGCCTTCAACCAGAAGAGTTATTGATTTTTCAGATATAGAAAATAGCTGGAGTATTTTACCAACAGGCCAGTCTGGAAATCCTTTTAGCTCTCATTATAGCGATCAAGCTGAAATGTATAATAAAGGTAAGTTTAGGAAAATGAAGATGAATAAGGGGGAAATAATCAAGACGTCAACAAAATTGGTGTTTATTCCATATAAAAAATAAGTTTTTTAAACCCCTTGAAATATATAATCAGTAATTTTGCCTAACTTTTTATAATTAAGAATGCAAACACCAAAAAAAATAGCTGTAGTTGGGTCTGGTTTAGTCGGGTCTTTATTAGCTATTTATCTTCGAAAAGCAGGTCATACAGTACATATATACGATAGAAGTCCGGATATTAGACAAATTCAGTTTTCGGGACGCTCCATAAATTTGGCAATGTCAAATCGTGGATGGAAAGCACTTGATGGTGTTGGGGTAGGTGATGCAGTGCGTGAAATAGCTATTCCTATGGGTAAACGCGCGATTCACTTGGTTGACAAACTTAATTTTCAGAATTATGGTCAGGAAGGAGAATGTATTTATTCGATTTCGCGAGGCATTCTAAATAGAAAAATGATTGATTTGGCAGAAGAAGCCGGTGCCGAGTTTTTCTTCGAACATAAAATCTGGGATGTTACCCTTGATGATGCTACTTTGCATATTGGGGAAACCGAAAGAGGAGCATGGGAAGAAAAAAAATACGATATGGTTTTTGGAGCTGATGGTGCTTTTTCTAGAATCCGTCACCGTATGCAGCGTCAGAGCATGTTTAATTATTCACAAGAATTTTTGAATATTGGCTATAAAGAATTGAATATACCTGCAAATCTTGACGGAACGCATAAATTAGATAAAAACTCATTCCACATTTGGCCTCGTGGCGATTATATGTTAATTGCATTACCTAATCTTGACGGAAGTTTCACTTGTACATTATTCATGCCTTTTGATGGTGAGAATTCTTTTTCGTCACTCACAGAGCGGAAAGATGTTGAAGTTTTTTTCGAAAAAAACTTTCCTGATTCTATTGAAGTAATTCCTAATTTAGCCGAGGATTTCTTTAAAAACCCAACGAGTACCTTGGTGACAATGAAGTGTTTTCCTTGGACTTATGAAGATAAAGTAGCTTTAATTGGTGATGCCTGTCATGCTATTGTTCCTTTTTATGGACAGGGTATGAATGCAGGTTTTGAGGATATTTCATATTTATATGAAATGATGGAAAAATATGGTGATGACTGGGAAATAATTTTTTCTGAATACCAAATTGACCGCAAGCCAAATGCAGATGCAATAGCCGAACTTTCGTATCGTAATTTTATGGAGATGAGCTCGAAAACTGCCGACGAAAAATTCCTTTTGCAAAAGAAAATTGAAAAATCATTTTCAGATAAATATCCAGATAAATGGATTCCACTTTACAGCAGAGTTACATTTAGTGATCGTCCATATACTGAGGCTTTGACGTTAGGTGATGAACAAAACGCAATTATGGAAGAGGTTATGAGAATACCAAATATCAAAGCAATTTGGGATAGTCCTGAAATAGAAAAAAAAATGCTGGAATTGTTAAAATAAGTATACGATTTAAAACAAAAAAAGACATATTGATTTTTCAATATGTCTTTTTTTGTTTTGAGGGTGTTATAGAATAAAACGTTGAAAAGAAATAATACTTTCAGGCCGCTATTTTTTAAACATTTTAGTTAGTATCCCAAATGCTCCTCTAATGAAAGTTGCGCTTGTAAGTACTTTTAAAACCGTTTTTCCTATGGCATCAGTAGTTTTAGTAGTTTGTTTGCTGCTTCTTTTTATTTCTGCTTGTTTTTCTTTTAGCTCTTCCTCTTTTTCTTCTTTTTTAGCGGTTTCTGTTTCTATAACAGCAATTTTTTTATTGAGCATCTCATAAGCACTTTCACGGTCTATAAGTTCGCTGTATTTTTTTACCAATTTAGACTCGTTGTTGATATTCTGGATCTCACTTTCGGTTAGTATATCCATTCTGCTCATTGGAGCTCTCAGCATAGTTGCGACTAATGGGGTAGGGATGCCTTTTTCGTTTAGAGCCGTGACTAAGGCTTCTCCAATTCCTAAACTCGTAAGGATCTCACTTGTGTTGTAAAACTCGGATGTAGGATAGTTATCGGCTGTTTGTTTTATCGCTTTTCTGTCATTGGCGGTAAATGCTCTTAAAGCGTGTTGTACTTTTAAGCCTAATTGAGCAAGAACGCCACTAGGTACGTCCATTGGATTTTGAGTAACAAAATATATTCCAATTCCTTTAGACCGAATTAGTTTTACAATAGTTTCTATTTGTTCTAATAAGACTTTACTGGCTTCATTGAATATCAAATGTGCCTCGTCAATAAACACTACTAATTCAGGTTGGTCAGAATCTCCTTTTTCAGGCATTTGTTGGTATATTTCAGCAAGCATGCTCAACATAAAAGTGGAAAATAATTTAGGTTTGTCCTGAATGTCTGTCAACCGAATAATATTGATGTATCCTTTTCCATTTTCATCAATTCGCATTAGATCATCAATATCAAATGACATTTCTCCAAAAAACAGATCAGCACCCTGCTGCTCTAGTTCAATAATTTTGCGCAAGATTGTTCCGGTTGTAGAGGTCGAGATTTTACCGTAATCTTTTGTGATTTCTTCTTTTCCTTCTTCGGTAATGTAATTGATTATTTTTTTGATGTCTTTTATGTCCAATAAAGGCATTTTATTGTCATCGCAATATTTAAATATAACCGACATCACTCCGGACTGGGTGTCGTTTAATCCTAATATCCTTGAAAATAGAACTGGGCCAAATTCGGATATGGTGGCTCTAAGCCGTACTCCATTTTGTTCAGAAAGCGTCAATAATTCCACTGGGAATTTTGAGGTTTTATATGGAATGTTTATTTTGGCGTGTCGTTCAGATATAAATGTTTTCTCTTCTCCTTCTTTTGCAATTCCGCTAAAATCTCCTTTTATATCCATCATTAAAACTGGAATGCCAAATGATGATAATTGTTCTGATAAAACCTGAATAGTTTTGGTTTTTCCCGTCCCGGTTGCCCCGGCGATCAGGCCATGTCTATTTAAGGTCTTTAAAGGTATTTTGACATGTGCATCTGCAATTGGATCTCCATCTAGGATTGCGCCACCTATAATTATACTTTCTCCTTTTGAGTTGTATCCATCAGTGATATGTTTTATAAAGTCATCTTTTCTATTCATAATATTGTCTAAATTTGAATACATGTAAGTTTTTGCTTTTTAAAAGTAGGTGTTTTTAGCGTTTACTGCAATTTATTTCCTTTTTTGTTGATAATAACAAAAAAAAGTTTTTTTAACACTTTTTGTTGTGTAGTTGAAATATAATTGCAATAATTCATAAATTGATGCGTTATGTATTGAAATGTATGTGATTTGATTGCGAATATTGATGAATATTCAAATGAATTAATTTAGAATTTTAAATTTCAAATAAATTTAATTCGAATAAAATTAAAAAAAGTTTTTTTATTTAAACTAAACATATAAATTTGCTCCATTACAAGTTTATTATAACTAAAAATAAATTATTTAAAACTATTAAAATTAAAAAAAATGGCAAACGTTAAAAAAGAAAGCACTTCAAACGGAGGAGGAATGGTTTCGGGACTTATTATTATGGCATGTGTTGGTGTAGGTGTTTTGATATGGAAATTTATCATGGGTAATCCTGCGAATTTTGAAGGAGGAAATGCTGAAACAGGACATCCATTAAATACGTTAGGTCAGGTTTATCATGGTGGAGCAATTGTGCCTATTTTATTAGGGATGTTGTTAATGGTTCTTGTTTTTTCTATTGAAAGATTCTTTGTTATATCTAAAGCAGCTGGTAAAACTAAATTAGATACTTTTATGACTAAGATACAAGCAAGTATTAAAGAAGGTCAAATTGATGAAGCTATTGCTGCATGTGATAAACAACAAGGTTCTGTTGCAAATGCAATAAAATCTGCTTTATTAAAGTATCAAGCTGTTAAGAAAGAAGGATTTAATAGTGAAGAAGCGTCTGAGACTATTCACAAAGAAATTGAAGAAGCTACTTCTCTTGAAATGCCTATGTTGCAAAAAAACATGACTATTATTTCATCTTTAGTTTCTTTGGGAACTCTTGTGGGATTGTTAGGTACAGTTGCGGGTATGATTAAAGCGTTTGGTGCATTAGCTGCTGCTGGAACTCCAGATCAAGCTGCTCTTGCTGCTGGTATTTCTGAGGCACTTATTAATACTGCTACAGGTATTGGTACTTCAGCTGTAGCGATTATTTCTTACAATTTCTTTACATCAAAAATTGATGACTTGACGTATTCTATTGACGAAGCTGCTGTTTCTATTGTGAATACTTACAGAAGATTCAGAGGAAGTTTGAAGCAATAATAATTTGATAATTTTATCAAATAAAAAACAAAAAGAATGGCTAAAATAAAAATAAAAAAAAATCCAGGGTCTACAGACATGACTGCGATGTGCGATGTTGCATTCCTTTTGCTTACCTTCTTTGTAATGACTTCAACAGCAAAAGTGCCTGAGGCACTTGTTGTAGACACACCTGTTTCAACAGTTCAAACTAAATTGCCTGATTCTGATTTGGCTACTTTAACTGTAGGTAAAGGAAAGGTTTTCTTTGATTTGAAAGGGAGAGAAGTTCGTATGAGAACCTTAGAATTGATGTCAGAGAAATACAGTGTAGAATTTACTGATGAGGATAAGAAGATGTTTTCAATGATGGATGACTTTGGTGTGCCAATTCTTAACCTTAAACAAATTATCGAAATGAAAGCAGGAGATAGGAGTAAAGCTGGGCAACCTGGTATTCCTATTGACTCACTTGATAATCAGTTGAAGGAATGGATCTATAATGCGCGTATCGCGAATATAGAGATAAATGATAAAGAATTGCAAGTTGCCATTAAAGGTGATGGAAAAGAAGAATATCCAGCAATTAAAAAAATTATGGATATTTTGCAAGAGCAAAAAATCAATAGCTTTAGTTTAGTTACAGGTTTAAGAGGAAAAGATTTTTAATAAAAAAAAGACACTATAATGGCTGAATTAAATACCGGCGACGGTGGAGGCGGAAAAGGTGGAAAAGTAAGAAGTAAAAAATCAAACGCAAAAGTTGATTTAACTGCCATGGTTGATTTGGCCTTTTTATTGATCACATTCTTCATGCTTACCACTACGTTGTCTAAACCTCAATCGATGAGTTTGGGGTTGCCAGATAAAGATGACGATCCTACTAAGAATAAAGATATTAAAGTAGATGAAAATCGTACCATGACGTTATTGTTAGGGGATGATAATAAGTTAGTGTACTATATGGGGTTGTTAGCAACGCCTATTGGTGGTCCTAAAGAGATGACTTTTGGTAAAGACGGAATTCGTAAAGAATTATTGTCTAGAAAAGTATCGGTTGTGGAATATACAGGAAAGAAAGACAAAGGGATAATTGTTATTATTAAACCTAGTAAGAAATCAAATTACAAAAACTTAGTTGATATTCTTGATGAAATGGCGATTACAGGTGTTGAAACCTATGCTATCGTACCTGAATTTACACCGGAGGAACAAAAATTGTTAGAAGGAAAGTAAGTATTCTTATGCCCCAATAACCTAATAATTAAGAAAAATGAAATTAGACATATTAAAAAATCAATGGCTTGAAATCGTATTCGAAGGGCGTAATAAAGTTTACGGAGCTTATGAATTAAGAAAGTCAAACAGAAAAACTACTATTAAAGCGCTTGTTCTTGGAGCTATCTTTTTTAGTTTTGCTCTGGCGGCACCTCTTATCATAGACTTAATTCCTAGTAGTGAGGATGAAAGTATTGACAGGGATATTAAAATCACTGCGATAAAATTGCCTCCTAAGAAAGAAGAGCCTAAATTAAATGTGCCACCACCACCACCACCACCACCAAAAGTGGATCAGGTAAAGTTTGTGAAGCCGGTAGTAGCTAAAGCAGCAGAAGTGACTGAAGAGCCACCGAAGATTATCGAAATGAAAGAGAAAAAAATTGGTGCTGAAACTATTAAAGGAGATCCAGATGCAGTTTTGTCTGTTGCTCCGGTTGGTACTGGTCCTAGTAAAGTAGTTGAAGAAGTTGATAATCAAATCTACAATACTGCAGGTATTGAAGTAAAACCTGAGTTTCCAGGAGGTATGGATAAATTTTACTCTTATGTTGGTAAAAACTATCGTGCTCCAGAAGAAGAAGGTTTGAAAGGTAAAGTTTATGTTACTTTCGTAGTTGAAAAAGATGGTTCATTAACAGATATTAAAGTATTAAGAGATATCGGTTATGGAACTGGAAAAGAAGCTATCAGAGTATTGAACAAATGTCCTAGATGGAATCCTGGAGTTCAAAATGGAAAACCGGTAAGAGTTCTTTATTCTTTACCGATAACTATTCAAACAGCGGATTAATGTTATACAAATTACGTAGTAATATACAGAAGAAATCGCTTAAAGAGCGATTTCTTCTCGTTTTAGGGATTTTGTTTTTCTTAGTATATATTGTCTTAGGATTATTTATTATCTTTATGAAGAATTTTCCATTAGAAATGAAGCCTTCTTATAGGTTAGCTTTTGGAATTCTACTTATTGTATACTCTTTTATCCGATTTGTTCGTATTATTAACGATAACAAAGATTAGATTATGAAAAAATTAGCCAATCTTCCGTTTTTAGTTGTTTTTGCTGTTATTTTAGTATTGTTTGCTTGTAAGCAAAATGATAATAAAGACAATGGGAAAGAAACAATTTTGAAAGGTAAAGTGACTATTATTGTAGACGAAACCCTTAAACCTATAATTGAAGATCAGATAGAGGTTTTTGAAAACAAGTATGAAGCTAAAATTACATTGGATGCTAAATCTGAAAAAGAGCTAGTGCAAGCTTTTCTTAAAGACACATCAAGTATTGTAGTTTTGTCCAGAAAATTAACGGCTGATGAGTCTAAAAAATTCGAGTTTAAAAAAATCGTTCCTAAACAAACTATTATTGGGACAGATGCCATCGCTTTTATTGCCAATAAAAACAACAAGGATACTTTGATTGCCCTTCAGGATGTAATTCATTTTATGCAAGGTAAAAGAGATTCAAAAATAAAAGGGCTGGTTTTTGATAATCCAAATTCAAGTACTGTGCGTTTTATGAATGAGTTGGCAGGACTTAAAGAAATACCTGAAAAAGGAATTTTCTCTTTTAAAATTAATGATGAAGTAATTAAATTTGTTTCTGAAAATGACGGTATGATCGGTATAGTAGGAGTAAATTGGTTGTCTCAACCATTACCTGCCATGAAGGATTATGTTAAAAAAGTCAATGTTCTTAACGTGAAGGGGCTTGCAGGCAGTGGTTATTTTGCGCCTACGCAAAATAATATTGCAGAGGGCACGTATCCTTTGGCACGTGATTTGTATATAATAAACTGTCAAGGGTACTCCGGTTTAGGAATGGGTTTTGCATCATTTGTTGCCGGGGAAGTTGGACAAAGGATAATTTTAAAATCTGGATTGTTACCCGTACGAACTCCAGGTCGAAAAATGTTAATTAGAAACGGAATTAATAATGATAAAGAAAATGAAAAAAAATAAATCAAATAAAGTTAAAATGAACAAGTTTAAAATTTTAAGTATTGCGTTTTTGGCCACTGTAACTGTTGCTCAAGCTCAGGATATAAACCAAGCCAAAAAAGCAATTGACGCTGAAAAATATGAAAGTGCAAAATCGACTTTGAAATCGATTATTAAATCTAATCCTTCTGAGGGATTTGCTTTTTTTCTTTTAGGGAACGTATATCTTGAGCAAAAAGTTGCTGATTCAGCTAAAATATCATATCAAAATGGTTTAAGTGCTAAAGATGCGGCAAATTTCAATTATATTGGACTTGGTCAACTTGATCTTAATAAAGGAGATGTTGTTGCTGCCAAAGCTAAATTTGAATTAGCTAAAAAAGATATGAGAAGAAAAGATTTTGAAGAATATGTTTATATCGCCAAGGCGTATATGAATACTTCAAAACCTGATTATAAAAATGCTATTGCAACACTAGATAATGCGAAGGAGAAGTTTGGACAAGAGCCACAAGTACTTTTAACATACGGTGATGCTTTTTACGGAGATAAAAATCAGAATGATGCATACGCTTCTTATCGTAATGCTTATCAGGCTGATAACACTTTGATTAGAGCAAAAATGCAATTAGGAGTTTTGCTTAAAGGAGCAAAAGCTTATACAGAAGCAGTTGCTGCTTATAATGAAGTTATTGCTATAAACCCTTCTTATGGTCCTGTTTATAGAGAATTAGCTGAGACGTATTATTATTGGGCTAATAATGTTCCTGGAAGATTCGATCAATATATTAAAGAAGCATTGTCATTTTATGAAAAATACATGACTATGACAGATTATTCATTGGCTTCTCGTATGCGTCATGCAGATTTCCTTATTTTAGCTGGTGATTACAAAGCTTTAGAAATTGAAGCTAATAAAATGAAGGAATTAGATAAGGTGAACCCTAGAATCTTACGTTATTTAGGATATTCAGCATATAAGAATGGTAATCCGGACTTAGCTATTAAATCAATAACAGATTTTATTGCTGCTGGAACTAATGAAATCATTGGTCTTGATCATCTTTATATTGGATTGTCTAAAATTAGTAAAGGAACCTCTGCTGATGGTACATCTGTAGATCCTGTGCTTTTCAATGCTGGTCTTGAAGATATTCGTCAGGCGGTAATTGTAGATAGTACTATGACAATTCACCTAGGTGAAGTAGGAAAAGGTTTGTATGAGAATAGATTATATAAACAAGCTGCTGCAGTATTGGAAATAGCAACATCTAATAATGAATCTAAAAGTTTTTTATATGATAATTACTATTTAGGTAACGCAATTTATTTTGATAACGCAGGTTCAGGTGTAGTAAAAGATATGGAAGCATTGAAAAAAGCGGATAAAGCTTTTGGTAACGTTATTACAGCTTCTCCTGATACTCAAGATGTATACCTTTCTCGTGCTAGAACTAATAGTTTAATGGAGAATGATGAAGCAATGATTATGTATTATCAACAATACATTGATATTGTAACTAAAAAAGGTGCTGAAGAAATGGCTAAACCTACAGTGAAGTCTAAAATGATCGAATGTTATAACACTATGGCAGCGGGTTATGCTAACTTTGATAAAGTAAAAGCTAAAGAATTTTTTGCTAAAACATTAGCAATCGATCCTACAAATAATTACGCAATTCAATCATTGAAAACTCTTAAGTAATCAAATCGATTGTATTTTTATAAAGAAAAACCGATAGTTTCAAAGCTATCGGTTTTTTTATGTCGTTATGCGAGTTACTATTATATTTATTATTTTATGCATTTTGGGATTATTAAATTGACTCCTTTTCAAATTACCTATCTTTGCGTTTTAAATTAGAATAATGTTATCAAAAGAAATACAATTAGAAGTAAATAAAGGAGCTATGTTGCCTTTGATGGAAGAGTTTTATACAATTCAAGGAGAAGGATATCATACTGGAACAGCGGCATATTTTATTAGAATTGGTGGGTGTGATGTAGGTTGTCATTGGTGTGATGTCAAAGAAAGTTGGAATGCAGAATTACATCCTCCAACAGCTGTTGATATTATAGTCGAAAATGCAAGTAAATATGCAGAAACAGTTGTTGTTACAGGTGGTGAACCTTTGATGTGGGATATGAGTTTATTGACTCGAAATCTAAAGAACAATAATAGGAAAGTACATATCGAGACTTCGGGAGCTTATCCTTTATCAGGAATATGGGATTGGATTTGTTTGTCTCCTAAAAAGAATAAACTGCCAACTCAAACCGTTTATGATAATGCAAACGAGCTGAAAGTAATAATTCATAACAAACATGATTTTATTTTTGCAGAAGAACAAGCTGCTTTAGTAAATGAAGAAGCGATTTTATTCCTTCAGCCAGAATGGAGCAAGAAAGAAGAGATGACACCGCTGATTGTTGATTACGTTATGAACAATCCAAAATGGAGGGTGTCACTGCAAACTCACAAATATTTGAATATTCCATAAATATTCAAAACATAAAAAAGCCAAACAACAATTGTTGTTTGGCTTTTTTATGTTTTGAAAAGTTAACTTTTAGATGCTTAGTCTTGCTAAATAGTCATAGTGTTCGCCTTCCTGAATCAATTCGCATTTTAATCCATTGTCATGCGCGGCATTCTGTAAAGTATTATAATCAAGATAAAGCCACGGGAATGAATCTTCTTTCTCTCCTTTGTATGTGATATTGAATTCTAGTTCGCCATAATATCCGTTTGAAGGAAGCCACTTTCCTCCATCTTCATCCTCATCAAACATATAGATAATGTCTGAAGAGTCAATTAATATTTGCCCATTAATATTTAACAGTGATTTTAATTTCTGTAGAAATTTAGGGGTGTTTTTGATGGTTCCAAAAATTCCTGTACCGTTCATAAGTAGCGTAATAGTATCGTAGGTTTCGTTTTCGATATCTAAAACATCCTGAACTCGGGCGTTTTTTAGTCCTCTAAGCTGGCATGCCTGAATTGCATTTGCAGAAATGTCAATAGAAGTTATTTCAAGATCTCGTTCGTTTTGTAAATGAAGAGCGTGACTCCCTGCTCCGCATCCCACATCAAGTGTTTTTCCTTTGACAAGATCTAGTGCTTTTTGTTCTAATAATGGCATTTCCATATAAGATCGAAATAAATAATCTACACTCATTTCATCTGCTTCAGATATGGATGTTTCCGTAATTATGTTTTCAGGGGAGTTCTTGGTTTGGAAATCAAGAATGGCTTTTCCGAAGAGGTCTTTCATTTTTATAGATTAAAGTTTACTGTTTAAGTTTAGATAGTTTATTTTTGCCGATATCAACTTTAAATTATTTTATTGAAACCTTCTTTAAACGAACTGGGAAAACTTGCCAAAGATAAGCATATCGAAAACAAAAAGTATTTCGATAAGCTTAAAAAGAAAACACCTAAGAATTTAGATTATGTAATGCAAGATATACATGATGCCGAATTTAAAAAAACGGATTGCTTAAAATGTGCCAATTGTTGTAAAACCACTGGTCCGTTATTTACTTCTGCTGACATTGAACGAGTTTCTAAATATCTTAGACAAAAACCACAACAGTTTATCGAGCAATACCTAAGGGTTGACGAAGATAAAGATTATGTGTTGCAAAGCGTGCCTTGTACTTTTTTGGATAATGAAAACGCCTGTATGATTTATGAAGTGCGTCCAAAAGCCTGTAGGGAGTTCCCGCATACTGACAGAAAGAAATTTCAGCAAATTACGGACCTTACTTTAACGAACGTATCTATTTGTCCCGCTGCCTATAATATTGTAGAAGAAATGAAAAAAAAGTTGCCGCTTTAATTGTTGTCGAATAGCTTTATATTTGTTGCTTAATCAAATCGAAAAACTTGAATTTAGAATACTTCATTGCCAAAAGACTCATAACTGCTAAGGATAACAAGAGTAGTATATCTGCACCAATTATTAAAATTGCAATATCGGCGATTTCCATAGGGATGATTATGATGATTGTTTCAGTTGCGACTGGTCTTGGTTTGCAGCAAAAAATTAGAGAGAAAATCTCGGCTTTCAACGGACACGTGATTATTTCCAACTTCGACAATAATCAATCTGATGTTACAATTGTTCCAGTTTTAACAAATCAAGATTTTTATCCCAATTTCAATTCGGTTGATGCAGTAAGTCATATACAAGCTATCGCGACCAAAGCAGGAATTATTAGAACCGAAACAGCATTCGAAGGGATTGTTTTCAAAGGGGTCGGAAATGATTATAAGTGGGATAACATCAAAGAATATATAATTCAAGGAAGGTTGCCTAATCTCAAATCTAATTTGAACGAGGAAGTGGTGATTTCTCAATTCCTTGCTGATAGGCTTAAACTTAAAGTGGGTGATGATTTCAATACTTTCTTTATGAAAGAAACCCAAAATAAATCGCCTAATCTTCGTAGATTTAATATCGTTGGTATTTTTAATTCTGGATTTCAGGAATTCGATGCTACTTATGTAATAGGTGATATTCGTCACATACAGCGGATTAATAAATGGAAGTCGGATCAGGTCGGTGCTTTTGAAGTATTTGTGACTGATTTTGATAATATCAAAGAGACGGCAGAGCAAGTTTATAAAAAAACGGGTTCGACATTGGATACTAAAAGCATCATAGAGAAATACAGTTATATATTTGAATGGCTACAATTATTCGACTTTAATATTATAGTCATATTGATTGTGATGATTTTAGTTGCTACAATAAATATGGTAGTTGCATTGTTAGTGCTTATTCTCGAGCGGACTCAAATGATAGGGATTCTAAAAGCATTAGGGGCGAGTAACTGGAGTATTAGGAAAATATTCTTATACAATGCTTCTTATCTTATTCTTCGAGGGTTGTTTTGGGGTAATCTAATCGGTATTTCTTTATTATTGTTACAGCAATACTTTGGTATAATTAAACTGAATCCAGAGAATTACTATGTCACTCAAGCTCCCGTATATTTAAATTGGGGGTATATAGGATTATTAAACCTGCTTACAATCGGAGTTTGTTTTCTAGTCTTACTGATTCCTTCTTATATAATAACAAAAATATCCCCGGTCAAAGCGATTCGTTTCGATTAATGAATCATTTGGGCGTTCCCCATTATAAAAAAAAAGAGACTATACCTATATATAAGGAATAGTCTCTTTTTTTTATAATAGGCCGGGCTATCCGTTACAAGTCCTCGTCCCGAAAAAAATCGGGACTGTGGGCTTTTCACTTCTATCCCTAACGCAACCTCGGTATCTAAACTTTGTTTTGAGACATCATTTCTTATTCATTATATAAGCAATGATATAAATCGACTTCAATATTCTCAAAGCTTCCGTTCTTCTGGAGGTTGGAATCTTTTTTTTTTTTAGTTTTAAATTTCAACAAATCCCCATCAATCTTCGCTAACCACTCTCGTAAATACTCCCTTTTCTTCGGACGCAAGAAGAGAGAGGGAAAACTTTTGCTTTCAACAGCCACGTTTTAAGCAATTTAAAATTAAAGATAAAAAAACATCAAATAAAAGCGTTTAAAAAGCTTGAATAACTGAAAAAAGGAGGTAGTTTTGCACCCGCAATAGCAAACAAGTTCTTTAATAAATTGAGTAAGCGAAACACGGGAAACCGGGTTTAAAAAGAAAGAAAAAGAGAAACGAAAGTTTCTAAAAAAAAACTTTTCAAAACGCTTGCGAGAATGAAAAGAAGTTGTACTTTTGCACCCGCTTCGAGAAACATGCTAAGTGTTTTATGAGGTTTAAAAACAAGAAGAACACGTTCCTAGACATATTGAATTGACAGCCGTTTTTGAGAGAGATTTCAAGAACACAAGAATAAAGAGTAATGAATCGAGAGATTTGAAAAAACCGATAGATCTTCAGTCAAAAATAAATAGAATCAAAGCAATTTGATTCGCATAATATACGATGAAGAGTTTGATCCTGGCTCAGGATGAACGCTAGCGGCAGGCTTAACACATGCAAGTCGAGGGGTATAGGGAGCTTGCTTCCTAGAGACCGGCGCACGGGTGCGTAACGCGTATGCAATCTACCTTTTACAGAGGGATAGCCCAGAGAAATTTGGATTAATACCTCATAGTATTACGTATAGCATCAGGATGTAATTAAAGTCACAACGGTAAAAGATGAGCATGCGTCCCATTAGTTAGTTGGTAAGGTAACGGCTTACCAAGACTACGATGGGTAGGGGTCCTGAGAGGGAGATCCCCCACACTGGTACTGAGACACGGACCAGACTCCTACGGGAGGCAGCAGTGAGGAATATTGGTCAATGGGCGCAAGCCTGAACCAGCCATGCCGCGTGCAGGATGACGGTCCTATGGATTGTAAACTGCTTTTATACAGGAAGAAACCCTCCGACGTGTCGGAGCTTGACGGTACTGTAAGAATAAGGATCGGCTAACTCCGTGCCAGCAGCCGCGGTAATACGGAGGATCCAAGCGTTATCCGGAATCATTGGGTTTAAAGGGTCCGTAGGCGGTCAGATAAGTCAGTGGTGAAAGCCCATCGCTCAACGGTGGAACGGCCATTGATACTGTCTGACTTGAATTATTAGGAAGTAACTAGAATATGTAGTGTAGCGGTGAAATGCTTAGAGATTACACATGGAATACCAATTGCGAAGGCAGGTTACTACTAATGGATTGACGCTGATGGACGAAAGCGTGGGTAGCGAACAGGATTAGATACCCTGGTAGTCCACGCCGTAAACGATGGATACTAGCTGTTGGGAGCAATCTCAGTGGCTAAGCGAAAGTGATAAGTATCCCACCTGGGGAGTACGAACGCAAGTTTGAAACTCAAAGGAATTGACGGGGGCCCGCACAAGCGGTGGAGCATGTGGTTTAATTCGATGATACGCGAGGAACCTTACCAAGGCTTAAATGTAGTTTGACCGGTTTGGAAACAGATCTTTCGCAAGACAAATTACAAGGTGCTGCATGGTTGTCGTCAGCTCGTGCCGTGAGGTGTCAGGTTAAGTCCTATAACGAGCGCAACCCCTGTTGTTAGTTGCCAGCGAGTCACGGGAACTCTAACGAGACTGCCAGTGCAAACTGTGAGGAAGGTGGGGATGACGTCAAATCATCACGGCCCTTACGCCTTGGGCTACACACGTGCTACAATGGACGGTACAGAGAGCAGCCACTACGCAAGTAGGAGCGAATCTACAAAACCGTTCTCAGTTCGGATCGGAGTCTGCAACTCGACTCCGTGAAGCTGGAATCGCTAGTAATCGGATATCAGCCCGATCCGGTGAATACGTTCCCGGGCCTTGTACACACCGCCCGTCAAGCCGTGGAAGCTGGGGGTGCCTGAAGTCGGTGACCGCAAGGAGCTGCCTAGGGTAAAACTGGTAACTAGGGCTAAGTCGTAACAAGGTAGCCGTACCGGAAGGTGCGGCTGGAACACCTCCTTTCTAGAGCCTTAGTGTTAGTTGATTTATCAACACGCTGGGGAAAGAGACGAAAAGAGAAATCGGAAACAAAAATTAAAATTTATTACTCTTGCTGTTAGTTCAAATAATACAATTTAAGAATAAAGAGTGTCTCGTAGCTCAGCTGGTTAGAGTACTACACTGATAATGTAGGGGTCGACAGTTCGAGTCTGTCCGAGACAACTATTTATACTTAAATAAAAGAAGAAATTCTAGAGTTGATAAATCACGATATACATCGTAATTCGTAATTCACAATTCATAAATAGATTGGGGAATTAGCTCAGCTGGCTAGAGCACCTGCCTTGCACGCAGGGGGTCAACGGTTCGACTCCGTTATTCTCCACTAATTTAGTAATTAGACAAAAGCCAATAGGCAAGAGTTTAAAAACTAGATAACGAAGCGATACTAATGCCTTTTGGCTATTACCTATTGCCTAGAAAAAAGTTCATTGACATATTGAGATAAGAAAATAATAAAAGTAGAAAGCAGATTTACTATTTATTTAGTAAATCGAAAAAACGGTCTTAATTGATTTTAAGATTGGTACAATAAGCAAAATAAGGGCGTATGGGGAATGCCTAGGCTCTCAGAGGCGATGAAGGGCGTGATAAGCTGCGAAAAGCTACGGGGACGAGCACACATCGATCGATCCGTAGATACCCGAATGGGGCAACCCACTATGTTGAAGACATAGTACACCGATAGGTGAGCAAACCCGCTGAACTGAAACATCTAAGTAGGCGGAGGAGAAGAAAACAAAAGTGATTCCGTAAGTAGTGGCGAGCGAACGCGGATTAGCCCAAACCAATGTTGTTACGGCAATGTTGGGGTTGTAGGACCACGTTATTTGTTGCGGATAGAATTAGAATCTACTGGAAAGTAGAGCCAAAGAAGGTGATAGCCCTGTATAAGTAATAGAAGATAACGATAGTGGTATCCTGAGTAGGGCGGGACACGAGAAATCCTGTCTGAATTTGGCGGGACCATCCGCTAAGGCTAAATACTCCTGAGAGACCGATAGTGAACCAGTACCGTGAGGGAAAGGTGAAAAGAACCGTGAATAACGGAGTGAAATAGATCCTGAAACCATACGCTTACAAGCGGTCGGAGCCCTTTCGTGGGGTGACGGCGTGCCTTTGCATAATGAGCCTACGAGTTAACGTTGCTGGCAAGGATAAGTGGTTAAGCCACGGATCCGTAGCGAAAGCGAGTCTGAATAGGGCGCTTTAGTCAGTAGTGTTAGACGCGAAACCGTGTGATCTACCCATGGGCAGGTTGAAGCTGTGGTAACACACAGTGGAGGACCGAACCGGTTGACGTTGAAAAGTCTTCGGATGACCTGTGGGTAGGGGTGAAAGGCCAATCAAACTCGGAAATAGCTCGTACTCCCCGAAATGCATTTAGGTGCAGCGTTATGCGTAAAGTTATATAGAGGTAGAGCTACTGATTGGATGCGGGGGCTTCACCGCCTACCAATTCCTGACAAACTCCGAATGCTATATAATGTTTCATAACAGTGAGGGCTTGGGTGCTAAGGTCCAAGTCCGAGAGGAAAGAACCCAGACCATCAGCTAAGGTCCCCAAATATACGCTAAGTTGAAAGAACGAGGTTTGTCTGCATAGACAGCTAGGATGTTGGCTTGGAAGCAGCCATTCATTTAAAGAGTGCGTAACAGCTCACTAGTCGAGCGGACGAGCATGGATAATAATCGGGCATAAGCGTATTACCGAAGCTATGGATTTCATATTAAATTATGGAGTGGTAGGGGAGCATTCTCACAGGGTAGAAGGTGTATCGTAAGGTATGCTGGACTGGTGAGAAAAGAAAATGTAGGCATAAGTAACGATAATGCGGGCGAGAAACCCGCACACCGAAAGACTAAGGTTTCCACAGCTATGCTAATCAGCTGTGGGTTAGTCGGGACCTAAGGCGAACCCGAAAGGGACAGTCGATGGACAACGGGTTAATATTCCCGTACTACTTATTACTGTGATGGGGTGACGGAGTGATGAAAGCGCCGCGAACTGACGGAATAGTTCGTTGAAGTACCTACCTATAAGATCTGCAGGCAAATCCACAGATCTTGGGGAAATACGATAGTACTCGGAGTCTTCGGACAAAGAGATAGTGCGCCTAAGGGCTTCCAAGAAAAACCTCTAAACTTCAGGTAATGAGTACCCGTACCGCAAACCGACACAGGTAGTCGAGGAGAGAATCCTAAGGTGCTCGAGAGATTCATGGCTAAGGAATTAGGCAAAATAGACCCGTAACTTCGGGAGAAGGGTCGCCACGCTTTACGGCGTGGCCGCAGTGAAGAGGTCCAGGCGACTGTTTATCAAAACACAGGGCTCTGCAAAATCGTAAGATGAAGTATAGGGCCTGACACCTGCCCGGTGCTGGAAGGTTAAGTGGAGATGTTATCTTCGGAGAAGCATTGAAATGAAGCCCCAGTAAACGGCGGCCGTAACTATAACGGTCCTAAGGTAGCGAAATTCCTTGTCGGGTAAGTTCCGACCTGCACGAATGGTGTAACGATCTGGACACTGTCTCAGCCATGAGCTCGGTGAAATTGTAGTAACGGTGAAGATGCCGTTTACCCGCAGTGGGACGAAAAGACCCTGTGCACCTTTACTATAGCTTAGTATTGACCTTGGACAAATGATGTGTAGGATAGGTTGGAGACTGTGAAGTGGCGTCGCTAGGCGTTGTGGAGTCATTGTTGAAATACAACCCTTTGTTTGTCTGAGGCCTAACCCCGCGAACGCGGGGGACATTGCTTGGTGGGTAGTTTGACTGGGGTGGTCGCCTCCAAAAGAGTAACGGAGGCTTCTAAAGGTTCCCTCAGTACGCTTGGTAACCGTGCGTAGAGTGCAATGGCATAAGGGAGCTTGACTGAGAGACATACAGGTCGATCAGGTACGAAAGTAGAGCATAGTGATCCGGTGGTTCCGCATGGAAGGGCCATCGCTCAAAGGATAAAAGGTACGCCGGGGATAACAGGCTGATCTCCCCCAAGAGCTCATATCGACGGGGGGGTTTGGCACCTCGATGTCGGCTCGTCACATGGCTGGAGAAGGTCCCAAGGGTTGGGCTGTTCGCCCATTAAAGTGGCACGCGAGCTGGGTTCAGAACGTCGTGAGACAGTTCGGTCTCTATCTACTGTGGGCGCAAGAAATTTGAGTGGATCTGATTCTAGTACGAGAGGACCGAATTGGACAAACCTCTGGTGTATCTGTTGTTCCATGAGCATCGCAGAGTAGCTACGTTTGGAAGGGATAAGCGCTGAAAGCATATAAGCGCGAAACCCACCACAAGATGAGATTTCTTTTAAGGGTCGTGGGAGATGACCACGTTGATAGGCTATAGATGTAAAGGCAGTAATGTCATAGTCGAGTAGTACTAATAACCCGTAAGCTTATGTACACTTTTCCCCTGCTTCGGCGGGGGGAGAAACTTTCTAAAAAATACTTTTTTCTTTATCTCAGTATGTTAAGATATTTTGTAATTGATAGTTAACTTTAGTTAATTAATAATTATGATAATTGCCCAAAGCAATTATAACAACCTTAAGGTGGTTATTGCGGCGGGGCTCACCTCTTCCCATCCCGAACAGAGTAGTTAAGCCCGCCTGCGCAGATGGTACTGCAGTTATGTGGGAGAGTATGTCGTCGCCTTTCTTTTGAAAACCCTATCCAAACCGGATAGGGTTTTTTTGTTTTTCATAGGATCGACGTGTTCGCCTAACGGCTCGGCTTGTCGTCTTTCTTTAATCTGGACTTGTTACAGATTCTAAAACCCCTTTCTGTGAAACGGTTTTTTTTATTTTATACTCTTTTGATTTTATATTAAATCCTCCCCAGGTTTTGTTCCTGATCCTGATTATTCTGTATTTTGATTTTATAAGCGGCTATTTCTTTGTTTTCTTAGGATTGAACTATATTTTTTTCTTTTATAAAAGTTAAACAGGGATTGTGAGATTTTGATTTATTGATTCATCATTTTTTTTATTTATTAAACGGATGTAATATGCAGTTGAGTCTCTTAAAATAAAACAGGAATAGGGTGTGGTTTAGCGTTCGATAGTCTTAAAAAGAGGACTTGATTGTTGCTGCAAAGTAATAACTAAGGATAGTTTAAAGGGGGTATTGGTGCTGTTTTTTTAATTTATGCAATTCAGCTTTGTGGTAACTATGGGGATTGGGTATGTTATTGTTGTTTTTAATGACGGTGTCTAGAGAAATTATTTGGATTATGAGAGAGGTTAATAGTTGTTTTATGAGTTTAGAAAGGGTCTGATATGGCTTTTTAATTGTTTAAATGATAATTTACGGCAAAGAGTATGAATTGCAAAACACACGATATCAACTATATATAGTTTTAATTGAAAAAACATAAAATAAAACGGTTCAAAAAGCTTGAATAACTGAATAAAGTGTCTACTTTTGCACCCGCAACAGCAAACAAGTTCTTACTTTTTTAATGAAAACCAAATCAAAATTAACTGAATAAAATCGGAAAAAAGATTTGTGAGATTAGAAAGAAGATAGTATCTTTGCACCCGCTTCGAGAAACACGCTAAGTGTTTTAAGAGGTTTAAAAACAAGAAGAACACGTTCCTAGACATATTGAATTGACAGCCGTTTTTGAGAGAGATTTCAAGAACACAAGAATAAAGAGTAATGAATCGAGAGATTTGAAAAAACCGATAGATCTTCAGTCAAACATAAATAGAATCAAAGCAATTTGATTCGCATAATATACGATGAAGAGTTTGATCCTGGCTCAGGATGAACGCTAGCGGCAGGCTTAACACATGCAAGTCGAGGGGTATAGGGAGCTTGCTTCCTAGAGACCGGCGCACGGGTGCGTAACGCGTATGCAATCTACCTTTACAGAGGGATAGCCCAGAGAAATTTGGATTAATACCTCATAGTATTACGTATGGCATCAGGATGTAATTAAAGTCACAACGGTAAAAGATGAGCATGCGTCCCATTAGTTAGTTGGTAAGGTAACGGCTTACCAAGACTACGATGGGTAGGGGTCCTGAGAGGGAGATCCCCCACACTGGTACTGAGACACGGACCAGACTCCTACGGGAGGCAGCAGTGAGGAATATTGGTCAATGGGCGCAAGCCTGAACCAGCCACCGCGTGCAGGATGACGGTCCTATGGATTGTAAACTGCTTTTATACAGGAAGAAACCCTCCGACGTGTCGGAGCTTGACGGTACTGTAAGAATAAGGATCGGCTAACTCCGTGCCAGCAGCCGCGGTAATACGGAGGATCCAAGCGTTATCCGGAATCATTGGGTTTAAAGGGTCCGTAGGCGGTCAGATAAGTCAGTGGTGAAAGCCCATCGCTCAACGGTGGAACGGCCATTGATACTGTCTGACTTGAATTATTAGGAAGTAACTAGAATATGTAGTGTAGCGGTGAAATGCTTAGAGATTACATATGGAATACCAATTGCGAAGGCAGGTTACTACTAATGGATTGACGCTGATGGACGAAAGCGTGGGTAGCGAACAGGATTAGATACCCTGGTAGTCCACGCCGTAAACGATGGATACTAGCTGTTGGGAGCAATCTCAGTGGCTAAGCGAAAGTGATAAGTATCCCACCTGGGGAGTACGAACGCAAGTTTGAAACTCAAAGGAATTGACGGGGGCCCGCACAAGCGGTGGAGCATGTGGTTTAATTCGATGATACGCGAGGAACCTTACCAAGGCTTAAATGTAGTTTGACCGGTTTGGAAACAGATCTTTCGCAAGACAAATTACAAGGTGCTGCATGGTTGTCGTCAGCTCGTGCCGTGAGGTGTCAGGTTAAGTCCTATAACGAGCGCAACCCCTGTTGTTAGTTGCCAGCGAGTCATGTCGGGAACTCTAACGAGACTGCCAGTGCAAACTGTGAGGAAGGTGGGGATGACGTCAAATCATCACGGCCCTTACGCCTTGGGCTACACACGTGCTACAATGGACGGTACAGAGAGCAGCCACTACGCAAGTAGGAGCGAATCTACAAAACCGTTCTCAGTTCGGATCGGAGTCTGCAACTCGACTCCGTGAAGCTGGAATCGCTAGTAATCGGATATCAGCCATGATCCGGTGAATACGTTCCCGGGCCTTGTACACACCGCCCGTCAAGCCATGGAAGCTGGGGGTGCCTGAAGTCGGTGACCGCAAGGAGCTGCCTAGGGTAAAACTGGTAACTAGGGCTAAGTCGTAACAAGGTAGCCGTACCGGAAGGTGCGGCTGGAACACCTCCTTTCTAGAGCCTTAGTGTTAGTTGATTTATCAACACGCTGGGGAAAGAGACGAAAAGAGAAATCGGAAACAAAAATTAAAATTTATTACTCTTGCTGTTAGTTCAAATAATACAATTTAAGAATAAAGAGTGTCTCGTAGCTCAGCTGGTTAGAGTACTACACTGATAATGTAGGGG